>JBMNGP010000018.1:0-58450 GCA_050949905.1 Desulfitobacteriia bacterium | reverse complement strand
TCAGCCTAATACCCCCTCTCCAACTGCGCCGCTTGCTGAAAATAAAACTCCCAGTATCGGCGGCATTTCCCTCGGCGACTCTGCGCAGAGAGTAACAACTGAACTTGGTTCTGAGTTTCAGGTCCTTACTATTGAAGAGGAGGGTTATTATGGTGAACCTTATGAAGAGAGATCTTACAAGAATGGGCTGACACTAGTTATCGGCAGGAATTCCCAAAGAGTTCTCCAAATATCTTCCACAGCTGTTAATGCCCCAACCGAACTGGATGTCCGGATTGGAGACCCGGCGGAAAGTGTTCTAACAAAATACCGGGCACAGTATCAGGAACCGGTCAGTCCCCACGGAGCAGGCAAATTGGAAGGCTGGTTTGAAGTTGGTGATGGTCAATTAATGATTTTTGACTTTAAAGCCGATGACGATACTTTGGTCAACCAGACAATAACCGCCGGCTCCAAGGTGGAACAGATTGTTTTAGCCTATGCTCAATTTATGGATTAAGGCTTACTTAGCTATAATCTGTTCGGAAATATCCTGGTCTGCCGCAGCGTGGCCCTGAACTTCCTGGACAGCTTCGTTCTCTTGCAGTTTCTTAAAAGCTACAGAGAGCATGAGCTTGATCCTGTTAACCTGGTTAACCTGGCTAGCACCCGGGTCATAATCAATGGGCACAATATTGGCTTCCGGATAATGCCTTTTAATTTCCCTAACCATTCCTTTCCCCGTAATATGATTGGGAAGGCAAGCAAAGGGCTGCAGGCAAGCAACGTTAGTTGCACCGCTTTCTATTAACTCCAGCATTTCGGCTGTTAAAAACCAGCCTTCACCCGTTTGGTGCCCTAAGTGCATAATTTCTCCAGCTAGAGCAGCAAGTTCAAAGATAGATTTGGGAGGAGAAAAGCGCTTGCTTTTTCTCAGTTCTTTTTTCATTACCCGGCGGTAGTTTTCAATACGCCAAATAATGTAGCGGGAAAGGAGATTAGCTTTCAAGGTTCCGGCCAGCTTCTTCCGGCTGTAGATTGCATTGTGAGCGCAGTAGAGGAAGAAGTCGATCAGATCCGGCATAACTGCTTCCGCGCCCTCTTTTTCCAGGATATCAACAATATAGTTATTGGCAAAGGGGTGGAATTTAACCAAAATTTCACCAACTACCCCGACTTTAGGTTTCTGAATATTAAGGATTTCCAAATTATCAAAATCACGAATAATCTTACGGATATTGGCATGGTATTCGCGGATGCTCAACTTGGCTAGGCTGGGTTTAAGCTCACTTAGCCACTTTTCCACCAGGGCATTGGTTTCCCCAGGGTTCTTTTCGTAAGGCCGGGTAGCATTGGAGAGCCGCATTAAGAGATCCCCGTAGACCATAGCCATCACACAGCGTTTTAGCATCCTGGTCGTAATTTTAAAGCCGGGGTTAGATTCAATACCCAAAGCATTCAAAGATACAACAGGAATTTGCTGCATCCCGGCATCTTTTAAAGCCTTGCGGATAAAACCAATATAATTGCTGGCTCTGCACCCACCACCGGTTTGGGACATTATGACTGCCGTCCGGTTCAGGTCATAGCGGCCGGACTTTAAAGCTGCCATGATTTGCCCGACAACCAGGATTGATGGGTAGCAGGCATCATTGTGAACGTGTTTCAAACCCTCTTCCACCGCACCGGCTTCCACATCCGGCAAGACTTCGATGCGATAACCTTCGAGGCGGGCAGCCTCTTCCACCAATTCAAAATGAAGAGGTGCCATCTGCGGAGAGAGAATCGTATATTCTTCCCTCATTTTTTCCGTAAATATTACTCGTTTAGGGCTATCGTAAAGCTTCCTCGGCAAAATTTGTTTTCTTTCTCTCTCCTGCATGGCTGCCAGGAGGGAGCGAATCCTAATGCGTACCGCCCCGAGGTTATTAATCTCGTCAATTTTAACTAAGGTATAAGTTTTCCTGAATTGAGACAGGATCTCTTGCACTTGGTCGGTAGTAACCGCATCCAGTCCACAGCCGAAAGAATTTAATTGAACTAACTCTAAGTCGGCTCTCGTGGCTACAAAGCTGGCTGCAGCATAAAGCCGGGAATGGTAAACCCATTGGTCCAGTACCCTTAAAGGCCTCTCCACCTGGCCAAGGTGAGCTACAGAATCTTCTGTCAGAACCGTCAGGCCGAGTCCGGTAATCATCTCCGGAATACCGTGATTAATCTCCGGGTCGAGATGGTAAGGCCGACCTGCCAGTACTATCCCTTTTTGTTTAGTTTCTCGCAAATAAGCCAGAACCTCTTCACCTTTGGCCTGGATTTCCTGCCGCACAGCTTCCCTTTCGGCATAGGCTTTATCCACAGCCCGGCTGACCTCTTCTTTGCTTAGCCCCATAAAACCGAACTCTTCGCAGAGCCTTTCTTTCATTCTGGGCATATTATCCATGGGCAAAAAGGGAAAAATAAATTTAATACCCTTCCGTCTGAGCTCGTCATCGTTAGCGTTAATCACCTCAGGATAGGAAGTAACAATCGGACAATTATAATTATTGTTAGCCTCGGGCATTTCCTTTTCATCCCGGGGGAGACAGGGGTAAAAGATTACTTTAACCCCTTTATTTATTAAATCTTTAATATGCCCGTTAGTAAGTTTGGCCGGATAACAAAGAGACTCAGAAGGTACAGTCTCCATGCCTAATTCAAAAATCTTTTTGGAGGAACGAGCTGACAAAACCACGCGGAAGCCCAGTTCCGTAAAGAGGGTAAACCAGAAAGGGTAATGTTCATACATATTGAGAACCCTGGGAATCCCGATTTCTCCCCGGGGGGCTTCTTCCTTTTTCCGAGGTTTATAGGCAAACAATCTTTTGTATTTAAAGTCAAAGAGGTTAGGAATACTTTGCGAGGCATTCTCCAAGCCTGCGCCGCGCTCACAGCGATTGCCTGTTAAAAATTCCCGCCCATCGGAGAACTTGTTAACGGTCAGTAAACAGTTATTGCCGCAGAGGCCGCAATACCTGGTGCTGATCACGGTCTGGAAATCTTCCAGCTCGCTCTCCTTAAGGAGGGTTGTCTGCGTCCCGGGCTGATACCTCTCCCGGGCGATGAGAGCTGCCCCAAAGGCTCCCATGATCCCGGCAATATTGGGACGGATGACTTCTCTCCCGGTTATTAACTCAAAGCTGCGCAGGACGGCATCGTTCTTAAAAGTTCCCCCTTGCACAACCACTTTCTCTCCGACTTCCGAAGCATTATGCAGGCGGATAACCTTATAGAGGGCGTTTTTCACCACGGAATAAGCTATCCCGGCGGCGATGCTGCCGATATCGGCGCCTTCTTTTTGCACCTGCTTAATCTTGGAATTCATAAATACCGTACACCTGGTGCCTAGATCAACCGGGGTCTTGGAGTATAACCCCCTCTGGACAAATTCTTCTAAAGGCAAGCTCAAGGACTCAGCCAAAGTCTCAATGAAGGAGCCGCACCCTGAAGAACAAGCTTCATTGAGCATAATGTTATTGATAACTCCATCTTTAACCTGCATGCATTTCATGTCCTGGCCGCCGATATCCAAAATGAAATCTACGCCGGGAAGGAAGTATTCGGCTCCCTGATGGTGAGCAACTGTTTCAATTTCACCATGGTCAACTTGCAGAGCGGCTTTAAGCAGTGCTTCACCATAGCCGGTTACCACTGAATAGCTTATCTGCGCTTCGGCCGGCAAGGCTTGATACAACTTTCGCAAGGCAGAGATTGTAGATTTAAGCGGGCTGCCGCCGTTACTGCCATAATGGGAGTAGACCAGATTGCCTTCCTCGTCGATTAAGGCCAGTTTGGTGGTGGTCGAGCCGGCATCTATTCCCAGAAAACATGAGCCGCTGACTTCAGCTAAAGGTTTGGTCCGGACTGAATTCTGATTGTGGCGGAACTTAAACTCCTGGTATTCTTGTTCATTAGCAAAGAGAGGCTGGAGAATGGTCGTAGCCGAAGTCAAATTATGCAAAGCAGCAATATTTTGATAGATAGACTGGAAATTGCAGGTTGAACCTTGTTTGGAAGCTAAAGCTGCCCCCATAGCTACATAGAACTGCGCGTTTTCCGGAGCAATAATGTTTTCGGGCTGAAGCTTCAAGGTTTCAATAAAACGCCGGCGCAGTTCGGATAAAAAGGAAAGCGGTCCACCTAAAAAGGCCACATTGCCCCGGATAGGTTTACCGCAGGCTAAACCGGCAATGGTTTGATTGACGACAGCCTGAAAAATCGAAGCAGCAATATCCTCTTTGGCCGCACCTTCGTTCAATAAAGGTTGAATGTCTGTTTTGGCAAAAACACCGCAGCGCGAGGCGATAGGATAAATCTCCTTGTGTTTTTTTGCCAGTTCATTCAAACCGGCAGCATCGGTTTTCAGGAGAATTGCCATTTGATCAATAAAGGCCCCGGTTCCGCCGGCACAAGTTCCATTCATTCTTAATTCCGGCGAATCCCCGAAATAAGTGATTTTAGCGTCTTCTCCCCCCAGTTCGATAGCCACATCAGTCTGAGGAATAAACCTCTTCACAGCTTGACTGCAGGCTATGACTTCCTGCACAAACGGTATGCCCAGCTGTTCGGAGGTAGACATCCCGCTGGAGCCGGTAACATTCATGGTTACTTCGGTGTTTTTCAACTGAACGTATATTCGCTGCAAGAGATTGCTTACGGTGTGCTGAACATCAGAAAAATGCCTCTGGTAATGGCTGAAGACCAGGTTGTCCCTATCGTCTAAAATTGCAATCTTGACTGTAGTTGAACCAACATCCAGTCCGATATGCAGTGCTTTAACCATTCATCTTACTCCTTTTTAGAACAATAGTAGTATTAACAAAACCAGAATCCTAATCTATCTTGATAATCGGAAGTCAAATCTCCGGAAATAAAATGATTAATCAGCTTAGTACTTAATTATACCAAGTTGCCGGACTTTAAGAAATAGAAAGAAAAGTAATTTAATTTATTTACAGTTTTCTTCTCTAATAATTCTGGAAGCATAACTCTTAAAAATTTATTGGCCATGCCTTCTTATATTTTATTCTCAAGAAGTTAATTGTTCCACATTTCTTGAGACATTCTCTTTTATCCCCTCAATCTGCTCACTATTAGCCTTTAGCCCCAAATAAATAATCCTGCCACTCTCCAAGCAACAGGACTACTTACCTTAATTTGCCATAATCTCAGCCTTTAGCTCTTAAGCTTAGAATTAAACTACCGAAAAACCGGCTGTCCTTATTCTATGATCTCAATTCCCCTAAGATTACCTCAACCGTTTTAGTCTCGCCATTTCGGAAGTAAGTTACTTCAATTTTGTCCTTAGGTTTATGTTTAAACAACTGGTGAGTTAACTCCAAGGAGTTGCTGATTTCTACCCCATTAATAGCAGTAATAATATCACCGGCCTGAATTCCTGCCTTGGCTGCAGCCCCATCGAACTGAACTTTGGCCACATAGCATCCTGCCGGCCAGCCTCGATAACTGGCATATTCCTCCGTATAGCGGTCGTCTATATTAACCTCCAAAGCCGGATGGCTGACATAACCTTTCTCGATCAGCTGCTGGATCACCGGCAGGGCGTCAGAAATGGGAATAGCAAAGCCCATACCCTCAAAACCTGGAGTACCCTGTTTGGCCGAGTTAATACCTATGACCTGGCCACTGTAATTCACTAAGGGCCCGCCGCTGTTACCCGGATTAATGGCGGCATCGGTTTGGATAAGGTTAAAACTGGCCTCTCCTTCCAGCATGAGGAAGCGATCCGTAGCGGATACCACTCCGGTGGTTACCGTCCGCGCAAATTCTCTCCCGCCGGGGTTGCCTATGGCTACTACGGATTCACCAACTCTAAGAGCATTAGAATCCCCCAGCTGGACAGCTTTAAGGTTTTGAGTATCCTCAATTTTGACTACGGCCAGGTCTGTACGGGAATCTCCTCCTACTAGAATACCGGCGACATCCCGCCCGTCAATCAGGGAGATGATCAGTTTCTCGGCATCTTTAACCACGTGATTGTTTGTCACAATATAACCATTCTTGGCATCAATAATAAAGCCGGAACCGCTGCCAACCTCGGTCAGACCTCCACCGCCAAAAATACTGCCGCGATATTGGAAATTTGCTACACCAACCACGGCAGGCCCGACGGTACTGGCGATATTAACGACCGGTGATTCTCCGCCTTCGCCGGAACTCGTGATTGGCGGCACCATCCCTTGCTCGAGAATAACATTGTTGCCGCCCGGCAAACCATTCTGCTGTGGGTAAACCGTCGGCACTAAAAGTACAGCAATTAACCCGCCCAGAATAGCACTAACCGTTGCCAGCAATACTGTTGAGATTATCCGCGGCTTTCTTTCATATCTATTATCACGGTAATAATCCATATAAGATTAACCTCCTATGGGTATTATTCGCCCAGATGAATCAATTCATGCGGCACATGCCTAGGTGCAACCCTTATTTTCAAGTGCGAACAGCGCCTTCTGACACTAGAGTCTCTTAAAATCCCCAAAACTGTTGTCAAAGCGAGTTCGGGTGTGTTATTTTCTTCGCTTAAATGAGCCAGCACAACTTTTTGTGTATTTTCGCCTAACCATTCTATTAACGCCTCGGCCAACTGAATATTGTTCAAGTGGCCAAGACTACTGTCAATCCTTTTTTTCAGGTACCAAGGATACCTTCCCTGCCAAAGTTTCTGCTGGTCATGATTGGCCTCCACAATATAGGCATCACAGCCCTGTAAATTTTTATGCATTTCTTCGGTAATAATTCCGCTGTCGGTAACAATTCCCACGGTATTATTCCTGCCTAGCACTTTCATGCCGTAACTTTCTCTGCTGTCATGGGATGTAGGGATAAGCCTAACCTGCATCCCCGCCAAATCAAGTTCCTGGGCTATAACCACCTTCTGCTCCGGTCGAAGGGCTCCTAGTTTGGGTTCAATCTCTTCCCAAAGTCCCGCCGTGGCATAGACGGGTATCTTCAGCCGCCGCGCCAAAGCACCTACCCCCTGAATATGATCGGAGTGTTCATGGGTTATGATTATTCCCTCCAGCTCCTGGGCGGAGACATTAATCATGGCTAAATTAGCCAGTAGTTTTTTAACCGTTATGCCGCAATCAATCAGAAAATTCCTCTTATCTTCACCAATCAAAATGGAATTGCCTGAACTGCCACTGGCCAGTGTTGCCAGATGCATCCTTTTCACCTACTTGTTCTCTATGCTCTTTATTTCTCAGGCTCCTCAGCAGCGGCGCTGCTGCCAACTTCCTTGGCCAAAGCAATCATTTCCTCCAAGTTTTTCTTTACTTGCTCATCGTTGGTCAAAGCGGCAGCTTTTTGCCAACTCGCTTCGGCCTGCTGGTAATTTCCCTTCTCATAAAAGAGGAATAAGCCATAACTATAGAGAGCATCCAAATTTTCCGGATCTTTGGCCAGTAATTCCTGGTAGGTCTTTTCTGCCAGATCAGCCTGACCCAGGAAAAATGCCGAATTAGCCAGTTTAAGCCTAACAATGTTATCATCTTTCTTTAGAAGCACCTTTTGATAAAGCTCAATAGCTTTTTGCAAATCTTCTTGGTACTCATTCATATTTAACTGGACGGTAACATTGGATTTTTCAAAATAAGCATCGGCCAAAGCCAGAGTAGTGGCAGTATCCTCAGGATTTTCCTCTAATTTAGTGTGCAATGCCTCTACTATTAACTTCCGGTCTTGATATTCATTCTCCAATACTTGTCGATTCTGCATCTCTGCCGTTTGCTCCGGGTCCGGTAAAAAAATGGCATAAAAAGAAGATCCTATCAGGGTAATACTGATTACGGCAACAATTATGGCCACAGCCCATTTTTGAGTTTTCTTACGCACTGAACTCCTCCTTTCACAGCCATGGCTGTGGATTTATTGTCTATAAGTTTGACATCCTATTTTCTTTAAATTTTTTAACCCTGTTCCCGCCTCCTTATCCGGCAAAATGTATCATAGTAGGCTGTATTTTCACCTAAAAGAGACATTCTTCCCGGGATCAAACAGTTAACTCCTAATGACTTTAGCGTACTGCCCTCAGGAATGACTACTGTCTGCTCATGGATAGCAGGCGAAAGCGAAGCTCTTGCCACAAGTTTTCCCCTTTCGCTTTCCACAATAATGTCCTCGCCATTCTGAATTCCATGCCCAGCAGCAGTTTGCGGGTGAAGGTAAGCTATAAACCCTTGATCTTCCTGAAATTGAGAATGCATAGCCATATCCGGATGAGGGGTCAAAAGAACATAATAGCCTTCTTTGCCCCGGGGATCTCCTTGCTGTTTACGCATTCGATAGTAATCAAAGTCCACAATGTTTTTGTTTGTTTTATTAGTGATAACTTCAGCCTGCTCAGCATCTGCAGTCCTTCCTAAGCCTTGCCGGCTGAAATAGTTTTCTACCGGGCTTAGCCAAGAATTAAGATACTCCTCTTTAGTAATTAGCTCAATTTTACCGCTTTTTGTCCGAAATTTTTTATCTTCCCAAGCTACCTGCGGAATATAGGGGGCTCTAAGCGGCCCTTGGCGGAGTTTTTCCAGAGTAAGTCCTGCTTCCCCCCACGGCTCCAGGATATACTCCAGCCACTCCGGAGGAGTATAAGGAAAATAAGACTGTAAACCCAGTCTGCGAGCCAGTTCCGTGAAGATTAGCGCTTCCGGCTTGGCCTCCCCCCGAGGTTTTAGTACCGGCTGCGCATAATGAAGCAGGGTGCTCCAAGAGGTGGCCAGCAGGTCTTCCTCCTCAAAGATAGTGGTAACCGGCAAGACCAGATCGGACAAGGCGGCGGTCTCGCTCCAGCGCCGTTCCAAAGTTACTTTAAAGGGGATTAAATCCCAAAGCTTCCGCCAGAGGTTTGTATCCGGCTGAGTGACCAGCGGGTTGGTACGGGTAACAAAAGCCACTTGGATTTGCGGCGAAGTTTCTTCTTTTAACAGCTCAGCCGCTAAAACCGCGTGCGGGAAGGTTCGGCTTTGATAGCTTCCCGCGGGAAGGAGAACGGAATTCAAATGCTCTTTATGGTACTGGTGAGCATAGAAAACCCCACCGCCAGGACAGCCAATATTGCCGCTCAAGGCAGCCAAGGCATCTATGGCTCTTACGGTATTGCCCCCATTAACATAACGCTGCAGGCCATAGCCCAGGTAAAACATAACCGGCCCCGCCAGGGCTATGCGGCCGGCCAAGGACTCCATTACTTCCACCGGCACACCGGTAATTGCTGCTGCCTTTTCCGGAGGATACTCTCTCACCAGGGTGACAAAGGAGCCGAAATTTAAAACATAATCCTTCACGAAGTCAAAATTAAGCCGGCGCTCCCTAAGGATGAGGTAACAAAGGGCTAAAGCTAAGATCCCGTCCGTTCCGGGATTAACCCTGATATATTCTTGGGCAAAAACCGTACTTTTAATTTGCAAAGGATTAATTACCACGATATGGGTGCCTTGCTCGGCTGCCCGGCGTAAGATGGGAATCAAATGTTTATTGGTAACGGCCGGATCTCTTCCCCACAGGATTATGACTTTAGAGTGCAGCATTTCTTCCCAGTCGCCGGCGTACACAGCGCCAAAGTCTCTCAGCTGGGCATGATAGCCTGCGCCCCAGCACATATCGCCGCGTGGTTCGGTCACTCCTCCCAAGGCTTGAAAGAAACGGCGATCCAGATCCTTAAGCATCCCGTTATGGCCGTTATCGAATAAATGCAAAATAGCGTGCGGGCCTGCCTGTACCAGTGCTTGGCTGATTTTCTCCGTTAGGATATTATAAGCCTGCTCCCAGCTTATTTGCTGCCAACTCTCTTGTTTTTTCAACATAGGATAGAGTAAGCGGTCGGGAGAGAACACGCTGTCCCCCAAGGCTCGGCCTTTGGGGCAAATAAAACCGCTTACTCCTGCCTGCGGGTCTCCCTGGACTTTAATTCTTCGGGTACTAACTTCCACCAGGAGACTGCAGCAGTCCGGACAATTTAGCGGGCAGACAGTCCGCACTATGCTCATTATTATCCTCCTTGCTCCTTGCTTTTATAATCATATAAGTAATTCTTTAATTTTTCCTGAGAAAACACACAGAAATTTTTCCTGGAGGTAATACATTAGAAAACGTACAGAATTTACACTGTAAGTGACAGCTAAGAGACTGCTGAAAAATTAAATTATATACTAGCCAACAAGGCTTTGGCCTGTGCCTCTTTAATTTTCAGGTAATAAGCAACTTCCAGTCTTTTTTTCTGGAGGAGGCAGTTCAAGGGGTAAACTGTGGTTAACTCTCCGCTGTAAGCCGCATTAGCGGCATGACAGCCCCCGCTGCAGGCAAAGCGTGCCCAGCAGGCGGTGCACTCCTCTTTGGCATAAATATTTGCCCGGTGGAACTTTTCCCTAATAGCCTGATCCAGTTTCTCACCAGGTTGGGCCAAGGTGCCCAGACGGTAATTTTCTTGTCCGACAAACTGATGACAGGGGTAAATGTCCCCTTCCGGAGAAATTGCCACATACCCGTTCCCGGCACCACAACCGGCTAACCTTTTAGGCAGGCAGGGGCCCTCGTCCAGGCCGGCGTTAAAATGGAAGAAAGAGAACTCCTTACCCCTATGTTTATATTCCTGGACTTTCTCCCCCAAAAGATCATAGCTCTCCAGGATTTTAGGAAGATCTTCCTCCTGCAAAGCATAATCTTCCCCGCCTAAAGCCACAACCGGCTCCAGCGAGATGCGGTTGATGCCTAAATCCGCCAGGTGAAGAACATCCCGGTAGAAATCAGGATTATAGTGGGTATAGGTACCCCGCACATAATAATAGCGGCCAACGGCATAAGGCGAGCTGTCCGGCCTTTTTTGAATAAAGTTCAAAATCTGTGGTACAATCCTTTGATAGCTTCCCTGACCGTTAACAAAAGGGCGCATTTTGTCATTAACTTCTTCCCGGCCGTCTAAACTTAAAACAATGCTGACTCCTTCATTAAGCAAAAACTCAGTAACAGCCTCATCCAAAAGCACTGCATTGGTCGTAAGCGTAAACTTCATCGTTTTACCGGCCTTATGGGCTATTTCCTTACCGTAGGCGATCAGCTTCCGCACTACAGCAAAATTTAAGAGGGGCTCTCCCCCGAAAAAGTCTACTTCACACTGAGGCCTCTTTCCACTGTGTTGCAGTAAAAAATCCAAAGCCCGTTTTCCCGTCTCCTCGCTCATCAGACCCCTCTTCCCGCCAAAAGAGCCTGTCCCGGCAAAACAGTAGCGGCAGCGCAGATTGCAGTCATGGGCAACGTGTAAACACATAGCCTTAATAAGAGGTTCTTGGGGATAATCTAATTCTACTTTGGGGACCTCCGGGGAAAACAATAAGTTCTGGGCTTGCAGTTCTCCCATTTCCTGCAGTATTTCCTTTTTCTCCGCGCCAGAAAGAAAACTGCCGGCACATTCCAGGATGTTCAGCGGCTTGGCGGGATTTAGACCGTTTTTATTTTGCAGGTCTGTTATTTCCTGAAGGTAAGTGAAAGTCTTATCATCCAGGAGGTGCAAAGAGCCGGAATTGACATCATAAGCAATATTTAAGCCTTGATGGCGGTAAAAATGAACATTTTTAGCTATATGGTAATTTTCTAGATTTAACATCCTTTTCCTCTTCCCTATTGATTTTTTTAATAGATATTTTGGTCTTTTGCCCTTCACAGGCCTTAATATCCTGTTTTATTATAACATTTGTTGCCTATGCAGGCTAAAGGAAATATTAAGCTGCCAGAAAATAATAAGTCCCAAAAATAAAATAGGACCTTGTTTTACAACATGGTCCTTAAGAGAGCTCTACAGCAAGTCAGCAAGTTATTTTTCACATACTTGGTTGCCGACAGTGCAGGAAGTTTTACAGGCCGATTGACAGGAAGTCTGGCACTTACCGCAGCCTCCGCTCTGGATTGTGCGGCTCAAATTCCCCTTAATAACGGTTACAATATGTTTAGCCATGATTTTTCCTCCTAACTTTCTTCTTTGGGTTGACTGAACAAGTAGATGAGCTTGGAGTCTTTGGAGTAACCGGCAATATCGGCGTTAACTGAGGGTATCTGTGGTTCATCCACAAAAGCATACCATAGCCTGCCAACCTTAAGTTGCTCGGTATCTACTATTTTCCCCTCTGCAGTCTTCCCATTAGTAGTAGTAACTGTAATCTTTGCTATATCTTTATTATCAACGAAGCCATAATATACGGAATACTGTTTTTTTCCTTTATCCACCAAGTCTGCATAGCGCCAGCGCAGCCCCTCCGGGTAGGTTACCAACTTGCCGATGCTGCTGCCTATCCAATCCCAACCCAAACTATGTTTGGTAAATATGCCGGCGCTTAATTCATTCTCATAAGTATAAAAAACTATACCGGAGTTATCACTGACTTGTTCGATGTGCACAAGTTCATATCCTTTAGGAATTAAAGGCTTAGCTTTTGCTACGGCATCTTCCAGCGTATTGCACCCTGTTAGAGCTAAGACCAATACTAAAATTAACAATAGGAGACTAGGCTTTGCTTTGGTTTGGTGTCCGCGGCCGCCTGGGTTAGAGACCATTTTTTCAGCTCCTTTCGGTCCTCTTCAGACCTAATTCGGTCTTTCCCAGACCTAAGAAAGAACTAGTGAATTATTTCTCTCTAAACAGCTAAGTGAATCAATTACGCCAAATTAAAATATCTTGGACTATGGTAAATTTTCCTGCCAACCATTATGTAAAACAAGCTGCCTAAAAGAGGTGTTAATTAAAACCAGCTGCAAACTGGTTAAGTGGTTTGAATGGAGCGGAAGACGGGATTCGAACCCGCGACCCTCGGCTTGGGAAGCCAATGCTCTACCACTGAGCCACTTCCGCCCGTAATCTTTTTACAAGGTAAAATTAATTATATTCGCTCAGGCCACCTTCGTCAAGTCTTTAAACTCAAACGTGTTTAAACTCAAACGTTAGCCAGGTTTTGCTTTAAACAACAGCCCCAGTAGCTTCAGGCCGCATCCCTAGGACTAAAAACTCCTGTAATACGCTACAGGAGAGCCTTGCAAATATGGTGCCTCAGGACGGAATCGAACCGCCGACACGAGGATTTTCAGTCCTCTGCTCTACCAACTGAGCTACCGAGGCATACTCGCGATACAATGTTCGATCTTCGCAGTTAGAACTGGCATTCCATTTAGCATTGGAAGCATTTGATTCTATTCTGACCCGTGAACTGATGCCAAGCTGCGAAGCACGAACTTTGAGTATTAAGAATGGTGACCCCTACGGGATTCGAACCCGTGTTACCGCCGTGAAAGGGCGGTGTCTTAAACCACTTGACCAAGGGGCCATGGTGAGCCATCCGCGACTCGAACGCGGGACACCCTGATTAAAAGTCAGGTGCTCTACCGACTGAGCTAATGGCCCACACCACGATTTAAGATTTTACACGATCGGGAAGTTGCTGTCAAGAAAAATAATTTTACAATATATGCCGGGATCGAGGAAAAAACTTGTTTTCCGCATGCATAAATCATATTGGATTGTTCGGATGGTAGTCCGCTTAGCGCATCTTGACTTTCTACCAAGAAGATAACTTTACACCGGTTAGTCTTGATTATTCCAACTTCTTATATGCGTCAGATAATCGGCGAACTTTTCAACAATTAGCGTAAGAGCACTTGTAAGATCACTTCTATATTTTGCTAAACTAAAATAAGTGCCGCACCGGCGACACCTATCTCCCTAAATTTTACCTAGGCCGTATGATACTTTTTATCCAAATTAACAAATTTAGTGAACTCTTTGAGGTAGCCCAATTCCACCGTTCCGACCGGGCCATTGCGGTGCTTGGCAATAATTACTTCCGCTATCCCTTTTTTATCCGATTCCGGATGATAATATTCATCGCGGTAGATAAAGGAAATAACATCAGCATCGGCTTCGATGGAGCCGGACTCCAAAAGGTCGGACATGACGGGATGCTTGTCCTGGCGCTGCTCAACCCCCCTGTTCAGCTGAGAAAGGGCAATAACCGGCACCTTAAGCTCCCGGGCTACTCCTTTTAAGCCCCGGGAGATTTGCGCAACTTCCTGCTGCCTGCTCTCGGAGCGCCGCCCCAGAGTCATTAATTGCAGGTAATCAATAACTATTAGCCCCAAGCCTTGTTCCATTTTTAGCTTGCGGGCTTTGGAACGCAACTCGGCTAAGGAGATGCCTACCGTATCATCAATATAGATAGGAGCCTCGGAAAGCGGGCCAACTGCCTGGGAGAGTTTTGGCCAGTCGGAATCAAGAAGTTCCCCGGTTCTTACTCTTTGCTGGTCAACCATAGCCTCCGAGCACAGCAGCCGCTGAACAAGCTGCTCTTTAGACATCTCCAGGCTGAAGACAGCCACCGGGATACCTGCTCTAACCGCAGCATTTTGAGCCATGTTTAAAGCTAAGGCTGTCTTTCCCATCGAAGGCCTGCCAGCAATAATAATTAAATCCGCAGGCTGCCAGCCCGAAGTCAGACGATCAAGTTCCTTAAAATAGGTCGGCACCCCAGTCAATTTTCCTTTATTCGAGTAGAGGTATTCAATCTTATCAAAAGTTTTTAAGAGAATACTGCGGATGGTAGCAAATCCTTCTTTGGTTTGCCTTTGGGAAATTTCCAAAATCAGCCTCTCGGCTTCATCCAGGAGGCTCAAGGCTTCTTCTCCCGCCTCATAGCCTTTCTCCGCAAGATAGCCGCCCGTTTTAATCAGCTGCCTGAGCAGGGATTTCTCCGCTACGATCCGCGCATAGTGCTCAACATTAGCGGCTGAAGGCACCGAAGCAGCGATTTGCGATACTGTACTAATCCCGCCGATACTCTCCAGCCTTCCGGTTCCCCTCAAACTTTCAGCAACAGTAACCAGATCAACCGGATCCCCTCGCTCAAAAATATCCCGGATAGCCGTATAAATGATTTTATGACTGTCCCGGTAGAAATCTTCCGGCTGCAGAATTTCAAAAGCCCCGCTCCCTTTTTGAGGGTCAAGCAGCAGGGCGCCTAGGACGGCTTGTTCGGCCTCCAGATTATGGGGAGGAACTTTAGCCAGCTCCATCTCTTTTTCGCCTCGCTTCTTTTAATCCGCTTGAGCCACTTTTAAAGCTTCTTCTATATTTTCGACAGCCCTTACTTCTATCCCTTTCAGCCCGGAAGGAACCTCAGAGATATTTTCTTCCGGAATTATCACGGTCTGCACGCCGGCCTGTTTGGCTCCAAAGATTTTTTCATAAATACCGCCTACAGGCTTGACTTTTCCCTGAATGGATATTTCCCCGGTTACGGCCACATCTCTTCTTAAAGGTTTTTCCTTCAGGGCACTGTAAATAGCCATGGTCGTCGCCAAACCTGCCGAAGGACCGTCTATCCTGCCACCGCCGACAACATTGACATGCAGGTCATAATTCTTGAGGTCTTCCCCCGTTAGACCGCGAATTACTGCCGCGGCATTAAAGACCGCATCTCTGGCCATAGTACCGGCAGTTTCATTAAAGCGAATTGTGCCCTTGCCCGCTAACCCGGGGAAAACCTTTACTTCTATTTCCAGAACCGAGCCTAAAAAGCCGGCTACCCCTAACCCTAGTATTCTGCCAATATCTTTACCGGGAACGACTTTTTTATGAACATACGGAGTTAAGCGGGCTGAGCGCAGAACTTCCCGGACAACGCTTTCGGTAATTACCACTTCCTTGTCCCCGCCTGTTTTAAACCTGGCCAATCCGTAGGCGTCCAATAAAATGCTGTTGGCTTTGCGGCCCTCGATGACGTATTCGCTAATAATCCCCGGAATGTTGTCTTCAATTTGTACTTCCAGTTTACGGGCGGCGAGCCGGACAATATTGGCTATGTGAACGGGTTCTAAAGGTTCAAAGTAAACCTCCGCACAACGAGAGCGCAGGGCTGGATTTAATTCCTCCGGGTCGCGGGTAGTCGCCCCGATTAAGACAAAATCGGCCGGTACTCCCTCCTCAAAGATTTTCTTAATATAGAGGGGTATGCGCTCATCATGGGGGTCATAATAAGAAGACTCAAAATAGGTTCTTTTATCTTCCAACACTTTTAGAAGCTTATTTAGTAAGATGGTATCCATTTCGCCAATCTCATCAATAAAGAGAACACCGGTGTGAGCATCATTAACCAGCCCTAATTTCGGTTCAGGAATTCCGGTTTCCGCCAAATCCCTCTTAGCTCCCTGATAAATTGGATCATGGACCGAGCCTAAGAGGGGATTGGTTACGTCCCGCGGATCCCAGCGCAAAGTAGTGCCGTCCACCTCAATAAAAGGGGCCTCCTCACTAAAAGGAGAATTAGGCAAACTTTTTACTTTTTCCAAAGCTACCCGGGCGGCGGAAGTCTTACCTACTCCCGGGGGGCCGTAAATCAGAATATGCTGGGGAAAAGGAGTTGCCAGTTTGGCCATTAAGGCTTGCAGGGCTTTTTCCTGGCCGATGATCTCCTCCGGGGCCTGTGGTCTTAAGACTTCAACAGCCTTAGACACCGGCTTTTTAGCATTCATCTTTTCTAGTTGGGCAAGTTTTTTCAAGGTTTGGGCGCTTTCCGGGCCTCCGCTTTCTTTTAAAACCTGGGTCTTTATTTCTTTAACATACTCTTCGTGGCGCTCTTGCATCTTTTCAGCTACTGCTTGATTAAGCCTGTCCTCCACCGAACGCTTCGCCACAAACTCTGCTATATTTTCTTCTATTTCCGCCAGAATTTCCGGTATTTTTTCCACAGGAGGTACGGGCTTATCCGTAGGGTCGTCTTTAACCAGCTTCTGCAGGCCGAGAACTCTTTCGCCCAGATTATCCGAGCGCATCAAGCTTAAAGCCTCCAGTTTACTGGCCTTGAGAATCAATTTGTCTGACCCGTAGAGATTGGATAATACCACATATAAGGCATCGATTTCTAATTTCAGCTGTTCTTCCGTACCTTCATTCTCACTAACTGCGGTTTTCTGGAGATATTTCTTCAATAAGCCTTTCATGCAGCCACTTCCTTGTGCGTATTAGCTAATTGCTTCCACCCTGACCTTGAGGCTGCCGCTAACCTCAGGATGGAGCTTGATGGTGACGCTATGCTCCCCGATAGCTTTGATAGGTTCTTTGACTTCTATTTTTCTCTTATCTAGTTTGATTCCATATTCTTTTTCTAATACTTCAGCTATTTCCTTATTGGTAATTGAGCCGAAAAGTCTTCCCTTCTCGCCAACCTTAACCTTTAAAGCTACATCCATTCCTTCGATTTGCGCCGCCAGCTTAAGAGCCTGATCTTTTTCTTTCTTTTTACGCTCGTCTTCCAGTTTTTGCTTATGTGCTAAATCCTGAATATTCCCTTGAGTTGCTTCTACCGCCAATCCTCTGGGAATCAAAAAATTGCGGGCATACCCATCGGATACCTCGCAGACCTTGCCTTTTTTTCCTAAAGCCTTAACATCTTCTTTGAGAATTACTTTCATTGTTTGCCCCCCTCACTTTTTTCGGGAATCCGCCTTGTATTGAGTACAGGATCAAATAAGCCGACAAACACCAGCCCGCCTAATAAGAAGTAAGGGAAGAATACTCCCGCTAAAATAATTAGCCAAATCAGCAGCCTGGGCATCTTAGGGTGTTTGAAGAGATACGCGAGGCTGGAGAAACCCAGCACTAGGGAGAGAGCGGCCATTACCACCATGAGGTTCAGCCCGGCAATCTTTAGGGCTTCGACCCCCAGATAATCACCGCCTAAGTACGCAGCCAGACCGCTGATCGTAAACCAGACTGAGTACCAGGGTAACCTAAAATGCGAGAATGGTTCGGTTTTGCGAATTTTCTTTAGAGAAAACCTGATAACCAAGTAAGCCGTTCCCAGTTCCAGCATCCCGATAACGCCGGCAAAAGCCGGCATAAGCTGGTAGTAGACCGGCATTGCCAAATGCAAATATCTTTCCAGTTCAGCATAGGAAATCCCCTGTTCTTGCAAAGCTTTAAGGGTACCCTGCTTTTCGTAGAACTGCAGGATAGACTGGATATTGCCTTCGATTATTTCCGGCCGCAGCATTTCGTCTAAGGCAGGGATAACAGGGGCCGCACTTAAAAAAGCCGCCGTCATAAGACCCCCAAAAATACTCTGCGTAAAGCTTACCCCTTTAGCCAGCAAGCCGAGAAAGACAATTCCAGCCCAGGGAGTAAACCCCAGCTGGCTAAGGCCGTTTATCCCGGCGGGAATAAACGCAGCCAAATACCCCAACCCTAGATAAAGGACTGTAGGGCGCAAGCCTGAGCCCCGGCTGTGGATAAAGACAGCCAGGAGAAGGAGAATCTCTATCAGCCAACTCCAAGTAGAAAACAAAGATGAAAAAAAGGGTACGAGAAGTAAAAGCAAGCGGGATGCATATTGCAAAGCATCCTTATCACTAATATACATTTGAATCTACACCTCTATCAGTCTTCCTCAGGCACTAAATAGCCAAGCAGCAGACTTAAATCTCCCCATTCCGTTTCTAAATTGAGATAGTCTTCCCTTTGCCAGAGAGCCATTTCTTTATATAATACCCTATCCAGCCTGGAAAAATCAAAACCTAACCGGCGAGCCAGCAAATAACTTAACCCCACCAGCCTCGCCATACCGCTTAAAATTTGCTCCTCAGAGGCATTAAGCTGAGCTTCCTGAACTTGCCATTGCGCCTTTAAGAGCTCCACTTTGAGCTCTTCGATAGCCTTTGATGATTTAATCACATCGACCGCCAGAGATTCCACTTCTTTTACCCCCTCTATAAAAAAAAGGAGCATGGGCTCCTTACGAGAGCGTGCTCCCTTTTGAAAGTTAATCAATAATGTAGGGCAACAGCGCAATATTGCGAGCCCGTTTAATTGCAATCGTTACTTGACGCTGGTGTTTAGCGCAATTGCCGGATATCCTGCGAGGCAGAATTTTGCCTCTTTCGGTAATATACTTGCGCAGCTTTTGGGTATCTTTATAATCAATGGACTCCACTTTATCCACACAGAAACTACATACTCTTTTACGCGGACGGCGTCCCCGTTCTCTCTTAGTAGGCGCGTTAGCCATTAAACGCCCCTCCTTTCCAACTAAAATGGTATATCGTCATCAAGACTTACTTCATGAGCAAAAGAGCTGAAACTATCAGAGGCTGCCGATGGGATTGAAGAGCCGGCAGTGCTGTCTTTGGGGCTTAAAAACCTGACATTTTCGCCTAAGACCTCTGTTACCCATCTGCGCTGACCGTCCTGGCCGTCGTAAGAGCGAACCTGGATCCTGCCGTCAACAGCCGCCAATTTGCCTTTAGCTAAATAATTGGCGCATAGTTCGGCCAATTGCCGGAAGACAACACAGGGAATAAAGTCAGTTTCCTTCTCACCCTGGGCATTCTTGTAATTCCTGTCCACAGCCAGAGTAAAAGAGGCTACGGCTATTCCATTCTGGGTATAACGTAATTCCGGGTCTTTGGTTAAGCGCCCTATCAAGACAACACGATTTAACACTCTTAACCCCTCCGCTTAACTAATCATTTTTGGTTGTCAGGAAACGGATAACGACGTCAGAAATTTTCATCAGCCTTTCCAGTTCCTCAACCGTACGAGCTTCAGCATTAAAGTTCATCAGGACATAAAAGCCTTCTTTGAACTTTTTGACCTCGTAAGCCAGGCGTCTCTTGCCCCAGAGATCGACCTTAAGGTCTGTTCCTCCGTTGGCATTAACGACTTCAGCAAACTTATCAACGTTTGCTTTGACGGCTTCTTCTTCGAGATCCGGTCTGATAATGTACATTACTTCGTACGCTTGCATATTTGCACCTCCCCTCGGATTAAGCCCTACAGCCGGTGTAGAGCAGGGACTAGTAATCTGATACATCTTAGAATTATAGCATTTTGTTCATTAAGATGCAATTCCTTCTGCTTTCTTTTACTTTCTTTATTTTGCCTGTCGAAATTTGCCTGTTAAGCCTTGCGGAATCGCTCAGCACTTTCGGCCTCTCGCCAAGACAAGGCTGTGAACTTCAGCTTAAACATTTATTCCTTGTTCTGGGAAGAAGCCGGCAGGATTTCTTTAATGTTTCTCTCCAGTTTAGTTCTGGTAATCCAAGTCTGATGCCCGCATTTTAAACATTCGATGCGAAAATCCATCCCCGTACGCTTAATCTCAAATTCGTTATTGCCGCAGGGGTGCGCTTTACGCAGACGGACAATATCTCCGATATTCAAATTCATTGGCTACCTACCTATCTTGCTAAAATTTATTCTCAAAGCATTTCTGCTCTTGGTCAGAGTGGTGTGCCTGTAAAAGCAGGAAAAGCATCCAGGGGATTCTTAAAAATATCCCCGGCCAGAGCTGCAACCAGACTTTTGACTAATTCATATCCCCGCCACAGCCAAGGATAAACCAGAGAATTACCGGTATTCAAGAAATCTGCTGCTGTAATAAAAGGCATAAGCAGGCCGATAAACAAGCATAGTCCAAACAGCATACCTAGTATTCCCAAAATAAAGCCGCCCCCGCGGTTGACAAAACTTAAGGATTTAGCTAAAGGGGTGATAATTAGAGCAATGAGGATATTAATTGCTAATACAGCCAGCAAAAATAAAAGCAGGAGCGAGCTGATCTTTAAGACATAGTCGGTAAGTACTGCGGTAGCCTCAGCTATTGCCGGTTCCACCAAAGTCCCTGGATCGCCGAATTGGCCGCCAAAAGTCACCTTGCTGGCTAGAATCGCCGCCAAAAAAGAACCAATCTTAGGTTCAATTAGCGCTCTAAAATCTAAGAATGGTTCCACAGCTTGCAAAAAATCCTTATGAAAGAGAACAGCAATCCCAAGGGCTGCCAGCTTGCCGATAAATCTAGCTAACCCGGTGATAAGCCCTTTCTGGAAGCCGGCAAAGCCGCCCAGAGCCAGGAGGACAAGTACTACAATATCAAAAGTATTCAAGTGTTTCCCTCCAGTAAGAGGAATGGCGGGGACGTGTGCGAATCGAACACACCTCGGAACGTTCTGCGCCCCGACACACGGATTTGAAGTCCGGGAACGGCACCAGCCGCCATACATCCCCCTTTGGAACTAAATATAATTTTAGCACATTACCTCCTTAATTCAAATACCGGAAAAATAGCAGTTGCTGACCAGTAAGCAAAGCCTTTTCTTCGAGTAATTAATGTTGAACCGTTATTATGGATCAACCCTTGTTGCAAATACTTTTAAGCCGTCAACAAATTTTTGGATGGAAGCGCTTTTCTTAGGATTATGAGTAGCCGGATCCACATTGATTTCGCCGCTGACACCATTAAATCCGGAAGTAGACTCCAGAGCTCTTTTGATTGCTTCCGCATCAGTGTTACCCGCTCTTTCAATGGCAGCGAGCAATAATTTAGCTGCATCATAGCCTAAAGTGGCGAAGCTGTCTATATCTTGGCCATATTCTGCCTTATAAGCTGCAGCAAAGTCCGCCAGTTCAGGGTCATTAACTGCAACATGATCAACATAATAAGTATTATTCATAGCTTCTGCTCCAGCAACATCAGCTATTGGGCCTGTTCCCCAAAGATCCCCGCCCAGCACAGCAGCTTGAATCTTTAAATCTCGGGCTTGCCTCACAATGAATCCTGAATCGTTATAATGACCTGGTACAAAGATCACATCGGGATTTTCAGCCCGGATTCTGGTTAAAATGTTATAAAAGTTTTTATCTTGCCCAGCAATATATTGTTCAGTAGCTACAACCTTGCCGCCGCCTGCTTCAAAAATTTCCTTAAAACTTGCAGCCAAACTTTTCGCATAATCGCCTTTCTGGTCAATTATTAAAGCTGCGGTTTTAGCTTTAATAGTATCCAAAGCAAAGTTAGCGGCTACCTCTCCCTGAAAAGAATCAATAAAGCAGGCGCGGAATATCCATTCATTTAATTCACCTCTTTCGTTTACGGTGAGAATTGTATTAGTTCCTGTCGGGGTAATCAAGGGAATTTTGTTTTCACTTACAACGGGAATTACTGCCAAGGTATTTAAGTTTGTCATTGGACCAACGATGCCGACGACTTTATCCTGAATAATGAGCTTGGTCGCAGCAACTTTTGACTCTTCGGCATCAGACCTATTGTCAGCTCCGACGTATTCGATTTGTTTGCCAAGGACACCGCCGCTATTATTGATTTCTCGAATAGCTAGTTTAACGCCATTCTCGCCCTTTATTCCAAATTCCGCCATATCCCCTGTAATTTCGAAAATGCCGCCGATTTTAATCGTCTCGGCTTCTCGCGGTGCCGGAGCGCTAGGGCTGCAGCCGGTTACTAAAGCCAAGCAGACCAGCGCGACAAATGCGTAAGTAATGATTTTCGTTTTTCTCATCCTTTTAACCCCCTGCGTTTTAATAAACCCTATGCAAGATTTAGCCTGGTTATCCTTTCAAGAAAACACTGCCGGCAGTCATCCTGGAAATTGGCTTTTAGGTCCAAGCTTGAATATACTAAGAACATAAAGCGTTTTTGATTATAGAGGTCTGCCCAGCAAGCTTGATATTAAACTCTTAAAAGATAATAATTAGATTGTTTCTAAGCTAAGATTTTTTCTAGAAAGGATCCGACGTTTATGAACTACCTAGCTTTATTTTCTTCTACGACAGCTGCCGTTAAATTCCGTAAAAAACTCCTTCAACTGGAGATCCCGGTGGAAATTTTACCTGTACCCCGCACTTTAAGCGCCAGCTGCGGAATTGCCGTCAGCTTTGCCTGGCCCCAAGACCCCCGATCCTTAGTGGATGAAACTGTAAGCAAATTATATCGAACTGCCAATTCCAAGTATGAGCTAATTTATGAAAGCACGCCCGGAGCACACTAACCCCGGTATTAGGGACTGGGATCGGCCAGGATTCGCACGTCTCCCTGGCGTTTTGTAAAGCGAATGGCATCAAAATATTCCAAGAGAGGCAGAGCAAATTTACGGGATGTCTGCCAAAGATCCCGGGCTTCGCCTACCGTAACCTTTTGTTGTTCTCGCAGATATTGTTCCAAAAGGTTTTTAGCCCGGGCAACCGTCGTCGCAGCCAGATAATTCTCGCCTATCTTAAGCCAAAATCCCTTGGCTACCAAGTAAGCAGCCATTTCTTGAAACTTTTCCTGGCCACCCCCCTGAGTTTTCCCGGATTTATTAGCGGGGTTTAGGCCACAGGCCTTCATTCCTTCCTGCCAAGCAGGTGGGTTTAAGCCCGCTTTGTCCCAAAGCGCCTTGAGGGTTTCAAGCACTTTGCGGATGTTCTCCGGCAGGGGGATCTCCGGTAAAGCCTCAACTTGGTTGCCGGTTAACCGGAGAAAACCATTACTGGCCGCCCATTCCAAAAGGAGTTGCCAATTTTTTAAAGGAATAGCCATCCCCAACTTTTTCTTTAACTCCTCACGGTTTATCCCTCCGCGCAGAGGAAACTGCTTCTGAAAGCGGGCAGCTTCGGCGGAAGCTTTGTTTCCCCACGCTAAAGCCGCTTCCTTCAGCCAGAAGTAGTCTGAACCCTCTGCACTCAAACTTATTAATCTGCCCGCTGCCTCCAATTCATGCAAAACCTGATTAATTTCATCTCTACCTGCATCGCAGGCTTTCTTCAGCTCCTCCCTGGTCAAAGGATACTTTAATTCCAGGGCAATTAGCTCATGCTTGCGGCCTTCGGCTAGGAGGCGCAGATCAGCAATTGCTTTTTCCTTAAACCTCTTTCTTTTAGCCGCTGCTACTCCTAGAACTTTTCCTCCGCCAATTGTAATCACCGGAGAGTAATAACGAACCACAAACCGATCACCGTAAGTAGCCACCAGAGGTTCTTCTAGGATAATTTGGGCTAAAGCTTTTTTCCCCGGCAATAATTCCTCCTGTTCTAAAAGATGAATCCTGCCGGTCGTTTCTGCTGTGCCCAAATGGAAATGAATCCTCTGCCTCTGTTTAATAGCTCGTCTTGCGCCGGCTAAATTGTATAACTCCACATCCAAAACTTGCCCGGCTTGATAATGACCTGGAACAACCAGGTTAGAACCGCGTTTAATGTCCTTAACACTTAAATTACTGATATTAATAGCGGCTCTTTGCCCCGCCGTAGCTTGCGTTACTTGTTCACCATGAACTTGAATAGATCTGATTTTCACCGGGATTTCGCCAGGTCCGAGCAGAACATCCTGACCCTTTTCCAATAAACCGCTGTATAAAGTGCCGGTTACTACGGTGCCAAACCCTTGGAGGCTAAAAACCCTATCTATCGGCATTCTGGCCGGTAGGTTCTTTTTACCTGTTTCCGCCGTCGCCACAACCTCGACGATAGCCTGCCGCAGTTCGGGAATCCCTTCACCGGTTACAGAAGATACTCGGCAAAAAGGAGCATTGGCCAGCGGACTCTCTTTTAAGTTTTCTCTGATATCTGCCTCAACTAGAGTTAGCCACTCCTTATCAACCAGGTCAATTTTAGTTAAAACCACAATACCTTTCTCTATTTGCAAAAGGTTCAGAATATCGAGGTGCTCCCGCGTTTGGGGCATAACACCCTCATCTGCAGCAACTATCAGGAGGACTATATCCATGCCGGCCGCTCCCGCAACCATCTGCCGGACAAATTTTTCATGCCCCGGAACATCAACAATTCCCGCCTTCCGGCCGTCGGGCAGAGTCAAATAAGCAAACCCCAGTTCAATAGATATTCCTCTATCCCGCTCTTCTTTGAGGCGGTCAGTGTTGATGCCTGTTAAGGCTTGTATTAACATCGTTTTCCCATGGTCAACATGGCCGGCTGTCCCTATTATTAGATAATTGCCGTTCATTCTTCATTCCCCCAACATAATTAAGATATCTTCTATGGTCTAAGCAAAAATTTTGGCTCCCCCTTTGCTCCATAAAGTACCTCTCGCCCTCAAGTGACGGGGAGAGAAGTCTTTGCTTCTATTATGAAGTATTGCCAAAACTTATTCAATTAGAGATTTCACCAGGGCCTCTGACGCATAAAGGTTACTGTTTTTGGCAATAAAATAAATGAGCAACATCGTATGGAGGAAGAGAATGAACCCACTTTCTCTTTTTAGTGAAAAACGGGATATTCGCAGTCATTATCAAGATCTAACAGGTTTAGCCAACCTTGAAGGAAAATTAAGAAAGTACTTGCTTACTGCCCGGGGAAGACAAGTTATCCTCTTGTGTATTGGCACCGACCGTTCGACCGGAGATTCCTTAGGTCCGCTGACGGGCACTAAAATATTAGAAAAAGGCCTTCCTGGCCTTTATGTAATTGGGACCTTGGAAAATCCTGTGCATGCCGAAAACCTGCAAGCTACCCTGGAAGATATCTATAGAACTTTTCCCAACCCTTATATAATTGCCCTTGATGCTTGCCTCGGACGGCTCGAATCTGTAGGCTATATTACCCTGGCGGAGGGAGCTTTAAAACCGGGTACCGCCGTAAAAAAAGATTTGCCGGAAGTAGGCGAAATCCACCTGACCGGCATTGTCAACATTAACGGTTTTATGCAGTATATGGTTTTGCAGAACACTCGCCTAAACTTGGTCTGGCAAATGTCGGAAGCTATCTGCAATCTATTTTATCGTTGTTATTTCAATAATATCACATTTAAAGTGTAAGATAGCGGCCTGCCCTTCGGCAAATTAAATCTTAATACCTTGGCTGGCTCTTTCGAGAACCATTTTTTCTTCTTTGCTCAGTTTGACATTAGCTTGGCTTTGATTAATAGTCTTAGCATAGACCCTGGACTCTTCAATACTATGAATTCCTGTCAGCATCACGCCGGTACCTTCTTGGTTAAGCAAAGCCAAAGCAAAGCTTAAATCACCACTCATATTGTCAAAAGAATTAAATCTAACCAACTCCGCCCGGTCAATCCCACTGCGGAGTTTCTTTTCAGCTAGAGTCAGTCTGGAATCCTGAGCAGCGATCTTTTGACTCAATTCTCTAACTTCTTGCAGATTAGCTTTCAGAATATCTTCCAGCCTGGTTCCGGATAAGAAAGTCTGTAAAGATATGTAGGCTTTTTCAAACTTGCGCATACGCCGATTAAGATAAATGGTCATAATTATCGCTAGGATAGCAACTATAGAGACCCCGGCAATGAGAATGATAAGCAATTGCTCATTAAAAAGTGAATTAAACAAATGAATTCCCCCTAGATATTATTATACCTTAACATATACTTGAAATTTACCATGTCTTGTTAGAATCCCAACTGCTCAGTTAGCAGCACTAAAGGAACGGCTATAAAAATACCGGGAAGCAAGTTGCCTACTTTTATTTCTTTAATACCTAGCATATTGATTCCTATCCCAAATATCAATAATCCTCCTACCGCACTCATTTCCAGTACTACAAGATCGGACAATATCCCTTGGAGCAGCCCCGCAAATAGGGCGATCCCACCTTGATAAATAAAAACCGGAATCGCGGAAAAGATTACTCCCACACCCATGGAAGAAGCAAAAATAATAGCGGTAATGCCATCTAAAGCCGATTTAGCAAACAAAATACTATGATTACCATTTAGCCCATCTTCTAAAGCTCCGACAATAGCCATTGCACCTACACAATAAATTAAGCTGGTGGTAACAAAGGCTTTAGTGAATTTACCTTCACCGCCGCCAGACAATTTTTTCTCCAACAGACGACCCAGATTATTGAGACTCTCTTCAATGTCGATAGTTTCTCCTATTATCCCACCTACCACCAGGCTGGCTATGACAATTAAAACATTATTGGTTTTTAGAGCCATTTGCAAACCAATAATAATTACTGTCAATCCTATGCCTTGAATCAAGGTATTTTTCAATTTCTCCGGAAAAGCCTTGCCAAATAATATTCCGGCGATCCCCCCAAAAACAATTGCCAGCAGATTCACGGTTGTTCCCAGCATCGCAGTTATTTCCTTTCTTCATGCAATTCTTAGGGTAATGTTCCACGTGGAACATTACCCTAAGAATGTTATTAGCAGTTGATTTTTTGAAAGCAGCCTTCATCTTGAATGAGCCTCTTTTATTCTAATACAGTATCCTCGAATAATATGATTCCGCTATAAAATACTTAAACTAGATTGTTTACTGTTTAGAATTTGAGATCTTAATATTTGGGACTGTAATTTAAATTTTAATATTTGGATCTTATTATTTGAATCATTATATTTGAATCTTAATTTTTTGACCTTTTATCTAAGCACAAAGTCAAACATGCCTTCAGTTTGTTTAGTAGCTGGCAGCTAAACTTAGCATCTGCCTCTATGCCGATACGCAGGTTAAAATATCGAAATATTTTTTCTAGAAGTTTCCGCAGAGCATAAGCCGGTTATTATCGGCCTAGTAGTCGGCTGTAAGTATTCAAGAGATGAAGTTCCACGTGGAACATTTACATTTCAATCTGCCATTCTTCCAAGAGGCGGTTGAGTTCCTCTTTCGAATAGTATTCAATTTCAATTTTGCCTTTGCTTTCATTCCCTTTTACAGCAACCTTAGTTTGAAAAGCGTTTCTTAATTTTTCTTCAATCTCTTTCATGGAATCATATTGGGGTTTCTTGACCTTGCGAATCTGAGGTTCTTTTTTCTTTTCCCTGATTCCTTGTAATATTACTTCGGTCTCCCGTACCGAGAGCCCTTCTTCCGCTATCTTCTGAGCTAAGGCTAATTGTTCTTCAGTATTTTCCAAAGATAAAAGCACTTTAGCATGTCCCAGCGTGATTTGTTCCTTTTTTAAATATTCAAGAACAGCAGGCGGCAGTTGAATTATACGCAAAAGGTTAGCAATTGTTGGTCTGCCTTTGCTGACCTTTTTGGCGATTTGTTCCTGAGTGAGCCCATATTCGTCCATTAAGCGAGCATAAGCCAGGCCTTCTTCCACCGGAGAAAGATCATCACGCTGAATATTTTCAATCAATGCTTTTTCGGTCATTTCCAGTTCCGTGCATTCTCTCACTAGGCAGCTGATCCTGTCCAGCCCGGCTAGCTTAGCTGCCCGGTAGCGCCGTTCTCCGGCAATAATGTGATAGCGGTTCCCTTCGGGCTTAACGAGAATTGGCTGGAGTAAACCATGTTCTTTGATAGATTGGGCTAGCTCCTCGAGTTTTTGTTCGTCAAAGTCATGCCTGGGCTGATCAGGATTAGGAATAATATCTTCCAACATAATTTCTTTAATCTGCCCGCTTTCTGTTTCCCTTTCAGCTATCAAAGCTCCCAGTCCGCGGCCTAATCCTTTCTTAGACACGTTCCAATACCTCCTCCGCTAAATCTCTGTAAACTTCAGCACCCCGAGATTTGCTGTCATAGAGGCTAATCGGCTGACCATGGCTGGGTGCCTCGCTTAAACGGACATTTCTAGGGATAATTGTACGAAAAACTTTATCCCGAAAATAGTTTTTAACCTCATCCACAACTTGAATGGACAAATTTGTCCTAGCATCAAACATGGTCAGCAGAACCCCTATGATTTTTAGATCACGATTAATAGATTTCTTAACTTTTTCCAAGGTATTCATCAGTAAGCTTAAGCCTTCCAGAGCATAATACTCACATTGAATAGGAATCAGGATATCCGTAGCAGCGCACATAGCGTTAAGGGTGAGCAACCCCAGAGAAGGAGGGCAATCTATGATAATGAAATCATAGTCATCTTTGATTTCATTTAAAGCATTGGCCAGTTTTCCTTCCCGATTGATCTGGGCTACCAACTCGATTTCGGCACCCGCTAATTCTATCCTGGCTGGAGCAACCTTAAAGTTTCTTAGTTCGGTATCAGCTATGATATTATTAATATCTTCTTCATTAATAATGACATCATAGATACAGCGTGCAAGGCGATGTTTATGTATCCCGCTGCCGCTGGTGGCATTTCCCTGGGGATCAAGATCAACAAGGAGAACCTTTTTGCCTTTTTCCACGAGACAAGAAGAAAGATTCACTGCAGTCGTTGTCTTGGCTACTCCTCCTTTTTGATTAGCTATGGCAATAATTTTGGCCATTTACAAATCTCCTCCCTCTAGATCTGCCAAAATCCAAATAAAGTCGAAGCATAATTATATACTTTATTATACTATCAAATCAAAGAAAAAAAGCCAAGGACTTAAAAAAGTTCTTGGCTTTAAGTCAATTAGGTGCTTAACAAAAAAACTTCTTATAATGGGTTTTTCTTTGGCTTACCGGCCGAACGCGGATATTTGGCAGGAGTAGGCTTTACCTTCTGAATACTGAACATTGCTCGATAATCAGCACCTTGTCCTAAACTGTACTTATCAAGTTGCTCCATGCGACAATTTAAAATTTGCATGGCCTTAGCCGCAGCCTGTAATTCACTTTCCGGTTCCATTCCTTTCGCCGCCAAAAGACGACCGCCAACTTTGAGTAAAGGAATAGCGTACTCCAGCAAAACTGGTAACTCAGCCACAGCTCGGGCAGTAACAACATCAAACCTTTCCCGGAAGTCGGGATCTTTGCCGATATCTTCAGCACGGGCATGGTAGGCTCTTATACCAGTTAATTTTAAGGTTTCAATCACTTCTGTTAGGAAATTAATTCTCTTAGCCAAGGCATCGATTAAAACAACCTCAAGCTCCGGCCTTACAATTTTAAGCGGTATCCCTGGAAAACCGGCTCCTGTCCCCAGATCTGCCAAGTAAATTCTCTGTTCTGGGTAATGTTCTTGCAGTTTCTTGGCGAAGATTAAAGAATCTAAAAAGTGTTTAACCCTAATTTGTTCCAGATCGGTAATGGCTGTAAGGTTTATGCGTTCATTCCATGCTAAGATTAATTTAGTGTAGACTGAAAATTGCTCCAGCTGCTTAGGGCTAAGCTTTAGGTTAAGCTCTTGTGAGGCCTGTCGGCTTAGCTTTTCCTTCTGGAGATTTAAATCTAGCTCCAGCTTATGCTCCTCCATCTAAGGAATTCCTCCGTCTTTGTTCCAAGTAAACGAGAAGTACGGAAATATCCGCAGGGTTAACACCATTAATGCGTGAAGCCTGGCCGACATCCCGCGGTTGTACCTCTATCAGGCGCTGCTTGGCCTCATTGGATAAGCCCCTTATAGCTTGGTATTCAATATCTTGGGGCAAGAGTTTTTCTTCTAGTTTAATAAAACGCTTAACTTCTTCCTCTTGTTTGGCAATGTAGCCACTATATTTCAGCTGCACAGCAGCTTCTTCTAAAATGTTATAGTCATAATTAGCCATTTCAGGCAAAAGCTCCAGGAGGTTTTCCACAGAGATTTCAGGCCTTTTGATCAATTCCTCAGCTTTAGCTCCACTCTTTAAGGGTGAGGACCCAAACTTGAGAAGCAATTCCTGGATATCCGAATTAGTTGGTGAATAAGTAGTAGTGTGCCAAATATGCCTAACTTCTTCTAGCTGTTTTATTTTAGCCTGAAACCGCTGCCAGCGAAAATCATCTACTAAACCAAGTCGATAACCCTTTTCCGTTAAACGCAAATCAGCATTATCCTGTCTTAAGAGCAAACGGTATTCAGCCCTGGAAGTCAGCAGTCGATAAGGTTCTTTTAATTCTTTATTAACCAAATCATCAATTAAGACTCCAAGGTAACCTTCGGAACGTTTCACAAGAAAAGGTTCTTTCTCTTTAGCTCTTAAGGCCGCATTAATTCCCGCTATAAGTCCCTGTCCGGCTGCTTCTTCGTAGCCGGAAGTGCCGTTTAACTGTCCGGCTGTAAAGAGCCCAGGCCAACTGCGGACTTGCAAAGTCAAAGCTAGTTGATACGGCTTAACATAATCATATTCAATAGCATATCCAGGCCGGAGAATTATTACTTGCTCCAACCCCGGGACACTCCGGAAGATTTTAATCTGGATTTCTTCCGGCAAGCTAGTGGAAAGCCCTGCTACATAAAGTTCTTCACTGTTATGCCCTTCCGGCTCTAAAAATATCTGGTGGGCTTCTCTTTGAGCAAAACGAACAACCTTGTCTTCAATGGAAGGACAATAGCGAGTTCCAATACCTTCCACAATGCCGGTAAAAAGAGGTGCTCGATGGAGGTTTTCCCGAATAATGGAATGAGTTTCCGGCGTTGTATAGCCTAACCAACATGGCCATTGTTTTTGCGGGTCACGCCCCCAAAATATACTTTCCGTGGGCAAAAAAGAAAAACTACGCGGAATAGAGTCACCCGGCTGGATAACAAATTTGCTAAAGTCGACTGAGCTTTTGAGAATTCTAGGAGGTGTACCGGTTTTAAAACGTCCTAATTCTATGCCCATTTCTCGCAAATGGCGCGAGAGAGCAGTAGATGGAATATCTCCTCCCGGGCCACCCTCATAGACAGCTTCGCCGATTATTATTCTGCTATTTAAATAGGTGCCGCTGGTTAAAACTACACTTTCAGCTTCAAAACGAGCGCCGGTACGAGTGATAATTCCCTTAACTTGGTTACCCACCAAGTAAAGCTTTTCAACCAGAGCTTGAATTAAAGTCAGTCGCGGCTGTTCAAAAAGAACTTTGAGCATTTGCCAGTGATAAGCTTTCTTATCGGATTGAACTCTAAGAGCTTGCACAGCCGGGCCTTTAGCAGTATTCAGCATCCTGGCCTGCAAGGATGTTTGGTCGGCAACAAGCGCCATTTGCCCGCCGAGAGCATCTATTTCCTTAACAAGATGCCCTTTGGCCGGGCCACCCAAAGAAGGGTTACAGGGCATATTCGCAACCCTATCGATATTAATTGTTACAAGAAGCGTTTCACACCCTAAACGAGCAGCAGCAAGAGCAGCTTCACACCCGGCATGTCCTGCTCCCACTACAATAACATCATATTGACCTGCAAAGTATTCCAAGTTTAAGCCTACTTTCCTATACAAAATCTACTGAAAATTGTCTCTAGTAAATCCTCTTGTACATTGTGCCCGGTAATTAAAGAAATTTCCTCTAAAGCAGAACGGACATCAATCGAAACTAAATCAAAAGGCACATTGGCATAAACTGCTTCAATAGCTTTTTCTAAAGAATGAATACAATTCTCCAAAGCTTGTATTTGCCGAATATTAGAAAGGAGAGGCTCTGTGGAAACAGAGATATCCCCTTCAAAAACTCGACGGACAATTTCGTCTTCTAATTCAGTGAAGCCTATTCTCTCCTTCACAGAAAAAGGTAAAGCCAGTACTCCCGCTGGAAGTAAAGCTTCGTCTAAGCGGAAGTCGGGCCTTAAATCAATCTTATTGATAAGCACAATGGTCTTAGCGGCGTACTCCTCCAATATATTTCTTTCTTCTTTAGTCAGCTTGTTTTCCTTTAATTCCAGGGCGTCTAATAACAAAAGAATAACATCTGCCATATTAAGGGCTTTCCAAGCCCTTTCAATACCAATCATCTCGACCGGATCTTCACTTTCCCTGATTCCTGCCGTATCAATCAAGTGCAACAGTACTTCCCCGACTTTAACATATTCATGAATCTCATCTCTGGTTGTTCCTGGGATATCAGTAACAATAGCCCTTTCTTCTTTCAAAAAAGCATTAAGTAAACTTGATTTGCCGACATTGGGCCGGCCGGCAATCACTGTAGCCAAACCTTCCCTGATAATTTTACCTGTTTTACTTCCCTGAAAAATTTCAACAGCTTTGGCTTTAACCCTGATTAATTTTTCATATAATTCAGCTAAAGCCAAATCATCAATCTCATCCTCAGGGAAATCCACAGTAGCTTCGATATAGGCCAAGACATCTAAGATATCTTGCCGCACTTCATCAATGCGCGAAGACAGGCTTCCTCCCAGCTGCATCAGTGCTAAGTTTGCCGATAACTCCGTACGGGCAGCAATCAAATCTACTATAGCCTCAGCCTGGACTAAATCCATCTTGCCATTGAGAAAAGCTCTTTTACTGAATTCCCCGGCCTCGGCCAGGCGTGCCCCCTGGTGCAAACAAGCTTCGATGATTCTGCGCACCGGGATCATCCCACCATGGCAATTAATCTCATAGACATCTTCGCCGGTATAGGAATGAGGCGCTAGCATTCTGCCGACTAGCACCTGGTCTATTTTAAGATCACCGTCACAGAACCAACCTAAGTGCAAAGTAAAAGAAGTATCCGCCTTCCATTTCAATTCATTATGGGGTTTAAAACAATCTTTGACAATTTTTCCCGCCTGTTTGCCGCTTAGGCGGATTAGATGGATAGCCCCTTCCCCCGGTGGTGTAGCCAAAGCTACAATAGTATCCAGGGTATCATCATTCATTCCCAATTCACTCCATGAATACAAAACTTTAATAACTTCCTAAATCTATAGTATACTAAAGATCAAAATTAAAGCAAAATTTCTTTGGCCTATAAAAACAAAAAAACTTGACCAAAAAAGCCAAGTTTTCTAATTGCATTAAGAGGCATTGCGTTTTAAAGAAATAACAACCCTGCGGTGAGGCTCTTCACCTTCACTAAAAGTTGTAATTCGATATTCGTTTTGCAAAGCAGTATGAATAATCCTTCTTTCCTGAGGGCTCATAGGCTCTAAGACAATCCGATGACCTGTTCTTTTGACTTTTTCAGCCAGCCTTTTGGCTAACTTAATGAGAGTTTCTTCTCTTCTTTTTCTATAGCCCTCGACATCTATAATAATACGGGTACGGTCGGCAATTTTCTTAGCAACGGCCAGATTGGTTAAAAATTGAATGGCCTCCAGGGTATCACCCCGGCGCCCGATAAGTATTCCTAAGTCCGAACCGGTAATATTGATAGTTATCTGTTCTTCTCGGCGAAATACTTCAAAACCAGCCGCAACATCCATAGCTGCGGTAAGTTTTTCTAAGAAATTACAGGCTAAAACTCCAGGATCATCCTCGTAACTGACTCTAACTTTGGCTAATTTAGTGCCAAATAATCCAAACAAACCCTTCTTTCCTGCTTCCTCCAATACTTCTATGGTTACCTGATCTCTCTTGGCACCAAGTTCCACCAGGCAGGCCTCGATAGCTTCTTCCAATGTTTTAGCGGTTTTTTCAGCTACCTTCATTGGTTACCCCTCCAGTGAAATTTTTATAGTTTTTTGAGTTCCTCTTTACTGATTTTCTTCCTTTGAACAATTTTTCTACCTTTAATTTGCTTCTTACTCTTATCTTCTTTAGCTTTTTTAGCGCTTTGTTCCTTAGCTTTCTTACCTTTTTCCACTTCAGGCTTTACTTGCTTAGTTGTTGCGGGCTTTACTTCAGCTTGTGCGGCATTTGCCCCGGCTAATTCGGCGGCTAACTTTTTGTTAATGTAAACTGTCTGAATTATAGAAACAATATTCATAGTCAAAATATAAATACCCAAGCCGGATGGGAGGGTAGCTACGATATAAGCCAAGAAAAAAGGCATGAAAATATACATGAACTTTTGAGTCTGTTCAGCTCCGGCCGGTGCAGAACCGGTTTTAGGAGTAGTCGCTACAGATACTTTGGTCATCAGATAAGTGCTAAGACCGGCAAAAATGGGTAGAAGCAAATGATAATCCAAAGCAAAACCATAAGCTTGGGTAATATTAAACCCTAAAAACCAGACTGAAGGTTCGGTTCCCTGTAGCCCTAAAGTCTTCGGCATTTCAAATAAAGTCCGATAAAAAGCCCATAAAATAGGAAGCTGAACTAGGATTGGCAAACAGCCCGCATAAGGATTGACTTTTTCTTTACTGTATAATTCCATTACCTTTTGATTAAGTCTGGCTTTATCATTGCCATATTTCTTTTGCAGCTCTTTCATTTTGGGCTGCAAGGCAGTCATCTTGCGCATGGAAGTCATTTGCTTCCAGGTTAGGGGGTAAGTCAAAACCTTCATTATTATTGTAAACATAATTATTGCCACACCATAGTACGGCAAACCGATCATTGAGGCCAGATTAAACAACCAAACCAAGAACGTAGTCATTCCTTGAACGACTGTACTCACAAAAACCCTCCTTAAGCAGGATCATACCCTCCGGGATGAAAAGGATTGCATTTTAAGATCCTAATAATCGCTTTCCCAGTCCCTTTTAGTATCCCATATTTTTTTATCGCTTGCAAAGCGTATTCCGAACAAGTTGGATAAAACCGGCAAGTACGCGGTTTAAGAGGTGAAATATATTTCTGATAAAAGCAAATCAGCCCTATAAGGAATCTTTCTAAGAACTTAACTATTCTCCCCATGATAAATTCCAGCTTTTCTCCAAATATAGAGGACAGACTTCTCCACCTCGCGAAATGCAGCACCATTAATAAATGTCCGCGCAATGAGAATCATCTGACAATTAACAGTTAAACCGGCTTGATTTAAGCGAATAACTTCGCGCAACAATCTTTTGGCACGATTTCGTTTAACAGCATTACCTATCTTTTTGGAGGCAATTATCCCGTATTTTGCCGGCAACCCTTTAAAAATATAAATGACTACATGTTTCGAAGCATAACTTTTACCTTTAGCAAAAACAGTCTGAAAGTTGGCCTTATTTTGCATCCTATAGGTTTTCGGCAGCATAGCGTCCTCCCGAACTATGTTAAGGTCAACTGTTTGGCCCTGTAGAAAAAAGGCCACACTAGATGCGGCCCTAAACTGTCAGTTTCTTACGACCTTTTAACCGGCGGCGTCTCAATACGTTTCTTCCGGCAGCAGACTTCATTCTGGCTAAAAAACCATGGACTTTTTTATGACGATGGGATTTTGGTTGGTATGTCCTCTTCAAAGCAAACACCCCCTTAATGACCACCAATGATACATCGAATATAAAAAGAGACTACAGAAAATTATACTCTAAGTAAATTTATCGTGTCAAGGAATTAAGGCCGCTTCCGGCAATAACACCAATTATTTAAAATGTTTCACATCAGTAAAAATTTGGTTAGATTTAAGAAGTTTTAGTTAAAAAGTTGTTAATTAAGTGTGAATAAGCAGTAAATCACGATCTTCTATATCCCGTCTAGCCATTTAAGTCTTCAATTTTCTGTTGATAACCATTGGAAAACTTGTTATGATAAGTTTACAGTTGAGGTTAGAATCTGCCTTAACTGCTTATCTATTTTATCCCCAAAATTTCGAGTTATCAACAAAGAAAGTAAGCTCATTTTAATTATAAAAACGGAGGTTTAAAATGTCTCCTAATTCGGTTTACTTAAATGCTTTCTGGGAAAACATCCTGGAAAAATTAAAGGGTGAACTTTCAAGACCAAGTTTTGATACTTGGCTTTCTTCTACTAAATTGATTGATTTCTCCAATAATAAGCTCACAATCAGTGCTTGCAATGAATTCGCTAAAGATTGGCTGGTTAACAGGTATGCTTCTTTAATTAAAGCAACTGTGCAAAATTATTTAAATGCACCGGTAACTATAGAATTTGTGGCTGATCAAGAATCCTCTGAGGGGATGCCTTTTCATTTTAATGGTTTAAATTTTGGAACCTTATCACACTCTTTAAATCCTAAATATACTTTTGACACTTTTGTAATCGGCAACGGTAACCGCTTTGCCCATGCTGCTGCTTTAGCGGTAGCCGAATCACCGGCTAAGTCTTATAATCCATTATTTCTTTATGGAGGAAGCGGTCTGGGCAAAACCCATCTTATGCATGCGATCAGTCATGTTATAACCAGAAATTTCCCCTCTTTGAAACTTCTCTATGTAACCGGTGAACAATTTACTAATGAATTGATTGATTCTATCCGCTACGAAAAACAGGTTGAATTCCGCAATACATATCGCAAAATTGATGTTTTATTAATTGACGATATTCAATTTTTAGCTGGTAAGGAAGGTACCCAGGAGGAATTCTTTCATACCTTCAATACTCTTTATGAAGCTAACAAACAAATCATTATATCTTCGGACCGTCCGCCCAAAGAAATCCCTACCTTGGAAGAAAGACTGCGTTCCAGATTTGAGTGGGGTTTAACAACCGATATTAACCCTCCCGATTATGAAACCCGGATTGCTATTCTCAGGAAAAAAGCCCAATTGGAAAATTTTAATGTTCCGGATGAGATTAATCACTTTATTGCCAGCCAAATCCAATCCAATATCAGAGAGTTAGAGGGTGCTTTAAGTAAAATTACTGCTTACTGTATGCTTACTAATCAAGACATTACCATAAGCCTGGCGGAAGAGATTTTAAAAGATATGCTGCCGCAGAAAAGCCAAAAAATAATCACTGTTGATATGATCCAAAAGGTTGTTGCTGAGCATTACAAAATGCCTGTCCAAGAATTTAAATTAAAGAAAAGAACCAGAATAATAGCTTTTCCCAGGCAAATAGCTATGTATTTATGCCGGGAATTAACAGACATGTCTTTACCCCAAATTGGTGAAAAGTTTGGCGGCCGGGATCATACCACCGTTCTCCACGCTTGTGAAAAGATCAATGAGCTAAAGAAAAATGACCCTTTTATCGAAAGAAGTATTAATGATATTATTACCAAAATTAAAGCTCTTTAATTTAAATAGTAGAAAGTTTTACGAACAAGCAGATCTCAAAAAGTGGATAAAAGCTAATCCTTTCCACAAGATTTTCTACATTTTATCCCTAGAGAAAATTAAGGAAACCAGCGGCTGTGAAACATTTATCCACATTTAGCAAACTCATACTACTACTATTACTACTAAATTAATATCATATTAATAATTAGGCAAAATTAGAACCAGTTAAATAAATTAACAAACAATCTACCATGGGAGCTCCCAGGGTGGCTCTAAGGGGAGCATAGGAGGTTAAGATGATAATCTTTTGTACTAAAGAGGATTTACTTACCGGCGTTAATACTGTGCAGAGAGCTGTTTCAACTAAGAGCACCCTGCCTATTTTGCAGGGAATTAAAATTCGAACCGTTCAAGAAGGGATTTGGTTTGAAGCTACTGATCTAGAAATAGGGATACGCTGTCTAGTGCCGGTTAATGTTCAGGAAGAAGGCGAGGTAGTTCTTCCGGCCAGACTTTTCTCGGAAATTGTTAGGAGACTGCCTGATTCGGAAATTCGCATTGAGAGTACGGACCATAATATCAATATCTACTATGGCGAATCCCATTTTGCACTTAATGGTTATGACCCGGAAGAATACCCGGAAATAGCAGATATTCCCTCGCCTGAGATTATTAACCTTCCGGTAGAAGTATTTAAAAATATGATCAAACAAACTGTTTTCGCCTGTGCAGTAGAAGAAACCAGGCCTGTTTTTACCGGGTTACTCCTTCAGATAGAAAAAGAAAGGATTTCCTTGGTAGGTACCGATACCCATAGGCTGGCTTATAGCAAAGCCTTACTCAGTGGGAATGAAAAAGATTTCAGCGGGATAATTCCAGCTAAGACCATGCAGGAAATCTATAGGCTGGTGGGAGACGAGGAGATCTTAGCTATCAAAGTTAGCAAAGCCAGAGTTATTTTCAACTTTGGCAGTATAGAAATTTTAACCCGTCTAATTGAAGGGCAATTTCCTAATTATAAGCAGGTTATACCTCAGTCCTGCAATACCAAGCTCTTTATTAATACCCGTAAATTATTGGATACTGTGGAAAGGGCGTCTCTCTTATCAAGAGATAACTATTTAAAGACAAATACAGTGCGCTTTAATATAGAAAACTCCATGATTAGTATAAATCAGTATTCTGAACTGGGGAAAATCTCCGAACAAATTGAAATTGAACAGAACGGGGAAGATGTAGCAATATCCTTTAATGCTAAATATATTATTGATTTACTTAAAGTAATCGAGACTGAAAATGTTCTTTTAGAAACTTCCGGGTCCTATAGTCCCTGTGTTTTCCGACCGGAAAACAATGACGACTATTTGTGTCTGGTTCTTCCTCTGCGTAATTAAATAATTAATCGGAAAAGCGATGAAAATCAGTAATTATATGCTGCATAATTTCCGCAATTATGCGGAGCAAACAATTGAATTGCAAACAGGAATAAACCTGCTTGTTGGCCTTAACGGACAGGGAAAAACCAATGCTTTGGAAGGTATCTATTACCTGGCGACAGGAAAATCCTATCGGGTAAAAGAAGAAAGGGAATTGATCCTTTGGGGTAAAAAGAGTTTTTATCTCAAAGGATCTTTCCAAACGGCGGATCGGCTATTAACCTTGGAAAGCTATTTTGAAGCCGGCAAAAAAGTAATGAAAGTTAATCAGCTAGCCTGTAAACGACTCTCAGACTACGTTGGAACAATAAACGCAGTCTTTTTTTCACCTGAGGATTTAAATATCGTTAAAAAGGGGCCGATTGAACGCCGCCGGTTTCTGGATTTGCTTATAGCGCAGCTTAGACCGAGTCATATTGCTTTACTCAATAATTATTTAAAGATAATCAAACAAAAGAATAATCTCTTAAAAAACGAAAGAAATCTTCAGGTTTTACACAGCCAGCTCCCTGTTTGGAATGAACAGCTGGTTGCCGTTGGCTCGAAGATAATAACTAATCGTTGGGAACTAACTGCGATTTTGAATAAATATTGCCGGCCAATTTTTAAGAGTATTTTTTCGCCTGAAGACAATATTAATTTAAATTACCTGTCTTTAAATAAAAGAAGTCTGGAGGAAGCTTTGCAGGCCTTTCCGGAGATTCTGGAAAAGAGAATGACTCAGGAAATAGAGCGCAGAGCGGTATTAATAGGTCCTCATCGGGATGAACTCTTGATTGACCTTAACGGTAAAGCGGCGCGCCTGTATGCTTCTCAGGGGCAGCAGCGTACAATAGTGCTTTGTTTGAAGCTGGCTGAAATGGAAATAATACTAAATAAAAAAGGAGAATATCCAATCCTGCTCTTAGACGATGTTCTTTCGGAGCTGGACGAGGAGCGTCGCCGCTATCTTTTGGATTATATTAATACAGCTGAAAAGCAAACTATTATTACCATGACAGAGGCAGATAAAAAAATTATTAATAAGAATACAGCGATCTATAAAGTCTTAAGGGGAAGTATAAGGAGGGAACAATAATTGTTTTTACATTTGGGAAATAATTATATGCTGCGCAAAGAAAAGATTATTGCTATCTTAGATTTGGAAACAGCAGGTAATACTCCCTTAGCCCAAAATTTATTAATAAATATTTTAAAAAAAGGGAAAGTCCAAAAAATCTCGGAGGAAAGAAAAGAGAAATCTTTGATTATTACTGAAGATGGCAGCTTCTTGTCACCAATTTCCTCCGGCACTCTTTTAAAGAGATCCTTAAATACAACTGATTTGGAGGAAATATAGGTTTCAACACTGTCGGCTCCAGCTCTTGCTGTTTGCTTACAATTGAAAATAGGACTTGTTTATAGTATAATATTACGGTTAAAGGATAAATTTGGGAGGAAGCTGCTTTGCAAAAAAGAGTAGTAGATGAGGCAATTAAAGAACCTATCGCTGAATATAATGCAGAACAAATAGAGGTTCTGGAAGGATTAGAAGCCGTTCGCAAACGTCCCGGCATGTATATCGGATCAACCAGCAGCAGAGGCCTTCATCACTTGGTTTATGAAATTGTAGACAATAGTATTGACGAAGCTATGGCCGGCTATTGTGATGACATCCAGGTCATTATCCATGGAGACAATAGCATAACCGTTAAAGATAACGGCCGAGGCATACCTGTTGATATACATCCCAAGATGAATAAGCCCGCTTTGGAGGTTGCGCTGACTGTTTTGCATGCCGGCGGCAAGTTTAATAATGAAGCTTATAAAGTATCCGGCGGGCTGCACGGGGTAGGAATGAGCGTAGTCAACGCTTTATCTATTTCCCTTCAAGTTCAGGTGAAAAAAGATGGAAAAAAGTACGCCCAGGAATATTCCCGCGGCAAGGCAATAACTGAGCTCAAAGAGGTCGGAACTTACCGGGGGAGATCCGGGACGATGATTACATTCCAACCTGACCCGGAAATATTTGAAGATATTGTTTATGATTTTGAAATTCTGGCTCACCGTTTAAGAGAACTGTCTTTTTTAAATAAAAATGTAACAATCACCTTAACGGATGAACGTACGAATACTAAAGAAGTTTACAGCTACAGCGGCGGCTTAGTTGATTTTGTTAAGTACCTTAATAAGAATAAAGATGCCATTCATCCTAAGCCCATTGTTTTTGAGGCTTTGCGGGAGACTACCAAGGTAGAAATTGCTCTCCAATATAATGACGGCTATACCGAAAATTTGTTTTCTTATGCCAATAACATTAATACTACCGAAGGGGGAACGCACGAAGCTGGTTTTAAAGCAGCTCTTACCCGGGTTATTAATGATTATGCTCGTAAGAATAATATTTTGAAAGCTAATGAAAATAATTTAAGCGGCGAAGATGTCCGTGAGGGTCTGACGGCCATTGTTTCCGTTAAAGTTAAAGAGCCGCAATTTGAAGGACAGACCAAGACTAAGCTGGGCAACAGTGAAGTTCGCTCCATTGTCGATACTGTAGTTGGCGATGGGTTAACTACCTACTTGGAAGAAAATCCGTCGGTCGCCAAGAAGATTATTGAAAAAAGCCTGCAGGCTTCCCGGGCTCGGCTGGCAGCTCGGAAAGCAAGGGAACTGACCAGACGGAAAAGTGCTTTGGAAAGTACTGCTCTTCCCGGTAAACTTGCTGATTGCACTTGGAAAGATCCTCGTTATTGTGAAATATACCTGGTTGAGGGTGACAGTGCGGGCGGTTCTGCCAAGCAAGGCAGGGATCAAAAGTTTCAGGCGGTCTTACCTCTTCGCGGAAAAATTCTTAATGTAGAGAAAGCCCGTTTAGATAGGATATTAATAAATAATGAAATCAGAGCAATGATTACTGCTTTTGGCACAGGAATATCGGAGGATTTTGATATCGAAAAAGCCCGCTATCATAAAATTGTTATCATGACCGATGCCGACGTGGATGGCGCCCATATTCGCATTTTACTTTTAACTTTCTTTTTCAGGTATATGCGTCCCTTAATCGAGAATCACTTTGTTTATATTGCCCAGCCCCCTTTATTTAAAATTAAAAAGGGCAAGGATATCAAGTATGCTTATAGCGACCAGGAGTTAAATAAAATCTTGGAGAAAATTGGCCGTGATAAGGTTGAAATCCAGCGCTATAAAGGCTTAGGAGAAATGAATGCCGATCAGCTGTGGGAAACAACCATGGATCCGGAAAGAAGAACTATTCTGCAGGTTCAAATGGAAGACGCCATGAAAGCGGATGAGCTATTTACCATGCTGATGGGTGATAAGGTTGAACCTCGCCGGGAGTATATCCAAAAACACGCTAAGGATGTCCGTAATTTGGATGCCTAAGAAAAGGAGCGAAAGATATGTCCATGGAACTTTTTAATGGCAAGGTTCTGCCGATAGAGATTTCGGAAGAACTCAAAAAGTCATTTATAGATTATTCAATGAGTGTTATCGTCAGCCGTGCTCTGCCTGATGTGCGCGATGGGTTGAAGCCGGTGCACCGGCGGATTCTCTATTCCATGCATCAATTAGGAATGACACCCAATAAAGGATATAGCAAGTCGGCCAGGCTGGTCGGTGATACCATGGGGAAATTTCATCCCCATGGCGATGCTTCTATTTATGATGCGGTTGTACGGATGGCCCAGGATTTCTCCAGCCGTTATCCCTTAGTGGACGGACACGGCAATTTTGGTTCGGTTGACGGTGATTCAGCAGCGGCTATGCGTTACACAGAAGTACGCATGGCTCCTTTAGCTACCTATATGCTGGCCGACTTAGAAAAAGATACTGTTGATTTCATACCCAATTATGATGAGAAAGAAAAAGAACCAACGGTTTTACCAGCTAAATTTCCTAATCTTTTAGTCAATGGCTCGTCCGGGATAGCCGTAGGGATGGCTACTAACATACCTCCCCATAATCTCGGGGAAGTGATCGACGGTGTAACCTTTCTGCTTGATCGTCAGGATGATGATGACACTAAGTCCAAACCAACCCTCCAAGAATTAATGAAATACGTTAAAGGGCCTGATTTTCCGACCGGCGGTCAAATTATGGGTACTGAAGGTATTATCTCGGCCTACACAACCGGAAGGGGCAGTGTTAAAACCAGGGCTAAAGCTAATATCGAAAAAATGGAAAAGTCCGGGAAAATGCAGATTGTCGTTACGGAAATACCCTTTATGGTAAATAAGGCCAGACTGATTGAAAAGATTGCCAGTCTTGTCCACGATAAAAAGATAGACGGGATAACAGATCTGCGTGACGAGTCGACCAGAAAAGGAATGCGGATTGTTATTGAGCTGCGCAGGGATGTCAATCCTCAAGTTATTTTGAATCAGCTCTATAAGCATACCCAAATGGAAGACAGTTTTGGCATTATCCTTTTAGCTTTGGTTGACGGTGCTCCTAAAGTATTAACTCTAATGGAAATGCTGGAGCATTTTATTAACCACCAGAAGGATGTTATTATCAGGCGCAGCCGGTTTGAGTTAAAAAAAGCAGAAGATGAAGCGCATATTGTCGAAGGCTTACGCAAAGCTTTGGATATCATCGATGAAATTATTAACACCATTCGCTCTTCGCCAGACGATAACACAGCAAAAACAAGACTAATCGAAGATTTTGCTTTCAGCGAAAGGCAAGCCCAGGCTATTTTAGACATGCGTCTTAAAAGGCTGACCGGCTTGGAAAGAGAGAAGCTGGATGAGCAATACCAAAAATTATTGGATGAAATTGCTTATCTGCGGGCGGTACTTTCTTCTGATAAAATGGTCAGGGGAATTATTAAGACAGAACTTAAAGAAATCCGCGCTAAGTTTGCCGATCCCCGCCGTTCTGAAATCCGCTTGGACGAAACGAAAATGGAAATTGAAGACCTAATTGCCGAAGAAGATGTTGTCATTACCGTCTCCCATCGCGGCTATATTAAAAGGCTGCCTCTAGCAACCTATCATAGTCAAAGACGTGGCGGCCGCGGAGTAAGCGGCATGACAACGGGAGAAAATGATTTTGTGGAAGGATTGTTTATTGCTTCCACCCATCACTATATACTGGTCTTCACTTCCAAAGGCAAAGTTTATCGCCTCCGGGCTCACGAAATCCCTGAAGCCAGCCGGACAGCCAAAGGAACAGCCATTGTTAATCTTTTAAGCCTTGACCAGGATGAGAAAGTAACGGCTACTATGGCAATCAAAGAATTCAAAGGCGGCTATAACCTGGTTACAGCCACCAAAAAAGGTATCATCAAAAAAACCTCTTTGCAGCAATATGATACTAATAGACGGGATGGATTAATTGCTTTAACCCTTAACGAAGATGATGAATTAATCGGTGTCAAGCTGACCAAAGAAGATGACGATATTCTGCTTGCCACCAGCCGGGGTCTGACCATCCGCTTCTCGGAAAAAGATGTCCGGGCGATGGGTCGGACGGCACGGGGAGTCAAAGGTATTGCTCTCTCAGCCAAAGATTATGTTATTGCCATGGATGTTGTAGATAGCAGAAATGAAAAAGCCGAGATTTTAACCATGACCGAGAATGGCTTCGCTAAGAGAACGGATTTGGAATTATTCCGCCGCCAAGGCCGGAGTGGTAAAGGAATTATTGGGCATAAAATTAATTCTAAGACAGGGCCGCTGGCCGGGATCAAAGTGGTAACAGACGAGGATGAATTAATGGTGATTACGGATGAAGGTGTTGTTATCCGCCAGGAAGTGAGCGGCATCTCAGTGCAAGGCAGATCCGCCCAAGGAGTAATGGCCATGCGCACAGGTGACAGTAAAGTTGTGGCTATCGCCAAATTTGTGGCTAAGGATGAAGAAGATTAAAAAGTTTGCTAAGATAAAGCCGTTATCATAGCATCAGGAAAATAAATTATTCTGGAGATTAATCAGGAGGAATGAAATATGACAGAAGTAGCATCATGGAAAGTAAAGACAGGCTTGGCTGAAATGTTAAAAGGCGGCGTCATTATGGACGTGACTACGCCGGAGCAGGCCAAAATTGCCGAGGAAGCCGGAGCTTGCTCCGTAATGGCTTTGGAAAGAGTGCCCGCCGATATCCGGGCCGCAGGAGGAGTAGCCAGAATGGCTGACCCGACCGTGATTAAGAAAATTATGGAGGCTGTCACTATTCCGGTCATGGCCAAAGCAAGGATTGGGCATTTTGTGGAAGCTCAGGTCTTAGAAGCCTTAGGGGTTGACTATATTGATGAAAGCGAAGTCTTGACCCCTGCCGACGAAGTCTATCATATTGATAAGCATCAATTTAAAGTTCCCTTTGTTTGCGGAGCCCGCAACTTAGGGGAAGCCCTTCGCCGGATCGGCGAAGGTGCGGCGATGATCAGAACTAAAGGTGAGCCGGGAACAGGTAATGTTGTCGAAGCTGTTCGCCATATGCGGACAGTCATGTCCGAGATTCGCCGGCTGACTACTATGCCTCAAGAAGAATTGATGACGGCTGCTAAAGAGATGGCTGCCCCTTATGATTTGGTGCAATATGTGGCTGAACACGGCAAACTGCCGGTTGTGAACTTTGCTGCCGGCGGCATTGCCACCCCTGCCGATGCGGCTCTGATGATGCAGTTAGGTTGTGACGGTATTTTCGTAGGCTCGGGAATCTTCAAGTCCTCCGACCCGGCCAAAAGAGCCAGAGCTATTGTCTTGGCTACGACGCATTATAATGATCCCGATATGCTGGCCAAACTATCGGAAGACTTGGGCGAAGCAATGCCCGGTTTAGAAATATCCACTATAGCTCCAACCGACCGGATGCAGGAGCGAGGCTGGTAAGGGTGAAGAAAAAAATAGGTGTTCTGGCTATTCAAGGAGCTTTCCGTGAACACCGCAGGCTCTTGGAGAAGCTGGGAGCAGAAGTCGTTGAAGTTCGCTCTCAAGAGGATTTAGAGGGAATTCAGGGACTTGTTATTCCCGGCGGCGAAAGTACTGCCATTGGCAAGCAGCTGGAGATGGACGGGTTTGGCGAAAAAATTGTCCAAATGGCTCACGCCGGCTGCCCGATCTTTGGCACTTGTGCCGGGATGATTCTCTTAAGTAAAAGAATTGAGCAAACTGAGCAGTATTCTCTGGGATTATTAGATACTTTAGTCAGAAGAAATGCGTTTGGCCGCCAGGTTGCCAGCTTTGAAGCCGATCTTCCGGTTAAAGGGCTTGCAGGCAAAGAGGTTAGAGCAGTATTTATCCGGGCTCCTTATATTTTGGAAGCAGACCCTCAGGTTGAGGTTTTAGCCAGGTATAAGGATAAAATTGTGTTTGTCCGCCAAGGTAATATCTTAGCCAGTGCCTTCCACCCTGAACTTACGGAAGATACCCGTGTTCATGAATACTTTTTAAAGATGATTCCTGATAAGGTTGAAAGGGAGGGACAGAGCTGCTAAAGTTGTTCTGGTCCAGCTCCCAGGCAATGAGTGGCCATTCAGGATAAAAATAGGAGGTTCTCACATGCTTGATCTTAAATTTGTGCGCGGTAATCCGGATATTGTCAAGGAGGCCTTAGCTAAGCGCCATGCCGATATCGACCTCGATGGCTTTCTGCAACTGGAGGAGCGCCGCAGACAGCTTCTCTTTGAAGTGGAAACTCTCAAGGCTGAACGCAATAAGGTCTCTGAAGAAGTGGCTAGGCTTAAGAAAAGCGGACAAAACGCTGAAGATTTAATCCTGCAAATGCGCGAAGTTGGTCAAAAGATTAAAGTGTTAGATGAGAACCTGGCCGAAATTGACCGTCAGATGCAAGAGGTGCTTTATCTTATTCCTAATATCCCAAATTCTTCGGTTCCGGTGGGCAAAGATGAGAACGACAACATTGAAGTCCGCAAGTGGGGGAAACCAAAAGATTTTGGCTTTGAACCCTTGCCCCATTATGAACTGGGAGAGAAACATGATATTTTGGATTTTGGCCGGGCCGGTAAGGTAACCGGGGCCAGGTTTACTTTTTATAAAGGACTGGGAGCCAGGCTGGAAAGAGCCTTAGTCAACTTTATGCTTGACAGGCATACGAAGAAAGGCTATATTGAAATCTTTCCACCCTTTATGGTTAATCGAGGGTCTATGACCGGGACAGGCCAGCTGCCTAAGTTTGAAGAAGATGCTTTTAAAGTGGAAAACACTGATTACTTCCTTATTCCTACGGCGGAAGTACCGGTAACAAATATTTACCGGGATGAAATCTTAGAAGGGAGCAGCCTTCCCCTCTATTATTGCGCTTACAGTGCTTGCTTCCGGGCTGAGGCCGGTGCGGCCGGCCGGGATACGCGAGGGCTAATCAGGCAGCATCAATTTAATAAAGTAGAACTGGTCAAATTCGCTTTGCCTGAAAATTCCTATCAGGAGCTGGAAAATTTAACGGCCGATGCGGAAGCTATTCTTCAGGAACTGGAACTTCCTTACCGGGTAGTGGTGCTTTCTACCGGCGATCTGGGCTTTAGTTCGGCGAAGACTTATGACTTGGAAGTTTGGCTGCCCAGCTTTAATACTTACCGCGAGATATCTTCCTGCAGTAATTTTGAGGATTTCCAAGCTCGAAGAGCCAATATTCGCTTCCGCCGCGAGCCTAAAGCCAAGCCGGAATATGTCCATACCTTAAACGGCAGCGGCCTAGCTATCGGGAGAACGGTTTCGGCTATTCTGGAAAACTATCAGGAAGCCGACGGCCGGATTCGTATTCCTAAAGCGCTTCAACCTTATATGGGCGTTGAGTATATAGGCTAATTAGCAACAAGTGAAGCTGTAACGAATTAGTATAAAAAAAAGGAGTATCAAAAATTACTTTGCTTGATGTGATACTCCTGGTTATTTCTTAAATTATTAATCATTAAATTGTTTTGCTAGCTGAAAATATTTCGTAATTAGGTAAAACTAGATTCTTAATTATCTTCGGCTTTGTCCTCAAAAATATAAGTAAGGACTTTTATCGCCTGGTCTACAGTATCTATTGTTATATTTGCTTTTTGAGAAAGCTCTTTTAGAGGATGATGAAGGGATTCCGGGCGAATGATAATTAGGGGCTTATTCAGGGCGAGGGCGGTACTGGCATCCATAGCAGTATTCCATTGCCTATATTTATTATCTCCGAATAAGGCTATAACAAGGTCGGATTTCCCCATTAGAATTTGGGTTCTTAAATTATTTACCTTAGAAGCGGCTTCATCACGAAGAATGGAATTGGGCTGAGTACCAAGAATTTGTTCCCCGATAACATCTGAATAATCATGATCTTGCATTGGTTCCACAAATTCAAGTGGTAACTTAAGAGCAGCGGCCTTTTCTTTTATTTCTTCTCGCCAGGGTGTATGGATTTCACCGGCTAAGTATACTACAAGCTTCATTAGATTGTACCTCCTGCATTTAATTTTCCTTAATTAATTTAGCCTATTTAGAGACATATGTAAAGGCTATTCAAAACTGCTTGATGAAAGAAGTGTAAAATTAAAATTTAGAAAGCAATGAAGTCGATGAAAGGCTCTCAAATAGTCTAAGTTAGACAGGAAAACAAAACAACAAGGGAGACTAAAAAAAATTTTTTGACACACATTTGACACAAAAAACGTGAAACAAGGAAAAAATTCCGCTTTGACACAAAGCAAAAAAATGATATAATACAGTCTGTGCCGGCATTTGCTGGTCCGCTGGAGGGGTGTCCGAGTGGTTTAAGGAGCCGGTCTTGAAAACCGGTGACACCGCAAGGTGCCGTGGGTTCGAATCCCACCCCCTCCGCCATGCTTAAAGCAGGATTCGAACGGGCGTTAAGAAAATCCGACCTATGGGAGGATTTTTAGCCCAGGCGTGATAGCGAAGCGGAGCGAATCCCACCCCCTCCGCCATGCTTAAGACTGCCATCAATCAAATGTATATGGCCTCGTAGCTCAGGTGGATAGAGCGGGGGTTTCCTAAACCCTGTCTTGCGGGGGTTCGAGTCCTCCCGGGGCCACCATTTTAGGAATCTGTCTAAGGTTTAAAGTTTTGTCCAAGGTTTAGAGATTTTAGTTTTTATCTCTGGATAACTTTAAATTTTTGTTTATAATAACTTAAAGAATCAGAGGACAAAATCACTGTCATATTTTCCTTTGGGATGCCACTTATTAAGAAGGGAGTCTGACGCAGCAGGATGAAACACAGAGACTGGATGCGTCTAGCTCTTCAGGAAGCAGAAAAAGCTTATAGTTTGGATGAAATTCCGGTTGGTGCGGTAGTTGTTCGCCATGGACAAGTATTAGCTCTTGCCCATAACGAAAAAGAAAAAGCTCAAGATCCGACTGCCCATGCTGAAATTCTGGCTATTCGCAGAGCGGCAGAGGTAAGCGGGAGCTGGCGTTTGACAGATGCCGTCCTTTATGTAACCCTGGAGCCCTGTCCGATGTGTGCCGGTGCTATTGTTCAGTCCCGAATCAAGCAGCTTGTATATGGCGTAAGCGATCCCAAAGGGGGAGCGGTTGAATCGGTGATGAAGATGCTGAACCCTGAGCTCTGGAATCATAAAGTGGAAGTGATTGCGGGAGTTCGGGAAGAAGAGTGTTTAGCTCTTTTAAAAAAGTATTTTCAAGGAAAAAGACATGCTGAAATGTAGTTGGATTTGCATGCAGATTTGCATGTTGTAGATAACCACTTTGTTATCCGGGGAGGGTATGTTGAGTTATTTATATTTAATATTTTTTGCTATAATCTGTACTTCCCATATTATTAGAAATATTTATTTGTATAAGAAAGGCCAGTACAATCCTTACGTTTTGAAGAAAGGAAGCGGGGATTTTCCTTTCATTGTTGTTCTCACTATAAACTTACTTTTGTTATTCGGGAGTTATTTATTTATAACGGATATTAGGTTGATAACTATTATGTTCTATATCTTCCTGGCCTATTCTTTTTGTCTCTTAGTAAGCTTAAGTATTTTAAACTACCTTTCTTATCAGACTAATAAAGACCAAAGAATTGTTGTCCAAACGCTTGTATTTGCTCTTATTGTAATAGTTGTGTCAGTTGGTTTAGGGAATTATGTCATAGGATAACTTAACTTATCCTATAATTTCATAGATTTACGGAGAGATGGCTGAGTTGGTCTAAGGCACCGCACTCGAAATGCGGAGTACTCGCAAGGGTACCGTGGGTTCGAATCCCACTCTCTCCGCCATAAAAGCAAAAAGAACTTCATCAGACAGGTGAAGTTTATCTTATTTATTTAAAGTAGATATAAAGAGAGTGGGATTCGAACGCGAAATATGACCTATGGGAGGATTTCCCCGCCCAGGCGTGATAGCGAAGCGGCGCGAATCCCACTTTCTCCGCCATAGAAGCAATAAAACTTCATCACAGGATGAAGTTTATTTCAGTTTATTAAGTTAATCAGAGGAAATGGAAATAATGTAGATTTCCTTGCTCCGTTTAGCGAGCTATAGTAAGATTTTGCTCATAAAATGGAAAATAAATTTTGAAAGTTGTGCCACTGGCCGAGGATTGGACTTTTACTCGGGCATTATAACTCTCCAAGATATTGAAACAAATAGATAAGCCTAAGCCTGTTCCGTTCTCTTTGGTAGTCATAAATGGGGTGCCCAGATTATTCAGGATTTCCTCCGGGATACCGTTCCCTGAGTCTCTTACTTCAAGGATAACCTGATTTTCCTCTACGTAGGTAAGGAATTCCAGAACACCACTTTGGTTCATGGCCTCTAACCCATTACGTGCTAGGTTCAGGATGACTTGGCGTATTTCTTTGGGATCTAAAAGAAGGTCGGGAATCTCACCGCTGCGGATGATGATATCTTTATCTTCTTTAAGAGCATCGGCCTGAAGCAAAGGGAGAAGTGAAGCGAGGATTCTATTAAGATTCTGCATTTGCAGGTTATTTTCCCTTTCCCGAGCTAAGGAAAGGTATTCGGAAATAATTCCGTTGGCACGATCCAATTCCTCCAGCATCAGGGTGAAATACTCCTGATAAGCAGTAAAGTCTTGCTTGCTTTGCAATAACTGAATAAAACCTTTAACCGAGGTCATAGGATTTCGTATTTCATGAGCCACACTGGCGGCCATTTTACCTATTAAATGCAGGCGGTCAAATTTGGCTAAGCTTTTCCTGGAAGATTGCCAATCATGCTTGCACTTTATGAAAGAAAACTGATGATTATTGACCAGATCAAGAACTTCATGGATTTCACAATCATCAAGCTGATAAGCACATAAGCAAACAATGTTATACTCCCCGATGATCTCTTCCAGCTTATTTTCATAATCCATAAAAGTTTTCCAATACCTTTTATGCAACCATTTTGTCGAGCCACAAACTCTTAAGCCTTCATAGCCTCGCGCAAGGATCTGAGCGTACTTATCAGTCCAGGCTTCCAAGACTTTATCCCGGTCAAATTTCCCGTATTTTAAATACCATTCATTAGGTGATAGGATTTCGATTTGCGAAGCAAAAGTATTAAAATCAGGAAGAGCATTTCTTAAGACATAATTGGCTTCAGCAGTACTAAGCGGCTCGGCAACAACCCATATACAAAATTCATTATTCTCTAAACCGGCACGGAAGAAAGGGATAGAAATATCAATTAAATCTTTCTTGGTTTGATAAAAGCCGCAAATATGAGTTCCCCACGGAATATCATTGATAAAAGGAATACCGGATTTTCGTAAATGGCTAGAAAACTCTGTCTCCACCTTAATACCTCCTAAGGCAAGAATGACCTCCAATTATCATCCATAATATGGTTCAATTGGTAGTAATTATTTTCGACATGCCCAAGGTAAACCCTTCTCTTAGATAATAAAAAAAAGAATTATTAGCCATACTAAAAGTGCCAAATAATTTAGGGGGTGTTCAGAGTGGCTAAAAAAGTGGAGAAAGCCTTAAAAAACGTAAAAAAAGGCGTTGTGGAATTTGTTGATGATGCTAAGGAGACTGCAGAAAGGGCTGCGGATAAAGCGACTGATTTTGTTAGAGATAAGACTAGATAGAGCTTTGGCCTGTTATTATAAACAGCTTGATTTTAGGTTAAGTACTTCGGGTTTTGCCAAAATAGGCGGAACCCTTTTTTAATAAGATGCCCAGAAATAAGAGGGGATAACAATTTTGTGACGAAAAGATTAACTAACAGCGGTTGAGTCTAAAATTTGGAGGGATAAGTATGACTGGGATGGGAACACTTATTTTTTATGTCGGTTTTTTTTGGTTTTATCATAGGAGTAATTGGGCTCCTCAAAGGTGAAATTGAAGTATTAAAGATTCATAATCGGAAAGATGCTTTAAAATTTATCGGCATAGCAATAATTCTTGTTTTTGCAGGCTCGTTCATCGTTGGCCGTGATCTCTGGCTATATTAAGATGATAAGCAGTTGCAAAATTAACTAATAACTAGGCTTACATAAAAAGCAGCAGATTTAGAAAGGGATTGATTTTAAAGAGAGGACCGCCTCAAAGATAACTTGAGGCGGTCTCTTGTAGTTTTATGATTTTTGCTTTTTTGATGCACTAAATTACAGGTAAAGATGAAGGTTACGGTATTTCTAAGTCATCCGGATTTTTGTCCTTTGCCGGGACAGTATCCTTTTGCTCACCGACAGGGCTAGGGCTTTTGGTCCTAGCTTCCAATTGTTTTGTGCTTTGAGCAAATTGGCTGAATTTACTAGGCATGATGCAGACCTCCTTATATTTGTTTCCAGCTGAATAAGCAGGCGAAGTATTAGTATCCTATATTATTCCAGATATTTAACCAAATTATGCTTAATCTTGAATGCAATAGAATAGAGCAAGAAGCTTTCAACAATTAATACCATTTACTGGATATAATTTTGCATAATTTAATCATATATGATAGAATAACTTCCTGTTAAATTTGGTGAAAATTAGAACTTAACCAAGAAAATAAACAGTTTGTCGACACAAATTAAAGTCTGGGAGTTACCTAAAAGGCTAAATTTCACTGGGGTAAAATGGTAAAATACTTTAAAAAATAGATAATTCACATAACATTGATAAGATAGGCATAAATTAATCCTAATGCGGCTGTGCTTATATTTTTAATCCATTCCCTACGATGATTGGCTGAGCAATTTAGGTTCAGCTGGTGCTGCCGCAAAGGAGCAAATTTAAGAGGAGGAAACTGACAGAAGCAAATTAGGAAATGAATATCCTTGAAGGAGGAAAGAAAGTGGTTAGAGAAGGAAGGCTTAGCCGTTTCTTAGCTCTTGCCCTGGTAACAGTTGTTATTGCTGTTCAGGGTATAGCCATAGGAACAGCTGCCTTTGCCGACTACAGGGAAAAAGGAGAAACAAACAGCAGCTTATGTCGGGGAACCGGCCGAATCCCGAATCTATCAGCCAGTGAATTACAAGCCAGATAATCATAAAGCAGAGAAGTTTGATCAAGTAAAACACAAGCAGGAGATTTTAGATCAAGGAAAACACAAGCAGGAGATTTTAGATAGGCTTGCCCAGGATTATAACGTTTGAAAAAGAGTATATCTACTATATAGCTGAAATCGAAAATATGTTTAAGCTTGAACCCTATGAATTGTTGGCTCTTATTGCCCAAGAATCAAAGTTCGTACCCCCAAACTAAAATGGATGGGGGGTCATATTCCTACAACACAACCCAAATGAAGTTAGATACGGCCAAAACCGCCTATATGGCTATTACCGAATATTATCATCAAGATATTCCTGTTCCCACGCATGAACTCTTGGCAGAAGATAAATACTACGCTGCTTTGCTGGCCGGGGGTTATTTGAAATATTTGCATGATACCTATCAAAATAAATATGAAGCCTATACCGCCTATCATCGGGGGCATTGGAGGCAGGCTGGCTTATTATGCAAAAAACGGCCACTTTAAGTCTCCATATGCTCTGCAGGTCGCCGATCTGAGCACGGCGTTTGCCGGCGGAAAAACAAATCTCAAAGGTCAATAAGATAGCTCTTTAACATCTGGGCCAATTCATTGAACACAAGGGCAACTTATAAATAATAGTCTTTTCCCTGAAGGCAACAAGGAATCCTCATCTTTGAAGGTGAGGGTTCTTTCTTTATGCCGAAAAAGGCTATGTATAAATTAACACAATATGGAAAAAATAGTAATAAGCTTAGCAAAACCTTTTGCCCTAAGCCCGCTTGCCCTTAAAGGAGTACAGTCGTTGTGTTTTTGAGGATTTGTGAATAAAAGGGCAGCTAATTAAGGAGGAAATAAAAATGTTCCCGGTAAGGGAAAGTAGCCGACATTTGGCCGTTGCTTTAGCGGCGTTGCTGATTACAACTGAGCTGGTTTTTCTGAGCATGATTATCTTAAAGCAGACCGGAATTGTTGTTCCCCAAGTCTGGACTCATGAGCCTATGGCTCCAGCAAGCCATCAAACAGGTTTGAAGGATAATTGGGAGCTTCTCATCCCCCAGGTAAACCCGGGAGATATTAAATCCGGTAAAACAGTCCAGTCCGTGCAGGAAAAAAGCGAATCCGCAGAAGAGAAGCAGGCTCACGCTGAGAACTTAACTGAAGAAGTAATACTGTCTGAGAAGGCAGAAATGATTGAAGAAGGCCATAGGATTGAAGAAGCTAGTCCTGTACAAGCAACTGCTAATGAAAAATTAAACAAATTGGCAGAACAGTACAATGCTGATCCTTACTATCTGGCTTATATTGTGGAAGTGGAAAAACAGTTTGGCTTGGATCCTTGTGAACTGTTAGCCATAATTGCGCAAGAATCTGGCTTTAAGCCCCAAACCCATATGGATGGCGGGTCATTGTCGTACAGTACGACCCAAATGAAAATGCCCACAGCCAAAACAGCGCATATGGCCATTACCGAATACTATAAAATCGATATTCCTTATCCTACCCACGAGTTATTAAATAGTGACAAAAAGTATGCCGCGTTTTTAGCCGGAGGCTACCTGCGCTACCTGCATGATACCTATCAGGATAAATATGAATCCTATACGGCTTATAACTGGGGAATTGGCGGCCGGATGACCTTCTATAATAAAAACGGGCACTTTAAGTCTCCCTATGCTTTGAAAATTGCCGGTCTGACTGAGTCCTTCCGCCAATTGATTGGCTCAGAGTATTACATTTTAAGCTAATAATTTTGAAAATACGAAGTTTTAATTCCTCGCGGCGAGGAATTTTTTTTGTTTAAATCATTATCTGGTAATAAAAGCTAAGATCCTCTATAATGGTAGCAAAATATTTCACTACTGGCAGCTGGCTTGACAAGAGGAAAGGGTTAGATACGGGAAAATAGCAATGGGCTGGTGTGGGAGATTTGAGGTGTTACTAAAAGGGGTAGGGTAAATTGGATAAGGAAATAATTATTAGAGAAGTCAAGAATTCCTTTAGCTTCGCGCATGAAATGTCTTCTGAACAAATGGCTTGGTTTGCCCAATACTGCACTATTGAAGAAGTACCGGCCGGCACGGTTCTCGTAGAGAGAATTGAAAGCTGTCCGGGTCTTTTGCTGATTATTTCCGGGGTTTTAAAAGTCTCGAAAACCTCTGATGACGGCAGGGAAATAACAATTTACCGGATAGGCAAAGGCAGAACCTGTCCGCTTTCGGCCATTTGTATTCTCGGAGATCTGAAAGGTTATTTCGCCAGGGTAGTTGCTGAGGTTAGAACCAAAATTCTTTGGGTTTCCCGGGGCTTTGTTAATAAGTCCATGGTAGAATGTGAGCCTTTTTGGCGTTATCTTTTAGGGTGTATGGCTAACAGGTTGTATGAATCTATCCAAGTCGTTGATAATATCGCCTTTATCCCGGTAAAAAACCGCTTAGCTCAGATTTTGCTTCTCAACAGCAGCTATGGCAAACATCCGGTCTATACTACCCATGATGCTTTAGCCCGGGAATTGGGTACAGCTAGGGAGGTAGTGAGCCGGGAACTAAAAAATTTTGAAAGGGCGGGTTTGCTTTTCCTAGCCCGGGGATTAATTACAATTGAAAATGTCGGTGAACTAGAAATTTTGGCCGCCGGCAACACTTAAGGCTTTAATTATATTGTCCCAATTTACGGTAATTTGCAGTTTAAGGATTCGGATTTAGGCCGGGTCTTTTTTCTTTGCCTCCAATAATTTTAGCGGAAAGGTACTTAAGTCACAGAAAACTGCTGATAGAAATGATAAGATAATAGTACATTTTTGTAAAATATTTCACAAGACTCAGCAGCGCCGTATTTTCGAATTTTCTAACATCTCCGTGGTCAAGTTGCCCTACGGGGTGCTGTTTATTTTAAAGATTTCTAAGTTATCTTCAACTGACAATATTTTAATAAGGAGGATGGAAATGGGGATGGAAATGAAGAAGGCTAGGATTTTGTTATGGCTTATCCTGCCGGCAGTATTGTGTGCAGTGCTGCTAGCCGGTTGTGCTCAGGTCGCACCGACAGCTAGCGTTAGTCAGAATCCGAGTGACCTACCTTTAACAGACCAGTTTGCAGCAATTCGCCAGGCGGCGGATGCTTATCTTTCCGGCAAACAAGTTGAGCCGATCACAGCAGAAGAATTATATGCAGAATATGTCAAGGGGAGAAATGCCCAATATATTCTAGTGGATATCAGAGCAAGGGAGGACTTTGTCAGTGGTAATATTCGGGGGTCGCTCAATATTCCTTATGCTCTGACAGCTGATATTAAAAAATTAGCAAACCTGCCCAAGGATAAAACCTTAGTGGTAATTGATTACAACGGGCATTGGGCAGCTCAAACAGCTGTGACTTGGAATATGCTCGGCTATCAAGCAGTCCCTTTACAGTTCGGAATGCAAAGCTGGAGCAAAGATCCGGCAGCTTGCGGTTATGAGGTTTTCCCCTCGGAGCCCTTGCACAAGCCATTGGTCTCAGCCACTGCCGAGCGAGCCCAATATAGCTTGCCTGAGCTGAAAATGCCGGAAGGCGAAGTAAAGGAACTGATCAGAAAGTTGACTGTTACATATCTGGACAGAAATTATAAAGGCTTTGTAGAGGCCGGAGACTTAATGGCCGTTTTAGACGGTGGTTCCATTACGCAGGAATATTATCTGGTAGATGTCCGTCAGCCTCAACATTACCAAGCAGGTCATCTGCCAAGCTCAATCAATATTCCTCTGGCGGGACTGGCGAAAGCAGAAAGCCTGCAAAGTTTACCACAGGATAAAAGGATTGTGCTGGTGGGCTATGACGGGTTGGATGCCAGTCAAGGAGCAAGAATTCTGGTTACTTTAGGTTATAATGCCGTGGCTTTAAAATACGGCCTAAGCTATTGGAGCGGGGAGGAAAAGGTTACCGGTATTAAGCCTATCCGCAGTTTAGTTAAGGAATGTCCTGCAGAGTCTGTTGTTCTAAACGCTGAGAACGTTGGCGACGGAGAGCAATTGAGGTTACCGGCAGGGGATTGTTACCGGTTAACACCGCTCAACTATCTGGCACCCAGCACCGGACCGGCCGGGTGTGGTTGATAAACATTTTCGGATACAAGTAGGCAATGATTAGCCAGTTATATTTACGAAAGCAAGAAAGTAAGAAAGCAAGAAAGCAAAAAAGAAAAAATGGAGTAAAGGAGGATAAGAAATAATGCCGAGTATTTCCAGGCGTTCCTTCCTGAAAATTGCTGCTGCCACAGGGGCAGCGACAACTCTGCCTCTTGGGCTGGTGCTAGATTTTAAGGCTTTTGCCGAGGAGATTCAGGCCGGGGAAGTTACCCGTGTTCCTTCCTTATGTAATGGTTGCTCCAGTTACTGTGGAGTATGGGCTTATGTCAAAAACGGCAGGCTCTGGAAAATAGAAGGAAACGCTGTCCATATGAAATCCTTGGGGAAACTATGTGCCCGCGGGCACGGAGTTGCCTATAACGTCTATGATCCGGGCAGGGTTCCCCAGCCTATGAAGCGCGTCGGGGATAAAGACTTTAAACCTTTGACCTGGGAAGAGGCTTTTGCGGAAATAGGGTCTAAGCTGAAGCAAATTGTCGAGGAGCACGGCGGGGATAAAGTTGCTTGGGCCTGCCACGGAGGGAAAGAAAGTTATGCTCAGAAGTTCCTAGATGTCCTGGGTTCCGATAATTATATTACCCATTACGCCACCTGTTTTTCAGCTAAGACCAACATTTGGGAGAAAATGTGCGGCGGGATGTTTAATCCTGATTTTGACCGGGCCAAGTATATGCTTTTTGTCGGGCGCAATTATGCCGGCGGGATTATTCCGGCGGCTATGAAAAGGATTACTGAGGCCAAGGCCAAAGGAGCTAAGCTGGTTGTGGTTGATCCCCGGTTCTGTGAACTGGCTACAATAGCCGATGAATGGATTCCCATCCGGCCGGGGACTGATTTGGCCTTGTTTTTAGGAATTGCGCATACCTTGGTGACGGAAAACCTTTACAATCAGGAATTTGTGGAAAAGTATACTTATGGCTTTGATGAATTTTGGATGTACAATAAAGACTTCAGTGCGGAAAAGGCTGCTGAGATAACCGGGATTGCCGCGGCTAAAATTAAGGAGTTGGCCAGAGATTTAGCTCAACATGCTCCTCAGGCCTTTCTTGACCCAGGGTATAAAGGACTGCACTGTCATTACCAAAATTCCAATGAAACAGCCATGCTGAATGTAATCATTAATGCCCTTTTAGGCAACTTC
>JBMNGP010000017.1:0-53387 GCA_050949905.1 Desulfitobacteriia bacterium | reverse complement strand
AATTTTGTGTATGATATAACTTGACTCTAGGGGTAAAAATTTACTTGCTACCTTTTTTCACAAAATTGATTTCCGATGCACAATAGTGGAAAGTTAGGGCAATATTTCTCCTATATGATATTAAGTTAGCATGCTCATTTTTTTTTGTCAACTCCAAATTTTGAATTTATTGAAAAAAAACGCAGTTTAATCTCATATATGAGACTATAACTGCGTTTTAAGTATTTATATTATTTGGGTTCTACGAGCCTATTTTTCCATCTTAAATGAGGAGGAAGCATACAATGGCATCTTCTTTGCCTCGGTTTATATAACCGTGCTCTTCATTGGAATCGAAGTCAATACCGCAACCTTCCTTCAAATGATATGTCTTAGAACCTATTACTACATCAAGCTCGCCTTTAAACACTATGCAGTATTCTTTGTCGGAACTCTCGTGTATAAACATGGATGGTTCGTAATGGTATCCGGGTTTGAACACTCCGTAGAACACTTGGATCCCGTCAAACGGAGAAAAGGGAAATATATTATATATCTTAAAAAGTCCGCCTACGTCTATCAGCGGAGTCGTCTCAGATATGTCTTTAATAATATATGAGCTGTCGGCCTTTCCCGCAAGTGAATTTAGCGTAATCTTGAGTCCGTTGGCAATTTTCCATACAGTTGTGATTGTCGGCACGGATTCACCACGCTCTATTTTGCTCAGCATAGCCTTGCTTATTCCCGTCAACTCAGAAACATCGCTCAGGTTTAAGTTCCTTTTTTCCCTAATCGCTTTTAGCTTCTCTCCCAATGCAGAGAAATCATTCATTTATCATTACCTCTAATTTCTTTAATAATCATATCGTGTTGCCCAATCACATAATGGAATCCATTTTCTCGGGACTTTTAATTTTTACACCACAGTTTTCAAATCGATTTTAAATTATATATGAAAAGCAAATCGAAATCAAGTCATTCAGTAATAAAACGCTCTTTTCAAGATGAAAAGTAAATTTAATTCCCCAAAATGTGCTATTATCTGCTTTTATTTATAAATATTATCTCATATTTAGCACATCCGGAGGTGATTATTGCCGAGGATAATACCGAAGAAATTTTCTCTTCAGAGCTGGTCTTTCACAGTCGCGGAAAGTTCTTTGCACGTACGTATTCTTTGGAACTCACATCAATGTTTCGCTTTGTCAAAATGGAAAAATAATATTGTTGACAACCTCAACAAAGTATTATATAGTGTAATATAGCAAGCAAATTTCCATTATAGTGGACGGCGCGGGTTGTTTATTTCTCTTTAGCAAATCCCTAAGCAATGCATGGGCTGTGCATTCGTATAAAGGTTCTTTCTTTATCATATTTTGATTTAAGCAGGAGTTATGCAGTTCCAGGATAATAATTCCATCTCCATAACCCAAATTTTAAAAACTGAGGCCAAAATTTATCAATAAGCCTTGAAAAACGTTTGGTTGTCGTGTCAAAATAGACTTGGATTAGCTGGTTGCTACAGCTAATCCGACAACCGGCGTTGAAAAAGTACCTGATCACTTCGCAAAGGGGAAGGGCTTGTTCGGCGCCTTCTTTATTGAACTCCCAAGCAGCAAAACAAAGAAGGGTTTTGGCCGTGAATACAAGTTCCACATGTGCGAGATGAGCAGTTTCCGATTGAGCATAACACGTAGTTAAGCCAAGATTTTGCTTAGCAGTCCGGTAAAAGACCTCTATTCTCCATCTTCTGACATAGGCATCAGCTGCTTCTTCCGGTGCATCAAAGCGGTTGCTGATCAGAAGGTATGCATCTTTGAAAGTGGCAGGACATTCTTCTTCGGGAAGTAGGATATCTTCATCAGCTTTCTTTTCAAAAGTAGAAGCAATGGCGGCTATAGGCAAATATTGTTGCCTGGTGATGGGTTTTCCTTTGCGGGTTAAAGTCTGGTAAGGAACTTTGATGTAGATATCCGGAATGCTGAGAACACAACCTTTACCAAGAATACGGAGCTTAGGATAAACTTCCTGTAGCAGCTGTTTTGGATTCAACTTGATGTAATGTTCTTTTCGCAGTACAGGATCATAAACTTTCCTAAACAATACGGTATTACGTTTGGCTTTAGTAACCCAGTCAAATCCCTGATCCATAAGCCAACGCAGGAACTTCTTGCAGAGAAACCAACGATCCATGGCAATCCAGAGCCTTGCAGTATTCATTTGGCGTATCTCAGAAAGCATTTGCTTGGCAAGATCAATTTTCGTTCGTTTATCATTTTCCTGATGCTTTTTGATCCAAAGACGCCACAACATGGGATATTCCAGGCCATTTTTCAAAACAGCCAGAGTTGACACCAGATTCATGCACCAGACATGACGCTTTTCAGAACTGTCAAAGAGCCAGCAAAGGAAAGGAATTTTTTTACCAAAAGGATGTTCAATTTTGGAATCGTCCAAGGCAATAATATCCCCGTCGGCAAGTCTGCTGTCCGGGTTGCTCTGAAGCCTTTTCACCCTTCCGAAGGAGAACTTAAACCACTCGACAGGCATAGATAAAAACCGGCTGAAGGCACTTTGGGAAATGGTTTGCTCTGAAAGCAATTGTCTTAGGAAAGGAGCTTCAGATGAAAACTCAGCATTTCGGTTTGCTGAAGTTACTTGACCGATTAGACCGCAGATATAGGCAAAAGCCAGAAGCCATGGAGGTAACCCAGAATGCTTACGAATACCTAACTGGGAAAAGAGCAAAGACAAATCAAATAAATCCCAAATTGTTTTGAGAATAGGAATTCCGGCGCCTTGGCCGTAATCTTTTTTCTCAAAAGACGGATCACCCAACTTTTTCAAATATATCACCTGTTATCGCTAAAGTAATGACAAAATGCCATCCTTCGCGATTATTGGGGCTTTTTGAAAAAGTCAAGTGTTTTTTTAAAATTTCTTAAGACTTTATGAACTTTTTTGGGGTTATGGACTGTTATTTAATTCCATCAACTGCATAACTCCTGGATTTAAGAAAGGTGATATTTAATGGAGAATATAGGAAATAATAAAATGCGCCTAGGTGTTCTAATCTCCTTTGCGGGAGCTCTTTTGGCATACCTGATCGGTTCCGGTACCGCAAGTGGCCAAGAGGCCATGCAATACTTTACAAGCTGGGGTTCTGTTGGTGGAGCATTAATTGTTGCAATCGTAACCTTTATTGTAATGTTCTGCACATTTATGGCATATACCTATGCAGGGCGCCACGGAGCAACAGACCTGGCAAGCGTGTGCGAATTCTATGTCGGAAAAGTTCTAGGAAAACTCTTTACAGCTTTTGCATGGATTTTTAATGCTTGCTGCTTATTCTTTATGATTTCCGGATTTGGCAATGTTCTTAATCAGCAATGGAACATTCCGCTCTGGATAGGATATGCCATTGCCGTTGCTCTCGCTGTAGGAACGGCATCCCTCGGTCTTAAGGGAATCGTTAACATCGTTGGTAAGATCGGGCCGGTTATTGTTACTTTTCTTTTTTTGCTTGGCATAATTTCCGCATTTAAATTCTTTCCTCATATTCCGGAAGGAATTGAACTCATACAATCCGGTGAAGTTACAGTTCTTCAGGCTGGAGCCAATCCTCTGTTTGCGGGTATTTCTTTTGGCGGCTGTTCAATCCTTCTCGTTGCGGCATATATGTCCAGTATCGGGAGGGAACTTGGAGAATATAAAATGAAATACACTACCATTATCTGTGCCATCGGTGCTGTTGCAATTTCTCTAACAGTATTAATTCTTGGACTCTGTCACCTTGGAAATGTCGCGAATTCTTCTACTTCCGCAATTCCTAACCTCCTCATCGCAAATCAGGTGTTCGGAACGGCTTCCGGAGTTTTCGGGATCATATTTGCAATTATCATTCTCATGTCCATCTACAGCACCTTCTGCCCGATCCTTTGGACTTGCGTTTCCACTTTCATCAAAGATGAGAAATCTTCCAAATATAAGATTGCTTGTGTTCTTGCAGGTGTATTCGTATTTATTGTGGACATGTTCATCCCGTATGCAAATCTCGTAAATATTATTATGACATATTGCGGATATACCGGCGGTATCGTCTTTGCTGTTCTGACGGTAAGGTGGATTATGGTTATAATCGAGGACAAAAAGAATGCTAAGGCAAACTCTGCAGCTTCTTAAATTAAAGTAGTTATATGAGAGTGCCTGTTCTCAGATTAAAGAATATGAGAACAGTTTACATTTTATCTTAATATGAGAAATATCTTCAGACTATTTTAATATTGATATTTGGCACATTAAGTTGCAAAGAGAGTTATCGACTTGCAAGCTTGCGGTAAAGCAGTTCGAAAATAATCAAAGACGGCGACTGGCAGTTCAATGAGATATGCTCCCCTTGTAGTAGATAGTTAAAATAACAAAACTGTTTATTACAAGGAGGAGCTATCTTCATGTCTCGTAAAGGAAAAAAGTACTTAGAACAGAAAAGTACAGCTATTGAGAAGTACCTCTATGGCGAGGATTCACTTAACTACATAATTGTGGCTCTCTGTCAAATGTTGGGGTTAAGTCCGAAAACAGAGAGTAAATAAACCAAGCACTTGAAGATGTCTTCATTTGATGTGCCCCCAATCATTAGATTTTTAGATTTAACTTTTGGTGGGCAGTACATATGAGGGCATCTTCTTTATTCAATCAGCTTACCCAAATACTCCATTCGCACGGTCCGTAGCTAAGAACACGATTACAGTAAAAATAGTCCAGTGGACTGTTTTTACTGTAGTCGGCTCGCTAACATGCCAAAACCTCTGGGCTATCTGCAAGTTAACCATTGGCATGTCTTAACGCTGCGTTTTTTTGTTCTTTAAACGCTACTTACCCTTGACGCTCACTTCCGTATTTGGGCAAGTCTTATGATGAAGAAAGCTCAAATTGTATTAGTTTAACAAGACATCATGTAAAGTATCCGAGATCTGAGCCTATTATAATTTCTAAGCCCAAATGCATTGCGTTTGAGAACTTTAACCTTATTGTTAACTCCTTCTGTATAGGCGTTAGTATAGGGGACTTTAAAAGAATTAAGAATACTATCTTGCCAACGGCTAATTGTTTCAAAGCAATAATTGAACTCGGGCAAATTACTTACTGAAACATATAAATACCACTCTTTAAGCTTTCTCCTGGCTTCATCAAAATTTGAAGCATCAACAAATTCTAAAAATTTTTCTTTCAAAAGATAGGCTTCTTTAAGTCGAGGAGAAAGATTAAGCATTACTTCTACGGCTTGCCTATTTTCTTCACTTAATTTAAAGAATCTTGCCCAGAGGAGTTTTTTGCTCCTTTTAAAGTAACGCCTACGCTCTCTGGAAAACTTATGTTGCTCTTCACGACGTATCTTGTCAAATGCCCACAATACCTGGCGAATATAATGAAAACGATCAATAACAACAATAGCATTTTTGAAATAAGTTTTAGCCATATCCGCATAAGGCTTCCACATATCTATAACAATTACTTTAACCTTGGCGCGTTCTTCTCTGGGAAAAGAGAAAAAGTATGTAGAAAGATGATGAGCTTCTCGGCCAGGAAGAATATCTAAAACCTTGTGATTTTTAGGGTCTGTAAGAATACACTGGTATTTGCCTGTTTCGGCGTTGCCTTTGAATTCGTCGATGGCTATAACCTCCGGGAGTTTTGGTTTACCAGGTGAAATGAAGTTAAAAACACGGGAAACTGTATAAACAGAAATGTTACACCTCTTAGCAACACTTAACCTGGAGCTGGTACTTCTTAGTTCTCTCAAGATATACGAAACCAGGCTTGAAGTCATTCGGTGATATCTTGGAACAAAAGAATTATTTTCGTAAAAACGCTTTCCACAAGCAGGGCAAACATATCGTCGTTTACGATAATGGTAGAGAATAAATTTTTCTCCCAAAGGTGAACCTTTAATCTTTTGAATTCTATAGTCATGAATGCTATCTGTTAGTTCCTTGCAGTTAGGACATTCATGGATATCTCTTTTTAGTTCAGAGTAGACATTGATAACAGATTCATCAGCATCATTTTCTATATTTGTTACAATTGCATCTTTGATTCCGAGCAAAGTTTGGATATAATTAGAATTAAGCATAAGGAAAACCTCCTGTAAATGATCGTGGTGGGTTTATTTACTCTGTAGGTTTTCGCTTATGCTTTGTTTTTTCCTGCTGGTTACCCCAACATTTATTATAGAACCTTATTATAGAACCCAATCGGGTAGGAGACTGACCATTATTTGGCCAGCCGACCTCCCACAGCACCGTACGTACCGTTCGGTATACGGCGCTTCCAAAGTTTACACGTTACTTCGCAGAATAACATTCCGTAAAACTGAGGTATCCAATCCGCTTAAATCGCTCGTTGGATAGGGCTTTTGTCAAGATGGGGCTATGGGCAGTACGCCAATAGCCTTTTCTTGTATTCGCCCACATCCATGCTTGCTCTTCGCTTACGCCTAATTTCTTCAGACTTTCGAAGCGTGTTCGGATTTTCTTCCATCGTTTCCAAGTCACCATTCTTATACGGCTTCTCAGCCACTCATCAAGCTTCATGAGCAGACTCTTTGCGTCCGCCAGTTTGAAGTAATTTGTCCAGCCACGTACTACTTGGTTAACTCTGGTTCGGCGTTGTTCGATTCCCATCCCATTGCTACGCCCAGTAATTTCTCGGATTTTATCCTTGAGCTTCTGAATGCTTTTAGGATGGATTCTTAACCGTCCTTCTCCCCTGTAGATATAGAAGCTATATCCCAGGTACTTAACGTAATTTACATGCGATACTTTCGTTTTCTCCCTGTTAACTCTCAGGAATAACTTTCCCTCAATATAAGGGAGGATGTGGTCGAGGGTTCGCCTTGCTGCTTTCTTACTTCTGCAGAAGATCACCATGTCATCCGCATAGCGGACAAAGCGGTGCCCACGCCTTTCCAGTTCGTGGTCGCATTCGTTAAGCATAATGTTCCCAAGTAAGGGACTTAGGGGTCCTCCTTGCGGTACTCCTTCCGGACTTTCTTCAAACATCCCGTCCACCATAACTCCTGCTTTCAAGAATTTATGGATTAAGGATATGACCCGCCCATCTTTAATCGTCTCCGATAAAATCTGTATCAGCTTGCTTTGGTTTACCGTGTCGAAATACTTCTCCAAGTCCATGTCAACCACGTATTTATAGCCGTCTGTGACATGTCCTTGGCATCTCCGCAGGGCATCATGGGCACTCCGATTCGGTCGGAAACCGTAACTGCTGTCTGAGAACTGCTTCTCAAAGATGGGGGACAGCACTTGAGTTATCGCTTGTTGGATAAGTCTGTCCACGACGGTTGGGATTCCTAGTTTTCTGGTCTTCCCGTTCTCCTTGGGTATTTCTACCCTTCGCACGGGTTTTGGACGGTATTTGCCGTCCCGGAGGGACTCTATGAGTTCCTTCTTGTGTTCTCTCAGGAAGGGTAGAAGTTCATCCACCTGCATACCATCGATTCCACCTGCGCCTTTGTTCCTCATGACCTGTTTATAGGCTCGATTGAGATTCTCGGCATTCAGAATTTCCTCCAGCAGTCCTTCCGTCTGTTTGTTCGTGTTGGTGCTGTCGGTTTCGGTTATCCTCGATGACGCACACACTTCTGCATACTCTTTCTGTTCCGCAGATACCCTTTGCAGATAGTCTTCGAAGCGAAGTTGTCTGTGTTTTAAATTGCCACTTTTGGTAACCTTCATTGACCCACACCTCCTTTGGTTCAGCCCTTCCTTCGGTGTCTAGAACACCTCCGTATTATGGCTTCTGCTGACTCCTCACGATAAATCTTGTTTCAACCAGGTTTCTTACTCTGTTTCCACCTGTCCGTGAGGCCTCCCACGGTAAGACGATTCACTTTCATTCCATGTGCCCGCAACATTTACGCTGACATGTCCGTGTAGCTTTTGGGCTTTAACTTGTTTAGCAGTCTTACCCCACGTTTTGCGCCTAATATTGTTCGTGTTCCTCGGGTCGGAATTTTGCCGCCGGCTTCCTTCAGATTCCACCTCACGGTGGACACCCTTGCCTTGAGCTAATGGTTGGTCGCTACATACCCCCATAACGGACTTTCACCGTCAAGTTAATCGCCATGCGTGGCGCACTAAAAATAGCGAGGCAGCCTAAACTGCCGCGCTATTAAAGTCTTACTTTTTGGGGTCACATCACAATGGCCCCTTTTAATTTCTTAATAATATATTACGGTTCGCTAAGTAATGCAAAAAATATTTTTCTGAGATTTAAAGAAGAACTCTGCACAGTTGGTTTAATGTGCGACGGTCCCGCTTTGCTTTAATCGTACTATTTCTTATTTAGTGGAAAATTTTATAAGGAAGTTAAAACAACTTTTCGCTGGGAATGTATTCCAAGCCTTGAGCATCTGCCACAGCCTTGTAAGTCAAATTACCTTTGTACACGTTCAGCCCCTTACGGATAGCCTCATCTTCCCGTATAGCCTTTTCCGCTCCAAGATTGGCGATCTTTAAAGCATAAGGCAAAGTAGCATTAGTCAGGGCCATGGTAGAAGTCCGGGGCACAGCACCGGGCATGTTGGCCACAGCGTAGTGGATAACATCATGCTTAATATAATAGGGATCCTCAAGAGTAGTAGTCTTATCCATGGTGGCAATCGAGCCTCCCTGGTCAATAGCCACATCGAGGATCACTGCTCCGGGTTTCATGGATTTAACCATCTCTTCAGTGACTAACTTAGGTGTCCTGGCGCCGGGGATCAAGACCGCGCCAATGACCAAATCAGCTTCCTTAACAGCCTTGGCTATGTTATAGCTATTAGACATCAGGGTGACAATACGGCCTTTAAAGATGTCATCCAGGTAGGCCAAACGGGCACTGCTGATATCCACCACCGTAACCTGAGCACCCAGGCCAACAGCCACTTTCACAGCGTTAATGCCGACTATTCCTCCGCCGATAACAACAACTTTCGCAGGTTCCACGCCGGAGACACCGCCTAAGAGCACGCCTCGTCCTCCATTAGTTTTCTCCAGGAAATGCGCACCCACCTGAATAGCCATTCGCCCGGCTACCTCACTCATGGGTGACAGGAGGGGAAGGGCCTGGTTTGGCAATTGTACGGTTTCATAGGCTATACCAATAACCTTAGCCTTAAGCAGTGCTTCCGTCAGGATAGGATTCGGTGCTAAATGCAAATACGTAAATATGATTTGATTTTCCTTAAGAAAAGCATATTCTGATGGCAACGGTTCTTTAACCTTAATGATCATATCAGCAATAGCGTAAACATCTTGGGCAGTATCCAGAATCTTAGCGCCGGCTTCTATATACTCCTCATCCGTAAAAAAACTGCCCAGGCCGGCGGATTTCTCAATATAGCAAGTGTGTCCGGCTTTAATAAAGGCATCAACACCGGCAGGGGTGATTCCGACCCTGTACTCCTGGGGCTTTATTTCTTTTGTTACTCCGATGATCAAGTTCTTTTCCCTCTCTCATTTCTTAATAATAATATTATTATTCATCTAATACATGTCAGGAGCGAGCACCTGCTTACAATTGCATGGTTCTTACCCAAAAAACATACTGTTAGTATAACTCTTTAGCCTTAACATAGTAAAGCCCCCCGGCCTATAAACAACAGCACTGGTATAAAAAAAGCCAGCAGCTTCCCTGGCTGCCAGCTATCCTTTCTTCATACACCACTTGCTTAATCTACTTTAAGTAACTCTTTGCTTTTCAAAGCAAGCTTAAACCATAGTTGTAAGTTTTTCCCCAAGAGTTCTGAGGCTTTCCAGCTTTTCGGCCAGTACTTGCGTAGCCTTGGCCTGCTCTTGCGAAATAAAATTGCTCTGCTCCACATTTTTTTGAACTTGAACTACTGAATCCTGGAATCTATTAAGCATTTCATCAATATTTTTAGCCGACTTATTGGTCTCATCAGCCAACTTGCGTACTTCCTCGGCTACAACGGAAAACCCCCGGCCATGCTCTCCCGCCCGTGCAGCTTCTATGGCGGCATTCAGTCCCAGTAAATTAGTCTGCTGGGCGACCATCCGGATTACCTCTAAGATCTCCGAAATCCCTTTGACCTCCTCCGAAGCGGCCTGAGCAATATTGGACGATTCCTGGCTAAAGGCGGCGAGTTCTTCCGAAGACGCTGCTAACTCCTCAACAGAGGAAGCGGACTGCTCCAGCTCCGAATACAATTCAGCCAGAACCTGCTCTAAACGCTGGTTTTTTTCTCTCTCCCTCACCCGCTCTCTTTCCTGAGCCTGGGCAATTTTCAGGGCTTCGTTGATTGCCCGCTTCATGGAGTGCAGCCCGGAATCCAACATTTCTACCTGGTAACCTTCCTTTTTAGCCTCAGTACAGCCTGCTTTGTCACCCACCACTGCCTCTACTCCCAGCTGGCCGAATTGCTTAATTATTCCCGGTGCTTCAGTAATATTATTCCAAGGTCGGACAAAGACTGTTACTTCGCCAAGCCTAAAGTCCTTGCTCCCCATTTCTAAAAAGCCTTCATTAGCTACGATCCCAATTTTCTTAGCACCGGTTTCCGCCAGCCGGCCAACTGCTTCCAGCAGTTCTTCGCTGGTCATGGAAAGGGCTACAACCGGTTTATCGGTATACTGTTTGAGGGAATTAACCATCATGCCCCTGCTGATCATAACATCAGCTTGGGGATTGGCTTGAACCACCTCGGCGGCTCGCTCCGAGCCTGCCACTTCAATAGGAAAAGAGAGGTTAAGTTCCCGCATAGCTTGCTCAGCGATCTTAGCCATTCCTTCCGTTAGCGCTGCAAAAAAAATCTTCTCCATTTTTTAGTACCTCCTAAAATATTAAATTCTTTCATGAATCTTAATTCCTCTTATTCGAGTGAGTCCTCCCTGCAAGATGCAACTAAATCCGCATTTTTGAGAATTATGTAATTTGTATGTAAAATTAACCATTTCTATGATTCTGCAATCCTCGTCATTCTCCTTCTAAATTTAAATATTTTAGGACTTTCGGACTATTTTTCTTTTCCCCAGAAGCTCCAGAAAGCCTTGAGGACTTGCTTAATACTCTCCGCATCTTTGATCAGCCTGCAGGGATGCCAGTGCCCGGGAAAAAGACGGACATAATTTTTATAACCATAACGTTCATCGATTAATAAGATTGCACCGGTGTCCTTTTCGCTGCGGATAACCCGGCCCGCCGCCTGCAGCACCTTATTCATCCCCGGATACATATAGGCATACTCATAACCCAAACCATTGTGGCGATTAAAATAATCCCGAATAATGTTTTGCTGAATACTCAGCTGGGGAAGCCCCACACTGACAATAACCGTTCCAATTAAGCGGCTGCCCTTAAGATCTATCCCTTCCGCAAATATCCCGCCGAGCACACAGAAAGCTACATAACTTTGGGCCGGGCACTCCTGAAAAGCCGCTAAAAATTGTTCCCTTTCATCTTCAGCCAGCGAGGCTCCCTGCTTAACGGCCTGAATGCCGGGAAAATTTAAAGTGAATTCTTCATAGACATCATTTAAATATTTATAAGAGGGAAAATAAACGATGTAGTTGCCGATTTTTCCCGAGACAAAGGCAGCAATCAAAGAAGCTATCTCCTGCCGGCTTTGTTCCCGGTGGTGGTATTTGGTGGAAACCTCAGCGGCAGTCATAACACACAGCCTGCGGCTGTCAAACGGGGAAGCCAGTGTGAGCATCTGATCCTCCTTACTCCCTCCGAGTATTTCCCGGAAATAAGCCAGAGGGGACAAGGTGGCTGAAAACATAACTGCTGAGCCTCCCCGCTGCAAAGCCTCTGCCAGAAGATATGACGGGTCTAGGCAAAAAAGCTTCAGAGTGACCTCACTCCCCTGAACTTCAGAAAAGGTAAGGTAACGTTCATCATAAAAATCAGCAATAGTGAGAAATCCCAAGGCTGCAAAATAAAGCTGCAGGAAATCGCTATCTTCACCTAATTTCCTGTCTTCCTTGAGCATCAATTCACAGACTGAAGTATATTTTTGCAGAAGGCTGATGAATTCAACAGGCTTGGCGGCAGTAAGCAAATAGCCCTGTTCCCCGCCCTGGCGGCGCAAATCCAGCATATATTTGTTGATAGCGCTGAGAATTTTATCTAAGGCCTTATTCCGGCCCTTATATTCTTTTTTAATACTGAGAAAGGCCTTTTTGGAGAGCTCACTGGAAAACATTTCTCTGGCTCTGTCCACCAGATTGTGGGCCTCGTCAATCAAGAAAACATAATCACCGCCCCGCTCGGCAAAAAAACGCCTGAGATGTGCCCGGGGATCAAAGACATAGTTATAGTCGCAAATGATGCAGTCGGCTAACAAGGAGAGGTCAAGGGCCAGCTCAAAAGGGCAAACCTGATGCTTCTCCGCATATTCTTCAATCACTTTCCGGGAAAGGTCGTCTTTTTCTTTAATAGCCTCCAAAATAGCTTTATTGACCCGGTCATAGTGCCCTTTGGCATAGGGGCAAGATTCGGGATGGCAGGACGGCTTGGGGCAAAAGCAGATCTTTTCCTTAGCTGTTAGAGTCAAAGTCTTCATCCGCAGCCCGCCCTGGCGCATCTTCTGCAAAGCCTCTTCCGCAACTTGGCGGGTGATGGTTTTAGCAGTGAGGTAAAAGATTTTCGAGGTTTTACCTTCGCCTAAAGCCTTGACAGCGGGAAAAAGAACGGAAATAGTTTTGCCGATACCTGTAGGTGCTTGGACAAAAAGCTTCTTCCCGGCGGCGATGGTGCGGTAAGTACTTACGGCCAGCTCCCGCTGCCCTTGGCGGTAAAGAGGGAAAGGAAAATCCAGGGCTTTAATGGAAAGATCCCTCTTCTTTGCCCACTCGGCGGCAAAGCTTGCCCAGAGCGCATACTCTCTAAGCAGTCCTTCCAGGAAAGCCTGCAGTTCGACAATCGCATATATATTAATGAAGCATTTGCTCTCAGCAGTCTCTATGTTGTAATAGGTCAGCTTAACGGCGATTTCAGGCAGGTCGTTTTGCACAGCAAATATATAAGCATAACATTTGGCTTGAGCCCAATAAGCCGGATTGGCATCCGGAGTGATATCGGCCGGCGGCATGGATGTAGTTTTAATTTCCTCAACCGTATATCTCCCTTCCTCACTGAAAATGCCGTCGGCTCGCCCTTCCAGCAGGTATTCCATTCCTTTGTCTTCCCAGACAAGCGACAGGAGTACTTCACTGCGGTAATCAGCATAATTTTCCTTGTTTCTCTTCTGCAAAAAACGGTGGGCTTTAGCCCCTTCGGCCATTCTGTCCCGCGCAGCGTATCTGCTGTCAATATCGCCGGAGCGTATTATTAATTCAACTAACTGCCTAATCGGAAGCTTAATCATTGCTGTTTCTTATCTCCCCAAGAAATTTCCCCTGACATCTTCCAATACCCATATAAATATAATCATAAGCATAATAGCACATCTCCTGATAATCGGTCTATCAGCCGAGATTTAAGTAAAAAAAGAGAAGCAGTAGAATCTACTGCTTGCCAAATTATATAAATATGGAAGAGACCACCCTAATTATTTAAAAAAGGGGAGGAAACAGCAGCCTCTACACTGCTGCTTCCAGTGGAGGATACCCCAATGGTTAAGAAATTGTCATTACTTATAGAACGCATATTGGTTCTGAGCGACTTGAACACCTTTCACCGGTTCTGAGCCGCGGCGATCGAGAATGCTGAAGTTTTCGGCAATAAAGAGGTAGAGAAGGCAGGCAATGGAAACCAGGCCGGCGCTGACCATAAACTCAGTCCAAGCCGGGAAGTAGGAGCCGCCTAAAGTACCGCTTAAGTATTCACTCATACCGGTTAAGACGACGTTAAACCTGTTTAAGACTACCCCGCCTACGGTTAAAAGCCCAAAGATAATCTGCCCTTTACGGGTACCGCCAAACTTGCTGAAAGCAATGCAGATCGGTATAGCTACCCCTAAGACCAGCTCCAGGAGAAACATGATGCTCATAAAGTCAAAAGCAAAGGCTTTGGCTAATTCACCGGCCACTACCAGGTCTATTACTTTAAGACCTAAGTAGACAATCATGACGCCGCCGGCTATTTTCATAAGCCCTTGGAACACACTGGAGTCAACTTTATGATTGAAAGCTCTGCCGGATAAGGCACTTTCCAGAACAATCATTCCCGGTCCTACAAAGAAGGAAGATAAGAGGAAGAAGACCGGTAGGAGCGTTGACCACCACAGAACGTCAAGTTTGCCTACCATCATGTAATATAAGGCTCCTAAGGAAGATTGGTGCAAGGTCGGTAAGGTAATACCGATGATTAGGAGAACCGGCATGGCTTTTTTAAAGTATTTGTGCCAGCTTTTAAAGACTTTTTCCGTGCCTATTTCGCAGAATTCCAGGACCTGGATAATGGTGTACATGGAGATGCACCAGAAGACTTCAAACAAAATGCTGCTGTGCCCCCAGGATACAAAGGGGCGCCAAAAGTTAAACCATTGTCCTACTTCGATGAGCAGGCCTAAAACTACGATGACATATCCCAAGAGAGATGTAAGCATGGCACTGCGGGCTATGGGATAAAATTTGTCCCGCCTTAAGACATAGACTATTAAGGCTACGCCGTAGCCTCCGCCGGCCAAAGCTACTCCTAACAGGACGTCAAAGGATATCCAAAATCCCCAAGGCCACTGGTCGTTTAAGTTTGTTGTCGCGCCTAAGCCTAAGACCAAACGGACTAAGATGATGAGGATGGCTAAGGCGGCTATGGCTGCAAAGATAAGGCGCATGGGCGTTATTGTAAAGCTCCATCTCTTACGAGCACTTTCCATTCTTTTTCCCTCCTTACGAATGGTGTTTTTAGTCCAGAGGCTCTTTCCATTTATTGTTGTAGACGTAGAGGCCGGCTAATACTGCTGCCCAGCTTAAGCCCACGACCGGGGTCAGCTTCATGTAGCCTTCGGAATAGGAAGGCATAGGCCTTGTGGTCACATCGGTTCTAAAACGCATTTCCTCAAAGGGTACGTCGGAAATGTAGAGCCAGGATGTTCCGCCGACTTCTTTTTCGCCGAAGATATGATCAATATAGCCGTTTTCTTTGATTCTTTTGCGCGCTTCGGCCAGGAGTTCTTCCCTTTCCCCGCAGGTTAAGGCTCCGGTCGGGCAGGCCGAGGCACAGGCCGGTATTTGGAAGTTTGCTCCCCTCTTGGCACACATCTGGCATTTTCTTACCCCGGGGATTGCTTTTTCCCATTCGTATTTTAAGACATCAAAGGGACAAGCCAGCATGCAGTAACGGCAGCCCACACAGAGGCTTTGGTCATAGATGACCGGCCCTTGCGGCAGCTTCTGGAAGGCTTTGGAGAAACAAGCCGAGGCGCACGCCGGTTCCAGGCAGTGGAAACACTGGGTTTTGACAAATCTATAAACCGTTTCACCATTTTTTTGGGGTTCATAGAGGTTAATGGATGTCCATTCATCCGCCCATAAGCCTTTATTGGGTTCCTGGGCTCTTTCTTTGGCTGTTTTGGCTTTGTGTTTGGGATCCCATTTGAGATCGTTGTATAGTTTGCAGGCTACCGTACAGCTTTCACAGCCTATACATTTGGGTATGTCAACTAAGACTCCGTAGGTCTTGGCTTCCGGATTTACAGCACTACTCATTTTCCTTCACCTCCAGCTTAACCTTTTTTGGGTGTTATATTACCCGCACGGGATGTGTATTCGGTATGCAAGAGCTCATGCGCAATGTGGCTCATTGGAGTCCCTAAGAAATCCTTATAGATTTGCGCGATTTCCGGGTTGTCATGGCTGTTGCGCAGTTTGAGTTTAGCATCCATTTCATAGATGGTTTTGGTTCTTTTTTCTCGGACTTCATCGGAAGGGGGCGCTGAGGAACGCGGCTGGCCGCCGCCGTACTGACAGCCTCCCGGACAAGCCATTACTTCGATGAAGTGGTAGGGTGACTTCCCGGCCCGGGCTTCATCCATGAGCTTGCGGGCATTGCCAAGCCCGTGGGCCACGGCTACTCTGACTTCCCCTGCTCCCGGGATGGTTACCGCTCCTTCTTTGATGCCGGCCATCCCCCGGACAGGTGTTAGGTTCCATAACTCTGCCGGCGGCTGTTCACTCGTCACCAGATACCAAGCGGAACGTACCGCTGCTTCCATTACTCCCCCGGTCGTGCCGAAGATGATGGCGGCGCCGGTGGATTCACCCATTAGGCGGTCGTATTTTTCATCTGCCAGAGAGTTAAAGTCTATACCGCATTTTTTGATCATCCGGGCTAATTCTCTGGTTGTAAGCACTACATCCACATCCGGGCTCACTTCTTGATCCTTAAGGTGTTTGGCGGCCGAGATCATTTCCGGGCGCTGGCATTCATATTTCTTAGCTGTGCAGGGCATGATGGATACTGAGTAAATTTTTTTAGGGTCTATTCCTTTAGTTTGAGCATAATAGGTTTTTATTAAGGCACCTTCCATTTGTTGAGGTGACTTTGCTGAAGATAAATTATGAATAAGATCGGGATAAAAGTATTCTACGAATTTAACCCAACCTGGACAGCAGGAGGTTAATTGCGGTAATGGTTCTTCAAGTTCGCCTGTCAGGCGTTTGACCAATTCGCTGCCTTCTTCCATGATGGTTAGGTCAGCAGTAAAGTTGGTGTCAAAGACGGCGTCAAAGCCTAATTTTCTTAAGGCTGCTACTTGTTTGCCTTCTACATTGGTTCCCACAGGCAGCCCGAATTCTTCTCCCAGCCCGACTCTGGTAGCCGGGGCGGTTTGCACTACCACATGGATCTCGGGGTCGTTTAAAGCTTGCAGCACTTTGGCGGTATCGTCAACTTCGGTAATGGCACCGGAAGGACACCAGTGGGTGCACTGACCGCAGTGGATACACACCAGATCGTTTTTTAAGGGCAGTTCATAGCTGCCGTAGACTGTCTGGACATTTTGGCAGACTTCGATACATTGACCGCAAAGGATACATTTTTGATCGTCACGCTGGATGGAGGGGTTGGTAGGGTCAATTGCTACGCGCCCTCTGACTTGGGTAGGCCAATTCCCGGGTATGTTGTACTGGGTCGGTATCCACCCATCGCCGCCGGCAGCTCGGTCGGCTGTGAGCGGTTTGCTGCAACCCACAAGGTTCAGCGAGATACCGGCCAGGCTTGCTCCCCCTGCGAGCTTCAGGAAAGAACGCCTGGACAATCGTCTTGCCCGCCCTGTTTTGCTAGCCATGTTTTACCTCCTTCAATCAGATAACCGACTTTGTGCTTTTTCTCTCTTTCACGATTTTGCAAATTTGGTAATCGTTTGCCTGGTGCAAATTTTTATCTTCTGAGGCTTGTTAAGATAAGTACAACGAATCAATGATGTTGGTTATCTTCTTGGTAAATCTTTCTCTTTCATTCATTATCCAACCATTTCGTATGCAAATAAATCGGTGACAACCCTGATGGTGCTCAGGGGTTTCCCCTGAGAGAAGCCAATCATATCTCTCTTAGCCCTTAATCATCAAATAAGGAAACAGGCTAATCTAGCAGGTTTTGGGTTTGAGCCCTAAAAAAAACAATAGGGGAATTCCCCTATTGCCTAAGTAAATCTACCTAAATTAATTTTTCAAATTTTCTATGTTTTTTAATTTTTATGCTTTTGGTTTTTCTGCTTTTCTATTTGTAAGCTTTTTCGAAAACTAATGAGTTCGGCGATTATCATCATGGTGATGACTGCCACAGTCACAACTATAATGGGGATCGGCACAATTACAATCATGGTGCTGAGCGGTGTATTTTATTGATTCTAACTGCTGCCTGAAGTTTTGCCTAAATACTGCCAAGTATTCCTGCCGGAGCTTTTGCTGTTCCGCCGCTTCTTCCGGGGTTAACCCTTCGGAGCGGGATTTCCTGGCCAATTCATTGATGCGGGCAATCCTCTGTTGGTGATCCACGTTTTGACCTCCTATTATTAATTCACTACTGTAATTTCGGGGCATCTCCTAATTGGGGAATTCACCATATACTCTTACATCTATTATTAGATTTCCTCGGGAGATCTTATACCATTTAAGGCTGTTAGGGAAAGCTTTAGGGCTGCGGGGCAAGTACCCGGAATGATTCCTGGATAAGTTTAATCTCACGGATCAGCTTATCCTTCTCGCTGCCTTCCCCGTGGTAGCCGGTAATTATCGCATAACGTTTCTCATCAAGATCGATTAGTAAACTGATAATAGGGTTATCGTGGGTATAAGATACCCTTAGGGCTTGGTGACCGTCAACAACCAACTCTTCCTCAGATTTATTTTCTTTATTCTCTAATTCATTGTTAAGATAATAATCCTGGACAGCCTGTTCGAAGGATCTGTCCTCTTTGGCAACAATAGATACCGCTATCTTAGCCGAATTCGGATCCTGTCCGCCATGAGGCCCTATGTTGACATCGGGATCAGCCTTATAAAAAGCTAAAATCTCATACCCTAATTGCCGGCCGCCGCCTTCCATAGTCCAGCCCTCGGGATACTTAATGGTGTAAGCACCAGGCTCGGTATATTCCTTAAAACCAACAGGTTCCGCAGAATCGTTAGGTTTTGCATCACCCGTCGCCTCACCGGGGTCACCCACATCAGAGCCCGCAGGAGGTTCAGCCGGGGGAGCTGTCTGGGGTGCACAGCCCGTAAACATTACCATCAAAGCCAACAATAGGGTGAATGCAGCTAAAAACCAAATCCTCTTTTTAATGAACACTTCTGTTACCCTTCCTTCTTTACTTTTACCCTTACTCTCTCTTTGACTTTTTTTACTTTTCCCTTTACTTTCTCTTTTTATCTCTTTCTTACTATACTCACTCTTTGTCTTTTAACTTTTACTTTTGCTCTTTATTTGCTTTTTTGCTTTTACCTCTACTCTTTCTCCTTTTGTTTTTTTATTCCTTGCTATATCTTTATTGACGATAACCTGAAAAAATGCCCTTCACGGTTTAGCCCACAATCTTAACGGCATTCTCTTTAATCTGCTGAACCGTTTCCACGATTTTTCTTTGGCGCACGCCGTCAAAAAGCTTAATAAAGGTCTGGGGCTTATCAAAAGGCGGCTTCATCAGCTCGGCAACACTGTCGATATAGCCGTTTTGGACAATGTAATCAATAACCTTTTTTACAAAAACAATCTGGGCTTGAGTCAGGGACTGATCGTTAATAAATTCAGAAAAAGCCTCCCTTGCTGCTGCATATTCCATTTTGGCGACTTTACGCACCAGAAGGCCAAAGGGTGTATCCCGGAATTCCCGCTCGTAATCTTGAAGCGTACCCAGCTCCCCGGTGAAAATATGTTCCAAGCTTTGATAATCCGTGGCGGTAAGGGGAATATTATGGCGCAATTTATAAATAGCCAGGTGATCTTTATTATCTTCAATATAACGGTTTACTTTCAGCTTATAATCTTCAAAAGTGTAAGCAGGGTCCAACCCCTCTCCCTCTTTGATTACAAGGATTTCATCCTTTAAATTGGTATAGACCGTATTCTTTTGCCCCTCATCAATAATCAGGCGAATCAGGCTTCGCAATTCAACCCGTACCTTTTCAAAGTTCAGAATCCCGGCATCCTGCCAGAACTCTTCAGTCTGAATAGTATTAATAAAATCCAGCTTTTCTCTGATTTGAGAAACAGTCGCCCGCTCGGCCAGAAAGCTACAAATATTCAGCAATTGTTTCTTGCCCCTCTGGAATTGGCCTAAGCCCTCAATTTGAGCCAACATCAGGCTGTACATAAAGCTGTCAAAGCGTTTGGCATATTCATCGGGGTCATCCATATAAACAAGGGGAGCCAGCTGGCTAATGAGGTCATGTTTATCCAGATCGGAAAGACAGGTAAAAGCTGCCGGCTGTTTATATTTTTCTACATATTGCAGTTTCAGTTTAACGGAGATAAGCTCCGGATTCAGAGCGTTAATTTGCTGTCGGACAACCTGAATAAGCTCCCCGCGCAGCTCTTGATAAGCGGAATCCGCAAAAGCGGCATGCTGGAGATGGTGAATCAAACGAATCCTCTTGGCAAATATGGCTTCCGTGAGGCTCTGGGCTTCGTTTCCTTCCAGCCCTTCTTTACGGGTCCGGAAGAACTCAAAGTTACCCAGATAATCAAAAATAAGGAAATGGGTCTTATCCTGGCCTTCCCCGAAAAGGTCGGGGCAAAGCCTGGTGCCGCGGCCAATCATCTGCCAGAACTTAGTCTTGGAGCGCACCCGTTTAAAGAACACTAAGTTGACAATCTCCGGCACATCAATGCCGGTATCCAGCATATCTACGGAGACGGCAAGCTGTGGGTCTTTATCCTTTACTTTAAAATCGTCTATGATTTGCTGAACATAATTATCGTCACAGACAACTCTTTGGGCGAAAGTGCCGCGATACTGAGGATAGAGCTTATTAAAACGCTCCACGATATACTGGGCATGCTTTTTATTCTGGGCAAAAATTATTGTCTTCCCTAAACGATCCCCGCCGGCGACTTTGAGCCCCTTAGTCATCAGATTTTCCAAAACCATATCTACGGTTGACTGATTGAAAATGAATTCGTTTAAAGCAGGTGAAGGAATAAAATCCGGCATTTCCCCGTCTTCATCCGTAAAATCCTCTTCATAACGGGCTTTGTCCTCATCAGAGAGTTCCTCGTAAGTTATGCCCTCTTCGAGAAATTTAGTCTTAACCTCAATATTATGATAAGGCACCAAAATGTGATCCACCTCTACGGCAGTCTCATAGTCATAAGCAAAAGTGGGTACACCGCTTTCCATTTCAAAAAAATCATAGGTATTGCGGTCTACTTCAGTTTTGGGTGTGGCCGTCAGACCAACCAAAATTGCATCAAAGTACTCAAAAATCGCCCGGTATTTTTTGAAAATACTGCGATGGGCTTCATCGATAATGATTAAATCAAAATGCGCCGGTGTAAACAAGCGCCTACCCTCTTCCGTTTTCGCCGTATCGATAGAGTTGAGCATGGTGGGGTAAGTAGAAAAAACAATCCGGGCATTTTTATCTTCTTTATTGCTTAAAAGATTACATAAGGACATATCCGGCAAATGGGTTTTAAAGGCATCTTTAGCCTGTTTGACCAGAGCCGTCCTGTCCGCCAGAAATAAGGTATTCGTAATATAGCCCCCGCGGGATAAGACATCGGTCAAACTCGCAGCAGTCCTGGTCTTCCCGGTGCCGGTAGCCATAACTAAAAGTGCTTTATGGTGGCCTGCCACAATACTGTCACAAACAGCGCGGATCGCTTCCTTCTGGTAATAGCGGTTCGTAATTCGATCATCTATGGTTATGGCTTTTAAGTCTTTACGTTCCTGACGGCGGTTGATTAGCTTTTCCAGATCCGATTTGGCAAAAATACCGCTTACTTTGCGCTGGGAAGAAGTTTGATCATCCCAAAGATAAGTTTCAAAGCCATTGGTGGTAAACATTACCGGCCTTCTGCCGGTCATTCTCTCCAGGCAATCAGCATAGAGCTTAGCCTGCTGAGTGCCGCTCAAAGGATCAACCGATGTGCGCTTGGCTTCGATCACAGCCAGCGGCAATCCGTCCTTGCCGTAGAGGACATAGTCGGCAAAACCTACTCCCGCCGGATTAGGCATGCCGTAAACTTCCACTTCCTCCCGGACATCATCCCCAAATACCCAACCGAGGAGCTTTAAATCCACATCGATATATTTCTTGCGGGTCAAGAATTCGGAGATATCTTCCGGGGTGAACTTCCGTTCTTCTTTCTTCTGTTCCTTTTCGGCCGTAAGCTTTTTGCTCATGGCCTCAATTTGCGCTCTTAAGGCTTCAATTTCCGATTCTTTTTGCTCGATCAGGCTTTCTTGTTCTTTAATCTTAGCTCGATCTAAAACAACCTTGCCCAGGGGAATACTGGCTTCGTCAAAATGCCGCTCTTCGTAAGCGGTGCCATAGCAATAATCCAGCCACTGGATGAATTCAAACAGAGAAGCAAGCGCCAGAACAGCATCACTCTTACTGACGGCTTTCTCGGTATGCACTGCCAGGTTGCCCAGCTTAATGATATAAGGGAGTTTGCTCCAGGTCTTTTTATCCAGGGCAAAGCGGAACGATGGCTCATGAATTAAGGCCTGCAAATTATCTTTGTAAGGCATGGTAACAGTGTTGTCGGCTGCATACACCCACTTGACCGCCAGCTCTAAAGCCCTGCGGCACCCTATTGCCGCCATAGCCGGAGAAGTGGAAAGAACACGCTCCGCTTCCAAACAGGCCGCAGCAAACATTTGATATTGGGCTTGTCCTTTTAAGAATTCAAAATTTGCCGGCAATCGGTTCACCTCTGATTACTAAATCAGCTTTTCGAGCTGTGCTCTTATTGCAATTAAATCTGACGAAACTATTTCCCAAACTAAGATTAAATTTACACCTTCATATAGATTACAACCCCCATATCTTCAATTTTTTGCAAAATCGAAGAGCCAGGTTCAATATGCGCTTTGTCGATTAGATCAACATTTTTCCCTAGAGCGGTAGTCAATTCTTCCAATAAGCCCACAAAATTCAATCCTTGCAGTCTTCCCCCCGTATCAATAAATAAATCGATATCACTATTCCCTGACGCATAATGTTGGGCATAGGAACCAAATAAGATAGCTTTTTCAATCGGATATTCCTGAAAAATAGGACGAATTTTATCTTGTACTTCTTTGATTGACATCTTATCACTAGGCATTTGGGTCACCCGCTTTGCTTTTCTTTTATTATAACCGTTTTCTAAGCAATTGGATAACACTTCCATATGTTTATTCATCAAAATATCCACTCATCAAGCTGTCTAAAAGGTACTGGGTTTCATCGATAGCTTTTTGTACTAACGCTTTTTGTTCTTCAATTTTATTGACTATGGAGGCGAATTGGGTTTGAAGGGAAAGTGGAGGCATAATAATCTCAAAGTTCTTGACCATAGATAAATTAAGATTGGGCTGATTTCCTCCACGACCAAGTTCTCTCAGATCTTCATACCGTATTTCTAGTAGCTTGAATAAATATTGTGAAACAAATTGATCATTAGGCAAAATCGCTGCACATGCTTGGTTTGTAGTTGCTTCAACTTTAAGCATACCTATTTGACCACGCGTTTTTCCTTGACCATACATAGCTATCAATAATGTATCAGTAGGGAATAATTTACAGTTGGTTTCTATTAATGCTAACTCCGTTATTTTTTCTTCCGAATCATATATATACTTGTTTGAAATCTCGCCTGTTTTTACCCAGGGTATTGAACCATCAAAATAGTAATTTATATTACTCCTTTTGGGTGTTGAACCGGTTTCAACATTCGCTATATCTTGAATTTTTAATACAGGCCACCCTATATTATTTTCAACAGGATCCCCAAACATATCATAAAATACGGATTTAATAAGATTATCCAATTCTGCAAGCTGCTGTTTACGCATAGCAAGAAGTTCTGAAGCAGTATCTAGGGTTTTGGCTATTTGCTTTTGGGTTTCAAGCGGGGGGAGAGGAATAGAAAGTTCCTTTAGCCACTTAAAATGCCTATTATATCCCGTATTTGGAACCTCGTTTTTGGTAAAGAAATAATACAGATACTTATAGCTTACATCTTTTCTTTTACTCTTAAGTATTTTTACCCCTTCAGCACCTAAAAAAAATGGAGTGTCAATATATTTAATAACTCTTGTATGATCGCCAAAAATAATTGCAGGAATATTTTCATATAAACCATCTGCAGTGTTTCGATACCCAGATATCTGTTTTTGTCCTTGGTCAATTATTGGATATAAACCATCTTCAAGATAATCCTCTTTTTTCACCTTATTTCCATTTTTCGTATCATCAAAAATTAGTTCTTCAAAAGAATATACTTCCCACTTACTCACCGATAAGCCCCCTTAATTCTTCCATCTTCGAAGCTATATCAATGCTAAGTTCATCTAGCCGTGCCATTATCTCCAGAGGTGAATCATACTCGACCTTCTCATAGACTATTTCTTTATAACGGTTGATAGATAAGTCATAATCATTAGCCACAATAGCGGATTTGTCCACCAGAAAACTTTGCTCGGTAGGCTTGCGGTTCATTTCTCCTTCAAGGTTATGGAAGCGGGAGAGTATATCCGGAATATCATTAGCTTCAATAGGGGTACGTTTATCATCCAGGGAATAGCCGTCAGCCTGCATATCGTAGAACCATACCTTTTTAGTACCGCCTGCGCCGGTTTTGGTAAAGACTAAAACGGCGGTGCTAACCCCGGCATAAGGTTTAAAGACCCCGCTGGGCATAGAAATTACCGCCTGGAGCTGGTGGTTTTCGACCAGCTCTTTTCTTAGTGCCTTATGAGCCTTAGTGGTCCCGAACAATACTCCATCCGGAACAATACAGGCACAGCGGCCGCCTTTCTTAAGCATGCGCAAAAAGAGGGCTACAAAGAGGAGTTCCGTCTTTTTGGTATTGCAGACAGCCTTCAGGTTATCATTAATACTCTCGGCATCAATTGTCCCGGTAAAGGGCGGATTAGCCAGGACTATATCATAAGCCGAAGAGATACTGTTCTGCTTGGAAACACTGTCCACATAGTTAATATTGGGCTGAGTGATGGAGTGGAGCATTAAGTTCATGGCCGAAATTCTCAGCATTGTCCTGTCGATATCAAAACCGGTAAACATCCCTTTGTCAAAATGTTCCCAGTCTTCGCCGGTCATTGCCGGCTCATAGTTTTCCCGGATATATTCGGCGGCGGAAACAAGGAAGCCCGCCGTACCGCAAGCCGGGTCACAGATTTTATCTTGCGGCGCCGGGGCTAATAAGCGCACCATCATATCCCGGATTTGTTTAGGAGTCCGGAATTGGCCGTTTTGGCCGGCGGTTTGCAGCTTGCTGAGCATGTATTCATAGAGATCGCCCTGCATATCTAGGTCTTTAAGATCGTGCTCATAAAGTTCATCCAAGCCGGTTATGATTCTTTGCAAGACCTGGGGAGTTGGAATTAAAAAGATAGCATCCTGCATATAGCGGGCGAAAGCGGATTGGCTTTCCCCGTTCATATTTTTAATGAAAGGAAAGACTTGAGTGCTGACAATTTCATAAATTTCCCGGGAATCCTTAGTTTTGAACTTACTCCAGCGCATAGCCTGTCCGGTCTGATCCTGCGGGAATATTTTTGGCAAAGTCTCGCCGCTTAAAGTTTCGGCCTGCTCTGTCTCCAGCTCCTTTTCATCCAAAGAGCGGATAAACATTAAATAGGTTAATTGCTCAATTACTGTTAAAGGATTGGTTATACCTCCGGCCCAGATATCGGTCCAGATTTTGTCGACTTTATTCCTGATTTCACCTGTCAGCATTTTTCTACTCCTATCTGTTTGCTAGATTGATAATTTAGAGACATAATTTCAACAAGTTTTAAATTATATTATATCATTTTACAGAGATTAGAAGCGATACAATCAGCAAAACCTACAATCAGCAAAACCTTTCTGCCCCGGCTTTGTATATAAAATGTCCTATACTATGGAATAAGCCTTGATTGCAGAATGTAGCCGGACGGGCAAAGGCAGCTGGGCTTGGAACATAAATGGCCCGGGGTTCTCCCCCGAGCCTGAGTTTTTTTATCATGATACTTTCTAACTAAGATTTATTTTATTCAAACCATCTGCCCTTAATAATATCCTTGGCATCGCGTGTCAGGGGTATCAGGTCACTCTGATCGATATAGTTCACATCAAATTTGCGATTTAAAGCCGCAAAATGCTGTAAGCCAAAAGCAATACGCTTAAGATAAGAATAGGCACCTATCGCCCCCGTAGACATTTTATCGGCAGCCTCACCATATAGACCTCTTAGTTCCGGTAGTTCCAAGAACAGTTCTTCCTTAGTCTCTCCGTATTTTTTTATGTGAGCCGGCAGCTGACCCTCAGCCAGCATCCTGCCGATACTTTCTCCTACCATGGCAGCTGCCATAGCCGACCGGCAAAGACCTACAGCCGTAATATACGGCGCACCAAGAGCTAAGGCTTTATAGACATGATCCTCGGTTGCAAGTCCACCGGTAATGGCAATCGCCGGAATGGCATGGCCTTCTTTCTCAAGTTTTTGGCAGATAGATACTACGGCACTTTCCAAACAAACCGTCGGTAATCCCCATTCATTCATCATTTTAACAGGACTATAACCGGAACCGCCTCCGGCACCGTCAAAGGTAACCATATCTACATCTGCTTTGATAGCGATCCTTATAACTTGTTCCAAATCAACTCTATCAAAACCAGCCATTTTAAAGTAGACATTCTTTAAACCCATAGTCCTTAGCTCTTCAATGCGAGCAAGCAAGCTTTCTTCATTCCACATTGGTAAGCGACTATAACACCAGAAATGAGGACAAGCCCTTTTTTCATAAGCCTCTTGAATCTTAGGTTCACTGGGATCGGGATTGATTATAAAGCCCTGCCCTTGCAATTTTAAGGCTTCTTCTATTGTTTTAACCCGAACGGCAGGCTGGGTTCCCTTAGCTGATTGGCCAAATTTGAATTCGATTGCTGTAGCCCCACATTTCTTTAAGGCATACTCCGGCAAACCCATGGCATTATCTTCTATATTGCATTGCAAAATGATTTGACCATACCCTCGATAATAGGTTTGAAAAGAATCAAGTATTTCTCTAAGCAGGGGGAAACTTGAAATCTTACCCTGCTCATCAAACTGCAATTTTGGATCCTTGCTAGGAGAGCCTTCTCCGATCACACAGATAGTTCCGGCCATAGCAGCAGCAGCGAAATAATCCTTCCAATTCAGCTTGATTAATGCCGGTAAAATAACCGGTAAAGCCAGTTTAATAGGGTTTCTCTTCCCTATACTTCTCTCCAGCTTCACATTAAAGATTGTTGCTTCCTCACTGTCGGCAGGCCTCCCAACTGCACCAAATACCCTGCCATTAATATTAAAATGCGAATAATCTATGGGCATGTTTTTCTCAGAGGCTACCTGATTATTACCAGTGTTGGTTGGATAAACAGCCCCGGCACCTAGTATGGCAGATAACCCTATTTCACAAGTACCTGGGCAATTAGCAGTACAAAAAGAACACATACCGGAGCTGGTAGTAGTTTTCTTACTCCGCATTTTGGTGTCATTAAATGAGGATTCAAGGCTTGGGCTATAAGACATAAAAAATCATCCTTTCTCCTAGTAAAATTCTTTATATTTATAGACATTTCTTATTTCATCAATTTTTATCAATACTGAGGCTTGGTATCGTTCCTTTCAGCAGGTCGCCAATCTTCCAACCGAACGGCATAATGCTAAAGTGTGGCGAGGGGATCTAGATTATCGAACCACAACGGCTGTATTATAACGTAATTTGTTATATATTCCAAGCATTGATAAATTCTTATGTTGATAGATTCTTAATTGCTTGCGCCTATTTAAGTTAGCCATGGCTAGGTAGGTCTAATATAACCGTAGCCTGAATCCCTTCTACTGTTGCTTTATTTTGCTTATCGTTTCGCGGTATTGTGAAGGTGTAACCCCCACATGCTTTTTAAAGATGGTAAAGGATTGTCCGGAGTATTTTAGCCCACAGGCCTTGAATGCTTCTTTAACACTGATAGTAGTATCGTTTAGTTTTTCCATAAGATGCTCTATTTTAAGTTTCTGGTAATAGTGATACGGCGTGATCCCCATTTCGCTTTTGAACACACGGGAGAAATGAGACGGACTTAGCTTGGCGACTTTGGCCACTTCATTTAAGTTATATACTACATTCCAGTTCTGTTCGAGGTATTCAATAGCCTTAATGATATTGGCTTTCCCCTTATAGACCTTTCTGGTAATGAACAGGATTATCACATGGGATACCTCGCCCTGTTCGTCCTTAATGGGAAAACCAAGCAGATCTTGGTACATGCTGCCGATATCAAGGTTTTCGATTTTGTAATGCTTCTTAATGGATTTAACAGGCACCCTGACATTTGTCAGAGTAATGCTTTGGCCTTGGAAGACTTTTCTGACCAAATCCATCATCCCGCTCTTTTGAACCTCCAAATCCCGGAATATATTATATTTGCCGATAATCATATCTATGTTCTGAATTCCAAATTGAGCCAACATGGCCCGATTGACCATGACTGCAGTCCCATCCCGCGCAAAAACCTCAAGGGGATAGGGAAAATGCTCAATGATCTTAAAGAACAGCTCTTCCCTCCCCTGGACAGCCTGAAGGGAGGTCTGGATTATATTAAGTTCTTCCTGATTGAAGTCAAGCTTTTTCTTCAAGGATAGCAAACCTCCTTTTTGGAAATATTTTCTACAGATATTATACCACGAAGCCTGAAATTGCTATATTCAAGTAAAAAAACACCCTCAATCGTTTTTCTGATTGAAGGTGTGATTAAGCTAATCTCTAGTCATTTTAATTTTTCTTGTTGATTTCTGCCAGCACTTGCTCCGTGATTACCGCCCGGCCCCCAAAAACATATAGTTTTTCGGGGTTTAACTCTTGAAGGTAAGCCTTGATCTCCGGGCTGACCCTTTCTTTGCCGGTCAGGAGTATCGGCATCTTCAGCTTGGCAGCTAAAGCTGCCCCCGCTAAAGCGTCCGGGTAATTATCCCCGGTAGCTAAAGCCGCATCTGGGTAGGTCGCGCTGTCGCCGGTACTGCCGCTTGCAGCGGAGTAAGACGCAAAGTGCTTGGCGATTTCCAGCCCCGTAAGATAACGATCAGCTCCGCTTAGGCGTGTGACATTGAGCTTCATTTCATTCCGGAAAATATTTTCAACGTGTGCTGTAATTACGCCACTGCCGCCGACTAAAATTACATTTTGCACTTGCCACCGTTTTAAGGCTTGAGCGGTAAAGGCGTTCAACTCTTCCTTCTCCGTAAAAAGGATAGGCAGGCCGTATTGTCCGGCAAAAGCAGCGATGCTTAAAGCATCGGGATAGTTGGTTCCTGTGGTGACAACCGCCGTCTCGAAAACCGAAGTCCCAAGGAGTTCCCCAATCCGTGCAGCGGTCTCATACCTGTCCCCGCCGGCCAGACGAATAACCTTGTAATCCTTGGCCAGTGTTTTTTCTACGCTCGGGGATATGACACCAAGTCCGCCCAAAAGATAAATGGTTTGGGCTTTGAGGCGTTTGATTTCCGCCAGGGTCTCACTGTTCAAAGTCTCTTTGCCCGTCAAGAGAACCGGGGCGTCTTTCACTCCTGCCAGAGCCGTGCCGGCTAAAGCGTCCGGGAAATTCTCCCCGCTGGCCAGGATCACATCGTCCGAAGTCTGCCAGCCCCGAGCACTGATTGCCGCAGCAGTAGCGTAACGGTCTGCTCCGGCCAGACGCTGACTGGAAATTTCCTTTTCACCAGGCAGTGCCACGCCGCCACCACCGCCGCTGCCATTGGAGGCTGGGGGTGCAGCATCGGAAACTCGGACATGGATCATTTGCCGGATATTTTTGTCTACGGTTTTAGCCGTAATGATGGCAATCCCTTTGGCAATAGCCCGGATCTTGCCGCCGGCGTCAACGGTGGCAACTGCCGGGTTGTCGGAATAATAGCTCATCGCTTTATTGGCGGCATCGGCGGGTGAAATAATGGGATTTAGGTCATACGTGCTTCCCTGCAGAAGATTCAGCTTTGTCAAAGCCCTGCCGTCGCTTCCCAGGATAGCCATATGCGAGACCCTTACCGGGCTGGGAGGATAAGCTACCGTCACGGTAAAGACAGCATTTTTCGTTGGGTCGTCGACCGAGGTCACGGTGATTTGCGCCGTTCCCTCAGCCAAAGATGTAGCCTTGCCGTCAGGCGTAATACTCACAACGTTCGGATTGGAAGAAATAAATACCGCTCTGGTGTCCAATAGGTTTTCGTCGCTGGGATTAACGGCTGTGAAAGTCAGAGCATTGGCCAAATCCTGCGTAATATCCAACCCTGGTTCCACGGTGATATCCGTACCGGAAATATTGGCGATAAAAGCTTCGGCAGCGGAAACGATCCCAGTCTCTACATAATCAGCTGTCAGGGAGAAGCCGGCATAATCGGCCACAGCCCTGTTGACTGTAAGAGTATAGGATGCACCTGCCGTAAGCGGCACAGACGGTGTAAACCTGGCGGCTTTGGTCAGGGTCAGACCGCTTATACCCGAACCATCCACACCGGTTTTTACTCCCTCTGGATAACTTACAGTTCCCGTTACCGGGTTCCCATCGTCATCCGTCAGCGGGTTTCCGTCAGCATCCGTCAGGCGGAAAGCAGAAGCCGCTTCCAGGGTGCGAGTATCCATATACTTAGTGAAGTAAACATCGATGTAGCGTCCGCCGCTCCCCCAGATCACCTTGTCTACCGCAGGCTTCACCAGCTTAACCATGGCAATATTGATATCCACCTGGGGCGGCGGTACCGGTAGCGCATCGCTGTAGGCTGTCTGATAGCCGTCCTTCACAAACTGCACCATCCACCAGCCTTCAGGCACATCCCAGGCATATTTGCCTTCGACATCCGTTGTCTGAGGATTTTCCTGTAAATACCACCCGGCGTTCCAGACCTGCCATTCCGTGCTGGCTTTGGCCTCCGCAGCGGTAGCCGCTTTCTCTTTAGGCAGGAACAAGGCAGTTGCTGTGACGCCACTGATCCTGTTGTCTTCCACCGCTTCATAGACAAAGCCGCTGGGATCATAAATATAGTGAGGTCTAGCTTTCAGGCTGTGCGGAATTCTGTAGAGGCCGGTCTGCGGATCATAGGTCGACCAAGTCTGACGATCATACCAGTTCTGGCTCCCCGGTAAATTGTTGAATTCTGACCTAAGTATGTTGTAATCACTTTCGAACTCACTGTCGAACATATCGCCCAGAAGCTTGCCGGAGATATACTTGGCGATCCCGCAAACGACCTGTCCTGCCAGGGGCACCAGATTCGCGGCTTCGGCTACGCCATCCTGGACAAAGCCCAGGGATTTGCCCATCAGGATATCCTCGCCCATCATACTGATCCGGCGGTCGTAATATTCCTGCAAATGCGGTTCCAGGTTGGGCCGGATACTTTCATAATCATTAAGCAGCTGAGCCATTTTGGCCGATTTGGATAGATCGCCGAAAGCACCCGTCAGTTCATCTACATTGCCTGCGACCTCGATGGTGCTCTTGACAAATTCCAGCCCGGCGGCTACAGCCATGGTCCGCATTCTGCTCTGCCTGTCAGCTCCCTCAAAAGCCTGTTGCGGTAAAAGCCCTCTGTCCAGATAGCCAGTAATCACATATTTACCGTTCACAAGTTCCGCGGAGAAATCATAGCCGTACATCCCGTTCCCCAGGTGGGTGCGGTTTTGGGCATTGGCCGGGTCAAAAGGCGCTGTTTCAACTCTCATGCTGACTGTGCCGTAGCCGTCCTTGCCCTTTGGTGATATTTTAATTTCCGGCAACACGAACTCGCTGAGATAGCCGTCTGAACCATACCCAACGTGGGTATCGGCCGAAGTATGATTGCTGTCTGTAAACTCTACTTCCGCTTCCCGAAGATAGTCCGGAACAATACCGAAGTCATACTTAAGTATCTCCTCAGGCTCAGTGGTTACCTCGTCGTATTCTACCATAATTACCGGCGTGAAAGAGGGAACGCGCGCCTGGAATACACCATTCTGTAAAATGGCGTCCACTCCCGCGATTTTTACGTTGCTTACCTTATCATTATTGATAAAGGCAGTATTCACCACTAAATCACCCCAGTTGGGAATGGTCACAAATGGGAACTCGATATTATTATTCCGCGGAACGATTTTTACGCTAATCGGGCCCTGCCTCATCACAAACTCCGTCATCTCCGCGCCTTTTCTCCCTACCAACACTGCAGCTGAGGCGGTGTAAGGTATGTTATCCACCACGGTACCAGCGGTCAGCTGGTGATAAATCGGTGTTCCTCTGTCCGGCAAAGTCACGCTTATGGCCCAGGCGCCGGACTGAGCCGCCTGGGTCTCACCTATTTTTAGATAGCCGTCATAAATCTCCACAGTTTTATTGGCGGGCGCCAGACCACTAAGCCTGACGGGATCTGCTTTAGCTGCCTCGGATATCTCCAGTGGTGCATTAAGGGTGATGATCTTACAGGGGATCTCGATAAAGCCGATATTCTCCGAGACTGAACGTCCCCCAACCATGAATTTCAGCTCAGCACAGGCACTAATACTGTTATACACTGCCGGCGATTTGATCCGGATCTGATAGGTCAATACGCCCGCTGCCCCTGGGATATGATTCTTTAAATCCAGGGTAATCCTGTCCTTATTCTCGCTGATTACCGGCTGGACTGAATCCGCATTACCCCTTGTACTTCGGTGTAGGACCGAGCCTTCCACCAGCGTGGCATCGGCTGGAATCTGCGCCACCAGGTCCAACTTATTCCCGTCGATGGCTTTAAGGTTGTCATAATCGTAACCGACCCTTAGGGTCACTACCGAGCCCGGAATGGCCGCCCGCTGAGGAGATGTAACGGCAGTAGCCATATTCTGCCTGAAATAAGGGTCTGCTACTGTATAATGTACCGAGCGCGTACCGAGATCGACAACTTGACCTTCCTTTACCTCAAAGATTTTGCTTATAAGACAGTCTGGCCTATTTTCCCAACCCGCGAGATTATCAGACCATATTACCCCTTCCCAGGAAAATACTGCCCTGTAGAATCCCCCCTGCAGCACAGGATACGAAATTCCCGGAGCAGTTGAACTAACCCAATTCACAAGTCTGTCATTATCATCGAATAAATACATGTATCTGGGTTCGCCCAGCCAAGAGTTTCCGAATCGATCAATAATATTGACTTTTATCTTCTGTTGTTGCTCTAATTGAGTTAAGACAAGTCTTGCTTCGGCGTAATTATTCTCATCCAAGCAGACCGTCGCCGAAGCCACTCCATAACCTCCGCTAATGACTTCTGCACTGACCTGGATCTTATCGCCCGGCTCCCCATCAATATTGTAATAGCCGGATACTAACTCGCCTTCGGCATAGTTTTTCGATTCATTTTTTACGGAGATATTTAACAGATCCATAGTGAATCCTAACTGGATGGTATTGTTGTAAAAATCCTTTACCTCCGGAAGCACCCTGACCTTGGCAGTTAGCGGAGGAAATGTTACGTTGAGAAGATTGATGCCTTCCTGAAGTGCCAAGGATTCATCAATATTCGTGCCAAATTTGCTGAAAGACACTGTCTTCACCGTTTGGGGAACTTGCAGGGTATAGAAACCTTCCTCGTCTGTCAGCGTAGCCACGGATATGTCGGTCCCATCAGGCGCAGTTTGAGGTACGCGGACAAAGGCCTGCTTAACGGGCACGCCCTTGGAGTCCCTCACTGTACCTTGAAGCGTTACGATAGCGATCGGGACTTTCTTCAGAAAGATATCGATGGAGTTTTCGCCTACAGCCAAAGAGCCTGCTTCTTTTTTTACTACTTTATTTTCATACTCAGAAGCACTGACAATCAGCTCCAGCTCAGCGTCTCTCCTCAGATTTTGAGCGAAATAGCTGGCGGAGGTGGCCGCATAACCGTCGTTATCGGTCCGGGCAGAAAGGTTATAGTCTCGCGTACCGTTAACATACATGAGCAAAGGGCTCCGAACCAGGGCGTTTGCTATAGGTTCCCCGGTTGCTTCGTCTACGACCCTGACTTTAAGATGGGAGAAGCTGTCTATGCTGTATTGGCAAACGCTCTCTTGCCCGTCTTTGACGGAAACAGTCTCTGCATGCTCATAAATCAGGAATTCCTTGTAATGCTCAAGTTCATAAGTTGCCGCTTGGAAATTATCATTTCCAGACACACCCTCAATCGTAAATTCGTTCGGTTTTTCCAGATCTTTCGTTTCAGAGGTAAATGATACCCAGCTGTTTGTTTTAGAGGCGCTGGCAGAGGTGCCTTGCAGAAAGGCATTATAAAGTTCTATTTGTTCACTGTCCAAGCCGGCAGGGGCTTGGACGGTTAATTTTATCCTGCCCGCAACCCGGTTGTTCATATTGATTTTATAGGGAGAGGAATCAGGTTTCAGTTTTCCTGTCAAGGCAGTGACTTGACAGATACCTTCGCTTAAGGTGAAATTCGCCGCATATTTTATACTGTCGGAAGGCGTTTCTGTAGGCTTTTCCGTTAGCGTTAAGGTCGATGTTTTGTCTTCTGTAGCAGTACCGTCAACGTTCCATTTCTTGTAAGATACCGTCACCTCCGGCGAGAGACCGGATTGGTTGGAGACCATCTCAATCGAAACCGTATCCTCCATAAAGAGATGCCCTTCCAGTGTATAACGCGGCGCTTTTAGACTTAAGCTTTTCATCTCCGGTACGACCTCCGGATTGGTCGTGACCGTCAGGCTCGGTCCGTCGGTTGTCCATTGGTTGTTGCCATCTCCAGCCTGGACCTGAAAACTATACGTAGTGGCAGGCAAAAGCCCAGTGACTTCATACGTAGTGACCGGACCTAAAGTCACGATAAGCTCTTCGTTTTGATAAACCCTGTAGCCTGTCACCAGAACGTCATCCTGTGCCTGATCCCAACTCAAAGTAACTGTGTTGTGCGTCGTGCCGCTTGCTTTCAAACTGCTACCCGCAGGCCAGGTGGGTGGGTTGTTAGGCGGCGGCAGGGTCGTGACTTTTACCGTTGGTCCGTCGGTTGTCCACTGGTTCTCGCCGTCTCCGGCTTCCACCCGGAAAGTATACTCCGTCTCGGCTGCAAGACCGGTTATTTCACAGGTAGTAACATTACCGGCAACTGTCATAATCGGCGTGACATCTTGATCCTGATATATCCTGTACTCCGTCACGGCAATGTCGTCCAACGCCGCAGACCAGCTTAAACTAACAGATTCGCTGGTTATGCTGTTTGCCGTTAAGCTGCTGCCCGGCGGCCAGGAGGGCGGAGCAGCATCGCCTGTATCTATTATGTTTACCTTTAACTCCGCACTTACGTACCTACTGAATTTAAGCGTAAATGTTTCTTGACCTACAGGTAATAAATCCAGGAGTTCTTTTTTTAAGGTTAAATAATATTTACCGTTGCTATCATCCTGGCTAAAATCGTAATGCTCATCAGAGACAAAATAATATTCGCCATAATTTATTCTGATAAGCTCCAGAGCATTCCCCAACCACTTAACTTCAATTTTTACATCCTTCTGGTTGGCTGGATTTTTATCAAAAATTGCTGTTTCGGGATCAAGTTCAACACCTTCCTGAACAGAACTTACAATCAAAGGGTCCGTATGGACTTCTAAGCCGTTAACAATTACCTTAATATTCTGACCGTCATGGTCTGCCGTCAATACTGTGCCATTGGCCGGATCCGTGGTGATGCCCCAGTCTTCGAATTGGTTAAAGCCTACAACAACTGGCTCACCATTATCGAATTTCAATTTGACAAATAGACAATCAGCATCATCGAATGGTCCCAAATGCAATGATTCTCCTACATAATAGAACAGTTTAGGTTGGTTTATGATCTCAATACCGGTTATGTTACCTACCTCGCTGCTGATGCCGCCACCGCCCATACCTCCTCCCTCATCTTCGGCGTAAAGCGCTCCTCCGGCCGGAAGCATGCTCAAGATCAGAAGTAAGGCCAAAAATACCGTAAAAACCTTCTTCATATCACTTCCTCCTCTTTAGATTTTGACTTGAACATTGCTTATCTCATATCCATCACCACCTTATTATTTATGATTACTAGCATCCCAGACTGCCGTCTTCAGTAAATAAGTGAAGTGTTATTATTATTTTATTAACCTGCCGCTTAAAGAAATAGGTTGAATCTGCTTATAATTAGTAAGGAAAATGCTATTTTGATGCTTAGGCATTCCGATCTGCAAATACAAAAAGAAGCTTAGGCTTGTATTAACTCAAAGCCTGAGCTTCTTTTTATTAACTATTATGGACAATTCATTTTATCCCGACATTTTTCCGATATACGGACGGTGAAACCCCAACCTTCTCTCGGAACAATCTTGCGGAGTGACCGTTATACTCCATGTTGCAGGCGGCAAAAGCCTGAGTAATGGAAAGATTGGTATCCAGCAGCTTCTCCTTTAATTTACTGATTTTATAATCGAGATAATACTCGTGGGGGGTTACACCGGTATGTTTTTTAAACAGCTTGGTGAAATGAGCCTTACTGAGGCAGGCTGCCTTGGCTGTTTCGCCGGCATTAAAGGGCTCCTGCCAATGAGTTTCTATATATTGTTTTCCCAGTCTAATTTCTTCTTTCCCCCGGTATATTTTTTTAAAGATAAAGACTGCGGCAAAGTATTCTATTGCACCATTGGCGTTTAACAACGGGAAACAGGTAATGTCTGAACTTATATTCTGGATATCCCTGTCTACCACATCAAAATAGCGGATCAGATCCTTATAGGGAGCATTGAAATCGTTAAGATACACCGTTTTGCCTGTCAATACCTCCCTGACCTGCTCCATAAAGCCAAGCTCACGGACGACGGGGTCCTCAAAAACGTTATATTTACCTACATGGGATTCGATACTTCTAATGCCTATCATCTCCAGCGCCGCTTTGTTAATCAGCCTTGCTGTCCCGTCCAGGGAGAAAATTTGAATTGGATAAGGGAAGAACTCGATTACTTTGGCCAGCAGTTCCTGCTCCTGAAAAAGGGACAGGAATGATTCAGCCAGGCTCTTTTGAGCATCATCAATCTGATTTTTCACCGATATCCCCTCTTTTCACACATTCACTTTTCAATTCTTGACAAAGCAGCATCTTTAAATTCTGAAGCTGTATGACATATTTTATTATACCATAAAATGGAATAATATTAATAATGAAGTATCCCAAAGTTTTGAAGCACATTATCTCCTAAGGAATAATAAGAATACTTTCATTTAATAAAGGTATTGTCCTTTATATCTATAAAAGACAATACCTTTATTTTATTGCACTTCCATTCTTTAAGCCTTCATTAATAGGACTTATTAGATAACCTTAAAAATATTCTAAGCCTTACTTTGATTACCTTTGCTGTTCAAAGGCCTTAAGTGACTCTTTGTTGCACATAATAATTTTTCTATTCCGTACCCACTTTTAGTGTCTCGCTCATGGAAACCGCTTCAACGTTCCTGGCACACAGCAATTTGCTAAGCTGATAGGTCAGCATGATAACAGCAAATGATATAAGCACATAAAGAGGGCTGACAATAGCCGGCAGCACTAAATTGATCATATCTCCGAGATAGCCGTACACTGCACCCATTGAGGCCAGCGCAACCGGAATACCTATTATAAATCCGGCCAGGATGACCAGGGTAGAGCTGTTTAAGATCAGGGAGCGGATTTCCCGGGGTCGGTAACCAAACACCTTAAAAAGTGATATGGTGTTTCTGTTTTCCTCGATAATCAACGACGTTACAAGATAGAGAATGATTAAAGCGACGATACTGGAGACAATAACCATCAATGCTACCATGGAAATCATCTGCCCCATGAATTCCTCCATTGCTTTAGGCAGCTCACTCATTGATTTTGTTCCTGATAGCTTTTCTTCAGGAATATCAAGCTTAATTGTACTAAAAAGCCCCTGAAAGCTATTTTCCGGAAGTCCCATTTTTTTATTAAACTCACTAATTGGAACATAGATAAACTGCTCAACATAGGACTCCGCAACAGCGCCAATCTGCAAGGTGTAAGGCTTCCCATCCTCTTTATTAATAAAGGTTACTGTATCCCCGGCTTTAATACCCAAACGCTTGGCCAAAGACTTGGTAATATTGGTTTGATTGTTAGGAAGGGGATTACCTTTACCGTCTGTAAGAGTCACCATCCTTGAATCCGGTTCAATCCCAGTTATATAAAACTCAATTCTTTCCTTGTTTTCTGGATAAAACTTCCCAGCATTAAAGGCCTCTGCTCCCTCCGGCGCTTCGCCAAATTGTAAATTCTTAAAGGCATATTCGTATTCGAATTGGTAGACATCCGAGGTGTTAAATACATGGTTCATAGAGTTCAGAACAGTGAAACCGAAAAGCATCAAAACAGAGGCACTGGTAACACCCAGGAAGAGAAACACAAGACGCGAGATGCTTCTGAACTGCTCCCGCAGCCTGAATTTTGTACTGAACTTGAACCTTTCCAGTTTAAGGGCTCGCTCCAGGGCATTTACCTTGGTTTTTTGCTTGTCTCCCTTCATAAGCTCTGCGGGCGAGCGCCTAAGCTCTGACCGGATAACCAGATAACTGCTGAAGCCTAAAAAAAGTATAGGCATCAATATGCCGATTAATACATTGAGAAAGCTAAAATTAATGCCTGGAACAGGAACATTATAGTAAGAAATCATAGCCATAACCATTGGCTTGATAGAGGGCAGTGCCAGTACAGTTCCTATCACTCCGCCTACCAAAGCCAGCAGCAGCGGAATAGCCATATAGTGGCGCCTTAACTCCCGCCGCCGGTACCCCTGGGCATAAAGTGTCCCGATAATCACCGCTTCCTGGCGGATCATCCGCCAAAACATGATACCGATAATGAGACAAGATAAAAGAAACATTGCGGCCGGCAGGGGTACGCTCATGGTTTTCATCCCGGTAATCGAGGCCCAAACTATTCTAGCCCGTTTGTTGTTCATAATGTCTACCCAATCGGATATTTCCAGGCCTTCGGCTCGTAAACTCTCCCGCAATTCTACCGCCTGTCTGTTTATACTTTCGGATCGCTCATTAAACCTGACTGAGTAGATGCTGGCGGCATTATCTATACTGGAAAAATCCTCACGACCGATAACACCTACACCAAATTCATGGGGCGAAGACAAGACATCATTTACATTCTTCAGAGGATAGATATAGTGGGGCAGGGATACAAAGCCCACCACCGTGAAGGTTTTACCCGCCGCTTCTATTTGACTCCCTACCGGATAACCGTTGGCTTGGGCAAAGGCAGGATCAAGGAGTATTTCTCCCGGCCCAGAAAGTGCCTGCCCTTCCGTAATAGCCGGGATATTCACTTTTTCGGTTTTACTGAGGAGCCTAAGCGTAAGAGTTTCAGTGAGATCAGCGTCAAAGCTCATATACTCTTCGATTATGGCATCAAGCGCTTTCTCCAGTTCTGCGCTAACAGGAATAGGCTTGTCGGTTCTAAAGGACAGATCTTCCTGCTTATGTTCCTCTGTAAAGGTTGTGACCAGGTTAGCAAGATTCTGGGAAAGTCCGGCCGCCACAATAAAGGTATAACTTCCAAGGATAATCAGTGCAAGGATACCGAGGTACCGCAGCTTGTTTTCTCTCAGGATCCGCAGGACTCTTCTATTCAAAACCATCACCACTCAATCCTTTCTGCCGGAATAATCTCTTGATTAACCGCTTCAGTAACGACTTCGCCGCTTCTCAGTCTAAATACCTTGTTGGCCATAGCAGCAATGGCGGTATTGTGGGTAATCATTAGAATAGTCGTGCCGAATTCTTTGTTCACCTGCTGCAAAAGCTGCAAAATACTGCGGGATGTTTGATAGTCCAAAGCTCCGGTTGGCTCGTCACAAAGCAGCAGCTTAGGATTTTTAACAATTGCTCTGGCAATGGAGACCCTTTGCTGCTCACCACCGCTGAGTTCCCTGGGGAAGCGGTGCTTTTTATCCTGCATATTAACCGCCTTTAATACTTCGACTACATTTAAAGGGGCTTTGCTGATGTTGGAAATGACTTCAATATTTTCCCCCACTGTAAGGTTAGGAACAAGATTGTAGAACTGAAAGATAAAACCGACATCTTCACGTCGGTACTCCGTCAGATCATCATCGCTTAACTTGTTAATTTCAATCCCATCAACAAGCACCTTGCCGCTATCGCCGCGGTCAACACCGCCAATGATATTAATCAGCGTGGATTTGCCCGAACCCGAAGGCCCCAGAATGACCCCAATTTCTCCCTTTTTCAGCTTCATTCCGATTCCCTTCAAGACCTCATTTTTAACCTCGCCCGTTGTATAGCTTTTCTTCAGATTCTCAATATTAATAAACATCTTACTGCTCCTCCTTCTTATAAAAACTCCGCTTTAAAATATCAAAATAGCCATCCGATTCAGTGAAGACTTCCAGGCCAACATCCTCAATTGAATCAAGCTTATTCATATATTGTTCGGCAAAATTCAACATGGTCCAATTAATAATATTAATCATTTTTTCACGGTCAAAATCTTCCCGGAATTTTGTCCAATCAATATTTTGATAGCCTCTTTCCAAGCCGCTGGCAATGATATTCTTGCTGATTTTACTAATTTCAGGCTTTACTTCAGCTGCATCCTCATGGGTTAGGGTCTTTAAGAAGTTAAACGCTTCCGGGAACTTTTTGTAAATTTTAAATTTAACCAATCCCAAGTGTCGCATTCTTGCAAAGAAATCCGGTTCATTCCAATCCACTTCAGCGTAGATTTTTTCGATCATTTCCACTACATAAGCAAGCAGGAATAAATACAGTTCCTTTTTACTGTTAAAATAGTTAAACAATGACCCCTTCGATATTTCGGCTTCCACAACAATTTCATTTGTAGAGGCTTTGTCGTAACCATTTCTGGCAAATTCTTTTAAGGCTGCGTTAATAATACGCTCTTGTTTCACAGGTTCTAAGCTATAGAATTTAGAGTAAATGATAATCACCGCCATTACCAATTAGTTTCTTTATTGACTGACCACACTGGTCATAACATAATTATACCTACCAATGACCACCTTGGTCAATATATTTATATTTTTAGACCTCCGGAAAAGAACCAAAAAAAAGAAGGTATAGCCACTACCCTCCGACGTCTATAACTATTATATTCAGGTGAACATGCCTTCTAGTACATCGTTCTTTTAATGCCTTTACAATCAACTGACATTAACCTCATCCAATTTGAATTTCCAGCGATAGACAACTGGATCTTCATTAATTTCAGTAATATAACTGTAAATCCGATTGATTAGTTCTTCTTTAGTTTTAACTCTTATACCTCTCAAGCACACTCGTGCCAGCTTGCCAAAGAAACTTTCGATCAAGTTGAGCCAAGAGCCGTGGGTTGGTGTAAAGACAAACTCAAATCGTCCTGGAACCGTTTCAAGGTACTTCCGCGTTTCTTTCGATTTGTGTATGCTATGGTTATCCAATATGATTCTGATCTTGTCTGCCGAATCATATTTCTGATCCAGAACCTTGAGAAACGCAATGAAATCAGCGCTCTTGTGCGTATCACTAATCTGTGGAATTATTTCGCCGGTCAACAAGTCAATACCGGCCAGCAAAGATATCGTACCCAATCTCTTATACTCGCTGTCCCGGGCAATAAACCCATGCTGTTCGGTCGGCAACTGATCTTCCGCTACATTGGCAATAGCTTGTATGCCAGGCTTTTCATCATAGGACAGCGTGATTGTTCTATGTCCTTCTTCAGGCCAGACAATATTGCCTTCCTCGTCAAACATCAATTCAATTTGCTTGTAGACCAGCAGTACTTCGTGCATCTTGGTTTCGAACTCTGGGTCGCGCCTTTCCAGGTAATAGCGAATGCGATGCGGCTTGATTTCCGCTTCGTTCAGAATATCCCAGACCTTTGATTTGGCAACGTCTTTAAGTTCAGAATAACCCGCTGCCTGACAGGTTTTTTGAATGTGCCTCTGCATTTTTGTGATGGTCCATAGCTCTTGCGGATACCCGAATGCATTGGGTTTTTGGCAAGCAATGTTCCTAACCCATATCTTGGCTTCTTCGCCGATGACTGCAGGCCGGCCAGCTCGAGAATTATCGGCCAATGCGTACTCCCAGCCAGCTTCACTAAATTTTTTCAAACACAGAATAACCGAAGGGCGGCTGAGTCCAACATGTTCTGCCACCTGAGTCTGTGTCACACCGTCAGCTGACAGTAGCAGTATTCTAGCCCTCTGCACGCGGCGCGCTTCTTCAGTTCGCGTGTTGGCTATCTTCTGCAATGCATTGCGCTCTGTTTCTGATAGGATTATAGGTTCTGCTTTTCTCATGGATACATCCTCCTGCTTTGGTCTGTATCCATTGTAATTCTAATTATCTTATTTGTAAACCTAATTCAAGAACGATGTACTAGTAAAATATAGAGCTAATGTCATTTACAAATTCAATAACCTTCATTTCGATCTCCTACCTAAGTTTTCAGCTTAGTCAAAATCAGGCTTAATTGGGTTTGGTATTCTCTGTGAAGTTTATTGCAGGCCCAGACGCTTAAGTTTTTTCCATAAACCGGTTCTGGTGATTCCCAAGTGATTGGCCAGGGCTGTTTTGTTGCCGTCAAACTCTTTTAGCAGTCTGGCCAGTTCCTGTCTTTCCGCTTCCTCCGTGCTGCCCCGGCTTTTGGGTTGGAAGTCGAGCGGCAGATCTTCGCCTTTAATTACATCTTCATCGGCGAATACAAAAGCCCAGTTGATAAGGTTTTGCAGTTGGCGGACGTTTCCCGGGCAGTCACATTTGAACAGAGCCTCCTTGGCTTCGGCGGACAGCCTTTTAGGGCGTTTGCCGCTGCGCCTGGAGATTTCAGCCAGCATGCTTTCGGCCAGTTCAATGATGTCTTCTCCCCGTTCACGCAAGGGGGGAATTTTTATTTCAATACTATTAAGCCGGTAATATAGATCCTCTCTGAATTCTTGATTTTTCACCATTTCCTGAAGGTTCCTGTGGGTGGCGGAAATTATTCGGACATCGACAGGGATAGGTTTTTCTGCGCCCAAAGGTTCTACTTCTTTTTCCTGAATAACCCTTAATAGCTTGGCCTGCAAATCCAAGGACAATTCGCCGATTTCATCCAGGAACAGAGTCCCTCCATGAGCCAGCAGTATTTTTCCTTTTTTTCCGCCCTTCAGTCCGCCGGTGAATGCTCCTTCTTTATAACCGAAAAGTTCCGATTCCAGTAAATTATCCGGTATGGCTGCGGAGTTAACCACGATAAAAGGTCCTTTGGCAACGGGACTGGCGCGGTGAATGGCTTTGGCAAACAGTTCCTTGCCTGTTCCCGTCTCCCCGACGATGAGAATAGGAAATTCATACTCGGCAACGGCGGCAGCTTTTTGAATGGTTTCCATGATAGCCGGAGAAGAGCCGATGATATCTTCAAATCCCGGAGGTTTGCCTGCTATTTGGTGCACAGGTTCTTTTTTGTCGCCCGGACTTAGAATACTCTGGTTCAGGATAAAACCCAATTGCTCGGAAGCAACTTTAAACAGACCAGCCAAATGTTTGGACATGGCGCTTTCATCGGCGGTCCCCGTTACCAGGCAGGCTTTAATTTCTCCCCGGGCGTCGGTTATCGGCGCATAGAGCATAGCCGTAAGCCCCCGTCCCAATAATCCGTCTCTCGCTCCATAGCGGGGGTCGGCCAGATTGAAAGCTATGATGCTTTTGGAATTGAGCATTTCCCGGAAGGGAAGTTTACCGATTGGCTGCCATTCTCCTAAGGTGGCTAACTTTTCGCCGGCTTCGGCGAGGCAGCAGTATTGACCTTCCTCTTGGTTGAGAAGAAAAATCCCCACTCTGTCGGTTTTCGCCAGCTGTTTTAAGGTTTGGCAGTAGAGGTCTAAAAACTCTGTTGTACCTGTAAAACGCTTCATTTCGGCTATGGTTTGCAGCAAGGTTGAAGAAGCTAAGGTGTTATACTCTTGTTCCTGGAGAATCCCGGCATGGAAAAAGGGCTGAGCGACTTTTTGGGCAAGGCTCTTTAAGAACAGAGCATCTTCCAACTGGAAGTGCTCAGGTTTGGTGTCCGCCAGAAGGATTGCTCCTATGACCCCATGGTTGAAGATAAGCGGAACCCTGAGGGTAGAACGGAAACCGGATTTATAGAGGGCTTGATCCTCACTGAAGTTAATAGCTTCGGGGGTAAAACTCTCGACAAGGTAGGGTTTTTCATTATTGAGGAGCCAGGCCAAGCCCGAATCGGATACTTCTTTATAAGCGGTACGAATGACTCCCTCAATATCCACGCCGAAGCGAGTATTCGAAATTAAAGCGTCGCAACGGCCGGTTCACTCTGACAAGGTCAAAGCGTTCGAACTGGACCGCTTGCATTACCCACTCGGCGATAGTGTTTATTACGAATTGAGGAGAAGCAGCATAATTAGCCAGCTTTTCCATAGGAAAGAGGTTATCCCAGGCACTGCCTTCCGCAGCCCGGTTAAGAATGACCAAACTTTTTAAACTTCCCGCAACTTTATAAAGCTCAAGTATTCCTTTGTCAATTCTTAACTTTTTATTTCCGGTCAGTTGCCCGTTCAATAAACTTTCTCGGATTTGCTTTTGCAAGTTGGCATCGATTCCCCAGGAGAATTCTATATCATTCCCGGAAGTAAATCTCAAAAATTTAGGGGATCTTACTAAAAATTCCTGTTTCATATGATCTTCCTCTTCATTTATCGGTAACTGCCTGTTAACTGGTTAACGCCGAGGTTAACACTGGGGTTAACACTCCTTTATTGCTCCTATTTAGCCTTATCATATCTATATTCGGCTTAAACAGTCAATAAATCCTATAGGTTTAGTATATATTAAATTTCACACTCTTTAAACTATTTCGTCATTTATGTTAACTCTACTCCGAAATTCAGTTAACACTGCCTAAAGATAATCGGTTAATTAAAGCTTTTTCTATTTGGCATCACACTTGCTCTATATAATATGTAAAATTGTCACTGAATAATTGGATTTGGGGGTGATTCCATGAATGCGTATTTTAACACGGTTAAAAATCACTTCAAGGATTGGCGATTGGCAGTTATTGTGCTGGTCTTCAGCTTAGCAAGAGTAATCTATGGCTGGGCTTGGCTTAAGTCCGGATGGGGCAAATTAGGCTGGCTAAGTGACGGTCAGCTTAATTCCGCCGGCAAAGTTGAAGCCGTGGTTAATAACCTGGCCGGCTCCGAGGTAACCCGTTTCGATCCTCTTTACATCAATAAGGGATTCGCCTTCGTTGCCGATAACATTTTCTTAAATATGCCGGCAGTAACCGATTTTCTGGTCGTAGTTTTCGAAATCGGCATCGGCCTGACTATGATCCTGGGATTGGGAATCTTTTGGTCTGCTTTAGCAGCTATGTTCATGAACACCCAGTTCATGGCCGGCGGTTCATTTAATAACTTTGGCTATATCTGGACTAACGTGGGAATGATGACTCTAGCCAAACACGCCGAACTTATCGGTCTATCAGGGTATCTCAGATATAGAAAATCAAGCAATTACGAGCTGGCCCTACCGAATTACAGACCTATAGTCTCACAAACATCTAAGTAAGTTCCAAACATCTAAGTAAGTTCCGTCCCTTTAAGTTCTGTCCCTGTCCCACTCTTTCCGGGCAGGGACAATTATTTTTTACAGGGACAATTATTTTTCCTATGAAGTATAACTATTAAATGTAAAATTAAAACATAAATGTAAAGTTGAAGTATTTTACAAGGTAAATATGGATAATCTAAACATGAGAAAAAACAATTAAGGAAGGATCTTTCTATGTTGGAGCACCTTAAATTGGGGGCGGTGAGCGGACTTATCGCCGGCACTGTGATGGGGTTATTCAGCATGCTGTTACATGGCACTAAAGTATGTAAGCTTTGTATAATCGCTATTGGTGGCGGAGTTTTTTCCGGCCAGCAGTTGGAGGGCTATGATGTTAATGGCTTGATTGTGGCCTGGCTCGTTCATTTTGCCCTAAGTGCCTCAATAGGAATTATCTTAGCAATGCTACTGGATTATTTCAATAATAAATACCATATTCTGATCGGCGCAGGCCTGCTCACTCTCGTATATCTAGCTAATATTGGTGTAATAGCTCCCCTTAGAGGTGTCTTTCCCGATAATCAAAACTATTTTGATTTACTGCTGGTACTTTTTTATCATATTCTTTTCGGGAGTATGGCCAGCTATCTTATTGTTCGATACAAAAACAAAGTGGTGGTTTGATAACTAAGGTTGTTTCAGCTCAAAGGGGTCCTGCAAAGCGAAATTGCTAAGCAATGGCTCCTTTGATTTTTTATTACTTTTTTTTCGAGGTCCGATAAAATTAAATATTTTCATTCACTTCTCTTAGATATTTCCATAATTTATACAAAGACAAGTTTAAGGAGGTGAATCAGTTGCCCACTTCGCTTATGTAGCAGATTCAAATTTTGTATCCGTTTTCGATATCAGCAACAATAAATTGGTGACCATTATAGAAGTTGAGGCTATTGGGCTTAATCTTACGAAGTTTATTGCCCCAACACCTGATGGTAGATATCTCTATGTTTCCAATATTTCCGACTTCGTCTCCGTTATTGACACCTGCACCAATACAGTGCTTGACTCCATCACTGTCGGTCTTTCTCCTGAAGGAATAGCCATAACGCCGGACGGCAAATTTGCTTACGTTGCTAATTCCAGCTCTAATGATATCTCGGTCATAGACACAGAAACCAATACTGTAACCGCTACTATACCTGCCGGCATGACACCATCCGGTATAGCCATTACTCCAGATGGCTTATTTGCTTATGTCACAAATCCTCAAACAGACAGTGTTTCCGTGATCGAAATTGCGAGCAATATGATTGTAGGCACAGTTTCTGTCGGGGACAGCCCTCAGGGAATTGTAATCACACCGGACGGCAAATTCGCTTATGTAGCCAATCCGGGCCAAAGTGTAGCAATAGAAGATTCGGCTCTTCTACTTCTTTTCATGATTTATAAAATACTTCCTGAAAATTATCCATGGCGTGCACCTTAGGAATTATATTTAAGTAACAATAGATGCAAAATCTAGACCGGAAGCATTGTTTTGTTCTATTTGGCTTTAACTTGAGATTTTATAACAACGTATCCCAGTGCGGCTATAGCTTTCTCCACATCCTCAACGGATACTTTTTCCTCGTCAAAGTCAAATTTTACTTTACTGGAGTTAAACAGTACCTTTACACTGTCTTTTTCAACGCCGTTTAAAGATTTTGTTGCGTTTTCAATCTTTTGCATGCATGATGGGCAAGCCAATGTTTCTAATTGTATCGTTGCTTTTTGCATTTTCATCTCTCCTTATCCTAATATTTTAATCTAAAACGGAGAAGCCGCATTCCGTTTAAAATTACGACTAATATGCTTACTTCGTGTACAAGCATGCCTATCGACATATTCATCCAATCACTAAAAAATACACTTGTAAGCAAGGCTAATACGACACCTACTGCGATAAAAATATTCTGGCGCATATTATTCGCGGTTGCTTTTGTTAAACCCAGTGCATGAGGCAAGCGGTTAAAATCCGAATTCATCAGGACGACATCCGAGGTTTCAATTGCGACATCAGTACCACTTCCCATAGCAATGCCGATATGTGCCAGCGCCAGCGAAGGGCTATCATTTACTCCGTCCCCAACGAACGCAACAATGTGACCTTTCATTTTTAACTCTTCAATATATGCCGACTTATCTTCCGGTAACATATGTCCGTGAGCTTCTGTCAGTCCCAGTTCGCGCGCTACCAGATCAACGGTTCCCTGGTTATCTCCCGAGAGAACCACCAAATTTTTAACACCTAATCTTTTTAATCTTTGCAGATCTTCTTTTACCCCCGGACGAATCTGGTCACGAATACCCATCAGTACCTTTAAATCACCGTCGACGGATGTTAAAACAAGTGAGTTTCCGTTCTCTTCGAAACGGGCAATATCTGCTCGGGCTTTTTCAGATATATGAACGTTCTCCCGATCCATTAGCGTAACATTGCCAACCGCAACCCTATGCCCGTCTACATGAGCTACTATTCCGCCACCCTTTACAACATCCGTTTTTTCAACCGGATATAATGTTGTAGCTCCGATGTGTTCCACAACGGCCTTAGCTAAGGGATGGTCTGATTCATTTTCAACGCTTGCCAGGTAAGCTAATATTTCTTCAGCGTTGTCTATGTAGAATTCGACGTCCGCTACTTTAGGATTGCCGATTGTCAGTGTGCCCGTTTTGTCAAAAGCGATTGTATCTACTTTACTAAAATCGCCAATAACTTCACTGCCTTTTAAGAGAACACCATGCCGTGCCCCGTTACCAATGCCCGCTACGTTTGAAACAGGTACACCGATAACCAGTGCACCGGGGCACCCAATAACTAATATTGTTATGGCCAACTCAATATTCCGTGAGAACAACCATACAATAATAGCGAGCACCAAAATTGCCGGAGTGTAGTATTTGGAAAATCTGTCAATGAAACGTTCGGCTTCAGATTTTGAATCCTGCGCTTCTTCAACTAACTCAATAATTTTGCCAAAAGTAGTATCTTCGCCTACACGATCGGCAACAATTTGCAGCGTTCCGTTTTCCAAAATTGTTCCGGCATATACGCTCGACCCTTTCTCTTTACCAACCGTTACAGATTCGCCGGTAATACTTGCCTCATTAATGTGCCCTTCCCCTGACAGAACGGTTCCATCAACGGGAATCTTTGCGCCTGTTTTAACCAGCAAAATATCGCCCACGTCAACTTCATCAACTTCTACTTCTTCAAATTCGCCATTTTCCATTTGTTTTAAAGCGCTTTCCGGTGCCATTTCCGTTAACTCTTTAATGGCTGAACGCGTCTTGTTTAATGTCCGCTGTTCCAGAAAAGCGCCAAACAAAAACAGGAAGGTGACAATAGCGGATTCTTCAAAGTTTTTAATTAAAAATGCCCCAATAACAGCGATAGTAACTAAAACATCAATACTGACTACCTTAACCTTCAAGGCCTGATAGGCTTGGATAGCGATAGGAAAAACCCCAAGAATTGAGGCAATGGCAAAAGACCAAACGGCTGCAACTTCATTTTTGAAACCTAATGCACCGGTGAATCCAATGACAATTAAAATAGCGCCGACCAAAGCTATATGATTTTTCTTGCTTAGAATAAATATTTGCAAATTCTCACCTTTCTCCTGTTATATTAGTTAAGCATGATAGGCATTATCTAATTCAGCCAACATATTATAAACAGCCTCATAGCTTTCGCACACGTCTCCGGGTACTGTGTAATTATCGGTTATTTCACGCAACTTGGCAAACTCTTCTATTAATTCAGGTTTTTTTGATCCCGCTTCTTTTGTTTTATCCATGATGGCATCAAACAGTTCGCGAACAGCATGAAATTCTGGGTGATGACCCCCATGAACTCTTTCAACAATCGGCACATACTGTTTCAATGTTTGAAAATGCTTTTTCCTTACTTCGTCATAGGTTAAGTTACTCATAATTTTTTCTCTCTCCTGTTTTTTTATTCAACCCCAAAAACCTCTGCCCAAGTGTCAATCATGGCATGCAATTTTTCATGTACACCATGCCCTATAACATCCTCTTCATGCTGCTCAAATTGTTCGAACAAAAGATTTTGCTCCTGTTCATTAATCACTTTATCCGCCATCATGAAAAGCACATTGTTTTCCTTCTCGATATGCCGGCGTAACAGGTCGCGGTAGAGCGCAGCTGCCTTATTGAATCCTTCAATGTTTTTTTCATCAAGACTTTGGCTCATCTGGGCGATGTAGTCTCTGCCCTGAACGTGTTCCTGCAGCATTGCACCGACAGGGCCACCCTCGTTAGGGACTCCCTTGTTAACCAGCTCTTTGAATAAGAAATTCTCCTCTTTGCCGTGGTGGCATTTATCCACAAATATTTTGAGGAAATAAACCACCTCACCGTAATAATGAAGCAGGCTTTTAGCATCGCGGCTACCTGGCTCCATCATTTTGTTAAGTATTTGCAGGACATAAAGGATAGCCTGGTGTTCCTTCCGAAGATCTTGTGTGGCTTTTCCCATTTTTAAATCCTCCTTTTAATAAGCTCCTAGTAAATTTCACATAGCTAATAGTTTTTTATATTATACCATTCAGAACCATGTTTTGTATGGTGTAATTACAACATACGAAATTCTGTTTCAAACTATCATCTAACCTGACCACTTGACTAGCAACTACTGCGGTTATGGACTTGTTTCCTCAAACCGAGGGCAAGAAGTCCATCATCTGGCGCTACGTTAGTAGGTTGGGGGAACACGCCTAAACCTTTATTTACAAAGCTTTATCGACTCTCAAGTAGACACACCGTTTCATATATCTTAAGGATATAAAAAAGATGTCACATTAAAAGGGTTTAAGACATAACTTAGCGAAATCTATTTCTAGAAATACCAAGCATTGTAATTTTTCACTTCTTCACTGTTTGGAGGCAGCATTTTGAAAAAGCTTTTCATATCCCTTGCAGCAATACTTATCGGTTTTTTCACTGTTAGCTTGGTGCTCAATGGCCAACCCGATTTACCTAAAGCGACAAACAAACCCCAGGCCGTTAACGGGATCTTGGACTTAGCCGATTGGAATTGGGAACAAGATGGGATTATCCGTTTGGACGGGCAGTGGGAATTCTATTGGCAGGAACTGCTTTCTCCGGAGGATTTTACAAACACAGCTGACCTTACAACTGAGAACCAAATTGCGGTTCCCATGGCCTGGAACAAATACAAAATCGATGGCCAAGAACTCTCCGGCCAAGGTTATGCAACCTATCGTTTGAGAATTTATTCTCCGGGCCAACAAATTCTCGGGCTAAAAATTCCCCGAATCTTTACTTCCTATAAACTTTGGGCCAATGGTCAGTTACTGGCCTCCGCCGGCAAGGTGGCTGTAAACAAAGAACAGATGGTTCCCCAATATCTCCCTCAAGTTGCCTATCTCCAGCCTACTGACGGGACCATAGAATTAGTGGTCCAGGTAGCCAATTTTCGTCATCGCAGCGGCGGTATTCTAGAAAGTCTGCACTTAGGCTCCCAGGGTCAAATCACCCAGCTACGCAACAACAACCTTGCCCTGGAGCTATTTCTTTTCGGCAGCTTATTTATTATCGGATTATACCATTTAGGTCTTTTTGCTTTCCGCACCAAGGACCGCTCCACTCTCTTTTTTGGTATCTATACTCTGATGATAGCTTGCAGGACCTTGTTGGTGGGCGAAATATATTTTATCAATCTATTCCCTGATTTTAGCTGGGAAATAGCCCATAAAATTCAAACCACCGCTTTTTATGTGGGGATACCCTTGTTCTTTATGTTTTTAAAGACAATTTTCCCTCAGGATATTCGGCCAAGGCTCAATCGCCTGATTTACATTGTAGGTTTTGCCTTTGGCCTGTTAGTTTTGCTGACCCCCGCCCGAATCTTCACACCCTTCAATCCCGCCTATCAACTATTTTTCCTGCTGGTAGTCCCGGCTTATATTCTGTATCTGGTCGCTGTTACTTGTTGGCGTAAGAGAGAAGGAGCTTATCTTATCGGCATAGGTGTAACTATCCTTCTGTTTTGCGCTGTCAACGATATTATTTTCCTGAGCATTTTTCTCAATGATACCGAAGCTCATTTCTTAAGAAGTATAGTCACCAGGGGAAACCTTTCTTCCTGGGGATTACTCATTTTGGTTTTTGCTCAATCCTTAGTTTTGGCTCAGAAGCTTTCCCAAAGCTTCAGTAAAACTGAATTGGTCACCGCAGAACTTCGCCGATTGAACGACAGCTTGGAAGAAAAAGTACAAGAAAGAACCCAAGCTTTAGAAACTTCCAATAAGGAGTTGGAAAAAGCCTATGCGGCTGCCTCCCGGTCGGAAAAATCCCGTCAGTTCTTAGTCCAGAATATTTCCCATGATCTGCGTACCCCTCTGACTTCCATCAAGGGCTATGTAGATACTATCCTGGATGGAATTGTCCAGGATCCGGAACAGCAGAAGAAATACTTGGCCAGAGTAGCGGAAAAAGTAATCAGTATCAATCATCTGGTAGAACAATTGACGGAACTTGCCCGCTTAGAATCCCGGCAGTCTCAGCTTCACTTTAAATCTGTTCCTCTTATTAAATATCTAGAAGCTATCTGTGAGCAATATACCTTGGATTTTCAAGCCTCGACCGTTGAATTACAGATCAGGTTTCCTGAGGACTTAATGAACCACCCTGGGAATACAGAAGATCTCTTTCTCAACATTGACAGGGAACAGCTGGAAAGGGTGTTTACCAACCTTTTCAGTAATGCTTTAAAGCATACGCCCCCAGGGGGACAAATCAGCCTCAGCTTTCGCTTGCTTAATGACAAGAAAACCCTGCAGCTGGAAGTTGCCGATACAGGGGCAGGTATTTCGCCTGAAAATCTTGAGCATATCTTTGAGCGTTTTTATATGGTTACCAAAGTCCGCCAGCCAGGCGAAAAAGGCAGCGGCTTAGGCCTGGCTATCGCCAAGGAAATCGTGGAATATCACGGCGGTCAAATATGGGCAGAAAGCGAACTAGGTAAAGGGAGCCGCTTTTTCTTCACTTTACCGGTTTCCAAACAGAGAAGTTTTTGAAAACTTGAACCTTGAAGGCTCCAATAGCCTTTATACATAAGGGCAACTATTGCAGATTTAATAAAAAAAGCTGACTCCTTTAGAGGATATCAGCTAAATATGGAGGCGAAATATTTTGGCAGGAGAAAGGATTCTTATTGTTGATGACGATGAAGATATCCGGGAGGTACTGACCTTGTATCTCCAAAGGGAAGGCTATCAGGTTATTGCTGCAGAAGACGGAAGACAGGCCGTTTCGGCAGCCTTGGCCGCCAATCCCGATTTAATTATCTTAGACATGATGCTGCCTGGCTTGGACGGTATCGAGGTCTGTCAGGAAATCCGCAAAAAACTTACCAGCCCGATTATTTTTCTGAGCTGTAAAGGAGAGCCTCTGGATAAATCTATGGGCCTTATGGCAGGGGGAGACGATTACATGAGCAAACCCTTTGAGGCCATAGAACTCTTGGCCAGAGTCAAAGCTCATTTGCGCCGCAGCCGGATGATTCAGGCTTCTAATAATGCCGGCTCCATCTTAACCTTCCCCGGTCTATCCATTGATTTAGCAAGCTATTCCGTAGAAGCAAACGGTGAGTTGATTCTCCTGGCTCCTAAAGAGTTTCAACTCTTAGCCCTGCTGGCCCAAAATCCCAATACCGTATTCAAAAGCGAAGATCTTTTCCAGGCCATCTGGGGAACAGACTGCCTGGGAGATTACCGGACATTAATGGTACATATCAGCAACATCCGTAAAAAGATTGAAAAGAACCCGGCTAATCCCGTTTACATCCAAACCATTAAAGGAGTAGGCTACAAATTCTGTGAGCCTTAAAAACAGCCGCTAACACTTATCTTTTCTTCAGTGCGTAAGCAATTCAGCCAATTCCTGCTCCACTTCTTGACTTACTGCCCCTTCTCCCCCGAAAATCGCTCCTCCGGTAATATCTCTGCCGCTTAAGAATCTCCGGATTCCTTCAGACAAGTTTCCATCTACCAGGAGAAGCAGAGAATTAAAGTTTGCGGCATAAACACTTCCGGCCAGGGCATCCGGGAAATTCTTACCGGTGGCCAG
>JBMNGP010000016.1:0-13398 GCA_050949905.1 Desulfitobacteriia bacterium | reverse complement strand
TGTCGTAGTTTTCCGAAAGATAAGCATAGCAATCGTTTATCGGTCTATTTAAAACCGGTAGAAAGGCCTCGCCGTTCACAAAACGATCCCCAACCTGACTACGTTTTTCCAAGATTGTTGGTTGGATCCCGAACTTCTCTAAAGTTATGGCACAGGCTAGCCCAGATAATCCTGCGCCCATAATTGCTATTTTCAAAAACAACCCCCCTTTATATAAAGTTTGGTAGACTTTATTTAAAGTTTGGTAGATATCAAGAGAAATTATCCAAACTTAATTAACGGTTGTTGCCATAAATCCATTCCTAAAATACTCCTTGCCGCCTTCAGTATGTTGTGTTACGATATAGTAGTAAGTCGTAATTCTATATAGTGGGGCGGTTTTGTGGCTAAAACAGAGTTAATCAAGGGCAGTACGGAGATAATTATTCTTTCTTTGCTGCAGACCAAGGATAGGTACGGTTATGAATTAGCCCAAGAAATTAATAGATTAAGCGAAGGGTACTTGCAATTTAAGGAAGGGACTCTTTATCCGGCGTTAAAGCGTTTAGAGTTGGCGGAATTAGTGGTTAGTTATTGGCAGTCTTCTCCGGAAGGGCCTCGGCGCAAATACTATGCTCTTACCGGTGAAGGTGAGAGGGTTTTAGCCGCCAATAAAAAAGAATGGGCTACATTCCAAAAAGTAATGCGCCGTTTCCTGGGAGGTGAGCCGCTCTATGCGCGAATCTGAACCCAGCTTTGCTGAATATTTGGATGAGATTCTGGCTTCCCTTCCGGTCAGCTTTCTGGGAAAAAAGGAATTGAAGCGGGAATGGCAGCAGCATCTTTTAGACAGCTACCATACTTTAGTGCGGGAGGGCTTGCCAAAGGAGGAAGCCAGACAGCTCGCCATCCGTCAGTTCGGGGCGCCGGAACTGCTGAGACAAGATATTGCTCAAGTTTATGCAGCTGCCGGCAAAGAGCACTTCTTTAAAGAACTCTTAATCTGGATAATTTGCCTCACTGCGGCTGCAATCGGACCCTACATATTAATAAAAGCTCAGTTTAGTTTTGATTTTATTCTTACGGCAGGATTTGCTTTGTTCTTCTTCTATTTTATCTACCATAAAATCATTAAAATAATCCCCGCAATAATTGGCTATCTGGCTGTTCTTCCGCTCTATGCTTTTTGGGTTTATTTGTTTTTGAATTTGGAGAATGATTTTAGTATGAAGCTGTATCTCGACAATTTATTTACTCTGGATTGGTCGAGATTAACCGGAGTGGACGGGATTTTCCGTTTACCGACTTTGCATTTGCTTTGGTATCTAATCATAGTGGTCATAATTCTTTCTCTGGGGAAGAAATTGATTCTCAAAGCCGTGCTTACAGCTAGTTTCCGTTATTGGGCTCTATTGACGACGGGGTTTATCTTGGCCAAGGCAGCCCCTAGTTCTGAAGCGAGTGTCCTAATTCTAAATGTAGTCCTTATCTATGCTTTTTTACAGCAAATTAGTGCCGCTATCAGGTTGAAGGGAAGCGCTCCTTATCAGATCTCAAAAAATCTGTCACAGTAAACAGGGTTAGAGACCTAAAGTGGGAAAGATTTGAGGAAGAAAGGGATTCGTTTTTTTAAAAGCTGGGTGTAGAAGAATAATAATTAAGCTATTGCCTAACATTAAATTCAATCATTAAGATATCGGTTGGGTTAACCGATTGCATCTGGTTGGAGGGGAATAGCTGTGACTGACAAGGAAAAAATGCTAAAAGGGCAGCTCTATCAGGCTTTTGCTGAAGAACTGAGCAGGGAGCGCCAGAAAGCTAAGGAACTGTTATGGGAGTATAACTTATCCCCCCCTGGCACTATCGAGAAACGAAAAGAGATTATCACAAGGCTTTTGGGGAAAGTAAGCTCGAATTTTTGGATTGAGCCCCCTTTTTATTGTGATTATGGATATAACATTACTATTGGCGAAAACTTTTATGCCAATTATAATTGTACTATCTTGGATTGTGCTCAAGTTAAAATTGGCGATAATGTCATGTGCGGACCAAATGTCAGCCTTTTTACAGCCGGCCACCCTCTTGATTTTCAGATCCGTAATCAAGGTTGGGAGTATGCTTACCCCATAATAATCGGCAACAATGTCTGGCTAGGTGGGGGTGTCATTGTTAATCCCGGGATTACAATCGGTGATAATGCGGTAATCGGTTCCGGGAGTGTGGTCACTAAGGATATTCCGGCTAATTCTTTAGCTGTGGGTAATCCATGTAAGGTAATAAGAAAGCTGGAATGGAAACAATATACGAGTGGGGATATAAATGACCGGAATTAGGTACGGATTGCTTATTATTAGTCTGGCCATATTTGTGGTCTTAGTTGTTGTAGGATATCAAAAATACCCTCTTTGGCAAGCTAGGTATTACAATAGGGAAATTTCTGTAGCCGGTGTTCAGTTAATGATGACGGTAGAGGAATTGCAAGCTACCCTGGGAAAAGGCGAGTTTATTCCCGGGATGGGCGGGGACGGCTGGAGATTCGATGAGCCGAAGATTTTTGTAATGACTTCGGCAGTGGGCTTGTTTGCAGATAAAGTGGCTATGATTGACACGGAAAATTCAGCGCATAGTATCCTGGGAATTAGAGTTGGCGAAGATTATTTAAGCGCCTGTAAAGTTTTAGAAAAGCGGGGCTTTAAAAATACAAGCCAAGATTGTTTTACTAAGGGCAATGTGTTGATTCAGCTTTTCGGAGGGACTAAAATAAGCAGATTAAGGATCGGAATTCAAGATCCTGCCTATAAAGATGTAGTTTTTTAAGATGCAGCTTGTAATTCGATAGGAACTTTCTGCCAAGGTTTTAAGATTACCATCAAAAATCAAAGAAGTTTTTGGCAATGTCTAGCAAAAAGATCTGCCTAGATCTTAGAATAATTATTAGAACATGAATTCGGAATGTGGATAAATTAAAGTCTGTGGATAACTCCTACTTACCAACAATTGGTTATTTATTGTCTGTTTTATTCATATTTGATGAGACTAAGTCTGAAGCATCTATTTCACCTTCTCTTTTAGGGTAACTCTAATAAGACCTATCAATCTAAGGCTTTTGAAAACTTCTTACTTGAATTAGTTGCGCTTAAGCAGCTTTTGGAATTGGTATTTTTGGACTTATTCGCTCAGCAAATTCCTTCGCTCTTTGCTGCATCACAGTTACAATGGCTTTCAGTACTGGAGAAGCAGCTAAGCGGATGTGCTGGTAGCGGCCATTGCCGACAACATTTCCAGGCACTTTCAGCACCACCCGACGGATAGTTTTCACCTCACAACGTTGTAGTGAATCTGGAAGAAAAGCCTGTTTAAACCATACAACTAAGTTATAAGCGATTACCTTAATCCAGCTAAATAGCAGATTTGTCATCATAGAATGCAGGCTGTTTTGTTCTATGGCATATCCCTCTTTTATTTCGTCAATGCGGTTTTCAATATTGGCTCGCTGGTTATAGGAACGTATAAGGGGTAATGGTTTTAGTTCCGTATTCGTGATGACAGCCTGATATGAGTAGGTGGTGAGCATCAAAGATAATTGATCTTTTGTAGTCTGCTGTGTTTCGTGAGATTCCCGATAAATAACGCAGCGTCTAGCCTTGGTCCATTTGGTCAGCAGAATGGGAATATCCGCAGCAGCCCAATGGTCATCTTCTGTAGCAAAACGAATTTCCTCTTCTTTTTCCGCAAGGGTCTCCCAAAAAGCGGGGTGTTGCTCAAGATAAGAGATTGCTCTCTTTACGGTAGCCTTCCTGGGCAGTTTGAAGATATAGTACCAGCCCTTTTCTTCAGCGTAATTCATTACCTCTTGGTCAGCAAAACCGCAGTCAGCACGAATTCCTTCAATGATGTATTCTGGCGGCAGCATCGCTTCAACTTCTTTGATAAAAGAAAGGAAATCTTTCATTCCATGAGTATTACCTGGATTTAATTCCATATGAAGCAGCTCACCTGTTTCGGCGATAAAAGCTACCCGTACTTTGTAAGAAGGTCTTCCGTGGTAACGGGGATTATATCCATTAGCTCCACCTTCCTGCTCGCCAAATAGAGTAATGACTGTATCATCAATGTCAATCCAGACTAAACGTTTAGCTTCCAACTTTGCTTTTCTGTGGAGGAGTTCTTTATTGATAGAAATAAGTTGAATAAGATGACTCCAGTTTAGTTTCTTCAGGAAAGTGCGGAAGGTGCTTTCATCTGGAAAACGTGTGAGCTCCTTAACAGTCAGATAACCTGGATCAAATTTGAGAGCATCCATATGGGAGAAACGGGTATGGCCGAGGATGGAACAGTCAATGAGATAATCAATAAGCTTCCTAGCATTGTACAAGGTATTTTCCTTTTGTTCCATAAAAATCCTATTACTAATTATGTCATCAAGGTTAATAAGATCTTTAAAAATCTCTATAAATTGAAAGTTCGCAGCTTCAGTTACCGAGTTATTGTCGAAGGTAACAGTACGCATTTTCTTCATAACTTTTTTAATGCGTTTGCGTTCCTGTAAAATTTTAGGTCTGCGTTCTCTTCTTGTTTTTCTTGTTTTTTGTTCTGGCACTTGGTGGTGGTTTTGTGCTACCATAATGTTGGGACACTTCCTCTCATGGTTGTTGTTTGGTCACTATAACCATTTTGACAGGAGGAGCTAAGTGTCCTGTTTTTTTAATAAAAATTTTTATGCTTTTTTTATTTTGGAAAGCCTTGGTACTGTTGGATAAGAGCTATTTTTTAAAGGCTACTTTCCGAATCCATGTTAGAATAATTAAGAGTAAGAGAATAAGCTAAAGGAGGGCTAACCATGGACAAATACTATCTTAGTCAGGAAGATGCACTGCTTATGGTTATCGATATCCAGGAGAAATTGGTTCCGGTTATGAAATACGGGAAGCAAGTGATTAATAACACTAATATCCTTATCTCGCTGGCTCAAAGTTTAAAGATACCGCTTCTTGTCACTGAGCAATATCCCAAAGGCTTAGGGCCGACTGTTCCGGAGTTAAACATTAACATAGAAGACTCCATAACTTGTTCAAAAATGACTTTTTCAGGGTGTACTGCGGATGTTATGTCGGTCCTGAAGGAAAAGGGAAGAAAAAAGGTTATCATCACCGGCACGGAAACCCATGTCTGTGTTTTGCAAACTGTTAGGGATCTACTGGCTGAGGGCTATCAGGTTTTTGTTGTGGCCGATGCGGTTTGCTCTCGCACTAAAGAAAATTATCTTAACGGCTTAGCCCTGATGTCTGCGATGGGAGCCGTAATAACTAACACCGAGACAGTTTTCTTTGATTTGTTGAAAGAAGCAGGGACACCTCTGTTTAAAGAATTGTCTAAGTTGATTAAATAAAATTAGAAAAAATTGATTCTCGGTGGAGCCATTCTTGGTGCTGAAGCTGGAGCTTCCGCCTTATCCGGCTGAAAATTTTGTTGGTTGTCCATATTTGGCAGCCAATTTTTATTTTGGAGCATTATGGTAAGCTCGTTTTGTAAGGCTAAAGCCTCTTTGAGGTGTTTAGTTAAAACGGTGCGAGCCATAGGGGTGCTGGTTTCCGTTAAGGCCATTGCCAACATTATGATTCCGCTTTTGACACTCTGGAGAAAAGCGAGAGCTGTTTCTCTGTCGTCAGGGACTTGCAGATCTTTAATATTTTCAGTTTCCAGATTTATGGTTCGCATTAAACTTTACCTCCTATTGTAAACCTGGAGAATTGGTAAGCAGGTTGTTTAGATCCCGGATTGCTTGGCCGGCTTGCTGAACATCTTTTGCCAGCAGGGCTTTAAGCTCTTGATCCTGAACCAAGTTTTGCATTAAGGTTGATTTATTCAGGCAAGCTGTTTTGAATTGCAGGAGTTCCTGAACTTCCATTTTTTCATGCAGGGACAGGTTTGGCGCTCGCATGTCTAAACCTCCTCGTATTCACTTTACAGAGTTATCGTAGCGTCAAAATCATCTTGGACTTGGGATTCAGGCGCTATAAAAGGCTTGTACCACTCTTTACCCGTAGCGATATCCGCCAGTTTATGATGCTCGTCGATAGCTAGGAAAAGCTGTTCTTCTAAAAACTCTCGGAGGGTTGGATTAGTAACTGATGTTATTGCTTTAGCCAGAGAAGTAACGGCAAATTTGGAGTCTTTGAGCATATCTAAGGCGATGTCTGAATCAGCAAGCAGATTGTCGATCCCAAAGAATTTATCAAGTATGCCCATAACTTCACTTCCTTTTATTGTTCTACCGCCTGGTCATAGAAATCGTGGTATTTATTGATTATTCTCTTTTTCTTTTCCAGGGAATCTTGCATGAAACTTTTAAGATCCGCATCCATGATCGCTCCAATATTGGCCTGGGTTTTCTTGGCACAAGTTACTTCACTGCGGATGATTTCATGAAGTTCCAGCATTTCATGGGCATTAAGCTTAAGTTGCCCAGTCATAATTTCACCTCCCCGCCGTCACTAAGCTATACCTTTTGTCTAATATTCCCTAAGCACTGATAATTATCCGTTTATCCTTTGAAGCATTTTGTAATTATTAGCTAATTTTTTAAGTATCTTAGGGGCATTCTTGCTATCTTGACCATTATTTAAGGCTTTATTAGTTTTTCTTCTTAAGCTAGCGAAGCTGCAGGTCAGACTATTGTTGATACATGCATTTAGAACTAAAGGGGAAAAATAACTTTGCTTCTAATTTTGCCAGAAAGGAGAAGATCGGATGAGCCCCAAAAATAAAAAAGCTTTTGCTCCCAATCAGCCCTCAGGTATGAATGTCGAGGGAATGGGCGGTACCGGCGAAGAATTAAACCAGCCTTCGGCCGGCAATCAGCCTAAAACATCAGCCAAGCAATTAATGAAAGAAAATGCTCAAGGCAGTTAGTTACTAGCATTTTGCCTGCATAGCTCGATGTCTTAGCCCAAACTGTTCATATCGCACCCAAAAAAGTAGCCAGTCCTGATGAACTGGCTACCTGATTTTTTTACGAGCTAATTAGATTTTTCGTGCTAACAATTATACGTCGCAAGCATTAATTATTATGTGTTTTTGTTAGCGTTCCAAAGGTTTAAAGCCTTTTTATAATCTTAAACCACAGCTTAAAGCCTTTATAATTGAGCTGGCAGCTTCGGCCCGGGTTACGGTTTGGCTGGGGTTAAATTTATTATCTTTTAAGCCTATGATCTTTAGGCCTGTGGCCAGGGCGACATAGCCTTTGGCTTGGGCAGGAAGTAGGTCTGCGTCTTCAGCCTCCAGGCGGTAGATATTCTCCAGGGCGGCTATTTTTTCTAAACCCAGATAGCGCACAATGATGGTACTGAATAACTCTCGGGAAACATTTTGGGACGGAGTAAGGTCTTCTTTCAGCCATCCGGCTTGCCGTGCTTTTTTCAGAACCTCATCCGGGGTTAAACCGTAATTCGCTGCTCCGTTATTGAGCATTAGCAAAGCCCTAAGGTACGCTTCAACAGTAAGGTTAGCTTCGGGTTTAAAGCTCTGGCCATATTCCCCGAAGATGCCTGCCAGGCCGAGGGCGGCTATTTCTTTTTCGGCTTGAAGGCCGGAGATATCTGTAAACTTGAGAGCCTGAGGCTCTTTATTTAAAGGCTTACCTTGCCAATCCAGGAAAGAGCCGGTTTTGGCATCCAGGATATTGGAAACATTGCCTTCCTGAGCAGGTTGATAGACTAATTTAGCTTCTTTGCCTTCATTGTTTGAAACCAGAATATAGGTTAATACTAAGGGACGGCCTTTAAGAAAAGTACTCTCAGCTTGGTTTTTGGGCATTGCTTGTGTAAGCTCAGGGAAGCTTAAGCTCCACCAGTTAAGGTTATAAGCGGTAATTTCTTTGGTTAGAAGATCCACCGTGACGCTTATCCCGTTAGAAGGAAAGGCTATTTCCTTCACCATCCGTTCATAAGTGAAAGTTAAGGAAGTACTTGAGCCGGGTCTTATGACAGAGGCCAGGGAGTCATCGTTTTTCAGCCGGGTTTCCTTGAATTTGGCCGGCTGGATTTTCTGTAAGAAATCCTCGGCGGCTTTTTGGGCTTCATCCCTGGTTAAGGCAGGTTTCTGGGAGGCATTTTCAGCCAAGGGGATGGGTGAATTGTATAAGTTGAAAGACAAGAGTTCCCCGTTGGCGGCATCTACTCTGGCGGTTATATTTTGGCGCTTATCCTTTGCCGCGGATGACCACTCAAAGTACCAGGCTTTGGTGTCCCGGCGGCTGCTATCGGCCCGCAGGTTCATGGTTTGTAAGCTGCAGTCCGCAGGAATGGTAAGCCATTTTTTTACGGCGGCAATTGCTTGCTCTTGGGTTAAAAGGGTTGTGTTGCGGTCAATTTCTGCTTGCTCTTCAGGGGTTAAGGGGATTTCTCTTTTTAAAGAAGATTCATTGCTGGTTGCTATGTCCGCATCCAGGCCGGCACCTGCTAACCACAGTTCTTGATTGAGTACCAAAGGCTTGCCACTGAAAGCATCAATTAAGCTGTTCGGCTTTAATTGGTAGATTAATTGCACTTGCTCCTTACTGCCTGGCGCCAAGATTCTATAGGCAGACGGGAGAAAATACTGCAACTGAAGCATTTCATTTTGGCTAAAGGCTTCGGCAGCCTTTTGCAAACTGATGGCTCCGTTTTGAGCCGGGAAACTCAAGTTATCCCAGTCCAGGTTATAAGAGATGACCTGGCCGTTATCGGCATTTACCTGTATATTCACACCATTGCTTTGAACGGGAATACCGTTAAATGTCCTCTGCCAACGGAAAGAGTAAGAGGGTGAGCCATAAAGGTCAAGGGGGATAATGCCTTGGTCTTCTTGAAATTTGAGTTGCGAATACTTCGCACCGGTTAATTTTTTGACGATCTCCGCAGCGATGTTCTTAACCTCTGTCCTGGTTTTGGCCGGAAGTTTATAGTCTCGCTTCTCAGCGGCCGGCATCCAGGAATGAAGGCTCAGGATTTCTCCGCTTTGGGCATCGACTTGCGAAGAGAAGCTGCCGCCCGCTTCACCTGTGGCATTCCAGTTCAGCGACCACGACTGGCGGTCCTGATAAGTACTAAAGCCTGAGGAAAACTCCGTATATTCCGGCGGAACGGTAAAGTTCCCTTTGACAATCCGGATAGCTTGTTCCAGGCTGATTTTAGGTTTAGCGGCCTCACTTGCCGTGCGCTCGGCCGTCAAGCCCGGCATAGGAAGCAGTAATGGTATTAGAAGTGTGCCAATCAAGGAGAGTGCAAGTAATTTCCGAAAGGAAATGGGCAATTTAAGTCCCTCGCTTTCTGATAATATTTTCCTTAATTATTATGACGTAAGAAAATGCATTTTGCTGATTGGCAAGAGGGAAAAATCTTCTTTGCTATTTTTCTGATAGGTAGTAAAATAAATACATTCAACAGTTTTAGGTCAAAGAAAGGCCTAAGTTTAGTTATTTTTGTGCCGGAGGTAAGAACATGCCTGCTGCTTTCATATCAACTCGAGAAATTCAGCTTAGTTATGCCGATACTGATATGATGGGTGTAATTTATCATGCCAATTATTTAAAGTGGTTTGAACTGGGCCGGACTCAGCTTATTGAAGATCTGGGCTATCATTATCTGGATATGGAAAAAGCCGGGTATTACGCCCCTGTTTATAATGCCAATATTACCTATAAAAAAGCTATTCGCTACGGAGATAAGGTTTTTGTCCAAACCTGGGTGGAAGAAAATCAAGGCCTAAAAACTGTCTACGGTTACCGGATAATTAATGGGCAGGGGGAAATTTGTGCCGAGGGTAGTACCACCCATGTTTTGGTCAGGAAGGATAGTTTTAAACCGGTACAGTTTAAAAAGGTTTTTCCGGAGTGGTTTCAAAAATACGAGGAAATTAAAAAAAGATAAAAATTGCTGGATAAAGGTATTATTTTGGAGAATATATTTATCCGAAAATTATTTAATGGTATGCTGAAGATAGCAGGGGAAAATCGAGAAAGTATTATGCTTTACGAGATAAAGGCACTTGATTATACTATATATAATTTAGCTTTTTTTAATTTGAGTTAATGTTAAAGGTTGCGGTAATGCCCTTTTTAACGTTAAGAAGAAGAAATTGGAGAAGCGGAAAATTGCTTAAGAGACGTTTAGAAAGAGAAAAGAAAACAGTTAGAGCTATGATCCGTATATATTGCCGCGCAAAGCATCAAACCGGTTCCGAAATATGCCCGGAGTGTGAAAAGCTGTACGGTTATGCGGGGCAAAGAATTGATAATTGCCCTTTCGGGGTTCATAAACCGGTTTGCGCCAAGTGTTCAATTCATTGCTACAGGAGTGAGATGCGGGGCAAAATTATAGAAGTGATGAGATATTCCGGACCAAGGATGTTTTTGAAACATCCTGTCTTAACCTTATTTCATTTTTGGGATGCTAAGTATAAGCAGAAAAGGAGGAGTGCAAAGGGTCTGGCAATAACGGAAGAAAAGAAAACACTACCCAAGAAACAGTGATTGGCAGATGGTTTTAAAGCCGGATGTTTTTATACGAGGGGGTAATAAAATGAATCAGCTGGAGTTTGAACAATTTGAAGCCAGGATGCTTAAAGATTTAAGTGTAATGGCTGCTACCAGCAGCAAAATTGACCCTGAATTATATAATAAATACCAAGTAAAAAGGGGTCTCCGGGATTTAGACGGTAAAGGTGTGCTCGTCGGGCTGACCGAGATAGGTGAGGTTCACTCCTACATTATTGATGAAGGAGAAATGGTTCCTGTTCCGGGAAGGTTGACCTATAGAGGTATTGATATTAAGGATATTGTCAACGGTTTTATGCAGGATGGGCGGTTTGGTTTTGAGGAGATTACTTACTTGCTGCTTTTCGGCCATCTTCCCAATGAAAAAGCCTTAAGCGATTTTCAAGAACTCCTGGCGAATTATGAAAAACTACCGGAAGATTTTGTGCGGGGTGTTATTCTCAAGTCGCCCAGTAAAGATGTCATGAATATGCTGGCCAGGAGTGTTTTGACTTTATACTCCTACGATGAGAATGCTGATGATAATTCTGTACAAAATGTTTTAAAACAGTGCATGAAACTTATTGCCTGGTTCCCTGCTTTAGCGGTTTATAGTTATCAAGCTTATTCCAGCCGCTATAATAAAACCAGTCTCTTTCTTCATGCACCCCAACCGGAATTAAGCGTTGCGGAAAACATCCTGTACATGTTAAGGCCGGATTGCAAGTATACTGAGCTGGAAGCTGTTTTGCTTGATTTATCACTGGTTTTGCATGCTGAACACGGTGGCGGGAATAACTCAACTTTTGTTACGCATGTGGTCACTTCGACCGGAACAGATACTTACTCCGTTATGGCTGCCGCTATCGGTTCCCTCAAAGGCCCTAAGCACGGCGGAGCCAACATTAAGGCTTACGATATGCTGCAGGACATAAAAGAAAATATTAAGGATTGGCAGGACGATGAAGAAATTGAGCATTATCTGACCCGAATCCTCAAAAAGGAAGTCTTCGACCGAGCCGGCTTAATCTATGGTATTGGTCATGCGGTGTATTCCATATCCGACCCCAGGGAAGTGATTTTAAAAGAATATGCGGCTCAGCTTGCCAAAGAAAAAGGACTGGAAGAGGAATTTAACCTTTACCATAAGGTTGATAAACTGGCACCGGGGGTTATTGCCCGTTATAATAAGATGTATAAAATCCTTAGTGCTAATGTAGACTTTTATTCGGGTTTTGTTTATGAGATGCTGGGGCTGCCCACAGAAATGTTCACTCCAATCTTTGCGATTTCCAGGATGTCCGGCTGGAGCGCTCACAGGATTGAGGAGATAGTCAGCGCCGGTAAGATTATCCGGCCGGCCTATAAGAGCGTTGTGCCCAGACGGGAATATATTCCCTTAAAGGAAAGAAGCAAATAGAATACAAAAGCAGAAAAAAATTTGGGGGCCAAGTTGACTTTTTCCTTTTGAACAGTATAAAATTATTACAACACTTTATAATTACTTAATAATTATTATAGGACAGTTATTCGTAAACTTCCGTAGGTCCAAGCAAATCTTATATAGGTGAGGCGATAAGAATGGCAAAAGAATCATACAATCCATATGTAATAGCTCAAACCCAATTTGACAATGTAGCCGACCAAATTGGGTTGGATCAAGGAATTCGTGAATTACTCCGTCAACCCAGTCGCGAATATCATTTTACGATTCCGGTCAAAATGGACGACGGAACAACTAAGGTGTTTAATGGTTACAGAGTTCATCACAACGATGCCCGGGGACCGGCTAAAGGTGGAATCCGTTTCCATCCCCAGGAAACTATTGATACCATTAGAGCACTATCCATGTGGATGACTTGGAAATGTGCCGTTGTGGACATACCGCTAGGCGGTGGCAAAGGTGGCATTATTTGTGATCCCCGCACTTTATCCTTAGGCGAGCAAGAAAGATTATGCCGGGGTTATGTAAGACAAATGGGCAGGAACATGGGGCCTGTTATTGACGTACCTGCTCCGGATGTTATGACCACTGGTCAGCACATGCTTTGGATGATGGATGAATATGAGGCTATGAATGGCGGTCATTATCCCGGAGTTATTACCGGAAAGCCAGTCGGCATGGGGGGCTCTCTAGGACGAAAGGAAGCTACAGGATATGGAGTTATATATGTCCTGCGGGAGGCTCTAAAGGCTTTAAATATCGATATCTCTCAGACCACCGCTAGCTTTCAAGGCTTTGGTAATGTCGCTGAATTTGCCTCTCGACTATATGCAAGCCTGGGTGGAAAGGTTATTGCCATATCCTGTTGGGATAATCACGATAAAAGATCTTATACTTTTCGCAAATTAGATGGACTTGATATCGAACAAATGGCCTTAATCAAAGATTCCTTTGGAAGTATAGATAAACAAAAAGCTCTTGAATTAGGCTGTGAAGTTTTGGACGGAGATGAATGGATTGCCCAAGATGTTGACCTTATCCTTCCGTGTGCTTTGGAAAACCAACTGACACCGGATTCTTTTGCCAAGATCAGTGATCAGGTCAAAGTAATTTGTGAAGGGGCAAACGGGCCTACAACGCCAGATTGCGATGAGTTGATTAAAGCTAAGAATATTTATCTTGTTCCCGATTTTCTCTGTAATGCCGGTGGAGTTACTTGTAGCTACTTTGAACAAGTCCAATGTAATATGAATTATTTTTGGTCTAAGGAGGAAGTATTAGACAAGCTGGAGTTTAAAATGACTTCTGCTTTTCATGCCGTTCATAAACTTGCCCAGGAAAAAGGCTTATATATGCGCGACGCAGCATATGAAATTGCCATTAATCGTGTTGCGGAAGCGACAAAGCTCCGTGGCTGGGCCTAAAAATATTCTGAATCAAGATTTAAGAAATTGTAATTTTA
>JBMNGP010000015.1:145000-242312 GCA_050949905.1 Desulfitobacteriia bacterium | reverse complement strand
ACATCCTCTTCATGCTGCTCAAATTGTTCGAAACAAAAGATTTTTGCTCCTGTTCATTAATCACTTTATCCGCCATCATGAAAAGCACATTGTTTCCTTCTCGATATGCCGGCGTAACAGGTCGCGGTAGAGCGCAGCTGCTTATTGAATCCTTCAATGTTTTTTTCATCAAGACTTTGGCTCATTTGGGCGATGTAGTCTCTGCCCTGAACGTGTTCCTGCAGCATTGCACCGACAGGGCCACCCTCGTTAGGGACTCCCTTGTTAACCAGCTCTTTGAATAAGAAATTCTCCTCTTTGCCGTGGTGGCATTTATCCACAAATATTTTGAGGAAATAAACCACCTCACCGTAATAATGAAGCAGGCTTTTAGCATCGCGGCTACTGGCTCCATCATTTTGTTAAGTATTTGCAGGACATAAAGGATAGCCTGGTGTTCCTTCCGAAGATCTTGTGTGGCTTTTCCCATTTTTAAATCCTCCTTTTAATAAGCTCCTAGTAAATTTCACATAGCTAATAGTTTTTTATATTATACCATTCAGAACCATGTTTTTGTATGGTGTAATTACAACATACGAAATTCTGTTTCAAACTATCATCTAACCTGACCACTTGACTAGCAACTACTGCGGTTATGGACTTGTTTCCTCAAACCGAGGGCAAGAAGTCCCATCATCTGGCGCTACGTTAGTAGGTTGGGGAACACGCCTAAACCTTTATTTACAAAGCTTTATCGACTCTCAAGTAGACACACCGTTTCATATATCTTAAGGATATAAAAAAGATGTCACATTAAAGGGTTAAGACATAACTTAGCGAAATCTATTTCTAGAAATACCAAGCATTGTAATTTTTCACTTCTTCACTGTTTGGAGGCAGCATTTTGAAAAAGCTTTTCATATCCCTTGCAGCAATACTTATCGGTTTTTTCACTGTTAGCTTGGTGCTCAATGGCCAACCCGATTTACCTAAAGCGGCAAACAAACCCCAGGCCGTTAACGGGATCTTGGACTTAGCCGATTGGAATTGGGAACAAGATGGGATTATCCTTTTGGACGGGCAGTGGGAATTCTATTGGCAGGAACTGCTTTCTCCGGAGGATTTTACAAACACAGCTGACCTTACAACTGAGAACCAAATTGCGGTTCCCAGGGCCTGGAACAAATACAAAATCGATGGCCAAGAACTCTCCGGCCAAGGTTATGCAACCTATCGTTTGAGAATTTATTCTCCGGGCCAACAAATTCTCGGGCTAAAAATTCCCCGAATCTTTACTTCCTATAAACTTTGGGCCAATGGTCAGTTACTGGCCTCCGCCGGCAAGGTGGCTGTAAACAAAGAACAAATGGTTCCCCAATATCTCCCTCAAGTTGCCTATCTCCAGCCTACTGACGGGACCATAGAATTAGTGGTCCAGGTAGCCAATTTTCGTCATCGCAGCGGAGGTATTCTGGAAAGTCTGTACTTAGGCTCCCAGGGTCAAATCACCCAGCTACGCAACAACAACCTTGCCCTGGAGCTATTTCTTTTCGGCAGCTTATTTATTATCGGATTATACCATTTAGGTCTTTTTGCTTTCCGCACCAAGGATCGCTCCACTCTCTATTTTGGCATCTATACTCTGATGATAGCTTGCAGGACCTTGTTGGTGGGCGAAATATATTTTATCAATCTATTCCCTGATTTCAGCTGGGAAATAGCCCATAAAATTCAAACCACCGCTTTTTATGTGGGGATACCCTTGTTCTTTATGTTTTTAAAGACAATTTTCCCTCAGGATATTCGGCCAAGGCTCAATCGCTTGATTTACATTGTAGGTTTTGCCTTTGGCCTGTTAGTTTTGCTGACCCCCGCCCGAATCTTCACACCCTTCAATCCCGCCTATCAACTATTCTTCCTGCTGGTAGTCCCGGCTTATATTCTGTATCTGGTCGTTGTTACTTGTTGGCGTAAGAGAGAAGGGGCTTATCTTATCGGCATAGGTGTAACTATCCTTCTGTTTTGCGCTGTCAACGATATTATTTTCCTGAGCATTTTTCTCAATGATACCGAAGCTCATTTCTTAAGAAGTATAGTCACCAGGGGAAACCTTTCTTCCTGGGGATTACTCATTTTGGTTTTTGCTCAATCCTTAGTTTTGGCTCAGAAGCTTTCCCAAAGCTTCAGTAAAACTGAATTGGTCACCGCAGAACTTCGCCGATTGAACGACAGCTTGGAAGAAAAAGTACAAGAAAGAACCCAAGCTTTAGAAACTTCCAATAAGGAGTTGGAAAAAGCCTATGCGGCTGCCTCCCGGTCGGAAAAATCCCGTCAGTTCTTAGTCCAGAATATTTCCCATGATCTGCGTACTCCTCTGACTTCCATCAAGGGCTATGTAGATACTATCCTGGATGGAATTGTCCGGGATCCGGAACAGCAGAAGAAATACTTGGCCAGAGTAGCGGAAAAAGTAATCAGTATCAATCATCTGGTAGAGCAATTGACGGAACTTGCCCGCTTAGAATCCCGGCAGTCTCAGCTTCACTTTAAATCTGTTCCTCTTATTAAATATCTAGAAGCTATCTGTGAGCAATATACCTTGGATTTTCAAGCCTCGACCGTTGAATTACAGATCAGGTTTCCCGAGGACTTAATGAACCACCCTGGGATATACAGAAGATCTCTTTCTCAACATTGACAGCGAACAGCTGGAAAGGGTGTTTACCAACCTTTTCAGTAATGCTTTAAAGCATACGCCCCCAGGGGGACAAATCAGCCTCAGCCTTCGCTTGATTAATGACAAGAAAACCCTGCAGCTGGAAGTTGCCGATACAGGGGCAGGTATTTCGCCTGAAAATCTTGAGCATATCTTTGAGCGTTTTTATATGGTTACCAAAGTCCGCCAGCCAGGCGAAAAAGGCAGCGGCTTAGGCCTGGCTATCGCCAAGGAAATCGTGAAATATCACGGCGGCCAAATATGGGCAGAAAGCGAACTAGGAAAAGGAAGCCGTTTTTTCTTCACTTTACCGGTTTCCAAACAGAGAAGTTCTTGCAAAACTTGAACCTTGAAGGGTCCAATAGCCTTTATTCATAAGGACAACTATTGCAGATTTAATATTTAATAAAAAAGCTGAATCCTTTCCAGGATATCAGCTAAATACGGAGGCGAAATATTTTGGCAGGAGAAAGGATTCTTATTGTTGATGACGATGAAGATATCCGAGAGGTACTGACCTTGTATCTCCAAAGGGAAGGCTATCAGGTTATTGCTGCAGAAGACGGAAGACAGGCCGTTTCGGCAGCCTTGGCCGCCAATCCCGATTTAATTATCTTAGACATGATGCTGCCTGGCTTGGACGGTATCGAGGCCTGCCAGGGCATCCGGGAAATTCTTACCGGTGGCCAGGCAGACATTTTGGCCCTGGGGATTAAAATACTGAGCTATGGCCAAAGCAGTTTCATAGCGATTTTGACCGGCTATTCTGATAATCCGGGAACTATTCAAAGAAGTAATCTCCTCGATTTCCTTTACAATAGCAGGACTGAGAACACCTTCCCCGCCGATGAGATAGACCCTATCGGGATTTAGCTCCGCAAGTTTTGTTTTCATTTCGGCACTGAGCCGGTCTTTGCCCACCGGCAGGATGGGGCTTTGGGCTACAGCCGCTATACTGCTCACAACCAAAGCATCCGCATAACTATTTTCATTGACCAAGATAACCGGCCTTCCTTTTTGTACTTCCAGTCTCTCGGCAATGGCCAGAGCCGTTTTTCCGCGGTTATCTCCGCTGAGGCGGGTAATGTTTGTAAAGCCGATCCTTTGAACAGCCTTTTCCACCTCAAGGGGAATGGCTCCGGTTCCGCCCAGGATATAAACCTTCCCATCAGCTTGGAGGTTCTCCCGGAGATAGTTGAGGACTTTGTCCTGGTCAGCCTTATTGCTGCCCACCAAGAGGATAGGTGCCTGGAGTTTATAGGCTAAGACGCTTCCTGTTAAAGCATCTGGATAGTTGGCTGCTGTAGCCAGGACCGCATTGGCCACCTTTTCCGTGTAGTTGGCCTTGGCAATGGCTAGGGCAGTATCCACTCGGCTTTCTCCGGCCAGACGGTGAATTCCGGCCAGAGGCTTATTGAGTTTGAAGTTCCATTCCACGATTTCCTCTTCCACCGAAATAACGATACTGCGGTAGTTTTCATACCCTTCCTTCACTGCTGTGAGATAATAATCCGCATCAGGGAAAACCATAAAGGCATAGAAGCCGTTTGGATCACTTGTTTGAGGATTGCGGTTATCATTGGGGGCGAAATCCGGCAAGACTGGAAGCTCGACCAGGGTACCCGGGGTAAGGCCTTTCTCCCGGTTTCTTGCCGTATCCGCATAATACAAGGTGATCTCGGCACCGGCGATAGCCTGTCCGGTAGCAGGGTCTGTAATAATTCCATAAGGGTCAATCAGGGAACAACTTAAGTCTACCTTTCCCTTGCTATTTACTTTTACTTTCAAGGTGCCGATAGAGATCTGCTGCCCGTTCCCTAAGTCGTAAGTAAGTCGGAAAGTGCTGTTCGTTTCATTTTTTAGATTAGCTATTTCAATAGTTCCGTCTGCTTTCAGCTTAATCTGTGTATTTCCATCAGTACTGCCAGAACTACCGGCGGAAAACCCCAGTCTTTCGGGAGCACTGATTGGTGCAGTTTTTCCGTTGGGCTGCCGGAATTGCAGGTTCTCTTGGGCTTTCATGGCTACAGTCAGGGTTCCGTCCTTTTCCTTAAAAACTTCAGCTTTAATGGGCTTAAGTTCTTGCCCTGTTTTATTGTCCAGAAGACTTCCGGTGACAGTTGTCCCCTGGGGAGGGGTTGAGTCGGAGGACCTTGTATTTTTAGTTAGGGTGATTTCAGAAAGCAGGCTAGCCAGGAATTCATATGGGTCTGTAAACTCCTTTTCTTCCGCTGCGAAGGTGGTAAGCCTAAGGTTTATTGTTCCTTCTCCTGTTCCCTCTTCCAAATCTATAGATACTACCTTAGCATTAGCGGGAGTAGTATTCATACCGGAGATGGTAATCATGGGTTCCATGTTCTCGCTAACCAGAGCGTAGGAAAGTATTGCCGGGAATTCATCAACTCCTTGAGCCGAAATCCTGCCCCCGGAAAAGTTGATTTTCCCCACTACTTGAATTCCGGAATCTAGAGTAACTGTTCCGCCGGAAACTTGAAGATTCCCCGGCTGGAGACTGCCATCCTCCGTCATATAAGGCAAGCCGCCGACCAGGATAGCGGTATGATCTTCATCGTCGCTTCCTGGCTCTACTGCTATTGTGCCTCCGGAAATCTTCACATTTGCCAAGCTGCTGATCCCTACGTTTATTCTCTTACCGTTTCCCAAAATTATGTTCTGGGTTCCTCCAGAGATATTGATATTACCTGTAGGGCCGGCATTGACCAGGCCGGAGTTATAGCCTTGAATATGCAGGGTCCCTCCGGAAATAGCCATATCTCCCTGTTCCAGATAGATGCCACAGCTACCATAGGGATTCACCGCTGCTAGAATACCAAAGCTTCCATCGGAATACCACTCCGTATTTGTGAGGTTGAGCACTCCCCCAGACAGGGTAAGGTTACCTTTTCTCACATAAATTGCCTCGGCGTGCTCACCCCTTTGTTGAATATGTAATGTGCCTCCCGACACTACTAAATTTCCGTCTTCAACCAATATGCCTTGACCATTTTTGCCTTGAATTTTAATTTCTCCTTTTCCGGCAATGGTCAGAGATCCCAATCCGTAGATAGCGTTGCTCCCTCCTACTTCTATTGGCAGAAAGTGATTGACGCTTTGATCCCTTAACTCGATCTTAGTTCCAGCAGGAAGAACAAGGCCGTAATTAGCACTAATCAGGATATTATCCAGAGTAAGTGTCCCCCCTGTGACCACACCCTCTGCCAGAATCGGAACCCACTTCCAACCTTCGGTTGCAAGGTTATCGATTGTCTGTGCAGGATTCATTCCTTCGCTAACTTCTGTAAAATCTAAAGTGCTTTGAATTGCTTTGCGCAAGATCAAATCCTTGCTGACTCTAGGGGTTACACCCGGAACTTCGCCATAGTAAACAGTTTTATTCCCCTGCCAAGTGCCATTGTTTTCAGCACTTTCAGCGATGATAACCAGGCCGCTGTGTTTAAAGCTTGCTCCGCTGTCTACAGTTAGATTATCAACCCGTATCAGATAATTGTCGCTCACTAAAGTTGATCCGTTCCCAATAATTAGATTGGCAGCTAAGACACTTGAGCCGCTTAAAGTGGATGTCCCGAAATTTATATTTATATCTTCTTCTGCATACATATTTCCTTCGGAGGAGGCGGTTATGCTGGCGCCATCATTGAAATAAAAGTTCTGGGCCGTAATTCCGCTATCCCCGACCGTGACCTCGAGAATCCCTCCTCGCTCCAGGATAACATCTCCAGAGCAATATAATTCCCTAACATTTATAACTGCCTGGCCTGTGCCGGAGACCCTAAGGGATGCACAATACATGCTTTTCCACGAAAGCATATTTAATGTTCCATGGACAATTATTTCTGCGTACCAGCCATTTATCTCGCCAATCGTTACCGTAGCCGTATCTGCAATGGTGAGGTTTGCTGGCTCTGAGACCAGAAATGTAATCCCACTAGACTCTGCTTGGAGAATTCCCTTGATTAGGACGGAATCACTAGCATAAACACCTTGGCTTCCCGTAATCTCCACCTGGCCGCCCTCATCTACTGTAAACACCTTTTCGCAGTAGATTTTGTGAGCTGTTACTATACCTGTATCTGTAATCCTTAAGGCACCTTTGCTATCTAAATTCCCCCCTAACCTTACTGTCCCGCCAATGGTCAAAATTCCGTCAGAACTAATATTACCCTTTGTCTCCAGACGACCTCCGCTTTCTACTGTTAAACTGCTTTCTTCACCTCCGGCATAAATATCAGCTGAATCAGCCTTAATGAATCCTGTGCTTGTGAGCGTAAAATTCTTAGCATATATTCCTCCATAGCGATCCTCGTGAAAAAGCAAAGTTCCGCCGATAGTCAGATCATGAAGGTCTGTGACATCCGAATTAATAATACCTGTGGTAATGGCATTACCTTTATCGATCTCCAATATACAGCCATCCTCAACAACCGTATCTCCACCGGTGACAATTCCTTTTATGCTATCGATCTGCAACTTACCCGGACCTTTAATAGTCAACTCGCCGTCGCTAATAATTGCTGACGTTTGCTTATCGGTGTCCGACTTCCTATAACTATGCACTTTTGCGTTCCCTCTAAGCTCGATAATCGCACCGGCTGGAAGATGTATTCCACAAGTCTCGGCAGAAATGTCCAGCCCGTTTAAGGTCAGAGTTTTAGTTTCATTGTCCCATTTCCAGCCTTGAGATTCATATTGGCTGTCGTCACTGGCAGGATTCTTGGAGAAGTTTAAGGTTTTAGTGACCTTTTCTTTCTCAGTTTCTTCCAAGGTTTTTATTTGGTCTTCAAGGTTAAATGGCTGTTCCGGCACTCCTTCAAGCTCCTGATTTTCAAGTGCCTCCTCTGCTCCTTGAGTCTGCTCCAAAGCAGGAGGCTCCACCTCCGGCTCTATCTCCCCTGCAGCTGCGGGAGTCGGAATTAATGTCACTACCATACATACTGCCAGAAGCAGGCTGATAAACTTATTTCGTGTTTTTGTCATGTAAAAACCTCACTTTTTATGTTATGATCGATAAGCTCTTGCTTAAAAATCCAGTACCTATAAACCTTGTGTCCATAATTTTTCGAATTATTGATTTACTGAGTACGGATACCTTTAATGTTGAGTTTTCTGACCTTGTTCGACTAATTATTTCATCTATCCAAATTCTAGCATAAATTTCCTTTTGCGAAATTAACACATCTGGTACTGTCAATAATCTTTCGCAAATTTGTTTTTCTGCTTGGTAATTTTTCTTGTATATCTTTATCTCTTAGTAGACTGGCCATGGGGCCCCATGGCCAGTCTACTAAGAGAGGGTCGCACATTAACCTGCTATAATACTGTTTTCTTTGTTCATTTCCTCAAGGTGTCTCATACTCATATACATTTTTGTGCCCCAGGCTTTACTGGCTACATACCGCAACCGAGCGCAGACAAGCATTAATGCTGAATGCCCATCAGGAAAAGTGCCAACTACCCTGGTTCTTCTGCGGATTTCCCGGTTTAATCTTTCGATGACGTTATTGCTGCGAAGTTTAGTCCAGTGTGCTTGTGGAAAGTCCATATATGTCAGTGTTTCGAGAATGCTGTCTTCAACTTTTTTCGCTGCTTCTTTCAGTTTCATGTCCCGAAGCTTAGCTACAACCGCTGTTGCCTTCTCTTTAGCTGCTTCTTTATCCTCCTGGGCATGGATCGCTTTTAGCATTGCCGCTACTTCTTTCATCTTGGAGCGAGGTGTTACTGAGAAGACATTCCGGTAAAAATGAACAGTACAGCGTTGGAATTTGGCTTCCGGAAATGTTTCGTTCACTGCTTCCAATAAGCCCAGACATTTATCCCCGATAAATAACTGGGTTCCGGATAAGCCACGTTCCTTTAAGCTTTTCATGAATTCCAGCCAGCTTGTTTTATCTTCCTTCATTCCTTCAGAAGCGCCTATTACTTCTCTGTAACCATCTTCATTGACAGCCATAGCAATTAGGATCGCAACGTTTTCGTATTCTCCACCCCAATTACGTTTAAGGTAAATCCCATCGAGATAGACATAGGGATATTTTCTTTGTAGAGGGCGATTGCGCCAAGTATCGATGTGGCCATAGACTTTCTGGTTTAACTTGCTGACCGTTCCGGCCGATACTTTTGTGCCCCAGAGTGCCTCAGTTATATCTTCTACTCGCCGGACTGAAACACCAGCTAAATACATTTCGATTAGAGCTTCTTCTACAGAGCTTTCACGCCGCCGGTAGCGCTCTATGATTGCAGTTTCAAAGGCGACACCTTTCAGTTTAGGCACTTTCAGCTTCACCTCTCCGGAAGTGGTCGTTAACTTCCTCTCATAGTGGCCGGAACGATATCCTTTTCGTTCTTTTGTACGTTCATACCTACCGGCATTTGTGAGCTCTGCTGCTTCCTGATCCAAAAGGTTATTTAGTGTTTCCTCCACACTTTGACGTACCAATTCTTTAAGCTCTTGCTTTATTGCTCCTTCATTTAAGTGTATAATTTTATCAGACATATTCGCAGCTCCTCCTGGTTTTGATTGGTGTGGTAACCTTATCTTACCAAGCAGTTGCGTTTATGTCTTTATTCATAAACACTTATTTATGAATTTGCGAAATTAATGATACCTTATCACACATCTTTAACTTATATCAAAGTTTATCTAAACAATAAATTAAAGCCGTTACAGCAATGAACTTTTAGACACCGCTAGCAACAGTCCCTTCGGTTCTTGACAGCAGAACAACTTACTCAACATGGCCCGAGTTGATGGTATTGATGAACATATCAATAGGTTTTTGATGTGGAGGAATAAGGGAAAAATAAGCAAAGCACTCTACGAATTATTACGCAGAGTGCCCGAAATTACTCTAATAATATAAGGGTCATTATATATATTATTTTATGCAGGAAGGATTACTACCGTGTTATCAGACTAATAATCTGTGTCCGGATCATCGAGCAAGCTTTTAACGCTACCCTCGACTTTATACTTACATATGCGGGAACATGGCGATGCTTCTCTCTAAGATTCCCTGCATAGAGGAAATCAGAATGCCATAATTGGTTATCGGCACTTGCTGATCCTCAGCACATTTTTGACGGTATTTCATCTCTCTTTCGTTGAGCATGCAGCCTCCGCAGTGAACGATAAGCTTATATTCCGACAGATCATCCGGAAATTCCGTACCTGATGTAAATTTAAAATTCAGCTGCTTTTGGGTATATTCTTTTATCCAGCGCGGCAGCTTTACCGTGCCTATGTCCTCGCACTGCCTGTGATGCGTGCACCCTTCCGAAATGAGTACAGTATCGCCATCCTGCAGGGATGCCAGCGCTCTTGCACCTTTTACGGCAATTTCAAGGTTGCCTTTATATCTGGCAAAAAGGATGGAAAACGAAGTCAGGAAAATATCCTTCGGCGTATCAGCCGACACCTTGGCAAACACCTGACTATCGGTAATAACGAGCTTTGGCTTTTTGCTGAGGTTTTCAAGTGTTGCGCGCAATTCTGACTCTTTCACGACAATGGCAACTGCATCGGCATCCAGAATATCGCGGATAGTCTGCTGCTGAGGCAGTATCAGCCGCCCCTTTGGAGCAGCCTTGTCAATCGGCGTAACCAGCACAACAAAATCAGCTGGGTTAATAAGGTCACCCACGATTTTCATTTTGGGCTCCTCCGTCACAGCCAAAGCAGCGATTCTTTCCTTCAGTGCTTCAATGTTATGCCCGGTTTTGGCGCTGACAAGAATTGCATTTTCGGTTTCAGACGGTTCTTGTTCCAGCATATCCGCTTTATTGTAAGCAATGATATAATTGATCTTCTTGTCAACAAACAGTTCAACCAGTTCTTCATCTTCTTTTGTTATACCACAAACAGAATCGATTACCAGTACGGCAACATCGGTTTTGTTAAGCACCTGGCGGCTTTTTTTTACGCGCAGCTCCCCCAAAGCTCCTTCATCATCAATTCCCGGTGTATCGATGATCATAACGGGGCCAAGAGGAAGCAGTTCCATGGATTTGGATACGGGATCGGTGGTTGTGCCTTTTATATCGGAAACGACAGCAAGGTCCTGACCCGTGACGGCATTTACAAGACTCGATTTACCTGAGTTTCTCTTCCCGAAAAAGCCTATATGGATACGATTTGCTGACGGTGTCTCATTCAGTCCCATGCAGTTTCACCTCACTAAAACCTGAAATCACGGATTCCGTTACTGATTTTTATCAGGTTTTCTTCTACAATCTTTTTGACCTTTATCATTTGGAATTTTCCCTATCTCTTTTTGAATAAGCGCCTCGCCAACCGCCTTTGTTCCAGACGAAGCATAATCCTCCAGATACTCCTTCAGTGTCATGAGGGCATTTGGGTGGCAGCAGTTCTGGATCTGCCCGCTCTTGCATAGACTCATAAATCTGTCGCCGGTCCTGCCTTCCCTATAGCAGGCAGTACAAAAGCTGGGGACATAGCCAAGCTCTACAAGCCATTTAATAACTTCATCAAGAGTTCTTGTGTCATTTACATCAAATTGCGCGGAATTCTCATCCTCCGGTTCGGGTTCGCAATACCCCCCGACACTTGTCCTGGAACCGCCGCTGATTTGGGAAACACCCAATTGAAGCACGCGCTCCCTGGTTGCCTTGCTTTCCCTGGTAGATACAATAATTCCCGTATAGGGCACAGATATACGAATACAGGCTACGATTTTGGCGAATATATCATCATTTATTCCGTTATCAAATACCGACGGGTCAATGTCATCGGCCGGACGGATTCGCGGCACGCTGATAGTATGCGGGCCAACGCCGAATACCGCTTCAAGGTGCTCGGCATGCATCAGCAAAGCTGCAAATTCATAGCGGTAGAGTTCAAGTCCAAACAATACTCCCAGTCCGACATCATCTATACCGCCGAGCATGGCTCTGTCCATTGCTTCGGTGTGATAGGCGTAATCATGCTTTGGACCGGTCGGATGTAATCTTTCATAGCTTTCCTTATGGTAAGTCTCCTGAAAGAGTATATATGTGCCTATCCCTGCATCTTTAAGTTTTTGATAATTTTCAACCGTGGTTGCAGCAATATTGACATTAACACGGCGGATGGCGCCGTTTTTATGCTTGATATTGTAAATTGTATCAATACACTCAAGTATATACTCAATAGGATTGTTGACCGGGTCTTCTCCGGATTCTATGGCAAGGCGCTTATGGCCCATGTCCTGCAGGGCAATAACTTCCCGGCGGACATCCTCCTGGGTCATTTTCTTTCTGGTAATATGCTGGTTCTTCTTATGATAAGGACAGTAAACACAGCCATTTATACAATAGTTGGACAGGTATAAAGGTGCAAACAAAACGATACGGTTGCCATAAAAATCTTTTTTGATTTGCTCGGCAAGTGCATAGATCTCTTGATTCTTATCAGCGATCTCACAGGCAAGCAAAACCGAAGCCTCCCTGTGCGAAAGACCTTTGCGGAGCTTTGCCTTTTCAATGATGCTGTCAATAAGCTCAGCATTATTTTTGTTTTCTTCCGCATACTTAAGCGTTTCCAGAACTTCTTCATGTGAAATAAACTCTTCTGCCTTGGATGATTTTGGATTGTACATAATAAAACTCCTTTCTTATGCGGGTCAGAGATATCTTCCCCTTCAGCAATGGAATCCTTTTAAAGGATAGATTTATGATCTCCCCGGGAGGTAGTCACATGATAACCGATACCTTCCATCCGATTTTGCATACAGTATCGGCATTCTGCAGCCTCATCCCCCGTGCAGATTTTGTTGTCATAGAGCAAATATTTCTGCCTTACACTTTTAGGTGAAAGATTGGGCATAACTACATTTGCTCCGGCAAGAATACCAAGTTCCCTGCCTTTGGGGTGAATTGTTCCTAAGGCGGTGGTAGCAGGGAGCAGAACAGGCGGAAGCAGCAAACGGATAATACCGAGTAAGAACAGTGTCAACTCAAGTGTTCCCGCTTCCTTATCGGCAAACGGTGTTCCGTGATGCGGGATAAACGGGCCGATGCCGACCATGTGGGGATTTAGCTCCTTAATAAACAATAAATCCTCAACAAGGCAATCGGTGGTTTGAAACGGAGAGCCCACCATGAATCCGCATCCTACCTGATACCCGATATCTTTCAGGTTATAGAGGCACTGCTTTCTATTATCAAGCGACAGCGTTTGGGGATGCAGCTTTCCGTAATGCTCGGCATTTGCCGTTTCATGGCGCAGCAGATACCGGTCTGCACCGGCATCAAAAAACGCTTGATAGCTTTCATAGCTTTTTTCGCCTATGGAAAGTGTCACAGCACAGTCCGGGTAATTAGTTTTGATGGAACGGATAATATCAATTATTTTTTCATCCGTAAAATACCCGTCTTCACCGCCTTGCAGCACAAAAGTACGAAAGCCGAGGTCATACCCGACCGTACAGCACTCAAGGATCTGCTCCTTTGTCAAACGATACCGTTCCGCTTTACAATTGCTTCTGCGAATACCGCAATAATAGCAGTCATTACGGCAATAGTTGGTAAACTCGATAAGCCCCCGTATATACACATCATACCCGTAGTTTTGGACCCGGACGGCTCTCGCTTTTGCAAAAAGATATTCCGCAAGTTCAGGATTGCGGTTATCAATCAGTTCTTTGTATTCTGCCGCTGAAAGAGCATTTGTTTTATAAAGCTTATCAATGAGCTGCTTCATCAGATACCTCATTTTCCGTCTTGCCGGTTACCTTTGAATATAGGGTTTTTGTGCTGACCCCAGGGAGCCTTCCGAGCTTCCCCGAAAGTGCACTGATTATGTCCTGAGACGCATCAACCGCAATACTAATAATACTGATACCCTTTTCGCGATAAGGCAAACCCATTCTGCCGATAATGTAATTCCTATAGCCATGTAAAATGTTATTGAGGTTTTCAACCGACCCACCATCTTCAACAATAATTCCGATAATAGCGACTCTTGTCTCCATCTAAAAAACCTCCAATAAATAAAAATACGCCTTCGAAAGGCGCAAAATTTCAAGAGTAAATATGAAAATTGCCTGTGCCTTCCGCTTTATAACTTCGTATTCAGCGTCAGATACAATTTGTTGTTACCGCTTTGTCATAAGAATTATCTTTTGACTTAGCACTTATACTTTATTGCTTTGTAACCAGTTTGTCAATGTGACCGGGCATTTTTTGTGAAATTCATCACTCTCTATTTCAGCAGCACCCCTCACCGCTAGAACAATCACAGCTCGGTTCGCTCCCGGTAAGCCAGCCCATAATCACGGCTGAGGCACATCCCACCCCGGCGTCAACAGTGATGGCGTTTGCCGGGCAATTCTTCGCACAAGCTCCGCACTCCATACAACTGTCTTTATCTTCAATCTTTGCTTTCTTTTCATTTACGCTAAAAACTCTATGGGGACAAACTTCCGCGCATCTGCCGCAGCCGCTGCATTTTTCTGCCGACAGACTAAGTGTTGCGACATTTTTCAAATACCTGTGTTTCATAGCGTCCTCCTTTTATACACCGATACTGCTTAGCAACAACAATACAAGCCCCACTATGGCTGAAAGCGCAATAAGCGGCACGGCTATTTTCATTTCCTTGATAACACCGGAAAAGGATGTATATGCTGACGAACCTGTGAAGTTCATCGCCAAATAAGCCGACAATGAGGGCAATACCAGCAAATACCCTATGGCCGGAAGCAAGAATCCGGGAACAAACCAGCCGCTATAGCAGATAAACCCCAACGTCCAGAACAGCCCCAGCAGCCAGCCCTTCCAGGCGAAAGCCCTGCCGGGAATCATGGGAAGAAGTGAAGGCGTTATGACAGTCCCCGTTACCACAGCACCGGTATAGGCGATGAAATCCGCGAGCCCGAAAGGCTTTGCAGCGAACAGGTTCAGGAGAAACAATACGCCAAAAACCATCAATGAAGACTTTGCGGCGGCCACCAGCTCCACCGGAGTGAGAACCAATCTGTCCCACATCGTAAATTTCACGCTGCGCATTTCTTCCGTGGCTTGAAAGCCTGAACCGAGAAAGGCCTTGATATCTTTCGCCCTCACAGGTCCGTAAACCACAGAAAATCCTGTTTGTTTGGTCACTTCATGGGCGCTCACTCCGGGCGCGCCCAACTGCGGCAGCACCAATTTCCTGTGTGAAACGACCCCGGACAGCCCGGTTTTCAATATGCGGCCCACCAGCTCATTGGTTCCGAATGTCCCTTTACCGGCGGCACACCAGACATTAATGCCCTTGGTATCAAGTATCAAAATCCAGCAATCCAGGCCTGACAACTCTTTCCTTAAGACATCAAACGTCAGCTTGTAGTTAGCGCTGACCAGCACAGGTGCAGTATGCTTAGGCTTACCTATAGCGTAAAGCCCCGGACTGATCTTGTAATTCTTCCTGCCGATACCCCAGCGCACCTTCCACGCTCCGAGCAAGTCTTTGAAGTGGAGATTTGTTGAAACCACAGGCACACTGCCTTTGAGAGTCTGGATTTCACCCGTTATCCATTCAGCATTTTTATCATACGGTGTGATGGGTTCCAGGCTGCAACAACTATCGCCCAAGCAGCAGCAGGACTTCTCGTTACTCATTTTCAGCACATCCTTTACAGCAGCCTGCATCATCCTGGTAGATGCAGTTTTCTTTATTAGAGGTAATGTCACAGAGAAATTGCTTTATCCTGCTGACAGCATTTGTATCCAAGGAGTAATACGTCCATTTTCCTTGTTCTCTACCCTTGACCAGCCCGCATTCACACAAGATCTTCATGTGATGAGACAGCGTAGATTGGGACATCTCGAATTTCTCTAAAATCTTGCAAGCGCAAAGCTCCCCACAGGAGAGCATATCCACAATCATGGCTCTTTTAGGATCCCCCAGCGCCTTAAATACTCTGGCATATTCCAAATAGTCTTCCATATCGTACCTCAAATCTATAAATATCGATATGTTTATAATATTCGTCAAATCGAAGAGTGTCAATATATATATACGTTTACTATCTCTGATAGTGACAAGCAAAAGAGTAAGGATTTTGTTGACAATAGGGCAATCTGGCTGCATGATATACTTAAATTTGGTGCAAGTGAATATTTTTTGTAAATTTTTCTTTATTAGTGGTCTAGTTGTATTACTGCCGTCTCAGAACAATAGATAGAATACAAGGGCTGTGAGAATTACGATACTCTCGGGAATAATCAGCTTCAGCAATACTTTATTGAAATCTGCTTTAAAATAATCCACAGTAAGAGACAGGCATAGATGCATAGGGCTTAACATGGTACCCGTGGATCCAGACAGAAAAACAAAGACAGCCAGAGGTAAAGCAACATGTCCCCCTACTGCAGCAACTACCAACGGAAAAGCAATTCCGACGTAAAATCCAGTTTGGCCTGTTAAATACGCTATCAGAAAACTAATAAGGCCAACTACCGCAATTCCCGGGATAGGGAGTTTTTCCAAAAGTATCGGAAGCTGATCGATAGACCCGGTAAGGGTCATTACTTCTTTAAAAAGCATAACGGCCCAGATGATGACTAAAGTCTTTACTACTATCGCCCTGCGGATTAGTGAAAGAAATTCCCCGGGTTTGTAGCGATGTTTAGCAGCCAAAAAAGCAATTACCAGTAATGTTGCTAAGACTACATTAACAGAGGCTAAAACCAAAGCAACAACAGCTACAACGGGAAGAGTGCTAGCTGCCACGTCCTTAATTAACTGGCTGCGAGGGCTCTGCGTAGATCCGGACACTTGGACCGCTTCCGTCTCATCTAGTTTTATTGAGAACAAAAATGGTGTACCTAAAAGAATTATCAAGATTCCAAAAGGGATCAGCCCCAGAATCATCTTAGCTAACGGGATTCCTGTGATACTAGATGCAAGCAGCACTCCGGGATAGATCGGCAGGAAATACTCCCAGATATGCCTGTAGTAGAAATTAATAAATGCTTTATTTTCAGCGTTTACTGACTTACCGACGGCCTGTTCCACTAAGGGAGCCGAGAACAGCGCTCCTCCTGCACTTGGCATTAAGCCGATAAAAGCAGGCATAAGGCCCATCACTATTCTTCTATCTTTAAATAAACCAGTAAGGGCATCCAGCATCCTCCCCAGGTATCCTCGTTCCCGTAGTATCCGCTCCAAAATCATAACCATTGTTAGAACGCCCGCTAATTCCAGGGTGTCTGTACCGGTGGTAGCATTCCACAGCATCTGTAAGAAGCCCGAAACTCTGGTTCCGTAAAGTATTGCCAATAACAGCGACGCACCGATCAGCACCGGTGCCAAAGGCTTTTTACGCCAGAGCAGAACCATAATCAATATAAAAACCGCCAGTAATTTTATTGCTTCCATTCCTCCCCTCCATCACCTTATACATTTGTTACTTTCTTTAAAACCATACTTTTTTATATTTTTTAATCTTAACACAGATTTCTCTTTTTTCTAAAAAACAAAAAAAAGCGCCGTCTTAAACGATGCTTGGATTTCCCTATATTGCCGAAAAGCCCGGTATTAGCGGACTTTTTATGTTCTTTTATTGTATCAAAGTTTGAGTGTTTATTTGGTGGAGGCGAGGAGACTTGCACTCCTGTATCGAAAGGCAACCACAAGAGCCTCTACGTGTGTAGCTTTCATTTTATTTTCTCGCTTCGCGGGACTCCTGAAAGCGGGATTCCGTTAAAGCCAGTCTGGTTAGTTTCTCTTGCTTGACCTCAGACGGTGGTCTTACAAGATATCCTGTTGTTTTGACACCCTGAACTCTTCACCACAGGCACAGAAGGCAGGATGTAGCAGCACTTAGGCTGCTAAAGCGTAATTTTGTTTGCCAATTATTAATTGTCCGCTGTTTAACGAGGCAAGCGGGATCTCGACACGCCACTCTTGCCATTGCTCCCCCGAGCGAATCTATAACGCCCCCGAGTAGAGTTGTTGGCTATACTAGTATAACATATTATTTAAATTTTGCTAGGGTTCTTGTGCTTATTATTTTGCCACATTTTTGTATTATTCAACCTATTATTCAACCAATTTTTTCGGTCATTTTCCTATCATTTCATTTTACGGTCACTCAACTGCTGGAGGAGGCTGCCGCGGTCGCCGCACAGGCGGCTCCCAGCATGGCTGCATTCTGGGCAGCCATTAAAGCTTCAATGGTGACAAAAGCATTGGTTTGTACCAATTCCCGGCCGCTTTTCATGCTTTCCAGCAAGTAGAAAGATACCAGCGAAGCAGCGGTCAAAAACAATGTTTCTTTGCCTAACCAGCGGAATCTGCGGTCTTCGGCCAGGTATTTGCTGACATCCTTGACATCCCGGGCTGCTTTGGCACTGCGGTCTTCCAGCAAGGTCAAGAGCCCGAGCGAACCATAGTTGCTGGAATAGACTTTTAGTTTATTTTCTTTGAAATACTGATAAAGCCCCCAGCACTTGGCTGCTTTGCTTTTGTTGTTTTCAGAACTGAGGCTTAAGATATGAGAAAGAAACTGCAGGCCATTGCTCTTATGAAAACCGGCTTCGTGGAGGCTCTGATACAGATCTTCGGTTTTGGCCATTATACTGGAAACAGATTCGGACCTTCCTGCTAAAAGGATGGAAAGAGGATAATCATCGCCGGAGGTCAGCCAGGGATGGTTTTTGCGCATCTCCCGAAAAATCTCATAAGCCTTGGCTAATTTCTGATCAACTTCCGCAGGCTTACTGGTCAGCAGCAGGGTGTAGGCTGTTATCGGCCGGTAGGTATAGCTTCTGAAGCCATTTTCTTTGAGCTTTTGTTCGTAATCCAGGAGAATATCAAATTTAGCTTCAGGATCGGGAAAATTTAAATAAAGCAGGGCTGAAAACAAAATAGACTTTTGGCGGTAACAGGAAAATACACCGGTGTTTTTCTTGATATAGTCGTTAACCCTGTCAAGAACACCGCGGTTATAGTTTTTATCCTTCATAATATAGGACAGCGCGATTAGATTGTTCATGTTGCTCGAGTTCTTCCACCGGTAATCTTTGCTGACCTGTTTATAGATGCTTATCAGCCGATCGGCTTTGGTTCTAAGTGACTGCTCCATCTGCTCGCCCCCTTTTTATCCTTGGCAACTCCAGGATGCTTATAGCTATTTTAAAAACATCATGCATATATATTTGCCTGCTAATAAGCTTACGGCTTAACTGTTGGCCGGATTCAATTTAAGGCAGGTCTTAGCCTGCCTTAAATTAATTATGCTGGTTTCTATGCGTATTTATGCTAAACTTAGCCCTTAAATCGATCCCGCAGTTCCCTTTCCATTTGCCTTTTGGCATCACGGTTAGCAAGATCATCCCGCTTATCATAACTCTTTTTACCTTTGCAGAGGCCAAGTTCAATTTTGGCCAGCCCCTGCTTTAGATAAATCTTGAGAGGGAATGAGAGTCATGCCTTGCTGCTGTACCTTGCCCAAGAGCTTATTAATCTCAGAACGATTTAAGAGGAGTTTTCTTTTTCTTAAAGGATCATGGTTAAATCTATTGCCCTGCTCGTAAGGGCTGATATGCATTTGGTTCAGCCAGACCTCCCCGTTGATGACCTCGGCATAACTATCTTTAAGGTTAACACGGGCTGCCCGGATGGACTTTATTTCTGTTCCCGTCAGGATTATGCCTGCTTCATATCTTTCTTCCACAAAATAGTCATGGCGGGCTTTGCGGTTTTCGGCAATCACTTTAATTTTACCGGACATTCCCTCACCTCCCCGTTACAATAGCGGCCTTAAGTATCATTTGTTTTAATCATGGTTTTTATAAGATAGTCTATTATCCTTATAATAGCTATTATGAATCATCAGGGCAATGTTTTAGACCTAATTAAAAAAAATTTTAGAGGCCTATATCTCCGGCAATTGCTTTCATAGCCTGAAGAGAGATATCCAGGAATTCCTCCAATTCCAAGCCTATTTCACTGCAAGTCCTGATTTGATCCCGGTTGGCTCCGCGGGCAAAAGCTTTTTCCCCAAATTTCCTCACCAGGTATTCCAGCTCCACACCGCTGAGCTTTTTATCCGGCCGGACCAGGGCAGCGGCTACTACCAGCCCGGAAACCGGGTCGGCGGCAAACAAGGCTTTATCCAGCAAAGTCTTGGCGAGGAATACCATGAGTATAGTTATGCACTTTGACCGCTTGGACTACTTCCGGCGGCAAGCCAAGTTCAGCCAGTATTTCTGCGCCCCTTAAGGAATGGAGGTTGGGATCGTCTTTGGTCTGGTCATAATCGATATCGTGCATCAGACCGGCTAAACCCCATAGCTCCTGATCTTCACCAAAATGAGCGGCTAAGCCCCTCATGACTGCTTCTACCGCAAGCATATGATTAATCAGGTTTTTATTTTCAACATATTTGGTTACTTCGGTATAGGCTTGTTCTCTGCTTAACATCGTATTTTTCCTTCCTTCCTGAAAATTTTGGATAAAAGCATCTGCTTATTTAAAAGCTCTAAGGAGCCTTAACCCTGGACAGCAAGACCATATTTACTCAGAAAAAGTTTTATCTTATCAGCCAATTTTTGGCGTTCCCGACCTAGAATTAAGTAATGATCTTCCTTTGCCCAGTAGATCACGTCTTTTTGGCGGTTTTTTATGCTTTTCTCAATCATCCGGGCACTGCGGGGATGCACGGTCTTATCTTCTAAACCCTGGATTATTAAAGCGGGGCAGTGAATTTTTGCTAGTTCTCTTTGCACCCGGGGAATGGCTTTATTCAGAGAAACAAGAGCTTTTACAGGAACTTGGATATAAGAGTAATGCGGCAGGCCTTCATCTGTAAAACTTATTTCTTTTTCCTTATGAGGTTTAGCAGCGTATTCCTGTTTGTTAAGCAATCTTTCGGCAAAATGCACATTGCGATCCTGATAAATGATCGGGCTATTAATAGCTATTACTCCGTCCAGTTTCCCTCGGGCTGCCAAGGCTAGTCCCAGCAATCCTCCCATGGAATGCCCGACAGCAACTACCCTCCGGCAGCTTTCTCTCAGAAAGTTTACTCCATCTTCGGCACTAGCCAACCAATCCTCCCAGGATGTCCCCCGCAGTTCTTCCGGTGTCCGCCCGTGCCCGGCCAAAAGCGGGGCATAAACGGTGTAACCGAAGCTGTTTAGTATTTCTCCCAGCGGTTTTAAATCTATGGGACAGGCCGTAAAGCCATGGATTAGCAGGATGCCTATGTTACCGCCCTGTAGGCTAAATGGTTTAACCAGTTCCTCTTTCCTATACATTATCTAAGAAACCTTTCTTTTCATTGTCACTTAGTATATTTAAACAAATTATACTAAGAAATGCAATTAGCTTACTTCATCATAGAAAACTTGACCAAATACGGAAATGAGCGTTAAGTGGTAGTAGCGTTAAAACATGCCAAGGTTAACTTGCAGATAGCCTAGGGGTTTTGGCATGTTAGCAAGTATTTTTCTTGGAAACAGTCCACCGAACTATTTCCCTACGTGACCGTGCGAATAGAGTATTTAGGCAAGTTCAATGGCAAAAGAAGACGCCTTCAAGGATGAAGACATCTTCTTCAATTTTGGTTTATTTACTCTCCGTTTTTAGGATTACCCCAACATTTGACAGAGAGCCGTTTTAGATATAATTTTTTCCGCTTAGTGCAGGAAAGGAGCGATAATCAAGGAAATTGTACCCATAACTTTAATCAAGGCATTAAGGGAAGGCCCGGAAGTATCCTTAAATGGGTCGCCAACGGTATCGCCGATAACTGCGGCTGCGTGGGTAGGAGTCCCTTTGCCGCCATGGTGGCCTTCTTCGATATACTTTTTGGCATTATCCCAGGCGCCGCCGGCATTACACATAAAGAGGGCCATCAAGAAACCGCTTATTGTACCGCCGGCCAGCATGCCGCCCATTGCGCCTTTGCCCAGGATAAAGCCAACCAGCACAGGGGTACCGACGGCTAAAAGACCGGGGATGATCATTTGTCTGATCGCAGCCTTGGTGGAAATATCAACACAGGCTGCATAATCAGGCTTAGCTTTGCCTTCCATGATTCCGGGGATTTCCCGGAACTGGCGGCGAACTTCACCGATCATATCAAAAGCAGCTTTCCCGACCGCTTCCATCGCATAAGCGGAGAAGAGGAACGGCAGCCCCGCTCCGATAAAGAGGCCGACAATCGTAGTCGGAACAAGCAGGTCAATAGCCTGCAGGTTGGCTAGTTCAGCGAAGGCACTAAACAGAGCCAAAGCGGTAAGGGCAGCGGAGCCTATAGCAAAACCTTTAGCGACGGCTGCGGTAGTGTTGCCAACAGCGTCAAGTTTATCGGTAGTTTTGCGGACACTGGGGTCGAGCTCCGCCATTTCAGCAATCCCACCGGCATTATCGGCTACTGGCCCGAAGGAATCGATAGCGACAATGATTCCGGCTGTGGAGAGCATGGACATGGCAGCTATGGCAATGCCGTAAATACCTGCGGCCTGATAGGCAATAAGGGTAGCGGCACAAATTGTCAGCAACGGCAAGGTTGTACTTTTAAGCCCTACGGACAGGCCGGAAATCAGGTTGGTTGCGGCTCCGGTTTCCGAAGCCTTAGCAATGCCCTGGGCAGGTTTTTTCTGGTTGGATGTAAAGTATTCGGTAATAAGACCTATGACTATATTAACTACTAAGCCACAGATAACAGCCACAAAAACTCTGTTCGGGGTGATAACTATTCCGTTGGCGGTAGTATAGGATGCGGGCAGAACGAGATGAACCAGCGCAAAAGCTGCGGCTGCTGTCAAAATGTTTGTACCCCAAAGGCCTTTATTCAAAGCAGCCTGCGGGTTGGCATCCTCGCCGGTACGCACAAAGAAACTGGCGATGATGGAACTAATTATTCCGGCTACCCCAATTAAGATGAAGAGCATTTCGCCCGAGCTATGACCGCCGAATACAGAGAAGCCAATGAGCATCCCGGCAATGGCAGTAGCGGCATAGGACTCAAAGAGGTCGGCACCCATACCCGCTGTATCACCGACGTTATCGCCAACGTTATCGGCAATAACTGCGGGGTTGCGGGGATCGTCCTCCGGAATCCCGGCTTCAACCTTACCAACCAAGTCGGCACCGACATCAGCAGCCTTGGTATAAATCCCGCCGCCGACACGGGCAAAGAGGGCGATGGCACTGGCGCCGAAAGCAAAGGAGTTAATGGTTTCTGCATCACCGAATATTAAAAAGAGCCCGGCAACTCCGAACAGGCCCAAACCTGCTACGGATAACCCCATAACAGCCCCGGCCCGGAAAGATACGCCTAAAGCTTTATTCAAGCTGGTACGGGCAGCTTCGGTTGTGCGAGCGTTGGCTCTGGTGGTAATGCTCATTCCTACATAACCGGCAATCCCTGAAGCAACCGCTCCGACCAGGAAGGAAACAGCCGCCGGCCAGCTTTTAAAAATTAATAAGACAGCAAAAATTATAATAGTAAAAGGTATCAGGGTTTTGTACTGGCGGTTCAAATACGCCATAGCCCCTTCTTGGATAGCCTTGGATATTTCCTGCATTCTGGCGTTGCCGGCACTTTCTTTTAGTACGCTTTTGGCAAAGTATAAGGCTACCAATAAGCCAATAAGCCCTGCCGCGACCCCCAAGAGGGACATCGTTGAGAGATCCATGTTTTTGTTACCTCCTATTAATCCACACTACCTGGCGTGTTGACCAGATAGCATGCAAAATAACCCCGCTTGAAGTTCAGCGGGATTTATGTGCTGTATTTTTTATTTTAAGAATATGGTTAAGCCTAAAGAACTTAAAAGAAAGAGGACTGCAAAAGCAATACTCAGTTTGGAAAATAAAGAATCCATGCCTTTGGCAGCTTTACCGAAAAACTGCTCACCTGCTCCGGTAATCGAGCCAGATAAGCCCGCACTTTTCCCGGACTGTAACAAAACCGTGGCTATTAAGCCCAGTGAACTAATAATTAGGACGACAATAATAAAGATGGTCATGTATTTCACCTCCCTTAAGGGGTTAAAACTGCTGTGCTAAGAGCTTTGCTGAGATTATAGTCAACATGCCTATTTTAGCACAGCGGTTTCTGTGACGCAAGATTTGCCGTTTATTTATTCAAGGCCATCCGCCCGCGGTAAATTGCTGTGAGCCCGAGTTCTTCCTCAATTCTTAACAATTCGTTGTATTTGACCAGCCTATCGGTCCGAGCCGGTGCTCCGGTTTTGAGCTGGCCGGAATTGACCGCTACGGCAACATGAGCCAAGGAAACATCTTCAGTTTCCCCGGAACGGTGGGAAATAACCGTTGTATAGCCGGCGCGTTTGGCCATTTCAATAGTATCCAGGGTCTCGGTTAAAGTACCGATCTGATTTAATTTGATCAGGATAGAGTTGCCGCAGTTAGCTTTTATACCCCTGCTGAGTCGAGTCGGATTGGTGACGAAGAGGTCATCGCCAACCAGCTGAATCTTATCCCCTAAGCGCTTGGTCAGCTTCGCCCAGCCTTCCCAATCTTCCTCGGCGAGGCCGTCTTCAATGGAGATAATCGGGAACCTCTGGCAAAGGTCAGCTAAGTAATCAATCATTTCATCAACATTTTTGGTCAGCCCTTCGCCTTCCAGGACATAAACACCGTTTTGATACATTTCGGTGGCTGCGGCGTCAATGGCCAGAACCACTTGTTCTCCCGGCCGATAACCGGCTTTTTCTATAGCGGCAACAATTAATTCGAAGGCTTCGGCATTGGATGATAAGTTCGGAGCAAAGCCGCCTTCGTCGCCAATAGCCGTGACCAGGCCTTTGCTTTTTAAAACACTTTTCAAAGTATGATAGATTTCCGCACCCATCCGCATTGCTTCGGAAAAGGTAGCAGCACCTACCGGCATGATCATGAATTCCTGAATATCAACATTGTTGTCAGCATGTTTTCCGCCATTTAAGATATTCATCATTGGTACCGGCAGCTCTTTAGCATTTACTCCCCCAATGTATTGGTAAAAAGGCAGACCCAAATACTGGGAAGCGGCTCTGGCTACGGCGAGAGAGACTCCCAGGGTAGCATTGGCACCTAGTTTGCTCTTAGTTTCGGTACCGTCAATTTCGATTAAGGTCCGATCCAGCGCGGGCTGGTCGAAAGCATTCAGCCCCTCGATTTCCGGAGCGATAATATCATTGACATTAGCCACAGCCTGCTGGACACCTTTGCCGTTATAACGGGTTTTATCCCCGTCCCTCAGTTCCAGGGCTTCAAAAGCACCTGTTGAGGCACCCGAGGGTACTGCCGCCCGGCCCATGGTTCCATCTTCCAGGATTACATCCACTTCTACCGTGGGGAAACCCCGCGAGTCCAGAATCTCTCTGGCAATTACCTGATCTATGAAGCTCATTACAAGTCACTCCTTTGGCTTTTTAAGATTAGATTTATTATCTATCAATTTTTTCTTTTAAATTTGGTTTAAAGCTAAGGTGTGTCGGACAGGTACCAGTCTGTGGGACAGAAGAACCGTCCCCTTGTCCCACCCCCCTTGTCCCACCCTTGTCCCACTTATTGGATGAGGCTTTTGCCGGTCATTTCTTTAGGGACAGCAATATTTAATATCTCCAGCATGGTAGGGGCTATATCACAGAGAGCCCCATTTTCTCTTAAGGTTACACCCCGGTACTGCTCACCTATTAGAATGAACGGAACTCTATTGGTAGAATGAGCGGTTATCGGTGACTGGCTCGCCTGGTCAAACATATTTTCAGCATTGCCGTGGTCGGCTGTAATGATGACTGTACCGTTTCTCTGCTGAACCTCGTCTACAATCCTGCCGACACACTCATCCACAGCTTCCAGGGCTTTAACCGTGGCCTCAAAGAAACCGGTATGGCCAACCATATCCGGATTGGCAAAGTTTAAGACTATGACATCATGCTTTGCTTCCCGGATTTTTTTAAGCAGTGTTTCGGTAATCTCACAAGCGCTCATTTCCGGTTTAAGGTTATAGGTAGGCACTTCCGGCGAGGGAATCAGGATGCGTTCTTCCCCATCCTCCGGTTCTTCGATTCCGCCGTTGAAGAAGAAGGTAACATGGGCATACTTTTCAGTTTCGGCAATTCTTAACTGCTTAAGCCCCCGTTCAGCTAAAACTTCCCCTAAGGTATTCTCCAGGTTCTGAGGCGGAAAAGCTACCGGACAAGTGAAAGTAGCATCGTATTCGGTTAAGCAGACATAATGAACCTTAGGCCGCACCGGCCGGGCAAAATCAGAAAAATCATCCTCAATAAAAGCCCTGGTTATCTCCCTGGCCCGGTCCGCCCGGAAATTAAAGAAAATCACCGAATCTCCGTCCTGTATTGTTCCTACCGGCTCACCTGTTGGTCCGACAATCACCGTCGGATTGACAAATTCGTCGACGATTTTGTTTTCATAGGAATTTTCCACCGCCGCCAAGGCACTGCCATCCATAGGCGCGTCGGCGGAGACCAGAGCTTTGTAAGCTTTCTCGACTCTCTCCCAGCGTTTATCCCTATCCATAAAATAATAGCGGCCGCCTACAGTAGCTATTTTACCAACGCCAATTTCCTGCAGTTTCTTTTCCAGTTGACAAATATAGTCTTTGGCACTCTGGGGGAGAACATCACGCCCGTCCAGAATGGGGTGAACAAAGATTTTTTCTACCCCAACCTTGACAGCCATATCCAAAAGGGCAAACAGATGGTCAAGATGAGAATGTACACCACCGTCTGACAAAAGCCCCAGGAAGTGCAGGGCTTTACCCGTTCCCTGCAAGCGCTGCATAGCCTCGAGGAGAACTTGGTTTTTTTCCAGCTCCCCTTCTTCAATGGCTTTAGAAATACGGGTTAGTTCCTGATATACCACTCGACCCGCTCCAATATTTAAATGCCCTACTTCGGAATTTCCCATCTGGCCGGCGGGCAACCCCACGTCATGGCCGGAGGCTTTCAAAAGGGTAGTGGGATAAGTAGTTAAATATTTGTGGATATTAGGTGTTTTAGCACTAAGAATAGCATTGCCTTCTTTTTCCGGGTTATGCCCCCATCCGTCCAGGATCATGAGTAAGAGCGGTTTGCTTGCTTTTCTGGCCATGGAACTCACCTCGCGTTTTGAATCAATTGTGCAAATTCTGGGACTTCCAGGCTGGCACCGCCTACCAAGGCTCCATCGATATCCGGCTGGGCCATAAGCTCGGCTATATTACCAGATTTGACACTACCTCCATATAGTATTTTTATTTCCTGGGCTACGGTACCGGCTATTCCGGCTAAAGTGGATCTGATTGCCGAACACATTTCCTGAGCATCCTGGGCAGAAGCAGTCTTGCCGGTGCCGATTGCCCAGATAGGCTCATAGGCAATAACTACTTTGCGCAGTTCGGCAGGCTCAAGCTCCACAAGATCCTTCTCGACCTGGCCGCGGACAAAAGCCAAAGCTTTACCTCCTTCTCTTAAGGCCAGGTTTTCCCCGACACAAAGGATGGGAATAAGCCCCGCTTCTAAAGCTGCCTTTACTTTCTTGGCGATTAGCTCATCATCTTCCTTTAAGTACTCCCGCCGTTCGGAATGGCCGAGGATTACATAAGTACAGGCTAGATCTTTCAGCATTGCAGCCGATATTTCTCCGGTAAAAGCTCCTTGAGGTTCATGATACATATTTTGAGCTCCGATATGGACAATGCTTTCTTCCAATTCTTCCTTTAAAACAGGCAAGGCTGTATATGGGGCACAAACCACCATATCCAGATCAGTAACATCTCCTACTTTCTCCAGAAAAGCTGTGGCAAAATCCCTGGCCTCTGGGGAGGTCTTATTCATTTTCCAATTGCCGGCAATGAGGCGACGGCGGTTGCTCATCTAGAAAACCCCCTTTTTTTATAGCTTTAGGTAATCAACCTACATTTTTATTTTTTGTCTTTTGACTTTACTTATCTAACAGAGCTGCTACCCCAGGGAGAGTTTTACCCTCCAAGAATTCCAGTGAGGCCCCTCCGCCAGTGGAAATGTGGGTGAGTTGTTCGGCAACTCCCATCTTTTCTACGGCTGCTACGGAATCCCCACCGCCGACAATAGTTGTACCCCGGCACTCGGCCATGGCCCGGGCGATCCTTTCCGTTCCCTTGGCAAAGGCCTCCATTTCAAAGACCCCCATGGGCCCGTTCCAGATTACGGTCTGGGCAGCGCCTATCGCGGAAGCGAACTTTTCGGCACTTTCCGGCCCGATATCTAACGCCAGGTCATCGGCCTCCAAATCGTTAACGCTTACCGTCCTGGCCGGAGCGTCAGCTTTGAATTCCTTGGCGACCACCAAATCGGTAGGAAGCAGAAAATTAACCCCTTTATCCCGGGATTTCTCAAGCATTTTCCGGGCAAGATCAAGCTTATCGGCCTCAACTAAAGATTTGCCCATTTCCTTGCCTTCAGCCTTCAGAAAAGTATTGGCCATACCGCCGCCGATAATCAGGGTATCTACTTTCTGAAGCAGGTTTTCTATGACGGCTATTTTATCGCTGACTTTGGCTCCGCCGATGATGGCTATAAAGGGCCGCGCCGGATCTTCCAAAGCCTTGCCCATAATATCCACTTCTTTTTTCATTAAGAAACCGGCATAAGCAGGCAGATAGCGGGCAACGCCTTCTGTGGAAGCATGGGCGCGGTGAGCCGTCCCAAAAGCATCATTGACGTAAATTTCCGCTAAGCCGGCCAGTTTCTTAGCAAACTCGGGATCGTTTTTTTCCTCTTCCGCATAAAAACGGACATTTTCCAAGAGGATTACTTGCCCATCTTGCAATTCTTGCACTTGAGCCTGCACTTCTGAGCCGATACAGTCCTTGGCCATCTGTACTTCCTGGCCTAGGAGTTCACTTAGCCTTCCGGCCACCGGTGCCAGGGAATACTTGAGGTTTACCTGGCCTTTAGGTCTGCCCAGATGGGAGGCTAGGATTACCTTAGCTTTGTTCTCCACTAAATATTTAATAGTGGGAAGAGCCGCCCTGATTCGGGTATCATCGGTTATATTTTGTTTATCATCCATCGGAACGTTAAAATCCACTCTGACTAAAACACGTTTCCCCTGAATATTAGCTTCATCCAGTCCTGCCTTATTCACATTGTTTCCTCCTTTTCCTTTTTTTTAATTGGGAAATCACCTTTAGTTTTCCAGCTCCACTGTGTTCTTATGCGAGAAATCATCCTCCTATGTATTTCTTTATTTTCTAAGGAGCGGGCTTAAAAGTATTGTTCATTTGAACAAAAAATCATGTTCTTATGTCCTTAATAATAGCATATTAATGTTCATTTGAACATAGTTTTTTTAGTTGCTTGCGAAAGACAAATTAGAAGGGAGTATCGTCACCGCTTCAGATTTAAGCCGGGCGATTCTCCCTATCTATAACACTTATTAGCACTCCGAACCATCCTTAAACTGCATTCTAGGCCAAGGACAGCAAAAACACGTTGTGTAACGCACAACCTAATAACTCATTCTCAATAAAACATTAGATTTACTATAGTTCTTTTTCTAACATCCAATTCGGCAGGACTTGATTCACATAATAGAAGGCAACCAGGTGCTGACCGGTGGAATATAAGTAACTATTGCCAGGGCCAGGAGCATAACCAGCAGATAATACTTCAAATAAGGCAATACTTTAACCAAAGGCGTATCTCCGACCGAACAGGCAGTGAGTAAAACAGATGCTACTGGCGGGGTTTGTTGTCCAATACCTAGATTGACGGTTATGATCAACCCGAAATGGACGGGATCGATTCCTAATTGATGCACTAAAGGCATTAATATCGGAATTAGCATGATGATGGCTGCCGCTGAGTGCAGGAACATCCCCACAATTAAGAAAAAGATATTGAGGATTACAAGAATAAAGTATTTGTTGGTTGATAAAGTTGCTGCCCAGGCAGCAATGCCTTGGGGTATTTGCTCGCTGGTCAAAAACCAGCCGATAATTGCCGAACCGGCGATAATGAGCATAGTTAGAGCGGTTTGGTTGGCTGCTCTTAAAGCAATCCTGGGAATATCCTTTAATTTTAATTCCCGGTATATTACTGTCCCGATGAAAAAGGCAACACAGGCTGCAATTCCGGCAGCTTCGGTCGGGGTAAAGATTCCGCCCCAAATCCCGCCGAGGATGATAAAAGGGACTGTGAGAGCCCAAAAAGCTTCTTTAAAGGTTTTACCTACATTAGGGATTTCAAACTTTTGTTGAACACCCAAATTATACTTGCGGGCAAAAATATAGTTGGTGATCATCAGCAAAATACCGATGATAATTCCGGGAAAAACACCGCCGATAAACAGCTTGGTAATACTGGTTCCGGACATAACCCCATAGAGAATCATGGGAATACTGGGCGGCAAGATAATAGCCATGGTAGAGGCCACGGAAACAATAGCCACGGCAAAACCGGAGGTATAGCCTTTTTGCTTCATTTGGGGGATTAAAACACCACCCAAGGCTGCCGCTCCGGCAACGGCAGAGCCGGAAATCTCCGCAAAGAGCATGGATGTGAGAACAGTAACCTGAGCTAAGCCTCCCCGCATAAAGCCGACCAAACTGGCCGCAAAGTTAATCAGCCGGGAGGATAAATTACAGGCATCCATTAATTCTCCAACCAACATAAATAGAGGAATAGCCAGCAAAGGGAAGTTGTTAGCTCCGTCAAACAAGACAATTGGCATCATTTCCAAAGGCGAGCCTGATAACACGAATAAGACAAAACCAACTACCCCTAAGGCAAAGCCGATCGGCATTCCTAAAAGAACCAGTGAAACTATTCCAATAAATAATATCCATCCTACCACTAATCATCACCTCTTATAAATGCCTTATAATTACATTAGCCGTTCTTCCTCCAGGCTTTGAGCCTGAGCTGCAGCTTGAGCTTCGGCTATTGCTTGAGCACTTGGCTCCTCCTTCTTCTTAAAGGCCTTAAGCGTATCGATAATTAAGGCTATGGCCATAAGAGCGCCGCCTACGGGTATAATGGCAAAGAAAAACCCTTTCGGCAGCGGGAGGGATACCGTAGCATTGCCCATGGAGCGCATCGCCAGGTGGTAGCCGTAATAACTAAGATAAACCACAAAAACGAAAACTGCAGAATTCAAGATTGTTTGAATAACCAGCCGGACTTTCCTGGGCAGCATTTCAAAGATGGTTTCAAAGCGAATGTGATTACCTTTGAGAATAGCGTAGGCTGACCCTAGAAAGGTAATCCAGGCCAGAGTAAAACCGGAAAATTCATGGGTCCACTGGGCGGCGGCGTTCAAAACATAACGAGTGAATACTCCCCAGCTGACACTGATTGTCACTGCTATTAAAAGAAAAATTAGTGCCCATTTTAAAACGCCCATGATAATCCGCTCAATCTTTTCAATAAACTCCATTTATTCTGCCTCCTTACCTAAAGAAGTTGACAACTCATGTCCCTCATTCTAAGTAATATTTAAGCTGAAATTAAAGAATAAAGGGACATGAGTTTTCTTTAAAATCTTATTAATTACCCCGAAGAGGCTTTTTCACTTAACCAGTATCTATTTACCATGCAGAAATTAAGAAGCATCATTACATCTTTTTACTTCGGCCAGGACGGCATCGACGAAAGCAGGATCAACTTCTTGTTTAATAATTTCAATTACAGGCTCGATTTGAGCTTGAAAAGCCGACAGATCGGCTTCATTGACTTCGATCCCGGCATCTTTAAACTTCTGCAGGAGGGTGCTCTCAGAATCACGGCCGTATTCACGCGACCAGGTGCCGGCGTCAATGCAGGCCTGCTCAATCAAATCTCTCTGCTCCTGAGTTAAACCATCCCACCAAACTTTGCTGGCAGTCAGGTAACCTGGTGTATAGGTATGGTAAGTAATGGACAGATATTTTTGCACTTCATAGAATTTGCCGGCCTCAATCTGAACATAGGGGTTCTCCTGACCGTCAACAACTCCCTGCTGGAGAGCGGTAAACACTTCGCTGAAGTCCATGGTAATAGGATTGGCTCCGAATTCCTGGAACATAGCTACACGCAGTTTGCTTTGAGGCACACGGAGTTTAATTCCTTTGAGGTCTTCCGGAACAACGATCGGGCGTTTATTGTTGGTGATATGCCGGAAGCCATTTTCCACCATGGCCACTCCTACCAAACCATTCTGTTCAAAGAGAGGTTGAAATTCATTTTTCCAAAAATCGCCTTCGGCAAATTTTTGGACTGCGGCATGGTTCTTGAATAAAAACGGAATGTCAAATACTCCGAATTTAGGATCAATTTGCGCCATACAAGTTGAAGGGAGTGACATTTCAATAGCTCCGGTCTGGTGGGCATCAATAGCGTCCAAGTCTTTTGCCAGCTGTCCGTCGGCAAACAATTGAACCTCAATCATGCCGTTGGAGCGCTCTTCAACCAATTCTTTAAATTTCGCTCCACTTTCGTATAAAGCTCCTCCTTTACTGGAGGTACTGGAGAGTTTCAGAACAAGCTTCTCACCCTGATCAGCAGGCTTATCGGCAGGCTTATCGGCAGGAGCCGATTGACAACCGATGAGTGTTAAACTTAAGACCAAAATCAGCAAGATCGTCAAAAAGCGGTTTCTCTTCATTACCATTCTCCCCTCTCATTTTCCCTTAAAGTTCCAAGATTGGTTTGTAAACCAAAATACAGTTATTCTTGGTATCACCCCCTTGAAATCATAAATCGCAATTTCCATGCCAACATGGAGACAAACCCGCCTGCTAAGGCTTGAACCTTTCCAGGTCTCAGTCATAGCCTATTTTTCCAAACATTATTTTAATATTCAATATATTCTGACTTTTATAGATATATTGAGCCGTCCTCATATTATAAGTGCAAGGTTTAGATGTGAAACACTATTAGTGTTAACCCGTCTAAGGTCTGTTGCACTTCTGAAACAACTACGGACGTAACACAACCTTAATGGCCGTATCATCCCGATCGACAAATTCGAAGGCTTCTTTAATGGCGCTTAAGGAAAACTCATTGGTTATTAAAGATTTAATATCGACCAAACCCATGACGACCGGCTTTAAAGCGGCAGGAGTCCAGACATACCTCTCCCGCCAGGTATGGTGAACAAGACAGGTATTAATAAACTCCAGGCCGTCATCATGCCAACGGCTGATATCCAGAGTAACAGGCTGAGTTATCCAGCTGTACCAGACAAACTTTCCATTATGCTTAAGTATCTGGGTACACAGATTGACAGACTCCTGGCTGCCGGCAGCCTCAACGACGACATCGGCACCCTGCCCTTGCGTTAATTCCATGATTCTTTGGAAAGCATTTTCCTGGCGAGAGTTTATGACAACGCCTGCTCCCAGTTTCTTGGCCAGCTCCAACTTGCCGTCCAGAACATCGACAACGATAACCTGAGCCGCACCTTTTAAACGAACGACCTGAGCAATAATCTGCCCGGCAAAACCTCCGCCCATCACAACAACGGTATCGCCCAATTGAACTCCCGAATTAAGACCCGAGTACATGGCACAGGCGATGGGCTCCCCCAGGCTGGCTAAATCCATATCCAAGCCTTCGGGCACCGGCTGCAGTTCCCAAACTTTGGCTTTAAAATATTCGGCTAAGTTATTATTCCAGCCAAAAGCGATAACCTTATCCCCGACGCGGTATTCTCTGACCTTAGAACCTACTTCCACCACTGTTCCGCCGCTCTCATGACCCAAATAAAAAGGAAATTTGGGTTCCTGCCGGAACTCAGCAGTCTTGGGAGGCAGCTGCCCGCGGTAGAAAGTTTTGTCCGAGCCGCAGATACCAATAAGATGATTCTTCACGATTACCTCATCTTCACCGCATTCCAGCTTCCTATCCACCAAATAAATCTTATAAGCTGCTTCCAGCAAAGCCGCTTTGGTTTTTATCGCCATAAATCTCCGCTCCTAAATTACTCTCATCTGCTTTGATACTTCTACATTCAGCAAATGGATAATATTTCCTTCTTTGTGATTAATTTATTTTTCTGTCATTAGAAGGGTATGTTTATACTAAAATTTCATCCGCCTCCCAGGCCGGGGTTTGACCCCAGTAGCCCTCCCAGAGAGGTTCGCCCAGCTTATGATGGTAGATGCCCGCCTGCCGGACATCGCCAACCAGGATAAAGCCTGCCAGTTTGCCCTTTTGCACCAAAAACTTATGGTAAGCGCCGCTCTGAGGATAGCGGAGTATTTTTTCTGCCAATTCTTCCTGGCCGGCCAGCGGCTCCAGCTGTCCTTGGGAGATGATGGACAGCCCAAATAATTGGATGGAATTTAAAGCTACACTCCCGGCGTAGTATTCTTCCACGCCGGCCATATTGGCTCCGGCTACCTTACCCTGCCGGACGGCACATAACCAAAGGGCTCGCACTGTCTTCTGCCCGCTAAGCAAACAAGTGCTCTGCACGACATCCCCGGCAGCATAGATCCCGGGAATGTTAGTCTGCATCCGCTCATCAGTTAAAAGTCCTCTGTCCATCTTGAGGCCTGTTTCCCAAGCCATTTCCAGATTTGGCTTGACACCGATGGCTACCAGCACCAGATCAGCGGGAACTATCCCCTCTTTGGTACCGACTCCCGTAACCCTGCCTCCTTCTCTTTCCAGGGAAAGAACCTCGGTATTTAACAATATTTCGATACCCTGCTGTTCCGCGGCCTGCTGCAAAAGAGCTGAAGCAGTTTCATCCAGCTGCTGAGGCATTAACCTGGGAAGTTTTTCAATTACCGTTACTTTGATCCCCCTAGTGCTCAAGGCTCTGGCACATTGCAGCCCTACCAAGCCGCCGCCGATAATAACAGCTTTCCCGGTTTCTCTTAAATGGCTGTTAATAGCTTCGGAATCCTGCTTCTTCCAAAGGGTAAAGACCCCTTTAAGGCCGGTATCATCCGCCCAGGAGGGTACCAGAGGTCTGGAACCGGCAGCAATTAATAGCCGAGCATAAGCAATCTTTTCTCCGTCAGCCAAAAGCACTGTCTTGTCGGAAGGAATAATCTTAGTAACCTTCGCACCTAAGCGGGTTTCAACCTGATATTTTTGATAAAAATCGCTTCCCCTGTAGTAGAGCTGTTCTTCCGCCACTTCTCCGGTCATATACTCCGGTGTCAGCATGCGGCTGTACGGAGGATTATCCTCTGCCGAGATAAGAATAATCCTGCCTGTGGGGTCTATTTCCCGGATCCTTGCAATGGCACTAACTCCCGCCGGGCCATTACCAATGATGAGATAACTCACTCTGTCTCCCTCCTTCCCCTATTGCTCATCAAAACACCAGACTTCCACCAGTTCCTCCAGCAGCCGCTCTGCCCTCCTCGGGTTAAAAGCCCCGCAAACACAGGGGGTGGCTAAAAGTTCCCCGGCTTCCCGGGCAGTTCTTTTGCCCCGCTTGATATCCATAAGCATTTGTCTTGTTAAGTTTTGCGAAACCATGCCGTGCCCGCACATAGTGGTTATTTCCAGAATTTCATCTTCGGGCAGTTTGGACATTTTGCCCCTGATCCCCACCGAGTATTCCACGGTGTGCCGTTCGATCCCGATATCCTGCAAAATGTCCTGAACTTTGCTCACAATACCTGTAACAATAACGGAGATGCCCAGATTAGCTTCCTTAACTTCTTGTAAAGCCTGCCTGACTTGTTCTTTATCCCTAAAAACCCCATGGACAATGGAGGTATCGGTAACATTCTCAATTATTTTTTCCCGGTCGACTAAGTACATCCCGCCGGTCTTCATATCTCCCATATTAACAAGGTCATACTTGTTTAATATTTTCAAAAACTCCTGCAGGGCAAAGCGCGAGTTCTTTTCATTATAACCTTTGGCACTCATGGAAAAGATCAGGTAATCGTTTTCAAATGTATCAAGCGGCCCATGGCGATGTAAGGTATGTGTCATGGTAGACCTGCCCCTTTCACTTGGAGATGTCCTAACCCTAAGTTAGTCTTGCCGTTTATGGAGAACCATCTGCCGTCTTTTTCCATAATTTTTGCAGTAGGTACGGAGAGGTCTTCATCTACCCGGGCTACCAGATCGATCGAGAACACGGTATCGATTTCCTCGGCGACTTGTTCCATGGTATCCAAAACAGGAATAACCATCTCCAAAGGAATAACCATTTCGATAATGGCGGAAAGCACTTTTTCGTTCAAAACCTCCGGGTTCATTTCTCCCGTTTTTTTATTGGCTAAAAGGCCTGTCAAGGGATTCTGCGGTTCAAACTCAACCCCCAACCGGGCCAAAGCTTTAAAGACTTTTTCCGCATCCCTTAAGCGGGCTCCTGTTCCTGGCCGCCCCATTTCGGCTGCCATTCCGGCGTACCCCCGTTTAAAACGATTCGTAATATCATTGGTTTTCATTTCTTCCGTCCCTCTGCCGGGAACCCTGGTCTCTTTATGTTCGGCCAGAGGGTTGCTGAAGGTTCCCCGAATGGAACGGGGCCAGTCATGGACAGGCTGGTATAAGGCATCATTGGGACAAATCCCGGAGCGGTAGCAGATACCGCAATCTACACATTCTTCTTCATCTACATAACAGTGAACTTTGCTTCCCTTCGCACTTCTCTGAAAATGGATTGAGCCCATGGTGCAAAACGGCCGGCACTGCCCGCATCCTACACACTTGGCAGCATCTATACGCAAGACAAACCCTCCTTTCTCCCAAAACTATTCTTACGCTTGCAGCTTGGCCTTGACTTCAGCCAGAAAATCCTGGGGCTGGCAATAGCGGATAAGAGCGCTAAGCTCTTGGGCAGCTGTTTCACTGCCGTCTGCCGGCAATTTAACAGCTGTGAAGACCGGGACACCTTGCGCAGCTAAAGCTAAAGCATTGCGCAAATCGGCCGGTGTCGAAAGCTCCGGATACAAAGCGAGAACATGGACGGAGCCAACATACTCAACTAAAGAAAGAATCTCGGCGATATCCTCCTCACTCCCCAGCCAATAAGCCGGAGACCCTTGAGTTAAGCCTAGGGCAGCAGTAACCTGGGGCGAGGCTCCTGCCGATCCGGGCGCCAATAAACCGTGTTTTCCCAAAGTGGCAGCGGCATTCCCGTAGGCGAGGTTCAGAACATGCTCTCCCGCCAGTTGGGCGGCAGCTTCACAAAGCAGAGCATCTTCAGTCAGTAAGACACTGGAACCCCCGCCCAGAATAGCCAGCTTGCGAATTGTTCCTTGCTCGAGATGTGCTTTGAGGCTGGCCGGCTCCACCGTGAGCAGCCGGGCTTCGCCTCGCTGCTCTGCTTCCAGGATTTTTTCTTTCTCCCGTTTGCTATAGGCAACGGCAGCCTGGATAAACCAGTCTTTCAGGATGTCATAGTCCGCGTTAAAACCTGCCTCGCGGTAAACGGTATGATAAGCCGGGACAACATTTTTACCTAATCCCAGCCCGGAGGGTCCGACGACATAGAGGTCAACAAGACCTGTCAGCAGTGCAAATTCAACGCCCCCGGCATTGCTCACCGTGGGCACCGGGAAGCCGGCGGTAACGTCAGCGGCTAAGACCAGGTGAAATCCTTGAGCTCCCCTGGTTAAAGCTTCTTCTTCCAGCTTTTCCTTTAGCTCCAGGCTCATTTCCAGTATTGCCGGCGAGACCGCTTCCAGACAAATATTGACTTTCTCTTTTGCCAAGACCCCCAACCCTATTTGGGTAACGCTCTCCGAGAGCCGGGGGCAATTGCGGTTGTTTTTTAAGTGTTCGATTCCGGCCTGGGCTGTTTTAACCAAGGCATCTAGAGGGCTTAGCCCCTTATCTCCGGCCACATCTTGCTTGGAGCCGTCCGCCAAGGATAAGAGCTTTTGCAGATTATTATAGACTAAAGTATCTTTATCCCGCCCACAGATAGTTCTTTCTTCTTCCCGGCTGAAAGGATTCAATCTGCAAGGCCCCTGCAGGCAGTCGCCGCAAGTGAGCCCGAGCTTGCCGAAGCCGTCCTGCGGCAGCATTCTTTCATAGCGGTTCCAGGATAATTCCAGGCCTTCCTGCCTGGCCTTTAAAAAGTAGGTACGAGCAGTCGGATCTGCACTTTTCTTCCGTACTTGACGCATTCTTCTCTATCCCCCTTATTTTCCAACTTGGACTGCGGCAGAGGAAACAGTTGTTCTCCTCTCCGCCAGGCTTGTTTCGTATTCGGCAGGAGTCAGGAGCTGAAGGGCTCCGGTCGGGCAGGCCGCCACACAGAAGGGCTCAGCCATTTGGAAGCATTGATCGCATTTATCGGCGGCATGGATTTGTACGGCCGGAGATATTACCCCGTAAGGGCAGACCATAACACACATCCAGCAGGCCAGGCATTGTTCACTGTCAATGTAAGTGCAGCCGCTGGCTGCATCTCTTTTTAAAGCACCGGTGGAGCAAATCTCCAAGCAGGGGGCATCTTCGCAGTGGCGGCACTGCAGAGGAAAGCTTCTCTGGCCATCCCACCCCACATAGACCCGGGGTTGGGGAAGCACCTCTTCCTTAACTGCCAGATATAACGACTTGCCTACAGAGCTTCTCTCCACCGCACAGCGCAGTTCACAAGTCTTACACCCCAGACAAAGGCTCGGATCGCAGAACAGCCTTTGGGAGGAAGCAATTTTGTCCGTCATCCTTTTCCCTCCTCTCATTTCGAGATACACAGAACACTACTGCCTAACTCAATTCCTTACTGAATTCCTTATGGGAAAGAGTTCTTTATCTGTCTTTATAAGTCTCAGCCAAGAGCTGCACCGGATGAACGACGCGGGCTTTAGAGCCTGCTTTCTTTAAGCCATAGCTTAACTGCATGGTGCAGGTTGGGCAGCAAGTGGCTACATAATCAGGTTCCACTTTTGCAGCATTGGCGATTTTCTTAGCCAAGACTTTCATTGATAAGTCATGATGCATCACGGTAAAGCTTCCAGCCGAACCGCAGCAGCGGTCAGCCTCTTTCATCTCCACGAATTCCACCCCGGGAATACTTTTCAGAAGCTGCCGAGGCTCTTTAAAAATATTCTGAGCCCGCTTCAAGTGGCAGGGATCATGATAAGTAACTTTAACTTTTTCCGCCTTCTCTCCGGCTTGGGAGCCAGGTTTTATCCCGGTCTTTTTAATTAGAAATTCATTGAGATCGTAAGTCTTGGCTTTGAGCTGCTGAGCCCTTGCGTATTCCTTGGTTTCCGGGGCAAAGAGGTGGCTATAGGTCTCTTTAAAAGTTGAAGTACAGGATGCGCAGTCACAGACAATGGCATCATAATCCCCTCTGAGGAGAATTTCCAGGTTATGCTTGGCTAAGTCTATGGCTGTTGCGGTTTCTCCATAAGCCATATGGGGCATGCCGCAGCACTTAACCCCTTCCAGGGTCAAAACTTCACAGCCGTTGTGGCTTAATGCTTTTACTCCCGCTACCGGAACATCAGGATAAGCCAGATTGGTAGCACATCCTAAAAAATAAGCAACCTTAAATTTTTTCTCCCCCTTGGCCGGGGTCACGGCCGGAATTCGTGCTCTCGCCGGTTTGCGGGTAATATCCGGCATGATTTTGCCCACAGCACCTATTTTTTCCGGCAAATGCTCAAATAGATTAGCTTTGGTCAAAAGGTTGTGCAAGCCTATTTTTTGATAGATTCGGCCTAAGGAACTGCAGGCATAAAGCAGCCCGGGACGGGTGAGAAAACCTTTGAGAATGGCCTTTTTCAGGACGCCTTGACCTAAAGCCGTATTGAGATAATCTCTGGCTGCCAGGAAAATTTCGTCACTGATCACCCCGGAAGGGCAGTTGACCGCACAATTCTTGCAGAGTAGGCAGGTATAGACGATATCGGCCAGCTCCTGGCTGGGTTTGATTTTACCTTCGTGCAGCTGTTTGACTAAAGCCAGCCGCCCCCTGGGGGAGGCCGGTTCACCGATCAATTCCACAAATAGGGGGCAATGCGCCCTACAGGTTCCGCATTTGACACATTTTTTCAGCTCTTCGGTAAAATCCAGCTGATATGTTGCTTGCATTCTACTCCCTCCCCAGCTTCCAAATCTTGCCGGGGTTCATGATCCCCTTCGGGTCGATGGCTTTTTTGATTGCCCACATAACTTCCAGGGCTTTGCCATGTTCTTCTTCCATATACTCGGCCCGGGCAAAACCTACGCCATGCTCGCCGGTTGTTGAGCCGCCCATCTCCAAAGCCAGCCGATGAATAGCATCCGCTAACTTTTGGGTTCTTGCTACTTCTTCCGGGATAAGGGGATCCATGATCGGTGCGGTATGCATATTGCCGTCTCCGATGTGTCCGTAGATGACCACCGGGATAGCGAACTCCTCACTTAAACCTTTAATTCTTTTCAAGGCTTCAGGTACTTTGGATATGGGGAAACAAACGTCTTCTCCGGCAAAGATTCTGGTTTTGCCTTCTTTATAGCGGGCCGAGGCCGAACCTATGACAGCCCGCCCCTGCCAGAGTTTAGCCATTCGCTCGGCATCGGTAGCCCATTCCACACTGCTGGCCCTTTTTTCACAAATTGCTTTTACCTCCGCCCCTTCGGCTTCCACAGCGGCTTTACTGCCATTAATCTCAAAGAAAATCGCCGCTTCGACTTCCGGGATATTAAGATCAGGTTTAAAGGAATTAGCGCAGCGAATTCCTCCTTCATCAAGAATCTCAATTCCGGAAGGGATGAGCCCGGCTTTAAAAACATCCAGCACGGTGTAAGCGCTGTCTTCCAGCTTTTCGAATAAAGCGAGCATTATTCCCCGGAAAGGAGGTTTAGGCAGGACTTTAACCCTGATTTCGGTAATAACCCCTAAAGTGCCTTCCGAGCCGCAGTACAAGCGAGTGAGGTCTATACCGGACACACTTTTTAAGGCTTTGGACTTCAGTCCGCCGGTTTTTATTACTTCACCGTCAGGCAAGACTACTTCCAAGCCCAAAACATATTGGTATGTGGCACCATATTTGACGGCTCGCAAACCACTGGCATTGTTGCCAACCATCCCGCCGATGGTAGCCATTGCCGAGCTGCCGGGATCGGGCGGAAAGAACAAACCATAAGGAGCCAGGATCTGATTAAACTCGGCATGGACAATCCCCGGCCTGACAATAGCCTGCATATTGGCATCATCCACCAGCACGTCCTTCCAGGTGGAAAGATCCAGGACAATCCCGCCTTTAACAGGCACACTGCCACCCGTCTGGCCGCTCCCCGCTCCCCGGGGTGTGACAGGCACTTCTTTTTCCCATGCATATTTCATCAGTTTGGCTACATCCTCGGTGCTGTTTAAACAGACAACGACATCAGGGTAGTATTCGTTTTGCTGTGAAACAAAGGAACTGTCGTATGTGTAGGTATAGCGTTCCAGTTCGGTTTTCAACACCCTTGCCGGACCAAACATTTTTTCCATATCTTTGATCAGCTGCTCTTTGGAAACCATAATTCTCATCACTCCTTTTTCCGGCTAATTAACATAAGAATCTCCTTATTTTCTTATTGCGGTGCGGCTATTTGGCCGTGAATTGCCGACAGGGCAACGGTAAGCGGTGAGGCCAAATAGATTTGAGCATCCACTGAGCCAATCCGTCCCGGTGTATTGCGAATTGTCGTGGTGACGGCGACATCTTTTTCGTCCAGCAAGCCAAAGTGCTTACCCGGGCAGGAGCCGCAGCCCGGAGGAACAATTACTGCTCCGGCATCCCGGATCTGTCCGGTTAAGCCTAAGCTTTCCATGGCATCCAGAATTTTTCTGGATGCCGGGGCCACGACAAAGGTGACCTGAGGATTAATTTTCTTGCCTTTGAGCGTATGGGCTATGACCTTCATGTCTTCCAGGCGGCCGGCAGAGCAACCTCCGGCTATGGCCATGCTGAGGGCCACTCCTGCGGCTTCCCGTACCGGCATGATGGTATTGATATTAGGGGGCAAGGCTATAAGCGGCTCAATCTCCGCCGCCTCCAGGTAATAATCCACCTCGTCGCTTTCGCCCTCAGGCAAGATAAAAGCAGTCTTGACTCCGCCTTCGGGCAGGAAATTACAGATACTCATTTTTCCGGCTAAGGATAATTTACTGAATAAAGATCCGGTTAAAGCTACCGCTTTCCCTTTTATTACCGCCGATAGTTTGCTGATAAGGTATAAGGCTGCATCTCGCGGCAGAGCATGGCCGGAAAGTTCACCATTAATGGCAATAGTCAATTGTTCGGGGACTCTTGTTGTAAATGTACCATTCTCCAGGACCGGAACCAGTTCCTGAGGAGTGACTGCAAAGGCTATGGCTCCAAAGGCACCGGCAGTGGCTACATGGCCGTCCGCCCCGACGATAATCATCCCCGGCCAGATGGATTCTTCTTCGGCCACGACCTGGTGCAGAACTCCTTCTCCCTGATTGTAGAGATGGCAGCCCAGTTCCAGCGAAAACTCCGTAAACTCCTTGTGAAACTGCCTATCCTTAATGCTCGGGGCAGGAAAAGCATGATCCAAAGTAAAAAGCACCTTGCGGCAAGCTACCGGCCTGCTCTTATCATTCCCCCAGTGTTTCAGCAACTCAGGTCCGGTTCCGTCATGGGCTAAGGCCAGATCAACGTCAAGGATTACCTCTTGTCCGGGATTAACCGCGACACCATTGGCAGCCTTAGCAAGTTTTCTGTACAAAAACTTTTGCATTCTATCCCCTACTTAAAATTATTAGATTTAGATTAGGTTAAAACCCCTAAATCCTTGAGAGCATTAATCAAATTCCCGCCGACATCAGCAGGATTATCCGCAAAGTAGCCGTCCAGCCGCTTAAATTTAAAGTCCTTCCGCTCACCCAGGATATCTTCATCCATTCCTAAAGCCAGAACCGTACCTTGAGGTTTAAGCCCTTTAAAGACATTGCCCACGGCAAAAAGGCTGTTGTCCAGGACTATAATCAGATCAGCATCGGCTTCCGGTGTGGATCTCTCCAGGATTTCTTCCTGGGCAACCCGGATCAGGCCAAAGGTTGGAGCCCCGGGTCTCACGGCTGCAAAGGAATTAAAAGCTTGAACATGAGAGCCCTTTTGCAGAGCATAAGCGGCGATTTGTTTGACTAAATCACCAATGGGCTGGCCAAAGCGAGCGTGCAGGCGAATTTCTTTCATGCTAATTCCCCGCCTTTCCATAGTAAGCATTGATTTGTTTTTGCAGTTCCTCAAGCTCTTCCCGGGTAATTTTGCTGAAACGCTTTTGCGGCAGGATATAATCTTGCACCGGTATAAGCTCGGGTTCCAGCGTCCGCCGCCTTACTCCCTCCTCGACCTCATAGAGCTCCCACAGACCGCTCTGCACCGCCTTGCGGGCAAAGGCAACAGTCTGAGCGGCAGGTATGCCCCAACCCCGGAAACAAGGCGCCAGGACATGGAGATAAGAAAATCCCCGGCGCGAGGCCGCTTTCTTTATTTTGGCTATGAAATCAGCCGGGTAAGCGATGGAAGCACTGGCAACATAACCAAGGCCATGGGCTTCCATAATAGCCAGCATATTTTTCTTGGCAGTGGCTTTACCTAAAAAGCCGTTGCTGGTTAAGGCCGCTTTGGGTGTCTGACTGCCGGTCTGGCCCCCGGTATTCATATACATCTCATTGTCATAGCAAACATGGAAAATATCCTCATTACGCTCGGCAGCACCGGTCAAAGCCTGAAAGCCAATATCGGCGGTCCCGGCATCGCCGCCCCAGGATACAACATTGACGTCTTTAATACCCTGCACTTCCAGGGCAGCCCTGATCCCGGAGGATACGGCAGGGGCAATCTCAAACAGAGTGTGATAAAAAGGTATTTTCCAGGTAGTCCTGCGGTTATTGCCCCCCAGGGTAGCCATACAGGATGCCGGGATGGTAATCATGGTCCGCTCTCCCAGGGCTTTCATGGCTTGCCGGCCGGCTAGCGCCGCGCCACAGCCTTTACAGCCAACATGGCCCGGCCCAAAGAGATCCTCCTGTGGTAATTGCCTAAGATCAATTTTGTCAAGCACTGCTATCCCCCCCTACATCCCTATCCAATATGATTTATTATTAGCCTGGGTACACTTTTCGGTTTGCGCCACAGCTTCCTCGAGTTCAGCCATCCCGCACTTAGCTCCGCCCAAACCGATAATACAGCCGTTAATCACCATATCGGTCCAGCCGTAGAAAGCTGCTTTAAGGTCGGTGGCTAAAGCGCCTCCTACGCCAAATACTATGTTCTTATCCAAAACGGTTAAATATTTCACACCTTGCAGGGCCGCCAAAAGCTCCTCAGCCGGGAATGGCCTCCAAACCCTCAATTTTATAAGACCAATTTTTTTGCCTTCCCCGCGCAGTTTGTCAACCAGCAGTCTGGCTGTGGAAACAATAGAACCCATGGCGATTATGGCATGTTCGGCCTCTTCCATCCTGTAGGCTTCCAGCAGGCCGAAGCTCTCCCGGCCAAATTCCTGCCGGTAAAGAGCCGCAACTTCGGGAATTACTGTTAAGGCTTCTTCCAGAGCTTCATTTTGCCTAAATTTATAATCCATGTAAAAATCCGGGCTGGTAACGGTATTAACGCCCTGAGGATTATTAATATCCATGGCCGGCCTTCTGTTTAAGGGCAGGAAAGCCTTTACTTTTGCGGCATCCGGCACTTCTACTTCTTCCATGGTATGCGATTGAATGTAACCTTCATAATTGACCATCACCGGTAGGCGCAGTTCTTCCGCCACCCGGAAGGCTTGAATGGTATTATCTAAAATCTCCTGGTTGTTCTCACAAAAAAATTGAACCCAGCCGTTTCCTCCCTGGGAAACAGCATCCCCGTGCTCGGGAAAACGGCTATGGGGAGCGGACAAAGCCCGGTTGGCCACTCCCATAACTATAGGCTGGCGAAGGCCGGCCACATGGTAAGCTACCTCTGTCATATATAAGAGCCCCTGGGAATTGGTCACGGTATAACTGCGGGCACCTGCTAAGGCTGCCCCTAAAACCACACCTAGAGCACTATGATCGGATTCCGCCCGGATAAACCTGCAGTTTAGCTCCCCGTCTTCAATATATTTGCTTAATCTTTCCATAGCAGGGAAAGCCGGGGTAATCGGATAATAGGACAATACTTCAATATTTGACAGCTTAGCTCCTAAAGCAGCTGCTTCACTCCCTGTCAGCAGAACCTTGCTCATTCGCTACCCTCCTTAACCCCGAATACCCCTCTTGGACCGGTATATTCAGGGATCATCACTATTCCTTCACTTTCGGCGGCACAGATCCCGCACCCTTTACAAACTGAGAGGTTAATTGCGACTTCCCCTCCGGCCGAAGACAAAGCCCCGTCCGGACAAAAGAGGATTACTTCCGGATTAACTTTTGCAGGATCCTCTACCACAGGGCGATACTCCCTCCAAGAAGGTGCTGCCGATATCTCTGCCAAACTACCCGGATTTGCTGTAGGAACAATTGGTACTTCTTTAACCATTCTTAACTTTCACCTCCTGTTAATCAAAAACATGCAATTACGATGCCAACGTAATGATGACCAAAATTCCTAAACTCTTTTTCCCCTTTTTTTATTTGCAAAAAAGAAAAAACAAGCTTATCCCTTGGGAAAAGCTTGTTACAATTGACACATATATTTTAGCTTACTAAGGTTTAAAAGCTTAAAGATTTCCTTGCGCGGTACAGACAGTTGATTCAGGAATGGCTGCCAGTGTTTCAAATGTAAAACGCCTGTTGTTTAGAATATGTTACATTGTGTTGTCCTGCAGCGCCGAGTCCTTCTGAGAATGAAGTTTCCTCCATAAAGTTGTCCTGCTGATCCCCAGGCGGCGGGCGGCTTCCGTTTTATTGCCCCGGCACTCCTTTAACACATGCAGGATAACATCCCTTTCCACGGAGCTGATTCTTTTGTCCAGGTATTGCTCATCCTGGGAGTGGTTAGCAGCCGGATTAGCAGGAGATTCGTAGTTTTTTTGATTAAGATTGATTTCATCCAAAAGAAGAGCATTGGCAACATCGTCGATCTCAATTGTTTTTTGCCAGGGTCTCATCGCCAAGCGTTCCATAGCGTTGCGCAGTTCCCGGATATTACCAGGCCAAGGGTAAGTTAATAAAAGCTCCTCGGCTTGCGGCGAAAACAACCCACAGGCTTTTCCCCTGCGGGCACAAAATTCCTGCAGAAATTTTCGGGCAATTAAGATGATATCCCGTCCCCGGTCTTTTAAAGGAGGAATCTTCAGGGATAAGACGTTAAGGCGATAAAATAAATCTTCACGAAATTCCTGTTTTTCCATCATATCCCTTAAGTTACGGTGCGTGGCCGCAATGAGGCGCACATTGACAGGGATAATACTGCTGTCACCCAAGCGCATAACCTCACCCTGTTCAATAACTCTTAACAGCCTGGCTTGGAGCATAGGCGACATTTCCCCCACTTCATCCAGGAACAAAGTGCCGCCGTGAGCCAACTCAAACATGCCCGCTTTCCCGCTCTTACGGGCTCCGGTAAAGGCACCTTCCACATAACCGAATAATTCGCTTTCCAAAAGGCTTTCCGGGAGAGCTGCACAGTTAATGGCCACAAAGGGCTCATGTTTTCTTTTACTGGCATTATGAATGGCATGCGCAAACATTTCTTTGCCTGAGCCGGTCTGGCCGTAAATTAAAATGGTGGAGTCCACCCCGGCATATTCTTTGGCTAATTCAATCGTATTGGCTAGGGCTCCGCTATGCCCCAGAATATCCTCAAAGGTAAATTTAGCCACCAAGCCGCTTTCCGCCAATTGCCTGCGCACCTTGCTTTCCAGCTTTTGCAGCCTGTCGATATGCTGAAAAGTTGTCACTACTCCTTCGATGCGATTATCCACAACTATAGGTACCCTGTTGGCTACGACTTTGGAAGTGCCGATATGCAAAAACTCCCCGATTTCCGGCTGGCCGGATTGCAGAAGGTGATGGCAATGGGCTTTAGGCACTACTTCGGTAACATAGCGGCCGATAGCCTGCTCGGCTTTCCACCCGGATAGCTGCTCGGCAACGCGGTTGAAAACCGTAATCAGGCCTTTCTGATCCAAAGCTATAATCCCGTCATAGGTAAAATTAAGTATAGCTTTTAACTGCTCGGCTTTTCTTTTTTCCATTTGGCGGACTTCTTTCACCCGGCGGGCTTCCGCAATGGCCGAGCGCACAGCGTTTATCCCGGAGGTAATTACTACCGATTTCATCCCCAGCCGCTTAGCAGCATTAACCATAGCCAGTTTGCCGATAACTACCTCCACATTTTGCTCTTTAAGATGCTCCACGCCTTTAATAATATCTTCCAGTTCATTGCTGCAAGCATATTTGACAATCTTATCACCAAAAGTTTCTTCTAAGGAAAGTACTCCCTGGATAACCTCTTCATCATCGACAATGCCAACTATTTTAGCTATTTTTTTAGCTTTCATATAAGCTCGGACAAGGTCATAGCCGCTGATTGTTACATCTACGACGGGAAGTTCTATGCCGGAATTCCTTATTTTCCAGGAAGTGACCCCTCTGCTGACAATAACCTGGTAGCCCTGGGCTTCCGCTTTCTTAGCTTTATTAACAGCTTGATCCATTCGGGCAACGGCGACCGTTACGTCTTTGCTGTCCGCACACACTTCTCTGGCCAAATTACCCAACTCAGGATAAGTAGCCAAAAATAAAATTTCCGACATAATTCTCCCCTCCATCCTACTAATTATAGAGAGACCACCTAAATTCATACTGTCTTAATCCCAGCAACTCAACCTACTTAGCCTACCATTTAACCTGCCGGTTTATTTAACTTAATTAGCTCTACCGCTTCTCCGAAGTCCCTTTATCTTACCAGTTCTTCTTAACCCGCCAGAATTCCGGCCGGATTATAACCAGAAAAGTCATCAGCTCCAAACGTCCTAAAAGCATGCAGAAAATCAAGACAACCTTGCCTAAGGGAGCTACTTCGGCAAAAGTTGCGGCAGGCCCGACGACTCCAAAACCGGGTCCGACATTCCCTAAGGCAGCTATAGCCGCCCCCATGGCATCAAAAGGTTCCAAGCCACAGGCTGCCAAAATAGCCGCAGCGCAAGTAAAAATCAGCATAAACAGAAAAAAGAAACGGGAAACATTTTTGATAATTTGGGGGTCAACCGCCTGCCCCCCGGAAAAAATTTGCGTCACCAGCTGAGGGTGGATAGCCTGTTTTATTTGGTCTAGGCCGGTTTTATACAGCAAGATCAGGCGAGCCATTTTGATCCCGCCGGAAGTGGAAGCCGCACAGCCGCCAACAAACATTAAGAAGAAGATTATCATCTTAGCTAAGCTTGGCCAGGTATTATAATCAGCAATGGCAAACCCGGTAGTAGTAACCGTGGCCGCAACCTGAAAGGCAGCCTGCCTCAAGGCCAAACCTAATTCATAATGTCTCTGCAGGACAAGAATCCCTGTTATTACAATAGTGGCCAAGGCTATAACCGATAAATAGACTTTCAGTTCGGTATTGCGGATGAGATTGATGGTTCCTTTGCGCCAGGTATTGACATAGAGGGCAAAATTGACTCCGGATAAAACCATAAAGGTAATGAGGATCAGTTCCACTGCTAAAGAGTTGTAAGCCCCAATACTGGCATTCTTGGTAGAAAACCCCCCCGTCGCCATACCGGTTAAACCATGATTAAGTGCGTCAAAGAAACTCAAGCCGGCCAGCTTTAAAAGAATTATCTCCATTACTGTAAAAGCAGTATAAATGCCTCCTAAAAGCAGCGCAGTATCCCTAATCTTAGGGGAGAGCCTTTGGTTCTCAGGGCCTGTAATTTCCGCTTTAATCATATGAACAGCACCCATCCCTACTTTGGGCAGCAAGACAATAAACAACACAATGATGCCGATTCCGCCCAGCCACTGGGTGAGACTCCGCCAGAGAAGCAGGCTCCTGGGCAGGCTTTCAATATCTGCTAAAATAGTTGAGCCGGTGGCGGTTAACCCCGAGGTGGATTCAAACAGCGCATCCACATAGCTGGGGATGTAACCGGAAAAAAAATAAGGCAAAGCGCCAAGAACAATAGTTAATAACCAGATCCCGGCCACAACTGCGTATCCTTCTCTCACCCCGATTTGGCTGAACCCTCGGCGGCGGTTCTTGGACAGTAAGATCAGGCCGATAAGGATTGTTAAAAGTGAACTGAGAGCAAAAGCCCCTAGTGAGTTATCAGCGTCAATGACCGCAAGAAGCAGCGGAACGAGCATAATTAAGCCATAGCCTGTAATCAACCGACCTTGAACCCCATGAAACAATAGGAATTTCAATTCTCTCTTTCCTTCCCAAAGTACTATGGTGTTAGCAGTATTCTGCTCTGAGCATTATTTTGCTGTTAAAAGATATCTTCTACCTTAGAGATGGCAGTGCTTAAAGCAAAAATAATAGCCCGATCTCCATCCTGCAGGATAGATTGCCCATTAGGAATAAAGACATCGCCGTCCCGCACTACAGCGCCGACAATACAATCCCGGGGAAACCCAACATCTTTAAGTTTGCGGTTTTTGATTGTTGTCTCCTGGGAGACAATTACTTCCATGGCCTGGGCTTTGGCCCCTTCCAAAAGAGAAATAGCCACAAACTTGCCGCGGCGAACCTGGCTTAAGATTACCCCGGCCGTAATTAGCCTCGGAGAGACAATAACATCAACCCCTACCTTTTCTAATAAAGGTATATATTCCGTCCGTCCCACCCTGACGACAGTCTTTTTACTGCCTAATTCCTTAGCCAGCAGCGCTAAAAGGAGATTGAGCTTATCATCACTGGTCAGGCAGATTACGGCATCCGCTTCACTTATCCCTTCCTGGTTTAAAAGATCAACATCCGTGCCGTCGCCGCAGAAAACACTCCCTTTCCGTAAAAGGCCGGCCATGTGCTGGCAGCGTTCCGGATCCTTATCAATCATTTTAACCGAAATCCCGCTTTGTTCCAGGCGCAAAGCTAAGTGTCTGCCAATCCGGCCGGCACCGATAATAAGAACGCGCTGAATTTTGGTAAAGGTTTCGGTGTAGTCTCCTTCAATTTGCTTAAGCGCAGCCGGTTCGCCGATAAAAATGACGTTATCATAGGCTTTGAGCTCATCTGCGCCGCCGGGTATGATCATTATGCTCCGCCGGATAATCCCTACTATCAGTACTTTGGGGGGGAGCTTGAGCTTCGCCAGAGGTTTATCCAAAAGTGGCGAGTCCTTGGGCATTTTTACTTCCAGCATTCTTACCTTGCCGCCGGCAAAATCTTCCACTTCCATGGCGGCAGGTATCATCAGAATTCTGCTTATTTCTACGGCAGTAGCATGTTCAGGGTTGATAGTTAAATCAATGCCGAGCAAACGGTGAAACTCTGTCTCTGCTTTACCGATGTACTCAATATTGCGCACCCTGGCTATAGTTTGCTTAATTCCGGCTTGCTTGGCAGCCATACAGGCTACCATGTTTACTTCATCACTGTCCGTAACGGCAATCATCAGGTCTGCCGACCGGACATCCGGATTCATCAGCACTTTGGGGCTGGCGCCGTTACCCGGTATAGTCATGACATCCAGCGTGTTTTGCACGTTACTGCGCCGGCCTTCGTCCTCTTCGATCACCACAACATCATGATCCTCATTTGCCAGGTACTTAGCTAAGGTATAGCCAACTTTGCCCGCTCCGACAATCACCACTCGCACCTATATCCCCCCGTAATTTCAACCTGAGCTACAGAATATATTTATACCACAATATAGGATGTGTTGTTTTTTTTCAAGTCTATATTTCTTAGCTGATCTCATTTTGTTAATTTTTGTTCTCATTTTGTTAAACTCGCTGATTTCATTCTGACTATGCTGACTATATGCTCCCCTATCTTATAAAACCAATTGCCCATTTCTAAAATAATGTCATGCCCGGGCGAAAGATTCTTTTTCCAGTCTTTATTCTCTTCCGGGCTTTGAGTTCCGGAGCTTGGGTCAGGCTGGAGCCGGCAGACTATTTGTCCCTGAAGCAGGTTGAAAAGATCAATAATCCCGGCGTGGGCTTCAACTACTTGTTCAGCCAGCGCCGGCTTGGGTTTATCCAGGAAGCGCAGGAGAGCCAGGTAATTATCTGCTATCGCCAGGTATAAATCCTGCAAAGTCCCCCAGCCGCTTTTATCTATCGTAATATTAGCGGTGTGCAGCTTATGGCCTAACTTGGCCATGACAACCAGGCTGTCGGCAATGTACTCCAATTCTTTAGCTATCAACTGGCAATTATGGTTTTCCACGATTTGCTGCCTGGTCATATTTCTGGGAAACAGTTCCTTTAAGAAATTAGCAAGTTGGGTATAGTGCCAATTAACTTCCTGCTCAGCCTTCTCCAACTCGTTGAGCCACCTGGCATCACCCGAAGAAAAAACCCTGGGTAACAGCTGAAGCATATTGTCCAGGATCTTATTGCCCAGCCAGCGTATCTCCTGTTGCGCTTGGCTTAAAGCCACAGTCGGCACTTCTAAAGCCCCTTTGGTTATGTATTTAGAACTTAATTGCGGTGTTTTGCTCTTCCGGCTGGGTATCCACTTAACCAGATATTTTGCTAGGAGGCGGTTAAGCGGCAAAAAGACTATCACCATAAAAATCGCCGAAAACAAATGAGTGTTGGCGACCTGCCTAGGAAGTTCCGCAGATGACCAGACCACCAGCTTGGCGAATAAGGGCATTAAAGGCAGGAACAAAACAGCCGCCGCCAGACGGTAGAAACTGTTGGCTATGGCCACTCTTTTGGCATCAATTCTTTCCGCTCCCAAAGAAGATACCAGGGTAGTCACGGTACCTCCGATATGGGCTCCCATTACCAAAGGAAGAATGGCTTCGATCGTCAAGAGCCCTTGGCCGGAAAGAGAAATGAGAACAGCCAGGAAGGCGGCACTGCTTTGCAGCAAGGCTGTAAAAAAAGTGCTGACGATAATCCCTAGAACGGGGCTGGTTCCAAATTGGGAAAGAAAAGCATAGACGGCGGGTGAATTCTTCAAGGGAGCAAAAGCACCGGCTAAAAAAGACATGCCGACAAAAATACAGCCAAAACCTATTAATGTTTGACCGATTTGTCTGGTAAGCTGAGTTTTAACTATCAATAAAAGAATGAACCCCAAGAAAATAAGGAAAAGGGCTAGATCCAAAATGGGGAAAGAGATAAGCTGGATAACAAGTGAAGTTCCCACAGTGGAACCCAGGGCTACCCCCAGGGCCTGGACCAGAGTCATCAGCCCGGAGTTAACAAATTCCACTACCATGACGGTGGTGGCGGCACTGCTCTGCAGGGCGACAGTCATCACAATGCCAAATAAGGTAGCCGCCCAGGTTTTTTTAGTTAAAGACTCCAGAATGCTTTTCAGCTTGTTGGCTGCGATTTTCTGCAGGCCGGCAGAAGTAGTATTAACTCCATAAAGAAAGAGACCCAGTCCTCCTAAAAAGTGCATAACCATAGAGAACGTAACCATTATTTACTCCCTGCTCGCTTTTTTTCTTAGTGATGAGGATGGAATCCAAAGTTCTTCTCGGTATTTGGCAATAGTCCGCCGGGCAATTTTAATTCCTTTCTTTTGGAAAATACTTGCCAGCTCTTGATCAGAGTAAGGCTTCTGCGGATCCTCTTCCGCAATAATTTTTTTCAATTCCTCTTTAATCCGTTCGGCAGTGACGTCATTTTCCTTACCAATACTGCCGGCAAAGAAGCATTTGATGGGGCAAATCCCCCTGGGGGTTTGCACATATTTATTGGCCGAGACCCTGCTGACAGTTGATTCATGCAGGCCAAGCTCCTCAGCAATTTCTTTCATGGTCAAGGGCTTAAGAGCGGACACTCCCTCTTCCAGAAAATCCCTCTGTCTGGCTATAATAGCCTCCAAGACATCATGAATAGTTGATCTCCTCTGCTCGATACTCTTAAGCAAATTGAGGGCTGAACTAACCTTCTCCCTTAAAAACTTTTTAATAGCCTGGTCATCCTGGGACTGCAGCGCCCTCTTGTAGCTTTCATTGATGGAAATCCTGGGAATATCACTCTCATTAACCAGAACAACATAGCTGTCGCCAACTTTTTTAATGACTGCATCCGGAATTATATATTTGATATCCGTATTTTGGTCAAAACGGCTTCCCGGCTTGGGATCAAGCAATCTTAGAAGGTCGCTTAAGGTTCTGACTTCAGAAGTGGTAATATTCAAAGCTGAGGCAATTTTTTTTAAATGGCCGGCTGCCAGGTCATCCAGATAATCAAGTATCTCAGCTAACTTCGGAGGGCAGTCCGGTATTAAATGAAACTGCAGCTGAAGGCATTCCTTTAAATTCCGCGCCCCTACGCCGGGGGGATCGAGTTTTTGAACAATAGCTAGAGCCTCTAGAACCTCTGTTGCTGAAAGTTTTAAAGCCTCGGCTATTTCTTCCACGGAGGTAGTTAAATAACCGTTAGAGTCCAAGTTGCCAATAATATACTCAGCGGCTTGATAGGTTTTTTCCGAAAAGCCGGCACTGCGTTTAATAAACCTTAGCTGTTCCAGCAAGTATTCCTGCAGGTTGCCACCGTCAAACCAGCATCCTTCGAGGGGGGTAAACTCCGACTGTGGAGTACTGCCCGCCGACCATTGATCCCTCTCCCCGTCATTGATTACTTCCTCCATAATGCTATCCAGCCAGCGGTCTTCTTTTTCCTTAAGGCTTAAGAGCTGGTCTTCCCTCTGCCGGTCTTCCTCGCTGGGCTCCTCATATTCTTCCACAACTTCCAGTAAAGGGTTTTCCACCAGTTCGTTATTAATATAATCAACAAGTTCCGGCAAGGAAAGCTGAATCATTTCAATAGCCTGGTACATCTGCGGTGAAATTATTAGCCTTTGGCTTTGTTCTAAAAACAACCCGACATTATTAGCCATCAACATTCCTCCTTTCCTTAAGCAGTCAGCAGTCACTTTTCCATCTCTTGGGGATAGATCTTATCCGAACCTTTGGCAGCCAGGATCTTTTCGGCAATCTCCTCAATTTTACGCAGCCGGTGATTGACCCCCGATTTGCCGACTTTCGGCTGGAGATTCTCCCCTAACTCTTTGAGCGAAGAATCGGGGTGTTCCAGACGCAGGTAAGCTATTTCCCTTAAATTTTCGGGGAGGTTTTTCAGGCCTATGGTCTCATCAATCAGGCGGATGTTTTCCACTTGTCGGACTGCGGCATCCACGGTTTTATTAAGATTGGCTGTTTCACAGTTTACTATTCTGTTGACCTGATTGCGCATTTCTTTGAGGATTCGAATATTCTCAAACTCAAATAAAGCCTGATGAGCGCCAATCAAAGCTAAAAATTCAAAAATATGCTCACTTTCTTTTAAATAAACAACGTGGAAGTTTTTCCGGGTGCTTACTTTGGCGTTAAGCTTGAATTTGTGAAATAGCCGACATAAATCCTCGGCTAAAATCTCGTCATTAGTGATTATCTCCAGGTGGTAATTACCCTCCGGGTTGCTGATTGAACCCCCGGCCAGAAAAGCACCCCTTAGATAAGCCCTTTGATCACAGCGTCTTTTGATAAGATTCTTATTTATTCCGGCTTCGATCTCGCCTTCTTGGTTTACCAGCCCCAGTTTTTGCAAATCGCTCAAACCCTGCGGGTAAATCTTAACTAAATAGGAATTGTTTTTCTTTAAACGCAGCTTGCGCCTCACAACGATAGCGGCGGGCAAATGAAGTTGATCCTTAACTAAGTTATATATTTTACGGGCTACCGGTGCATTTTCGGTAATGACATTGAGGGAATATTGCTGATTGGTGCTGATTTGCAAGGTTCCATCCATCCGAATCAGAGCGGCTAATTCCGCCAGTTTGCAGCAGTCCTTATTTGTTTCCAGTCTGGCAAGTTCATCTTTAGTTGTCGTGCTAAAAGACATTACCCTCAACTCCAGTACGCTTAACTTTCCTACCTACATAGCTTTTAACTTTCTATTTAAGAGGTAGCTATCAACAATAGCAATTCTCTCATTCATTGGTTTTAAACGGAAAAACAGCCTTAATAATTCCTTGGCCAGCCTATCGGGGTCGTGGCGAACTACTGCGCCTCCGCTGTAAAAAGTGCTTTCAAAGTAGCTTACCCCCAAGCTTTCAACCGAAGCGGCATCCCCTTGCACCACATCGGCTCCTTCGGCTCGGTAGCGCTCCAGTATTTCCGGCGGGATATTCTCCTTAGCAGCCAGCACGGCATCCACCAGGTCGTTTCCGCCATGCTCCATAATGGCCCGCAGGTGATCGGCTACCGAATAGTTATCGGTCTCCCCCGGCTCGGTCATAATGTTGCAGACATAAACACAAGGGACTTGGGTTTCAGCAATTTTATCCCGCAGCCCTTTAACCAGGATGTTCGGCAGGACGCTGGTATAAAGGCTCCCCGGGCCTAAAACAATCAAATCGGCTTCCTCAATAGCCTTAAGAGCACCAGGTAAAGGTTTGCAGTTCATTGGGCTGATTTTTAAATGCTTTATTTTGCCCGGAGTTGTTCTAATAGCTGTTTCCCCATTAATAGCCCGGCCATCCTCAAAATAAGCTTCCAAAGTAACCTGAGCCAGTGTGGAAGGATAAACTACCCCTTTCAAGGCAAAAACCTTGCCGACATGTTCAATTCCTTTTTGAAAATCACCAAATCTCTCAGCCAAGCCCGCTAAAAACAGGTTTCCTAAACTATGTCCGGCCAGGGTACCGCTTGTAAAGCGGTAGGAGAAAAGATCCTCCATAATATCTTCTTTTTCGGCTAAAGCTACCAGGCAGTTGCGGACATCGCCGGGTGGAAGAATGCCCAGCTCTCTCCTTAAGCGCCCGGAACTGCCCCCATCGTCACCTACAGTAACAATAGCCGTCAAATTGCTGGTATACTCTTTTAGTCCTTTCAGTAAAGCGGAAAGCCCCGTACCCCCGCCGACGACCACAATCTTAGGTCCTCTTTTCAGCTGGCGCCGGGCATACATAACATCCACAACCTGATCTTCATTGCCGGGAAGCAAGACATTGATTACTGATTTAAACATTTTTTGGAGTCCGAAATAAACCAGCACCGCCCCGGCAAGGCTGATGAGAATTCCGGCTACAAAAACCAAAGACCGTTCCTCACCAACCCAAGTGTAGATTAGTTCTCGAAAATGAGCCTCCACAAGCCCTAAAGCCTCACCGTTGCTCATAACGGCCAAACCCCAGGCTAACAGAAAAATGCCCAGTACCGCCAACAAAAAGTATCTCTTAATTCCTAAATTAGGATAAAGCCACTTCAGTGCCTCTAAATACCTTTTTTGATCTTTTTTCATTAAATGGAACGCCCTTCCTCTCAATCGATATCCCTGTGGGTGACTGTGCAAAAGAGATTTTTCCGCCGCAGAAATTCTGCCGTTTTTTCAGCCACAGCAACGGAGCGATGCTGACCCCCGGTACATCCTATGCCGATAACCAGGTGACTTTTCCCCTCATTCAGGTAAAGAGGCAAGACATATTCCAACATATTAAGATACCTATCCATAAATTCGGCTGCAATCCGGTTGGACAAGACATAATTGACCACTCTTTTATCTTTTCCGGTCAAAGCTTTAAGCTCTTTAATGTAATAAGGGTTGGGCAAAAAGCGAACATCCATGATAGTATCGGCATCTAAGGGTATCCCATATTTAAAACCAAAGGAAACAATGGCCACCGACATCCTGGCAGGATCATTTTGCCGGCCGAACAGTTCCCTGATCTTGCTTTTCATCTGAGCTGTCGTCAGGTCGGAACTATCAATTATTTTATGAGCCTTTCCTCTTAAGTCTATAAGATGTTCCCGCTCATAGCGAATGCCATCGAGGATATTGCCTTGTGGGGAAACCGGATGCCTCCGGCGGGACTCTTTATAACGGTTGACCAGGATATCATCGGAAGCTTCCAGAAATAAAATTTCATATCTATAACCAGTTTGCTGCAAGTCGTCCAAAGCTTGGTTAAGGGAGGAGAAAAACTCTCCCCCTCTGAGGTCGCAGACTACGGCGGCTTTATTAATCTTGCCCTGAGATTGGGCACATAACTCCACGAATTTCTCCAGCAAACTTGGAGGGAGATTGTCTACACAGAAAAAGCCCATGTCTTCTAAACTCTGTAAGGCCTGGGTCTTGCCTGAACCTGAAAGACCGGTGATAATCACCAGATGGAGATTTTTTCTGCGCATATTTCTTCACCTCCTATTATATCTTAAGGCAACCTGCCAATATTCTTAGCAGTCTTATCTTGACCGATCCCTTAATCTCTATGATTCAGCTTCTTTAGTCAAGTTGCGGGCTTTTTGCTGGGCTTTAGCCAGTTCTGCTTCTATTTTAGCCCCTCCGGCAGAATTCTGCCAGGCTTGATTGAGGAGCGGGAAGAGTTTCCATTCCAAATAGTATCCTTCTAAGAACCAAGCATTTTTTAGGGTCGAGGCTACCTGGGCATTTAAACTTTTGCCCCCAGCCCCTTGATAAAAGCTATCGGCAGTTGGCATTTTGCCACTGGCCTTATGCAGCGATGTTTGAGTTGCAACCTTGAGCAATTCTTCTTCGACCAGCCTAATGGATTCTTCTAAGGCCGGAATGGTTTTAATTGAAGAATTGGCAATCCCAACAGTCTGAGCCAGCATAGCCTTACCGTTAAACAGCAGGGAATTAAGGGCGATGCACCCCCAGCTGACCCCGGCCTTGCTTAAGGCAGTACTGTCGCTGGCCCAAGCTAAAAGATAGTTTACTTCACCCTGATTAAACTTAGCCAAGGCTTGCTCAAAGGTCAGCAGCTTCTCAGCGCGCAGCGCTAGCAATTTACTGAGAAAAGCTGTGTTTGTTCCGGAATCCAGGGCAGGCTTGCCGGCTAAAGCCAAATTTCCGCCTTCGGCTTTCCACCAGGGGCCGAGCAAAGCAAAATCCAAGGCTTTAACCGCAAGAGGCTGTTTTTTAGCCACTATTTCAGCTAAACTCGCCGGAGGGACAGGTACTTTGTCCTGGCGGTAATAAAGGACAGGGACATCCGTTAAAAGAGGAGCGGCAAAAGGCTGTTGATTATACGTAAAAACGGCTTCGGCTGCAGGATAGGCGGCATATTTATCGGCCAAAACCGGAGAAATCGCCCCTTTTTCATAAAGCGCAGCAATTATCGGCCTGCCGGTTATAAATATCTCCGGTCCTTCACCCCCGGCCTGCAAATTCCAAACTTGCTCCATAAATTGCCCTTCGGGAATATATTCTCCCTTAACAATTACTTCCGGGAATTCCTCGTTGATCCGCGCTAATTGTTTGAGCAATTCCTGCTCCGCCGCACCGGTTAATGAATACCAGACCGAAATAACATCAGGGGCTTCCCCACCTGGTATCCCTTGGGTCGGCGCTTGACTGCAAGCAGTCATCAGCCCTATTAGTAAGCCGATACTCAAAAGGCAGCTTAAAATCTTCGTCTTCATCGGATTTCTCCCTTATGCAACTTACTTCCGGAAATTCTTCATAGTATCACAGATTTTCTTCGTAGTTTCCTAGCTTTATAGAATTTTAAAGTATCAAAACGCAAAGCAATTTAAACTTTTATTATTCTTACATTATTATAACATTTTCAGCAGGCTTAGAGGGCCGCAAAGTTTCATTTTTAAAAATGCCATTATTAAGAGGGAATATTATGTCACTCAATTCTAAAAAAGCGCCTTTCCTTCCGGCTATAATAAAATAAGTACCATACTCCGGCTGCTCTCTCTTCCGGTTGTGCTTGAGCCTGAGCTTCTGCTTCTCCCTTTTTCTCAACAGTTGCTCTTGCCTTAACCTCAGTCTGTCCGCCTTCAGTTTGAAGCAAACCCGGAATATCTATAGCGAAGTATTCAACTGCCGTAGCTCTGGCCCATTGCCTTCTGTCCATATCTCCTGCTTCCGGAATAAGTTCCTGCCAACGGGGATCGTTTCTTATTTCTTCCTTTTGCCGCTCTTTTATCCTTTCCTCTTCCTTAGGCGATTCTTTGCCCTGAGCCCCGGGCGCCGGCAACTGTTCTTGCGCAGATTGATCCCTGTTAAGGAACTCAGGAATCCGGCCGGGTCTTTCCAAAAGATAATAGTCAAAAAGCAGGGCTTCCCGCAGGCATTTTAACTCTAAATCCCGCTCTGCCGCTTGCTGCTCACTATCACGGCTTGAGCCTTCACAGGCTAAATTTTGTTTAAGAGACACCATAAACGCCCAAATATTTTCAAAAAGGGCTTTGGGAGCCCATTCCCTTGCAAACCAGTGTTTCTCCTGCCAGAACTCGGCCAAAGCCGCAAAAAAACCAAAGGGGCTTGAACTTTTCCTTAAGATATACTCCAGGCTGTACTTAAAGCGACCTGAGTTATAATATTTCTCCACCAGGTCTTCGATTCGCATCAGGGCTAGGATTTCCCCGTGGCTTAAATCCTTGGTCTGCAATATGGTATAAGGAGGATCAGGTGAATAAACAAGTCCGTATTCTGCGCTTTTCTGCCAAAGGCCGGAACCTTTGAGAACTTTCAGAAAGCCAAGTTGAAGATTGTCAGGCCTTACGGCCATCACGTCGTCAAAAGATTTTTGAAATTGGAGCCAGCCCTCAGTAGGAAGGCCGGCTATCAGGTCTAGATGCACCGGAATCCGGCAGGTATTTTGCAAGAACCTTATTTTCTCCCGCCAAAGCCTAAAATTCTGCGGACGCTTAACAGCCTGCAAAGCCGGCTGGTGCGTAGACTGGACTCCGATCTCCAGCTGGATCATGCCCGGCGGGTAGTTCTGCAGGTACTCCAGCCATTCTTCATCCAATAATTCCCCGGCCATCTCGCAATGAGCCCTGGGAGAGCCGGTTTCCCCGCCTAAGGAGGGCTCCGCTGATTTTAAGCTTTGTTCTGCCATCAAGACTCTCTCGGCTTCTTGCCGAAAAACGTCCAGAATGCGGAAAGCATGACGCTTCCGAGCATTGAAGGTTCTGTCGACAAATTTGATCGTTCTGGCTCCTAAGAGAAATAAGCTGCGCAATATAACCCTGAATTTTTCCGGGTCCAAATACCTAATCCCTTGAAAAGTAGAAGAAATACAAAATTGACAGTTAAAAGGGCAACCCCTGCTGGTCTCCACATAGACCAGCCTTCCCTGCAAGTCCTCCTTCTCAGCATAGGGGTTAGGCAAGCTATTTAAATCCAGGAAATCAGGACATTGAGGATTAGTAAAAATCAGGCTAAAACCAAGATCATGATACTTTCCGGCAAAGCCTACAGGAATAAGCGCTGCCAGATCTCTATGGGCCAGAGGTTTCCGAAAACGCCAAACCACTCCCGGAACTTCCCAAGGCAAACTGCCCTCAGACCAGGACTTGCACAAAGCCGGCAGAGAGCCTTCCCCTTCCCCAGGAAGAACGGCATCCAGTTCCGGGTATTTGCTTAAGAGCTCTGCCGCATCATAAGAGACCTCCGGCCCGCCAACCAGAAAATAAGTTTGCGGCAAAACAGGACGCAGCCGCCGCACGAGCCTTAAGATCAGGCTGATATTCCAGATATAACAGGAGAAACCAATAATATCAGGCTTCTCCCCGTAAACTTCGCCGGCAATATTTTCCAGATGTTCGTTTATAGAAAATTCTTTGATCTTTATGGCCCAATCCGTTCGCTCTTGTTCTGCTAAAACGGCCCGCAGATAGCGAATAGCCAAATTGGTATGAACATAACGGGCATTCAGGGCTATTAATAAGATTTTCACTTTCTACCTCAAAGTCCTTTTAATTATTACTTTATAAATACTTACCTATAAACTCTTATCTATAAACTCTTACCTATAAATCCTTCCCTAAGTAATTCTTACCTAAGTAACTTTTACCTCTAAACTCCTACCTTAGTAATTCTTACCTGAGCACTTCGTTGGAGATCTCACTTAAGGAAGAGCAGCCGGTTAAAATCATGGCAATTCTTAGCTCATTTATAAGTTTTTTGAGGATAAAGGCTACGCCTTCTGCTCCCCCGCCGGCTGCTCCGATCAGCAAGGGGCGGCCAATAAGGACGGCATCGGCACCTAAAGCCAACATTTTTAATATATCCTCGCCGGATCTAATTCCGCCGTCAACCAAAACCAGCAGCCGGCGGCCTACTTCCGCAGCAATTTCCGGCAGGACTTCCGCCGTACCGGGAGTATGATCCAAGACTCTTCCCCCGTGGTTGGAAACAACTATCCCTGCCGCACCTACTTCCACAGCTAAAGCTGCTTCATCGGCAGTCATAATTCCTTTAAGAATCACCGGCAAGGAAGTACCGGCAATTATCTCTTGCAACTCATCAATATTTTTGGGACCGACCGGCTGTCCCTTTAGTTTCATATTGATAATGCCTGCGGCGTCAATATCGATGGCTACAGCCAAAGCCCCGGCCTCTTCCGCCCTTGCTATGTATTCCAGGATGGCTTTATTTTCTCTTGGTTTAATAACGGGTATACCTTGAATTCCTGTTTTTCGCAAAACTTCTATTCCCGCCTGAAAATGCGACGGATCCGGGCCGTCTCCGGTCCAGGCCAGAGTCCCTGCATCCCTGCTCCCTAGGATGGCGGCCTCAGCCCACTCTTCATCCGGCAATTGATTATTGGTCTGCATGCCCACGGCCGTAATTGGCGCCGTCATCAAAGGAGCGGAGAGAACTGTCCCAAATAAAGAGAATTCCAGCTCAGGATCGGCAGCAGCATGCAATGTTCTTAAGTTAAGCTTTAAGGCAGCTAAAGCCTTAATATTGTTCTTAAAAGCGGTACCGCTGCCTGTGCCGCCTAAGCCGGGCATTTCTCCGGCACATTGTTCCCCGTTGCACTCCCGGCACACCCTGCAAAATGGGCTAAGCCTCTCTTTAGCCTTGATACGCAATGTCTTAAGATCCACTTTCTTCGCCTCCTGCCTTTAAAATAAATTTCTCAATGGCTTGCGCTACTCCGTCTTCCCAATAAGGGCCGGTGATATAATCTGCTATCTCTTTTAGCTCCGGGTGGGCATTAGCCATTGCTACCCCCAGCCCGGCAAAGACAAGCATTTCCTTGTCGTTAAGGCTGTCACCCAAAGCCATGACCTCTTCGGCCTCGATCCCCCACTGTTCAGCCAAAGCTCGCAGTGCCGTCCCCTTATTAACCTCGGGATGCAGCATATCAAGAAATTGAAAACTGGAAGACGTAAAATGCAGCTTCTGGCCATAGACGGCCTTCAGCTCCTGACCTAATTCTTGGAGGATATCCTTCTCGCCAATACAAAGAATCTTCTCTACACCTTCCGGTTCTTTTTCCAATAATTTTAGGACGTCCGCCTCTTCTACCTGCAGACCGGCCATCTTACCATAAGCTGCGGAGTGTTCATTGGCCTTCTGGACAAAAACCCTGTCTTTCAGAAAAACCTGGGTATGAATGCGCCTTTGCAGCAAAGATTCCACAATCTCGGCAGCCAACTCTACCGGGACGACTTTGCGGTAAAGTATTTCCCCGCTTAAAGCCTGTTCTATTAAGGCGCCATGATAAGTTATCAGCGGCACATCCAAGCCAAGCTCACGAGCGTAGCCCCTGGTAGCCGCAGCCATTCTGCCTGTAGCTAAAGTGACCTTTACCCCTCTGGTCACTGCCTGACGAACAGCCTGAACATTGCGAGACGATATTTTCCACTCTTTATTAAGTAAAGTCCCATCTAAATCCGATGCTATGAGCCTGATCAATTAAGCCCCTCCTTTAAACCGCTTAGCCTAGATAAATTATAACATTATTTTTATTGTAGAAAACAAAAACAAGGTTACAAAATCCCTGCCTTAGCAACCTTGATTTATCCTTATTTTATTTTGAAAATGCTCTAATAACTATATTAGCGTTTCTTTGATCTTGACGCTGGTCAAATGTCCAACGTTAGAGAACACGATATCTTTATCAGCTATAAATATTTTGATTAGGTCTTAACTTTTGTATCATGTTAGGGATTATATACCTATGACCCTTTTCAGGGCTTTCCCGCCATTTCGGCTTACCGGTATTTCCTCACGGTGGTTGGTTAATCTTAGAATAAAAGTATTATTAAACATTGGAACTATCTTCTCAATTTTGTCGATGTTAATAAGAAAGGATTTATGACAGCGGAAAAAACCCCGTTTAGAGAGTCTTTGTTCCCAATAGTTCAAAGTATTCCTGGTTTTATATTTTTTTTGTTCCGTTACTACCAGAACACTGCCGTCCTGGACTTTAAAATAAAGTACGGAAGAGGGTTTCAACAGGATGATCTCCTCATTTTCCCATACGATAATTTTATTCATACTAGACTTTAAATATTGATCTGGTTGAGGAAGGCAGGCGCAAGGCCTTTCCTGGCTATTCTCGGAGGATCTGCTGACGATCTTTTTAATTGTCTGTTGCAGACGTTTCATATCAACCGGTTTTAATACATAGTCCAAAGCATTAGCTTCAAAAGCCTTGATGGCATATTCATCGTAAGCCGTTACAAAAACAATCAGTATATCCGGTTTATGGGCTAAGATTTCCTCGCAAACAACAAAGCCGTTTACTTCCGGCATTTCAATATCCAGAAAGATTACATCCGGTTGGCAATTCGGCAGTTCTTTAAGAAATTCCAGCGGGTCACTAAAGGTTTTCAGGACATTTAGATTTTCAAATTGTTCCAAGGCATATGCAAGCTCTTCCAAGGCCATCTCCTCATCATCAACAAGCACCGCTTTGATCATTAGCAAGACCTCCTTCCCCTATCTTTAGGAATAGTAACGGTAACTGTGGTTCCTTGATCAATTTCGCTCACAATTTCCAGCCCGTGACCATAATGATATTTGAGTCTTTGGTTTACATTTTGCAGGCCAATCCCTGTTTGTGCACTTTCTCCGCTAAATATCTGAGTGATTTGTGCTTTGGACATACCTACCCCATTATCTTTGATTTGAATAATCAGCATTTCTTTCAGGTCTTCGGCCAGTATTTCTATAGTTCCTCCCTCTTTTTGGGGATAGATCCCATGCCTTACGGCGTTTTCCACCAAAGGCTGAAGAATAAGCGGAGGAATCTGATAGTTAGTCCCGGCTTCGATATTGTACACTACATTTAATCTATCACCGAAACGAGCCTTCTCGATATGGAGATAAGCTTTAACCAGCTCCAGCTCCTCCTCCAAGAGCACGAATCTGTCCATCTCATTAAACCTGAATTTCCCTCGAAGATAGCGGCTTAATTCATCTAATAATTCCCGGGCTTTATTAGGGTCTTTACGGCAGAAACCCATAATAGTATTGATAGCATTATAGAGAAAATGAGGCTTGATCTGGGCCTGCAGAAAACGCATTTCAGAGCTTAAAACCTCTTCCAGAGCTTTCTTTAAGGCCAGCAGGGTTTTCACCCTGGCTAGCATTTCCTGCTTATTAAATGGTTTGGCCAGATAATCATTGGCTCCTGCTTCAAAAGCTTCGACAATATCCTCCTCGCTATCCCTTACAGTCAGCATTAATACCGGTAACTGTAAAAGGGAATATGCCTGTCTTATTTGACGACAGACCTCATAGCCGGATAATCCCGGCATCATAATATCCAAAATTACAAGATCGTATTTTGCGCCAGCCTTAATCTTATCTAAGGCATCCCAACCAGCGGATAAACAAGTAACTGCATACCCTTGTTCCTGAAGTTGGTTGTACAACACTTGTAAGTTGATAGCTTCATCATCAATGACCAAAATCTTATCTTTGCCATTGGCTGTTTCACTTGCCGGCTCGCTCAGGCCAGGCTTTTTAAGTGCCTGTTCTTTGAGGTCCCCGGAACTTAATCCTTTTCTATTGCCTGCTTCAATTCCCGCATAAATCTCAATATTATCCGGTTTTCCCGAAGCTACCGGCAGAGAAAAGGTAAAAGTTGAGCCTTTTCCCAGTTCGGAATCAAACTTAATACTGCCCCCGTGAAGTTCCACAAGTTCTTTTGTGATGCTCAGTCCGAGACCTACTCCTCCATACTCCTTCGATATTAGTTCATTAACTTGCTCGTAAGAATTAAAAATGTCCCCATGGTGATTTTTGGGAATACCTATGCCTGTATCTTCTACGGATACCTCAATAAAACCTTCTTTCTTCTCGGCCCTTACCACAATGTTGCCTCGAGGGGTGAATTTCAAAGCATTGCCCACCAGATTATATAAGATTTGCAGCAAGCGGTTTTCATCAGCTTCCACAAATGGCAGAGCATCCGGTATTTCATTGCACAGCTCAATTTCTTTATTCCAAGTCAAAGGTTGACAAAGGCTTAAGACCACATTTACTGCCTGTTTAACATCCATAGGCTTTTTATAAAGAATAATATCCTTATTCTTTAGTCGAGAAAAATCCAAAATATCTTTGACGAGGCTCGTAAGCCGCCTGGCACTAGAAACAATTAAATAAAGATCGTATTTATGTTTGTCGCTTAACTTTGCAGCGGCGCTTTCTTCCAAGCCTTCCGCTATTCCGATAATACCGTTTAAAGGAGTGAGCAGTTCATGGGAGGCATTAGCCAAAAATTCATCTTTCAGTTTGTCCATGGAGATTAGTTTATCTTTCATCTCTTCAATCGTGGCATAAGCATAGGCATAACGCCTGGAAAGCATAAAAGACTGGGACACAACAAAAATAAAGACTCCCAGGGGATACAGATCGGGAACCCCCGCTTTCTCCCCGTAAAACAGAAAGTCATTTAAGGCAGCCAGGATAACTGCGGAGGTTCCGCCGATAATTAACAAAGCTCCGTTTCTTTTTCTCCAGGCGGCGAGGATTAAAGCGTAGAGAATATAAATCCAAACAATCAATGTTATGATCTGGAAAGACAGCAACAACTGGCTAAAAATTCTGGCCGGTGTTAGCAAAACGATTACGAAATACCCTAAAGCCAGCAAATTATAAATATGGCAGGCCTTGGGCGATACTTCTTCCGGAAATAAGGAATAGATGAATTGCAGAAATAACGGCATGGCAATGTAAAAAGTGAAGTATTCTATTTTTAAGACTATTTCCTGGGAAAGTTTAGGAAAATAATTTAAAATTAATATTTCTCCCACCAGGGTAATCCTAAGTGCTGCCAATAAACAAAATAAACCGAAATAAAGTGGTGATTTGTCTGTTCGCCTTAAAGCAAAAAACATCAAGTGATAAATTCCGATGATAAGCAAGGAACCAAATAAAAATAAATCTGCTATGAGCTGGCGCTCTCACCCTAGGTGGATTTGGTCACTATTTCCCAAAGTAAGCGGCTGCCAGAGCCCACCCCGTCGGTGATTAAAATTAGAGACCTGGACGAGAAGTTCCAGTTCTCCCTTGGGCTGTTTTAACTCAATTATTTGCGCATAGTATTTGGGAATAGCGCCCTCTAAGGTTCTGGATACTCTCCCTTGCGCAGAGAGCATTTCTCCATTAATCCATAATTTATGGGCAGTAGAAATTGAAGGTATCCTTAAAGACTTCACGCTCTCGCTATCCGGTAAGAAGACTTTCAGACGAAAGGTGGCATAACCGCTGCCTCCGAGTTCCTCTCCCTCCAGTTGATAGGAATTCCAAGAGGCCGGTAGGGTTATTAGCCTTCTGGAAGGCAAGCGCCCTCCTTGTCCCATAAAATCAATCGGCTCTTTAAGCTCTTCCCAGTAGAATTCCCACTCACCCTTCAAATTGACATTGCCTTCTGCGGCAAAGTCCCAGCCTCTTAAATCCAGAACTCCGTCCACAGCCTCAGGTGCTGTCTTTAAGGGCTGACAGCCGGTTAAACTTAAAACCGAAATAATTATTGTTATTAAGCTTAAATAAATGTAGGCACGTTTCATCTCTTTCTCCCAGGCTGTTTCGCGATTACTAATGCTGAAAACTTACTTCCCGAATAATACCCGACAAGATAAACATATAAGTACAGTACCAAAATTTGCTACTATTCCCCTTTTAAATCTAATATACAAAATAAATTTGAGCAATTCTAGCCAATATTTAGATTTTCACAAAATTAATACAATAATAGCAAACAATAAAAAAGAGCCCCAAAATCCTTCACTAGGATTTGGAGCTGCAATTTTTTTGGTATTTTTTAATAAATATCGCTTTAAGCATTTGCTAAAAGTTCCTGAACATAATTGGGTAAAGCAAAACAGCCTTTATGCAAGTCTGTGTTATAATACTTAGTCTTTAAACCCAGGGCATTCCAAGCCTGTTCGTCCAAGTCCTTTACTGGGTCGTACTTTTTGGAAGCAAACCCAAACAGCCAATGGCCGGACGGATAGGTAGGAATGTGAGCCTGATAAACCCGGCAAATAGGGAAAAGCTCCCGGAGCTTTCGATGCGCTCTTTGCATATCCCTGGCATCGGCATCGTAATAGGGGCTCTCATGCTGATTAACTAAGATTCCGTCCGGTTTTAAAGCTTTAAAACAATTGCCGTAAAATTCCTTGGTGAAAAGCCCTTCTCCCGGCCCGAAGGGATCGGTAGAATCAACAATAATTAAATCATAAGTATCTTCCTTAGTACGGACAAACTTCAAGCCGTCTTCAAAATGAAGCTTGACTCTGGGGTCATCCAGCTTGCTAGAAGTCAAGGGCAAATACTCGCGGCAAACTTCCACCACCTGCTGATCAATATCCACCATATCAATGTTTTCTATCCCAGCATATCGAGTCAGCTCCCGTACTGTCCCCCCGTCACCGCCGCCAATTACCAGTACCTTTTGAATTTGAGGATTAGTTGCCATAGGTACATGAACAATCATGTCATGATAAATAAATTCATCCTTTTCAGTCAGCATTATCAAACCGTCCAGGGTAAAGAAAGTCCCAAATCCTTTGGACTTAAAGACGTCAATTCTTTGGAATTCACTTTGTCCGGTATAAAGATGCTCATCCACCTTGATGGAAAACCGCGCAAACTCAGTATGTTCCTCGGTATACCATAGTTCCATTGTTCATTCCTCCACTATTTTGATATTTTCAATCGCCATATCTGCCGTCCCGGTCAGAAAACTGCCCTTCTCTTTAGCATAAGCGATATAAGCAATAATTTCTTTAGTGATTCTTTCTCCAGGAGCCAAAATGGGAATGCCCGGAGGGTAAGCCATGATAAACTCTCCGCTGATATAACCGGCACTGGCTTCAATTGGAACAGAGTGCTGCCGGGCATAAAAAGCTCTCTGAGGGGTCAGCACAACAACGGGATTAATATACTCATGGTCAAACATCCCCGTTTTATCCCGCATCTTCAACCTCTTTATTTCCGAAAGGGAAGAAACCAGGCGTTCCAAAGCCTGAGCATGATCCCCTACGGATATTATGGCTAAGATATTGCCAATATCACCAAATTCGATCTGAATATCGTAATCATCCCTTAGTATATCATACACCTCAACCCCGGCGAGGCCAATATCCCTAGTATGCACCGAAAGCTTGGTGCGGTCAAAATCATATATGGAATCGCCATTAATAAGTTCACTGGAAAAAGCATAATAACCGCCAATCCTATTGATTTCCTCCCGGGCATATTCCGCTAAGGACATGACCTTGGCGAATATCCTCTTGCCATCTAGAGCCAGGTTGCGGCGGGAAATATCTAAAGAAGTTAGAAGCAAATAGGAACCGCTGGTAGTCTGGGTAAGGTTTATAATCTGGCGCACATGACCGATGTCTAAACGGCTGCCGATTAGCAGCAAAGAGCTTTGGCTTAAACTCCCTCCGGTTTTATGCATACTGACCGCCGCCATATCAGCCCCGGTCGCCATGGCGCTTAAAGGCAGATTATCCCCAAAATAAAAATGGGTGCCATGAGCCTCGTCAACTAAAACATACATATTATGCCGGTGGGCCAGCTCGGTAATAGCCTTCAGGTTGGAGCAAATCCCATAATAGGTAGGGTTATTGACTAAAACAGCTTTAGCCTCCGGGTTTTCTCTGATCGCTTTTTCCACATCGCTCAGCGCCATTCCCAGAGGTATTCCTAATTTATTATTTACCCCCGGATTAACATAAACCGGTATTGCTCCGCAGATAATCAAGGCATTGATGGCACTCTTATGTACATTGCGGGGCATAATGATTTTATCCCCTTGCTTGCAGACACTCATAATCATGGTCTGAACAGCCTGGGTAGTGCCGTTGACCATAAAAAAGGCGTGGTGAGCACCGAAAGCGTCGGCCGCCAACTCCTCAGCCTCTTTAATAACGGAAACGGGGTGTCCCAGATTATCGAGGGGCTTCATAGCATTAACATCAACCGCCAGGCATTTCTCGCCTAAAAAATCTCTTAATTCGGGGTTTCCTCGGCCCTGTTTATGCCCGGGAACATCAAACGGGACTACCCGCATGGTTTTATAGTTCTGCAGAGCTTCATAGATAGGAGCTTTACCTTGAAAAAGCTTAATGTGAACCACCGCCTTTAGTGCGTTAAGTTCTAATTTATTTTCTTCAGTAAATATATTAAACAAAAGTAAGGATGTCAAACCTGAAAAAATAAAAGGGATGGAAGCCTACAGTTTCTTTCCATCCATTTTTAAGTTTAAAGCATTTAATAACTCTACGAAATAACCTTACTAAATAAACTTGCCACATAATTTTGATAATTTAACCCACTGGCTTCGGTTGGACAATTATCTATCAGAAGGCTTACCTTTACGGTTTAACTCCTGAACATTGCGTTCTTTTTGCTGGTCATATTCTGAATAAATCGGATCGCGGACAGTCAAAGACGATTTGGCCTTAGCGTTCTTTTTATGCTTGCCCATTAGGTCCAGCCCTTTCTTAAGTTAATTCTCCAAAAGTATTATTCACCAAATCCTGCTGTTTTATAAAGCAATTATCCTTGGGCAAATGTCGATTTACAATAAGCCTCATAGGTCTTTTCCCAACGATCATAAAGCAAAATAAAGATTGAAGGCAGCAAATACCGCAGTAGGGTTAGTGAATGGTTCCAATAATGGTAGATTAACCATCCTTTATAGTAACTAAACAAGGCAAAAATTACACCGACACAGGTCAAACCAAGCAGTATAAGCGCCTTTAAACGAGCAGATACTCTCGGAAAAGTCAGAGCACATATTATACCTATTGATACTCCAAAGTATAATTCTATGAAACGGTCATCTGCCATAAAGTTATTAAACAGGCCTGGTTTATATTGATATAATTCCAGCACCGGCATTCCGACTATGGCGGAAATCCACATATTAATTGTGTACACGAAACAGAGAATACGCACAGAATAAGCTATCGGCGGATTATAACTCTTTATTCGTTCGGCGAAATAAGCGATTATACGAAAGCCTGCAATGTAAACTAATAAAGAAAACACTGTGTTCCAGTGATTATAATGCAGATAGCCAAGTTTTAGATAGATTATCTCCAATGCTGTTAACAAAAATGTAAACAACAGAGATACCTTCCACTGATTATAATTCTTGACATAATAAACGAGAATCGTAAACACTGCAGGTAAAATTAAGGCATCAGCAAAAATGATTCCCAGTTGATTATCTTTGATAGGGTCAGCTGCCAGATGGGTCGGGAACTTATATAGTCCCAGGAGCAGGTTGAAGAGTACTTCCAGCATGTCGACTGTAAAGTTAGAAACTACATATGATACCATTATTGCATGCCAAGATAGGGTTCCCTTGCGAATTAAGATAATCAGCCAAACAAAGAAGCACGCAAATGTTAGTATATAAAGCATCTAATTCAATCCTCAAAAATTTTAATAATCACTAAAATTATAGTTTCCAGCTTCTTTCTTACTATTCTGAGTGTAGCTCCCCCATAATAGACCAACACTGAACGATAAGAGTCCGGATACAAAAAAGAAAATCGCCAGATATCCGAATACCCAACGTGCTGAATCACAGAATTATTATCTGTTACATTATGCCATTTTCCAGCAATTATTATGACAAATTTCTATCTTCTGGACTTTAGCTCACAGTGCCTTCATTTTTTCTTTTTGAGGTATGAGCCGAGACCGGAATCATACCGTTGACAAGAGGACTTTCAGTCCTCTGCTCTACCGACGGAGCTTTTCCTCAATCTCCCACTACAAAAAAATACAAGCTCTATAACAAATAAAGCTTGTAATAATATCGACTAATTTATTTAACTCAGACTACTGCCAATCGGGAAAATGATGGCATTTAAAGTACGGTTGGAGAAGATTACCTCCTCAATATTTGCGCCTCCGGCTCCACCTACACGGAAAGTATAGGATGAAATCCCGGCCGGGGGCGTATCTACCCAGGTTAAAGTAGCAAGCCTTGTATAACTAATACCCAAGGGCGGGTTATTTATCCCTTCATCGTTAACCGTGACTTCAATTACGGTTTCGGTAGTCGGGGTATCTTGCCCCAAAAGCTGTGTTGCTCTATCTATTCGAAGTTTCGTTGAACGCGCAGCTAGTCCATTGTCACCATCGGTTTGAATATTGATCTGAACCATAGCATCCAGCTTCACTCTATCTCCGACATTGGTTTGAAAAGGTACCGTAGTAAGAAGTATTGGCAAGGGATCTTCCGGAGCGAATTCAGCAGGATTCTGAGCAAATACAAATCTGATGCCTTGAGTTGCCGCATCCCCACTACTACCATTACTGATAATAATCGGCGGAACAACAACGTTATTATTATTAGGGGCGTTATTGTTATTGGGCGCATTATTCGGGGCGTTATTTGGAGCATTATTTTTATTTTTCTTTTTACTACACTCTTTGCTCAACGTATCATTCCTCCTATATTGCTTGTCAGCTTTTAGTACAATATATGAGGATTTTCTTAAATGGTGCGGGCTTGGCTGCTAGCACCGACTTCCTTAAAGAAAAAACCGGAATTGAGAAAGTGTCCTAACTCTTCGTCAAAGGCATCTATTTTTTAATATTCCAATCAAATAAATAAAAACAAAAAACCCGCCCAATAAGCGAGTTTACGGACAAATTAATATTCTCAACATAAAAAGCTTTATCTCCCAATAAGATAAAGCTCAATTTCCAAATTATGGTGGGTTTGAGAGGACTCGAACCTCCGACCCCTGCGATGTCAACGCAGTACTCTAACCAGCTGAGCTACAAACCCATATATGGTGCCGAAGACCGGAATCGAACCGGTACGGGGTTTAAGCCCCGCGGGATTTTAAGTCCCGTGCGTCTGCCAGTTCCGCCACTTCGGCATATTAATTTTGGAGGCGGCACCCAGATTCGAACTGGGGAATAAAGGTTTTGCAGACCTCTGCCTTACCACTTGGCTATGCCGCCAAACTGATTAATTAAAATGGAGCGGGTGACGAGATTCGAACTCGCGACTTTCACCTTGGCAAGGTGACACTCTACCACTGAGTTACACCCGCATAAATGGTGCCTCAGGACGGAATCGAACCGCCGACACGAGGATTTTCAGTCCTCTGCTCTACCAACTGAGCTACCGAGGCATCGAGTATGGCGACCCCGATCGGACTTGAACCGACGATCTCCTGCGTGACAGGCAGGCATGTTAACCACTACACCACGGGGCCAAGTTCGAGATACGAGGTTCGATATTCGAACATCGACAATGGTGGGCGATGACAGGATCGAACTGCCGACATCCTGCTTGTAAGGCAGGCGCTCTCCCAGCTGAGCTAATCGCCCCAGTCTCACTGTGACGAATTATAGTATACACAAATATCGATACTGTGTCAAAGAGTTTTTTACCGAAAAACCTAGGCAATTATTGTCTAAATCACCAATTACAAATATATTTGCTGCTTATCCTGCCCAAAGCATCTTTTTCTGTTTCAACTTTCCAAGCTATAGTCAATTGGCCGATGCTCTTTCCAACTATAACAAATTGGGCAAGATATGTTTTCATTTGAGAAAAGATATTATTCCTTCCCTAATTAGTTTAGCTGCGAGTATCGCCGTCCGTTCGCTGAAATCAAGCTGGGGGCAAACTTCCACCAGGTCAAAGCCGACCACCTGTAGTTCTCCTAAGAGCTGGACAGCAAGGATAATTTCGCGGGAAGTACAGCCTCCGGGCTCTTGGGTTCCCGTACCGGGAGCAAAAGCAGGGTCAACAACATCAATATCTAAAGTAACATAGACAGGCTTACCCTTTAATTCTTGAAGTACGCCATGCAAGGGTTGTAATACTTCTTCCGTATACAGCCTGGTATTATCTCTCGCAAATACAAACTCTTCCTTAATGCCGGATCTAATCCCAAATTGAAAAACTTTCCCCGGGCCTAGAAGCTCGGCAGCTTTGCGCATTACCGTAGAATGGGAGCGGTCTTCGCCATAGTAATCCCTGCGTAGATCGGCATGGGCATCAAATTGAATAACGCGCAGTTCGGGGTATTTGCGAGCAAAGGCTTTAAGCAGAGGATAAGTGACCAGGTGTTCTCCCCCCAGGAATATTGGAAATTTACTGTCCTCAAGCAAAATCTCCGCTGTTTGCTCGATTAGGTCTAAGGAAGCACCAACATTGCCGAAAGGAAGGCCAACATCTCCTAGATCGCAGTATCGATAATCCTCCAGGCTCTTATCCTGATAAAAACTGTATTCTTCAATAGCTTGGGAGACATTGCGGATCGCCAATGGCCCACTTCGCGCTCCCGGCCTGTAGCTGACGGTAAAATCCATCGGCAGGCCGACAATTACCGCCTGGGCTTTTTCATAAGATGATTTGGCTCCCATAAAGATTCCTTGTTTTTCTAGTAGCGCTTCAATTTGCTTCCAAGCCATTTTTGCATCCCCCAAATACAAACTATTATAGTTAACAGCTTCAAATGGTTTTACTCAATTTACATTATTAACACAGAATTACCATCCAGTCAAAATCAGGCGCATCCAGAATCGCTCGCAGATGCGGATAAAGCTCTTCTTTTGCCGACTTAGGCGTAGCGTCCATGATATTACGCATAAAGTGGGTTTGGCAGCGATGCCAGGTAACACCTTGGAAGTAGCGGCGAACCGCCTTGACCAGGCCGCCATGGTCATCTGATACTACCAGTTCGACACCACGCAGGTTACGGCTTTTAAGCCAGGAAAAAAACTGGCTCCAACTGGCTTCGGATTCACTGTCGCCCAGCATGAGACCTAAAACTTCCCGGTAGCCTTCGGTATTTATGCCGATAGCGATCATAGCGCTCCGGGAACGGACGCGACCGTCTTCACGAATCTTCAGTACGAAAGCGTCCACCAAGACAAAAGGATAGCATCTTTCCCGCAAGTCCCGGTTATTCCAAGCGTTCACAATGGGGTCCAGTTTCTTACACAACTCTGAAACAGTGGATTTGGAAAATTCGGTACCACACAGCTCTTCCGTTATCTGACTGACCTAAAAAAATTAAAGTACCGTAAACAAAGTGCTTTTGCAACATAAGCACAAAAGCACTTTTTATTATCTGCGGCCGCCAATAAACCCTAAGTATAACTTAGAACAAGTCTTATTTCGAGGCAACCTTTTCCTCACTGATAATTTCATCATAGCGGATGGAGCGGGTATGCCGGGTATGGGACCACTCCCGGTGATGGCGGTGAACAAAACCGGCAAAGATAATCGGTATCCAGCTGTACATAAAAATTGGGTAGAGAATCATCCCCCAATAAGCTCTCCAGGGTATTCTGTCTAAATACAGGGCTATTAAGGGAAAGACCGTAATCCCGGCGGATATTGCTTGCCAAATTACCCAAGGCAGGTAATAAAATAGGTTAGTGTAATAAGGCTGTAAGAAGGAGAAAAGCTGGATTACTAAGAAAGTAGACGCAATCATCGTGAAATAGGGCTGAAAGAGATGCAAGGCGGCATCAAAATACATCCATTTTCTTTCACGGAATCCTTTAACTAACAAAAGGAACAAATAACGCCCGGCAACATCGACCTGGCCTTGCGCCCAGCGTTTCCTTTGACGGCAGGATTGCATAAAAGTCAGCGGTTTTTCATCATAAACTTTGGCATCATGAGCCCAACTGGTTCTAATCCCATAAAGCAGAGCTTTCATAGTAAACTCCAGGTCCTCGGTCAGAGAATGAGCTCCCCAGCCGACCTTTTTCAAAACATCACAAGAAATACACATTCCGGTGCCGGCTAAGGTATTGGAAATCCCCATATTAAAGCGGGCCAGCTGAACTAGCCTGTTCATCAGCCAAAAAGCAATGGAAAAGGTATTAGTTACCCAGGTATCATAGGGATTCTTGGAATCGATATACCCCTGGATGATTTTCTCTCCCTCACAAAGTTTGTTATTCATCTCCGTCAGGAAGTTTTCCTTGACAAGGTTGTCCGCATCAAAGATAACGAAAGCATTATAAGGCCGGTTTAAAGCAAATATTTTAGCGAACAGCCATTCCAGAGCATAGCCTTTACCCCGCTTTTGGTCATTATACCGCTGGAAAACGGTAGCTCCGGCTTTTTTTGCCAAGAGCGCCGTCTTATCACTACAATTATCGGCAACCACGAAAATATCAAACAGTTCTCGGGGATAGTCCAAATTCTTCAGATTTTCGATAAGTGGCGCAATTACTTTTTCTTCGTTATGAGCAGCCACAACCACCGCAAATCTATTAACGGGAGTATAATTCTTTTTTTCCGTTCTTCTCTGCATGCTGATCAAGGAAAGGGTAAAATAGTAAAAAGTAACAAAAATAATTATGACTTGCACGGCAATCATAATAACATTAAAAATCTGAGCTAGGATATTGGTGTATGTTTCCAAATCATAACCCCCTCAATCAATAGATTTTAACAGATCTTACCAGAAGCTTCAATAAGGCTTGGACATTATCTCAATATCGTAAAGTATCTTACGTTATCCTACGTTTTAATCCAATAAAAAGCAGTTCTTGACATATAACTACCTCTTCCGTCCGGTAAGTCTTAAAAAAAGGATTATAAGCAGGCCGGCCAGCAAAAGCAGCAGGAAAAAACTGACCTTTATTGCCAAAAAGACCGCTGACCAATACGCTCCTGCTACTTGCGCACCGCTAACCAAAGGTATGAAACTGCGGAAAAAGGCCGCAATAATCTGACCGATTATTACCAGCACAATGATTCCTAAGATAATAAGTAGTATTCCCATTCCACCAAGCGGACTATCCAAACGACGTTTTTTGCCGCGGTGTCTTTTCCACCAATAATATTCAATAAGCAGTTCCCGACGAATACGTTCCCACATAAATCGTCACCTCATTACAGCTTATGAATATAAAGGTCTTCCGAGAATCTCTGGAAAGATTTGCACCTATTAATTTTAGTATAGTTTTTTAGAGTATTAGGCCTCACTTAATATACCTAATATAAACTGAACTGCCTTTTCCAATTCTTTAATATTCTGGTACTCCTCATTAGTGTGAGGGTTGCCATTGCCCAAGCCCAGAGCAACGCAGGGTATCCCCCTGGAATTAAGAATATTGGCATCCAGGCCGCCTCCGGTAGCCTGCAGGCGAACCTCAATTCCCTGCTTTTCCCCGGCTTTTTGAGCATTCATGATTACAGGCTGTCCAGGCTCTATCAGGAAAGCTTCATAGGCTAGTTCCTTTTTTACATTGAGCTTAGCCTGGTGTTTGGCAGTTATTTCTTCAAATTTCTGAAGCATTTTGTTTGTTTCTTTTTCCAGTTTTTCTTTACTGCGGCTCCTTACTTCAGCTGTAATCTCAACACGATCAGCCACAATATTCCGGCCTTTACCGCCGCTAATAATCCCAAAGTTACTGGTAGTCTCCGGATCCAATCTGCCGGAAGGAATAGCGGCAATTGCTTCCGAAGCTGCAACAATGGCATTTATCCCGGTTTCCGGGGCTAATCCGGCATGAGCAGCCTTGCCTTCAACTACAATATCTAAGGTAATATGAGAAGGTGAGGCATTTACAACAGTACCGACCGGACCGTCCCCGTCCAGAACATAGCCATACTCAGACTTAAGTTTATAATCCAGGTTCTTAACCCCTATCAGGCCTACCTCTTCCTGTACTGTTAATAACACTTCTACCGGGCCATGCGGTATGTTCTTGTTCTTCTGCAGGACACTTAGTACACTTAGAATTACTGCAATTCCTGCCTTATCGTCGGCACCTAGGATTGTTTCACCGTCACTGTAAATGACACCGTCCCTTAGCTCAGGAACCATTCCTTCTTTCTGAGCTACGGTATCCATATGGGCAGACAACAACACTGTAGGTTTTGCTTTATCCCCCGGATAAAGAGCAATAATGTTCCCGGTATCACTGCCTGTTTTGCTGCTCGAACCGTCCTCATGAACCTCAGCCCCTAAATCCTGTAATCTCTTTTGGAGATAAGCAGCAATTTCACCTTCTTTGCGCGAAGGGCTGTTAAACTTAATAAGTTCCAGAAATTCTTCAACAACGTCTAATGGCATTTTATACCTCCGAATACAATATTTTAGGCCTTGGATTCTACCCCTTAAATAATCTCAAAATATAACTCCTTTTATTAGAGACGTAAAAAAAGCCTGAATCCCTTCACTTCTTTCCATAAAAATATTTTACTCCTATCATTCATCAAAAAGCCGGCCAATATGTAGAACCGGAACAAAAAGTATTGTACCTGATTTTGTTCCGGTATTATACAGGACGAGAGGAAAATTAATATATTCCAGATTGATACCCTGACGTTAGCTGCAATTCTTGCAGGCTCTTTTAATATAGTTATAGCCTGTTTTCTCCAGGATTATCACAAGATGCTGCAGGGTTAATAATCGGCTATCGTAACGGACCTGAATCTTTTTAGGGAGGTAATGGTTTACTTCTTTAATCCCTTCGACATATAAGAATTCTTGTTTAATTTTGTTGAAGTCTTCCTCGGTGTGCATGTCGGTAATTATTAAGATAATAGAATCGATCTTCTCTTCTGATCCCGTTTCTGATTGCTTAGAAGCAGCGTTATCCCGCCAATATTTTTCGTTCTGCTGTTTAATCTTTGATAGTTTCTCATTATACCAGCTCATTTTATCTGTCTCCTTTTGTCCTAGCTCATTATTCTTACGTGAAGTATGAATCAGAATTTCTTTAATTCTTGTTCTTGCGTTGTTAATAAGCTCTTTGTTTATTTTATTAAGACAACCCCTAATAAGTTACTGGTTATTTCCATTCTAATCTCTTTATTTAGCACATATTATACATCGCGTTAATTCTACCGTTTAGAAGGGGTGAGTCTGTTGACTGGATATCTGCAAACCCCCGCCGGAGATCAACTTTGGTTCTTTAATCCTACGTCCACCGGCTATTCTTATAATCTTATCCTGAACTCGTTATCTATTTCAAATGCCTATAAATTGCATCCCTTTGTCGACCTCCAAGGTCAGCTGCACCTTATTTTGCTGAACCAAGCTAAGAGAGCTTATTATCTGCTTTGGGATAACCACTCCTGGCGGAGAACTCCTCTTCCCGTTACAAAATGGGACGAACTATTAACCTATATTGATTCTGCTAATAATTTTCATACTTTGGCTAAAACTCCGGCAGGATTTCAGTACTTCTATAGTATGAACAAAGCACTGTCTGCTGCAAAAAGGATAAATATTCCGGAAACTTGTTCTCGCCCTCTTTTCTTTACCGCAGATCAAGAAATTATTACCCTTTATCTTCTCGATAAGAGCGGAACAACACTTAAGGTGCTTTCTGCCTCCAGGCAGACGGGCCAAGTCTTATCTGCAGATATCCTGCTTAAGAACCATTCTGATCTTATCTTAAAACATTGGGTAGTTGAAGAAGCTCTGATCTTGGTAGTTAAAGATCTGTCATCCGGATATGCTAACCTTTATTTAATGAGAATCGACTTACTGACCAAAAAACAATCGGTAACGCGTTCCCGGATCTTCAATTTTGATAGCTATTCTTCATACCATCTGCTGGCAGATCCGCCTACCATGCTTTTACTTATTTCTTCAAGTAATGATTTTTTTTACTTCTCTTCTTCTGATAACGGTCAGAATTGGACTTATCCGCAACAATCGCACTTGCTTTCACCCTTAACCTTTCAGGAGATTTGTACTATTAATAACCGTCCAAGTTCCCTTATCGGTATAAGCAGCATCAAAGGGTGTTCGTTGGAACGTCCTTTGGTGATTAGTCTGTCAGAATTAGCGGCAATCCTGTAAGTGGTTTCTGCGCGTCTGTGCTTTTGCACATTAGGAGGCAAGCAGCATAAAATATGTACTAACCCCTGATTTTTTCGACTGGAAGCGAGGAAACCTTATGGCTGACTTCTTTTTGAATGATAACAAATACGGCTCTTTGTCCCAGCAGGATCTTAAAATCTTCTTAGATGAATGTGACTCCAAGGGATTGGATTATATCCGGATAGACGATATTTCCTGGCAGCTGCTTCCTCCATTATTAAATGTTACCTTGCTGATCAAGCTTTTAACCAAAGATCGCACACTTTATAACCTTGCTCTGGAATTTAAAAACAAGCTCTACCGCCAGGGAGCTAATGTGATCATTGATCAGAAGCCCGAGATGCGCCCTGAGCTATCAGACGTCCTGGATTTCCAAATTTTTTTAGCGTTAAGTCAAACTGCACAAGATCCTGATCCTCAAGTGCATTTATACTATTCTCTTAAGGCTAAGGAAAAAAGCCTGGCTATTCTCGGTGGTTTAATGAAAGACTTTGAAAGCACACCCAAAACTTCTTATAAGCTTGTTTCTTACTTCGGACACTTAACCTCGCTTAAGTACCAAAAAATGCTCAACTCCCCAGTACCGTCGATAATTATCGAGTTCTGTAACCCGGAATTCTTAAATAATTCCCAGAACAATATTTCAGAGCATTTGGCTGACAATATTTTATGTTTATATGGCAGCAAGACCTCTCCAAAAAAACTAAAAATGCTGCAAGAGTGCTGGGATACCGCGACAAAATCTTCCTTAAACAATGAGTCAACGGAGCAAACAGCTAAGTATACTGTCAGCTCCAAGCCAAATAAACTAGCCAATTCTATAACTCAAACCTCTCCAAAGCAAAGGACTTTACTCCAAAGTGCCTTATCCAGGAAAGGCGCAAAAAAACTCGGCCAGGGCAAAGCAGACATCTTCCATCCCCCTCCGGATAGCAAGGTTCACTACTTTATTCACCCCAATGAAGCGCCTCTTCCTATTTTTAGTCCGACTTTTCTGAACAGCAATAATATGGAAGGCCGGGTTATTATTAAGAGTACTTTCCGTAAACCTGTGCCTAACTCTAGTGCTAGTGTTCGGAAATCAAGCGAAGCAAAAGTACCGTTACCAACTTCTTTCCTGCAGAGTTTAAAACAATTAGAGCAATTAATTGATAATTAAGCGCTATTAATAAGATTATTAGATGGATACCAGTTTTTACGCATAAAAAATGCAGGCGTTTCTGCCTGCATTTTTGGTTTGCAAATCCTAGCACGTAGGTGGAGGAGGAGGGCATACTCCTGGCAAGACTGTGCAAGGCGCTGGCACACAAAAACCATAAGACGGCACTAATAACTGCACGGTCAGTATACACTCCATAACTAAGCACAATTGAAAATCACAAGTTATTTCTACAGTCTCGTCACCTACCTGGGTGATTACGCAATTACAAAACATAAGGGTGCTTCTGGAACAATCTGGATCTACACCTGTTGGACAGAATAAGGTTGCAGTTTTGGTAAAGTTAAAAATTCTATCGACACTTTCCTCTTGATCGTTGGGGTTAGTCAGAGTAACAGGAACAGACACCAGAACAGTTACAGTCACAAACCCATCACCGGCCGGAGTTCTTGATATTTCGGTACAGGTTATTTCTGAACCAGTCGTTTGGGCACAAGGTACCACCTGGCCTACTACAAATACTCCAGTCGGCCACTCATTACCATCACCTGTTGTAACCGTAGTTATTCTTGTTCTGTCCTCAACCTGATAGCAACTATCATATACCTTATCTACTACAATACATGCTATTTCGGTCGGTGGAGGGCATCCTTCAGCTGAACATGGTCCAGGACTTACTTGATTAGCCATTCTCTACAATCACTTCCTTCTGTTGATTTTAGGCTCTTTAGCAAGGCTTAATTTATAATATGGAAGGACTTGTCAATCTGTCACTCTTCTTGGACAAGATTTTTTAAAACTTGTCCGGAATTTTAGAAGTTTCAGTCAGAGGTACATCTCCATTTGTTTCAACATATGATAGACAAGCTGCTGTCGTTCTCTTAGCGAAGTAATCACTTTATGACTGGTGAAGCAGGTGATCTATTAATGCCTAAACTAACTGCTATGATGCTTGTTCGTAACGAAGCAGATCGTTATCTAAGGCCATGCCTGGACTCATTAAGTAAGTATGTAGATTCGATAGTAATTCTGGATGATGCTTCTGAGGATAATTCAGCCGAGGTATGTCTCAGCTACCCAAATGTTACACTTCACCGCCAAAGCCATTCTACTTTTTTACAAAACGAAGCCATACTTAGGGAGAAACTGTGGCACCACACCCAAAATGATAATCCCGAATGGATTTTGGCTGTTGATGCGGATGAATTCCTGGAAGAGAGCATAATTAAAGAGAGCCCGTATTTGTTAAGACAGAAATACTTTAATGCTATCAGCTTTCGTCTCTTTGATTGTTGGGAAAGTGAAGAATATTACCGGTGTGATGGTCTTTGGAATCCTTGGCGGCGCGGCTTTTCAATTTATATGGTAAGGTATCTCCCCGCTTTAAGTTCAGACTGGCCGGCGCTTAAGTTTCACTGCGGCCGCCTTCCAAGCGCTTACAGGCGCTTGCAGCACTATGAAAGCACTGTTAGAATCAAACACTTAGGGTGGGCCAACGCGGCTAATAATCTTACCAAATATGACCGTGCTGTCGGGCAGGATCCTGGCTCTAAATATATGAGCCAGGAACACTACAAAAGCATTCTCTGGCCTCCGGAAAAAGTGAAGCTTGAGAAATGGGTTGAACACTTGTCCACCTGAATTCATATATTGTTTTAGTAGAATTTTAGTGCTAAAGGAGTTTGAGGACCATGCCATTTACTATTAGCAGTACAAGCAGCGGCAGCAGTGCCGGAACCGGCGATGTAGCTTTAACGCTAAGCCCTACTACTGCCCTCTTTTCTCCGGCCAACCTTGTTCCAGGAGAATCTTTGGGTTCCCCCCAGCTTTCGGTTACCAACGACGGGGCTGTAGATGCTTATTACTTTATTTTTGCCGATTGGAGCGCAGGTGGCACAACCAGTGCGGCTCAGGCGCAGATTTTAGCTGATCGCTTGAATATTGCTATAAATCAAGATGCTACAGAGCTTTATAACGGCCCTGTTTCGGGTTTAGTGGAACAGCCCGCCGGCGGTCGGATTTTACCCTCTACTGACGAAGAAGTATTAACATTTGTAGTAAGCCTGCCGGACAATAGCGGCAGTATAGTCCAAGACCTGGACCTTAATGTGGATTTAGTTTTTGTATCCCAAGCTTCCCCACTCAGCTAGGTACTACCCTTCCAGGAACAGAGAATTACTGCAGGAATTTATTTGATAACCTGGCTGGTTTCAGTCAGGTTATCAACCAAAGCGTCTTCCTAAATGGGCAATAGCTTGAATAGAGGTGTATGAAAGACTGATGAAAAAAGTGGCGTTACTAACAACAAATTTTTTCCACCCTAAGGGTGAGCGGATAATTATGGGGGGAGCAGAGCGATATCAGGTGGATCTTTGCCGCCTTTTGCGAGATCTGGGGTTTCAGGTTGAAGTCTGGCAAATAGGGGATAGCTGGACAAAAGAATTTGATGGCATTAAGATCCATGGTCTCCCTGTGAATAAAACTGAGTACAATACCTTTCCCGAACTCAACATGGCATTCTATGAAAACGCCATGTCCTATGATTATATTATTTATTTTCTCTTATCCCTTGCTTATCCGATAGCCCGGGAAAAAAGTATCGCGATTAGCCACGGTGTCTATTGGGATTGGCCGGGGTTTGATATCTCTACCGGTAAACAGGAAACCCGGCAGGAATGGCTTAGACGGATGGGAATAGCTCTAAACGGACCTCAGAAGCTTGTTTCGGTGGATACCAACACAATTAATTTTTTTAACGCTACTCTGCCGGGTTATTATCATAAATGGGAATATCTACCGAACTATGTTGATAGTGAGCTCTTTTGTCCGCCTGAAGAGGCAGCCCAGACTCATGATAAAATCCGAATCCTGTTTCCCCGCAGAATGGTTCCGGTTCGTGGCGTAAACGAGACCATGCGGGCAGCAGAAATTCTAACCAAAAAATATCCTCAGCTAGAATTTCATTTCTGCGGCCGGGGACATGACGACACCGTAGAGATGCTAATGTCCCAATGGGCCGCTAAACAAGAGCGCTGCTATTATTATTGGAAACCTTTTGAGATGATGCCGGTAATATATCAGCAAGCTGATATCGTTTTGATTCCTTCCCGTTCAACCGAAGGGACCAGCCTGGCGGCATTGGAAGCTATGGCTTGCGGTAAACCTGTAATCGTTGGCTATGCCGGGGGCCTATCTGATCTCGTGATTCAGGAGTTTAACGGTTATCTAATTAAACCTTCCGTTCAGAACTTAGTTGCAAGCATCGAAGAGTTAGTCCAAGACAGCGCTAAAAGAAAGCTTATGGGGAGAAGAGGAAGAGAAATTGCTTTAAATTTCGATAAAAAGAAATGGAACAAAAGATGGTCAGCAGTACTATCAGAAGTTTTCAGATAATCGGCTGGTTTGAGGAATATGGGTAATGCAGTGTTTATGTAGTGTTTATGTAGTGTTTATGTAGTGTTTAAATAGTATTTAAGTAGGTTTTATTATGGCTTTTACATCAAGCACGACTAACCTAAACAATACCTTTCATGTGGGGCCAAAGGGTCAGGAGGGCAGCTTACTAATCGTTGTGGAAGAAAATCTGCTCTTCAGTATCAGGCAGCAAACGGTGCTTAGGGTACCCGCGATTCCTGTTGATCAATTTTCCACCTTAAATACTAAAGATCCTAAAGTGTCTGCAAGTACTAAGGTATCTGCTGAACTGTTGTTTCAAGCAGTAAGTATCAATTGTGAGCGGGTGCTATATTTGACTCGGCGGGAAGATAATAACCTGCTTTGGAAAAGTGTAGACGACAAAACAAAGGAGGTTATTTCCTGCTCAGTTAAAAATATTACTCTGATCGAAAAGCTTATACCTCTTTCTCTAGACCAACAATCTTTAGCCATCGCGATCTATAATTACACAGCAGAAATTAAGTATGTCGATGCTTTAAACAGAGTTTACACGACAAACGTTAATTCCGGCACCCGTTACCAAAGAATTATTCTGCCCTCCTCAACCGGCCGGCTCCAAGTAGATCTAGATCTTAAATGTGTTTTTACCAAGTTCTATCCGGGCTTCCCGCCAATTTCGAAACCGTTATCTTCACCGGTTTTGCCCCCTCCAGGTGCTGCTTCGCATCCCCCAAATTCAGCTGAAACTCAGCCTGAATCAGAGTTAAAACCTGCGCGGCTTTGGTTAAGAAGCACTGTATTGGGCCGCCAGGACATTACCTGATTTTAAAGATCCCCTTAAAATATTAGTCCTGCTTAAAAAGCAGGACTAATTTTAAATAGTATTATTTTACCGTAGTCTTATCCATCAATTAACCCAACTAATCTATTTTGTTAATCCGCTTTAGTCCTGCGGGCTCCGGTAATCATATTGAGAACTTTTTGGCAAGTATCATATCTGTCCAGGCCATATATATTTATAGCCTTAGCTATCGGCTTTTCCGAAGTGCCGATAACATAAACATGTTCAAACACCTCATCTAAAACGGTCGGCGGCAGCAGATCAAAGTCAATTACTTTACACCTCAAATAATCTGCTAAATAACCCGCTGCTCTTTTATCAATTTCTGATCTGCACAATATTACATTTGCTATTTTGGTCATCTCCTCGCCCTCCGGTCTTACGACATAGTTTAACTCATTAGGGAAACCAAGGTAATCACCCGGGTTGAGGTACCATCCCGGATCGTCAGTGTGCGAAGGTGTCCTGGATATCCTTAAATCTAAGTGTCTGGGGTCCCCTCCGCCGACAACATTGCCGCTTCTGCCCTCAACCCCGATTACTGTTTGTCCGCTGCTTACGCTCTGGCTGACTGTGACCTTTAATGATTCTAAATGACTATATCTGGCGTACAGCCCGTCAACTTGTCTGACAATGACATTATTGCCGAAACTGGGATCATAAGCCGCTGATATAACTGTCCCAGCCTGAACAGCGTAAATATTTTTGTCCTCAAGCCCTACTAAATCAATTCCTAAATGATAACCGGAAGAATACCTTTTATTGGGATTGAGAAATGTCTGAGTAACAACGTATTTTTTTTTATACGGATGGTTCTTCATTTCCTACCCTCATTTGTTCATGTTTTCCTCTCTGTATAACTTATGTAACAAGACATCTGCTTGTCCCATTATTTGTAATAATTATTTATACCTTTTTAATAATCGTTTTATGCTTTGAGTTTTCTTAAAATGGTATCTAATCTAATTCTTAGAAGCTTGTCTCCAAACTATAATCCAAAACATAATTTAATAATAGCTTATCATTAAGAGAGGAATAGAACCTAATGATTGGAAAAGATGTTCTCCTGAGATCTAAGGATTCAACAGTCTCTTGCCTTACCGCGATCAGGCTGCTGGACGGCACAAAAGTCAAAGGTATCTTGGGTCCAACTACCGATGATTTTCTGACCGTTAATAAGGCAACAATTCTTATGTCTTGCCAAAGATCGCTTAAAGTAAGTTCTCTCAACTTAAGTCTTAATACTATTAATACTCTCGTTATTGTAGTATGATGTGCTTTTATTTTTGTTTTTCTACTTATATCCTACTAAAACAGCAGGTCTGGACCAGAGAGGATGGTTATGAACAATAAATCCAATGGTGTTATTATCTTGATCATAGGCGATGCTATAAAAATCAAAAGTATTTACGCCCGGGAGCTCGAAAAGATGGTGCCAGGTTTGACTGGTAATATCAATAAACCCAAATATTAACCCCTCGTCCTCTTCTATTCCTGCTTCTTGGTAAAGCAATTGGTTATTGGCACTCAGATAATACTCAATTCTCTTGTCTCTTGGGGCATCTTGAACAAGATAGGTTTTCTCGCCGGTTTCAACGTTATAAAGCAGGGGATTTCTAAAATCTCCATAAGCAGGGCCGCTGCTGTAAATATGTTTATCATCGTACCATTGAGTATAATGATTTTCTTCACTATCAGCATCCACAAAGCTGTGACCTGAACCATCGCTGTTTATAACGCCGGTTCCAACCAGCCATTCATAGCCTACCATTCTATACAGGATCCGACTGGAATCAGGTGAAAATACCGGATATCGGGGCACTTCAGAATCCATCCCATTGGGATCGCTCCCTATTTTGGCTTCAACAATAACTTTACTGTGGTTGAAATGGAGATCACTGACAGTTAATCCTTTATTATTGCTATAAACTATGGTTTGACCGTCGGGCGTAATATCAAGATCGTCTAGGCTGATTCTTTCTCCATCGGGATATAGAATCTCTTCTAAAAGCTTAAAACTTTGGCTTTCAACGATTAGTATCTTATCCTCGAGAATTACGGCTGCTTTGCCTTCTCTTAGCTGTTCGACCCGAAAATTAGGATAATCCTGAAAAGAAAGTCCTGAATAAAAGGCTGAAGCTTTTTTAAGATCATAAATATAAACCCTGCTTTCAGTATCTTTTTGATATGTAATAAGCAGTCGTCCCTGACCTAAGCTTTGAACCTGAACGGCTTTTTCAAAACCTTCCTTTAGAGCCTGCTCAGCCGAAATGTAGTAGATGGACGGCTTTTCAATATCTCCAGCTTCCCATAAAGGATAATCAATCTGCCGAATCTGGGCTAAAGTCTTTCCTGCCAAGGAACGATAATCTTTAGGTTCTTTATTAATTTCTTCGTTCGGGTAGGTCACCCCGCCGCAGACTTTGCCTTCAATAAAGTAAATATCGGCTGCCGTCTTGCCATCTTTTAATATTAACGTTACCCTTCTTAAGCTGACCGGTCCATATCCCTGATGCGAACTCCAGTCAGAAATAGCATTCTGTAAATAATCATTAAGCAGCATGACTTGAGTATCATCACATAGTTCCTGCCAGGTTATTATTAATTCGACCCCTTCAGCGTCCTGAGTAATGCTCTCGCCAGGTTCTAACCCTTCCTGCAGAAGGTAATCCCAGGCTTCTTTTATTCTGCCTTCTAATTCTTGTTCAGGGAGAGTTTCTTTAACGTCAGTTATTTCCTCCGGCTCAGCAATAACCGGCTGTTCTGCTTGCTTTGAACAAGAAGTAAGCGCTGTCAGAATAATAATTACCAGAAAAAGAACCCCAAGTTTTACAAAGCATCTTAGCTTTGTACTTTTTTTAATAGATAAAAGTTCTGAGAACTTGCTAACCAATTTCTAATTCCTCTTTTCCTAAATAATCAGACTATCCTATAAGCTTTCTGTCCTTTCCTCGAGCTTTAAATCGCACAGTTTACCTTTAGGGTTTACTTCTCCACGACCCGAAAAAGCGTGATTAAAAACCTAAATCTTCCCCAATTATTATGACCTGAATTTTAGTTAACGGCGGACATCTGTGGATGATCGTCGTCATATTGCAGATTCTGGATGAGCTTTGACAATCTGCACACTGGCCGGTTTTCAGGCAGGGGTTCGGCAGTTCATGTCTTTTAGTGTTCAGAGGTGCAGCCAGCATCTTGATCCGCTGATCAGCTTCCTCAAAATCTTTCACTACTTTGTTAATCCCTGCTACCACTAGAACTTTTTTAGGCCCGAACATCATCGCTGATACTCTGTTTCCGAGCCCATCCCTATTCACCAGCTCACCTTTTAAGGTAATAGCGTTAGTACTGGAAATAAATAAATCTGAAGTTTGCTGCTTATAGCGCATTTCTGTCTTTTCTTCAAGGGTAAGCCCGGGCTCATTATGATCAAATAATACAAAACCCTTGTCCCTTAGACCAGATACTAACCCTATTTCCCTTAAGGTCGCAGAGCCTCCCACGCCTATTCTGGTGCCCTCGGGAATGTTGTCCATTATGTAAGCCAAGGCTTCCTTCCTATTCTCACAGTAGGTTGCTTCAAAGTTGTTTTTCTGCAATTTATCCACAACTCTTTGTCCAATTGTAGTCCTATGCCACTTTTTTAATTCAGTCACTTTCTAATCTTCCTTTCTTCCTATTCTTAGATTTTGCCGATTTCGTCTTTTCTTATTTGCTCTCCAGGAGAGTGCCTAATCTTTCTTGCTATCAGCTTGGCGTGGTGTATCTATATAATACTATTTTTTTTCACTGAGTTTAAGCCAAACAAAAAATAGTTTTTGCCGGCATTCCATAGGCTTGACAGTAAATAATTAATCAAAATTTAATCTAATGTTTATTCGTTATTAATTCTTGTCCCTCATAATTGTTTCAGTGAACAAACTAAATCGAAGCAAGGGGTACTCATATGCAAAAATATCATCTCTACATCGTACTTACCAGAACAAAAACTGTACTATCCAGATTAATACAATTTTTCACAAAAGGAACGTATACCCATGCAGCTTTATCTCTAGATCGTGAGTTAAAGCAGATGTATAGCTTTGGGCGAAAAGTCCCTTATAATCCTGTTATCGGCGGCTTCATGCAGGAGAGGATCGATCGGGGACTTTATAAATTACAAAAAACTTTGCCTGGCATAATTATGGAAATAGAAGTATCCAAAGAACAATATGATCAAGCTAATAGAATTATCGATGATTTTATTACCTCTAAACACCTTTATAAATATAATTACCGGGGGCTTATACATAGCTTATTCCGCCAGGAAGTATGCTATGACAAACAGTTCTTATGCTCGGAATTTGTTTATTACGTTTTAGCGGAAATCGGGGCCATAGACCTTAATATCCCTAGAAATCTTGTCAGGCCGCATAACTTCCTCGATCTGAATTGTAAAATTATCTTTGAAGGAAATCTTAAAGAATTGAGGATATTATGCAACAAGCCACGAGCTACCAAAAATAACTCGTGGCAAATATTATGGTCTGAACTTACACCACTTAAAGAACTACTTTAATAATTATTTGTTTACTATTTCCTTTACCCTATCTGTAACCGCCTCCCGGCCTCCATAGATAAAGAATTTTTCCGGATTCAACTCTTCTGCTGTCTGCCAGCCCTCTCTACTGATAGCCGCTGCGGTAGCATAGCGATTATCCCCTGCCAGACGCTGGGCGGGGATGCCTTTTTTGCCCATGATAAAGAACTTCTGCGTCTTTGCGGGTAGTTTTTTAGAATAACCTCATTTTTTATTGTATTTTTATTTCTGAAGGGACGCATTGACAATTTTGCGATCAAATAAAAAACCTTTTTGAAGTATCTCCAAAAAGGCTTCGTTATGAAGGAAGCAGAAATGCTTATCTTCTTTCAGTTGGAAAAGGCAAGAACTTGGTTATCTGCCTTGTATCTTTTGCGAAACTCAGAAGGAGTCAGGCCAAAGCACTGCTTAAAGTGCTTAATCAAGTACTTAGGGTCAGAAAACTTACATTCCCAAGTAATATCTACAATTCGCCGGTCTGAACTTAAAAGCAATTTGGCAGCTTGTTCTATCCTGCTGTAAAACAGTAGTTCCTGAAAGGTAAAGCCGAACTTGCTTTTAATATCATGACTTAAGTGATAGAGACTGACATCTACCTCAGCTGCCAAGTGTTTAAGTCCTGACTTGGAGTCAAAATTACGATCATGATAGATATATTCCGCTATCCTTTTTAGCCTGGCCACCTGTTTTTCCTCAAAGGCTACGGTCCCGTAACCATAGCGTAAAAAATCGAAATTATAAGTAAGATAGGCTAGCATGGTTTGGAGATGATTTAGGATAGTATCTCTGTTATCTTGGCAAGATGTTTCACTTAAGGCCTTTAATAGACGGGAAATATGGTTCTTGAGTACTTCATACTTTTCCAAAGCCCTGCCCTGATGATAAGCCGAACAACAATAAAGAAACAGATACCCTTGATCCGGCAGCAGGCTTTGGTAGTAGTTAGGATCAATTGAAATAAGGAGCACTTCGTTTTCCGAGTCTGCTTGCGTAAGACGGTGCAGCTCATTCATATTAACAATTGCAATATCATTTTCCTTAAGCGATAGATTATCGTTGCCCAGGCTGATATTAACCGAACCCCGTAAGACCTGAATAATTTCCAGAGCATCATGCCAGTGATACGGATAATTTTCAATCCGCAAGACTTTAGCTTTAACCGGAATATTATTAAGAAATTCAATTTTCTCCGGACGCATTTTTAAAAAACCTGCCTTATTTATAAGAGGATAATAACATAACCTGCCAGAAAAAGGAAGAAAATCTGTCCCACCGGATTTATCTAGGACATAGTTCTCAGTTTTTCTCCCACTACTCGCAGATTTTCCAGTTTCTGTGCCAGCGCTTGGGTAGCATGAGCTTGTTCTTGTGTTATCACATCACTCTGCTCAACATTTTTCTGGACTTTAATAACCGAATCTTTGAACTTATCCAGCATCTTTTCTATATCCCCGGTTGATTTATTGCTCTCATCAGCCAACTTGCGCACTTCTTCGGCTACCACTGAAAACCCCCGGCCATGTTCGCCTGCCCGGGCAGCCTCGATGGCAGCGTTTAGCCCCAGTAGGTTAGTTTGCTGAGCTACCCGCCGGATGACTTCCAAAATCTCAGTAATGCCGTTTACCTCTTGAGCAGTTGTTTGCGCAATATGGAAAGACTCCTGGCTGGTTGCCGCAAGTTCTTCGGCGGATGCTGCCAGTTCCTCCACTGAGGATGCCGAATCTTCTATTTCCGAATAGAGTTGAGCTAAGATCTGCTCAAAATGAGTTCTTTTTTCCCGTTCTCTGGTCCTCTCTCTTTCCTGAGCCTGGGCGATTTTCAAAGCTTCCTTTATCGCTCTTTTGGTTGACAGCAATCCCGATTCCAAAAGATTTACCGTATAGCCAAGTTTCTCGGCCTCGGTGTAACCTCCTTTATCTCCTGCGATGGCCCTAACACCTTGCCGGCTCAGCTCCTCTAATATTTTAGGTATATCCTCAAGAACGTTCCACGGCCTGACATAGAGAGCTATATCTTTGAGAACAAATTCCCAATTATCCATTTCCAAAAAGCCGCGGTGAGCCACCACCCCAACTTTGTCTGCACCGTCGGCTATCAGCTTCTGAACAGCTTGCAGCATTTCATCAATAGTCGTGGTCAGTCCCACAACAGGCTTGTCGGTGTGCTCTTTTAATAAATTTACCATTAATCCTCTGCTGATCATAACATCTGCCTGGGGATAAGCTTTGATTATCTCTGGGCCTTTGGCAAAATCGGCTACCTCTATTGGAAAAGATAACCGAAGCTCATTCATAGCCTGTTTCGCTACCTCTGCCATACCAGGCGTTAAGGCTACAAAAATAATAGTATTCATCACTCTTGCCTCCCATCAATATTCGGTACAAGTCCAATACCAGTATAATACTGTAAGATTCTGCAGATTCCTTCTTTTTTCCTTTACAAAGTACAGAATTTTCTGCCTATTGAGCTTTTGATCCTCATGCTTGGCGCACCTAAAAAAAACCATAATACCTGAAAAGTATTATGGTTTTAAACTCGCTGGACTTGTCACGGTATTGGCAGGAGTAGCATTGATTATTCGAGAGAAGGAGTACAGGGCACAAATTGAACGTTGCCGGTAAGCGTAATCGTTGTGTCGAGCAGCGTGTTGCCATTGGCTACACTCGTAGCGATGATGCGGACTGTATTGTTGTTTGAGTTAAAAATAAACGTGAAGTTTGCAAGTTCGCTCATGCCTGCTCCAGTATTAAAGATTGCTTGGGCCGTAACAGTTATCAAACCGCGTTCTGGCGTATTGCATTCCATGGTCAACATCTCTGTGAGGTTAATTTCAAAATTAGGACCATTGGCTGGAAACTGTACATTGATGTGATTGCCTTGTGGTGAACATTGATTAGCAGGGCCGCAGAGTTGAATTGATAGACTTGGCAGTCGGGTTCCATCTGCTGTTGTTCCTTGGGTCGCCATGATAAATTCGCAGCATTCAAAAGTTGCCGGGACGCATCCGTCTGGCCGTGGTCTGCCACAAACAATTCCTCCCGGAGTTGCAACGGCATTGGCAGCGAAAGTAATGGGCACTTCTACACAAATGTTTTGGTGAACGGAAAAAGTACAATTGCGTCTGGGGGTACCTGGGCAGGGTCCAATCCTTGGATCACCTATACAGCGGGAAATTGTTCGACCCGGTGTTACGACTGGAGTAATGACGACATTAGCTTGAACGCAGACGTTCTCGTGAAAAGTTCTGGTACATGGCACTACTTGTTGGATACTTACATCTGAGTTTTCAAGCAATGTGTTGGATTCTTCACATCCACAAGGATCTTTCATAATAATTCACCTTTCTTTTTTTATTTTGTTATATCCTGTTTATGGCAAAATAAAATTGTAGCACTTCGGAAGTAGAAAAATATAGCAGTTAAATGGAAAAACCATTGCCAGCACCCCTCAAATACAATACCCTTTGAGTTGCAAAGCTTAAAGGGGGTAAAGAAAGGAATGTTGACAATGGAACAAATCAATAATATCAGATACCTGTTTAAATATAAAGGGAAAAGCCTGCGCAGCATTTCCTCGGAAACAGGTCACCACTTTAATACCGTTAAAAAATATGTAGAAAAGGAAAACTTTAATTTGGAACTGCCACCAGCCAAATCTAAACCCCGTAAGTTGGCTCCATATACTGATTTGATTGATTCCTGGCTAATTGCAGATCTTAATGCCAAACCGAAGCAAAGACACACAGCACAAAGAGTATATAATCGCTTAAAAGAGCAATTCCCAGAGTTTGATGTCTCTGACCGGTCCGTGAGGGCTTATGTATCAAAGCGTAAGAAAGAGATTGGATTAACAAGTAATGGTTATTTGCCTCTTGATCATCCTCCGGGAGAAGCTCAGCTAGACTTCGGTTCAGCTCAGTTCATTGAAAAGGGAGTTTTATACAACGGATATTACCTTAACCTATCTTTTCCTTATAGCAACGGAGGCTATCTCCAGTTATTCAAAGCCGAGAACCAAGAGTGCTTACTGGAAGGGTTGAAGAACATCTTCGAGTATATGGGGAAAGTTCCTACCCATATTTGGTTTGACAATATGTCTACCGTAGTAAAAAACATACGTAAAAATGGTGAAAGAGATGTCACTCAAGGGTTTAACAGGTTCATGCTCCACTACAATTTCCGAAGCAACTACTGTAATCCAAACAGTGGGCATGAGAAGGGGCATGTTGAGGTTAAAGTAGGTTACCATCGAAGAAACTTCCTCGTGCCGATTCCGGAATTTGAAGATCTGCAAGATTACAACAGAGAATTACTTAAAATGTGCGATAAAGATATGCAGCGCAAACACTACAAGAAAAAGAAATTAATCTGTACTCTTTTTGCTGAAGACAAAGCTGCTATGGATAACCTTCCGGAAGTTGCTTTTGAAGTGTATAGATTAGAGCCGGTAAAAGCAGATAAATATGGGAAAATTCGTTTTGACAACAAACTCTATTCATCTTCCCCGAGATATGCTAACCAAGAATTATGGCTTAAAGTAGGGGCCGATATTATAGAAATCATGAATAAAGACTACCAGGTAATAGTAAAACACTCTAGGTTATATGGAGAGCAAAAAGAATCAATGATTTGGGGACCATACCTGAATCTTATGGCTAAAAGGCCGACGGCACTAAAATATACTGGTTTTTTCAAAGAACTGCCATCTACAATTCAAGACTATTTTAATAAATGTGATTACACAGAAAAGAAAAGGTCACTTAAGCTTTTGTCATCAATTCTTCAAGATCAAGATATGGCAACTGCGGAAAAAGCTTTTGCTGAATCTTTAAGGCGGAATCTAATAAATACTGACAGTTTACAAGCTATTTATAACCATCAAAATTCTAACCTTCCGGAAAATAACTTTTTCAAGCTGCCTAGTAACCTTCCGGAAGTTCAGAAGTATAACCCAGACTTACATGTCTATGATCTCCTGATTAAGGAAGGTGATCAGGCATGCAAGCATTGATTAAAGAATACTGTAAGACCTTAAAGATCGGCCGCACATTCTACCTGGATTACAAAGATATTGAGGCTGTTTCCAACGAAGAGTTTCTTCTTAAGCTTTTAAAGCGGGAACTTGCTCAAAGGGAAATCTCCCGCAAAAAAAGACTCCTTAAAAGTGCCGGATTTGATGTTGTTAAAACCTTTCAGGATTATAGCTTTGAGTATATAGACATTCCGAAAACAATAAGTCTGGAAGACCTTAAAAATGCTCACTTTATTAAAAACAAGGAGAATCTTATCCTGTATGGCCCTGTAGGAACCGGCAAAACTCACCTAGCAACGGCTATTGGAGTTGAAGCCTGCAACCAAGGTAAAACCGTCAAATTCTTTCGTACAGCAGCTCTTGTTAACCAACTATCCGAGGCCAAAGCTTCCGGCACATTAAACAAATATATGCGTCAGATCCAAAAGTGCGATCTTTTGATCTGTGATGAATGGGGCTATGTACCTTTTGAAAAAGGAGGTGCCCAATTACTTTTCCAAGTAATCTCAGAGTGTTACGAGAAACGCAGCGTCATTATTACCACTAACCTTGAGTTCAGCCGTTGGAACGGCATATTCTTCGATGAGAAAATGACCAGTGCTATAATAGACCGTCTTATTCATCACAGCCACCTGCTCGTATTTAACGGTCCAAGCTACCGACTAACCCATTCAACCATTAATTTCTAAATATGGAAACAGGGGTGCTACATATTTAACTTCCGGAATGCTATATTTTTTACTTGCCAAAAACACACACAAGCATCTGCACGAAATTCTATTGGGATTTCGAGGCAGATTTTCTGCTTTACGATATAAGAGCAACTGCCAGGTCCTTGATCAGGGCAGTGATCGCGCGGAACAATAATTGGGTCTTCACAGCATGATACTGAAATTTCTCCTCCATCGGCACGCCCTCTGACTTTTACTGGAGCGCCTACAGTGACCATTTGATGGACAACTACAGGACAAGTATCAGGACAGGTATCAGGACAGGTATCCGAATAATCTTCTTGGAAAGAAGCTTCATTTATATCATGAGTTTGGTTAAATTCATCTTCCATAAGCAACCCCCCTTCTTTGTTATATTCTATGGACAAGAATGTACATTTGTCCCTCTTTTGCTAATACAAAATAAAATTTTTTCCTGTTCGCACAAAAAGACCGTGAAATTATGTGGTACTCGAACTCCCAACCGTTCAAATAAATTAATATAAAAAAACTACCTCTTTCGAAGTAGTTTCTTCTGCTTACCTGGGCCGCTCCAGTGAAGGCCGTTTATGATCTTCACGCATCGATGACACCGCGGCACTAGGTCCTTCCGTGAAGGCATGCCTTCACGCATCGCAACGACAACTTATTATCTCTATCGGTATTGGATAAATGTCCAGTGGACATTTATCCCCTGGAGGTACTCGAACTTTTCTTAACGTTGCAGAAGGGACAATACATCATGTAGTGTCCCTTCTATTACCTGGCAACGACCTATCTTCCCGCAAGCGGTATTTTCGGCCCTGAAGGTTTCTCAAACTTCCTACAAATGTGAAAAAGACACTTGACTTGCAAGTGTCTTTTTCTTTACCTGGCAACGACTTATTTTTCCTGTGATGGTATCGTCAGCCCTGGAGGTCTTAACTTCCGTGTTCGGGATGGGAACGGGTGGTACCCCTCCGGTATAGTCACCAGATTGACGGAGCAGGATGCTCCTAAGTTCAAATTCGTCAGGATGACAATAGAATTTGAACATCCTCTTAGAAGGCTCATTATCATGTTCCTTCAAAACTGCACAACAGTAGCTTCATGCTTTTAGGCTTTTCTATCTGCTCATTTAAGTTAACTTAAAAGGTCAAGACCTCGACCTATTAGTACCAGTCCGCTCCACGTGTCACCACGCTTCCACTCCTGGCCTATCAACCTGATAATCTTTCAGGGGTCTTACCAGATTAACTCTGTGGGAAATCTCATCTTGAGGCTGGTTTCACGCTTAGATGCTTTCAGCGTTTATCCGTTCCGGATATAGCTACCCAGCTATGCCCCTGGCGGGACAACTGGTACACCAGTGATCCGTCCATCCCGGTCCTCTCGTACTAGGGACAGATCCTCTCAAATTTCCTGCGCCTGCGACGGATAGGGACCGAACTGTCTCACGACGTTCTGAACCCAGCTCACGTACCGCTTTAATGGGCGAACAGCCCAACCCTTGGGACCTACTACAGCCCCAGGATGCGATGAGCCGACATCGAGGTGCCAAACCTCCCCGTCGATGTGAACTCTTGGGGGAGATAAGCCTGTTATCCCCAGGGTAGCTTTTATCCGTTGAGCGATGGCCCTTCCACTCGGAACCACCGGATCACTAAGCCCTACTTTCGTACCTGTTCGACTTGTTGGTCTTACAGTCAAGCTCCCTTTTGCCTTTACACTCTACGCGCGATTTCCTTCCGCGCTGAGGGAACCTTTGGGCGCCTCCGTTACTCTTTAGGAGGCGACCGCCCCAGTCAAACCGCCCACCTGACAATGTCCCAAACCCCGCTTAAGGGGCCCTGGTTAGAACTTCAGCACAAAAAGAGTGGTATCCCACCGACGGCTCCACGAAAACTGGCGTTCTCGTATCTCTGCCTCCCACCTATCCTGTACATTTTGTACCGAAATCCAATGTCAAGTTGCAGTAAAGCTCCATGGGGTCTTTCTGTCCTGTCGCAGGTAACCGGCATCTTTACCGGTATTACAATTTCGCCGAGTCCCTCGTTGAGACAGTGTCCAGATCGTTACGCCTTTCGTGCGGGTCGGAACTTACCCGACAAGGAATTTCGCTACCTTAGGACCGTTATAGTTACGGCCGCCGTTTACTGGGGCTTCAATTCAATGCTTCGCAATCCAGAGGTCAGAAATCAGATGCCGGATGCCAGAATTCGTTGAAATGGTTGCGACCATTTCTTAATTCCAACTTAGACCCGAGTGGAATTCTTCCACTCTGACCTCTGGCTTCTGCCCTCTGTCCTCTGGACAGCTAACATCTCCTCTTAACCTTCCAGCACCGGGCAGGCGTCAGCCCCTATACTTCTCCTTTCGGATTCGCAGGGACCTGTGTTTTTGCTAAACAGTCGCCTGGACTATTTCTCTGCGGCTCTTATCTCTAAGAGCACCCCTTCTCCCGAAGTTACGGGGTCATTTTGCCGAGTTCCTTAACGAGGGTTATCTCGCGCGCCTTAGGATTCTCTCCTCATCTACCTGTGTCGGTTTACGGTACGGGCACCACATTTCTCACTAGAGGCTTTTCTTGACAGTTTGAATTACCCCGCTTCGCTACTTGTTTTCACTCCCCATCACTACTTGTGGTTAAAGCGCTACGGATTTGCCTATAGCACCCACTTGTAGCTTGGACGTGCTCTTCCAACCGCACGCTCGGGTCATCCTCCTGTGTCACCCCATCGCTTGTAACGATTTGTGGTGGTATTGGATTTTCAACCAATTGTCCATCGCCTACGCCTTTCGGCCTCAGCTTAGGCCCCGACTTACCCTGGGCGGACGAGCCTTCCCCAGGAAACCTTAGATTTTCGGCGGGAAGGATTCTCACCTTCCTTTTCGCATACTCATACCAGCATTC
>JBMNGP010000015.1:0-140000 GCA_050949905.1 Desulfitobacteriia bacterium | reverse complement strand
AATACCCACTCCTAAGCCCCCGGTAGGCGGCAAGCCATACTCTAAAGCCTGCACAAAATCTTCGTCCATCATATGAGCTTCTTCATCGCCTTTTTCTCTCTCTAACATTTGTTTTTCAAACCTGCCCCTTTGATCAAGCGGGTCGTTTAACTCGGAAAAAGCGTTGCCCATCTCCCGCCCATAGATGAAAGCTTCAAATCTATCCGTATATTCAGGATTTTGAGCATTACGCTTAGCCAGCGGAGAAATTTCCACAGGGTGGCCGATAATAAAGGTGGGCTGGATCAGCTGGGGCTCGACAAATTCCTCAAATACAGCATTGATAATCTTGCCTTTGCTGTCATCTTTTTTAACTTCCAGACCCTTCTCGGCAGCAGCCTCCCTGGCCTCGTCATCGGTCTTAATCTGTTTAAAATCAATGCCGGTATATTCTTTAATGGCGTCAAGCATTTGGATTCTCCGCCACGGTTTGGCAAAGCTTATATGCTGCCCTTGATAGGTAATCTCCAGAGAGTTACGAATCTTCTGGACAATATAAACAACCATATCTTCCATGAGGTTCATAATATCTTCATAATTGGCATAAGCCTGATAGAGTTCCATCATGGTAAACTCCGGATTATGTTTAATAGAAATTCCTTCATTGCGGAAGTTGCGGCCAATTTCAAAGACTTTCTCAAAACCGCCGACAATTAGCCTCTTTAAAGGGAGCTCCAAGGCAATTCTTAAGTACAGATCAATATCCAAAGCATTATGATGGGTAATAAAGGGCCTGGCTGCAGCTCCTCCCGGAATAGTCATCAGGGTAGGTGTCTCAACTTCGAGAAATCCCTGATCTTCGAGATATTCCCGCATAGCTTTAATAATCTTGCTTCTGGTGACAAAAGTCTCCCGGACCTCGGTGTTCATGATTAAATCCAAATATCTTTGCCTATAGCGAGTCTCAACATTGGTCAGCCCGTGAAATTTCTCCGGCAGAGGTCTTAAGGCTTTGGCAAGTAAGGCAACTTCCTTGGCCCTGATTGAAATCTCCCCTTTTTTGGTGCGGAAGACCGTACCTTTGACTCCAATAATATCACCAATATCAAAAGTCGTAATTAACTCAAAGGCCTCTTCCCCGACGACATCCATTCTGATATAGGCTTGAATACGCCCCTCCATATCCTGTATATGAACAAAAATAGCTTTGCCCTGATCACGTTTAGACATCACCCTGCCGGCAACAGCTGCTTCCTGTCCTTCTAATTCCGGAAAATTTTCAATAATATCTACGGACATATGAGTGCGAAGATAGCGATCGGCATAGGGCTCAATCCCTTTGGCGCGCAAAGCTTTTAATTTGTCAAGCCTGACTTTCATCAGCTCGTTAACATTATCCAAATTACCTTCCATTTAATATTCCTCCAATATTTGCTACTGTTAAATATTATAACAAATAAAATTTGTTGTAAACTATGTAAGCCCGTATGCTTGGTTTTTAAGCACTACGGGCTAGGCAGCAATTTTTTAACCAGTAAAAACGCAGGGGCACTGACAAAAGCAATGCCCTGCGCTGACAGCAAAATCTTAACGAATATCTAATATTTTATAACGTAAAATCCCCGCCGGGACATTTACTTCCACTGTACTTCCTTTTTGCTGACCAAGAACAGCCTTACCAACCGGTGATTCATTAGATATTTTGTTCACCGCAGGATCAGCTTCGGCCGAACCGACTATCGTGTATTCTTCTTGATCTCCGAATTCAATGTCTTGCAGTACTATGGTACAGCCGATAGCCACGACGTCCTTTTGGTCATTATCATCGATAACTCTAGCATTTCTCAGCATTTTTTCCAGTGTTATTATTCTGCCCTCAATAAAAGCCTGCTCTGTTTTAGCATCTTCATATTCAGAATTCTCAGAGATATCACCGAATTCTATTGCTTGTTTAATTCTTTCAGCAACTTCCTTTCTTCTCTGGGTTTTCAAGATTTCTAGTTCTTCTTCCAGTTTTTTGAGTCCGTCCAGAGTCAATATTACTTCTTTTTCGGGCATAAAAAATACCCCTCCCTCTTCCTTCTTGAGGCTATATTATTGTAATCCTTATATGTGAGACATTATATACATTCGTGAATAAAATATACACTTAAATTTATTCCCACTTAAAATTTATTCCAGCTTGTATTAATCTCGTATTATAAGTAAGTGCTCCAGAGTTGTCAAGGAATTTAGAGATTTCCGCATCTTATCCGGGAAGCCAGAATAACAAAACAGCAATTTCCACAATAAGCTCAACAGTAAGCTCCTAGGAAATCACGCTAAAAATGCCTTAGCCAGTATTTCTTTCATTTGAGCGGTATCAGTAGTGCTCATAATTAGCTGGCGATATTCCGCCGCTTTCCTTGTACCTTTCAGATACCAAGCAGCATGTTTCCTGATTTCATTAATCCCTATTCTCTCACCTTTATAGGAAATTAGCTTTTCAAAATGAATATTTAATATTCTTAATTTCTCTTTAGTCTCCGGTTCAGGCCAAAGCTCACCTGTTTCCAAGTAATGCTGGATTCTGCCGATTAGCCAGGGATTGCCCAAGGCTCCCCGACCGACCATTACCCCGTCACAGCCGGTTTCTTGGATCATTCTCAGAGCATCAAAAGGTGTTTGGATATCCCCGTTACCAATTACGGGGATCTTCATCTGCTCTTTTATTTTTCGAATCCAGTCCCACTGTGCTTGTCCGGTATAATACTGCTGGCGGGTTCGGGCATGAATGGTCAGCATGCTTATACCAACTGCCTCTAAGCGGGAAGCCAGCTCCGGAGCAACAAGCGAGTCGCTGTCCCAGCCCAACCTCAGCTTAGCAGTGACAGGCAGATTTACGGCTTGAACAACCCTGGCCGCAATTTTTTCAGCCAAGGGAAGATCCCTGAGTAAAGCAGCCCCTTCATTATTCCGAACTATTTTCGGTGTCGGACAGCCCATGTTAATATCAATAACATCTGCCCCATAGCCAGCCACCAGCTTAGCAGCTTCAGCCATGATCTCCGGTTCAGAACCGAAGATCTGAACAATGCGCGGCCTCGCTTCACCGCTTAGATCAAGCATCTTGATAGTCTTGGAATTTTTATAAGTTAGCGCCTTATCACTGATCATTTCGGTAAAAGTGTATTTCCCGCCAACAAGGTGAATTACTTCCCTGTAGGCCTTATCAGTGATTCCGGCCATTGGTGCCATGAAAACAGGTTTATGAAGTTCAAATTCCCCTAGTTTCATTTGCCTCCAACTTTAGTGTGCATTTTTTTCATAGATAAGCAATAACCCTTCCAGAGTTAGAAAAGGATCAACAATCTGAATCATTTCCGAATCCTCGGCAATTAATTCTGCTAATCCCCCAGTTGCTATTACCTTGACGTTATCGCCAATTTCCTTCTTCATCAACTGGACTATTCTATCTACCTGGCCGCAGTACCCATAATAGATCCCGGCCTGCATCCCTGTGACGGTATTTTTGCTAATGATATTCTTTGCCTTGATTATCTCTACCCTGGGCAGCTTGGAAGCCCTCTGAAACAAAGCTTCGGTCGAAATGCCTATCCCGGGGGCAATAGCTCCCCCAAGATATTCACCTTTAGAACTCACAACGCAAAAGGTTGTAGCTGTTCCAAAATCAACAATAATTAAGGGACCTCCGTATTTATTAAAGGCAGCTACAGCATTAACAATACGGTCGGCGCCAACTTCCCGAGGGTTGTCATAGACAATAGATATGCCGGTTTTGATTCCCGGGCCCACAGTAAAAGGAGTAACCCGGAAATACTTCTGAATCATTTTTTCCAGAGTAGGCGTGAGCGGCGGGACTACAGAAGAAACAATAGCCCCGTTAATACTGTCAAAAGTAAGCTGATGAAAGTCAAAGAGGTTTCTGACTATCATGGCATATTCGTCAACCGTACTGGACTTATCGGTTGATATCCTCCATTGATGAAGAAGTTCTCGCTGCTGATAAACACCAAGGACAATATTGGTATTCCCCACATCAAAAACCAAAATCATACCTTAAACCTCTCCTACTTTGAAAATTGTCGTCAGAGCCCTTGGTTCTAAATCTTGTCTGCCCTCTTCAGATGTTTTTGCATAGATGGTTTCATCTCATCTACCAACAAAGAAAAGTCAACAGCTTTCACGGAATGAGTAAGTCTGCCGACCGATACAATATCTACGCCTGTTTCGGCTATGGCTCTGATATTATCTTCGCGTACTCCCCCGGACGCCTCAACAATGGCTCTTTTATTAATAAGCTTGACAGCTGCTTTCATGTCTTCCAAAGACATGTTATCCAGCATGATGACATCTACACCGCAATTAACCGCTTCCTCGACCTGCCTTAAGGTCTCGCATTCTACTTCAATCTTTACCATATGGCCGATTAAGGCTTTGACTCTGCGCACAGCCTCGGGCAGACCCCCTACTGCGGCATGATGATTATCTTTGAGCATCACCGCGTCATAGAGCCCAAAACGGTGATTATTACCGCCCCCTACCCTGACTGCATATTTTTGTAAGGCACGCATCCCCGGCATAGTTTTACGGGTATCTACTACTTTGACTTGAAGATCGGCCACTAAATCCACTAAACGCCTGGTAAGACTGGAGATGCCGGAAAGATGCTGCAAAAAATTAAGAGCAGTTCTCTCCCCTTGCAAAATCCCGGCTAAAGGCCCGGTAATTATCATTACCAGCATGCCGGGCGCTAGCGGATCACCGTCATTTACTTGCAAATTAACTGCAATTCGAGGATCGACTTTCTTAAAGACCGCTTCCACAATTCTAGTACCGCAAATTATTCCCTGTTCTTTAGCATACAGCTTGGCCTCGCCCAGGTAATCTTCAGGAATTATCAGCGTACTGAGATCTCCGGTTCCTATATCCTCTTGCAAAGCCTGTTCTATCAGTTTCTCATATTGAAACATAGCGAACATTGCTATCACCTCTTTGTTGAACCGAATGTTTCTGCCATTCCTTTTTGGTTAAGGGGAAATCTTGCCGATAATGTCCTCCGCGGCTTTCTTCTCTGCTTAAAGCCGCTTGGACAATTATTAATCCTATAGTCAGCATATTAGCTAATTCTAAATTTTTAGATTTGCTATCCGGTTCATATTCGTCCCATAAAGCCTTAAGCTTGGCCTTAGCCTTTAATAGCCCTTCCTTTTCACGGATAATGCCCACATTGGCCCACATTATCTCCCGCATTTCCCCGCGGATTTTTTCCAGGTCAGGGGAAGGCTTGCGGTGAGTTAAGGAATACCCGGCCGGAGGTTTTACCTCCTCCCACCTGGCGGGCTTATTATTCTTTGCCCGGATCCTATTAGTAATCGCATTAGCAAAAACTAAGCCATCCAGGAGAGAATTACTGGCAAGACGGTTAGCCCCATGCACCCCGTTGCAGGCGCACTCCCCACAGGCATAGAGATTGGCAAGATTTGTCTCCCCGGCAATGGTAACCTTTACTCCGCCCATTAAATAGTGAGCCGCCGGGCCTACCGGTACCGGGGTAGTAGTAATATTTACGCCGTATTGCAGGCAGGTCTTGTAAATCATAGGAAATCTCTCTTTAACTTTCGCTCCCAGGTTGCTGAAATCTAAAAAGACCTGGCTGTCTTGCATCTGGTTCCAGATTGCTCTGGCAACCACATCCCTGGGGGCCAGTTCCTGTCCCGGAATGTTTTCCATAAAATGTTCACCCCGGGAGTTTATCAGTTTAGCTCCTTCTCCCCGGGTTGCTTCGGAAATTAAGAAAGCGGGTGCTCCCGGCAATAATAAGGCTGTGGGGTGAAACTGGATAAATTCCATATCCATAAGTTGAGCCCCGGCTCGATAGGCGGCAGCAATGCCATCGCCGGTGGTTACCTCCGGATTTGTGGTATATTTATAAATCTGACCCAAGCCTCCTGTCGCCAGGATCACCGCTTGAGCCAACCAGGCTTCCAGCCTATCGGTCTGGTTATTGAGAGCCAAGACCCCAACAACTTCGCCTTGATAATTTTTCAGCAAATCAATAACAAAAATATTTTCCTTAACTTCAATAGGGCGCTTCTTAACGTCTGCTACCAGGGCACGTTCAATCTCGCCTCCGGTGGCGTCCCCTTTGGCATGAAGGACGCGATTCCTGCTGTGGGCAGCCTCACGGGTAAATTTAAGTTGATTATTCAGCCTGTCAAATTCCGTACCCATTTTTATGAGCTCCCGCACACATTCCGGCCCGTTTTCAGCCAAGATTTTTACGGCCTCGAGGTTGCAAAGGCCTGCTCCGGCTTGAATTGTGTCCCCATAGTGGAATTCCGGAGAATCATCCTCACTTAGAGCAACAGCAATTCCTCCTTGGGCATGCTCCGTATTACTCTCCATGATATCCTGCTTGGTTAATACGGTTACTTTATAGTCTGCACTAAGTTTAATTGCTGTAAATAAGCCGGCAATACCGCTGCCGAGAACAAGCATTTCGGTCTGGTTAATCACTACATCGTTCATATTCCAAGGTATTAAAGTATCGCTGTCTTTCATTTTTCTCCTGCTCATTTCCAAAATAAATTTAAGGGAATGCGCTACCCCTTAATTACTAAAATTTTTTAGAAAAAGTGCGAGCAAAACTTCACTCCGCACTTAATCCGTTGCTAAAGAAGTTAATTGTTAATTAGTAATCGCCAGCATCCTTTCCAGAGCACCCACAGCCTTCTCCCGGATCTCCTCGGGAACAGTAACTTGGGGAGAGAGAGTGCGCAGACTGTCTCTGACTTTAAGCAAACTGGTCTTTTTCATATTGGGACATAAAACATTTTCAGCTAATAAATAAAACTTTTTCCCCGGGCAACGTTTCTCAAGTTCATGTATTATGCCGCATTCTGTACCAATGATAAACTCCTGGTCGGGAGAATTTTCGGCGTATTTAATAATACCGGCCGTTGAGCCGACATAATCAGCTTCTTGCCATACTTCTTCCCGGCATTCCGGGTGAACTAGAATCTTTGCTCCCGGGTGTTTTTGCCGGCTGCTTAATACATCTTGCTTACTTAAACGATGATGAGTTGGGCAAAATCCTTCCCAAACTTTGAGCGGCCGACTGGACTTAGCCGCAATATACTTGCCCAGGTTGGCGTCAGGCACAAACAAAATGTCTTCGCCTGCCAGGGACTGAACTACTTTCTCCGCATTGGAGGACGTACAGCAAATATCGCTTTCGGCTTTAACCTCAGCCGAAGAATTGACGTAACAAACTACTTTAATACCGGGAAATTTGGCTTTTTCTGCCCGTAAATCTTCGGCGTCGATCATATCGGCCATCGGACAGCCTGCAGTTTGCTCCGGCAAAAGAACAATTTTAGCGGGGGATAGAATAGCGGCACTCTCGGCCATAAAATGCACCCCGCAAAAGACAATAACGTCTGCTTTTGTTGCCGCAGCTTGTTGGGCCAGTTGCAAGGAGTCCCCCACAAAATCGGCAATATCCTGAACTTCCGCAGGCTGGTAATAATGGGCGAGAATGACGGCATTCCTCTCCCGGCGTAAAATTTGAATCTCCTCAATAAGCTGGCTGGTTCGCTCCGCATTCATCGGAAAGCTTGCTCCTTTCCTGTTAGGACCTTTTTCTAAATTCTATGCTCCGATCTAAAAAGTGTCAAGCCTCCGTACCATGAATCTCCACATTGGCAATTTCGGTAGGCCGGTTCTCCCTGTCAACAAAGACAATCTTAGGGACATAGCTTTTAGCTTCCTCGTCCGTACACATTCCATAAGATATAATTATAATTTCATCTCCAACCTGGACAAGTCTGGCTGCCGCCCCGTTTAAACAAATCATGCCGGAATGCCTTTCGCCGGAAATCACATAGGTTTCCAGCCTCGCTCCATTATGGTTATTAACTACCTGGACTTTTTCATTAGGGAGAATATCGGCCAATTCCAGCAAATAGCTGTCAATGGTAATACTCCCTACATAATTCAAGTTGGCTTGGGTAACCTTCGCTTTATGGATTTTGGATTTCATCATCTGCCTGAACATCTTTTACACCTCCACCAGAATATTGTCTATTAAACGTGTGGAACCAAAATGAACTGCTAAAGCAATGACTACCGGACAGTTAATTGTCTCCAGTTGGGCCAGATTATCGGAATTGCGGATTTCTATATACTCAATTTTCCCGTTTGTTTCTTGGGTTATTCTTTGCTTGATTTTCTCCCGTATCACTTCGACTTTTCTTTCTCCAGCAGAAATAAGCTGAGCCGCCTCTTGCAGGGAACGATAAAGGACAGGTGCCTGCTTGCGTTCTTCGGGCTGAAGATATGAGTTGCGAGAGCTCATGGCTAGACCGTCGGCTTCCCTAACCGTCGGCACAGCAACCAATATTACCGGAATATTTAAATCTTCACACATTTGTTTAATAACAACAAATTGCTGGTAGTCCTTTTGGCCGAAAAAAGCAACATCCGGCAGGACAATATTAAATAATTTTGCCACCACGGTAGTAACTCCCTGAAAATGCCCCGGACGGCTTGCGCCGCACAGCCCGGTCGTTACCTCCGCTACACTTACTGCTGTAAGGCTTTGCCCTTGGGGATACATTTCCTGAACGGAAGGTGTAAAGAGCAAATCAACCCCGGCTTCCTGCGCCAAACGGGAATCTCTCACCAGATTGCGAGGATATTTGTCAAAATCCTCATTGGGCCCAAATTGCAAGGGATTAACGAAGATACTCATGACAATATAAACTTTTTCGTGGTCTTCGTCCTGTTTGCGGGCTGCTTCCACCATGGAAAGATGCCCTTTATGCAAAAAACCCATAGTGGGAATAAGCACTACCGTCTTCCCTTGCTCTCTGGCCGCAGAAACGTTCTCGCGCAGAGTATCGATATACTCGGTGATCTTCATTAGTTTTACCTCCAGTGTCTTTGTCCGCTTTGAATTCTCAATTATCTATCCTTGTTAATTCCTGTTAAGCCGGTCAATCTTCTTTAAGCAAATTTTTCAACCTTTCTAAGGATTCAGGGCTATAGCTTAAACCTTGGAGCTTTTTGCGCTCCTTGCCTAATTCCAAAGCCAACCGTCCTAAAGCCTTATAGGTTTTGCCGAGCTCCTCCGGCATTTCTTGCAAATGTTTTTCAATTACTTCCACATCTCCCCGGGCGATAGGGCCGGTTAAGGCACGATGCAGTCCGACCCTGTCAACGTTCTGATAGGCCCCCTGCATCAAAGGCAGTAAGGACTCCAAGGCCTCCTGCCGGCTAATTCCGGCCATCTCAAAAAGCTTGACACCCAGGTAAGCCAAAGAGACCAGATAATTGGAAGCCACAACCGCTCCGGCATGATAAAGGGTTTTTTGCTCGGGCTTAATCCTATGGGGAATTCCGCCCAAAATTTGCACAAGCTCTCTTCCCAGCTGCTCGCTCCTCTGATTACTGCCTTCGATACCAAAATGCACTCCGGCCATGAGTTGCAAGGCGCTATCCACATCCGCAAAGGCTTGCAAAGGATGTACTGAAAGGTAACTTACTGCAAGCTCCGGATTCTTACGCATGCTAGCCGACTGTAGAGAACCTGAGCAATGAATCCAAACCTGCGCCGGTTTATGGGCTGAAAGCTTTGCTAATTTTTCAGCAACCCTTTCTATTTCTCCGTCAAGCGTCGTAATAAAAAGCAGGTCGGCTTCCCGGGCCAGGACACTTAATTCCAAATGCGGGCTCTTAAGATAACGGCAAAAATTCTCATAGGAAGCAGTTGTGCGGGTATGGACACCAACACACCTAAGACCTGCCTTCTCTAGCAAAACTGCCAGAGCCGTACCGACTACCCCTGTTCCAATCACCGCAAACCTACGGTTTAGAACTGACAAAAAAATACACCTCCCCGTCAGGTGAAGGTGTATTTCGAAAAAAGCAAATTTTAAGATTTGCTCTGCCTTCACCGTCTCAGTAGTTATCCAAGCGGTTAATGCCTTAAGCATTTTCAAGTTATAAGGATTATCCCCCAAAACCGCAGTACAATTCCGATGGATACTGTCCACAGTTTCGAGTACATTATAAAACAAAATAATCTTAAGTGAAAGATATTTTTTGCACTTTTCCTTCACCTTTTACGGTTTTTATAGATTTCCCGGAAGGTAAAATTAAATTAGGTTCGATCTCTCTGAGGGGAGCCAGCACAAACTCTCTTTTTTCCAGATAAGGATGGGGCAGAGTTAGCTCCGGGGTGCTAATTATGTAAGTATGATAAGTAAGAATATCAATATCGATTACCCTGGGGCCCCAGTGCAGCTGGCGCTCCCGCCCCATGAACTGTTCAACTTTTTGGCAGTGATGCAATAATTGCACAGGCTCCAGTAGAGATTCGATCTTGGCCGCCAAGTTATAGAAAGGAGCCTGCTCGACCCCTCCCCAAGGCTCAGTCTCGTAGAAGCTCGATATTTTTAAAACTTTGAAAACCGGATTCTCCAACAGAGAAAGTGCCTGTTCCAGGTTTTTTCTTCTATCTCCCAGGTTGCTCCCCAGGCTTAAATATCCGGTCAGCATGTTTTTTACTGTCATTCTGCTCTCCCTCGGAAAATTTCGACGGAAACATCTCTAAACACTCCGGGCAAAGGGGCATTGGGTTTATGGATCTCTACCCTGATTAATTCACAAGCAAAACCCGCCAAAATCCTGGCAGCGATCTCCTCAGCCAAAGATTCCAGCAGTTTATATCTTTCCTTTTCCACACAGGTCTTGATAACCTCATACACCGCAGCATAATTAATCGTATTCTCCAAACAATCCTTATCTTTTACCCACTTTTCAGGATAAAGGTCAACATCAACCACAAACCTTTGACCTAGCTCTTGTTCTTCGGGCAAGACCCCATGATAAGCGTAAAATTCCATCCCTTTTAAATGAATAATGTTCGCTTCTGCTCCTTCAGTCTTTTCCCTTTTTCTTCGTATAACCAGGTCGGTCATCATAGCTGCCTTTTTATTGGCCGCTAAATCATGTACCCGGATAATATCCGCCCCGGCTGCTATCCCTAGGGTATTTAAGGCAATAGTAGGCTCCAGCCTTTCCTCCACCGGGAGATGCAAAGTTCTGCCAATAACAGACTTGCGGGAGACGCCCAGCAGCAGGGGATAAGGCAGGGCCTTAAATTCAGCCAGTCTGCTTAAGACTTCAAGGTTTTGTTCCGGAGTCTTCCCGAAACCTATCCCGGGATCAATTACAATCCGGTCTTCTCTGATTCCGGACTTTAAAGCCAGCTCAATGCTTTGCTCCAAAAAGGCCAAAATTTCACCCAATAGATCAGTATACTCGGTATTATTTCTATTATGCATAATGACAACCGCCGCTTGGGAAGCACTTATTACTCCCGCCATAGCCGGATCCCGCTGTAAGCCCCAAATATCATTAATAATATGTACGCCGTAATTTAAGGCCTTCTCCGCTACCGCTGCCTTTTGGGTATCGACCGAGACCGGAACAGGACAGCGGGGAAGAAGTTCTTTTAAAACCGGCTCCAAGCGAGCCCACTCTTCCTCGGCACTAATTCCGGCATAGCCGGGACGGGTGGACTCACCTCCAATATCCAGGATATCGGCTCCCTCCCGGATAAGCCTTGCTGCCTGTTCCAGCGCCTTTTCCGTGCTTATATAACGTCCACCGTCAGCAAAGGAGTCCGGAGTGAGATTTAAGATTCCCATGAGTAGGGTCCTTGGGCCCAGTTCGAGTTTACTCCCCCGGCAGCATAAAAAGCGGGTACCGTCTTCAAAAGTAACATTCAACTTAGTTCCCTTCTTTCCTCTAGCCTGTCTTGAGCTTACAATTCTACTCAGATGGTTCTTTAACCGCCTGAGCATATTCAAAACGGTACCCGCCCTTATAGGAAGGAATCGTGACAATTTCCCTGAAGATTTCTACCTTCATGCCCGCTTGCTTTAAGGATGAGGCTTCCAGCTTGGTAAGATAATCGAGCAATGTTTCTTGGTCGCCTATGGCCAGCAATTCATAAGTTGTACCCCCCACTCGGCTGATAGGGACAGAATTAACCAGGATAGTCGAGGTTCCGCTCATGACGATTGAAGTCGTACTTACAACCCTTTGGCCATTAATACTTATAGCTTCAGCTCCGGCAAAACGCATAGTGTTAATAATCCGGCGCAGGTCGTCGGTGTTTAGGGGAAAGAGGACATGGATATCCGGGCCACTGTCCTGGATAGTCATCCTTACCCCGGGGCCCCGTACTGTACTTGTGCCATCGGCTATTCTCAGTTTGTCAAGTCTGGCTATGAGGAAAGGATTATTGATCTCTTTATTTTTAAACTGATCTAATTCGCTGGTCAGTTTTTTATATTCCTCCTGCAGTTGTTTGTTTCTTTCCTGGAGGGTATTCATGACAGAGCGCATTTGGTTCAGTCTCTCCTGCTGGATTTGTTCGGCTACATCAACCTCTTTTTGAGCCTGCACTTGCAGGGAAATAAGGAAACCTATAGCAACGGCGGCAATGGTAGCCACAGTTATGATGTGCTTATTAAACATTTCCTCAATCCTCCTTGACCGGTTCAGCAAACTCATAATCAATCTCTTTCCCGGCCGGAATAGTGAGAGGCTCTTCCGGAGTCTCCAATTTTCGGGTTATCCCGTATTGCTCCTGGTATTCGCCCAACTTATCCCAAAAATAAAACTGTAAAGCAGAAGTCAGGTTGCTTTGGTCGCCTATGGCCACTATCCGGTAGGGAGGCATTTGCCTGGTGCCATTAATCCGGATATAAGCCCCGCTGCAAAAAATCTCAGTATGGGTAGTGATACGCTGGTTATTAACAGCGATGCCTTCTGCTCCCCCATTCCAGAGGATATTAATCAGAGTACGAAGGTATTCTTCATGAATAACATAATTCCCATAATCAGAATTGCGATCCAAGTCGGAGTCGTCGAGAATAATTTGAATTCCCGGGCCGGTCATTTCGACCAGGGCAGCATTCATCCGGGCTTCGTCCAACTGCTGGGAGGCTAAAGCTGCCGCACTCTGGCCGGCTTTCAGCCTGGTAAGCTCGTCCCATAGTTTCTCGTTTTCCTTGGCCAACTGTTCATTTTCTAATTCCAATTGGATCAGGCTGGGCAAATTGGCGTCCTGATGCAGTAAATCTTGATTAGCACTATAGTAGGCTTTAACAAGGATAACGGAAAAAACCCCAATCACAAACAATCCTAAAGTAATCAGGCTAATAGCTAAATTTTTATTAATCTGCATCTTGTTTCACCTCAGCTTAAGAAACTCGGCGATATTCAGTACATTAAGAAGTATAAAGGTGAATCCTGTTTAAAACATTTGAATCTTCGCCATTTAAAAGGACACCCTGCGGCGGGTGTCCTTGTTGTTATTCACTCAGCCAGTCATCCCCAGCTTTAGGATAAGCCAAAATCTCTTCCGGTCGGAAGTAAAGGGCTATCTCCCGCTCAGCACTCTCCAGGGAATCTGAACCATGAATCACATTCCTGCTGATATCCAGAGCATAACTCCCCCGGATAGAACCCGGATCGGCGTTAGCCGGATTGGTGGCTCCCATCATGACCCGCGCTAAGGCCACCGCATTTTTGCCTTCCCAAACCATAGCAATAACGGGAGAAGACATAATATATTGGACCGTGGGCTCAAAGAAGCTTTTACCCCGATGCTCCCGATAATGCTCTTCAGCCAAAGCCCTGTCAACCATGAGCATCTTTAAAGCTACTAACTTTAGGCCTTTCTTTTCCAACCTTGCTATTATTTCTCCGATTAAGCCTCTTTGCACAGCATCCGGCTTAAGCAACAAAAATGTTCTTTCCATGGAAACCCTCCTTCTCTAACCCCGTTCGTATCCTTCCGGCTTTCCAGCCGAATCTGTTTATGGTTTGGTAGTCCTTTTTATTTTAATCTTTCTTCCTTCCGTGTTAGGAGCAGCGGTATCCTCAAGATTTTCCGCATCTTCCTCCAAGATCTCATCTTGGGCAACGGCCTCACCCTCACCGTCCGCTTCATCCTCCAAAGCAGCTTCGTCCTCTAAGCCGGCTTCAGCATCGCCTGCGGTCTCAGCCGCTGCTTCATTTTCCTCAGCATCATCGGTTTGGTCTTGATCGTCGGCAAGAAGAGGTTCTTGTTGCCGGCTTTCATCGTAATCGCGAATAATCTTCTGGAAGTCTTCGGCTTCCAGAGTCTCTTTTTCCATTAAAGCCTGAGCAATAGCATGGAGAATGTCCATTTTTTCAATAATTATATCTTGCGCCTTCTGGTAAGCCTCATCAATTATGCGGCGGGTTTCATTATCAATAGCCTGGGCTACGGATTCGCTGTAATTGCGATCCCGGGCAATATCCCTGCCGAGGAAAACTTGTTCTTCCTTATGCCCAAAGGTTATTGGCCCCAATTCATCGGACATGCCCAATTCGGTAATCATTTTGCGGACAATTCCGGTCGCCCGTTCCAAATCGTTGGAGGCGCCCGTGCTAATTTCATGCAACACTAAAGCCTCGGCAACCCTACCGCCTAAGAGCATTACCACCTGATCGAGCAGCTGGGATTTGGTCATATAATTACGGTCTTCCTTGGGAAGCAGTAAGGTATAACCGCCGGCTCTCCCCCTGGGGATAATGGATACTTTATGCAGAGGATCGGTATGCGGCAGATACTCTCCTAACAGGGCATGCCCTGCTTCGTGATAAGAGACAAGTTTTTTCTCAAACTCGCTGATCACCCGGCTTTTCTTTTCCGGACCGGCAATAACTCTTTCAATCGAGTCTTCCAAAGCCTTCATATTAATTTTCTTTTGATTGCGGCGAGCAGTCAGCAAAGCAGCTTCGTTAACTAAGTTAGCGAGATCTGCCCCGGTAAAGCCCGGAGTCCGGCGAGCCAGAACTTCGAGGTTCACATTGGAAGCCAAAGGCTTGCCTTGAGTGTGGACCTTAAGAATTTCTTCCCGTCCTTTAACATCAGGTACATTCACAACTACCTGGCGGTCAAAACGCCCTGGCCTTAGTAGTGCCGGGTCAAGAATATCCGGGCGGTTAGTAGCGGCGATGATGATAATGCCTTCGTTACCGTTAAAGCCATCCATCTCCACAAGGAGTTGGTTTAAAGTTTGCTCCCTTTCATCGTGGCCTCCGCCCAAACCTGCCCCCCGGTGCCGGCCAACGGCATCGATCTCATCAATAAAGACAATGCAGGGTGAATTCTTCTTGGCTTGTTCGAATAAATCCCTTACTCTGGAAGCCCCGACCCCAACAAACATTTCCACAAAATCGGAGCCGCTGATACTGAAGAAAGGTACGCCGGCTTCACCGGAAACAGCCTTAGCCAAAAGGGTTTTACCTGTTCCGGGAGGCCCGAAGAGCAGTACTCCTTTAGGAATCTTGGCACCAATATCGGTAAATTTCTTCGGAGCTTTGAGAAACTCCACGATTTCTTCCAATTCTTCCTTAACTTCATCAGCACCGGCTACATCTTTGAAGGTTACTTTCTTATCGTCAGCCACCAGGCGAGCCCGGCTCTTGCCAAACTGCATAACCTTACTGCCCCCACCCTGGGTCTGCTGCATCATATAGAAGAATATCCCAAAGATTAAAAGCATCATAAACAGCGTCGGCAGCACAGATATCCACCAAGGCGGAGTTTCGGGAGGTTCAAAGCGATGCTCGATATTTTGTTTTTCCAGGTCATCGAGTAGCTTTTGGTCACCTGTGGGGCCGGTGACTTCATAAACCTTCCCATCATTCATGGTCACAGTATAAATATTGACCGGGTCATTTACTACTACGGAAACATCATTGACCCTGCCGGCGGCAACAGCTTGCTTAAATCCATAATAATCAAGGCTTGTGTCCGTCTCAGCAGGAGGATTAGCCCATTTAATAAGCAAGATTGCCAATAGGATAATCAACAAATAAATTGCTACATTTTTAAATATTTTCAATCCGGAGATCCTCCTCTCTTTGCGGAAACCAATAGCAGTCTAAAAAACAATACGATAATTATAGCATGCCAATATGTCTTTTACAATCAATTCAAAATAGGAACAATATAGGAAAAAAAGCTGCTAAGCCTTGGCGATTATGGCATAAAGCTTGGGAGATAATTCATTTTCCGGGAGTAAAATATCACTACGGGCAACCCCGGGAATCCAAACAACTAACTGATCATAAACTAAAAAGGGAAGCAGCCCCCGTTCTTGCACCGGAATGGACTTATCCTGAAAAACCTTCTTAATTGTTTTATGCCCTAAATTGGCAAAATACATTCGGTCTCCCGGCCTTCTCAGCCGGCAAATCAAAGATTTTTTTGCTTCTTGAATCTGTTTTAGGCTTAATTCAGTCCACCAGAGCATACCTTCCTCTTGCCTAAGTTCTGTAAAGAGGCCTGCTTTTAAACCTAAAGCAGGGAGTAAGTGCCACTTATTGAGGGTTAAAGCGACCTCCCAGTCAGGGACTGATTCAAGCCCGTTCCAATTTTCTTTTGGTTCACTAACGGGAAGACTGAACAGTAAACCTTCCCTAAGAGCTTCGACCTTTAGCCCGGGGAGGTCCTGCTTCCAACCCGCTTTTCTCCCTTCTTTCATCAAAAGCTTGATAAATTTATATTCTAACCCCCTGGGCTCACCGCTTAATAGGGCAGCCGCGCGCCTTAAAAGACGGGAAAGGATGGCCTCAGGCAATTCCCAGGCTTCGGCAGCAAGCAAATAAGCCCCTTCACCGCTTGGCCTGGCATACTTAGCCCAAGCCGGATTAACCTGGGTGCTGATATACTCCTCATCCCAGCGCAAAAGCTCGGCTGTTCGGCCCAGGGCTTCCTGTATTCTCTCATTATAGTTTCTTTCCAGTTGTGGCAATAATTCCAAGCGTATTCTATTCCGGTCATAAATAGGACTAAAATTGCTCTGATCTACAGCATACGGCAGGCCTTCCCGCCGGCAGTAGGCCATAATATCCTTCTTGGAAACACTCAAGAGAGGCCTAATAATTTTATCCTTCACAGGATAAATCCCCGCCAAGCCGGCTGTACCGCTTCCCCTAAGCAGGCGGTACAGTACCGTCTCGGCTTGATCACCGAGATGGTGGGCTGTGGCCAGCAAATTACAGCCGTACTTAACCATGTCTTCCTGAAAACGGGCATAACGCCATTCGCGGGCTGCTTCCTGAAAGCTTTTTTGGCAGTCCGCGGCATATTCTTTAGCCTTAAACTCATGCAGAATAAAAGGTATCCCCCAGTCCTTGGCCAACTTTCTGACTAGTTCCGCTTCTTCTTCGGCTTCCTTCCTGGCATGGTGGTTGACATGACTAATATAGAGCCCCAGATTCTGTCCCGGGCTGTCCTCCGCATAGCGATAAAGGATGTGAGCCAAAGCAACAGAATCCGGTCCCCCGGAGACAGCTGTCAAAATGGTTGAACCCGGCGGAATCAGGAGTGGCAGTACTTCCACTCTCAAATCGGCGTACATCAATAGTTCCTCCGCTGCTTTTCAAACCGCTTCTCTCTTTAATTTATATGTATTAAACCCTTTTGTCAAAATCAGATTTTCCTGCGGAGAACCAAGACTACTCCGTCATCTGTCAAGTTTCCGCCGGCCAACCTAATTGTTTCTTTAATAATATTATCGGCTAATTCCTGTGCCGAAGCAAGGGGAGAACTTGCTAAGTAATTTTTTAGCCAGTCATCTTCTTTATTCCCCACATCTAAAATACCGTCGGTAACAATAACCATAGTTTCATCCTTAAATTTAACATCCAATACGGGGATATCGATATCATTTAAAATTCCGGCCGGGAGGCTGGATGTTTTAAGAATCTCCACCTTATCTTTCTTGCAAAGATAAGTCGGAGCAGCCCCGATTTTAATCAGTTTGGCCGTATCAGCTTCCAAGTCGATAATTGCCATGTCGATAGTGACAAAGCTTTCCTCCGGCGAACGCAATACTAATATAGAATTTAAGGCTTTAACCGCTCCTTCCGGCTCAAACCCCGTGCTTAAGAGCTGTTCCAGGATTGTGAGCGCAGCCGAACTCATCCTGGCGGCATCCTCTCCAGCCCCCATCCCGTCACAGACAATTAAAGCGCTTTTATTAGGCGACAGCGGTACGGAATTAAAATTATCCCCGCTGATCCCGTTACCGGTCTTAATGACTGTACCCACGCCAATATCCAGTAAGAGCCTGTGCTGCCGCGACCAGACCAGCGGCTTTCCTTCTTCCAAGTTATGTTTGGAATGAAGCTCCCGGGCCAAATGGCCGATTACTTGCGAGACACTGCGGTATTGTTCCGCTAAGGACTCGCGGTTTAAGGCCAGCCGTTTTTGCCATACTTCCCGGTCTTTCTGCTGCTCCAGAATAAACTTTGCCCCTAACCTGACTTCCTCTAATTTTCCGCAATACTTTTTCCATTCCGAGGGAATTTTTTCTGGGGTTGCCTCCGGGTCACTCATTTGCTCTTCCTCATAAGCAAACAAATCATACATAAAATTATAGGTTCGATAGAATTCCCTTTCCCAGCAGTAATTGACCATCGCGCAATTTTTGCAAATCCGCTCCACTAACACATTCATCAGTTCGGGGACTTCCGGTTTAAGCTTTGATTCCAACCCCGCAGCCTGAAAACCGTAAGCAAGCTGGTCAAAAATTTCCGCCAGAGTCTTAACTTTACTGACGGTGGTTTCGATTTCCGGCATGACCCTTCTTTTAAATGCAACTTTTTCTTTCTTTTTACCGGGCAAAATTATAAAGAACAATAACCCCAAAGCTGCGGAATAAAGATGAGAAGTTAAAAAACTTTCATGAACAAAAAAAGTAATCATTAAAACCACAGCACTGTAGGCCACTGCTACTCCCGCTTTACCAATATTACGAAACCCGCCGCAGACAAATCCTAAGAGGCCATAAATACCGGCATCAATCAAATTTTCTATACCGAAATTCCACTTCAAAAGGAAACCAAGAATTGCGCCGGCTCCGGCGCCCGCTCCGGCTCCGAATCTATCGGCAATAAAGAGAATAAAAAATCCCAGGACTACGATCTGGAGATTGACCCCTCCCAAAACCAAACCTTGCAGGCCACTTAAACAAACTGCCAGGATCAGAAGCCAAACCATACCCTGCTCATTGCTGAAACTCCCTTTCAATAAACTTTCTTTGTGGAGAAAAGCATGAAGGAAAATTACCGCGAAACCTGCGGCCAATGTACTTTGAGCCAGCAAGAGAATAAGCGTTTCTTCGCCTATACCTTCTTTAAGCCCTAAAATCAACAAACCCGGCATAGCGGTAAAAAGTGCTGTTAAGAGCGGCAAAAGGAAAATCTCCCCTTGACGCCCCTTAATCCTGGGGATCAGCAGGGCACAAAGCAGAGCTGCAGGCAATACTTCAACGGCAACGGCCAGATCTTGCACAGTAAGCATACCAACAATTATTCCTAGGAAACCCAAGAATACTTTTTTATCTTTGGCTAACGCCAATACCCCAATATAAGCTATGGCAAAAGGATAGATTCCGAGAATGTTGGCTCTGGCCAGCATACAACCCAGCAGGGCGATAAACAGATACATCCCTAATGATTCCGAAAATCTTTGCAGAATCTTTTCAGCCTTAAAAGCAGCCCATTCAGCCATAACAGCCACCTCACCCCTTTAATGGCAACATTATAGCTTATTTGGCCTGCGAACCTTGTCAAACCCGGTAACTCTTACTCCCCATGATTATTCCTCCTTCAGCAGGATATGGACAAGACTAAGCCTGTCCAACACTTTCTGCGGTATTTCTGACAGGAATTCCTCTTTGTCGTCATTTCTTCCGAACCTAAAAAAATCAGCCTCAAAAAATAATAAAACTGTTTCTTAACCGGTAGAAACAGTTCATATTTGCCTAGTCTTCGATCTGCGTTTTTCGTCTAAGCTTGAGATGATCTTATTATCTGGTTTTTTCCAAGTTCCTTGTCTTAATTCTCGAATTACTGGAAACTAATTTTCTTGGCAAATTTATTCGGGAGGCGTACTTTGCTTAGGAGCGATTACTATTTCTCCCTTGCGGACTAAACCCAGCTTTTCTCTGGCTAATTGCTCAATATAACTAGGGGTGTTTAGTTTTTCAATTTCCTGCCGAAGCTGTTCATTAACAGCTATCAATGCTTGCTTTTCCTTTAATAATTCCGCTTTTGCGCTTTCCATGGACTGATCAAGGAGAAATAATTGATATGACCAGCTCCCTGCCAGCATTAAGGATATCCCCATTACAATGATAAACAAAGGGCTCATTTTCTGTCTTCTTTTTCTGGCCGTTGTCCTTTTATTCATCTTGAGAATCCTCCAGCACACTGTTAAGCAAACCCAGTTGGCTATCCGGTATTATCCCAACAATCTGGTATCCCTTGGCTTTAGCTCTCGCTAACATGGTGGCCACCGAAGCTACACTAACATTGAGAATCCGGGCTACCTCCTCACTGGAACGCCCACTTTCCTTGAGCATAACAGCTTGTCTCTCCCGAAAGCTTAGCTTTTCCAATCCCCGTATTTCCCAATGCACTCCTGTTTTCCCTCAACACTCAAACTACAATTTAACTACAAATTAACTACACCCTTAGTACAGTAATTATAAACTCAAAGCAGAGGGAATACAATACCGGCGGCATTATTTTCCCTTTAGTCCTATTATTCTCTGGGAGTTTTGGTCAGCCTGCCTTTTACTTTGGTCACAGATTCCCTGCCTAGCGCTTCAAGCAAACGGTAAAGAAGCAGGGAAAACCAACAGAGGATACCGTAAGGAATGCTCATGAGGGCAACAAGCATCCGCGCTATCCCGGCAAAGAAGCCTTTGATTACTTTACTAATTAAATTGCCAAGCAGGCCAATTAACTTCAGGATCCTGGAGAAGAGCTTTTTAAACACAGGGCTGAAAAGGCGGAGGTAAAGGATAAGACCGAGCAAAGTGGCGCCAAATAAGTAAAAGCGGAACTCCAGGTAATTAGCTTTTTGCGCAAAGAAAAAAATGACTAGGAGAGCTGCCAGCGAAAACAGCAAATCGCCCAAGAGAGTGAAGACCTTATTTAAACCGAGCTGCCAGCGTACTATGCGATAAAAATCAAAACCCAAACCCACACATACTCCGCTTAAAACAAGGATGGCTAAAACTGCTAACTCACTAATCTAACTTACTCCCCTTCCCGCCTCAAATCTTATTTGAATATCCTTTCCCATACTCCTTTGGAAGAAGAATCTTTGCTGCGCCCTGAAGGGTAAGTTAAGAGGTCAATATGCCCTTCGATCTCTACTTCCGAATTATCCAAATTAAGATTCTTCATCCCCAAGTCCTGCCCCTTAATAATCAGCCCGCCTTGGACAGTATTCAGGACTATCTCTTTGGGATCAAAGGAATTAACTTTTTTGACTCCGGTTATCAGCAAAAACTTTCTATCTTCCATAGATATCTTGTGAATTCTATCTTCCCTTTCCGCCATTTTTTCTCCCCTCCCGCATCCACTTTACCTGTCTAATGATATTCGGCAAGGGCAGAATTTAGTACTATTCTCCTTTTTTTTGGTCCTGAAGAACTTCATACAGGGTAGGCGCTTCTTCAGCCCGGACACTGGCCGGTGTGGAGAGTACCTTAACTTGCAGCAAATGATTCCTGAGATCAATAGTAATAATATCGCCCGTTTTTACTTCTGCCGAGGGTTTAGCAATCCGGCCGTTAAGGCTGACCTTTTCCCCCTCACAGACATCCTTGGCTACAGTTCTTCTTTTAATAAGCCTGGCTACTTTCAGGTATTTATCCAATCTCAAATCTAAGAACCCCCTATTTTAGTTTTCCTTATAAAAAAGATCCTTCGTCACCGGCTAAATGACGAAGGCAGGTAAAAAAACAAGTTCCGAAGAACCTGTTTTTTTGCTTAGCTATTTTAAATTCCTTATTGAACAGCCTCTTTCAGGGCCTTACCGGCCTTAAATCCGGGTACCTTGCAAGCGGGGATAACGATTTCCTCTTTAGTTTGAGGATTTCTGCCCACACGCTCTTCACGTTTCTTAACTTCGAAAGTCCCAAAACCAACTAACTGGACTTTCTCTCCTTTGGCCATGGCTTGGCTGATAGCATCAAAAACAGCAGCTACTGCCTTTTCTGCATCCTTCTTGGTAAATTCGGTCTTTTCTGCTACTGCAGCAACGAGTTCCGCTTTATTCAAGAATCTCCCTCCCATAGAAAATAAACTTTTAGTCCCTATATTCGCTATTAAATCTTAATATCCTTCTTAGTGAAATCAAAATGAGCCAAAAGTACCAATTTTTTCTCTATTTTTTACCTTATCCCAGTATAAATCCATCTGCTGCAAGCTTAATTCTTCTAGTTTAAGCTTATCGCCTTCTACTTTGGCCAGCATCTTCAAGAATCTATCCTGGAATTTATGCGTTCCCTGCCTTAACGCTTCTTCCGCATCCACCCCCAAAAAACGCGAGAGATTGACTATGGAAAAGAGCAGATCACCTAACTCATCTGCAACCTTCCGCTCATTCTTAATTTCTTGCTCCAATTCGGCCAGTTCCTCGTAAATCTTAGCAAGTGGCCCTTGGTAATCTTCCCAGTCAAATCCCACCTTAGCCGCTTTCTTTTGGGTTTTTTCCGCCAGCATTAAGGCCGGTAATCCTTTGGGAATCTTAAAGAATTCTCCTGCCTCGGAAGCTTTATCCTGCTGCGCTGCCTTCTCACTCTTTTTAATAGCCTCCCAATTGCGGAGAACCTCTGTGCTCGATTCGGCAACTGCCAAACCAAAAACATGCGGATGGCGGCGAATGAGCTTATCTGCTATGCCCTTCAAGACATCTTGCATGCTAAAAATACCGGCCTCCTGAGCTAATTGGCAATGAAAGACAACTTGCAATAATAAGTCTCCCAATTCTTCGCATAAATTATTCATATTTTTGGTATCTAAGGCTTCGAGGACTTCATACGCTTCTTCCAGCAGGTATTTCTTCAAGGTATCGTGGGTCTGTTCCCTGTCCCAGGGGCATCCCTTACCGGAGCGCAGCTCACGCATTATTTCCATCAGCCTTACCAGAGGATGGTCTTCTGCCAATAATTCTGTTTTAACTTCAAACTTTGGTGCTAAAATGCTGACCAGGCGGGTTACCATTTTCTCTTCCGGCAGGGGGTTACCCGGCAGGGCTAGGACAACTTTCCGCTGCCCATCCTGCCCGCTCTCTGCCCCCTCGGCACTTTGTAATCTCTCAGCCATTTGCTCCAAGGCAGTTTCCCATTTGCCTTCTACCTCATTTACTCCTGGGAGCATGACCCAGGGCAACCCTTCTTGGGTCAAATCTTCCAGAGCTGGGTGGCTTTCCGAGCAAACATAAATACGGTCTGCTTCAGCCAAAACCCTGTAAACTTTTAGGGAAAGCTTGTCCAAACGCTCTCGACCCAAGCCAAGAATATGTAAGACTGACAGCAAAATATAAACCTCCTTTCAGGAGAATTATATCCGGAAAAACAGGAAAGTGCAAAAAAAATACCGAAAAAGGCTGCTGCACATACCACTTAATATGGCTTACTGTACAGCAACCCCTTAGCTTCTATGACATCTATCCTCTTGTAGTTTCCCTATTGTTCCATTTGTTTGGCTAAAAAGCCGGCAGCTGTCTCAACTAGTTTGACTTCTAAGTCTCCCATTTTGGTATTGGGATCTTTAGACATCAAGATTACTACGCCAATAGGATCGCCTTCGGCAATGATAGGCGCAATGACTTGACTCGTAACCTTTCCTTTATCTTCTCCCTCTGCATCCTTCATCACAGAAGTATCGCCTGCGGTGAAGATAGTTTTTCTGTCTTCCATAGCTTGCTCGGCTGCTGCCCCAAGAGGTTTATTCAAATATTCTTTTTTTGATGCTCCTGCAACGGCTATGATAACATCTCTATCCCCGATACAGGCAATATGCCCAGTAGCTTCAAACAAGGAGTCGGCATATTCCTTGGCAAAATCGCCTAGTTCACCGATAGGTGAATACTTTTTAAGTATGACTTCCCCTTCCCTGTCCACAAAAATCTCCAGTGGATCGCCTTCTCTTATTCGTAAAGTCCGTCGGATTTCCTTGGGAATTACTACGCGGCCAAGATCATCAATCCTTCTAACAATTCCGGTTGCTTTCAATGAGTTCTCCCTCCTTTTTCCAAAGCAACTGATTCAATCTTAGTATATATCTGGAGTTGTTTTATTATTCATATTTTTCCATGCCAACACAATAAGAAATAACCTCTCCAAAACTGGCTTTTTCCCAGGATTTGAGCCAATAAGACAAAAAATTATTATGTTTCTCCCCTAATACTTCCACACTTGGTATAATTAACCACAATCCGCAATCTCATTTTTAAGCACTTCAAAAATGAGGTACCCCTGATCATTAGATTTTTAGGTTCTATAATAAATGTTGGGGTAAGCAGCAGGAAAAATGAAAGCATAAGCGAAAACCACCGCTTTCTTCATCATAGAAAACCTGACCAAATACCGAAATGAGCGTTAAGGGGTAGTAGCGTTAAGCGAACAAAAAAAACGCAGCGTTAAAACATGCCAAGGTTAACTTGCAGATAGCCTAGGGGTTTTGGCATGTTAGCAAGTATTTTTCTTGGAAATAGTCCACCGGACTATTTCCCTACGTGACCGCGCGAATGGAGTATTTGGTCAAGTTCAATGACAAAAGAAGACGCCTTCAAGGCTGAAGACATCTTCTTCAATATTTTGTTTATTTACTCTCCCCACAAGGGTACCCAAAATTTGACAGAGAGCAAAAAAGGAAACGCCTCTTGCAGAGACGTTTGAAGTTAAGACCTTTTAGAACTTAAGACCTTCTAGCGGTTCAATAGTAAGTTTTATAATTTAGGCTTGCGGTTCTAAATCTTTGGCATACTCAACTTTGGCTTCTTCTCGAAGCTTGGCGTAATAACTCTGGATTTTCTGGTTTTTGGCATAAGCTAAAGTATCTTCGGTAACGCTCTCTTTGGCTTTTTCAAAGTCAGGAACAACTGCTTCCTTATGATCTTCAACCAAAATGACATGATAACCGAAATTAGTTTTCACAGGCTTTTCAGAGATTACTCCCACTTCCTGGCTAAAAGCAGCTTCTTCGAAAGATGCCACCATTTCTCCCCGGCGGAAATAACCAAGATCCCCCCCGGAAGTTTTAGCCGCAGGCTCAACCGACTTTTCTTTAGCCAACTCAGCAAAATCTTTACCGGCTTTCAGTTCCTCAATTATGGCTAAGGCTTCTTCTTCCGTATTAACAAGGATATGCCGGGCTTTGACCTGCTCATCTTGGCCGCCGTAGCTGGAATAATTGGATTCAAAGAACTGCTTAATCTCTTGCTCGCTGACTGTTACGTCTTTGGCAGCATTATGTGTAAAAGTGATATACTCTAAGACTTCATTTTCCGTCATGGCCTGCTCTTTGAGCCAGGACTCGTAATCTTTCAGCTGGCTCTTGAGTTCGTCCCATTGTTTAGTTACTTCGGGATCCTGCATATCCCAATTATTCTTAGTTACTTCCTGACGAATAAGCTCCGTGCCGATTAGGCCTTCCAGAATTTCGTTTTTTACACTATCTAAAGATGTTTTGTATTCGGCACTGTCTAAATCAACCCCCTGAGTTTTGAAATAACTCTTGACAGCGTCCAGTTTAGCTTGGTAAACCTCGCGGGAAACAGACTGGTCATTGACCTTCAGAGCAAAATCCTCTTTTTGGGCACAACCACTTAAAACTATCAACAAGGACAAGATGAGGACAGTTAAAGTCGTTATTTTTTTCATTTATTAATTCTCCTTATTAGACTAATAAACAAGCTGATAAATAATTATACCAAGTATAAAACTATTAGGCAATTTAAACCTGGGATCTCATCTTGCCAAATTTATGTTCGGTTAAGAGTTTATGGCTTGCTGGGGGGATTCTTTAGGCTGCTCCAAATGCTCCTTTAAAATGGACAGGATTTTTAAGACAGCCTTGAAAATATCATCGATGCTTAGCAAACGCAGGCGTACCTTTAACTCCAGTTTCCCCTGTTCCGCGGCGGCAAAAGATAAAGGATAGGGAGACTCGGCGGCGATTGCCATAAGCTCTTCCCCGCTTAAGCCCGGATCAGCAGCAAAGCGTAAGGTCAGATTGTGCTTTTGCTGAACAATCTGTTCGATCTTCAGCTCTTTAGCCCGCATCTTGATCCTGACAATTTGCAGCAAATTCTCCACCTCGGCCGGCGGGGTGCCAAATCTATCCACTAATTCATCGAGGATTTCACTCAGCTCCTCTTCACTGGCAACGGCCACTATCCGCTGGTAGAGGGTAGCTTTGGTTTGTCTGTCCACAATGTATTCATCGGGCAGCAAGGCTTTAACTTGAATGTCGATAGCCGGTTCCACAGTTTCCTCCACAGTTTCACCTTTTAACTCTTGGACAGCTTCCCTGAGCATCCGCACATAAAGATTAAAGCCGACTGCCGCTAAATGCCCATGCTGCTCGCCCCCAATTAAATTTCCTGCTCCTCTAATCTCCAAATCCCGCATAGCAATCTTGAAGCCGGAGCCAAACTCAGTAAACTCTCTGATGGTTGACAGCCTCTTTTCGGCTTCTTCCGTCAAAATTTTCTGCGGCTGGTAAAGGAAGTAGGCAAAAGCTTTGCGGTTAGAACGGCCGACCCGCCCTCTAAGCTGGTAAAGCTGGCTTAAACCGAATCTATCGGCTTCATCCACAACCAGGGTATTGACATTAGGCATATCCAAGCCGGTTTCAATTATGGTGGTGCAGATTAAAACATCTTTTTCTTTCTCTAAGAAAGAGATCATTTCCCTTTCCAGCTGGGTTTCACTCATCTGGCCATGAACCACTCCGCAGCGAGCCTCGGGCACAAGGCTGTTAACAAGCCTTAAGACCCTGTCCAAAGATTCCACCCGGTTATGCACATAGAAAACCTGCCCGCCCCGGTTCAGCTCCCTCCTGATGACATCTCGCACCAAATCCGGATTAAACTCGGCAACAAAGGTTTGAACCGGGAATCTGTCCTCCGGGGGAGTATTGATCACGCTCATATCCCTTAAACCCACTAAAGACATGTGTAAAGTCCTGGGGATAGGAGTAGCGGAAAGAGTGAGGACATCAACATTAGTTTTTAAAGATTTGATTTTTTCTTTATGGGCTACCCCAAATCTTTGCTCTTCATCAACAATCAGAAGTCCCAGGTCTTTAAAGTTCACCCCGGCCGAGACTAAACGATGAGTACCCACCACGATATCCACAGATCCGTCTTTTAAGCTCTGCAGAATTAGTTTCTGTTCCTTCGCAGTCCGGAAACGGCTCAGCATTTCAATTTTCACCGGATAGTCCAGAAACCTTTCCCGGAAAGTATTATAGTGCTGTTGAGCAAGAATGGTTGTTGGCACTAAAACGGCTACCTGTTTGCCGCTCGTCACCGCTTTAAAAGCGGCTCTTAAAGCTACCTCCGTCTTACCGTAGCCAACATCGCCGCAAAGCAAGCGATCCATAGGCCTTGACTTCATCATATCTTTTTTAACTTCCTCGATGCACTGCAGCTGATCCGGGGTTTCTTCATAAGGAAATCTCTCTTCGAATTCCTTTTGCCAGAAGCTGTCTTCAGGAAAGGCAAAACCCTGAGCCTTTTCCCTTTTGGCATATAAGGCCAATAAGTCAATAGCCATTTCTTTAACGGCGCTTCTCGCCTTGGTTTTGACTTTGTTCCACTCGTTACCGTTTAACTTATTAAGTTTGGGTGCGCTGTCGGCATCGGCTCCCAAATATTTCTGGAGAAGCTGGATCTGATCCAGGGGAACATAAAGCTTATCCTCACCCGCATACTTAATAGCAAAATAATCTTTATCGATGCCGTCCACCGTTATTTTCTCTATCCCAATAAATTTACCGATTCCATGGTAAAGGTGGACAACATAATCCCCGGGTTTTAAGTCACCAAACTTGAGAATCTGGTCTTCTTTCTGGGCTTTACGAGGCTTAGGCTGAGCTTTGCGCTCTCGCTTGTAAATCTCGGTCTCCGTTAGAATAACCAGCTTATTAAGCGGGAGTTCAAACCCCTGTGCCAAAGATAAGGGATAAATATGCACACTGCTTAAGCCCAGGTCATCTTGGAACTTGGAAAAGCGGGAAGCAATCCCTCGGTCTTTCAGCCCTTGGGCCAGCCTCTTGGAGTATTCTTCTCCCCCCGCAAACAAAGCAATGGTATAACCGGCCTTTTTCCAGCGTTCAATTTCCTCCACCAGGATCGAGGTTTTATTATACCCCGCCAAAGGGCGAGCGGTAATATTAATAACTCGCCGGGGCTGAAATCCTGGAATTTCACGCAACAAATTCGCCAAGCCTATAAGCGGCCGCTTGCCGCTCTGGATCAGGTCGTCAAAGCCAATAAACAGGGATTCGGGATTAATGAATTCTTCTCCCCGTTCTAAATTCTCCGTGAACTCCATCTGCCTCTGTTGATATTGAAAATCCAGCTGTTCCTTAAGCCGCAGAGGCTCATCCAAAAAAATCAGGCACTTTTCCTGAAGCCAGTCAGGAAACGGAACATATTTCTCCGGCAAGATGCTTAAATAAGGGTAAATGCTTTCATCCAAGAACCCTTCATCAAGGCGGCTTTCCAAATATTCGACTTTCTTAGTCAGCCTTTTAACTGCTTCGCTTCTGCCCAGGCGTTGCAGGCGACCTACGGCCTTCCTGACCCGGGCCTTAATATCCCACTTTAACCTCTGCAGTTCTTTAGCGGTTATGACATATTCCTGGACAGGTACTATCAAAGCTTCATTTAAAGTACCCAGGGACTTTTGGGTTTCCAGGTCAAAAGTGCGGATAGAATCTACTTCATCATCAAAAAACTCAATCCGGAGCGGTTCCCGGTCATGGGGGGCAATATCTAAGATTCCTCCCCTTAAGGCAAACTGACCCCGGCTCTCAATCGTTTCCTCCCGGACATAACCGGACTCCACTAGGAGGCTTAAAACTTCAGGCAAAGAATACTGCCCACCCACAGTGAGATGGAGGCAATTTTTTTGCCAGCGTTCCGGCAGGGGAAGCCTTCTAATCAGGGCCTGCACAGGCGCCACAATGATCTGGTTTGCGGATTCGCCTTTACCGTGGGCTAATAAACTGCTTAAGACTTTAATCCTTTCGGCAGTTATTTCATGACTGCGGCTGAGAACTTCAAAAGGCAGCCATTCGGTTGAGGGAAAAAGGAGAATTTTCCAATCGGGCAGCCAGGTCTGCAGGTCACTTACCCATTTTTGGGCTTGCTCATCGCTATAGGTAACAATCATACCTTGGGAGAGAGGGCGCAGGATTTGGGAAGCAAAGGCAGCCTTCTGACTGCCGGTAATCTGGTAGACTATCTGCGGAGACTCCCTCCTGCTCAAAGCGGTACTAATATCTCCAATATCAAAAGCCTTGTACAAAAAATCATTAATATTAGGCATCAGGAAACCTCCAGCCCAAAATAGCCGCTGAAATTACTTCAGCAGACTTTTAGCGCTACAATTAATATAAACTAATAAATATTTTAAATAATAAAACGTAATGCTCTCCGGTTAATACTGTCAGGAAAACAGTATCTGCCAAAGATCTTCAAAAATATAAGCTGAGCAGAACAGCCTGCTATTAAATATATAGCTCTAACCTTAATTTTAATGTATGTAGGCTCTGGTGTTAATGTCAAGTTCCTGCATGCATCGCGGGCAAAGGGCAAAAACTACATTTCCCATTACTTCCAGGGTAGGGTCACTATGGGATCTCAAGTCCTCCCTGTCCAGCTCCCCGATAATGGCATCGCAGCACCGGCAAATTTTTAACATAAACAATGGAAAAGCACCTCCCGTGTAATAGGCTTACCTTTCCCACGGCAGGTTATACTAGCCGGAGCCTAATCTTTGGATATTAATTATAGGTATTCATAGCCAAATCGCCCTGGCCGTCCAACCAAAGCTTAACAGCCCCATGGGCAGAAGCTAAAGCTTCGGCCAGAATTTTCTTTTCTGCTTTACTAAAGGAGGACAAGACATGGTTGATGACATCTTCAGCTTCCGGAGGACGGTCTACCCCAATTTTGAGCCGCCAGAATTCCTGGGTTCCTAATTCCTGAATGATAGATTTCATACCCTTATGGCCGCCGGCGCTTCCTTTGGGGCGTAATCTAATTTTACCTAAGGGAAGATCCATATCATCAAAAATTACTAAGATATCCCCCGCAGCGAGCTTATAATAGCCGACCAGCTGACTAACAGCCAGCCCGCTTAGGTTCATATAAGTATAAGGCTTGAGGAAAAAAATCCTCTCCCCGTTAGCTCTGCCCTCCGCTACTTTGCCGCGGAAATCGTTGCGATAAGTATAGCCCAGCTCTTTTACCATTATGTCTAGGAGCATAAAGCCGACATTGTGCCTGGTTTCACTGTATTTTATACCTGGATTTCCTAAGCCGATTACTGCTTTCATATTTTCCCCTTCCGGCATAATCTCCTCGCTCAGCGAATAAATTGGAACGAGAGAAGTATGTCGCTTTGAGAAATTTATCGAAAAGGAGGAATAGCTGTGCTGCCCAGCAAAAAGTTTTTATCCCTACCTATTATCTCCCTCAAAGAAGGCCAGCAGATAGGGTTTGTGCGCAATTTAGTTATTGACCCTAAATCCAGGGCCGTTGCGGCATTAATCGTTGACCCCAAGGGATTCTTTAAAGAACAGCGGATCATTCCCTTTAACCGGGTAGTAAGCATTGGTGAAAATGCCATCACCGTCAGTACAGAGAGCCAAGTGGAAAAGGCAACCAATCTCCCTGATATCCTCGAACTGCTCAAGGAAAAAACAGCGATTATTGGCATTAAAATTATCACCACTAATGGCAAAACACTTGGTCTTGTGGACGAATTCTATATTAATGCCGAAGATGGCAGTATTGCCTGCCTGGATTTCTCCGGCGGAAAAATCGAAGGGCTTTTTAACGGCAGAATGCGGATTAAAGCTAATGAAATCCTAACAATGGGTACTGATGTTATAGTTGTGGCTAAAGATTGTGTGGAGAGAATCGAAGCCCTGAATAAGGGTCTTAACCAAAACGTCAAAACTATTATCCAAACTGCTTCAGGCAAGGCTGCCGAAAAAAAACATAAAATCAGCAACTCTTGGAGGAATAGAAAAAACAAGAAAATTAAGGAGACCGAGGAAGAACTTAATGCCGAGCAAATCTATTCCCAGGCAGAGTATACAGCTGACAGCTCCGCAGCGACCGCTGACAGAGAGGCAGAGGGTCACCCCGAACAAGCGGAAGCAAGCGGTCAGGAAGAAAAAAACTAGCCTTCCGCCGCAGGTGAAGTGCCTCATAGGCCCTTAGCGACCCCTAGCTAAATAATTTGCTGACAGACAAATCTTCGTGAATTCTGACAATTGCTTCCCCTAAGAGAGGAGCAACCGAAAGAATTTTCATTTTACTGCTCTTTTGCTCTTTAGCCAAGGGTATGGTATTGGTAACCACTACTTCCTTAATGACTGATTTCTCCAGCCTTTCAACGGCAGGCCCGGAGAGAACAGGGTGGGTACAGCAGGCATAGACTTCAGTTGCCCCCTGCTCTACCAGCACGGCGGCGGCTTGGGTGATTGTCCCGGCGGTATCAATGATATCATCAATCAGTACCGCTGTTTTCCCTTGCAAATCGCCGATAACGTGCATAATCTCCGAAACATTGGGTTCGGGGCGCCGTTTATCAACAATGGCCAGGGAGGCTCCGATTCTTTCGGCGAAATTTCTCGCTCTGCTGACGCCGCCGATATCTGGAGACACCACACATACATCCTTAAGTTTTTTCTCCGCAAAATATTCGGCAATAATCGGCACACCCGGTAAATGATCCACCGGGATATCGAAGAACCCTTGAATAGCCGGTGCATGGAGATCCATCGCCACTACCCGATCGGCCCCGGCCGTGGTGATGATATTAGCGATTAATTTAGCTGTGATTGGCTCCCGCGCTCGGGCTTTTCTTTCCTGGCGGGCATAGCCGTAATAAGGCACCACGGCTGTGATCCGATAAGCGGAGGCTCTGCGCAGAGCATCCATCAAAATCAGAAGTTCCATCATGCTGTCATTGGTTGGTCTGCAGGTAGGCTGCACCACAAAAACATCAGCCCCCCTGACACTTTCATTAATGGCAATACTTATTTCACCATCCTGGAAAGTCTTAACTTTGGCATCCCCCAGGGAAATCCCTAAATAATCGGCAATCTCCTGTGCCAATTCTCGGTTGGAATTTCCGCAGAAAACTTTGAGTTCTCTAGTAGCCATAATTATCCCCCTACTTGTCTTTGGCTTTCTGCCAGTTTTCAATGATTTTTTGCTGTGATCTTTCTAAGGCAAGTGCTTTAGCCGGAACATCTTTCGTAATTGTAGAACCTGCGCCAATAATTGCTTCTGGTCCTATCTCAACCGGAGCAACAAAGTTAGTATTGCTGCCAACAAAACTGTTGTCCCCGATAACTGTCGGGTATTTATTTTTGCCATCATAATTACAGGTGATTGTTCCCGCCCCGATATTTACATTCTTCCCAAGATGGGAATCACCTATATAGCTTAAGTGCGGTACTTTGGAGCCTTCACCGATTACACTATTCTTAATTTCCACAAAATCTCCGACTTTTACCCCTTGAGCCAAGACCGTCCCGGGCCTTAAGTAAGCAAAGGGGCCTACTACCGCTTGCTCCCCGATTATTGCCCCGCGGGCCACCGAGTTTTCAACTTGGCAACCTTTCCGGCATTCGCAGTCGATTAAGGTTGTCCCCGGGCCAATAACAGCCCCCTCTTCAATGCGGGTCTTACCTTTAATGAAAGTAAAAGGGAGCAAGACCACATCTTTAGCCAGGACAGCCTGGTCATCGACAAAAACGGATGAAGGGTTAACTATCGTTACTCCCTCCATCATCCAGCGTTTGCGAATCCGGTCATACATAATCTCCTCCGCTTCGGCCAACTGAACCCGGTTATTAATCCCTAAGGCTTCACTGGGGTCTTCCGTACAAAAAGTTTCAATCTTAACTCCCTCGGCTATTAATACTTTGAAGACATCGGTCAAGTAGTACTCCCCTTGGACATTCTGGGGAGTAATCTTCTGTAAAGCCGCTTGTAAGAAAGAACTTTGGAAACAGTATGTACCAGTATTTATTTCTTTAATCTCTTTTTGCTTGAGGTCGGCATCTTTTTCTTCAATAATGCCCCTGAAAAGGCCATCGTGCTTTAAAATTCTGCCATAACCAAAAGGATTGGCCATTATGGCGGTTAGCACTGTGGCTGCAGCACCGGATTCTTGATGTAAAGCCAGCAGGCGCTGAAGTGTTTCCAGGGATAAAAGCGGCTGATCCCCACTTAAAACCAAAACTGTACTGTCGTCCTTAAGGTAAGGCAGAGCTTGCCTTAAGGCATGACCCGTACCTAACTGTTCTTCCTGAACAACAATTTTTGTTCTGCCCGCCAGGTACTCAGCCACTATCTCACGTCCATGGCCGACGATGGTCAACACCTCTGCGATACCAAGCTGCTGAACTTTGTCCAGAACATGTTCCAAAAGTGGACGTCCCGCCATCCGGTGCATTACTTTAGGCAATTCTGATTTCATCCGGGTGCCCTTTCCTGCGGCCAGGATAACCGCTGTATAACAAGACATTTCTTTAATAAACCTCCGCATGGTTGGTTAGCAAATCTTTTGTCGCTAACCAATTCTAATTAATATTAATGTACCCTTAGAATAACATAAATAAGGGCAATTTTACACCATGCAATTTCTTTCTAGCGAAAGGATATCCCAACTAAGTATAACTGCTATTACCGCTAAACACAAAAAAGAGACCTTGATTGACGGTCTCCAAATAATAAATCATAAACAGTCCTCTAAACGATCCCTTATAAACAATAAACTAATCCATGCTTTTACCATACTCTTCGAGAACCTTTGTTTGGATCTTCTCTCTAGCCGCAGATGAAATCGGGTGGGCTATGTCACGAAAATCCCCTTCGGGGGTTTTCCGACTGGGCATTGCCACGAACAGGCCATTTGTGCCTTCCACAACCTTAACATCATGAACAACAAATTCATTGTCAAATGTAACCGATACCACTGCTTTCATTTTACCTTCAGTATTCACCTTGCGAACTCTAACATCTGTAATCTCCATCCTGAGTATCACCACCCTTCCCTTCTGCCTGCAAAGAAACTCTCCTACACTATTCTCTATTTGGCAAAAAACTCCTTCTTTTGGAGGAAAAAAATTTTCCAATAATCAATTTTTTTGACACAATTTTAGAGTTTATTAGCTTTGACAGTGCTTTTGCCTGTCTCAGGATCGATTTCTGCCAGCTGCAGAAGAGCCAGGTAGTCATCAACCAGCCTGCCGGTATCCCAGAGGGCATCTTCCATCAAGATCCCCAGGCCAACCACTTCAGCCTCAAATTCCTTCATCAAATTGATTATGCCTTTGGCTGTTCCTCCGGCCTTAATAAAATCGTCGATGATGAGCACTTTTTTACCTGAAGCCAGTGCCCGCCGGGCTAAAGTCATGGTCTGAATTCTCTTGGAAGACCCCGAGATATAATTAATACTAACCGAGGAGCCTTCGGTAACTTTATTGCCGTGCCGGACAATCACGGTTGGTACCCCCAGGGAATCAGCGGTCATTAAAGCCAGGGGGATTCCTTTGGTTTCTATGGTGACAACAGCTTCCGGATTTTTAGCGCGAAAAATATCGGCAAATATTAAGCCCAGCCGCCGGACAATAGCCGGATCGTACAGCAGATCGGCCATATAAAGAAATCCCCCCGGGAGCATCCGGTCTTCGCTGCTTAAGGTTTCCGCCAGTTTCTCCAGGAAATTCTGAGCTTCCTCCTTAGTAATACCGGGCAAATATTTTACACCGCCGGCTGCCCCGGGCACTGTTTCCAGCACCCCTCTCCCCGTTAGCTGTAAACTTTCTTTGATGGCAGCCAGATCCTCGCTGATGGTGGATTTAGCTGTGTTAAAAAGCTCAGCAAAAAAACCCAGAGGCAAAAGCTCATTAGGACGGGATATAAGGATTTCCGTTAAACAAAGCATTCTTTCTGTTTTTTTCATTTCTTACTGCTCTTTTCTCTTAAAGCTTCAAACATAATATTCGCGGCGTTTTCGATATGAGCCGCAGCTAATTTTTGGGCTTCTTCCGCGTCATGACTGGCGATGGCATCGACAATGGCTCGATGTTCCTGGATGGCATATTTAGGCCTGCCGGGAACCGCCAGCGAGGTTGTCCGAAACCTCTGAATCTGTTCGCGTAAATTAGCCAGAATTCCGATCAGTTTTTCGTTACGGCTGGCTTTATACAAAAGAGCATGGAAGTCGATATCGGACTGCACCATTTCTTCCAACGTATCCGGTTCTTTTTCATCATTTAAAGCTCTCTCTATTTCTTCCAGTTCTTCATCGGTTACTTTTTCCGCAGCCAAACCGGCAGCCAGCCCTTCCAAAGCAGCTCGGATTTCAAAGACATCTTTAATATCCTTATAGGATACTCCTGCCACATAGGCCCCCTTACGGGGAATCATAACAACAAAACCTTCCAGTTCCAACTTGCGGATTGCTTCGCGCACCGGAGTGCGGCTGACACCCATTTCTTCCGCCAGCTGGTTCTCCATGAGCCGTTCGCCGGGTTCAAGAATCCCACTTACAATAGCCTCCCGCAAAGCTTCCAGGACAACTTCCCGCAGCGGTTTATAACTATCCAGTTTGACTGGCAAAAGCCTTTTCCCCATTGCTTCTCACTCCTTCTTAACCAGGTTTTTGCCCGGTATTTACTCTGTAGTCTAATATAGCCCCCTATGCTTTACGGTTTTCACCAGCCAAGTATTATGAAAGCCACTTTCAGCCAAAACTTCCCTGACCCTTTCGCCTTGCCTCTTATCGCGAACTATCCCGAAAACGGCTGAACCGCTTCCGGACATAAGTGCCCCCAAACAACCTTCTTTAAGCAGGAGTTCCTTAATAAGCCGAATTTCCGGCAGCAGCCGGAAAGCTGCTATTTCTAAAGAATTAAAAAGTTGCTGTCCTACCTTTTCCCTATCCTGGGATTGTAAAATCTTAACCCATAACTCCCTATCCAGCGAGCTATAGGAGCCTATCTCAGCAAATAGCCGGTAGGCCTTAGCCGTACTTATTCCTGCGCTGGGCTTAGCTATAACAATATCCATCTCCGGCGCCGGCGGGAGCTCCGCGAGCTCCGTTCCCTTACCTTCTCCCCACTGTGTCCCCCCTCGAAGACAAAAAGCCGTGTCCGATCCACATCTTTGAGCAAGCAGTAAAAGCTCCTGCTCCGTAAAAGGGTTGGCGCAGAGAAAGTTTAAAGCCCATAGGACAGCTGCCGCATCACTGCTTCCCCCGGCCAGACCGGCTTCCAGAGGAATATGCTTAGCAATCTCAATTTCTATTCCTGGAAGGCTCGCCGCTCTCCTTGTATTTTGATAATGCTCCCTAAAAAGACGGGCAGCTTGGTAAGCAAGGTTTTGCTCCCCGCTTAGATGGCCGCAGCTACAGCAAATACCCCTCTTGGGGCTTAAGGTTACCCTAACCCGGTCAGCTAGGGAAATCGTTTGAAAGATGGTCTCCAAATCATGGTACCCATCAGCCCTTGGCGCTTTGATAGCCAAGGCCAGATTTATTTTAGCCGGAGCCTGGAGTTCGAGCGATGTTTCTTTCATAGCAAATCCATAATATTATAACATTATTTTCCTACTATTATAGCTGTTTTCTATTGATTCTACCAGAAAAATCTTTGCAGCTTGACTGTTCCGCGCATTTAAGCAACGCATTTAAGCCTCACTTAATTTTTGGCCAAGGTCTATTGTTGATTTATATACTTCCTTTAATTACATACTTCCTTGAAGCTTTATTATCCTTGAAGCTTTATTATCACCTCAGGCTAACTGGGGTTAGCCAACGAATAATCACCCGCTGCCTTGCTCCGCTTGTCTTTGGTTTTCAGCTCAGCGAGAATTTGTCTTAAGGGCTCGGCCTTTTCATAAAAAGCAACCACTAAGTCGGACTTGCCGGCTGCGAGCAAGGCCTGCCGAAAAGCTTCTTTTTCATCTAAAATAATTTTTAACTCTTCAGGTCTCTTGCCCTCCCGCAAAGCCTCATCGTAGATAATTTTAGCCACCTCGCCCGGTTTTCTCCCTCGAAGATCATGATCCTCCTTAATATAAAGAAAATCAAAGCCTCGAGCCGCTTCCTTAGCGAGGTTTCTGACCGTACTGTCGCTGCGGTCCCCCGGCAGGCCAACACAGCAGATGCTCTGTTGGTATTTCAGGTTTTGCAGAGTCTTGGCAATCTCTTTGACGCCTGCCGGGTTATGAGCGTAATCCAGAATTACCCTGCAGCCGTTTTTTAATTCATAATACTCCAAGCGTCCCGCATTGTCGCTTAAGTCCTGCCCAAAACCGCAGATGGAGCGGCGGATTTGCGTAATGTTGTACCCTAAAGCCCACAGGGCGCTTACGGCGGCCAGGACATTTTGGACATTATGCAGGGCCTTACCGCCCCAGGTGAGGGGGATTTTGCTTAGATGGCAAAGGAAGGTAGCCGAGGTTCCCTGGCAGACTAAGATTCTCCCTTTATCCACGACAACGGCTGTTCCGCCGATAGCCAAATGTTTGCATATCTTCCTGTTGTCCAGTTTTGTGCTGAAGAAAATAACCCGCCCCTTGGTCTTTCTGGCCAGTTTAGCCACCAGAGAATCATCGGCGTTTAAAACTACATAGCTGTGTTTTTGGACCACTTCCGCCACCAGGCTTTTAACCTTGGTAAGATCCTCCAAGGTGTCAATACCGTATGTGCCTAAGTGGTCTTCCGAAATGTTCGTTATTACGGCCACATCGGCATAATCATAGCCAAGGCCCGAACGCAGAATTCCTCCCCGGGCTGTTTCCAGAACTGCTACCTGAACTGCCGGGTGCCTTAAGACTACCTGGGCACTGTGCGGCCCGCTCAGGTCTCCGGCGGCGAGAAGCTTATTATTGATATAAATCCCCTCGGTGGAAGTCATCCCGACAGTTAAATTCTGCTTTTGCAGCATTTTGCCAATAAGGCGGACTGTAGTTGTCTTGCCGTTTGTGCCGGTCACAGCTACGATTGGTATCCGCCCATTACCTTGAGGAAATAGCATCTTAACTATATTTAAGCCTATATCCCGTCCTTGGCCGCTGCTGGGCTGCAGATGCATTCTTAAGCCAGGAGCGGCATTAACTTCGATTATTTTCCCGGCTTGCTCTTGATAAGATTTGCTGATGTCCTTAAGGATTATATCAATGCCTGCAATATCCAAGCCAAGAATTGACGCAACATAGCAAGCGAGTTCGGCATTAGCGGGATGAACCTGTTTAGTTACATCCATAGCAGTTGCCCCGGTGCTTAAGTTAGCACTCTGCCTAAGCATAATTCGTTGACCTTTGGCAGGTACGGAAGTTAGTTCCAGCCCTTGACGGCAGAGATCCATGACTACAACCGAATCTAAGATAATTTTTGTTAAGTAGTTTTCATGCCCTTCGCCGCGCCGGGGATTCTTATTCTCCCGGTCTACCAGCTCTTTGATGGTGGACAGGCCATCGCCGATTACCATAGGCGGAACCCTTCTGGCTGCGGCCGCCAGCTTGCCGCCAATAACCAAAAGCCGGTAGTTATTCCCTTCAATATACTCTTCAATAATCACTTGGGAATCATAAACCTCAGCCAAGCGGAAGGCCGCTAAGACCTCACTTTCTGTTTTGAGGTTGAGAGATACGCCTTTCCCTTGGTTGCCCTGGCAGGGCTTAACCACAACACTGCCCTCAAACTCCCTAAAACCTTCTAAAATTTCTTCCTCGCTCCGGACAACCTTACCAAAGGGAACAGGCACAGCCGCAGAGCTTAAAATTTTGCGGGTAAGCTGTTTATCGCCGGCGATGTCCACACCTATACAGGATGTTTGATCCGTCATCGCTGCTTGAATTTTTCTTTGATACTGTCCGTATCCCAGCAGGTAGAGGCTGCTGTCCAATCTCTGCACCGGAATTCCCACCCGGGCACAGGCCTCAATGATCGCCAGGGTAGAAGGCCCGGGGCTGAAGTGAGTACGTAGGTGCTTAATTTTTTCTACCAGGGGAGAAATTGGCGGCAACTGGCCTTCAGCCAGTTGATTTATAACTTCGACTGCTAAATAAAACGCTTCCAAAGCAGCTTCTTTACATTGGTATTCATAAACAACTTCATATTCCTGCCTTTGCTCATCAAGCAGGCGAGTTTTCCCGTAACGAACTTCCTCTCCGGCTAAAGCTAATAACTCAATAGCCGTATGCTCTAAAACATGGCCCGGCATAGTGCCTTCCGTTAATCTTTCCAAAAACCCTCCGGCGCGCCCGCGGGAGCAGGTATGGGTGGTGAGGGAAGGCAGACACCTCAGAAGCCGTAAATTAAAACCCTCAAGTTCCTTGGTTGTCTTTCCCTCCCAGTCGGAAATATCGATCACTCCCCGGACAACTGGTCGATAACTGAAAAAATTCGCACCCTCTATTGCCCTGACCTGACAAATCTTCATTGTAACGGGTTGCCTCCTGTTAAGTTTTGCCTACCTAACTATTTTTTCCTTTTTATCCTTTTATATTCTTAGCACGGGAATTTTCCCATATGGAATAAGCCTTCAACCCTTTAGCCGGTTGAAGGCTTACCAACAAAGCTTACAAACAAAGCTTAAGTATGCAACCGAGGCTTATTTGAGGAGCGCCTTCCTTGTAATCTTGTCTTACTGCCTTAATGTCCTGCTGGTTCGTTCCAAAATATCAAACTCATAGCCGGCACTTAAAACATGAAGTTTAACAGGCGCCAAGGCCAGCGGCCTGCCGTTAAAAAGCTCGTCAACATTGGTCAAGGAAGCATGCGAGGCATCAAGTAGCAAGGCTGTGCCTCTGCCGATTACCCAGAGCTTGCCGTCGGCCCGGACATGAACCGCGGTATCTTCGTCAATACCCATCCCCAACACAGCCGGGTTTAAGGCTACGGCGGTTAAGAGGCGGCCTATCCGGCCTCTTTGGGCAAAATGCTGGTCAACAATGACCCCCTTTAAAAGTCCCAGACCCGGAGCCATTTGGATCAAATCTTCACCGGGAGTATCCCCTTCGCCACCGATAATCATGGTATCGGACATGACCGAAGCACCGGCACTGGTGCCGGCAATGATTACCCGCCGTTCGCAGGCATCTTTAAGAGCTTTGCCCAATACGGTCCCTCCCAGCATGGCAGTAATCCTGAGCTGATCCCCGCCGGTGAAAAAAAGCCCGCAGGCCCGGGCTATTTTATCGGCATTACTTGGGGAATGGGCGTCTTCCCGGCAATAGATATTCAAAACTTCCAAATCCGGACAGCCAAAACTTGTAAACAGCTTTTCATAGGGCTCGGCGGCCTGTTCAGCATTTTCGGAGGCAGCGGTAATTACACAGATCCTGGACTCCCTGCCTCCTGCTTCCTGAAAAAAATACTTTAAGATCTTACAATCTTTTTGCTTGTCCTCTGCTCCTCCAATAATCAGCAGATTCCCGCTTACGTATGGTGTCATAAGATCCCTCCGCTTTCTAATTTGCGAGAATCTGCTTAATTTATACATCAATGTTCTATTCTGGGGTAGCCTCGCCGCATCTGCCCTCTGGTCTCAATTCCTCCTACGCCGTCAATGCCGGTTATGGTATGGCTGATAATATCTTTCAGCGATACCATTCTGTCAATCGGGGTATAAGCTATGCTCTCCACGAGAAAAACCGGGTCCAGGGCATGGATCAGCATTCTTTTCGGAGATGAGGCAAAATTTGCGCCGGCTTCAATGATAGCTTCAAAATTGGACTGACAACCTCCGGCAAAAATAACCAAGGCGTCCTTATTGGGCTGGTACTTCCTGGCCTCCTGCACAGACTGGACAAAATAACTTGAACTCCGGTAACTATCCAGCCTTTTAAGATCCCTTTTCCCTTTAAGCAGAGAATCATGACCGGTTAAAACCAGGATATCGGTGGGATTTTCCTGGAGAACTTTAGCAATAATTTTAGGCTGCTCCATTTCTGATTTGCAGATCCCCTTAGCTTGCAAGCCGAGCTGTTTATAAGTTCTTAAGCATTGTTCCAAATATTCTTTATCTCCATCTAAGTGCAGGATTCGGCCCGGAATTTCGAAATACTCTTCTTCTACCTTAAACTTACGGTCAAAGACCACCTTGCGAAACTTTTTATAGACTTCTTGCGAATCTGCCAGCTGATAATGCACTACCTCCCGTTCGTCTTTAAGAACAAGGTCATCGAGATAGGCATCGGCTATCAAACGGTAATCCAGCCCTCCCAGGATGGCTATTCTTTCTTTACCTACTTTTTTTATATCCAATATCCGAAAATAAAAATCTTGATTGTATGAACGGCGGGCTACTATATTGCCAATCTTAAACACTTTCATCCCCCCTGCCGTTAAGAGTCTGCCTTCCATAAACATTGTATGTGAGAAGAAATCGTTTTGCTTGGAATCCTAGAATAAAAATAAAAGGATTACCTGGCAGCCCTAAATGGCCGGCGGTAATCCTTAATCAATCTCTTCTTTCCAGTACATCTCTAAAAATTCTTAGGTGCTTAACCTATTTAGCGGTTTTTCTTCCCCAGGCCGCGTAACCCAGCAGCATGGAAGCCACAATAATAAAAGCAGGGTGCAGGGAAGTAAGGACTAAAATAGCCACTGTCACCACAGCAATAAGCCAGGTGCCCACCGCCGGGAAAGATTTCTTGCCCATTTCATAGGCCGTATGAGCAATTAAAACCACGACGACCGGACGGACAGCCTGAAGCATAGCCTGCAATGCCGGCGAATCCGAGTAAGTCATGATCAGATTCCCCAGAAAGACCACCACGAGTAACATTGGGGCTACTGTTCCCAATAAAGCGGAGAAAGCCCCTGGCCAGCCTGCCACCCGATAGCCGACATAAGCAGCCATCTTGGTAGCAATCGGACCCGGGAGGGCATTGCCAATTGCCAGTGCATCGGAGTATTCCTCATTGTTCATCCATTTATATTTGTTAACAGCTTCAGCCTGTATAAGCGGCACAACAGCCGGACCGCCACCGAAACCAAGATTGCTCGCTCTGGTAAAAGCGATAAATAAATCCCATAATTTCTTAGCCATTTAAAACTCCTTTCCTTTAAGCGGGCCAGAGAGAGTTAAGGCCTGATTCCCCCTCGGCTTTTAAACCGCCGCAAAAGAACTTGATTTTCCACTTTTTTAATACCTTTCTGAGAGTACAGTTTTCGGTAGATAAAGTGTTCCAGGCTTTCCATATCTTTAAGAACAGCGTGGACATGCAAAGTGCTCGGCCCGGTCATTTGATAAATACTGACCACATGGGGATTCCTGGCCAGTTCCTTAGCTATGGTTTCAAAGTAATATGGCTCAACTTCAATATTGAAGAAAGCCGAGACTTTCTTGCCCATCTTTTCCTGATTAAGAGTAATTGTAAAATCTTGAATAATTCCTTGTTCTTGGAGGTTTTTCACTCTTTCCCGCACGGCAACTCTGGACAGCCCCAGCACTTTTCCCATGTCAACATAAGACATCCTGCTGTTTTCCAGTAGCATCTCTATTATTCTCTGATCAATATCATCCATCGGGGTTCCCCCTTAGATTTTTTAGCTAAAAACAAAGAAACCAAAAGCCATAGACGCGACAATCAGAATAGCAGGATGAATTTTAAACCACAAGAGGGACGCCGCCGTTACCGCCGCTATTCCCCAGGTAATTAGGTTGGGAAAAGAGGATAAGCCCATTTCAAAAGCTGTCTGGGCTACCAATACTACCACTACCGGCCGAACCCCTTTGAGAGCACCCTTAAGCCCTGGTGAATTTGTATATTTCATAAGAATATTAGTCAAAAGGATTACCGCTAAGAAGGTTGGTCCGATGGTACCTATTAAAGCCGCTATAACTCCCGGCCAACCTGCCACCAGGTAACCTATGTAGCCGCCGAGCTTAGGAGCAATCGGTGCCGGTAAAGCATTGACGACGGCTAACGCATCGGCAAACTGCTCGTTGGTCATCCAGTGATAATTATTGACAGCTTCTACTTGAATAAGGGGGATAACTGCCGGGCCTCCGCCAAATCCCAAGTTGGATGCTCGGGTAAAGGCAATAAAAAGATCCCAAAGCTGACTGAGCAAAGAACATCATCTCCTAGTTTTTATTTCCGCCTGTTAAGAAAATAACAGCAGCGGCTTTATTATGTTAAGAATATTACCATAATTAGTATACCAAATGAAAAGTTATTTTGGGAAGATGTTTACTTCTCCAAAGCTTCCACTATCCGCTGGTATTCCAAGATGCCTAAATTCTCAGCTCGCAAGCTGCCGTCTATTCCGACGGCCTGCAGCAGGGCTTGGAGATCCCCTTTGGGCATGCCCAGCCCGGCAGAAAGGGAATTAAGCAGATTCTTCCTTCTTTGTCCGAAAGCCGCCCGCACTACCCTGAAGAATAAGCGGTGGTCTGCCGTAAAACCGGGGTAAGGCCTGATTTCCAGTTTTACCACTGTGGAGGTAACTTTAGGTGCAGGCCAAAAAGCTGACGGAGGAACATCAAAAAGGCTTTGCCCTTCCGCAAATAAGCGGACGGCCAGTGATAATATTCCATAATCCCTGCCCCCGGGGTTAGCCAGCATGCGCCCCGCTACTTCCTTTTGCACCATGACAGTCATCCCCAAGAGAGAGTCCTTTTGCTCCAAAAAATGCATTAAGAGAGGATTGGTTATGTAATAAGGGAGGTTGCCTACCAGCCAACCCTTTTCCGAGCCCCAGAGATCCGCCAGGCTGACCTGCAATGCATCGGCCTGCAGGAAGGTAATGGGCGCTCCGGCAAATTCCCGGCGTAAAAGGTTAATTTTTTCACTGTCCAATTCAACCGCCCAGAGCCGGTGAGCCTTTTGCGCTAAAACTCTGGTCAGTCCTCCGGGTCCCGGGCCAATTTCTACCAAGGGGATGTCCCCCGGCGGTATTCCCTCTTCCACAATTCTGAAAATCACACTATCGTCAATTAGAAAATTTTGCCCGAGAGATTTTTTAGCCCGGCCGCCGTTTCGCAACACCCTGCGGGTATATTCGGCCGCAGTCTCCTGTTTGAGGTTTTTGGCATCAGTTTTTTTCAATTTTCCGAGTCCTTTCGCATTAATAAGCCTTCATTATTATGATCTTAATAATTATGATCTTAATAAGCCTTAATTCTTATCTTCGGCGGGCGGCTCTTGTCGTTGTAGCGCTTCTAAAGCCTTCAGAAAATCAGTTTTCTTCAGGCCATAACGGTTTGCCCTGTAGACAAATTGTTTGGCATTAGTATCCCCGATACCTAAGATTTTCCCCAAAGCTGCCCGTCTGGCCGCCGACCCTTCCCCTCCGGCCAGTCCGTTTTCCAGCAGATCCTCCAGGCTGATTTCCCCGCTGTTTGCCAAGGGGGCTTCCCCTCTCTCCTCCGTTCTTCTTTCCCTTAAGACCTTGGTAAAAGCTTTTCTGATTTCCTCAGGCGAGACATTTTCCAGGCCAATATCATTGCCTTTCCGGTTATAGGCGCATTCCCGGGAAAGAAAGACCTGCTGAGCCTCGGGAACCCTCCGTCTGATCCGTTCCCGGATCTTAAGCCCGGCAAAGTCGGGGTCGGTGCAAACAATAACCCCCTGTCTCCTGGCCATCTCGGATATGAGCTTAAGCTTCTCCTCTGTTAACCCGAAGCCCTCGGTCCAGATTACATCAACCGGCCCTAAGGCTCTTCTAATTGCGTGGGCATCATTTTTGCCTTCAACCACAATTAACTCCTGAATATTTAGCTTGTCCTGTTCCATATCCATATCCTTTTCCTTTTCCTGTTCCACACTCATTTTTTCTCATCCTTAGCAAACGTTATAGATATGGTTCCATGGGGGTTGACAGATTTTAGCTTAATCTTAACCTAAACTTTAGGCTAATTATCCAATAGCTTAACGCCTTCCCGGGCAGGGAGCTGAACAGCTTGGCTCTTTTCCAGGAATAGGTCCAGCTTTTTATCGATATTCAAAAGTCCCTTCTCCAAACGGTTAATTCTCTCTTTCAACTTAGTGATGCTCACCAGGAGAGAATCAAAATAGCAGGCCGTCTCTGTTCCCAACGATTCCGCATTATCGACCCCTTCTTGGATATTATCCAGGCGGTTCTCCACCAGGTACTCCATATTAAGAATTTTCCTAAGCAAGTCATGCAGTTCTTCTTGGAGCGCTGTGTTAGAATTCATCATATTTTTTCCCAATTCTTTAGTCGCTTCCCGGAAACGGTTAAAAAATATTTCGCTTTGCTTCTCGATAAAGAGGGAAAGCAGTCTTCCCGGCAGCAAAGTATTAGTGCGCCCGTCACCTCTAATCTTGTAGGTTCCTCCCGCCGTACAGTACGGCTTTTCTTTGCCGGAAGGGATCTCAATCCGAAAAAAAGGCTTCCGGGCATAGTTTTCAATTATAATACTAACTTCCACCGGCGGCACACAGCTTTCCGACTTGCTGAGGATATAAAGCCTCTCTTTATCCCCCACCGGACAGCCGATTATTCTCCCTTTCTGCATGCTGTTGGAGTCTTCTGCTTCGCCGACGCCTACCAGGATCGTCCCGCCTTTAGCGGAATTGGCGAAGGCAACCAGATCCGTCGCCTCCACTCCTTTGACAGTAAGCTTAAAATCAACATCAAGTCCTTCCTGGCGGTTTAATAGAGCCCTTGTTTTACGTGAAATAGACATATAAACATCTTTTCCCATAGGCTTACCCCCGCTTCCCATGAACTCAGCCTCCAAGCCCGCAGGTACAAATTCATTCCCTGCTCTTTATTCTACAATATTTGTTATTATCCCTTTTTCTGCACCGGCTAATCCTTTCTGCTCCCTTAGTTATATAGGGGGATATTAACGTCTCTGCCCTTGTCTTCAGCCAAACTTACAATCTTCTCGAAAATTTCTTCCTGCTTCTGATCTGCAGCGGCAAAGTCCATATGGGGAACATAGAATTGTTCCAAAATATCATGTTCGGCTTTGGCTTTAAAAATATGAGCAACGCCCTTGCTGATTAAATCCTCTAAGAGCTTGCTGTCAGCGGCAATATCCTCTTTATAGACTTTATACCGCCCTTGATCCAGCAGCTCCTTAAAATTAACTGTCTGATAGTTATTATTTTTAAATTTACTGCTCGAGGTCACGGCCATATTGAGATTTTTCAGCAGGACAGTTCCGATCTTGGTCGGAATTAGAGGGGTATGGTAAATTTCGACCTCTAGCCCCATTTGCACTGCTTTAGTCGCGATTTTCCCCATAAGGGTAGATTTGCCGACACCCAGCGGCCCTTCCAGGAAATAAACCCTTTCCATACCCTGCAGGATGGAATCGGTAAAATCAATGTACCCTTCCGGAGTATAAGCAGCAGCGAATAAATGTCTTTCCTTACCGAGACCGCTATAAGCTTCCGGCAAGTATGTATCCTCCAGCAGAGCCCTCTCCAACTGCCCTGTAAGCTTATTTGCTGCTGCAAAGTCCATACAGCGGCGGTGCATCTCCATAAGGTTATCGGCAATCGGCCTGGCCGCTCTTAAGAATCCATAACCCCTGGCAAAAAGACGGCTTACTTCCTGAGTGGAAACAATGATTTTTTCCGTATTGAGCCGCATGGCCTCCTGATCCCAAAATTCACCCATGTTAATTATTTCGTCCAGACCGCCCGGGTATTTAGGATCAATAATATGCGGCGTTGTGCCGTCAACCATGACAATGCCGGCATCCAGGATGGCAATACCGTCTAAAGAATGGTTATCGGAGGAACAATGGTGAAATTCCACATCATAACCAAGCTCAACCATCCGCAGGCCAATTTTCTTCATTAATACGGATTTGCCAACCCCCGGCCCGCCTTTAATTACAAACGTTCTCCTGGTGCCTTTTTCTAAGAGATAGCGATAATAAGAGAAAAATCCTTCGGACGTGTTGCCCCCGGGAAAAACTCTCTTGATTGTTCCTGGCATCCAAATTCACTCCCTTGGAAGTTATGATGGTATTACACTGCAGTTTATTGCTGGGCTTAATTTTCAGTGCATGTCCTAAAGCTGCAAGGCTTTGGGGCCTTGGAGCATTTCTGCGGCTATTCCCAGTATTCCCATAATTAATAATTTGTTTAGATTTGCTTTAGAGATTGTCAATACTCTCCGGTTAGAATAGAGTCAGGAAAGCTTTCACGTCTTATTTAAGTCTTTGAGCAAAGGAGATGCATAATAATGAAACTATCAAAAAGAACAGCCTTAATTATCAGTTTTACTATAGGGCTGCTTCTGCTTGCCACTACGGCTCTGGCCGACATCGCTAACAAGAGCGGCTATGAACAATTAAAAGAGGCTGTCAAAACTACTTATGAGCGCTGCAGTACAAGCCTAAATAGCTTCACTCTGGATGTCTCGATGGTTGTCAAAGATAACGGCAATGTCCTAAATTCGGAAAACAGCGTCAGCAAATATGACATGGCGCAGGGAATTATAGAAGAAACCAGCCACAGCCAAAGAGCAAACGGCGAATCCACCTCCTATTATTCTTACCGGGATAAATCAACAGATATTCGCCAACATGCCGGAGATAAAAAATACTATGTGACTGAATACGCCGAGCAAAATAATCCGGTTGTCTTCCATAACCCTTTCGCGGAAGATGAAGCTGCCGATCTTGAGAGAATTGTTGACGCCCTGGTGGGGAGCTTAAGAGACCAAGTTATGGTGAAAGAAAAGGACGATGGCAGTAAAGAAATCTATGGCTCGTTGAGTGAAGTTCAAATCCCGGCTTTAATCAATGCCGTAACTTCTTTCCAAGTGAAACAGGAATTTTCCTATCGAAATAGTAATGAAAAAACTCGCCTGGTGGAAGATATTTATGTCAAAGGCATTGGCGGCAGTGCTCAGGTTAATACCGAGGGCCTTTTGGAAAGCCTCCTTGCTACTGCGACTATATCCGGCCGGGATGAGCAAGGGAATGTGCATGAAATAACTATAGACGTCTTATTCAATCTCTCCGCTATTAACTCCACCACAATCTCTAAGCCGGACCTTAGCGGTAAAGAAGTGATTAAGCAGGAAGGCAAAGTCCGTACCGAGCCCTACAATTATGAAATCACCTATCCTGAGAAATATCTCGGCTCCTACAGCAATGACATTATTATTGAGAAAGACGGCCGCTTCGTAAAAATCGGGGAGAGAAAACTGGAAATCACCCACTTAAGCAATGCTAATATTAGCGGTAATTATACTGAAACTTACCGGGAAGGTTATGAAGATTACGCCGCCAACAAAATGGAATTTACCTTCAGCGGCTCAACAGAGAGAAATTCCCGCGATTTCCAGATTGAGTATACTGAGGCCTCCGGCTCTACCCAGACAGGCCATATCTATATTGATGAGTACAATGCTAAAATAAATCTCTGGCTGAACAGACCTTTTGAAAATTTGCAGTATGACCCTATTTTTAGCCCGGTTCTAGATTAAACCTGCTCTAATAAGCGGCGGAATCTTCAGTCTCAGCACTGACAAGCCGCCTGAAGCCCTTATCGCAAGTTTACTGTTAGCAGCAGAAAGCATCTTCTGTCTAAGACCGTTTGCTGGGCAAGGCTGGCAAAAACTAAACGCTTTTCGTTTCTCGATAAAAATCCGCTTGCCGGAAGACCCCTATCGCTGTAAGTATTTACAGCGATAGGCTCTTCTAATTTTTAGATAGTTAAGCCAGGTTTACTTTGGGGCTCTAGTTTACTTTTGGGTCTTAATTGGTTAATAATAGTAATAGAAGCACTTGTCATCGAAGTCACTTGCCATTCTTATCATCCTGAGTGACTTACTATTTTTGTCATCCTGAGTTAAGCGAAGGATCTTGCACAGCGAAGGCATGTCTGAGCAACGCGAAGGCTTGTCCTGAACGAAGTGAAGGAACTCATCTAATCTCTTATCATCCGAGAGGAGAACTATGGAAAAAGTAATAGAAATTTCCGACTTGACTAAGATCTATCCCAACGGCCGGGGGATAGAGGGCATAAATCTGGACATTTATGCCGGGGATATCTTTGGCTTTTTAGGCCCTAACGGTGCCGGAAAAACAACCGCTATGAAAATAATGACCGGACTCATACAGGCCGACCGGGGCGATGTTCGCATATTTGGCCACAGCATCCGGGATGAATATGAAAAAGCCATGGCTCATGTCGGCTGCTTGATCGAGATAGCCGAGTCTTATCCTTTCCTGACGGCTTATGAGAATTTAAAGCAACTGGCTCGCTATTACCCGGGAATAGAGGACCAAAGGATTGAGGAAGTTTTGCAATTAACCGGTATTCTTAAATACAAACAGGAAAAACCGCGCAAATTTTCGTTAGGCATGAAACAGCGCTTAGGCTTAGCCGCAGCCATCCTGTCCCGCCCTAAAGTGCTCATCCTGGATGAACCTTTAAATGGGCTGGATGTGGAAGGAATGATTGAAATTCGCAAACTTATCCTGCATTTGGCCCAAAACGAAGGCACAACCTTTTTTATCTCCAGCCACTTGATCCATGATGTGGAGCTAACCTGCGACCGCATCGGGGTCATCTTCGAAGGCAAACTCTTAAGCGTCGACCGTACCGAGAATATCCTGAACAGTTATGCCACCCTGGAGAATTACTTTGTGAGTGAGGTAGAAAAAAATGGCCGCATTCCGAGCAGCACTTATTAATGAGTTAGAAAAACTGTCCAAAAAGAAAAAAGCCCTCCTGGCACTAATTTTATCTTTAGCCGTGATAGTTATCGGCCAGCTTTTAGTGGTCGGGGTACGCTCCGGCTTAGGGATAAGAGGAGCGGGCAGTGTGGAATTCCCGGTTCTGGTCTTATCGGTAGTCATAAACACCATCCTGCCCCTGTTCACAGCTTTAGTCGCTATTGATTGCTTTTCCGGTGAGTTTGCCCATAATCTGATGCGGATTACTTTAACCCGGCCGGTATCCCGTTTTAAAGTTTTTGCCGCCAAAGTCAGCGCCATAGCCCTGTTTATCTTGGCAAATCTTCTGTTGCTCTTATTGTTTTCCAGCTTGGCCGGTTTTTTATTTAACACCAATTCTGCCTCTTTCGGTGCTTTAGGCAAGACCATCCTTATTTATCTGGTCAGTCTCTTCCCGCTCCTGGTCTTAGCTTTAGGGATTATCCTGCTGGCCAATGTTTTAAAAAGCGGGACAACAGTCTTTTTTGTGTCAATTTTAGCTTTTCTGATCTTAAAGGCAGCCGGCATTTTCTTTCCTCAGTATGCAAGTTTGCTGGTTACCTCCCAGTTGGATTGGTATCATCTCTGGCTTTCCACTTCTTTTCCCCTGGCCAAAATTCTCCGGGCATTCTTGCTCATGCTGGGGTATGCTATAATATTCTTTACCGCAGGCTATTACCTCTTCGATAAAAAAGAGTTTTAATACTTAGGTGAAAGAATGAAATTAACGAAACGCTTAATTTTAGCCAATGCTGCGGCAGTGATTGTGCCCTTACTCATCACTGCTCTGGTAGCATTGGCTTATATCTATTTCTTCGGTAAATTCTTCGGAACGGATATCAGCTATACGAGCTACCAAAAACTCTCGGAAATTCGCCTGGAGCTTACCGGCAGCCAAAGCCTTTTGCAGAACAACCCGGAAATTATTAAGCAAGAAACTTTTCAAGCTTATTTGCAGGAGCAAATGGCGGGCCTTAACGGCGAAGTAATTATTCACAAAGACGGCCTTTTACTCTTCAGCTCCCGCAACTTCAGCAAGATTGAAATTGCTAAAGCCCTGGAAATAGCAGAGCGGTCCACCGCACCCACCTGGTCTAAAGAATATTTGCAGATTGGCAATGTCCAATATAATGTGGAACAAATTGCTGTCCCCTTTCCCAATGCTGCGGAAGGTAAAATCCTCTTATTGACTCCCTTTGACCGAGCCGGCCAAAACTTTCTCAACTTGCTTCTTCTGCTGGGACTAACTTTCCTCCTCTCCTTTTTGCTTACTATTATTGTTATTTCCTATCAGTTTTCCCGGACAATTGTGCAACCCCTGCATAATTTGCAAAAAGCAGCTGCCGAGATTAGCGTTGGCAACCTTAACCTGGCCATAGCGGAGGAAGGCGACCAGGAAATCCGGGAGTTGTGCCGTGACTTGGAGCAAATGCGTTTGAAACTTAAAGATTCAATTCTCACCCAGTTAAAATATGAGGATAACCGCAAAATGCTGGTGTCGAGCATCTCCCATGATTTAAAAACCCCGGTCACAACCATCAAGGGCTATATAGAAGGCATTCTCGACGGAGTGGCCAATACCCCGGAGAAGACCGACAGGTATTTAAAAACTATTTACCACAAAGCCAGACAGGTTGACCAAATGATTGACGACCTTTTGCTCTATGCCAAATTGGATCTTAAACAGCTTCCCTTTGATTTTGCCCCGACAGATATCGCCCAATACCTAGAAGATTTTTGGGCAGAATGTGAGCCTGAGTTGGAGCAAACCGGAATAAAGCTCACCTACCTTACCCAGCTAAGCAAAAAGCAAATTCTTAATCTGGATCGGGAAAGAATGCACAGAGTGTTCACCAATCTTCTGGATAACTCCCGTAAATATATGGATAAACCTACGAAAGAAATAAAAATAACCTTAAGGGAAACACCGCAGAGCATTGTTCTCGAATTCCGGGATAATGGCTCCGGTATCGGCAAGGAAGATCTGCCCCATATTTTTGACCGTTTTTATCGTTCCGATCTATCCCGCGGAGAGGTTCAAGGAAGCGGTCTGGGGCTGGCTATCGCCAAACAGATTATTGAAGGCCATGGGGGTAAAATCTGGGCGGTAAGCCACGGTACCGCAGGAACCAGTATTTTAATCTCTCTGAAAAAGGTAAGAAACTCTTAGAGAAAGAAAAGGGTACATTCTTGTCCCTCCCGAACTACTGATAAACGAAGGTGCTCCCTTCCCTCGATCAAAAGAAAGGTGCTTAGTGTGAAAAAAATTCTTATAATCGAAGACGATCCCAGCATAGCCGAGCTGCAAAAAGACTACCTGGAAGTGGCCGGATTTACCGTCAAACTTTCCGCTGACGGACGAAAAGGCCTCCGGGAACTGCAGCAAGATGATTACGACCTGGTGATTCTCGATATCATGCTTCCCGGAATGGACGGCCTGGAAATCTTACGCCAAATCAGAGCGGAAAAAGATATCCCGGTACTCTTAGTATCGGCCAAAAAAGAAGAAATAGACAAAATCAAAGGCTTAAGCCTCGGGGCTGACGATTATATTACCAAACCTTTCAGCCCGGGGGAATTAGTGGCCAGGGTCAAAGCCCACCTCGCTAAATATGAACGTTTGAAACAAAGGTTCAGCAGCACTCCCGGCCCCAGACAGGTCTTAACCATTAGGGGGCTAAAAATCGATAAGGATTCCCGGCGGGTTTTTGTCAATGAAGTTGAGGTTAACTTGGCCCAAAAGGAATTTGAATTGCTCTTTTTCCTGGCTCAGCATCCCAACAGGGTGTTCGGCAGGGAAGAACTTTTCGAGCGCATCTGGGGGCTTGATTCCCTAGGAGATTCAGCAACTGTCACTGTTCATATCGCTAGGATTCGCGAGAAAATTGAAAGCGATCCCTCCAATCCCCAATATATTGAGACTGTCTGGGGGGCAGGCTATCGCTTCCGGGTGTGAGTCTTTGTTTTCGCCTGTTCGTAACAAAGACTTCAGACTTCTACATTGTTGTTAATTTTTTATGCAAAATATCCCCTTCTCTTTTATTTCATTGCTTTTGAACCCTTCTTCGACTATTTTCATGCAAAATTTCATGTAGATAGTCATCATTATTAACTGCTAAATGTCTTGCATTGTTCCCGCCTTCATTCTATAATTTGGATAAAGAAAAAGTTGATCGCTTATTCCTTAAGCTTAACTTTCCTTAAGCTTTAACTATCCTTAAGCTTGACCTATATATAATTCAAGCAAACCAAGGGGAGGATGCAAATGGATCTGCGCAAAGTATTTGATTGTATGATCTCTGTTTCGGAATTGGGTCGCGGTCAGGCCTCTAAGGTTATCCAGGCTGTAGAAGATGAAGGCAACCCTTACATAGTCATTAAAAATAATAAACCTCAGGCCGTAATTGTCTCTATTGATGAATATACCGAGTTGATGAAGGCTAGGGATATCTTAAAATCGCTGCAAGGAGTACATAATCCTTTTGGCAATGGCCTTCCAACCAGTGAAATAGCTCCCTATCTGTCAGTTGCTTCTACCCCAGCTCAAATGAGGGCGCCTGATTACCGCCCGCCGAAAACTCCTTCGCTGACGGAAGATGAGATTAATATTTTCTTGGAAAATGAAGAAAGCGATTAAGGGATTTGGGGAACTAAATTCTTCGGAAATTAAATTTTTTGAAACTAATTTCTTAAAGCTTGAGAAGCATTTCCTCCTACCTGGGAGTGGAATGCTTTTTTACTTTGCTCTTTAGCCAACGGATAAAAAGAATTTGGTTCTAAATAGTACCCAGATATTACACTCTCTCGGTGTCTGGGTTTGCCCTTGAACTGTCTTCTCCCTTTGTACTATAATAAATAGGATAAGCTGTTAAGTGTTGTTGAAAATAATATGGAAATAGATGCAGAGAGGATTGGGATAATGAAAAAATTGCTTACAGGAAACGAGGCTATTGCCCGGGGAGCCTGGGAAGCAGGCGTAGTAGTTTGTACAGCCTACCCCGGGACTCCCAGCACGGAAATAACCGAAAATGCCGCCAAGTATACGGAAATGTATGCGGAATGGTCCCCTAATGAAAAAGTTGCTCTGGAAGTTGGGATTGGAGCCTCTACCGCCGGAGGACGAGCTTTGGTCGCCATGAAACACGTCGGTGTCAATGTGGCAGCCGATCCGCTTTTTACCGTAGCCTACACCGGAGTAAACGGCGGCCTGGTGCTGGTTTCCGCCGACGACCCAGGCATGCACAGCTCCCAAAATGAGCAGGATAACCGCCATTTCGGCCGGGCTGCTAAAATCCCGGTAATAGAACCCTCCGACAGCCAGGAAGCCAAGGATTTTGTGAAGCTGGCTTTTAATATGAGTGAGGAATTTGATACGCCGGTCATGCTAAGGATCACTACTCGGGTCGCTCACTCCCAATCCTTAGTTAGCCTGGAAGAACGGCAGGAGATTGGGCTCAAACCCTATGAGAAAAACGCTCCTAAATACGTTATGTTACCGGCCAACGCCCGCCGCCGCCATGTCTTGGTGGAAGACAGACTAACGAAACTTAAAGCCTACGCGGAAACATCACCCCTTAACAGAATTGAATGGCGAAATACCAAAATAGGGGTAATAACCAACGGCATAACTTACCAATATGTCAGAGAAGTTTGCAAAGATGCTTCCCTTCTGAAACTGGGCATGACTTTCCCTTTACCTGAAAACCTAATCCGGGAATTTGCCCAAAAAGTGGATAAGCTCTATGTTATCGAAGAATTAGAACCTTTTATTGAAGACCAGGTCAAAGCCTGGGGAATCCAAGTCCTGGGCAAAGATATCTTCCCGGTAATCGGCGAACTCCTGCCGGAACTAATTGCGGAAAAAATGGCGGCCGAAGCAGCCGGGAACCCTACCACAGAAGCCGTGAGGCAAACTGCAGCAGCTCCCGGTACTACTCCGGAGACTCCCGTCCGTCCTCCGGTCTTATGTCCCGGTTGCCCCCACCGCGGCCTTTTCTATGTGCTTAACAAACTGAAAGTCACTGTCGCCGGCGATATCGGCTGCTATACTTTAGGGAGCTTGGCACCTCTAAGCGCTATGGATTCCACCTTCTGCATGGGCGCCAGCATAGGCAATGCAATGGGCATGGAAAAAGCGCGGGGTAAAGAATTTGCCCGGAAGCTGGTAGCGGTAATCGGGGATTCCACCTTTATTCATTCCGGAATTACCGGGCTGATAAATACCGTCTACAATAAAGCTACGACCACAACAATTATCCTGGATAACCGCACAACCGGTATGACCGGCCACCAGGATAACCCCGCCACCGGCCGTACCTTAAAAGGGGAGCCTATCCAAGAAGTTGACCTGGTTCTCCTGGCTAAGGCAGTGGGTGTGCGAAGAGTCACGGTCGTTGATCCTTTTGATCTTAAGGAACTGGAACAGGTTATTAAAACCGAATTGGCTGCTGAAGAACCTTCGGTTATTATTGCCAAACGCAAATGCGCCCTAATTGAAAAAAATACAGATACCACTCCATACTTTGTCCTGGAAGATGCCTGTACAGGCTGCATGCGCTGTATGAAACTAGGCTGCCCCTGTATTATTAAAGAAGGCAAGAAAGTCCGGATTAACCCTACCCAGTGTGTAGGTTGTGAACTTTGTGCCAAGGTGTGTACCAGCGGTGCTATTCAGAAAGGGGAGCAGGCCAATGGCTGAGAATATGAACGTCTTAATTGTCGGAGTCGGCGGGCAGGGCACCATACTAGCCAGCCGGGTGTTGTCCGGGGTTCTCCAAAAAGTGGGCAAAGATATTAAGGTCTCAGAAATTCACGGGATGGCGCAACGCGGCGGCAGTGTTGTCACGCAAGTAAGATTTGGAGAGGAAGTTGCTTCACCAATCATCCCTCAGGGTCAGGCCGATATTATCCTTGCTTTTGAAAAGCTGGAAGCTTTACGCTGGCTGCCGTATTTAAAAGAAGAAGGCAGTATCCTGATTAATGATCAACGCCTTGATCCCATGCCGGTAATTATGGGTACTGCCCAATACCCGGCCGATGCTTTGGATCTTATCCGCAGCCGCTGCCGCAAAGTGATTGTGATTGATGCCCTCAAAATAGCCTTAGAGGCCGGAAATTCCAAGGCGGTAAATGTCGTCCTCCTCGGGCTCCTGGCCAAGTACCTTGACATCGAGAAAGAAATATGGCTGGAGGTCTTAAAGGAGACGGTACCGGCTAAATTCCTGGAAGTAAATATTAAGGCTTTTGAGGCCGGCTTAAATTCATAATAGCATTGCTTCAATTTGTTTTTTGGTCTTCTTATCAAGCACTTCCCCGGTAAGGGATTGAAAAATAAAACTTTCAATCTCCTGCCGGGGGCTTTTTTCGTGAATCATAATAAGAATAGTCAAGATATCAAAAAGGATAAGCTTACGCATAGTTGCTTTAACGCTTTGCATATCGAGAGCCATCAGTTCCTCGGCAATTAAATCCTCAAGGTGGGGCTTATAAGGGATAATCAGCGCTAAAGACTGGATGCTCTGCCGGACGGTGATGGGCTTTTCATCAGTCAGCAGTTTCAAATAGTCAGCAATGGCGGTATTTATTTTGTTCTCCTGATCCCATTTGGCATTAGCGGCGATCAGCATAGCCCCAAGGCTTCGCTGATAAGAATTGGCGCTGGCTAACTTATCCCGGAATAAATCCCAATAAGGATAGACATCCTTTGTTTCGTCAGAACGGTATTTTAACACCAGAAAAGAATGGTAGCGCACCTGATCATCCTTGGCCTCCAGCCATTTAACCAGTTGGGGCAGGTCATTTTCCTCCAATGTCCTGGAGAATTCCTGCAGGTTGTTTTTCTCAACAGCTAAAAGCTTTTCCCTGTCCAGCAAATCTATCCCCTCCCTAAAGAAGTTGATACAGGGCTTTTTCATAATCCTTAACAAAATACCGCTTGCCCTTTGGGATTACTTCATGGTCTTCCATCTCCAGGAGCAACTTGTGCTGTTCTATCCCTCCGGGATATTTGGGATTTAACTCCCCGCCTTTTTTCAGAGTACGCCAGTAAGGAGTTAAATCCTTGCTCCCCAGATTCTCCCGTTCCTGCGCAGCATTAGCGACAAGATTGATGAAAATTCCGGCTGTCAAGTGACAAGTGAAATCGGCCTGATGTTCCTTGGCCAGATATGCTCTGATCTCCTCGGAAGTAATAATTTTTCCGGCGGGGATTTTTTTCATTACCTCATCATACTGCAGGGGAGCAGCGATCAACATCCGGCCGCAGCCAAAGCGTTTGGCCATCTTATTACTGGGGTCTATGAACTCCACTTTAGGCAGATCTCCAACCGTACGGAGTTTTTCGTCAAAAGTTTTTTTGGGCATGCCACTTTCTCCTTTCGAAGCTCTGCAGGCCACTTGGACTCCCGCCGCTGCCCTGCTTTGTTACTTTGTACTTTCCTCGTTAACAGGCATTACTTCCAAGCCAAACCAATGAATAAAGCCACAGCGTTTGCAGGTTAACGTTGTGGCACCTTCATTCAGCCAATCCAGATCTAAAAACGTCAGGCCTCTGGTATTCAATAAAGCTCTCCCTTCGGCAAAACGGTCATGTTCGCAGTGCAGGCACGTTATTTGCTTCCCGGCCTGTGAAGTATACTGAAATCCTTTTTCCTTTTCCTCTAATTCCTTTAAGTATTCTTCGCTTTTTTGTCTAAGCTTTTCAAGTTCTTCCTTATTATAGTACATTACCCTTATCCCTCCATCCTCGAACAGTTACTGCTTGCTCTGCAGGTTAGTATCCCCAAAAAGTTCCTATTCCAGAAACATTTCTCTGGTCATTCCTCTTGCAGAGCATAATCGACAGCCCCCAGGGCATGTATTTGTGTCGTATCAAACAGGGGAACTGGAGAATCCTCCGGCTCTTACCAGCAAGCCGATCTCAGTACATCCTAAAATAATCCCTTCCGCCCCCGCTTCCGCCAGGTCGTTAATAACGGCTCGGAACTTTGCCTGCGAATTCTCCTTAATAAGGCCTAAACAAAGCTCCGTAAAAATCACTTCATTCACTGTTTTTCTGGCCTGCTGCTCAGGAATAAGTACTTTCAGGCCTTTGGCTTCTAACCTTCCTTTATAGAAATCTTCTTCCATTGTATAGCTTGTACCCACTAACCCGATTGTTTGCAAGCCGGCCTCCAGAATTTTCGCTGCTGTAAGGTCGGCAATATGCAGCAAGGGAATAGCAATTCCCGCCTGGATCTCAGCAGCGACTTTATGCATGGTATTGGTACAGATTAAGAGAAAGTCGGCGCCTGCCTTTTCCAGGCTTTGAGCGGCTTGCAGCAAAACCGTTGCCGCCTTTTTCCATTGGTTGTTCCTTTGGTAAAACTCAATCTCCTCAAAATTCACACTGTATAAAAGACACTTGGCGGAATGCAAGCCCCCGCGCCGGCGCTTAACTTCCTCATTGATAATTTGGTAATAGGTTACGGATGACTCCCAGCTCATACCGCCGAGCAAACCAATAGTTTTCATAGCTCCTCCTTAAATAGTTTTAGTGGCTTAGCCTTGTTTAGTGGCTATCTTTGGCGAGTCGAAGAAGTTTGTGAGCCAAAGAAGTTTACTGTCTTTTTTTGCGCCTGCTAATAACCATAAAAACTCCGCCGATAGCTAATACAAGTGTCAGTATAAAGGATAGGGACATCCCGGAATGCTGGTAGATGACAATTGAGGAAACCAGCATAAAGACGGTAAAAACTATGCCCGATGAAAAGAGCCTATTGGCTAATGTATTCTGCTGGCCTTTAATTTTGCGCAGGATTACACTGCTAATCCCTATAGCGACAATAAATAAGGCCATAAAAAACCAGATATAGTAAACTATATTTTCCATTAAATATCACCCTCCATGTTTTTTCGGTTCTTAGCATAATTAATTGCTATGTGATTAATTACTATGTGCTTCTCTCATTTTCTTTCACCACAATAGGATTTTTTCCTGCTTATTTTGGCTCTTGTCAGAAATTATTTTTCAATATGGCCTGCCCTACCCCTATGGGACACCTTTCTATATTAAACTAGCTTGCCGAGAGGCAACGAATAAATATTAGCTTTTTGCCTATATTAGTTGTAAGAAGCTCAGCTAATTCTCTATGAAAAACTTATTTTGTCATATTTAGGAAAGGTAGGTTAGAGCCATGAATCCCTTTGAAATTTTTGATAATATCTTTGATTTGATTGAAAACGAACCGACTGACGAATCCTAAAAAGCAGGATAAAGAAATACGCTAAGCTAAAAGATCAGCTCGCCTCCGGCTTTAGTGCTGGGGGTTTTAATTATTCCTTGCTTTTATCTCCAGCCATTCCGCTTTTTGCAGAAAGCTGCCTTCAACATTTTCCTCCATTTGTCCGCAAGGAATAGTTGGAATAATCACAAGATAACCATCGATCTTGGTAAGCTTCCAAATAAAAATTTTTAATATAATTTCCAGTCTTTTGGAGATATTAGAAATACCAATTATAAACTTCTTCAAATAAACTATGGTTTAACCTAATAAGAGAACAATACTTTTGAATAATAACAAAAGCATAAACTAATTCTTGGAGGCGGTTATGAATAATATACAACAAATTGCTACCCAAGGCCAACCCGAACAAGTTCCAACTGGAACTGTCCAACATAATTTGCTTAACATAAAGCCTACGTCCACAGAAATTTATCATCTTTGGTCAACATATATTGCTTATAGCATGGCATGCGCGATGCAAAAACATATGACCGCTAAATCCCAAGACCCTGATTTGAAAAACGTTTTACAAAACGCCTTGGATTCATCGAGTCGAAATATCCAACGAATGGAGGAGCTATTTAAAACTATTCAATACCCCATTCCTAATGCTTTTGGGGAAAAAGATGTTGATATTAACGCGCCGGCATTATTTGAAGAAATATACTGTGTTAAATACACGAGGCTTATGACAAAAAGTATTCTGATAAATCATAGTCGTGCCTTTGGTGACTGTACCCGTTCGGATTTTATAGACTTATTTGGTATTTTTATTGATGATTCTAGAAGAATAATAAGACTTGCAGATGATGTACTTTTAGCGAAAGGTCTCCTTCAAAAATCGCCTACACTTTCAGTACCTGACAAGGTGGATTATATCCACGATAAAAATTATTACGGCTCTTTTTGGGGTAGCGGCAGGCCATTAAATTCCATGGAAATCAATAATATTTATACTCTAATAAATTTTAAAAATGCTATGAAAACTTTGAAGTTAGGATTTGCTCAAGTCGTTAAGTCCGATAAACTCAAGAAGCATTTAATTAGGGGAATCAAAATGGCTGAAAAGCAATTAAAAGTGCTCGGTTCAATGCTGAAAAAAGAACGTTTGCCCGAACCGACTGCAATGGACTTATGGGTTACAGATTCCAAAGAATCTCCATATAGTGAAAGATTAATGATGTTCCACGTTACTATTACTTTGGCATATATCGTATCTTACTACGGACTCGGTTTAACGAACAGTTTAAGAAAAGATGTTATTTTAAGTTTCAGTCGCCTCATGTTAGAAGTTATGGACTATATCAAAGATGGGACAGACTTATTGATTGAAAACGGATGGATGGAAAAAGTACCAGGAACAGTTGATCGTCAAGAATTAATCCATACAACTTTCCCAGCCGTAAATAGCTGCTTGATCCTTGAAAAATCTATATAGTCACGCACACAACAACAATTTTTGCTTCAAAGGATGTGGTATTGCGTTTAAAAATTTATTCATAATCTCGTTAGCCATTTCCTGACTGAGCAAAGGTAGCTGATTAAGGACCTGGCGAAGGGTATCAACCAGCAGCATCAGAGATTGCGAGAGTTTTATATCTGCCAGTTCTTCTCTAAGGTAGTAAAACAGTTCACCTAATGTTCTATCATCTGTAGCGTTTCTAGCTTCCATGGATAACATAGCATATCTAAGAAAAACAATGGATGTTGCAGCCACTTGCATATCATAGCTACGGCCTTGGTACTCTTTAGCCAGCGACAGATGTGATTTGCAGACCTTGAAGAAGACCTCTATGTCCCAGCGTTTTCCATAGATTCTAACGACTTCTTCCTCACTAATAGAAAGGTCGGTAGAAAGAAGGGCGAGCCAATTATCTGAACGGCGGTCTTTGATAAAAACGATTCTGGCGTCGATAAATTCTTCGGAAGCCGCGGTTTTGTTCTCCCTAAGTTTGACGCAAACTGAACCGATAATTGTGTTTTTTCGATCAGATGAATGTTTGACTTTTTGATAGATAGCCTTGACGTTTTGCCACTGTCCTTGGTACCGGTAATGGACTTTCTCTGTCAGCCGGATCATGCCTATGACATCACGGCGTTCTCTTTTTACGCGGATCACAGTCTTAGGCATCGTAAACCAGCTATCGAACAGCACGTATTTCGCTGGAATGTCCTTGGCGGCACGAAGCATGGTAAGCATGACGTCTAGAGTTGACTGTCTAGCCCGTTCCCGCCGTTTGTAAGCAAGTGTTCGTTTATCCATAGACTTAGCCTTGCAGAGTATATTTTCATCCTTAGTCGAGCTGAGCAGGTTAAAAGAAATGGGCATGAAAGTGTTTCCGTCAGACCAGCCTAAAGTCAGCATCCTGAAGCCTTTACAGAATCTATGGCTGGTATGATCAAATACTTTTGCCAGCAGTTCCACCTTTTTGCTGCGGTTACGGCTGAAGAGCGAGTCATCAAATATCAGTACAGATTGTCGATCCTGTCCAGTTAGGCGATCAATAATTAAAATCAGACGTGTCATCACAAGTAGAAGCAGCTTTTCCCAGTTAAAACGGCTGGCGTTAAGGAAACGATAAGCAGTGTTTTTCTTGAAAGGCAAGGCCTCACTTTGCATGGATAAGGTTCTGTAGAGATTTTTGCCGTAAAAAACCAAAGAAAACAGTTCTTTTAGTATAGTGGTACAGTGAATACCCGACTCTTTATAAAAATTACATCTAAGAAGCATTTTTGAAAGATTCAGTTGGCTAAAAAAATGATCAATACGAGACTTAAGCATCTGGTCGTTGTTCTGTATATCTGGTATAATACTGGTCATAGGAAACCTCCAAACGGCTGGTATTATTGGGTTTTTGTCAACTTTAATTATACCACCCTGCGGAGGTTTTCTGTTGTTTTAATGTGCGTTTACTATATGAATTTTCCAAGGATCAAGCTCACTTTGGTGGTGGGAAAGTTGTGTTAATCCATTAAAAATTAACTTCATAGGAGGATATTCATGCCATCATATAAATTTCCAAGAAATTTTCAAAAAAATACAAACTAACAATTAATATCTTGTTGGGGGGCATAAGAATGAAGAAAATAAACGATAGAATTTTATTAGGAATTGTGTGTGGCATTATCTCTGGTATCCCTGGTAGATTATTAAATAATTTTGAATACCATAAAGGATTAACTGATGTAAAATATGGAGAAATATTATCCAGCTTATTCTTTCCAAGAGTCAAAGTAAATACAAATGAAGGTAAGCTGATAGGTTATATTGCAAATCAAATAAACTTAGGTATAACAGGAGTAATAATATCATACCTGCTTTCTGCTACAGGCCGTGATAAAGCAATATTAAAAGGCGCTGGCGTTACTGCTACTGCTTGGCTATTCTTTTTTGGAATTACTTCAAGATTAGGTACTAATGTAAAGAAAAGAAAAAGAAGTGCTTCGCTTCTTAGTTTTATCGACCATTTAATCCTAGGTAGCTCGTGCGGGTTGCTAACATCAAAATTAGGAGCTGATGCACTATTTCCGGATACCAAAAATTATAAGAAAAAGCTCCCTTTGTTTTCAAGTAATACTCATCCCTGAAATCTTTCCGACAATCTCCTGTACGATTACCTTATATACCAAGACTTGCTTAATCTCTTCATCCGTGAATTGATACTGATCTCCTCCTGCTCTATAATGTTTAACTATTTGGCCTAAGCCATATTTCTTCTCTTCGAGCTCATCCACTAATTCAGCCGTTCCATGAACAACAACTGTCAAGTAGCGCGCAGTCCAATTACACGGTTTTTCACTTTCAATTATGCTGATATCCTGCTCAAATTCTATGCAGATATTTTTATTCGCCTTCAGGATTTCTACTTTTTCTCCACTTCTAGCAGAATGAAAATATATGTTTCTTCCATCAAAGCCGAAACATAGCGGAATTACATAAGGACGATCCCCTTTAACTAAGCCAATTCTGCAAACGGTTGCCTTATTTATAACGCTATGCAGAGTTTCTATGTCAGATATCTGTTTGTCTTTTCTTCTCATGCATTTCCCTTCCTCAATAAAATAAAAATTAGGCATTTGTGATATTCGTCGCAACTTTGCATTCCACTCTTGTCGTAGTCACGGTATATTCTACCGCACTAAGGTTATCTAATTAATTTTGCTAAGTCATCTTGTCAAGTATTCTACAATTGCTTCCCACTCCTTCAACTTCTCTTCAAATTTCATGGTGTTAGCCGGACTTGTTGAAGGTAACAATTTATAAACAACGCGATTTAGGTCAAAGCCTACCCGTTTTTTATACACTGCAAATGCCTTTGTTCCATTAAAAGCAACTAATTTAAGATTAGGATAATTCATATATAGCCATTTAAAATCATTGACTTTTTCGTTCTCGATATTTGAGTCTAAACTCCCGACCCGGTAGCATGTCCTTATTACATCCCAAAGGGCTATCCCCTTTTTCCGTATAAAGGAGATACGCTCATTATAGTCTTCGTCCAACGGCATCGAGAAGATCGAATATACAATTAGCCAAAACTGATTCCTTGGGTTAGCGTAATACTGTTGAGCCTCAATTGATTGAACTCCAGGCATGGAGCCAAGTATTAAGACGCGAGAGTTAGTATCAATACACGGCGGGAATGATTCGACTTCGTTCATGTTAATACTTCCGTCAAGGGAGTCCCGCAGCGTCATATAACATTCATATTGACTAAGTTGCCGGACTGACATGTTGTACTAAACCGCTGCGCGGTAGCTTATCAAATACAGGATACCCTTATGTAATTTGAGTCATGATATCATCTTTTTGAATCTATCCCTATTTAATTCGAAAGGATGATTAAATCATGACTCAAAACCGTTATACCCTATCTGAGCATTTTCTGCAAATGAAATCGGAAATAGAACTTCGCGGGTTCTCTCCTCAAACGATGCGGCATTACCTGACCCACTTGAGGCTTTTGGAGAAACATCTTTATTCCCTTTTGCTTCGTGCGGCTAGTCATACACTGATGGAGCTAGCGGGGGACGCTAAATATCTGGGCGCAACCATCGGCCTTACTTCGGTTTTGCATACCTGGGGCCGGAATTTATCGTTTCATCCTCATGTTCATGCCATTGTCCCCGGGGACGGGCTTAGTAGCGATGGTCTTCGCTTTGTCCGATCCCGCAAAAAGTTTTTTATTCCGGTTAAGGTTGTCTCCAATAAGTTTAGGGGTAAGTTCCTTTATTTTTTGAAGAAGGCCTATACCCGGGGTGAGCTGAAGTTTTTTCATGAGACCACCTTACTTGCCATACCCGGTAATTTTGCTTCTTTTGTAGATAGCCTTTATGCAAAGAAATGGGTTGTTTTTTGTAAGAAACCCTTTAAGTCTCCGGAGCATGTGGTTCGCTATCTTGGTAGATATACGCATAGGGTGGCTATTAGTAATTCGAGAATTAAGTCTTTTGATGGAAAGTCGGTCAGTTTTTTCTGGAAGGATTATAAAGATAAGGGTAAGCCTAAGTTGATGACGCTTCAGTCCGCTGAGTTTACCCGCAGGTTTCTTCAGCATATCTTGCCTGATGGTTTCGTTAAGATCCGGCATTATGGGATTTTATGCAGCAGGAATATCGGTAGCAAACTGCTCCGTTGCCGCCGGTTGGCGAAAGGTAAAATGCCGGATTTTTCACCCCGGCCAAAATCAAGGTATTGTCCTTACTGCGGTAGTTCCAAGGTTACTTTTGTGTGGCAATCCTTTCCTTCTGTCGTCACTTAAGTTTTATTAATTGAATAGTTTTTGCAATGCCCGTTTTTGGGGAGGGGGAAGGTATGTCTATTTTTGAGTTCTATTTAGGCCATTTTGCATTATTGCTGTCTTTTTGTTGGTGGTTTGCTTTGTTTTCTGTTTAACGGCAGGGACTAAAAAAGATTGAATTTCCATAGTTTTTGTGTTCCGTCGGCAGACGGTTTAGTACAACACACGATTCATGATGTTCCGGTTTTTCGGTTTATTATGTACTTTTCAACAACGCCAGAGATTCTGTTCTTTGGCTGTTTTCTTTTGTGCTGAACATCATAAATCGCTTACTGTTAAGTGAAGTGTCCCCTCTCCAAATTCATACTTAATGTACATTTTGTTCATACTATACATAGTGTACATCATATGATATATTGGAGGTGAGGGGGAATGACCATGTTATCTGAATTACAGTTTACTGAAGCTAGAAATCAATTTTCAACTCTGTATGATTCTGTATTTAACTCTTTTAACCCTGCCATCGTAAAGAGAAAGCAAACTGAACAAGTTGCTATGCTTAGAGTTGATTTACTCAAAATGGTGTTAGAAGATTATAAGTTGAATCCTGAAGTTATCCAAGAAGATGATGGTTCTATTACACTTGCTCTTGATTCTCTTGATATCTATGCTAATAACTCAACATTAGATTTAGCGATTAAAGATTTGATTGAAGAACTAAAGATATATGCTCAGGATTATTTGGACCGATCCCAACTATTCTTCCATGCCCCTAACCGTAAACCACACTTTCCTTATATATTAAGAATTTTGCTCTGCGATAATGATGAAGAAATTAGAACTCTGTTAGGGCTTTAATATATGGCACCGAAATTTGGAGATTTAAAACGCTATTGTGATAAAAACGGTTGGGTGATGATTCGTAATACAGACCATTGGTATTACGAAAAAGTATTGAATGACGGAACCGTCCTTCGCACAAAAATAAGCCATTCTGTTAGTAAGGAGATCCCCAAGAATTTGTGGGATAGAATTTTGCGAAAGCAACTTCAAATAAACGAAAGCGACTTCTGGAAAGGCCTTTGAAAAAGGGTCTTTTTCATATCCTGTCAATTCTCAATTTATTTAGCACACGATTCTCGAAATAAAATTGCATAGTAGAATGGGATATCTCAAAATATTTCAGCATCCATATCCGGTTTTCTCAAATTTTATTAGTACTTGAAATACCTGAGTTAGGAGACATGGGTTTATCGCTTTGGTTCTCCTCAAGGATAGCAAAAAGGAAGCCGAGGCGAAATAAATCACCCCGGGCTATCCTTGGCAGAACCCTATTAGGCGCTCGGGTTGCTCCCCAGCATTGCCCTAATATTACGATATCGGAATTTTAAGGCATATTCCGTTTTTTAATGTATTCCGATTATTTTCAAACAATGCTGGGAACGCAAGACAAGTCATTACACCCCCAGCGATATATCGGGATATTGTTTTAGCCCAATCCAAGCAGACGCTTGATCATTTCCTCGTTGCCGTCCCATGTAGCTTCTTCAGCCTCGGGACTAACTGAGCCGGTCACAGCAGATGCACTCTCAATGGCTTTGCGCTTCATCTCGTTGTCTGCGCGGGCATAAATCAATGTGGTCATCGGATCGTTATGACCAAGAAACTGAGCTAGCAATTCTAGTGGCATTCCTGCCTGATACAGAAGCATGGCACGCGTTTTTCTGATTAAATGCGGGTGAACACAATCAGGGACTTCCGAGCACTCTGCTTTTGCAGAATCTCCGTATTGGCTGACAAATCTGGCCACATTGTCATCAGACATCTGCCCTTTATTGCCATGCCGAATTGTATAGAACATGGGAACAAGTCCGTCTTTTTGGGGATGGAAGCTTTTTGCGTATCTGTGAAAATGCTGAATTGTATCATCGCTAATCGGGATACTTCTTGGTTTGTTCCCTTTCCCTAACAAATAAACAACTTTTCCTACCGGATCAAAATCACAAAAACGCATGGATAGCATTTCGCAGTCACGGGCAGCTGAGTCATACATTAACACCAAAAAGAACAAATCGCGAATCCCGTTTTTCTTGGATGGGTCAGGTTGGCGAAGAAAAGCGGTTATTGCATCCTTGGACATATATTCCAGAACGAAGGACTTGTTCACATCTTTTTGCATCGGGATACCCCGCAGGTCTTCCAGATAAAAAACAAGTGTTGGTTCAATGCTGGCTACATAACTAAAAAATGAGCGGATGCGTGCCAGTCGGTGATTTCGTGTAGACGGAGTCCACCCTTTTGTCTGCTGCATTTTATCCAGAAAATTTATCACACTCTCTTGGGAAAGATCTGCAAAGGTGAGGTTCTCAACACGCTTTCCGGTTGCGCTACAGACGAAGGGAAGCAACATATTCCACACTTGCTGCGTGGCTAGGATCGTATGCGAGCTGCGCCGAGCCTGTTTAGGTAGGAAAATGGTAAAATACTCTCTCAGATGCGAGAACAGATTATCTTTAGTCTTCTTCAAAATCATAAACCTCCGGTATGATACCTTCTGAACGAGTGAAGTCCATAAGTGCTAACCGCTCTGGCAGTAAATGAATGTAGTAGTACGTGGAAGAAAAGTTTTCGTGCCCCATATAGGTACTGAGGTATGGGATCATCGCGTCCAGATCCCTTCCTTCTTCAATCCAGCGCATGAGTATTTGTGTAGCGAAATTGTGTCGGAGAGCATACGGAGTACAGGAACCACGGCTGTTTTCATTCCCGCTCATCTCCCAGCACATTCGGAAAGCATTGCAGAGCCAATCGGTTGTGTAGGCATTTCCCGATTGAGCTTGAAAGAAGTATGTTCTGTGGGGGACCAGCTTTTCTGCTATTCGGTTGTACCTCTTGCACATCTCCATAACTTCTGCGTTAGCAGGCAGGCAGCGATCCTTATGGTGCTTTCCATCGGCGATATAAATGGTATTATCGGCGAAGTTCAAATCTACACACCGCAGACAACGCACCTCTTGTGGACGCATTCCACAGGCATACTGTAAACGGAAAATGACCGGCACCGCAAACTCATGGAGAACGTTTTTTCCGCTGCTAGAGTAGCAATCCGTCGCATCAAAAAAGTTTGTTAGTTCAACATGATTCATGATGATAGGTTTTTTGGCCTTTGGCATAGGAAAGAAAGACGGTGGCATAACATATGCTTCTTCGCCTGTCAGGAAGATATACCGAGCGAATCCTCGAAGTGCACTTGCTCTATTAAAGCCACCTTTGCCATTGCCTTTGGCATCGTTACACCAAGCGAACGCGATTTTTTTAGTAAGAATGGTTTCGTTCGGGAAATGATTCATACAAAACCGATCAAAGTTCGCAAGGATACTATTGTAATCTTTTACGGAATGCCTCATTGCGGCTCTATGTTCCAGCATTTCTTGGATCTGCCTGGCAAACCCACTTCTAAATTCATATGTCATAACAGACCAACTTTCTTGGTTCTGAACATGGAAATGTCCAAACAACATACGCGGAGACCTTCTATGTCTAAGGCAACATAACGTTTGGCGGAGTTCGGATTTGCATGCCCAAGCATCTCACCAACTGATCGAATAGGAACTCCTGCCCGAACAAGTCTTGTCCCAAAAGTTCTCCTTAATGCGTGGAATGACTTACCATCCCAAGCTTCATGAGGAATGCCTGCTTCGCAAAAAGATCTGATCATTATGTCCTTGCCTGTGTAATCACTTAATCTATCATGAGGTCTTCTATGACGTACGAATATATATGGAGAATCCGTTTCGGGGCGACCGTTCAGAATATAATCTGCTATAGCGTTGCCTACTCCCGGCGATAATTCCGTTTGAATACCCACAACGGTTTTGCCTTGAACTACATTGATCACCTTACGATTCCAGTCAATGTCTGATCTCTTTAGATCTAAAATGTCCACGCCTCGAAGCCCTGTCCAAAGCGCGATCATTAGAATAGCATAATCCCGTTTCCCGATTGGAGTCGTTCTGTCCACACTGTCAAGAACGGCATCCGTCTCTTTGTCAGAAAAGCAAGGTAGCAATTTTCGATGTCTGGGTGCCGGTTTGATAAGGTTCCATTCAGCGTTGATAGATGCAAGTCCGGCATTAGCTAAGTATGAAAGAAATTTTTTTGTTGCACCCGTGAGCATTGATATGCTGGCTTTATGGTTTGGAGCTGCGTTCGCAATAAAATCCATCACATTCTTGGACGTTAGTTTGTTGAAATTCTGCATGCTATTTTGCTCAATGAAAATAAGAAACTGCCGTATTATGCATATGTGCCCCCTGATAGTCCTGGGTGCTAAGGATTTAGAGATGTGGGTGCTGTAGTCAGCCAGAATCTCTTCAAAGTAATCGCACAACTTTCTCTGTTTGAAACTCTTGTGCACCCAGACAAGCTCTCTGCCTTGCATGCAGTCTGCCAGTAGTGCAGCCGCTTTCCTTCGGTGTATCATAGTCGATTTGCTAAACTCACCGTTCTTTGCCTTTGACATCTGTTCCTCTGCATAGGCCTGCATTTCTTCATCAGAAAACCTCTCAATGCAGTTTGCTTCGCAGTAAGGAACAATGCTACTCCGCAGATAAATCTTATACTGCCTAATGCTACTATTACTGAGAGGGATCTTTTGGAGAAATGCCAAAACACAATCGATTGCTTCCATGATCTTTTGCATAGAAAAACCTCCATAATAGATTCGTCTTGGTTGACCGCCAGACGTCTCTATTATGGAGGAATAAACAAAATGTTGAATACAGTATTCCGATTCTTTTAATCGAAAGGATAGTGATGGTATGGAATCTACAAAATACTCAGCATGGTTTGAAAAATAATCGGAATACATTAAAAAACGGAATATGCCCTATCCTCCTAATAAGAAAGAGCCCTAAGTTAAATATTAAGTTCAGCCTGAGCAAGGTAAACAATTTCTTCATCGATTAACCTTACCTTCTTTTCACAGGCTGAAAGCAAACAAGCAGTAGCTAAACTATTCACCAAGCGGGGGAAGCCATTAGTAATAGCATAAATAGCATCAAGAGCTAAAGGAGTAAAGACTTCTTCGTGCACACCCGCAATCTTAAGACGGCTTGTTAAAAAGTTTCCTAACTCTTCAGAATGTAGACCTCGCATAACATGTTTAACCATAAGCCGTTGTCTAAGAGGATTATTAATACTTAAAGTTAGCTTACTGCGTATTAAGGGTTGTCCAGCCAGTATTAGAATAAATGGATTTTGTGAATCCATTTCAAAATTAAAGATTAACCTTAAATCTTCAAGAACTTTATTAGAAGTTAAGTGAACTTCATCCAGGATAATGACTGGAGTAATCCGGCGTTCATAATATAAATTGGAAATAGCGTTTTGTTTTTGGCAAGTAAAAAATATAGCATTCCGGAAGTTAAATATGTAGCACCCCTGTTTCCATATTTAGAAATTAATGGTTGAATGGGTTAGTCGGTAGCTTGGACCGTTAAATACGAGCAGGTGGCTGTGATGAATAAGACGGTCTATTATAGCACTGGTCATTTTCTCATCGAAGAATATGCCGTTCCAACGGCTGAACTCAAGGTTAGTGGTAATAATGACGCTGCGTTTCTCGTAACACTCTGAGATTACTTGGAAAAGTAATTGGGCACCTCCTTTTTCAAAAGGTACATAGCCCCATTCATCACAGATCAAAAGATCGCACTTTTGGATCTGACGCATATATTTGTTTAATGTGCCGGAAGCTTTGGCCTCGGATAGTTGGTTAACAAGAGCTGCTGTACGAAAGAATTTGACGGTTTTACCTTGGTTGCAGGCTTCAACTCCAATAGCCGTTGCTAGGTGAGTTTTGCCGGTTCCTACAGGGCCATACAGGATAAGATTCTCCTTGTTTTTAATAAAGTGAGCATTTTTAAGGTCTTCCAGACTTATTGTTTTCGGAATGTCTATAGATAAGGTATCATTAATTTCGCAAATTCATAAATAAGTGTTTATGAATAAAGACATAAACGCAACTGCTTGGTAAGATAAGGTTACCACACCAATCAAAACCAGGAGGAGCTGCGAATATGTCTGATAAAATTATACACTTAAATGAAGGAGCAATAAAGCAAGAGCTTAAAGAATTGGTACGTCAAAGTGTGGAGGAAACACTAAATAACCTTTTGGATCAGGAAGCAGCAGAGCTCACAAATGCCGGTAGGTATGAACGTACAAAAGAACGAAAAGGATATCGTTCCGGCCACTATGAGAGGAAGTTAACGACCACTTCCGGAGAGGTGAAGCTGAAAGTGCCTAAACTGAAAGGTGTCGCCTTTGAAACTGCAATCATAGAGCGCTACCGGCGGCGTGAAAGCTCTGTAGAAGAAGCTCTAATCGAAATGTATTTAGCTGGTGTTTCAGTCCGGCGAGTAGAAGATATAACTGAGGCACTCTGGGGCACAAAAGTATCGGCCGGAACGGTCAGCAAGTTAAACCAGAAAGTCTATGGCCACATCGATACTTGGCGCAATCGCCCTCTACAAAGAAAATATCCCTATGTCTATCTCGATGGGATTTACCTTAAACGTAATTGGGGTGGAGAATACGAAAACGTTGCGATCCTAATTGCTATGGGCTGTCAATGAAGATGGTTACAGAGAAGTAATAGGCGCTTCTGAAGGAATGAAGGAAGATAAAACAAGCTGGCTGGAATTCATGAAAAGCTTAAAGGAACGTGGCTTATCCGGAACCCAGTTATTTATCGGGGATAAATGTCTGGGCTTATTGGAAGCAGTGAACGAAACATTTCCGGAAGCCAAATTCCAACGCTGTACTGTTCATTTTTACCGGAATGTCTTCTCAGTAACACCTCGCTCCAAGATGAAAGAAGTAGCGGCAATGCTAAAAGCGATCCATGCCCAGGAGGATAAAGAAGCAGCTAAAGAGAAGGCAACAGCGGTTGTAGCTAAGCTTCGGGACATGAAACTGAAAGAAGCAGCGAAAAAAGTTGAAGACAGCATTCTCGAAACACTGACATATATGGACTTTCCACAAGCACACTGGACTAAACTTCGCAGCAATAACGTCATCGAAAGATTAAACCGGGAAATCCGCAGAAGAACCAGGGTAGTTGGCACTTTTCCTGATGGGCATTCAGCATTAATGCTTGTCTGCGCTCGGTTGCGGTATGTAGCCAAGTAAAGCCTGGGGCACAAAAATGTATATGAGTATGAGACACCTTGAGGAAATGAACAAAGAAAACAGTATTATAGCAGGTTAATGTGCGACCCTCTCTTAGTAGACTGGCCATGGGGCCCCATGGCCAGTCTACTAAGAGATAAAGATATACAAGAAAAATTACCAAGCAGAAAAACAAATTTGCGAAAGATTATTGACAGTACCTGTCTATATACTCAAAGCTATAATCCTGAAAGGTTTTAACAACATCAAATCCGGCACTTTTAAGGAGTCTTTTTTTGCGGGAGATTTCCCTTTGAGCAAGTTCCCGCTTTAAAAGCTTAAGAAGAAACTCTTCGTTGGAAACAGCCTCAATATCTTTGTAATCCAGGTAGAATGTGCGGCCGATCTTTAAGGTCTTACAGTATTCTTTAATCAATGCTTGCATGCCTGATCACCTTCCTTAATCAGGAGATCATAGACATGTAAGTCTGGGTTATACTTCTGAACTTCCGGAAGGTTACTAGGCAGCTTGAAAAAGTTATTTTCCGGAAGGTTAGAATTTTGATGGTTATAAATAGCTTGTAAACTGTCAGTATTTATTAGATTCCGCCTTAAAGATTCAGCAAAAGCTTTTTCCGCAGTTGCCATATCTTGATCTTGAAGAATTGATGACAAAAGCTTAAGTGACCTTTTCTTTTCTGTGTAATCACATTTATTAAAATAGTCTTGAATTGTAGATGGCAGTTCTTTGAAAAAAACCAGTATATTTTAGTGCCGTCGGCCTTTTAGCCATAAGATTCAGGTATGGTCCCCAAATCATTGATTCTTTTTGCTCTCCATATAACCTAGAGTGTTTTACTATTACCTGGTAGTCTTTATTCATGATTTCTATAATATCGGCCCCTACTTTAAGCCATAATTCTTGGTTAGCATATCTCGGGGAAGATGAATAGAGTTTGTTGTCAAAACGAATTTTCCCATATTTATCTGCTTTTACCGGCTCTAATCTATACACTTCAAAAGCAACTTCCGGAAGGTTATCCATAGCAGCTTTGTCTTCAGCAAAAAGAGTACAGATTAATTTCTTTTTCTTGTAGTGTTTGCGCTGCATATCTTTATCGCACATTTTAAGTAATTCTCTGTTGTAATCTTGCAGATCTTCAAATTCCGGAATCGGCACGAGGAAGTTTCTTCGATGGTAACCTACTTTAACCTCAACATGCCCCTTCTCATGCCCACTGTTTGGATTACAGTAGTTGCTTCGGAAATTGTAGTGGAGCATGAACCTGTTAAACCCTTGAGTGACATCTCTTTCACCATTTTTACGTATGTTTTTTACTACGGTAGACATATTGTCAAACCAAATATGGGTAGGAACTTTCCCCATATACTCGAAGATGTTCTTCAACCCTTCCAGTAAGCACTCTTGGTTCTCGGCTTTGAATAACTGGAGATAGCCTCCGTTGCTATAAGGAAAAGATAGGTTAAGGTAATATCCGTTGTATAAAACTCCCTTTTCAATGAACTGAGCTGAACCGAAGTCTAGCTGAGCTTCTCCCGGAGGATGATCAAGAGGCAAATAACCATTACTTGTTAATCCAATCTCTTTCTTACGCTTTGATACATAAGCCCTCACGGACCGGTCAGAGACATCAAACTCTGGGAATTGCTCTTTTAAGCGATTATATACTCTTTGTGCTGTGTGTCTTTGCTTCGGTTTGGCATTAAGATCTGCAATTAGCCAGGAATCAATCAAATCAGTATATGGAGCCAACTTACGGGGTTTAGATTTGGCTGGTGGCAGTTCCAAATTAAAGTTTTCCTTTTCTACATATTTTTTAACGGTATTAAAGTGGTGACCTGTTTCCGAGGAAATGCTGCGCAGGCTTTTCCCTTTATATTTAAACAGGTATCTGATATTATTGATTTGTTCCATTGTCAACATTCCTTTCTTTACCCCCTTTAAGCTTTGCAACTCAAAGGGTATTGTATTTGAGGGGTGCTGGCAATGGTTTTTCCATTTAACTGCTATATTTTTCTACTTCCGAAGTGCTACAATTTTATTTTGCCATAAACACGTTTTGAATTTGGTGGAACAAATGAACCTTTTTGTGTTTAGGTTCTTCACCTAACTCCAAAGCAAGCCCTTGGTAGAACTCCAGTACAGTAACTGTAGCTAGAGAAAAATAAGTTGGTTTATATAGGGCGCAGGGTTTAACTCTTTAACATACTTGCGTAAAGCTGTAGATTTTCCTGTCCCAGGCTCGCCGGCAACAAGACCAATGCCCCGTGTAGACTGAAGGTATTTGAGCCTGGAGTCAAGTTCTTTAAAATCCTGGCTTAAGAAAAGCTGTTCTGCGGGAATCTCTTTCGTAAAAGGATTAAACTTCAAACCGAAAAAATGCAAAAACATCACTTTTCATCTCCATTGTCTATTTGCAAAATATTAGTGAAAGATATAGTTGAGGAACTAGAGAGAGAAGGAACTTTGGTTTCAAATTCTTTAAAATCTTTATGAGAATTTTTCAGAGGGGGACGACCGGGGCCTTTGCGCTTAAGCGCCGCGTTTTCACAAAAATTGACCTGACGGGCTTCACCAATCTTATGACCATCTTTGTATAAAGGTAAAGCTTTAGCCGAAGAAAGTAACCACTGGGGATCATAACGTACTTCTACACGGGAGTTAGCCAGATTCTGGTCTGTCTCATAGAGAATATTGTTCATGGATAAAGTGGCATCATGCCCCACTTTACGACTAACCCTTAAAAGTAAATACTCTTCTAAGTCATCAGGTGAAGAAAATATCTTAATCTGACTTGCCTGAGACATAAAGAAATCCAAGGGACTCATATTTAAAGCACTATGGGATTTGCGCTGGTAATCTTCCTCTAACCACTGCCAAAACTTAAGGTTTAGTTCATCTAAACTTAGCAGTTTAGTAGGATCAAGCTTGGACAAAAATCGTAAACGAACAGTATGGAAAAACCTTTCAATTTTACCTTTAGATGTGGGAGTAAAGGGTTCAGTATGAATAAGAGAACAGCCAAGACCGGCTGTCATCATTGCTAATTGACCATTCCTGTAAATCTTGCCGTTATCTGTGTAGATCATCTTCGGGATTCCACGTTTTAAAATAGCCTCTTTTAAAGCTACTCTTAGGGCTGTAAAGTTCTGATTAAGAAAAAACTCTGCATGGGTAATAAGGCGGGAAGCATCATCAATAAACGCGAACAAATAAGTCTGTTTCTTAGATCTGCCGATTTTAATATACGGCCCAAACATCACGTCCGTTTGCCATAACTCATTAACAAATTGACGAGAAAAACGCTTAAGCTCTTTTTCTTTAGATTCTTTAGAATCATCCGGATATCTGCCTCGGGAGAGATCCGGATTAGCAGCTAAAAAACGGTAAAAAGTTGCTAAAGATAACTTTTCCGGCAGAATAACACCGTCTTTAACCAGTTCTTCATAAAGCAAAATGCTGGTTATTCTAGGCAAAGCAGCTCTTTTTTCCCTAATCTTTTCGGCAACCAGGGGATCAACATTTCGGCTTTTCCCCCGATCCGAACGGTACCCCGGTTTTAAAGATTCAATACCACCCTTACGATAGTCATGAAGCCAAGCATATAAGGTCTTAGGGGAATAAGTTTTAAAACCGTAATGTGGCATTTCAATAGGTTTAAGGCAAAGGGTCTCAAAATACTCTTTTTGGTTTTCCACCTGGCCGTTTAGTACAGGAGCAATAAGAGAAAAACGCTTCAAAGCAATATTTTCTCGGTCTTTTTCCGAAAGCGTCAAATGTATCACCTTCCATCTTGGATATTCTTTAAAATGGAAGGTCTAACCGGTTAAACATTCCTATTTATGAATAATAGCACTGTTAAAGCTCAAATCCCACGCAAAAGTTATGTTGGTTCTCCTTTTCTCAAGGTTTTGGTTATAAAATCCAATCATTCAGGCTAAAATAGTTTTCAAAGGAGTCATAAAAGATTGATTGGATTGTGCGAAAAACCTTGTGGAGAAGGTCTGGATTTGCGAGAATTCGGAGAGTACAAAAGCCAATATCTTTTGGGCTCCTTTCTCGCTATCTGTCTCATCCGGAAATCTGATCCGAGGATCAAGGCTTCTTAGACCTATCTGAATAAAAGTTAGGTTATTTAAAAAGCGACGGCTATAGAACTGTCGATGTTGTCTTTTAAGGCTTAAGTTAGCAGCTTGAATCAACGCCCTAAGCAAAGGTAACAACTTAAAAAAGTGACAAAAAAGGTTTAGGAAAATAAGTTCCAAAGTATACTGGAAATATGGTAAGCAAAAAGAAGGCAAATAGGAAAATGTATGTCCACAGTAAGGGCAATAGTAACGAGGTATAAAAATCTTGAAGGTTTGGCCCAGGGTAATAATATTTCTCTCATAACCTCCATGCTTTTCAGGAGGGATCTTTATTCCACAAGATGAATGTAAGCATTCTTTGGGCTCGGGAATGGAAATATTCCTTCCCGATTGGAAATATTCCATAGGCGTTAGAGAGGTAAAATAAATAAGCTGCAAGATGATCACTCTCCTTGCAACTCAGTGTGTCCAATTTTTCTTTACTTAAATAACTCAACTTTCGCATAGCAAAAGTTTGCTCTAAGCCAGTCACAGACTGGGTTTGGCCAAAATAAATTTGTTTATTGACAGGAAAACACCTTTCAAAGTTGGTAAAATGGAAGTAACCCAACTAACCATAATTCCAACAGAAAGGTGCGTACTTCAATGATACAACACAACTCTCTGTCTGAACAGCATTATAATTACTTTTCTTTAATTTTCTCTTCCCTTAAAATCAGTCAACTTCTTCGAAAAGCAGGAATTCGTAAGACCTATGGCGTTTCAAGCTTTGCAGTATTCCAGATTATTTTTCAGTTAGTCTTTCAAGGCCGGAATTTATTCCGTTTGCTTGAAGGACATTGGTCTGAATCTCTTCCAGGTAAAGATGTGATTTACCGGTTTCTTAATGAATCCCGCTATAACTGGCGAAAGTTCTATCAACTGCTGAGCCTTCAGGTCGTAGAACGCTTCGAAAAACTCACCTCCGCAAAACGTATCCGGGTGTTCATCGTCGATGATTCGGTAATGAACCGAGAGAGAAGCAAGAAAGTTGAACTTTTAGCCAGGATCTTTGACCATATTTCGGGTCGCTTAATTCGTGGTTATAACTTGCTCACGCTGGGTTGGTCCGATGGTTATAGCTTTGTACCTATTGACTTTACTCTCTTAAGTTCTGCTAAGGCTAAAAACCGTCTTTGCGAAATGAAGAAGGATTTAGACAAACGATCCATCGGCTATAAGCGGCGTGTTGAAGCCTTAAGCCATAAACCGGATGCTGTGGTTCAAATGCTTGAACGGGCTATAAAGGCTGGATTCACCGCAGATTACGTTCTGATGGATAGTTGGTTTACACAAGCACCATTGATTCAAAAGCTAATGGCTCAAAAGCTGCATGTCATTGGGATGGTCAAAGAACTTAAACAGCGTTACCTTGTTGAAGGAAAATCCTTGAGTTTAAGTGAGCTTTATGCCTCTGTTCCTAAAAACTCCAAAGCTACCATTTTAGGTTCAGTCCGAGTTCAAACGTCTTCAGGCTTACCCCTTAAAATTCTCTTCGTTCAGAATAGAAATAACCGGAGAGAATGGTTACTATATAGCCCCCTAATAGATTTGGAGAAAGTACATGTAATACGTTAACATAGTAATAGGGGGTAGATTTCATGAAAAAAAAGCAATACAGCGATGAATTCAAGGAATTACTTATAAAAGAGTGCCAGGAAACAGGAAACGTTGCCCTGGTAGCCCGCAGGCATGAAATATCGGCTAATACTATTCATACTTGGTTAAGTAAACAACGTAAAAACGGCTCCGTAAAGACAATGCCTAAAGCTAAAGATGACCGTCAAAAAGCTCTTGAAAAACAGCTTAAAGAAGTTAGTACTGAAAATGACAGGCTAAAACGCCTTCTTGCTGACAAAGAATTAGAGTTGGCTATTTTAAGAGAGTTAAGGGACATCCAAAACCCTCGGTAGCCGACAGAGTTGCCATAGCTAAAAGGTGGATAGATAAGGGCTATAAAGCTTCTCTTGTCCTTAGCTCTGTCGGCCTGGCTTCATCCACTTACTATCATAAAATCAAAGAAACCATAAGCGCCGCTGACCAGCAATTGCCAAAAAAGAAACCGGGGCGTAAGACATCAGAGTATTCATTAAATCTAGAAGGTGAGCAAATCTCTGACGAGTTAATTAAGCAATATATTAAAGACATAATTACCGGGGATGGTTTCCCTTACGGCTATAAAAAAATCAACGCAACCCTGAAAGAGGATTACCAGCTTATCATAAACCATAAGAAAACATACCGGCTCTGTAAAGAACTTAACGTATTGCGTCCTCAGAGAAAAATATATCTAGACCGGCCGAGAAAGCTGGCTAAGCGAGATAAAGTAACCGCCCCTAACCAACACTGGCAAATGGATTTGAAATATGGTTACATTGAGGGTATGGGCAGGTTTTTCTTCCAGCTATCCCTTATAGACGTGTTTGACCGTTCAGTAATTGACTATCACCTTGGATTAAGCGCTACAGCTAAGGATGCCTGCGCAGTACTTATTAATTCGCTTAATAAACGTGATTTAAAGCCCGGCATGGAACTTCCGATAATAAGAACTGATAATGGCCCGCAGTTTACAGCTAAAATATTTGAAGAGACATGTTGGAAATGGAAATTAACTCACGAAAGAATCCCAGTTAAAAGTCCTAATATGAACGCTTATATTGAGTCCTTTCATTCTATTTTAGAAGATGAATGCTATAGTAGAAATGAGTTTACCAGTTTTACAGATGCATACAGAGTCATCAGTGAATACATGGATTATTACAACAATCGTCGCAGGCATGGCAGCATTGGGTACATGGCACCTGCTAAATATTATGAAGCTGTTATGAGTAACCAGATTACAGGGAAGAAAATGGTCGCCTAGCAGCAGCCGTTCATCGAAGACCCTTTATATGGGGAGAGGTGTCCGTGTTAACCTATTCCTGGTAAAGGGGCCGCAAAAGCATTAGCTGCAGCGGGCCCTGGCCGGCCCTAAGAAACACGGACACCAGGGGCCCCATGTCAAGGGCGGCTGCTCAAGATAAAACGTCATATTCTATGTAAGCTTAAGTTTTAAGTGTTTATTCTCCAATAATAGGGATTCAAGCCGGTTAGCCATTTTAACCACAGATTTATCGTTAGATGATTCTGAAGTTGTAAGAATTTATGGAATGCGTTGGAGCATTGAAACCTTTTTCAAAGTGGCTAAATCACACTTAAAGCTAGGGACTGAATTCCAAGGCCGATCCTTTGATATGATGATTAGCCATACAACCATTGTATTTTCCCGTTATCTCATCCTTGAATGGGAACGAAGGGAAAATAATGATGAACGCTCTTTAGGAGGATTGTTCTACTTTTTTGCCGATGAAGTTGCAGACTTAGATTTAAAAACGGCATTACGGCAGCTTATGGCTTTTGTCTTAACGTTACTACCGAATAAACCAGAGAATTTCGAAGCACTAAGTCAATTACACAAATGGATTTGTGAATTGCCCAGTTATATCAGGGCTTTATTCGCACAATTAGGGTGCGAAAGTTGAGTTAAATAATCTAAGAATATTTCTTAAATTGGATTAGTATGTAAAACATTCTCAGATTCTTTAATTTGATAAATCCGAACACTATGAATCTAGTTTAAATTAAGAACCTACAGGTAAGTTCCTTTATTTTTTGAAGAAGGCCTATACCCGGGGTGAGCTGAAGTTTTTTCATGAGACCACCTTACTTGCCATACCCGGTAATTTTGCTTCTTTTGTAGATAGCCTTTATGCAAAGAAATGGGTTGTTTTTTGTAAGAAACCCTTTAAGTCTCCGGAGCATGTGGTTCGCTATCTTGGTAGATATACGCATAGGGTGGCTATTAGTAATTCGAGAATTAAGTCTTTTGATGGAAAGTCGGTCAGTTTTTTCTGGAAGGATTATAAAGACAAGGGTAAGCCTAAGTTGATGACGCTTCAGTCCGCTGAGTTTACCCGCAGGTTTCTTCAGCATATCTTGCCTGATGGTTTCGTTAAGATCCGGCATTATGGGATTTTATGCAGCAGGAATATCGGTAGCAAACTGCTCCGTTGCCGCCGGTTGGAAAGGTAAAATGCCGGATTTTTCACCCCGGCCAAAATCAAGGTATTGTCCTTACTGCGGTAGTTCCAAGGTTACTTTTGTGTGGCAATCCTTTCCTTCTGTCGTCACTTAAGTTTTATTAATTGAATAGTTTTTGCAATGCCCGTTTTTGGGGAGGGGGAAGGTATGTCTATTTTTGAGTTCTATTTAGGCCGTTTTGCATTATTGCTGTCTTTTTGTTGGTGGTTTGCTTTGTTTTCTGTTTAACGGCAGGGACTAAAAAAGATTGAATTTCCATAGTTTTTGTGTTCCGTCGGCAGACGGTTTAGTACAACACACGATTCATGATGTTCCGGTTTTTCGGTTTATTATGTACTTTTCAACAACGCCAGAGATTCTGTTCTTTGGCTGTTTTCTTTTGTGCTGAACATCATAAATCGCTTACTGTTAGGCGAAGGCTTTGTGCTTATAAGAAATCCTTGGGCAGTTATGAATCTTCCCAAGGATGCGGCTTCATATTATTCAAATCTCTCGCTGCATGAATGATACCTAAGATTAAAATCGATTCATTAGTCAACTTGTATATAATACGGTAATTATAGAAAACAACTTCTCGGATACTTTCATCGTCAACCTCAGGAACCTTTCTCCCCAAATTCGAAAACGCAGAAAGCTTCTCGATCATCTCAATAATTCTACTTGTAAATTCTACAGCGTAATACTCAGAATCCCTTCCGATAAACTCTTTTATGCCTTCTAAGTCAAAGACTGCTGGTTCAGACCATTCGATCCTCATTTGTTTAGTATCCTCTTCTTAACCTCTTCATGGGAATAAACCTTCCCATCTTCGGCAGCTTTAAGAGAAAACTCTATCTTCTTCTTGACATATAATTGGTACATAATATCATCCCAAGTAGCTTGGTCCGGTAAGTTAGTAATTATTTTGATTGCCGCTTCTTTAGCTTTACTCATAAATACTCACCTCTTTAAAAGCAATCTAATAATAGTATATCACCAAAAGCATATTATCTACATATTATCTCCAAAAAAAGTCATGCAACAAAGCTTTCGCCGTCACGGTAGAGATGCCGGTTACCCGACACCCCCCGCACAGAATCCCGGCGTGCGGAACTACCGCACCGGGCTCTTCAAGCATATTCGCCTCCGTATTCAAGCAAAACAATCTTCTATCCATTCTATTTGTAACTGTTTATTTGGGTTTTCGGTTATTCTCGGCTTTACCAATCCATACCATTTCATTTTTGCTTCGAACTCTTTCCAGTTGAAGCTTTTTCGCTGGCTTCTGCGGTTCAGCCATTTGTACAGGATTTTCAGGGCGATATTATAGAACTCAGTGATTCCTTTGCTGTTTCCTATTACGCCATAATAGTTAAAGTATCCTCTTAGCTTGGTATTTAACATGCCTACGATCTTCCTCAGCCGGTTGTTCCGGTTCTCTTTGCACCACGCTGTAAATGCTTTTATTGATTTTCTGAGTTTGTTCCGGCTTGTTCTTCTGGCAATGATGTCTTTCCCTTTGTGGGATACTTTCCACCGGTATTCGAATCCCAAGAATTCAAAGCTGGTGTTTTCATGCTTCCTAAACCGGGAGAAACTGATGATTTTGGTTTTTTCCTTAGCCATCTCCAACCCAAACTTGTTGAGCCGTCTGGCCAGCGCTTTGTAAAATCGTTCAGCGTCCCGTTTATACCTGAAGGCGCAGATAAAATCATCAGCGAAACGGCAGAGGTAAGCTTCTGCCTGGCATCTTGGTTTTACAATTTTCTCGAACCATATATCCAGTGTGTAGTGCAAATAGATGTTGGCCAGTACCGGGCTTATGATTGCACCTTGCGGACATCCGGTTATGGGATGGATTACTTTTCCGTCTGTTTCCAGTATCCCTGCTTTGAGCCATTTGTTGATGAGTCTCAGAAATGCTGTATCTTTGATTCTTTGTTTGAGCATTCCCATCAGCCACCCGTGGTCGATGTTGTCAAAAAAACCTTTGATGTCAGCTTCTACAATGTAGCTGTATTTTCCCTGAATTTCTTTGGTGAGTTCCTGTACGGCTTTTTGCGGGCCTGTTCCCGGTCTGTAACCATAGCTGCATTTTTGAAAGTCCTGTTCGTAGATGGCTTCCAATATCCGAGCTGCCGCTCGTTGCAGTACTTTGTCTTTGACTGCCGGGATCCCTAGCGGTCTGGTTTTGCCATCCCCTTTTGGTATGTGGACTCTTCTGACCAACTTGGCTTTGTATTTCTTTTCTTTTAGGGTTGTCAGCAGTTCGTTTAGGTTGTGGTCAAGGTTTTTGGTAAATTCTTTGGCCGTCTCTTTATCCACACCGGCGGCTGCTTTTTTGTTGATATCAGCCCATGCTTGATACAATGCCTGACGGTTAATGAGTCCGTAGAGGTTTCCGAATCTGTGCTTTTTGTCTTGTTTTGCTTTTGTTGCTATTCCCCGCAGTGAGGTTTGCATTGTTTCCTCCAGTCCTGCAGTCCGGACAATGTTTCCTTTGCGGGCTGCATATGCCTGTTAACCCCTTCCCCGTGTAGCCGGCTCTCCCGTCCTCAGAGTACTATGGGTTAATCCGAATTCCTGTGTGCATTGGCTGTCCTCTTTTTCGATTGGATTAGCCTACCTGCTTTCTGGCAGGAGCAACAGGAGCCTCCCAAGTTCCTGATACTTCTCTTTATACATGCCACGTTCTCTGACCCCGACAGACCTTCTGGAATCTTGCCATTCGTCGATTCTTCAGTGTTAGCTTCCATGACGTTAAGCATGTCGCCGTCTGCTCTTGTCCGTTTCCGGTACCACACTTACGGGGCTGAATATGCTTCAGGAGTTACGGTCCTCCTTATGGCCTATATAATTCTCTGTGTACGCTTCGCCTTGCTGTTGCCAGTTTCGGAGCAACACTCGATATGGGTGGTTGGCTAGACCTTACCCAGCAAGGACTTTCACCTTGCAAGAAGTACCAAGCTTTGCTTGGCGCACTAACGTTCAGGAGTTTCCGCAGCGTCATACATCATTCATATTGGTAAAGTTGCGGAAACTCCGTGTTGTACTAAACCGCTGCGCGGTGGCTTATCAAATACAGGATACCCTTATGTAATTTGAGTCATGATATCATCTTTTTGAATCTATCCCTATTTAATTCGAAAGGATGATTAAATCATGACTCAAAACCGTTATACCCTATCTGAGCATTTTCTGCAAATGAAATCGGAAATGGAACTTCGCGGGTTCTCTCCTCAAACGATGCGGCATTACCTGACCCACTTGAGGCTTTTGGAGAAACATTATGCCAAACCGGCTCCTTTGATCTCTGCGGAGGAGCTCAAAGAATATCTCCATTACCGCGTTAAGTCCGGGATCAGTTACAGCAATATCAATATTTCCTGCAACGCTTTCAAGCTCTTTTTTAATAAGGTTCTTCAGTGTAATTGGTCCGATGATGTCATTATACGCCCCAAACGCTTAAAGAAGTTTCCCTGTGTTCTTTCCAGACAGGAGATTCTAGCGATTATTGATCAAGTCGGCTATCTGAAGCATAAGGCGATTCTTCTGACCACTTATTCTTCCGGGCTTCGTATTAGTGAAACGCTTAACCTTAGGGTCTCGGATATTGATTCCAAGCAAATGCTGATCAGGGTTGTTCAAGGGAAAGGAGGCAAAGACCGTTTTTCTATTCTTTCTCAAGAAAATCTCCGGGTTTTGCGGGAATACTGGAAACTTTTCCGCCCTGATGATTTTCTTTTCCCCAGATATATCAAAGGTAAACCGCTTTCGGCCAGGCATATCCAGCAAATTTTTCAGGAAGCCAAGGCTAAGGCCGGAATTTTGAAACCGGCTACGGTGCATTCTCTGCGCCATAGTTTTGCCACTCATTTACTGGATAGGGGTACCGATTTACGCACGATTCAAGTTCTCTTAGGGCACAGCGATATTTCTACGACGGCGCTTTATCTCCATCTTTCGGTTAAGCGGATTGCTGCGGTGCAAAGTCCGCTGGATGGCGGTGATACTAATGCCTGAGCTGAAGGAGATTTTTGATCAGGTCTATGCTTCTAAGGATACCGCTATCTCTATGTCTCCCCAGCAGGCGAAGGCTTTTCATATGATCCGCCATTGCCGTAGCGCCAAGCTAGGGGCGCATTCGATGGTTTGTTCTGAGTGCGGAACTTCAACGGTTTCCTACAATTCCTGTCGTAATCGGCATTGTCCCAAGTGTCAGCTGGCTGTGCAGGAGAGTTGGGTTCAAGCTCAGTTAAAGAAGTTATTGCCGGTAGGTTATTTCCATGTGGTGTTTACGATTCCCCATGAGCTCAATTCCCTCGTTTTGCACAACCAAAAGCTGCTTTATTCCCTTTTGCTTCGTGCGGCCGGTCATACATTGATGGAGCTGGCAAGGGACCCTAAGTATCTAGGTGCAACCATCGGCCTTACTTCGGTTTTGCATACCTGGGGCCGGAATTTATCATTTCATCCTCATGTTCATGCCATTGTCCCTGGAGGCGGGCTTAGTAGCGATGGTCTTCGCTTTGTCCGATCCCGCAAAAAGTTTTTTATTCCGGTTAAGGTTGTCTCCAATAAGTTTAGGGGTAAGTTCCTTTATTTTTTGAAGAAGGCCTATACCCGGGGTGAGCTGAAGTTTTTTCATGAGACCACCTTACTTGCCATACCCGGTAATTTTGCTTCTTTTGTAGATAGCCTTTATGCAAAGAAATGGGTTGTTTTTTGTAAGAAACCCTTTAAGTCTCCGGAGCATGTGGTTCGCTATCTTGGTAGATATACGCATAGGGTGGCTATTAGTAATTCGAGAATTAAGTCTTTTGATGGAAAGTCGGTCAGTTTTTTCTGGAAGGATTATAAAGATAAGGGTAAGCCTAAGTTGATGACGCTTCAGTCCGCTGAGTTTACCCGCAGGTTTCTTCAGCATATCTTGCCTGATGGTTTCGTTAAGATCCGGCATTATGGGATTTTATGCAGCAGGAATATCGGTAGCAAACTGCTCCGTTGCCGCCGGTTGGCGAAAGGTAAAATGCCGGATTTTTCACCCCGGCCAAAATCAAGGTATTGTCCTTACTGCGGTAGTTCCAAGGTTACTTTTGTGTGGCAATCCTTTCCTTCTGTCGTCACTTAAGTTTTATTAATTGAATAGTTTTTGCAATGCCCGTTTTTGGGGAGGGGGAAGGTATGTCTATTTTTGAGTTCTATTTAGGCCGTTTTGCATTATTGCTGTCTTTTTGTTGGTGGTTTGCTTTGTTTTCTGTTTAACGGCAGGGACTAAAAAAGATTGAATTTCCATAGTTTTTGTGTTCCGTCGGCAGACGGTTTAGTACAACACACGATTCATGATGTTCCGGTTTTTCGGTTTATTATGTACTTTTCAACAACGCCAGAGATTCTGTTCTTTGGCTGTTTTCTTTTGTGCTGAACATCATAAATCGCTTACTGTTATCGGATGTTTTGTACCCCCATTCCCACCCTCACTAAAACATTAGATCAGTACGTGGTATTAACATTAAATAATATTTGTGCTCTTGTTACATTACAAGGCATAACAATTAAATTAGGATTCGAACCTATAGTGCGGCCCCTCACACCTGCCAACCCTACTTAACCCAGTAGGCGGGTTGTACTCGCTTCTAATGTTTTAGCTACCATCTATATTATTCTTCTATTAATTCGGCTTGCCAATTTGTTTCCTGAATTTTTGTATCAAGTTCCCGATAGTTTTTGGATAATAAATCAATTTCCTTCTGTATTTCAGATACATTAACAGTACTAAAAAACTTAACTTCAGATTTACTATATCGATCGTGTTTAATTGTCGTTGCTTGCACCAATGATTCTAATATACTTCTTTTCAAAGAAATCGAATCTCTATCCGCTAATAAATCTGTTAGTGTTTTTCCATTTTCAATAACTATCAATGAATTGGTTTTGTTAATTTTTTGAACTAAACTCGTATACTGCTTTATAAGTTCATTCATTTCTTTTAATAAATCATTGGGATTTTCAGGTGGATTATCTCCCTCTTGAACTTTTGCACTTCTTGTCAGCCTTTCTCGAATTTGCTCAAGTCTTTTTTGAAAATCAGCCCTTAATATTAATGCCTCTGCAATTTTCACGTTTAATTCCCCCTTATAACAAAATTTCCGAGTCACGGTAGAGATGCCGGTTACCCGACACCCCCCGCACAGAATCCCGGCGTGCGGAACTACCGCACCGGGCTCTTCAAGCATATTCGCCTCCGTATTCAAGCAAAACAATCTTCTATCCATTCTATTTGTAACTGTTTATTTGGGTTTTCGGTTATTCTCGGCTTTACCAATCCATACCATTTCATTTTTGCTTCGAACTCTTTCCAGTTGAAGCTTTTTCGCTGGCTTCTGCGGTTCAGCCATTTGTACAGGATTTTCAGGGCGATATTATAGAACTCAGTGATTCCTTTGCTGTTTCCTATTACGCCATAATAGTTAAAGTATCCTCTTAGCTTAGTATTTAACATGCCTACGATCTTCCTCAGCCGGTTGTTCCGGTTCTCTTTGCACCACGCTGTAAATGCTTTTATTGATTTTCTGAGTTTGTTCCGGCTTGTTCTTCTGGCAATGATGTCTTTCCCTTTGTGGGATACTTTCCACCGGTATTCGAATCCCAAGAATTCAAAGCTGGTGTTTTCATGCTTCCTAAACCGGGAGAAACTGATGATTTTGGTTTTTTCCTTAGCCATCTCCAACCCAAACTTGTTGAGCCGTCTGGCCAGCGCTTTGTAAAATCGTTCAGCGTCCCGTTTATACCTGAAGGCGCAGATAAAATCATCAGCGAAACGGCAGAGGTAAGCTTCTGCCTGGCATCTTGGTTTTACAATTTTCTCGAACCATATATCCAGTGTGTAGTGCAAATAGATGTTGGCCAGTACCGGGCTTATGATTGCACCTTGCGGACATCCGGTTATGGGATGGATTACTTTTCCGTCTGTTTCCAGTATCCCTGCTTTGAGCCATTTGTTGATGAGTCTCAGAAATGCTGTATCTTTGATTCTTTGTTTGAGCATTTCCATCAGCCACCCGTGGTCGATGTTGTCAAAAAAACCTTTGATGTCAGCTTCTACAATGTAGCTGTATTTTCCCTGAATTTCTTTGGTGAGTTCCTGTACGGCTTTTTGCGGGCCTGTTCCCGGTCTGTAACCATAGCTGCATTTTTGAAAGTCCTGTTCGTAGATGGCTTCCAATATCCGAGCTGCCGCTCGTTGCAGTACTTTGTCTTTGACTGCCGGGATCCCTAGCGGTCTGGTTTTGCCATCCCCTTTTGGTATGTGGACTCTTCTGACCAACTTGGCTTTGTATTTCTTTTCTTTTAGGGTTGTCAGCAGTTCGTTTAGGTTGTGGTCAAGGTTTTTGGTAAATTCTTTGGCCGTCTCTTTATCCACACCGGCGGCTGCTTTTTTGTTGATATCAGCCCATGCTTGATACAATGCCTGACGGTTAATGAGTCCGTAGAGGTTTCCGAATCTGTGCTTTTTGTCTTGTTTTGCTTTTGTTGCTATTCCCCGCAGTGAGGTTTGCATTGTTTCCTCCAGTCCTGCAGTCCGGACAATGTTTCCTTTGCGGGCTGCATATGCCTGTTAACCCCTTCCCCGTGTAGCCGGCTCTCCCGTCCTCAGAGTACTATGGGTTAATCCGAATTCCTGTGTGCATTGGCTGTCCTCTTTTTCGATTGGATTAGCCTACCTGCTTTCTGGCAGGAGCAACAGGAGCCTCCCAAGTTCCTGATACTTCTCTTTATACATGCCACGTTCTCTGACCCCGACAGACCTTCTGGAATCTTGCCATTCGTCGATTCTTCCGTGTTGGCTTCCATGACGTTAAACATGTCGCCGTCTGCTCTTGTCCGTTTCCGGTACCTCACTTACGGGGCTGAATGTGCTTCCGGAGTTACGGTTCTCCTTATGGCCTATATAATTCTCTGTGTACGCTTCGCCTTGCTGTTGCCAGTTTCGGAGCAACACTCGATATGGGTGGTTGGCTAGACCTTACCCAGCAAGGACTTTCACCTTGCAAGAAGTACCAAGCTTTGCTTGGCGCACTAACTCCTTTTTCCCGAACTAATTCGGGTAAAATCCAAATCTAGCGGGATTTGCGAATACTGTTGCGGGAATCCCACCTGTAGTATAGCATAACAAATTGTCACATAATAGTTAAATTATAGCATTTTCAGTCAGTTTTTTGAATACTCTTTATAAGCAATCAAGCAGGACACTATATCCTGCTTGACTGTTATTATCCTGAATCTATTTTTACTATTCTCAAAAACAGAACCTAATTTAATGACTTAGTTTAATTCCGTTGGGACTAACCATGCCTTAGTCCATATCTTTTCATTATCTATTATCTTTCCCTATCCTCTTATCCTCTTCCCGACTTAACTTTATCCACAATATTCCTGAGAGTGCGGGCGGCGCCGGCTATATCCTCTTCAGCCAGGATGGCTGAAACGACAGATATCCCGTCAATACCTGTGCTTAATATTTCAGTGGCATTATGTTTTTTAATCCCGCCGATTGCTACCACCGGGATGGATACTGCTTTTTTAATCTTTTGAAGCTCGTTCAGGGTAACTAAATCAGCATCTGTTTTGGTACCCGTGGCAAACATCGCCCCGGCTCCCAGGTAGTCAGCACCCTCTTTTTCCGCCTGTATGGCTTCCTGGACATTGCTTACCGAAATCCCGATAACTTTATTCTCCCCAAAATGCCTGCGGGCAATTTCAATAGGCAGGTCATCCTGCCCGAGATGCAGTCCGTCAGCATCAACAGCCAGGGCTATGTCCAGCCGGTCGTTGATAATCAGCGGTACCTTATACCGGGATGTAACCTCTTTCACGGCCAAAGCCAGGGCATAAAATTCCTGGGAGGAGGCTGTCTTCTCCCGCAGCTGGACAATTGTTACCCCTCCTTCAAGCGCCTCGGCCACACAATCCGGCAAGCAGCGCTTGCCGATATAGCTGCGGTCTGTTACCAGGTAGAGTGCATAATCCCATTTAAGCTTACACAATTTTCATCCGGCCTTCTTTCTCAATGGTCTCACCTTTAAGATGATAAATGCTGTCAAAAAGCCTCATCCGGAAAGTCCCGATTCCTTCGTTCTGGCTAAGGGTTCTCTGTGCCAACTCCCCGGACAGCCCCATGACTAAAACCCCGGCGGCCGCGGCCACGAAGTAATCCTCCACTGCCCCGCAAAAACTGCCCACCAGCGCAGAAGTCATGCAGCCTGTTCCGCTGACCCCGGTCAACATGGGGTGGCCATTATCGATTAAGCATACTCTTTCGCCGTCGGTAATAATATCGGTTTTACCCGTGACTACGGCAACACACTTCATTTTAGCCGCAAAACTCTTGGCAGCCTCTACTCCCCCGGCTTCATCAGCTACCGAATCCACACCCTTAGTCCGGACAGCCAGGCCGCTTAAGAATTTAATCTCCGACATATTGCCTCGGATCACCGCAAATTTAATTTCTTTCATCAGCTTGGCGGCAGTCTCATTGCGATAGGGACCCGCACCTGCCCCCACCGGGTCAAAGACTACCGGTATCCCTAACTCATTGGCTTTTTTGCCGGCTTTCAGCATGCTGGCAACAGTTCTTTCATTTAATGTTCCCATATTAATTACTAAGCAGGAAGCTATGGAAACCATATCTTCCATTTCCAAAAGCTCGTCGGCCATAATCGGAGAAGCACCGATAGCGGCAATAATGTTGGCACAATCATTAACGGTAACATAATTGGTAATGTTGTGCACCAGGGGTTTCTTAGCTTTTAACTCTGCTAAGGCTTTTACGCATGCTTGGATAATATCCATTTACCACCGACTCCTTTAATAATAATTAAGATAGAGAACCCGAAAGAGGATACGCCGTTGTTTTCTTTATTCATCTAATAAGCCTGCTTTCTGATATAGTTCATAAAAATGGTGGGTTGGCCCCACTCCCTTGCCTAGAGCCAGAGAGTGTTCAATGGCTGTGGTAATATACTTCTTGCTCGCTTCCACAGCCTTAACCACCTCCATCCCCTTGGCCAAATTGGCGGCCAGCGAGGCGGAAAGCGTACAACCCGTGCCGTGCGTATTTTTAGTTTTACACCGCGGGGCCTCGAATTCATAATAGCTATTCCCGTCAAACAGGATGTCAACAGCTTGGCTTTCTAAGTGGCCGCCTTTAACCAGCACATAAGAAGGCCCCAGGGCTGCAATCCTGGCCGCAGCTTCCCGCATCTCCTTTAAATTGCTGATGGTCCTTCCGGTAAGCGCTTCGGCTTCGGGGAGGTTAGGGGTTACGATAGTCGCCAAGGGAAGCAAATACTCTTGCAGAGCTTCTTGGGCCTCCGGCTGCAGCAAGGCAAACCCGCTCTTGGAGATCATTACCGGATCCAAAACAATATTTTGGGCTTGATAGTACTTCAGCCTGTCCGCTATAGTCCTGATAGTATCGATTACCGACACCATGCCGATTTTTAAAGCGTCCACCCTGATATCCTCGAAAATAGCCTCGATTTGCTTGGCGATTATTTCCGGGGAAATATCCTGAATGGCAACTACCCCCTGAGTATTCTGGGCAGTAACAGCAGTGATGGCACTCATCCCGTAAACAGCATGCGCGGCAAAAGTCTTGAGATCGGCTTGAATACCCGCTCCGCCGCAGCTGTCACTGCCGGCAATTGTTAAGACATTTTTCATATTTAGCTCCTTTCTTCTCTCTTGTCCCAAACGGCTTAATCCAAATTTCAACTGTTTCTAATCTTCAACTATCGAGTAGGAGGAGGCGGCTAGCCTCCGTCCTCTCACACCACCTAGCATGCGGGTCCGCACTAGGCGGTTCCTAAAGGTTCACGAATTTCCAAATAACGATGAAGCAGACTCTTTAGCCCTTGACGTTCCCAATAGGAATTGTTGAGGGCATTATTTGTGTTTCGGGACATTTCCCATGCCCCTCGTCGAGAGTTTGCCATCATGAACACAATCCAGTCCGGCAGACCTAAGGCGCGGAGTTCCCGGATTCGTGTTCGCACTCTTTTCCACTGTTTCCACAGGCACATGCGCAGTCTTCTGCGTATCCATGCGTCCAATTTTTCACAGTGACTTTTAGCCGCGGCCAGTTTAAAGTATCCTATCCATCCCATGAGATATTGATTCAATTTGTGGATTCGCTCAGACATCGACATCGGTCTTGTCCGACTGGTTATTTCCCGAATCTTTTCTTTGAATCGTTCTATCGTCTTGGGGGCCAGGCGAATCGTCGCTTGGCGATTGGGTAGAAAGCTAAACCCGAAAAATTTTCGGTTCCACGGTCTTAAAAAACACAAATCCAGCGAGGGATTTGTGTTTTTGATGCACCTAAAAAGATGGTAATTAAAAATGAAGACACCAAAATTTCTTCCCTCCGCCAGTATTACCTGGATCAGGTTAAAGGATCAAAGACATCATCGGGTCTTTATCTCAGCCGGCCTCTGCCCAGCACCCCTGAAATTTTCATTATGCAATTGTCGAAATTCAGGATTAGAAGCTTCCTGTTCCAATTATACTGGCAAAAATATAAGATTCAAGCATCCCGACATGCTGCATAACAAGAAAACAATCAACGTTAAATTTTTTCTTGGTTTTTCTCAATTCTTAATTTTTAAAGTATTTTACTGTCATTACCAATAAACTCCTGGTCAAACCCGCCTGCTGAAAACAATGATTTCGTAAATTGTCAATAATTATTGCAGTAAATTTTTATTCTCCGGTGGTATTCGGCACTATTCCCGAAGGAAATTTGCTTTGAAGGATGTTCGCGACAAATAGCAAGTATTATTGCGATATAACTTTCCCTGACTGAGCAAAGGTAGCTGATTAAGGACCTGGCGAAGGGTATCAACCAGCAGCATCAGAGATTGCGAGAGTTTTATATCTGCCAGTTCTTCTCTAAGGTAGTAAAACAGTTCACCTAATGTTCTATCATCTGTAGCGTTTCTAGCTTCCATGGATAACATAGCATATCTAAGAAAAACAATGGATGTTGCAGCCACTTGCATATCATAGCTACGGCCTTGGTACTCTTTAGCCAGCGACAGATGTGATTTGCAGACCTTGAAGAAGACCTCTATGTCCCAGCGTTTTCCATAGATTCTAACGACTTCTTCCTCACTAATAGAAAGGTCGGTAGAAAGAAGGGCGAGCCAATTATCTGAACGGCGGTCTTTGATAAAAACGATTCTGGCGTCGATAAATTCTTCGGAAGCCGCGGTTTTGTTCTCCCTAAGTTTGACGCAAACTGAACCGATAATTGTGTTTTTTCGATCAGATGAATGTTTGACTTTTTGATAGATAGCCTTGACGTTTTGCCACTGTCCTTGGTACCGGTAATGGACTTTCTCTGTCAGCCGGATCATGCCTATGACATCACGGCGTTCTCTTTTTACGCGGATCACAGTCTTAGGCATCGTAAACCAGCTATCGAACAGCACGTATTTCGCTGGAATGTCCTTGGCGGCACGAAGCATGGTAAGCATGACGTCTAGAGTTGACTGTCTAGCCCGTTCCCGCCGTTTGTAAGCAAGTGTTCGTTTATCCATAGACTTAGCCTTGCAGAGTATATTTTCATCCTTAGTCGAGCTGAGCAGGTTAAAAGAAATGGGCATGAAAGTGTTTCCGTCAGACCAGCCTAAAGTCAGCATCCTGAAGCCTTTACAGAATCTATGGCTGGTATGATCAAATACTTTTGCCAGCAGTTCCACCTTTTTGCTGCGGTTACGGCTGAAGAGCGAGTCATCAAATATCAGTACAGATTGTCGATCCTGTCCAGTTAGGCGATCAATAATTAAAATCAGACGTGTCATCACAATTAACCAAGGAGGTAATATATGGATAACAAAGAAGCGCTTGTAAACGAGTTGGTAACCCATTTTCGGGAAAAAAGAGAAGTTTTAAGGCAGGAATGGATTGAACAAATGACTGCCAAAGATTTTGTGGCAAGCTTAACTTCGGATGAACTTGATAGTGAATCTACTATTATCTACGATACTTGTGTCGGCTGCTTAGAAACGGGTAATTACCAGGCTGCCGAATCATATGCTAAAATGCTTGCCGAACGCGGAGTCTTAAGAGGAATGTCCACCGAACAAATTATCGGCGGTTTTCTAACCCTGCGCGATATTTATGGTCGCAGCCTGTTTGAGCGTCATCAAAAAGATATCAAACGATTATCTTTAGCTTTAGATATTTACGAACCCGTGGCTAATAAAATTCTCTCCATAGTAGCTTTAGCTTTTATTGAAGAAAGAGAAAATGTTGTCCGCCAGCAGGAAGAAACTATCCGGGAGCTTTCCACCCCTGTTCTGCAATACCGGGAAGGATCGCTTATTTTGCCCATAATTGGTGTGCTGGACACTCATAGAGCCCGGCAATTAACAGAACAACTGCTTAATTCCATTCGTGCTAACCGGGCAAAAGTAGTTGTCATGGATATTACCGGAGTCCCCACCGTTGACTCCAAGGTGGCCAACCATTTGGTCCAAACCGTTGAAGCTTCACGACTTCTAGGCGCAAATGTTGTTGTTACAGGGGTTTCCCCTCAAATTGCCCAGACTTTAGTAACCATCGGCATAGATTTGAGCAGGCTGAATACCGTCGGGGATCTGCAAGGGGGAATCGAAGAAGCCGACAGACTCTTAGGTTATAGAACTGTCAAACAAGAACAGGCCGACAAATCTTAAAGCGAGTAGGTGAAAAAGATGAAAGTCCCAATTTTGAAACAGGGTGATTACCTAATCGCTTCGGTTCAATCAGTTTTAAGCGACTCTGATTTAGTTCTATTGCGCAATGTAATAGCTGAACGGGTAGGCAAGTTTCGCTCGCGAGGCGTTATCATAGATGTTACCGCCCTTGATGTCATGGATTCTTATGCAGCCCGAACTAAACCGCTGAGGGAAATCCTTACTCTGATTGGCCTTGCAAGTGAAACCCAAGCTCTAATTGAGGCCAATAATCCTCTTAGCGGGCTTGAATGTGAATGTGATTCTCCCCGGGCAGGCAAATTGTTCATAAAAATAACTGTTACTTCCGGTCCACTGGAAAAGGAGGAAGCTCTTTTCCTGGTGGTAGAAGATATAACTGAACAAAAGAAGTTCCTGCAGGAGATGTCACGCTTGGAACAGATGAACATTATCGGCGAAATGGCTGCAGGAATAGGGCATGAGATTCGTAACCCTATGACAGCAATTCGTGGTTTTCTGCAGTTGTTGACAGCCAGAAAAAATTATAGCGAAGACCAGGAGTATTTTGAACTAATGATTGAAGAATTAGACCGAGCCAATGCCATCATTACTGAGTTCCTCTCTTTAGCCCGCAATAAAATAGTAACCTTAAATAAACAAAACTTGAATGAGATCCTGGAAACCTTAAAACCATTATTAGAGGCTGCTGTCTTCCAGACTGATAATTTTCTGGAGATACACTTAGATGAAATACCCGACCTGCTTCTGCATGAAAAGGAAATTCGTCAGCTGATTCTCAACCTAGTCCGTAATGGGCGGGAAGCAATGGCCGGGAGCAAAGGCAAGACTTTGACCATCCGTACCTACCAAGAAGGAGATGAGGTTATCCTAGCTGTCCAAGATCAAGGTAAAGGCATAGAACCCCATATGCTGGACAAATTAGGCACTCCCTTTCTGACCACCAAGGAAAACGGAACCGGCCTGGGACTGCCGGTTTGTTATAATATTGCCGCCCGCCATCAAGCGATAATCACGGTAGAAACGGGATCAGCCGGGACAACTTTTTTTGTCCGCTTTAAACAGCCTCAATTTAATTCGGAAACTGCGTAAAAACGTATCCCTCGCCTTAAGCAATAATGAAGCAGCCTATGCTGCGGATTTTTTTATATAGGCGGTAGAAAATTGCGAACATATGTTTGATTTAAGTCTGGTTTGTGGTACAATTTTCGTGGGTGGTTACTGTGAATACTCTGGAAAAACTGCTGATTCTCGCCGAGGGAGCCAAATACGACGTCTCCTGTGCTTCCAGCGGGGTTAACAAAAGCAATAAAGGCGGCCTGGGCAATTCCAAGGCTTATGGCATTTGCCACACCTGGTCGGCTGACGGCCGCTGTGTATCTCTGTTAAAAATTCTCCTTACCAACTACTGCATTTATAATTGTGCCTATTGTGTTAACCGCAATCAAAACGACATTCCCCGAGCCAGCTTCACCCCCAGGGAAATTGCCGAGTTAACTATCCAGTTTTATCGCCGCAATTATATTGAAGGCCTGTTCTTAAGCTCGGCTGTGGAGCGCAGCCCTAATCATACCATGGAAAAAATCTATCAGACCTTGGATATTTTAAGAAATGAGTTTCATTTTTACGGCTATATTCATGTTAAAGTTATCCCTGGTGCCGATCCCGTTCTGATCCAAAAAACCGGCCTCTTAGCCGACAGGATGAGTGTCAATATTGAACAGCCCACCGAGCAGAGCCTGAAATTATTAGCACCGCAAAAAAGCCTGCAGGCTCTTTTCTTGCCAATGAAACAAATCAGCACTCAAATCCTGGAAAACTCCGCCGAGCGAAAAATTTCCCGACACGTCCCTAAGTTTGTTCCGGCCGGCCAGTCCACCCAGATGATTATCGGAGCCAGCAACGATTCTGACTTGGCTATCCTTCAATCTTCGGAAGCCCTTTATCAACGGTTTCATTTAAAACGAGTCTATTATTCGGCTTACGTCCCGGTAAATGATGGTCCTAACCTGCCGGCACTCTCTTCGGCACCGCCTTTATTAAGGGAACACCGTCTTTATCAGGCCGACTGGCTCTTGCGCTTTTATAAATTTAAAGCCGGGGAAATCGTCAATCAAGAATTCCCCCGCCTGGATACTGAATTTGATCCCAAAATAGCCTGGGCTTTAAGAAATATCCAATTTTTCCCTAAAGAAATTAATATAGCCTCCTATGAGGAGCTCCTGCGGATACCGGGGATCGGAGTTATCTCCGCCCAGCGCATAATCCGGCAGCGCCGGTTGGCGCCGGTCTCTTATGACCACCTGGGCAAAATGGGTGTAGTGCTGAAAAGAGCCAAATACTTTTTAACCTGCCAGGGGCGTTACTACGGCGGCATCCCGCTAGAAGCCCCTCTTATCCGGAAGGCCTTGGCTCCGCCTGTCCAACAAGCTATACAGTTAACATTATTTTAAAACTCGATTATTACTCCGGGCGATTGCCTAAACTGAATAATTCATAATCTTAATTTATCTTAACAATCAGGCAATACAAATGTTAGTTCTAATTTAATAGCAATGTCTAAGAGTATTTGTCTGATAGTATTAGCGAATGTACTAATTGCCAGCAGCTATTCGAAAATTTAAACAGCAATTTGGAAAATTAAGGTTTCACTATTTTCTGGCTACGACGAGGTTAAAACATGGATTATCTTTATGACGGCAGTTTTGACGGCTTGCTGACAGCAATCTACCAAAGTTACTATGAAGAAAAAGCAGACGGCATTTATCCTGTGGATAACTACCAATACTCCTTGCTGACTGCTTCCAGGCAAGTGGCCACAGTACCGGAACTGGCAGCCAAGGTCTATGACGCCGTCGAAAGGAAAATCTCGCCGCAGGCTCTGCGGCGGGTTTACTATGTTTATCTTGCCACTCACCCGCAAAAGGAAAATCTGATCTTAAAATACTTGCGGCTGGGTTTTAAGTTAGGGCAGGAAGTTGACAGCTACCACACCCATCCCGCTGTCCTGCCCGTCCAGGAACTGGCCAAAAAAGTATCCTTTGAAGCCCACCGCTTCTATGGTCTTCTCCGCTTCGCTGAAGCCCGGAATTATCTTTATGCCGCTTTAGAACCTGATCATAATATCCTCATCCTGCTGGCTGATCACTTTGCCGATCGCTTAAAGCAAGAAAACTTTATTATCCATGACAAAAAGAGAAATTTGGCAGTTATCTATGACCGTAAAGATTGGTACCTGACCGATTTCCCCCAAGAGGCCAAGATTCTTATTTCTGAGCAGGAAGCTTTCTACCAGGAGCTCTGGACAAGGTATTTTATGCAGATAGGTATTGAAAACCGGAAAAATAAACGTCTGCAGGCTCATTTCGTACCCCAGCGCTACCGGCATAACCTGGTAGAATTCACAAAATCTTATGCACCGCCACTCTTTTTCACTCCGGGAAGGAGAGGAACAAAACGGCAGTAATCATACCAAGTGTCCAGATAACCGGCTTTGAGAGCCGTATCTTTTTGCCTGACCAAGAGGCGGTACAAGCCTTCCTGCACTGCCAGGGGAACCACGATCCTGCCGCCTTCACTTAACTGGGATAACCAAGCCGGGGCAATCTCCTGGGCTCCGGCGGTGACGATAATACCACGATAAGGGGCGTTTCCCGGATAACCTTCCCGGCCATCGCCCAGGATGCTCGTAATATTATAGTCCAGCTCTTCAAAGAGAGCTTGGGTTTTTAGAGCCAGCTTTTCGATCCTCTCCAGGGTTGTAACCCTCATGCCTATTTCTGCCAGCACGGCGGCCTGGTAGCCGGAGCCGGTTCCTATTTCCAATACCTTATCCCCGGCCTCAAGAGACAAGAGTTCAGTCATCCTCGCCACCATAAAGGGTTGGGAGATGGTTTGCCCTTCCCCAATGGCCAGTGGTGAATCATAATAACTGTAAGCCCTCATTTCTTCAGGTACAAATAAATGGCGTGGAACCCTTTTCAGAGCCTCAAGAACTTTAGGATCCGCTACGCCCTGCGGAGCAACAAACACTTCCACCAGCTCTTCGGCAAGCTTTTGCCAATTATCCAAGAGAGTTCCCTTCTTTCCGGAATTTCGGTAATAATCAAAATAAATTAAGAGGGTGCTCCAAACCTACTCACTATTATTATACTGTAACTCCGAGGGGAAATACTGTATAATTTAGGTATCTCAACTTATGCTGTTTGCAGGCAAAAAAGTAATCGCGGAAATTTGCCGGCTGCCGAACAGTTAAGAAAAAGTTTTGGCCAGGAGAAAAGACGATTGTCCCGCCAGGAATTTGTGCTTACTGCTCCGGATAAAACTGATATAGCCGTTTACCACTGGCCTGATTCCGCCGCCAGCACTAAAGCCGTAGTTCTTATCTTGCATGGGATGGCCGAACATGCCCTGCGGTATGAAAAATTTGCCCTGGCTCTCAATGCCGAGGGTTTTGCGGTTTATGCCTGTGACCACCGAGGACATGGACGGACAGGGCTGCAAGCCGGCAAGCTGGGGTTTTTTGCCGCCGAAAATGGCTGGTTCACAGTTGCTGCGGATATTTTTAATCTTGTAACCAGGCTTAAAAAAGATTATCCCGGCCTGCCTATCTTTCTTTTTGGCCATAGTATGGGCTCTTATCTGGCCAGAACATGCCTGGCGCAAGCAGGAGAGACCTTTGCCGGTGTTATCTTAAGCGGTACCTCGGTGGAAAAGCCGTTTATCGTTAATTTCGGCCTCCTTTTATCTTCACTTTTACTTCAATTTAAAAAGAGCGAGCAAGAATCAGCTTTACTGGACTACCTGACTTTTGGTTCTTTTAACAAGCCTTTCCAACCCCGGCGCACCAAATTTGACTGGCTTTCCAGGAATACGGCAGCCGTAGATGCTTACTGTGCAGATCCTCTTTGTGGTTTTATGTGTACTCTGGGGTTTTTCCGCGACTTATTTACCGGGATCCGTTTTATTAATGACGAAACTCTCTTAAGCAAACTCCCGGTCAAGCCTGCCGTTTTGCTGCTTGGCGGAAGCAGGGACCCCGTTGGCCATATGGGTAAAGACCTTACCCCCTTGGCTGATAGTTATCGCCGTCTGGGCTTTGCCGATCTCAGCTGCCGACTGTACGAAGAGGCCAGGCATGAGCTGCTCCAGGAGATAAACCAGGAAGAAGTAATTGGGGATATCAGCACCTGGCTTAACCAACAGGTCGGAAAAATAGCTTCCTAAGCCCTTGCTCATTTTCAAAGCGCCGATTAAGTAGTAAACTAATAACACCACGATGTTTGTTGTGAGGTTAAGCATGGAATATCTTAAAGTTGGCACTAAACTAATCGAGTACGAGCTGCATAAAAGCAGCAAAGCAAAAAAAGTCAGTATTACCATTAAAAATGAACAGATTAGGGTGGCTGTTCCCACGGGATTTACCTTTGAGTACGCCAGAAATTTTTTGCAGGAACACAAAGATTGGGTCTTAAAGCACCTCCAAGCTCAACAAGCTCGAGCCAAAAAGCTCTTGCCCAAGCAATACATTGCCGGCGAGAAATTTCTTTACAGAGGAAGGAATTATCCTTTAGTGATTGAAGAAGTTCCTGCACCGCCCTACCAGGCTGCTTTCAAAGGCAGCCGGATTGTTGCTAATATTCCCTCCGGGCTTAGCAGTCAGGAACAAAGCCTGCTAATTAAAAAGCAAATTAAGAAATGGTATCTGGGACAAGCTGAAAAACTTTTGCCGGAACTCTTGGATTACTATTCCAAATCGCTGGCCATCCCCTATCAGAAGCTAAAAATCAAAGACCAAAAGACCCGTTGGGGGAGCTGCTCCAATAAAGGCAATATCAACTTAAACTGGCGGATTATCATGGCACCCAATCAGGTCACAGCTTATGTCATTATTCACGAATTAGCCCACCTTAAATTTATGAATCATTCCAAAGAGTTTTGGAGAATAGTCGAAGAATATTTGCCGGACTACAAGAAATGGAAAAAATGGCTAACGGAAAACAGCAAACAACTACTGGCCGATCCCTAGGCAGCTTACAATTTTCGCATTAATTATTAATTGCTAGGTTGACACAAGCCCCGGGCAAGAGGGTATTCCCTCAGGCCTCGGGGCTTGTGTTATGCTAAGCGATACCTGTTACTCAGCACACTTAGCGATCTTTGCTATACTTCCTGTCCTTGCCATTATTATTGTCTCTGTAAGCATTATCATATCTGTTATATCTGCTGTCTTTCCTGTCTTTGCTGTCTTTGTAATTTTTACTCTCTTGGCCGTCTTTGTTATCTTTGTTATTCTTGCTCTCTCGGCCGTCTTGGCGATTTTTATTATTTTTATTATCCTTATCTTTCTTATTGCTTTTATTATCTTGACCTTTACTATATGAATCCTTGCCTTGATTTTCCCGCTCTTTGCCTCGGCTATCTTTATTCCCTTTGGGGTTGCGGGGATCAGCGCTATCGTTTTTCTTGTCCTTTTTGTTCAGGTCTTTAAGGTTCTTGAGGTTCTCTTTCCACTCCTTGATTCTATCCTTATAATTATTTGTTTTCTTACCGCGGTCTGCTTGCTCCTCTTGATCCTTAAGTTTCTTGTTTCTTATTTCCAGCCAGATCTGTTTAGAAGGACTTTTCTCCTGGGAGTCAGACTGAGCCAACAGTTCCTCAACCTTCATATTTTTAGCTTCTGCCGGTTTAACCTGCGTGTTCCTGGCCATTTCATATTTACCTAAAGATAAGCCTGTTTCTTTGGCCTGGAGATAATCTTCCTCCTCCGCGGCCAGGTAAAGGTAAGAATACTCTTCAGGCAGACCGGCAGCACTAAGATTTTCTATCAATTCCCGTTCAAACTCCCGCTCAGCTGCAGTACCGTTATCTTCACCGGCGGACTGAGAGGAAGCAGGATTAAGGGCAGCAGCCAGCAACACCGTTTCCTCAGCCGTCAGATAATTATTCTCTACGGCCTTGCTCACAATCCTGTTGACGGCCTCTTCGACCTTCAGCCCGATAAGATAGCGCCCGGCCACTTGAAAGCCTTCCTGGTTAAGAATATCCACAGCTGCTACATATTTGTCCTGGTTGATTTTCAACTCTACACTGGGATTAATATCTACTGAGACGATAGCATAATAAGCCTCATTGGCAGGCAATCCCAGAATATTGCCAAACAAGAAGAAAAAGAGGAAACAAGCCGTCAGAGCCAGAAGATTTCTAACTTTTTGCAACCTTCGAGGGGAATTGCGGACCTTTTTCTGAGCTAAGCCGAACTGCCCTGCTAAAGCGTCCTCCCCGGCCGGTGCTCCACCCAGGATATCCTCGGCGAAGAAGAAAATCTTTTGCCCGACACAGAGGCCTTCTTTCCAAATTATTCGGCAGTAATTGCCCTCTTCAGCCAGTACTATGGCATATTCTTCTGTTAATTTAATTACCAGCCCTTTATACATTCTTTTCACCTGCGAAAGAATTTTTGACCCATAATTTTAGTTGACTAAAGCCTCCGGTAAAGATTACTACCATCGAGATTATGAATTTGCGGCTTCTTTTGATTATTTTTAAGGTTGTTTGATATTTGAAAATAATCTTTGTAACCGGCAGCCTTCTTTTAGCGTAGATCTCTTCCACAAGAGGCTTATCGGCACTGATTTGCCGGGAAAGCCTTACAGCATTATCACGGGTATCTCTATGTTTGGGGCTCTCCCGCACCAAATCCTCGAAAGTAATTTGAAATTTAGCAAGTTCAGCTTGATATCTTTGAAGTTCTTCCTGAAGATAAATTGATTCTTCATCAATTTGAACCTCCGCCTCCGGAAAATTCCCGGCGGAATTTTGCAGGCAATCTTCCAGGAAAACCTCCCTATCCTCTTTTCGCTTTTTACGGCAATAGTCTTTAATCCTGTTTCTGATCACCAGCTCCGCAAAACTTAAAAAGTTCCCGCGGGAAGAATCATACTTCTCGATCGCTTCATCGAAAGCTATAAGCCCGATACTGAACTCATCGCTATTCTCTACCTCGATATATCTGTTTACCTGGTTGGCAATTACCCTGATTATGAAGGGCATATAGTCATGGATCAAATTATTTCTTTCGGTCTGAGCCTCTTTGTGCTTGTTTTCTTTAATTATTTGCAGACGTAACTCCAAACTATTCTCAGAGACTTGGTTTGAACCGGACAAGAAAAAACCCCCAAATTAGCTTGTTAAAAGGAATTCCCCACTGTTTATTAGCTGCTTTAGGATGAACATTAAATTCCGTAAATTGATTATAATTGATTTCTCAGTATTATGCAGTGGGATTTTTTAGGCGCTTGTCCGTTTTGGCCTAAGTATCCTTGGTATATGAATAAGATTCGCAGACCGCCTTCTTTTTAGGGCCTTTTTCAAGCCATTAACCATTATTTTAATTGTTGGAAAATTAATCAACGTAAAGATCTTTCTTTTTAGGCAACAATATAAATGCTGCTTTAAAAACAACTTACTTATCTAGGAGGTTAGAAATAGATGCAAGAATATAAACAATTCCTTCCCCGAAATAAATCACTGCCGAAAATTAAAGATTCCATCAGCCTTGGTCTCTTATCCGGTCTGGTTGGGACTCTGGCTCTGGACTTACTGAATTTGATTACTTGGAAAAGAAATAGAGCAGAGGCTCTCTACGGTCACTTGGGCGCTTCGGTTCTCATGAAGGGCTCCAGAGCCAGAAAAAGAAAGAACTTCCTTTTTGGGGAAGCCGTACATTTAATAACCGGGGCTTTAGCAGGAATCCCTTTAGTTTATGCCTTTAAAGCCAGCGGCAAAGACCAGCCTCTGGTTAAAGGAGCAGCTTTTGGTTCCTTAGTTTGGTTTTTTTATTATGTTTTAGGTATTAAAACGCATACCTTTACTACCGAACCAAAAACAAACAAGAATCATAAAACAAGTCTATGGCAAAACATTATTTATGGTTTAGTCACAGCCAAAACTATGACTCACCTGGCCCACCCCGACGTCTTCTCTCAACCCGCAAGACCGGCCCGTTGTGAAGAGTTGAGCGCCACCCCTAAAGATACCGCACCGCTCGAAGCTTGGAATCTCCCCCACTATACCGACTACGATACAGAAAGGGCACCGCATTAAGGGTGCCTGTGCCTATCAACGTGCCCTGCAAAAAGCAGAATCTTTATACGGGCATTTAGCCGCTTATCTAATCCTAAATAGTTTCTTAGCATTTTGAGTGGACAGCTCAGCCGCTCTCTCGAAAGTAAACCCTTTAATTTCGGCTATTTTACCGACAACTTCCCGGACATAGGCCGGTTCATTGCGTTTGCCCCGGTAAGGTTCAGGCGTAAGGTACGGACAATCGGTTTCGACCACGAACCTGTCTTCCGGGACTTTAGAAGCTACTTCAACGGTTTGCCGAGCGTTTTTATAGGTTAGCGGACCGGAAAAAGAAAGATAAAAACTCATCTTTAAGAGTTCTTTGGCCATCTCCCAGGAACCGGAATAAGAGTGAAAAACTCCTCCGGCCTCCGGGGGATATTTTTTGACTATGGACAAAACATCAGCATGAGCATCCCGGTTATGAATTACAACGGGCAGACCCGCTTCGTTAGCAAGCTCGATTTGCTGAATGAAGACCTGGCGCTGAACATCCCGGGGCGACAAATCGCGATAGTAATCCAAGCCTATCTCGCCCCAGGCAACTACTTTAGGATTTTGGGCCAGCCGCAGCAGGAGATCCCAGGTCTTAGCGCTGCAGTCCTTGGCATCATGAGGATGAATCCCCACCGCGGCATAGATAAAGGGGAACTTGGCCGCCAGAGCCACGGCTCTTTGACTGGAAGCCTCGGAATACCCGATGTTAACTATATTGCTAATGCCCTGCTCACGGGCTCTGGCAATCACTTTATCCCTATCCGCATTAAAATCTTTATCATCTAAATGTGCATGTGTATCCCAAATCATTTTACTTGTGCTCCCGGCGAAATTTCTTTTTGGACTGTGAGTACTTCCAGGACGCCTTCTTCCGAAGCGGCCAGGATCATGCCTTGCGAGACTATGCCCCGCAGTTTGGCCGGCTTAAGATTAGCAACCAGAATCATTTTCTTGCCGACTAATTCCTCCGGTGAGTAATGCTGTGCTATACCTGATACGATGGTGCGTACTTCCTCACCCAGCTGCACTTCCAGCTTCAGCAGTTTATCGGCTTTTTCCAGTTTTTCGGCTTTTAAGACTTTAACTACCCGCAGATCAATTTTAGCAAATTCATCAATACTGATTTCCGGTTTGAGAGGAGCAACCTGAGCAGCATTTTCCTTCGCCTGCTCCGGAGCTTCCTTGACAGAGGCCTGGACAGGCTCAGTAAAAACAGAAATATCAACTCTGGGGAAAATAGGCTCCCCTTTCTCGATCACAGTACCAGGTTGGATTACATTCCACTTAGCGGCTTGCTCCCAGTCCTGATAGTAATCCCCATTGCCCAGCAAAGGCTTAATCTTCCGCGGAACACCGGGCATAAATGGGGCGCAAAGAATCCCTAAGATTCTGATACTGTCCACAAAGGTGTAAAGTACGGTATTAAGCCTTTCCCGCTTAGCCGGGTCTTTGGCCAGATTCCATGGGGCAGTTTCATCGACGTATTTATTGCAGCGGCTCACAAACTGCCAGACTGCTTCCAGAGCTGCGGCCGGGTCACAAGCAAGCATTTTTTCCTCGGCTGTCACCTTAACTTGGCTGCTGAGTTCCTGCAATTCTCTTTCCAAATCCGTGGCGGGGCCTGGGCCGGGTACTTTGCCGTCATTGTATTTGACCACCATGGCCAGGGTTCTGGAGATATAATTACCTAAATCGTTAGCCAAATCGCTGTTTAATCTTTCCACCAGGTCATCTTCGGAATAAGTGCCGTCCGTACCGGACTGCATTTCCCTTAAGAGGAAATAACGGATAGGATCGGAGCCATAGCGGCGGATCAGTTCGAAAGAATCCTGGACATTGCCGCGGGATTTGGATATTTTGCCGCCTTCCCGGCTTAAAAACCAGCCGTGGCCAAATACTTTTTGCGGCAGGGGTATATCCAGAGCCATTAAAATTATCGGCCAAATCACCGTATGGAAGCGGACAATGTCTTTACCGATCAAATGCACATCCGCCGGCCAATATTTCTGATAATTCTCCCCGTCCGGGTAACCTAAAGCCGAAATATAGTTAATCAGAGCATCCAGCCAGACATAAACCACATGCTTAGGATCAAAAGGCACTTTGATCCCCCACTTAAATGTTGTCCGGGAAACACAAAGATCTTCCAGACCGCCTTCAATGAATTTAATCATCTCATTGCGGCGGGAAAGAGGCTGGATAAAATCCGGGTGATCCTGAATATATTGAAGCAGCCTGTCCTGGTATTTGGACATTTTGAAGAAATAGCTTTCTTCTTTTAAGAGCTCTACTTCGCGGCCGCAGTCCGGATTAGGGCATTTTCCTTCGACCAATTTATTCTCGGTCCAGAAGGTTTCACAGGGCGTACAGTACCAGCCTTCATATTCTGATTTATAGATATCCCCTTGCTCATAAAGCCTGCTAAAAATCTGCTGGACAACCTTGGCATGGCGCTCTTCCGTTGTCCGGATAAAGTCATCATTGGAGATGTCTAAAAGCTGCCACAGTTCTTTAAACCTCTCCACTATTCCGTCTACATAAGTATAAGGATCCACTCCTGCGCTCTCGGCCGTTCTGACAATTTTCTGAGCATTCTCGTCTGTTCCGGTTAAGAAATAGACATCATCACCCTTCATGCGCCTTAAGCGCGCCATAGCATCGGCGGCAATAGTGGTGTAGGCCGTACCGATATGCGGACTGGAATTTGGGTAATAGATCGGGGTAGTAATATAGTATTTCATCAGTTACAACTCCTTTTTTATTTTCCTTATAACCAATATGCTTTGGCAATATGCTCTGTCCTTGCATATTATAATAATGTCAGATTAGGATTGCTGTCTCAGTCTAATATAGAAATTGAACAGAGTCTTGTCAAGTTTTGGATAGTTAATTATTAATGTTCTGTTAATTTTTTGTGCAAAAAATAACTTGGACAAGCACTTTTGCCCTATTGACTTTTTTAGGTAGCGTTGGTAACATAAGGGTTGCTAAATGTCGAATTTTATTGAAGAAAGGGGTAGTAGTAGCATGAAATCTACAGGAATCGTGAGAAAAGTTGATGAGCTTGGCCGTGTTGTGTTACCAATTGAACTCCGCAGAACGCTAGGCATTGATGAAAAGGATGCCTTAGAAATTTATGTGGATGAAGAAAAAATCATACTTAAGAAGTATGAACCTGCTTGTGTCTTCTGTGGCAATGCATTAAATGTTAAAGTTTTCCGCGGTAAAAATGTTTGCATGGAGTGTGCTGCCGCTATGGGCGAAGCTGCCGCAAATTCTGAAAGCAAAGCCGGATAATTAGTAAAATCTAGTTAACGGTTTCTGGCGACAAAAGGGAAGGTTTTTTACCTTCCTTTTTTTCGTTCATCTTCCAAGCGGGCTTGATAAATATCCCTTTTCCGGATTCCATACTCTAAGGCCACTGTTTTCATAGCTTCTTTAGTGTCAACACCCGCAGTCTCCAGTTTTTTTAATTCTTCCAGCCAAACCGCCGGATTGCTGGCCTTAGGGGGCTCAACATAAGGTGCCAGTAATAAACAGCACTCTCCTTTGACCGGAACAGCTCGAAATTCGGCCAGGAGCTCACTAATAAGGCCCCTATGCACCGTCTGGTGAAGCTTGGTAAGCTCTCGGGCTACAACTGCTTCCCGCTCTCCCAGAATTTCCAGAATATCCTCCAGGGTACGGAGCAAGCGATGAGGTGCTTCGTAAAAGATCAGGGTATAGGGCAGTTCGGCAACTTTCGCCAAGGCTTGGCGCCTCTCCCCTTTACCGGAGGGCAAAAATCCTAGATAGAGGAAACTTTCTGTTGGCATTCCGGATAGGACAAGGGCAGTGAGAGCAGCATTAGGGCCAGGTAAAACATCAATTTTAATATTTTCCGCTAAACACTGCTGAATTAAAACCTGGCCGGGATCAGATATTCCCGGCATGCCGGCATCGGATATTAAAGCGCCGTTTTCGCCCTTTTTAAGCCTCTGAATTATTTCCGCCGTTCTTTGTCTCTCGTTATGCTGGTAATAACTAAGTAAGGGGGTCTTGATCCCGTAATGATTAAGCAGTTTCCTGGAGTGCCTGGTATCTTCAGCCGCTATGAAATCAACCGTTTTTAAAGTTTCCAAGACACGCAGGGTTATATCGCTTAAGTTGCCAATCGGTGTCGCGCAGATAGATAAGAGCCCCGCTTCGGCCATGGTATCCTCCCGCAAGCAATCTACTCCCATCAATAATTAATGATTCAGTCTTTCCTTAAAAAAGCATTACAGAAGAGACAGCTGCCTTCCATAGGCTCCCCGAAATAAATATGGCATACATGGAAACCCTCTTGGTATAACTTTTCCAGATTCTCATGGGCTTCTTTTTGTATTCTGGCCGCATTTTTTTGAACCCTAGCCGTATCTGCTTCCGAAACGGCACAGAGCTGCCTTTTCAGTTTAATATTTTCCTCCTCCAGGTATTCAATGTATTGGCGAAGGCTTTTGACCTCACCTAAAAGCCTGGAAAGGTTTTCTTCAACTTCAGTAATAGCCTGGTAGAGCTGACCCAATTCTATTCCTCCGCTTCCTCTGCGACAAGCTTGCTTAATTCAACCTTACTCTCTTCATCTAACAATTCATTATAAATATTTTTACTTTTATCGGCTTTTATACAGCAGCCCTCACCTTCATAACAACCGTTTTCATATTTCAAGCAGCACATTAAACGGCCGCAGATCCCCGAAATTTTAGTTGGGTTAAGGGAAAGGTTCTGGTCTTTAGCCATGCGGATGGAGACAGGCTCAAAGTCGCCCAGAAAAGAGGCACAGCACAGCTCCCGGCCGCAGGATCCCAGTCCTCCGAGCATTTTGGCCTCATCTCGTACCCCAATTTGCCTTAGCTCGATACGAGTTCTAAATACCGCTGCCAAATCTTTAACCAGTTCCCGAAAATCAACCCGGCCTTCGGCTGTGAAAGAAAAGATAATTTTATTACAGTCAAAGGTGTATTCCACATCAATCAGCTTCATTGGCAAGTTGTGAGCAGCAATTTTTGTTAAACAAATCTGGAAAGCCTCTTTTTCTTTTTTTTCATTATTGTAATATTGCTCTTCATCTGCGGGCGTAGCTTTGCGCAGTACTTCTTTCAAAGGAGCAACAATTTCCTCGGGCGGTATTTCGCGTAAGGGCAGAACCACTTTGCCAAACTCCATGCCCCGTGCTGTTTCCACGATAACATTATCCCCGACCTTTATATCATGGCCGCCAGGTAGAAAGTAGTAAATTTTCCCAGCCTTTTTAAAGCGAATTCCAACCATTTTAACCAATTTTTGTTCCTCCCAGTTTGAGATGTTTAAGAGCCAAAACCTCCAAAGCCAACCTGTGGTTTACCTGTTTGCTTACAGCTTGCGAAATTTGTCTAATTTCCGCTATAAATTGAGGAGAAATCTTCCTCTGCAGCACCAAATCTTTGCCCGTTACAGCCAAAACCTGGAGAAAAACCTGAAACTCTTCTTTCTCTAAAGGCCAGAGCCTAAAAACCATGGTAAAATCTTCAGCCTTTAGGATGTCAAAGTATTTTGTCAGCCATTCCTTAACCCTCTCCGTGCCAAGCACTTCAATCCTCCTGGCTAAATCCGGGTCTCCTCCGCTTAAACTAAAGGCATCCCGCTCCGCACCCCAGGCTTGAGCCTGCGGGGGTGGAAAATATACGGCTTGAGCCCGGCTGCGCAGGGTGCTAATAATTCCTTCCGCATTCCCGGTGCTAAAGATAAGAACGGTATTAGCCGGGGGCTCCTCGGCAATCTTCAAAAGGGCATTGGCTGCCGGAAGTGTAAGCTTTTCAGCCTCTTCTATCAGGCCAATCCTGTATTGGCCTTCATAGCTCTGCTGATAAATCTTAGCTTTTAAGGTCATGATCTGTTCAATCCCAAGGGATGTCTTTAGCGGCCTGATAATATGAACATCGGGGTGATTGCCCGAGCGGATTTTTTTACAGGCGGGGCATTCACCGCAAGGCCGATTCTCTCCCTTACAGTTTAACACGAGAGCCAATTCCAGAACAGCCCCCCGCCTTTCCTCCGTCCCGCTGCCGTGAAAAAGGTACAGATGAGCAATTCTGCCTTCTAAGGCAGCTTTTTTGATTAATTTGAAGTTCGCGCTCATCGCCTTCTCACCTCATATATCTATAACTCGAATTTTCTTTTCTCTAAACCCCTGCCAGCCCTGCCAATTGTATTCCTCCGCCCGGTTGAGATAATCATGAATGAGCGGGGTTATTTCTTCCCCGGCAGCTACCAGCGGAATCCCCGGAGGATATACTGAGATGGTTTCTCCAGCTATTTGACCTAAGGACTCCCTGACCGGCACGGTTTTTTGGGGCGCGAACCAAGCTTCCCGGGGAGTAAGGCGCAGCGGCGGTACGGCCAGCTGCCTTCCACCTTTGGCCGGATCGCTGTTTTGGAGGAACTTAGGCAGGTTTCCTTTGGCAGTTTTCGATCGGTACTCCCTGGCCAGATAGGCCAAAGCCCCATGCAAAACCCGCACATCTTCCGGCTTGCTGCCTATCCCCAAGACGAACAAAATATTGCTGTCATCCCACAATTCCGGCTCAAGGCGAAATTTCTTCCTTAAAATCTCCACAGCTTCACCTGTGCTAATGACTAAGGAGTTTAAATTAACTAAAATCTTGGACCAATCAACATCCATGATACCGTAACGACCGGCATCCCGGGCTGTCAATATCCTTAATTCTCCCTCCAGGCCTTCCTGCAGTTTATTTACTTCCCACCTTAGATCATCCCAGGGAACAGCGGCTTGCAGGTGATTAACGGCGTTTTCCAAAGAAGCCATTAATAAATAGCTGGGACTGGATGTTTGCAGGAGTTCTAAAGACTGTTTTAAGGCCATCCTATTTATGCGCTTGCCCTGGACATGCAGCATGGCAGCCTGAGTCAGCGCGGACAATGTCTTATGAGTACTGTGGACAACAAGGTCTGCGCCTTGCTTGAGAGCACTCTCAGGAAAATTACTGCCTAAAAAGTGAGAACCGTGAGCCTGATCCACCAGGCAGGGAAGGGAGGGACAAGCTTTATCCCGCTCCTTAGTGATCGCTGCCAGATCAATTACGGTTCCATAGTAACTGGGGCTTGTCAGATGAAATGCCCCTATTTCACCGTTATCGGCCAAAAGCTGCTCAGCATCTAAGCCCAGCGGCAAATTGAAATCAGGGTGAATGACTGCCGGTACATACTCGGGAGTAAGCCCGGAAAGAACCAGGGCACCTATAACAGAACGGTGAACTTGCCGTTGAATGCGAATCTTTTTGCCCCTTAGACCTGGGCCGGCAGCCAGTGACAAGAGCATGGCCTGATTACCGGCGGTAGCTCCGTTAACAAGAAAGTACGTTTCTTCAGCGCCATAGATCTCGGCAGCCCTTCCCTGGGCAGCGGCAATTACTCCCTGCGGATTATGCAGAATATCCAACCCCGGAAGTTCAGTCAAATCATAATCCGGAAACAGTAGGGCAGCCAAAAGATCACTCCGCCCTTTATGGCCGGGCGTATGAAAGGAGTACATCCCAGATTTTGTATAGCTTAAAAGCTGCTTTCTTAAAGAATCCACCGTACTCCTCCAAAGTTAGACGATATTATATTGTAACATATTTTGAATTTTTTTTCACTCTATGTAAAGCAGTAAACAGAATCCCTCTAATATATTGAATCTGCTCTTCATAATTAGCGGAGTCCGGGCCGGTAGCAACAAGCTTTTTTTCACAGCCGGAGCAAATAAATCTCCCTCTCAGATAGAGACCATCATATAATCCATTCTCCGGCACTAGGCCGCAAATCGAACATTGGGGATAGATTATTGCCATTGACTATCGCTCCTTTACCCTCGTATATCTAAAACCGGCAACTAAACATTGCTTCCTGCTGACCTACTTTACTATATTCTTTCCGGAAAAATAGGTTATTAGTATAATTTTACATTTTTAGCGAGCTGTTTAGGAACATACCTTTTCTCTTTAAGTCATAGGATGAAATGAAGCAAGACTCTCTCTAAACTATGCAAACGGAAAGGATTATTTATACATGCTAATACCTTTGAGGGACTTTTTCCGATTAAGGGTTCCCTTTTTCACAGCTCTTATTCTCCTGAAAATCCTTTATCTCAGAAGCTTTATCTTTCCTCAATCCGCCGGCTTGCTGCTCATTGGCCTGGAGTTAGCCTCAGCAATTGTTATTTTTGGGCTGCTGGAGCTAGCCAGCCCTCGAAAAACAGAGTTGTTCTGGATAAGCAACCTCATGTTATCAACTTATTTTTTAGCCAGTGTCATCTACTATAATTATTTTGGCCAAATGTTTAATTTCAGTGCCCTAAGGCAAATTGTGCTGGTCAAAGACTTAAGCGCCAGCATTGCCGAACTCTTCTCGCCGGCGTATCTTTGTTTTTATCTTGACTTTTTTCTTAGATTCTTAAGCCGGTACTTTTACCGGTTTAAACCCCGCAGGCGTTATCGCTGGAGCGCTCGCCGCTTCCCTGTGACTCATTCTGACTCACACTATAAAACCAAAAAATTCGTCTTGCCCCTGGTTCTTTTCTCCCTTTTGCTTATTGGGTTCAATGTCTGGCACTATCCGGCTAAAGATAACTTAATGGCTATGGCCCGCGGAGTGGGCTTGCTCAATGCCCAGGGATATGCTCTCTTGGCCACCTTCAATAATTACGCAAGCGAAAATTCTTCCGCGGCAGAAAACAGTTTTAACCAAGCAGCAATTAATGAACTCAAACAAATCAAACCTGTGGCGTGGCCGAATTATTATGCTGCTGCCGCAGGCTGTAATATCATTCTGGTTCAGTTAGAATCAACAGAAAGTTTTCTGGTTGACCTGGAAATCAATCAGCAACAAATTACCCCTAACCTTAATCGTCTCTGTAAAGAGAGTATGTATTTTCCCTATTTTTACAGCCAAATCGGGCAAGGCAATACTTCCGATGCGGAGTTTATTACCAATACATCTCTTTATCCACGGGCCAGGGGAGGAATAGCTACTGATTTTATAGGTATCAAATACCCTTCACTTCCTAGGCTTCTCAAACAAAATGGCTATGTCGCACTGACTTTTCATCCTAATGTGGTAACTTTCTGGAACAGGGATAACCTCTATCCCTGCCTCGGTTTTGACCAATATTATGACCGGGAGTTTTACCAGAATGAAGACCGTCTTGGCCCCTGGGGGTCTTCCGATGAGGTTCTCTTTAAAAAAGCCCTGCCAGAGCTCCTTGAACTCCAAGCAAAGGGGCAAAAGTTCTATGCCAGCTTAATAACTCTTACTAATCATCATCCCTTCAAATTGCCGGATGAGCGCAAGCGGATCAAGCTGCCCTCCGAATTAGAAGGAACCCTGCTGGGCAATTATTTATACTCCGTCAATTATCAGGATTACGCTTTGGGGCGATTTATTGAAGATTTGAAGGCTTCGAAGTTATGGGATAAGTCCTTATTAGTAGTTTTCGGCGACCACTATGGCTTTACTAAAGCTATGGACCCCCAGCTGCAGAAGGATTTCTTAGCCTTGCTGGGAAGAGAGCATGACGCCATCGACCGCCTGCATGTTCCTTTGCTTATTAGAGTCCCGGGCTTAAAACCCCAGGTTATTGAAAACGTCGGCGGGCAAATCGATATTCTGCCTACTTTGGCTAACCTTTTAGGCATTTCGCTGAGCGACCAGCTTGTTTTCGGTCAAGACCTCTTAAATTACAAGCAAAATCTCCTGGGTTTCCGCTTTTATAATCCGGAAGGAACCTTAATAACCGGCAACACTTTTTACTTACCCGGGAGCGACACGGGAGTGAACATCAAAACACGACAAGCGGTTAAAGACCATGAGCTTTTCCTGCAAGAAGAAAAGAGAATTAAAGCCCTCCTGCGGCTGGCAGATAGGTACCTTGAGTATTTGAATCAAACTAAGGACAATTAGCCCTTAGCTGCCTGAAAATGATAACTGGAAGCCGTAAAAATACTGCGAACCCCGTGAATTAATGCTCACGGGGTTCGCAACAAGAGAGCGGGGTATAAAACCCGCTCTCTTAGCTAAAGAATTTTTGCAGCTTAAGGCAGCTTAGGCTGCAAGAAAATTCCGTACTTAACCTTAATCCCAGTTTTGCTCAGCCAAACGTTTGTAGGACTTATAGCGCTCGTTAGCGAATTTCTCGGCTCCGACAAACAATTGTTCAGCGGTCTCTGGGAAGGTTCTGAGGAGGGAAGTATAACGGACTTCAGACATAATGAAGTCTCTGAAGGAAGCACTTGGCTCCTTGGAATCCAGGCTGAACGGTTTCTCGCCTTTTTCCAGGAGATCCGGATTGAAGCGGTACAGGTGCCAGTAACCGGCTTCAACGGCTTTCTTAGCTTGAATAATACTGGTAGCCATACCGGTACGGATACCGTGGTTAATACACGGAGCATAGGCAATGATGAGAGATGGTCCGTTATAGGCTTCGGCTTCTTGGAAGGCTTTCATAGTTTGGGTCAAGCTGGCTCCTAAGGAAACCTGAGCGACATAAACATAACCATAGCTGATAGCCATCATGCCGAGGTCTTTTTTGCGGATTTTCTTACCGGCTGCCTGGAATTTAGCTACAGCAGCCCTCGGCGTAGCCTTGGAAGACTGACCGCCGGTATTGGAATAAACCTCAGTATCTACAACGAGAATGTTGACATCATCGCCGGAGGCCAGAACATGGTCCAAACCGCCGTAACCGATATCATAAGCCCAGCCGTCACCGCCGACAATCCACTGGGATTTCTTAACCAGATGATCTTTTTTCTCCCAGATCTTAGCCAGAAGCTCATTGGAGTTAGGATCAACTTTATCAAAAGCAGCTAAGACTTTCTTGGATGCAGCCTTAGAAGCTTCGCCAACATTCATGTTAGCAAGCCATTCCTCAAATGCGGCTTTCAGTTCTGCCGGAATATCCAGGTTCATAGCCTCTTTCATTTCTTGAGCCAGAAGCTGGCGCTGCTGCTGAACGCCCAGGAACATACCGTAGCCATACTCAGCATTGTCTTCGAACAAAGAGTTGGCCCAAGTCGGTCCTTTACCTTCTTTATTCACAGTATAAGGAACTGACGGTGCGCTGCCGCCCCAAATCGAGGTACAACCTGTGGCATTGGCGATCATCATTCTGTCTCCGAATAATTGGGTAAGAAGCTTGACATAGGCAGTTTCACCGCAACCCGGGCAAGCTCCGCTGAACTCAACTAAAGGCTGGAGGAACTGACTGTTTTTAACCGTAAATTTATTGGAAATCCTGTCATCTTTACTGGAGATCTCCAGGGCATAATCCCAAAGAGGTGCTTCCACCGGAGTTATTTCAGCAGCATCTTTCATTACTAAAGCTTTTTGTTTGGAAGGACAAATCTCTACACAGTTGCCGCAGCCGGTGCAGTCCAATGGGCTAAGCTGCAGGCGGTATTGAAGGCCGGCAAAATCTTTACCAACGGCTTTGACAGCTTCGAAACCTGCCGGAGCATTCTTGACTTCTTCTTCCGTATAAAGGAACGGTCTCAGGCAGGCATGCGGGCAGATATAGGCACACTGGTTGCACTGAGTGCAGTTTTCCTTAATCCAGACCGGTACAGTAACGGCAATACCGCGTTTTTCAAAGGCAGTTGTTCCTGCCGGGAAAGTACCGTCTTCACGGCCAAGGAAAGCACTGACCGGGAGATTATCCCCTTCTTGGGCTGCCATAGGACGGACAACTTTCTTGATGAACTCCGGATCTTTGTCGGTACCCAAGAAAATACCGCCTTGCGGATCTGCCTGAGCCCAGGAAGCAGGTACTTCTACTTTCACTAACGCATTGCAGCCGGCATCAATAGCTTTAAAGTTCATATCCAGGATTTCCTGGCCTTTTTTACCGTAAGTTTTAACAACGGAATCCTTCAGATACTGCAGGGCTTCTTCCAGCGGAATAACTTTGGCCAGTTTGAAGAAAGCAGACTGCATTATCATGTTAATTCTGCTGCCCAGGCCAATTTCACGGGCAATTTTCACAGCATCGATAATATAGAATTGGGCTTTCTTCTCGGCAATGGCTCTCTTTAAGGCATCCGGGAGTTTCTCATCCAGTTCTTCCGGTGACCACTGGCAGTTAAGCACAAAAGTGCCGCCTGGCTTAAGGCCTTTTAAGAGATTATATTTATCAACATAGGCCTGGTTATGGCAGGCAACATAGTCAGCGGTATTGACAAGATAGGGCGCTTTAATCGGCGCTTTACCGAATCTCAGGTGGGAAACGGTTGTACCGCCGGACTTCTTGCTGTCATAAGCAAAGTAAGCCTGGGCGTAGAGATTGGTATGGTCACCAATAATTTTAATAGCTTGCTTATTGGCTCCAACAGTTCCGTCCGCACCGAGACCCCAGAACTGGCAGCTGATGGTGCCTTCCGGAGTGGTATCAATGAATTCCTTTTCTTCCAAAGAAGTAAAGGTAACGTCATCAACAATACCAATGGTAAAGCCGTTTTTCGGTTTATCTAATTTCAGATTTTCGTAAACAGCCAGGATTTGGGAAGGAGTGGTATCCTTCGAACCCAAGCCATAACGGCCGCCAACAATAATAGGTCTGACTTCTTGGTTATAGAAGACATCAACAATATCAAGATAGAGAGGCTCACCAAGTGAACCGGGCTCTTTAGTCCGCTCTAAAACAGCAATCTTCTTGACAGTCTTCGGCAGAGCTTTCAGGAAATGCTCAGTTGAGAACGGACGGAAAAGACGGACTCTTAGCAAACCAACTTTTTCACCTTTGGCAGCCAGGTAGTCAATGGTCTCACTAATAGTATCACCGACAGAACCCATGGCAATGATAACCCGCTCAGCATCAGGTGCTCCATAATATTGGAAGAGCTGATATTCGCGGCCGGTAAGTTCTTTATATTTCTTCATGTAATCTTCGACGATGCCCGGTACAGCCTGGTAGAAGCGGTTGGCTGCTTCTCTGCCCTGGAAGTAAATATCAGGGTTCTGTGCCGTACCTCTTAGTACAGGGCGTTCCGGATTCAGGGCATTTTCCCTGAACTTCTTCAAGGCTTCCCAATCCAATAAGGTACCTACTTCTTCGTAGTCAGGAACACTGATCTTGGAAATTTCGTGGGAAGTTCTGAAACCATCAAAGAAATGCAGGAAAGGAACTCTGGCTTTAATTGCGCAAAGGTGAGCAATATAGCCCAGATCCAAAGCTTCCTGGACACTACCGGAGCTTAACATTGCAAAACCGGTCATCCTTACGGACATTACGTCCTGGTGATCACCGAAAATGGAAAGAGCATGCGCAGCGAGAGCACGGGCACTAACATGGAACACACCCGGTAAAAGTTCGCCGGAAATTTTATACATATTAGGAATCATCAGCAAGAGACCCTGGGATGCTGTATAAGTTGTGGTCAGGGCTCCTCCTTGCAGTGAGCCGTGAACAGCACCGGCTGCTCCCGCTTCAGACTGCATTTCAACAACTTTCATAGGTTGACCGAAAATGTTTTTTCTGCCATGTGCGGCCCATTCATCCACCATCTCCGCCATATCGGACGAAGGAGTTATCGGAAAGATGGTCGCAACTTCGGAAAAGGCATACGACGCATGAGCCGCAGCTTCATTTCCAGACATGGTTTTCATTTTTGCCATTGGTAGGTTCCTCCCGTAAAGATTTATTAACTTGTAACCACTGGTACGGATAAGTTCAGAAACAGTATCAAATAATAAATATCTTCTTCCGTTTCCTTATTGCTTTTTTCACAAATACTTTGGTTTTCTCTCTTCTCCTTGCCTAATTTCAACTATGAAGTTAAGCTCGCTTTCCACCTCCTCTTAAATGGGTTAAACTATGTGGAGAACAGAGAAGCTGCTAAAAGAAACTGTAGATATAAGGATAGGAAAAATTAACAAATAAACCAGCAGCTATTTAAATAATTCATTGAAACCACAAATGAATTTTTAAACAGTAACGTTTTTATTGTAATAACTCATTATGATAATAACTCGTTATGATAATAACTTTTTATATGTTTTAGTTTATTCTCGCCAAAGATAACTATCCGCCCGCAAATTTTGAGAATATTCAATCAATTGCCGAACACAAACCTAGGGAACCCTAATTTAGTAAGTTCCCTAATCAACTATCAGTATACTCTGTGATTCTTCTATTAGTCAAGTACCTATGAAAGCTTGGGCCTATCGGGTTCTTAGACCCCGATAAGCTGCAGGACGGTTAAGACCAGCACCCCAGGAAAGCCTAATATGGCTACCAGACAAACCGTGAAGATATTAATTGGAATCTCTACAGTAAAGACACTTAGGAGCAGATCAACCAGCCATAAACCAACCACTCCACCAAGGACATGGATTGTGAACTTAACAAACCTATTTGGTTTTCGTAAAGATGAAAAAACCACCAACCCCATTAAGATTATAAACAAGCCCAAAAAAAGAAGCGTCATGGTAAATTCCCCCATTTATCTTTCTACTGCATCTTATGCAGCAGTCAAGCTGGTAAGAACCATGACACTTTTTGTCCACATCGAATATATTCTCTGCTCTCAATGACTCCTGTAAACCCCTTATAACTGGCGCCGACCTTCTAAAGCCCGGGCAATCGTAACTTCATCCGCATATTCCAGATCGCCGCCCACCGGCAAGCCGTGGGCGAGGCGCGTAACTCTTACTCCCAGGGGTTTAAGGAGCCTAGCGAGATAGAGGGCGGTAGCTTCCCCTTCTACCGACGGATTGACTGCCAGGACTACTTCTTTAATCCCTTCCAGGCGCCCAAAAAGGCCGGAGAGATTCAATTGATCCGGGCCAATACCCTCCATGGGTGAAAGTACTCCATGGAGAACATGGTATAATCCCCGGTACTCACCGGTTTTCTCCAGGGCTACTACGTCCCGGGGTTGTTCCACAATACAAAGCAGGGATTTATCCCGGCGTTCTCCGGAACAAATCTTACAGGGATCCATCTCCGTGTAATTACCGCAAAGCGAGCACTGCCTGATATCCCGCAAAGCGGTGGTTATAGCAGTGGCGAGTTCCTGCGCATCAGCAGTATGCTGCAGGAGATAAAAGGCTAACCTGCCTGCAGTTTTAGGCCCGACACCCGGCAAACGGGAAAAGGCAATTATTAAGTCCGACAAAGGCTGAGGATAGTACAAGAAATCCATAAAACTTCCCTATGTAACCTTCCTAAAAAGATGATTATCTTTCCCTGCAAAAACTGACTAAGCACAAACCTCCTTAGAAAAGTCCCGGAATATTAAACCCGCCCGTGATTTTGCTCATTTCCTGTTCAACCATAGCCTGGGCATTGCGCAGCCCTTGGTTGACAGCGGCTTTAACCAAATCTTCCAGCATCTCCGGATCATCAGGATCAATAGCCTCGGGCTTGATTTTTAGGCTCAAAAGTTCCAGCTTGCCGCTGACTGTCACTTCCACCATGCCCCCGCCGGCTGAAGCCTCTACACTTTTGTTTTCTAATTCCTCTTTGGCTTTAAGCATATTCTCCTGCATTTTTTGAGCTTGCTTCATAATTTGATTCATATTGCCCATGCCGCCAGGTGGTCTATAACCCATAATTAAACACTCTCCTTTGTTTTGATTAATCCTTCTCAAACTATCTTAAGCAAGAAAGGGCTGATGTATAACCTTCAGGACTATTTTACTTTTCCGGCGCGACCTGAACAAGTCCCGCTCCAAAAAGTTCTACCGCTTGCCGGATACAGCTGTCTTCGCTCGCCTGAGTCTCGGCTTTAGCCGGCAAACCGTCCTCCGCCCCAACTGTATGCTCGAATTCCTTAGCCAGCAGACAGGTTAGTTTCAGTTTTTGCCCCAAACAGCGTTCTACAACCTTCTCCACCACATTCTTATTCTCAGGCTGACTAAACTTATCCCGGTGGAAAGAGTATTGATCCTTAAAAACTAAATACAATAAATCCCCTCTAACCAAAGTCGGACTTCCTTCCAGTAAAAAAGCGTGGGTTGATTTTTTCTCCTTTTTTACTTCATCGAGGATCTGCGGCCATTTAGCCTTTAAAACCGGAGTTAAACCACTGTCAGAGAGTTCCTCTTTTTCCCTTGGAACTGCTTGCTGTCGGGAATCAGCCTGTGGCTCTATGTTCTTAGGTTTCAGATTAGGTTCATCTAAAGGAACGGTATCCTTCTGCTCCTTGGCTCCTCGCACCATGCCTCTATGCTCCGTAGCCGTCCTGCCCGGTTGTTCGGAGAAAGCCGCCTCTTGTTCATAAAGAGCCTGTACTAAAATCATTTCTGCTGCCAGTCGGGCATTAGCAGCAAATCTCAATTCACTATCCCCTTTAAGCAGAATATTAATCCAGGAAAGCAATTTTTTCAAGCCGGCCCGTTGGCTCTGCGCTATCAGCCTGGGGGTTATTTCCGGAGAGAGCAAAGGTTTTTGCCCGCCGGCAGAGTAGAGAAGAGCTTGCCTTAAATAATCAAGCAAATCTCTGATGATTTGCCGGGGATCCCGCCCTAAGGCCACTCCTTCCTCCAATTTGGCCAGAGCCAAACCATAATCACCATCTAACAAAGAATCGGTCAGATCGGCGCTAAAGCTTTCCCCAACCATACCAATTATTTGGTAAACATGCTCGGGCTTAACCGGATCTTCCTGCAAAAGGCATTGATCAAGAACACTCAGCGCATCTCTTAAGCCGCCCTCGGCTTTCAAGGCAATAACCTGGAGGGCTTTTTCTTCTACCTCCCGGCCTAAAGCGCGGCATACTTCCTGCAGCCTGGAACAGATGGCCTCAGCCGGGATACGATGGAATTCAAAACGCTGTACCCGGGAAAGAATAGTCAAAGGTACTTTATGGGCTTCCGTTGTGGCCAGGACAAAAACCACATTAGTCGGTGGTTCCTCCAAAGTTTTAAGTAAGGCGTTAAAAGCTTCCGATGTCAGCATATGTACTTCGTCAATAATATATACTTTATATTTACCGCCGGAAGGAGCAAGCTTGACCTTATCCCGCAAATTTCGGATTTCATCGATTCCCCGGTTGGAAGCAGCGTCAATTTCCAGGACATCGAGAGCTAAACCCTGATCAATCTCCTGACAGGCAGCACACTTATTGCAAGGCTCGGCATCTGCGCGGGCTTCGCAATTTAAAGCTTTGGCCAGGATTTTCGCCGCAGTGGTTTTCCCGGTTCCTCTTGGCCCGCTGAAAAGATAAGCATGGGCTACCTTGTTTAGCTTTAAGGCATTAGTGAGAATTGTGCGAACATGCTCCTGTCCAACCATTTCCCGAAAATTTTTTGGCCGCCATTCCCGGTATAATGCGAGATAAGCCATCTTTTTCACCTTTTACCCGATTATTTTACCCGTATTACCGGCTAATCAATAAAGCTGCTAAAATATTTAATCCCATATTTAATCCCCCGGCGCTCTCTCTTAGCGTTAAGGAAATAAATACCAAAAAAGATGGTCAAGAACCACCTTATAGAAATAAAGACCGTGCACCTCAGCCTGAACCGCAACCCCCGGACGTTACCCGTGGCCCAGTGCTCATCTCCGGCTACCTCGCGGCACACGAAACATACTTCTTAGTGCTGCTTCCGTCAGGACCTGACACGGTTCAAAGCGTTTCGTTGCGCAAGACCAAAAACTCATCACACCAAACCTCGGACTGCTCCGATTGCCCGGCCCTCACAAAGGAATTAAACCTCGCTCTAGCGGACTGCGAGTTACAAGGAACCGCTACCTCCCCGTCTAGCACGGTCAAACCTATTATACCATTAATAAATAATTTCTCCAAAATAAACTTGCCTTGCATAGAAATCAATCCTTATGCTGTTAGTGAAGTTTACCCGGAGATACTATCAGAGAATAATTATCTTGTCTTCCATAGGTCGGATTTTCTTCCGAAATGCTTCCATAAGGCGCATTTCGCATTCGAATCCCACTCAGAACCTATACTACTCAAAACTACTTATAAAAACGTTAATAAACGTAACTTGCTTTTAATGGCGGAGAGAGTGGGATTCCCGCCGCTCACCTTCGGCTCGCTATCAGGCCTGGGCGGAAAAATCCTTCCATAGGTCGGATTTTCTTCCGAAATGCTTCCATAAGGCGCATTTCGCGTTCGAATCCCACTCAGAACCTATACTACTCAAAACTACTTATAAAAACGTTAATAAACGTAACTTGCTTTTAATGGCGGAGAGAGTGGGATTCGAACCCACGACACAGTTCGTCACCATGTACCCGCTTTCCAGGCGAGCGCCTTCGACCAACTCAGCCATCTCTCCGTGTTCGCTTCCAAAAAATACTTATTATTTAATTAAAGTCGCAAATGTTATTATAATGGCTATTCCCAGCTTCGTCAACCACAATTGGCAGGAAGTTTGCTAACAGTTTTTGCATAAATACAAGCGACTCTCAGCAACAAGCCCTGCGCTCAGTTTAAACATTTTCCGGTTCTTAAATCAGTCTGCCGGACAAAGAATATTTTGCCACCAATTTGCTGGTATTATAGCTTTTTTTTAGTTGATACTATCTTTAGAGACTCTAAGGAGGGTAAAAAAACATGGCTAAGAAGAAGGGAAAAAAACTCCAAGAAGAAACCTTGGATCGCCATTATGATGCCGAGGGTCGGGATAAATACAAAAAAGAGGGGCATGGAATCCCAGGAAGAGAAAGCTATTAGTCCCTGAGAATTAAAATGAAGTGTGTACCTGCTTGCAAAACTGCTGCTAAAAGCGGCAGTTTTGCATATCTTCCCGGCATAAACGGCCTAACTGGCGGCGCAACTCCTTTTCCCTGGCTTGAGGACCTAAAATATACAAAAAATCACCGGCGATCATCTTGGTATCCCCCCGGGGAATAATCTCTTCTTCTCCCCGGCGGATACTAACTACCAGACAGCCCTCCGGCCACTCAATATTTCTGACTTTCCGGCCCTCCAGCCGGGACCCCTGGCAGACAACTTCTTCAATAATAGTCTTGGCATATTTATTGGCAGAAATCTCCTCAGCGGGATAACGCTGCCCGCTTTCCGTCAGAGGCTTGCTTACAGGGCTGTTCGCCTCTTCTTCGCCAGCCCTGTTTTTCCTAGCTTTAGCCGGAGCAATAATAGTTAATTGGAAAAGATCATCATAAATAGAGCGGATCTGCAGAAGATCACTAACCAAATAAGCAACCATGCAGGTAATAATAACGGGCAATAAATGCTGAAAAGAGCCTGTCATCTCCGTAATCAAAATACTGCCGGTTATAGGGGCTTTAACCACGGCCGTAAACAAAGCAGCCATAGCAAAAACTACAAAATTCGGGATCAATTCCGGACTAACTTGATTAAGGTTGGCCAGGGCATGACCATAAGAACCGCCCACCAAGGCCCCAATAACAAGCATAGGCAAAAATATTCCACCCGGCGCTCCTGATGCCGCGCAAACCATAGTGAAAAAAAATTTTACCACCAGGAGCAGCAGCAAAAAGGACAAAACGTAACTTTGCTCAGCCAGAGAAAGAATAAAGCCTTCTCCTCCTCCCAGCACCTGGGGAAGGAAAAAACCTAAAATACCGGCAATCAAAAGGGGCCCTAGAGGAAACCATGCGGAAGGGAGAAAAGGAAAAGCTGCCCGGAGCCGGTCATAGAGCTTATAGGTCTGCACTAAAATCTTATTAAAAAGAGCCCCAACCAGTCCGCAACAAAGACCCAAGCCCAGCAGGGCTAAGTAATAATTCTGCGGCAAAATGAGAATACCGGAAAAATCCAGAACAGGTTTTGCTCCAAAAAATTGACGCATCACAAAGTCGGCTGATAAGGCTGCTCCCATTGTCGACAGCAGGGCAGCCGGCGAAAAGCTCTTGTGCACCTCTTCCAGGGCAAAGACAACCCCGGCCAATGGCGCGTTAAATGCAGCGGCCAGACCGGCCCCCGCCCCACAGGTCACCAAATATTTTTCTTCCACCCGGAGCCTTCCCAGCAAACGGCTTATGCCCTGTCCAACCGAAGCACCCATCTGCACGGCGGGACCTTGCCTCCCGAGCGATAAGCCGGCTCCAATAGCGATAAGCGCACCCAAAAATTTACCGATAAGGTTACGGGCCCATTTCAGCTTAACATGGCCAAGCAAAAAACCTTTAACCTGTACTATCCCGCTCCCGGCTGTTTGCGGTGCTTTGCTGATAATCAGGCTGATAACCCCGGCGACGAGAATAAGCACAGCAAAACGGATTATTATCCCCGGAAGGCCTGACCCGGCTGAAAGCTCATAACTATAAACCCGAAAATTCTCAGCTCGTTCCAAAAGATAACGGAAAGCGGAGATCACTAATCCCACACAAATCCCCGTAAAAACTCCTTCAAAGAAGATTTTCAAGCGAAAGTTCTTACCGCTGATTAATTGAAAAAAATCCTTAACTTGATTTCTGTTCATTCGTTGCCGGAGCCTTCCTTAAGATAGTCTTGCTTAAGCCGGCTTATAACTTCCTTAGCTTTCTCAGCCATCGCCCGGTATCCTTCCACATTGGGGTGGACTTCGTCTAAAAGTAACTCCGGCCTGGCCATCATCCCCGTAGCATCCACCAAAGAGGCATAAAAATCAATCACGGCAATTCGGGACTTCTCGGCGTATTCGAGAAGCCAGGCCCGGTATTCCTGAAGGATAAACTCTTCCGGATAAGCCAAAGTTGGAGTTGGTATCCCCAAAATAGGAATAATATCAAAGCGTAAACAGTATTCCACAATAATCTCAATGTTTTCGCTGTAATCCTCCAAAGCCACTTGACAAAATGCATCATTGGCGCCACCGAGGATCAGGCAGTGGCTGGGCGTTAAAGGCAGGACTTGCCGCCGCATCCTCCGGCGCATATCCCGGGTCAGATCTCCGCAAACACCCAGGTTGTACATTTCTACCCCCAGCTCTCTGGCTACAATTGCCACCCAAGAGTCCTGAGGGTAGCAAAGATAACCCTCCGTAATAGAATCGCCTAAAGCCGCAATACGCAAACAAGACCCCCCTCGCCTAACTTCCGGACTATTAATCCTCAGAATATATCCAATGCATTAATCTCATAGTAGTTATTCTGGGAGAGCAAATTTATTCCTGCTTTTTTTGCCTGCTTTTTAAGTTGCTTTTTTGTTGCTTTTTTTGTTGCTTTTCTTGCTGTTTTTTCTACTGCTTTTTTCAGCAGCTTTTTTGTCAGATTTAGATAACTGCTTAAACCTTTATTCCAGAGTAGCTCTTAAGCGGCAGTTAGTGGCTTTCTTTTCTCCATAACCAAAGCAGTAATCTTCCAGGCTGCAAAAATTATCAGCAGCAAGCCGCCCAGACCATATGACCAGGGCATCCCGATGAGTGGAATCAGCACCCCAAAGAGAAACGAGCCTAGGCCAATCCCAATATCAATAGTATTATCCTCCAAAGCCAGGGCTGTTGTCCTGCGGCCGGCAGGAACCATATCCACCATCCAGGTAATCAGGACGGCAATACTCCCGGCATAGCCAAAACCTGCCAAAAAACTGCCCAAGTAAAGAATCCAGGGCCTAAGCGGCAAAAAGTAAAGGATGGCCAGACCTGCTCCCATAACCATAATCCAAGGAAAGACAACTGCTGCTCGTCCTTTGCGGTCGGACAAAGTGCCGGCAATCAGATTGGAAATAATACTGCCTATCCCAAAAACAGTAAAGAAAAGCCCGGGATTAATATCCTGTACAGCCTGCTCAACGTAAATAGCCGTAAAAGTCTGCACCAGCCCATAACAAACCGAGACTAGAAAAACGCTTTCAAAGATAGGCATCAGCTTTTTCTCTCTTAAGAGTCCCAACATCCCCGTTTGAGGCTTAGCCGCAGAGTCAAAGGGATTCTCTGCTTGCGGGGGTTCCTGCACAAAATGCAAAAATACCATGGCCAAAAAGCCAACAGCGATACCTAGACCGTGATACCAAGTAAAGCCAAAATCATTGAGCACTTTTAAGGCAGCCGAAGGGCCCACCAGCAAAGTTAGCATAGTTACCAGGCGGTAATAACCGATGTAAGCGCCTAGTTTGCCGCTGGGAGCCAGAGCGGAAACAACAGCGGATGCACTGGAAAAATAAGCTGCCAGTCCGATTGCCTGGTACATGCGCACCAGCAGGACATACCACAGGGACTGATTAAAAAGAAAGAGAAGCGGAGCAGTCATAAATGCCAGGCCGCCGATAAACAAGGTGAGTCTGTTTCCCTTGGCATCAGCTAAAGGGCCAAAGAAAAACCTAAGAGCAACCGCCGTTAAATAAAAAAGCGTACTTTGCAAACCGGAAAAAAACTCCGTGCCCCCGATAGCCAAAATATAGACAGGGGTAATCATCTGGGCAATATTAAAGTTTAAAAAAATAAAAAAAGTTGCAGCTAATAAAAAATAAAGACTGCGTTGCTTGCTAATCATTATTTATTCATATCCTTTCTGTCTGCCGGTAGTTCGTACCCATACGCCTAGCTTAATCAATACCCCTAGCTTACTCCATACCCTCTGGGTACCTCAAATAAGGATAATACCGGCTACCTCTTTAGTCAATCCCGATAAAAAGGAACCGTTGCACATTAAACCTACTTAGTAAATCAGTGCAGGGTTCTTGCTTTAATCTCAAAAAAAGTATATTTTTGCATTACTTAGTGAACCGTTAAAGCAGAGAAGCGTCGTGAGCGCAGCTGATACAGCGTTAAACTGCACCGTGGTTCACATCAAGTAGAGTACCCGGAGGTTTAGGACCAGTAGCTGTAGCAGCAAGGCGTGGTGAGCTGGTAATACATAAAATTTACTAAAAATATGTTCAGAGCCGTTCGATAAGGCCTGGAAGCTCTGCAAAACTGCTAAATCGCTTTGCCACCTGAAGGTGGGCTGATTGCCGGTCAAATAAAATCGGTGTAAAACCCATTTTTTGCGGAGTCAGATAATCATTTTGATAATCATCGCCGACAAAAATAACTGCCGGGGCACTAACCCCCACTTCTGCTAAAGCAATATGATAGATACGGGGATGAGGTTTTTTCCAGCCCACATCGACTGAGGAAACTACCAAGTCAAAGTATTTGGCGATGCCTTGTTCCTCTAAAATCTCCTGAATCCCGCCTTTAACCAAAAAATTCGAGACTACTCCCAGGGTGAAGCCTTGGCTTTTAAAAGAGCTTAAAGCAGTTTCTACTTCTGCTGAGACAAAACATTGAGCCTTATACTTCGGCCAAAAGGCAGCCAGTAAGCTGTTGATAATCTCATTGGCCGCGGCGTGCTGCCTGTCTTTGCTGGTTCGTCGGTTAGCTTCAGTTCGCTCCACAACCAGGCTGAGCCTTTCCCGGAGATCGTATTCCTTATAAAAGGGAGGAGATTCCTGCAGCTGCTTCCGGACGGCAATATAATGTTCCAAATACTCCTGGAAGCTATCCCAGTAAGCTTCTACACCGGAACCGGCATAAGCCCAAAGGGCATACTCTCTGACCCCGGGTATCTCCTCCATGTCAATTAACGTTTCCATACAATCAAAGAATATTATTTGCTGTGTTGCCATGATGAGCCTCATTTCAAAATTATACTCTTTATCTTGCTGCTTCCCGTATTAATGCCCTCTGTTTATAATATTCATTTCTATTTGGACAAAAGCTAGCCTTTGACCACCGCCTGGTCCAGCACTTGCAAGACTTCTTCGGACGGCAAAGGTTTAAAAAACAGATAACCCTGAACCGCATCACACTGAAAATTATGCAGGTATTCTTTTTGCGCCTGGCTCTCCACGCCTTCGGCTACTACTCTTAAACCCAGCTGGTGCGCCAGAACAATAATCGCCCCGGTAATATTCTGCCGGTCAAAAGGCTCCCTAATATCTTCAATAAAAGATTTGTCAACTTTGAGGGTAGATATCGGCAGCTGTTTAATATAATTCAAGGAAGAATAGCCGCGTCCAAAATCATCCAGGGAAATTTTTATCCCTATAGCTCTGAGCTTATTAAAAACCAGGTTAACCCTAGAGTCGATAAAATCAATAAGCACTGTCTCGGTTACTTCCAATTCCAGGCTGTGCGGATGAAGACCGGTGCTTTCCAAAACTTCCTGAACTTTCTCCGGGAAGTCCTCCTGCCGCAGCTGAATGGAAGAAATGTTAACAGCCACGGTCACCTCCCGGTAACCAAGCTCGTGCACCCTTCTGGCAAAGGTACAGGCTTCCCGCAGAACCCAGTCGCCGATTTCTATAATCAGCCCTGTTTCTTCAGCAATACCGATAAATTTATCCGGAGGAATCAGCCCCTCTTCCGGATTGTACCAACGGATCAGGGCTTCGAACCCAAGAATACGGCCGCTTTTAAGTTCTATTTGGGGTTGGTAATGCAGGGCAAATTCCCTGTTCTCGATAGCCTGCCTCAAGCTTTCCTGAATTCTGGCTTTATCCGCTACAGCGGCATGCATCTCCTGATTAAAAACGACATATTTTCTCTTGCCCAGCTTTTTGGCTTTATATAAAGCAGTATCAACATTTTTGAACAATTCTTCAAAACTTTCCCCATTGTCCGGATAAAAGACTATCCCGGCGCTGGCTGTGGCATGGCGGATTTTATTTCCCACCCGTATGGCTTTATCAAATAAGCCCATAATCCTTTCGGCAGAGGTGATAGCTTCCTGATAATCCCTGATATCTCTCAGCAAAATAATAAACTCGTCACCGCCAAACTTCGCCACCACGTTCATGCTGCCCACAATTTGGGTGAGCTGCGTGCTGATGGCCAGCAAAAGCTGATCACCTGCGGCATGGCCATAAGAAACATTGACATCCTTAAAGTTATCAACATCCAGGAAAATCAAGGCCAATAACCTGCTGCCGTCTTTAGCCCTGGCTATTTCCTTGTCTCACTATTTCCTCGAAGCATGAACGCGGTTTGGCAGGCCGGTTAAATAATCATGGTAAGCCAGATGCTTGATTCTTTCCGCCTGCTCTTTGAGATCAGTAATATTGCGGTGGGAACCAACCATCCTTAAAGGTTTGCCGCTGTCATCAAATATTGCTTTGCCATTAGCCCGGATCCATTTGTAAAGGCCGTCTTTATTTTGAATACGGTATTCACAGTGATAATTCTCCGTTTTGCGGCTAAAATGATCAGCCAGTCTTGCTTCCAATAGCGGGAGATCTTCCGGGTGAACCCTATTTAGCCAATCTTCGAATCTTAAAAGTTCTTCGCCTTCGTAACCGAGAATTTCCTGCAGCTTGCCGGAGAAAACCCGCTGATTATTGACTAAATCCCACTCCCAGATGGTATCCTTAGCAGCCTCTAAAGCTAACCTGTACCTCTCTTCACTTTGCATTAATGCTTTTTGGTTTTGGGCCAGCTCTTCATACTGCACTCTTAATTCCTCTTCCGAAGCAGTCAGTTCCTGATGAACAGCCGTCAGCTCTTCATAAACCGCTGTCAGCTCTTCTTTTTGGCGTAATAATTGTCTTTCTTTTTCGTGCCTCTGCCTGATGTTAATTAACAGAATAATTACAAGCCCAAGAAGGCTGAAAATCACTGCAGCCACTTTAATTATTAGAGAGCGGTATTCCTCCAGGAAAGAAAAAGGCTTATTTATTAGAACACTGTTGGCAGGCAAATCCGTTTCCGGAATATTAAATTGCACCAGCTTGTTATAGTCAAAAGCGGTGACAATCGTTGGATCCTCAATAATAGGCAATTGGCCGGCCTCTTTACCGTTTAATATTTCTAAGCTTAAAGCCGCGGCATGTTCTCCCTGGAGACGAGGGCTAAGCAAATTGCCGCCGAGTATGCCGCTGCCCAGTAAAAAATCATAAACCGAATAAACCGGGACAACACTGTGCTCACTGACTTCGCGGACAAACACCTCCGGTGCCAAAACCTGGCCTGTGATATCCATATTATATGAACCAACCAGGATAATACTATCCTTAGCCAGAGAAGCCGCCAGCTCTGTTATTTCGGCAATGCTCAGCTCACTCAGGCAATGGACAATAAGCTCCTCCTCCCTTTCCTGATTAATTCTTTCCACTGCCTGGACAACATTCTGCCCGCTGGCTTCCCCGCTTTCTGTTTGATCATGAAAAACATAAATATTTCGTATCTCGGGATTGATCTGCAGGGCTAAGCGGATGGTACCTTCCGAATCAAGTATTTCATAAACACCCGTCACCCGCTCCTCACCCTGAAGCAAATTATCTGCCGCCTCTTTAACAACGCCGCTGAAAACCAAGGGTGCAGCGGAGAATAATTCCTGCCGGTGCTTCAAAGCAAATTCCAAAGCTATATCGTCAGTGGTAATAAGCAAATCTATATCCTGTCCGGCATATTTATAGTGATAATACTCATAAAGATTTTTCAGATTCACCATGGTCGGATAACGCTTCCAATCCATATATTCCACAAAAATTTGCCGATCAAGTGAGGTCTGCAGTTTTTCAATTAGAGCTGTAGTTTGTTCATCAGTCCACTTGAGTCCTTGATGATAAGAATTCAAGATTAAAATGTTGGTAGGGTTGGCGGCTGCAATCAGAGAGCAAGGTACGGACAAGATTAGGAAAAACCCTATTAGAAATATTAGAATAATACTCTTTAATTTACAGTCTGCTAACTTGTCCAAGGGAATTTCTCCTTTCACCCGAATTCCTTTACAGATCAGCAGCATAACAGCCGGTTCCAGCCTACACTTTTCCCTTCATCACTTAATTAATACTATTCTTCCTTCATATTTTCTTATGTTTTTATTCTCTCTTTTAAAACATTTTCCTCTTTATTTATAGAATTATTTAGCAATAATTACATACTTCCAATGAGCCTTCTTTTATATTAATAAGAATAGTTTGTACTGCCCTTACCCAAACAAAAAATCGCTGACCAATATGAAATTTAAGCTGGCCTCTACGCTAAACATAAAAATAGATGCCTTCGCGGAAGGCATCTTAACATGGATTTTGATGTCATTATTTCTATGTTATCAATATGGTACTTCGATTAGGGTAATTCAATTAGTGCAATTCAATTAGGGTGATTCAATATTAAATTAATAAATTAATGGCTTATTTGTGCGCTTATTCATATTTGACATTGCCGTCTTTATCAATCTGGACCGCATTGTCCAGAACGAAAATATTCGTATAACCTTCGGCTTTCAGGTGGGCATGGGCAACTTTAGCCCTCTTGCCGACAGCGCAGTGAATTAGGATTAGAGCATCTTTATCAGGTATGGCTTGAGCAAATTTCTCCATGGTAGCGGCATGGTCCACAGTAAATTGATCCCTAACCCCAAAGTTTAAAGCACCTTGCATATGGCCGGCTTCAAATTCACTTTGGTCGCGCACATCAACAATATAATAGTCTTGGCCGGCAGTTCCCTGCATTTTAGCCTGCCAAGCTTCCGGCTTCAACTGTTCGGTATTGGCTGAGATATTAGCACAACCCATATAACCTTTGCTGTCAAAAGCTGTCCAGCCAACAAGGCCGTAAGCATTAGTATAGCCTTTATCCAAGAACTTAGCAAGATTGGCTTTAACTCGGCCGCCCGATTTGCAATGGATTAAAATTAGGGCATCTTTGGGAATGTTGGCTAACTTTTCTTCAATAACAGCATCATTCCCTTTAGCCAGGGTTTCATTGGCATCGATGTTGATGGAACCTTCCAAACCTTTTTCCAGTTTAATTTCATCTGGGGTGCGGAGGTCTACAACGTAATAGTCTTTGTTAATGGTTCCAGTCATTTTTGCTTGCCAAGCAGCCCAGTCCAAAAGGTTTTCTTCTGCGGACGGAGCTTGGGGTTCAGCCGGTGCTTGGTTTTGGGATGGCGCCGGCTCTTGCTTGGCCGGCGGTTCCTGTTTGGCTGCCGGTTCCTGTTTGGCTGCCGGTTCAGCGGGTTGAGAACAGCCTGCTACCATGGTAAGGATTAGGAGTAAGGAAATAAGAATGGCAGCAATTTTCGATTTTTTGAGCCTCATGTAACTTTACCTCCCTTTTTGGTATGTTTTTTATCAATTAACTTGTTTAAAGTTAATTGCTTCTTTATCCTTGGCTCTCGCTAGTCAGCCAAGACTTTAATGAGCACTGCCGTAAGCAGAGTATAGAATTCCTTAGGCTTTTCTTGCTTTAACGCGGCATAGAAATCCGGCAGCCAATCCAGATGATCCTCGCGGAATTGCCTGGCCTCCTTTAAGAATCCTCGGCGCAGAAAGAAAGCATATAATTCCAGCAAAATAGTAAGATGATCCGGCATTAGCTCATATTCCGGCGGTATTTCCAAGTTCAAGGAATTAAGAATATGTTTAATATGGAGGGCTGAGTCCCCCATGAGATAACCTTTTCGCTTCTTAAAAGGGACTTGGTAACTTTCATCCGTTGTCCAGACCTTATAAACTGATTCCACCGGAGGAACAGAGGCAGCTTTGACTCCCAGAAAGCAGTCGTTATAGCTAGCCAGCAACTCCTGATAACTTCCTAGGGCAGGCTGCAGAGTGCTTAGAACCTCCCGACCGGCAGCACGGCTTAATTCCCTAATTTGGACATCAATCAGCCCGCTCTCTAAGTCGGCATAAAGCTCCTCATCCGGGAATTTATAAAGATCAGCTAAGAGCTCCAGAAGGCCGGCAAAACTTAGCTGTGATTCCAGGTTAGTATCTAAAGCCTCTTGCTTAAGCATTGATGGTCCTTTCCGAAGTCTGGGCCTTAGTTTGAACTTGCTTTCCGCCTTCAACTTCTTCTACCCAAAGAGCATGGTGGTCGTAAGCCCATTCCCTGGAAACATAGCCTCCCAGCATTCCTTTGATACTCTCCTTCGAGCCCGGATGGAGTAAAGCCAGAAAAGCATGGGCTAGAATAACCGCGCCGCAACCTAAAGCCGCAAAGGAATGGATAATCCGAGCCCAGGCCAGGACGGCCGGTGAAGAAGAGCCTATGAGCATGATCCAGCCGGTAATAATAAGAACGGCGCAGCCTACAATCTGTAACAAAGAATTAATCTTTTCACCCCCGTTGAACCTACCCTGTTTGGGAGTATCCGCCTTAAGGCCAAAGAAGGTCTTGGGAAAAGACTTAACGAACTCTATATCGTTCCTGCCCCAATGAGTGATGTCGTAAAGCCAGCGCTTGGTATTTTCCCAGGAAAAGAACACTAGAATTATTACCGGCACAAAGGTAAAAATTACGGCAAAGAGATGATGGATATGAGAGAATATTCTTAAACCCCCCGGACCTAAAAGAGCGCCGAAACCCCGAAAGACTAAAGCCGAGCCGGTAAGGAGAAGGATGAAGAAACACAGGGCATGAATACCATGGCCAAGGCGGGAAGCTAAACTAAAGCGCAAAATTGTCGCCCGCGATTTTTCCTTACTCATTGTTTTTCCCTCCTTTGACGGTATTTACTACCACAGCCCCAAGAACCGCCGCCGCAGCCAACCCCATTACTGCTTTACCGGCAGGCTGGGCAACTTTTTTATAAATCCCCACGTGAAGCGGACTTATTAATGCCTGAGGCAAAACAGCGGCATCCGCCTTCTCCGGTACAACATAATACATACTTGTACCTTCAATCCGGCGAACGTTAGGCTTAGCTATCTGCCGGGAAATCTCGCTCTTGGGATCCGATAAATCACCAAAAATTCTCACTTCACACATACAAGTGGCAACACAAGCCGGTAGAGCTCCCTGAGCAACATACTTCGCGCAAAAGCTGCACTTCCGGGCGATTCCCTGTTCATCGATAACTCGCGCCTCGTAAGGGCAAGCTGTTAAGCAGTATTTACAGCCAATACATTTCTCGGCATCTACCATCACAATGCCATCTTCCCGTTTGTAGGTGGCCTGAGTAGGACAAACTTCCTGACAGGGCGGATCCTCACAATGCTGACACTGCAGCGGGACTATTACTCTCCTTAAGTCCGGGTAACTGCCTTTCAGATGTTCTTCCAAGCGATTATAGTGCAGGTGCGGAGGCAAAGACCACTGCATCTGACAAGCTATCCGGCAGGCATTGCAGCCTGTACACTTATTAGGGTCTAGTAACATGCCGTATTTAGGCATCGGCTCTGCCTCCCTTCGTAATAGTTACTATACATTCCTGGCACAACACGTGGCCGGTTTTCTCATCCACCCGGGCAGGGATAAAGTCGTTATAATTAACACCCCGTCCCCAGCCTATGCTTAGTTTTTCGGAAAAAGTTCCGTAAGTCGCCGGCAGCCAGACGCACTCCGGATGCAAACCTTTAGTGACGTGTACTTGTACTGCCTTGGAAGCTATTTCACTTTTGACCGTTACCCAGTCGCCTTCGAAAATATCTAAAGCTTTGGCTCTTGCGGCATTCATCCACATATAAGTGCCTTTTTTCTCTTCCGTTATAGCCATTAAATAAGGATTATTAGTGGTCATGATATGAGAATGCCAGGGCTGCTTGCCGTTTATCAAGCGAAACTCATTGGCGGCCTTAGGCTCCGTAAGCGGTGGCACCCAAGTTGGTACTCCCAAATAACCTTCTCTTTTCCAGGCTCCGAGGGAAAATTCAATCTTAGTGGTAAAAGTATTGAAAGAAAGCCCCTCATTTTTAGGCAGGACAGTTGGCAGCAACTCAATACAGCCTTTTTCCCTAAGCTCTGCGGGGGTAAGGCCATGCGGGCCCAAAGCAGCCTCCAATTCTTCTTCAATTGTAAAACCATAAAGGTTGGCAATTCCGCAGGCAGTGGTTATTCCTTTGAGAATATCTAAGAGCGGCAAACTGCTGGTGGCTGCCTCCAGAGCTTTAAATCTGGTGGCAATTTGCGCCGCGGGCCAGTAAATGTTGCCGTTAATAACCTTCGGATGTTCCGTCCGCTCCAAATAATGGCATTCCGGCAAGATATAATGAGCGGCATAGAAAGAAGTTTCATTCCAGTCGTAAGGAATGCTCACCACCAAGTCGGCATTTTTTATCTTTTTCTGATATTCCGGATCCGGCGCCGAACGCAGGGGATTATAAGAGTAAAAGAAGAGAGCTTTCAGTCGGCCTTTTTCTATTAAGTCCGGCAGCCTTTGCGGAATGCCTCGGCTCGGTTCGACTAGGGGATACTCGCCGGACACTCCGGCCCCATCTGCTCGGGAAGCTTTGGCAGCTTTAGGGCCAAAATAAGTCTCTTCCGGCTGGCCGAAGGTTGTGCCGGCAGCCGGGAAGAGCCCGCCTTCCTGCCAGAAGTTGCCTAAAAGGGCATTAATGATTACATTCAGCATGGCTGTTTCATTGGAATTTTGGTAATGACAGTGCAGTCCTTTATACCCTGGGTCAAGAAAGGCCTGAGGAGCATGTTGAGCTAAATCTCTGGCCAACTCCTTAATTTTAGCCGCGGCAATCCCGGTTATCTCAGCAGCCTTTTCCGCACTGAAGTCTTTATTGTACATCCAAAATTCATCAAAGCCATAAGTATACTTTTCCACAAATTCCTGATTGTAAAGGTTTTCCGTCACCAAGGTATGCGCAATTCCTAAAAACAAGGCCAAATCAGTCCCCGGCCGGATGGGAATCCATTCATCGGCTATTGTAGCCAGTTCACAGAACCGGGGATCAACCACAACCAGCTTAGCTCCTTTGGCCTTGGCCTCAGTAATCCTTTTCATAGCCGCCGGAATAATCCCGCCGGCATAATTGCGCCCGACAAAAAGCATATACTTGGCCCGGTCAAAATCAGGATTAAACATCCCGCCGCACATTTTCTCCCAAATGTTGGTCTTAGCTGAAAAACAGGTGGCGTAATGGGTAATATAATTATCGGAACCCAGGACATCTAGGAACTTCTGAGCATAACTTTCTTTCCCTCCGTGGCAGGCCCAAGCAACTTTATCCCCGCCGTGCTCCTCGACAATTTGCTTCAGCTTAGACCCTATTTCCGCAAAAGCCTCTTCCCAGGTCAAAGGTTTAAAGTCTTTATCCCCGACGCGCTTCATAGGCTGGGGAACCCTGCCCGGATCATAGACGTTATAGGCAACTCCGTGCCCGCGGGCACATAGTTTCCCCAAGGATTTCATATGGACAGCGTTTCCTTCTATTTTCCAGAGCCTGCCGTTTTTGACATAAGCCCATACTCCACAGTAACTGGAGCAACCATTACATAAGGAAGGAACACGGGTAACTTCCCCGGCCTGAATCTCCTCGGCAAAAGCCTTAAAATCTAGCACCAGCCCAAGAGGCAGAGTTGTCGCTGCCCCTGTGGCAGCAGCAATTTTCAGGAAGGAACGCCTGGAAATACTCGGCATTATTTCTTATCCTCCTTTACTCCATTTTTTCTTTTTTGCTTTCTTGCTTTCTTACTTTCTTGCTTTCGTAAATATAACTGGCTAATCATTGCCTACTTGTATCCGAAAATGTTTATCAACCACACCCGGCCGGTCCGGTGCTGGGTGCCAGATAGTTAAGCGGTGTTAACCGGTAACAATCCCCTGCCGGTAACCTCAATTGCTCTCCGTCGCCAACGTTCTCAGCGTTTAGAACAACAGACTCTGCAGGACATTCCTTAACTAAACTGCGGATAGGCTTAATACCGGTAACCTTTTCCTCCCCGCTCCAATAGCTTAGGCCGTATTTTAAAGCCACGGCATTATAACCTAAAGTAACCAGAATTCTTGCTCCTTGACTGGCATCCAACCCGTCATAGCCCACCAGCACAATCCTTTTATCCTGTGGTAAACTTTGCAGGCTTTCTGCTTTCGCCAGTCCCGCCAGAGGAATATTGATTGAGCTTGGCAGATGACCTGCTTGGTAATGTTGAGGCTGACGGACATCTACCAGATAATATTCCTGCGTAGCGGAACCACCGTCTAAAACGGCCATTAAGTCTCCGGCCTCTACAAAGCCTTTATAATTTCTGTCCAGATATGTAACAGTCAACTTTCTGATCAGTTCCTTTACTTCGCCTTCCGGCATTTTCAGCTCAGGCAAGCTATATTGGGCTCGCTCGGCAGTGGCTGAGACCAATGGCTTGTGCAAAGGCTCCGAGGGGAAAACCTCATAACCGCAAGCTGCCGGATCTTTGCTCCAGCTTTGCATTCCGAACTGTAAAGGGACTGCTTGATAGCCGAGCATATTCCAAGTCACAGCTGTTTGAGCTGCCCAATGCCCGTTGTAATCAATTACCACTAAGGTTTTATCCTTGGGCAGGTTTGCTAATTTTTTAATATCAGCTGTCAGAGCATAAGGAATATTGAGCGACCCCCGAATATTACCACTGACAAAGTCCTCCCTTGCTCTGATATCCACTAGAATATATTGGGCATTTCTCCCCTTAACATATTCTGCATATAATTCTTCTGCTGTGATCGGCTCAACTTGTTTGCCGGAAAGATAAGCATCCGCCGCCTGGCGAATTGCTGCAAACTGGTCTGTTAAAGGTAGGTCACTCGGATTCTGACTAACGCTAGCTGTCGGTGCGACCTGAGCACAACCGGCCAGCAGCACTGCACACAATACTGCCGGCAGGATAAGCCATAACAAAATCCTAGCCTTCTTCATTTCCATCCTCATTTCCATCCTCCTCGAAATTATTGTCAGTTGAAGATAACTTAGAAATCTTTAAAATAAACAGCACTCCGTATGACAATTTGACAACGGAGATGTTAGAAAATTCGAAAAATGGTGCTGCTGATCTTGTGAAATATTTTACAAAATTGTAATATTATCTTATCATTTCTATCAGCAGTTTTCTGTGACTTAAGTACCTTTCCGCTAAAATTATTGGAGGCAAAGAAAAAAAGACCCGGCATAAATCCGAATCCTTAACCTGCGAATTATCATAAATTGGAACAGTACAATTTAAGTCTTTAATAATTATTGCCAGAATTATTGCCGGCGGCCAAAATTTCTAGTTCACCGACATTTTCAATTGTAATTAATCCCCGGGCTAGGAAAAGCAAACCCGCCCTTTCAAAATTTTTTAGTTCCCGGCTCACTACCTCCCTAGCTGTACCCAATTCCCGGGCTAAAGCATCATGGGTAGTATAGACCGGATGCTTGCCATAGCTGCTGTTGAGAAGCAAAATCTGAGCCAAGCGGTTTTTTACCGGGATAAAGGCGATATTATCAACGACTTGGATAGATTCATACAACCTGTTAGCCATACACCCTAAAAGATAACGCCAAAAGGGCTCACATTCTACCATGGACTTATTAACAAAGCCCCGGGAAACCCAAAGAATTTTGGTTCTAACCTCAGCAACTACCCTGGCGAAATAACCTTTCAGATCTCCGAGAATACAAATGGCCGAAAGCGGACAGGTTCTGCCTTTGCCTATCCGGTAAATTGTTATTTCCCTGCCGTCATCAGAGGTTTTCGAGACTTTTAAAACCCCGGAAATAATCAGCAAAAGACCCGGACAGCTTTCAATTCTCTCTACGAGAACCGTGCCGGCCGGTACTTCTTCAATAGTGCAGTATTGGGCAAACCAAGCCATTTGTTCAGAAGACATTTCATGCGCGAAGCTAAAGGAATTCTTGACTTCTCTAATAATTATTTCCTTATCCAATTTACCCTACCCCTTTTAGTAACACCTCAAATCTCCCACACCAGCCCATTGCTATTTTCCCGTATCTAACCCTTTCCTCTTGTCAAGCCAGCTGCCAGTAGTGAAATATTTTGCTACCATTATAGAGGATTTTAGCTTTTATTACCAGATAATGATTTAATCAAAAAAAATTCCTCGCGGCGAGGAATTAAAACTTCGTATTTTCAAAATTATTAGCTTAAAATGTAATATTCTGAGCCAATCAATTGGCGGAAGGACTCAGTCAGACCGGCAATTTTCAAAGCATAGGGAGACTTAAAGTGGCCGTTTTTATTATAGAAGGTCATCCGGCCGCCAATTCCCCAGTTATAAGCCGTATAGGATTCATATTTATCCTGATAGGTATCATGCAGGTAGCGCAGGTAGCCTCCGGCTAAAAACGCGGCATACTTTTTGTCACTATTTAATAACTCGTGGGTAGGATAAGGAATATCGATTTTATAGTATTCGGTAATGGCCATATGCGCTGTTTTGGCTGTGGGCATTTTCATTTGGGTCGTACTGTACGACAATGACCCGCCATCCATATGGGTTTGGGGCTTAAAGCCAGATTCTTGCGCAATTATGGCTAACAGTTCACAAGGATCCAAGCCAAACTGTTTTTCCACTTCCACAATATAAGCCAGATAGTAAGGATCAGCATTGTACTGTTCTGCCAATTTGTTTAATTTTTCATTAGCAGTTGCTTGTACAGGACTAGCTTCTTCAATCCTATGGCCTTCTTCAATCATTTCTGCCTTCTCAGACAGTATTACTTCTTCAGTTAAGTTCTCAACGTGAGCCTGCTTCTCTTCTGCGGATTCGCTTTTTTCCTGCACGGACTGGACTGTTTTACCGGATTTAATATCTCCCGGGTTTACCTGGGGGATGAGAAGCTCCCAATTATCCTTCAAACCTGTTTGATGGCTTGCTGGAGCCATAGGCTCATGAGTCCAGACTTGGGGAACAACAATTCCGGTCTGCTTTAAGATAATCATGCTCAGAAAAACCAGCTCAGTTGTAATCAGCAACGCCGCTAAAGCAACGGCCAAATGTCGGCTACTTTCCCTTACCGGGAACATTTTTATTTCCTCCTTAATTAGCTGCCCTTTTATTCACAAATCCTCAAAAACACAACGACTGTACTCCTTTAAGGGCAAGCGGGCTTAGGGCAAAAGGTTTTGCTAAGCTTATTACTATTTTTTCCATATTGTGTTAATTTATACATAGCCTTTTTCGGCATAAAGAAAGAACCCTCACCTTCAAAGATGAGGATTCCTTGTTGCCTTCAGGGAAAAGACTATTATTTATAGGTTGCCCTTGTGTTCAATGAATTGGCCCAGATGTTAAAGAGCTATCTTATTGACCTTTGAGATTTGTTTTTCCGCCGGCAAACGCCGTGCTCAGATCGGCGACCTGCAGAGCATATGGAGACTTAAAGTGGCCGTTTTTTGCATAATAAGCCAGCCTGCCTCCAATGCCCCGATGATAGGCGGTATAGGCTTCATATTTATTTTGATAGGTATCATGCAAATATTTTAAATAACCCCCGGCCAGCAAAGCAGCGTAGTATTTATCTTCTGCCAAGAGTTCATGCGTGGGAACAGGAATATCTTGATGATAATATTCGGTAATAGCCATATAGGCGGTTTTGGCCGTATCTAACTTCATTTGGGTTGTGTTGTAGGAATATGACCCCCCATCCATTTTAGTTTGGGGTACGAACTTTGATTCTTGGGCAATAAGAGCCAACAATTCATAGGGTTCAAGCTTAAACATATTTTCGATTTCAGCTATATAGTAGATATACTCTTTTTCAACGTTATAATCCTGGGCAAGCCTATCTAAAATCTCCTGCTTGTGTTTTCCTTGATCTAAAATCTCCTGCTTGTGTTTTACTTGATCAAACTTCTCTGCTTTATGATTATCTGGCTTGTAATTCACTGGCTGATAGATTCGGGATTCGGCCGGTTCCCCGACATAAGCTGCTGTTTGTTTCTCCTTTTCCCTGTAGTCGGCAAAGGCAGCTGTTCCTATGGCTATACCCTGAACAGCAATAACAACTGTTACCAGGGCAAGAGCTAAGAAACGGCTAAGCCTTCCTTCTCTAACCACTTTCTTTCCTCCTTCAAGGATATTCATTTCCTAATTTGCTTCTGTCAGTTTCCTCCTCTTAAATTTGCTCCTTTGCGGCAGCACCAGCTGAACCAAATTGCTCAGCCAATCATCGTAGGGAATGGATTAAAAAATATAAGCACAGCCGCATTAGGATTAATTTATGCCTATCTTATCAATGTTATGTGAATTATCTATTTTTTAAAGTATTTTACCATTTTACCCCAGTGAAATTTAGCCTTTTAGGTAACTCCCAGACTTTAATTTGTGT
>JBMNGP010000014.1:0-112647 GCA_050949905.1 Desulfitobacteriia bacterium | reverse complement strand
CTAAAAAAAGATCCTTATTCCCGACTGGAACAAGGATCTTCAAACCTCTTCACCACTGGCCTGCATAGATAATCCAGGCCTACTCCTTTCCAAATCGGGAGGCATAACCGTTTCCAGTTATACCCTGTGAGCTTTAAGCTCAGGCTTATGGTTCTTGGAAATAACTTTAGAAACATAAGCTCGGAGAACAATATTTAATTGGTTTTATTATACAATAACCTGCGTTTTCTTTCCAGCGGCAATACGAAAATTTTTTTATTAAATTTTTATTGAACTTTTATTAATTTTGATTTTCTCAATTTTAATTTGATATTTATTAAGGTCTCTCTCCAATAATTCTCGTTAATTTTACAGCTTAAATATAAACGTAAACCCTGAATCCCTTGCGGCCCAATGCTTTAAGGGTATATTTTTTTCATTTTAATGCATTATTATGTATAGTAATATATAGGATTATATGCTATAATATAACTGTGTATTTCACTGCCTACGGAGGTGTTTATTTTGAACCTTAAGCAATCTCGCCGAAAGGATGGTAGAGTCTATCTTTCTATTGAAAAAGCTTATCGTGACAAGACTACAGGCAAGTCCAGAGCTAAAACTGTTAAGTCCCTTGGTTACTTAGACGAACTTGCGAAAGAATACGATGATCCTATCGCCCATTTCAAAGAAGTAGCTCGCAAGATGACCGAAGAAGAAAAATCTGAGAAAAAGGTATCCTTGTCAATCAATATGGATGAAAAGCTTTCTGTCGGTACCGATAACAGAAAAAACTTCGGGTATGCCGCAATACTTAAGATTTACCATGAACTTGGTCTGGATGTGTTTTTTAAAAATAAATCCAGGCATGAAAATTTTGAGTACAATACAAATTCCATCATGCTTTTGCTTATTGTATCCAGATTCCTTTCCCCCGGCTCCAAGAAGAAGGCTTTCGAGGAAAAAACTCGGTATTTCGAGCGCTTTAACTTTTCTTTGGCGGATGTTTATCGCTCTCTTACCCACTTTTCTAAGATTTCTAAAGAATTTCAAAGATATTTGAACGCTCAGATTGCTGCTAAATATGGGCGCAATACTAAGACTATCTATTACGATGTGACGAATTTTTATTTTGAGATTGATCAAGCGGATGAGTTTCGTAAACATGGATTATCCAAGGAAAAACGACGCGATCCAATTGTGCAGATGGGGCTGGCTATGGATGCCGATGGTATTCCGCTCCATTATGAATTATTTCCAGGCAATACGGTAGATAAAGAGACTTTTAGGCCAGTCATTGGTGAAGTGAGAAGAAACTATGATACCGGCAGGGTTATTGTTGTTGCTGACATGGGGATTATAACGGGAGATAATATTTTTTATCTTCAAGGCAAGGAGAAAGGGAAAAATTTTAATGGCTATGTTTTTAGTTTTTCGGTTAGAGGCGCTACTAAGGAGTTTAAAGAGTTTGTCCTCTCTGCTAAAGGCTATGTAGGCAAAGATGGCAAGCCTGTTGATGAGGACACTGATTTTAAGATTAAAAGCAGGATAATTGCCCGGGATATCAATGTGACGCTCTCTAGCGGGAAAAAAGTTAAGAAAACGGTGTATGAAAAGCAGGTAGTTTTCTGGGCAAGAAAATATGCTTTAAAGGCTCAGGCAGAGCGTGAAGAAGTTTTGAAAAAGGCTTATGATCTCGCTTCTAATCCTCAAAAATATACGAAGGCCACTTCTTACGGCGCAGCCAAGTATGTGAAGAATTTGAAGTTTGATGAAAAGACCGGGGAAATTCTTAAAGTTAAAGAGCGTCCTGTCCTTGATTACGCAAAAGTCGCTGAAGAAGCAAAGTATGATGGCTACTACGCTATTGTCACCAGTGAATTGGATATGTCTGATATTGAAGTGATTGAGACTTACCGCGGTCTTTGGGAGATTGAAGAGACTTTTCGCGTGACTAAAGGGGTACTGGAAACTCGGCCGGTTTATGTGTCACTTCAGGATCATATTAATGCTCACTTTCTGACTTGTTTCATAGCCCTTACTATTATGCGAATTATGCAAAAGAAAACCGGCAAACTTTATTCTGCCGAAAGAATTGTTGAATGTCTGAATAAGATCTCCTGTTCCAATGAGCATGAAAATATCTATTTGTTTGATTACAGAAGTGAGATTTCTGATGCGATTGGCGATGCTCTGGGAATTGATTTTACGAATAAGAGACTTCGTCTTGGTGATATTAAAAAAATTTTGGCGCAGGCCAAAAAATGAGGTATTACACTACATATTTATGACAAAATCAAAAGACCGCTATCCCGCTTAGTATCAAGGGATTGCGGCCGTTTTTTTGTAGATTTGCTGCAAAAGTCAGGATACAATAACCTGCGTTTTCTTTCCAGCGGCAATACGAAAATTTTTTTATTAAATTTTTATTGAACTTTTATTAATTTTGATTTTCTCAATTTTAATTTGATATTTATTAAGGTCTCTCTCCAATAATTCTGGCGTAAATCTTTTCCTATTATTTTCAACATAATTAACCATTTATCCCAGATTGTTGAAGGATTTTCGCCTCTTAACATGGAATTATTTGGTGAAGCCTGGAAACAGTGTCTTGTCCCCCTTCCCTTCTAGGTGTTCTCTGCTTACTGACACTTAGCTTAAGTTCGTTAGCGGTGATTAACATGAAGCTCGGCAAAGACAATCTAACTTTTACTTTTATGCTGGGAACCATTATTGTTATCTTTGTAATGATGGGGCTTAAGTTTTGGTGGGACTATACTCAGCAACAAAAACAAATGCAAAATGAATTATTGGAAAAAGCCCAGGTGATTACCCAACAGCAGAAGGCCGTCTGGGAATTTATGATTATTAATCAGGACAGGATTAATTACGATGCTCAGGGAAACTTTGAGTTTAAACACCTCAACTGCTCAACGGTTGCCATGGGGGTAGGGGTTATTTTTGCCGAGATGACAGATTATACCATCAAGCCGACCAATATTGACTATCGCAATGCTTTAAATGCCCCCGATAAATTTGAATTGGCTGCCTTAAACAAATTTAAAGCAGACTCTGAGCTTCAGGAGTTCTGGGCAATTACGACCGTTAACGGCGATAAAGTCTTCCGCTATCTTTCTCCTTTAATCATCGACGAAACTTGTCTCTCCTGCCACGGTGAACCTCAAGGCGAGTATGATATCTCCGGCTATCAGAAAGAAGGCTACGAGCTGGGAAGTTTAGGCGGTGCTATCAGCCTGACAATGCCGATGGATATATCCATCCAAAACATCAAGGCCAACCTTATCAGCAATGCCGTCTTTTTCCTGGTTTTAATGCTGGCCTGTATTATTATCATTTATTTTTTGGCCACCAGATTGGTGATCCGCTCTTTAGGTGAGCTGGAAGGAGCGGTCGGCGAAGTGGGCAGGGGCAATCTCAACATTAATCTCTCCAATTTAAAAGCCCGGGGAGAAATTAAAAGGCTGGCCAACCATTTTCAGCACATGACCAACCAGCTGCGCGATCTCTATAATAACTTGGAGCAAAAAGTTGAAAACAGGACAAGGGAATTGCAAAAAGCCAATAAAATTCTGGAAAGACACCAGTTCGAATTGGAAGAAGCCAATAAAAAACTGCAGGAAGCCAATAAATTTAAATCGGAATTTCTGGCCTTAATGAGTCATGAGTTAAGAACTCCGCTCACCTCGGTAATAGCTTTTACAGAGATTCTCTCTTCCGAAGTCGGTCCCCGGGCCGAAAAAACCCAGCACTATCTGGAAGAAATCAAAACCAGCAGTCATGTTCTCTTAGGATTAATCAATAATATTTTGGAAATGGCCAAAATAGAAGCCGGCAAAAGCTCCCTGCAAATCGAGACAGTTGACCTTACCGATGTCATAGCCTCTGTTGAAGCGGTGGCAATGCCTCTGGCCTTAAGAAAAAATATTAGTTTGAAAATTAAGATCTCCCCCGGCATCCCGCTCATTAAAGCCGACCCGGAAAAGCTGCGCAGCGTAGTGGAAAATCTGGTAGGCAATGCCCTCAAATTCACAGCTAATAACGGCCAAGTTGAGATTATGGCTGATTATTCCCCTCAGGATAATCTGGCCCTTCTAAAAGTTCAAGATACCGGGATAGGCATTAAAGAAGAAGAGCTGAAGTTTATCTTCGAAAAATTTACCCAGGCTGATTCTTCCACTTCCCGCAAGTATGGAGGTACCGGTTTAGGTCTGGCTCTCACCAAGGAGTTCATTGAACTTCACAATGGCTGGATAAAAGTTGACAGTATTGTCAATCAAGGAACCACATTTACTGTTGGGCTGCCCTGCGGGGATATTAATCCAGGAGTAATGGGGGAGTAACTTAAAGGGTTTTTCGGGTTTGGTTAGCGAAAGGAGTGAATCATCAAATGACTGAAGCTAAAAAAATTATGCTGGTGGATGATGAAGACAGTATCCGCAAAGTAGTGGAGCAAATAATAAAAAAAGACGGTTACGGCTTTTGCTATGCCGCCAATGGCGAGGAAGTATTGGATATGTTTCATCAGGAAAAACCGCAGCTAATAATATTGGATGTGATGCTGCCGGGAATTGACGGCTTTGAGCTCTGCCGTCTTATCAGGCAGGAAAGCTCGGTACCCATTATTATGCTTTCCGCCAAAGGGGATATCGTTGATAAAAGTGTGGGCTTTAATATGGGTGCCGATGATTACATCCCCAAACCTTTCAGCCCGATTGAACTTTCCCTGCGCATCAAAGCCTTAATCCGCAGAGCGGAAACCCCGTCCAAAAACAAAAAATTTCCGGGTACTATTAATACCAGAGGTCTGGAAATCAACTGCCGCCGGCATGAGGTGCGGGTAAGGGGTAAAAAAATAGAGCTGACGCCCAAAGAATTTGAACTGCTCTCATTTCTTGCTAACAACCCCGGCCAGGTATTCACTCGCAAACAGCTTTTTGATACTCTGTGGGGTGAAGATTGTTTCCAGGATACAGGGACGATCACAGTCTTTATCAGAAAGATCAGGGAGAAAATAGAATTTGATCCGGCCAGACCTGAGTATATTCTAACAGTGTGGGGAGTAGGCTATAAATTCTGCAATGAATTTGATTTCTAGGATTAAATAATGATATAAAACTGTTAAATCCCGTACTTTTTGCCAAGTACGGGATTTAACCTTGGGTCTATGAAGGAGGAGGATTAAAACATACCTAAAGTGATTTGCACACCTGAAGCATAGAAGAGATAACGCCCGATTACTTCCCCTACGGCCATAATGGCAAAGGTAAGATAAATAATCCCTGCCGGCAATACCTCTGCCGCTTTGGTCTCGCTAACAGCGGCAGCCTCGCTGGCTCCCTGTTGCTTGACAAACGGTTGTGCTCCTTGGAGCTGCTTCCAGGCAGCAAAAACTAAGAGCAGTCCGCCGCAGAGAGTCAGCAGCCAGCGAATTATCATCATCATACCGTACTGATCCGAAAGCATCTCGGCACTGGCTTGGCCAGCATTACCCGAGACGGCCAGAGATACTAAATAGTTGGGAACGATAATCACTTGGATTGCAATAGCTGCTAAAATCACTATACTGATCGGGGCAAGTATACTGTTGTACAAGCTGTGTTGAGCAGCAACTTTCTGCTTATTCATCAGAAATGCCAGGCTTCCAATAACAACCAGGCTCCCGAGTATAAAACAGGCCGAGTAAAATACTACAAAAGTATGCAAGCCCTGCCAAGCAGGAATGAGAGTGGAACTATAGATATTGCTCATACAGTAAATATCTGCTAAACCAACTAAGGAAGTCACAATAACTAAAGCTGAGGACATCTTCCCGGTACGTTTTGCCAAAAGAACTGTAACCAAAAGTAAAATTATAAAAGCTACCGAAAATAGAATTTCCCGGCTTAACCAAGAAGAACCAAGGTTAAGAATTGAATTTGGTGCCTTTAAGGGAGTTCCTAAGTGGAATAAAGACACGACCATACCTGCCACACCTAAGATTCCCGCCGCATATTGAATCGGGATCGTTAGTTTTAAAGCTTGCTCAGCTCCAATCTGGCTTTGCAACCGGCTATTCATGATAAAAGACATGATAAAGGCACCGACGGCAGCCTGGATAAGCAAGGTATATATTATTAAAGCCCATTCGTTAGTAACCATGCTCTTACCTCCTTTTCTAATACTGAATGGCATTCTTATGTGCTTTGAACAAAGTAGTGGGTTTAGTAAGGCTGGAATCAGGTAACCCTTGAAAGTCTTGTGTAATACCTGGGTGTTTAAGCTGCAGCTCATCAAGCGGCCCGAATTCCAAAGCACGGCAAGGACAAGCATCAACACAAGCAGGATTCTGCCCCTTAGCCAAGAGGTCCTGACAGGCATCGCATTTAGTCATTTTCTTGCCGTCAAACTGCCTGGCTTTGTAAGGGCAAGCCCATTCGCACAAGCGGCACCCTATACATCTGTCTTCATTAATAAGCACCAGGCCGTCATCAGCTCGCTGATAGGATGCTCCTGTCGGGCAGACATCTACGCATTTCGGTTCCTCACAATGATTGCAGGACATGGAAATGTAATAAGCATAGACGCGCGGTATTATCCCATAGCCGCTGATTGTATAACCGCCGCCTTCCATTTCAAACACTTGGCGGAAAAGCTGGCCTATTTTGAGGTCATTTTTATCTTTGCAAGTTATCTGACAGGTCTTGCAGCCTTGACAACTGTTGGCATCAACATAAAAGCCCATTCTTTTGCTCATAATATCACCCTTTCTATTATCTCTTCAGCCCACTTAATATCTTAAGTTCCCTTAATCTCTTAAGCCTGCTTAATCACTTATGCTCCCTTTAGACCTACGCCTTCTTAACTTCCACAAGATTGGTATGCTGAGGGTTACCTTTGGCCAGAGGAGTCGGATGATATTTGGTAAGGGTATTGATGCATCCCCCTTTATCTACGCCGGTGCTGTCAGGTGTATACCAGGCTCCTTCGGGCATCGCTACCACTCCCGGCATAATCCTGACAGTAACTCTAGCTTCAATTTCTATTTCTCCGCGTTCATTAAAGACTCTGACTCTGTCCCCGTTTTTGATGCCCCGAGCCTCAGCATCCATGGGATTAATCCAGAGGCAGTGTTTCTGAGCCTCCTGCAGCCAGTTGATATTATGAAAAGTGGAATGAGCACTGGCTTTATAATGCCATCCGAAACACTGCAGCGGATATTTCTCCCTTAAAGGATCAGCAGGGCCTTCCCAGCTTTCAATATATTTCGGGATTGCAGGTATTTCCGGGTTATTCATTTCATAGAGCCTTTGGGAAAAGATTTCAATCTTGCCGGAAGGGGTCGGGAAAGGATTATTGGCGGGATCTTCGATTTGCTGTTTAAAGGCAATCAAGGGTTCCGGGAAACGCCACTTGTAAACGCCGCGCTCTTTAAACTCTTCATAAGTTGGGAATTCGGGGTGGTTAAGCCTGGTCTGCTCAACAATATACTTCACCCAATCCTGCCGGGTTCTCCCTTCCGTAAACTTATCTTTAAACCCTAATTTATCGGCAACTTCCGTCATCCAATCATAGCCGTTACGGCACTCGAAAGGCGGATCCGCAGCCTTCCCCTGATAGAGGACATAATCACCAAAAATCCAGGGAGTAGTAATATCTTCTCTTTCAAAATACATATCTGCGGGCAGTAAGATATCGGCAAATTTGGCGCTGGGAGTCATGAACTGCTCAGCAACCAGAATGAACTCACATTTGCTCTCATCCTGCAGAATTCTGACCGTGTTATTAATATCGGAATGCTGATTGATTAAAGTATTGCCGGCAACATTGAAGATCATCTTAATATCAGTGCTTAAGCGCTCTGCTCCAGTTACCCCGTCTTTGGCCGTCATTTCCTTGCCTCTTTCAATGGCCTCCGTCCACATAAACATGGAAATAGCGGTTTTAACCGGGTTGGCAGCCGGCAGGCCGGCAACTTTGGTCCGTCCCCAATAAGCAGAACCGGAAGCCCAGCCTCCCAGGATCCCTACATTGCCTGTGATTGAAGCTAAAACTGTCGCCCCTCTAACCGGTTGTTCACCATAAGCGTGACGTTGGGGCGCCCATCCCTGAACAAGGGCTGCCGGCTTAATCGTGGCGTATTCCCTGGCCAGCTGCCGGATCTTTCCTGCGGGAACCCGGCAGATTTTTTCTGCCCATTCAGGTGTCTTGGGGACTCCGTCACTCACCCCAATGATATAGCTTTTCAGGGAGTTGCCTTCAGGAATGCCTTCCGGCATCTGATCTTCATCAAAGCCCAGGCAATATTTAGCTACAAATTCCTTATCATAAAGACCTTCCGTAATCATGACATAAATCATAGCATCCATTAAAGCATTATCCGTAGTGGGAAGAATCGGAATCCATTCATCGGCCAAAAGTGCCGCAGTATCCGAATAGCGGGGATCAATTACAATTATTTTAGCTCCGGCATCTCTGGCTTTCTTCAAGATATAGGGGGTATTGGTGGAAAAGACTGTCTCCGCCGGGTTATGCCCCCAAAGAATTATTAGCTTGGAATACAGCAAACTATCAAAAGAATTGCCGGTCGAAGTAGTGCCGTAAGTATAAGGGGTAGCCACATGGGTACAGGCCGTACTGTAATTGTTGTACTGGTTAAGGTAACCTCCGTTTAAACCCAATAACCTTTTGGCAAAGTTTCTTTCAGCTAAAATTGCGCTGTCCCCGGTCATATTCTGCCAGTAAATCGCTTCCGGGCCGTATTGGGAAGTAATGCGCTTTAATTCATTGGCTATGGTAGTGGTCGCTTCATCCCAGGTAATCTGTTCAAACTGGCCTTCACCGCGTTTACCCACGCGCTTCATAGGATATTTTAATCTATCCGGGTGATAAAGACGTTGCCGGTAACTTCGGCATCTCAGACACCCCCGGAGTTGGGGAAACTTATCATCATCGGCTTCGTTGTCGCTCGTTATCCTGACAACAATATTATCTTTAACATGGGCTTTAACGACACAGCGTCCTCCACAGTTATGGCTCCCTGCTAAAGATACAATTTTTTCTTCGCCGCTGTCATCGGCCTTAACAGGTACAAGTGAACTGCCGAAGCCGGATGTAAGCCCATAGCCAAGTACCGAAGTCCCGGCTACAACCCCAGCTCCAAGTTTTAAGAAAGAACGGCGTGATAGCTTTGCACTCATACATTTACCTCCTTCTGTTCTTCGTCTAGCGTTAAAGAACTTATAAGGTTAAAGTCATTTTCCAAATACCAAGGAAGAAAAAGAGCCAATCCTTTATAAAAGGCAGTCGTTGACCCTCTCTGAACCTTTTGAGCAAATTGGTCCACCCATTTCAGCAAATGAGTTTGTAAAAACACTTGCTGATCCGCAATCAGCAGTTTAAATTCAGCAATTCTCTGTTCCTGCCAGAAAGAAAGTGATTTCGCTGCTAATACTCCCATAAACTGAAGTTCTAATCCTATATGATCATCAGGCTCTTTGCCAAAATTGCCTATTTCCAGCCCGTGTTTACGATAAAATTGCCTGACTTCGAAGGTCTGAACCTCAAACATCAGTTTTTCCTCGCTCAAATAAACTGACTCCCACGGTGGGGCTAAGAGCTGGCCAGGACCTTCAAATAGTGCTTGATAGTCTTTTCTTAAGCTTAGGCAGTATTTTTCCGAATCATTCAATTTGATTAACGCCTTTTTCAACTCACTAATTCCCGGGACAATTTTCATGGCTTCCTGCCCGGTGAGCAAACGCAAAACTCTACTGATCAAAGCCCTTTCCTTAATATGCTGCGAGTCTAATTTATTGTAAAAAATAAATCCCAGAAACTCATATATCATCTTGCGCGAGTATATATACCCCACTTCACAGCAATATTGTTGGATTTTATTTGCGGAAAAAGAACTCTTGGAAGAATATGTGCGTCTAATTCTCTATCCCTCCTCTTTTGGTCTTTTCACGAATAGTACACCGATAATGAGACGACCTCCTTCTTAGCATAATATTATCCTATAAGAAAATAAATTTGCTATTGATTTCACCTCTTTCCATAAAAAATATATCTATCCCCAATAGTAGTAGATAGATATTAACAACAGGCTAACATGATAGTTATTTTTGTATTAATAAATTCTTAGAATTTTCTTAAATTTATAATTTGGTATTTAATGCATTTATTCATTTACATAATAACTAAAAAATATGCTAAAATGTAACCGTCAAAAGCACCGCAAAATACACGGGAAAATATTTGATTAATAAGAAAACGGGGGAACTACTCATGCTGCATTTTAAATCAAAACAAAGCAATTTTTACGATTTGCTGAAAGAATGTGCAGAGCTTATCTTGGAAAGCTCGGCCTGTCTCGTCTATGCAGTCAATAATCCTGCATCTTTCCGGGATAAAATGCAGGAGCTTAATGAAATTGAACATAAAGCAGATGATATAACCAAGACCATCATTGAAAAATTACATAAAACCTTGGTTACACCAATGGATAGGGAAGATATTTATTCCCTGGCTACGACCTTGGATGACATCGTTGATTTCATCCAGGGTGCTTTGGAAAGAATGCTGATGTATAAAGCTACTCAGCCTATTTATGGTGTTCAAGAACTGGTAAGTTTAATGCACGATTGTGTCAAAATCATAAAAGTGTCCTTTGATTATCTTTCCGATGTCCGCAATAAAATTGACGATATCCTGCAAAATACTGTGGAATTAAGCCGTCTGGAAAGTGAGGGAGACCGGCTCTATCGCCTGGCAGTAGGCAGGTTATTTGAGGAAGAAACCGATCCCATTGAAATCATTAAATGGAAAGAAGTCTTGGAACACTTGGAAGATGCTTTAGATAGGTGTGAAGATTTAAGCAATCTAATAAAGGGAGTAGTACTAAAATATGCCTAGTATTTATCTAGCTTTGTCTTTGGTGGTAATCCTAGCTTTGGCTTTTGATTATATAAATGGGTTTCATGATACTGCCAACGCCATAGCCACTTCCGTCTCCACCAGAGCTATGTCCCCCCGCGTAGCCGTCACCATGGTAGCAATACTTAATTTTGTGGGGGCTCTTTATAGTACGGGTGTGGCCAAGACTATTGCCAAAGATATTGTTTACGCCGATGAAGTAACCACTCCAGTTATGATAGCCGCTTTAATCGGCGCTATTTTCTGGAATTTGCTTACCTGGTATTTCGGTATTCCCAGCAGTTCTTCCCACGCCATTATCGGCGGCATCATAGGTGCAGGGGTAGCCAAGGCGGGTGTGGGTATTCTCCAGGCAGCCGGGGTTCAAAAAATAATTATGGCTTTGATATTATCTCCCATAATCGGCATGGGCTTAGGTTTCAGCACGATGACTATTCTCTATTGGATCTTTAAAGACAAAGCCCCCAGCAAAGTCAATCACCGCTTCCGCCGCCTGCAAATTCTCTCCGCAGCCTTCCTGGCTTTTAATCACGGCTCCAACGATGCACAAAAGTCCATGGGCATCATTACTTTGGCTCTGGTAGCCGCCGGTATGCAGTCTACTATGGACGTAGCCCTCTGGGTCAAAATCTCCTGTGCTTTGGCTATTGCGGCAGGCACAGCGGCCGGGGGCTGGAGGATAATCCATACCTTAGGCGGAAAGATTTTCAAAATCGAACCGATTAACGGTTTTGCCGCCGACTTATCTTCTTCCCTTGTCATTTGGGTGGCCACTGCTTTCCCGGGTTTACACCTCCCGGTCAGTACAACACATGTGGTCTCCGGCTCTATTATGGGGGTCGGTTCAGCCAAGCGCATTTCCGCCGTCCGCTGGGGTGTTGCCCAGCAAATGCTGACCGCTTGGGTTTTGACCATTCCTTGCACGGCCACGGTCAGTGCCTTAACTTATTTCTGCTTATCCCTTTTTTCCTAAATGCTATTTTAAGAAAGAAAAAGACCTGGATTTAATACCAGGTCAAAGTCTATATATTCATAAAAGGGAAGGGTTTAGAGGATGATTTGATTATATTAGACAAACCTTAAAAAGAGATTAGAGAAATTAGATTCTTTTGCTAAAAAAAGGGCTGTTACATTCCTAACTTTAGTCAAGGATGCAACAACCCATTTTTTTAGCCTCTTATAAGCATAAAAGTCTTGTTTAGGAGACTTAGGGGCGAATAAAGAGCTGCGTCCAATAAGTTTGGCCGTTACAGTCCTTAGCCAGTCCCACGCCGATTTCCAGGTACTCCTCTTTCAAAATATTTTCCCTATGCGCCGGGGAATCCAGCCAGCTATTCAAAGCCAGCTCGGCACTTGGCTGGCCACAGGCAATATTTTCGCCTGCCATTTGAAAAGAGACCCCAAAAGATTTCAACATCGCAAATGCCGTTCCGTAAGTCGGCGAATCATGCCCAAAATACCCCTGATCGGCCATATCCTGAGCTTTAAGCCTGGCCAGGTTACATAAGACATCATTTTTGGCTAAGGCTTCCAATCCTTTGGCGATTCTCTCCTTATTGACCAGAGAGATTACTTCATCTTCCATAGCTTGAAGATTATTGCTAATAAACCCGCTTTCCCGGCAAATTAATTCTTCTGTTCCATAAGGGATCACAGAGCTCCCGCCAAAGAAAGTCAAGTTCACATCGGTTTTTAGTTCTTTGATTGTTTGCAGGTAGGCTTTTACCTCGGGATGTAAAGTCGTAGCTTGGGGGTTAACCAAGACAATCGGTGCATAGCTTTTGGCAGCCAAAACGCTGCCGGCCAAAGTATCCGGAAAATTAAGCCCGGAAGAAACATAGAGGTGCGAGGGGCTGGGAGCGAATTCCTTAGCAATTTGGATAGCGGTCTCATACCTGTCGCTGCCGCCAAATCTTTGAATTTTGGCGTTGGGCGCTAAAATTTTCAGCTGAGCCTCCGTATCGGATGAAATAACTGTTGTTCCCCCTGTGATGTATATCTTAGAGGGTTGTTTTTGAACAATCAACTGTTTGATCTTTAAAGAAAGCCCGTTTTCCCCGCAGAGAAGGATCGGCCAACCATAGGCTGCCGCAAAGCTGGAGATCGCTAAAGCATCAGGAAAGTTTTCTCCGGAACTAATCACTACAGGTGTTTCCGGGGCAACGTTTAATTCTTTGGCAATCAAAAGATCTGTTTCATATTTGTCCGGGCCCGTTATTCGGACAATGTTCTTGTACCCCATTTGGTTAAGCTTTGCATCAAAGTCGCTGCCAATCAGGCTGCTGTCGCCTACCAAATAGATTGTGCCAATTTTAGTCAGATGACTGACGATGTAATCAAAAGCTTCCTTGGTTTTTGCGGCAGTAGAATCAATTAACAGTAAAGGTGCCTTATTCTTGTGAGCAAAGACACTGGCCGGAAGAGCATTCGCAAAGTTGGAACCCGGTACTAAGACCACACTGTTGACAAACCCGCTGTTGTATTGCTGGGCAATCTGTGCAGAAGTTTTATATCTATCTGTTCCAAATAATCTTTTCGTTTGATTAACAGCAGCAAACACAGGTTCCGTGAAGATAGAAAAACACAGCACCAAAGCAAGGATCTTGAGTATTTTCTTCATTTCATCTCTCCCCGTATCTTTTTACTGATTAAGGAAATTTTATTTTTATCATACCACAAAGCAAATGACTTTTTTACTATTCTAAGGTACTTCTAAGTATTTTTCTGGCAAATTAACCAAAAAAGCCATTTTAAGTATTTACTGGTGGTGGAAAATGATTAAAATATTAGTAGCACGCTGCGATTCTTTGGAGCCGCGATTATTTTGGAATACTTTTGGTATCCTAAGACCGAAGATATCTTATGGCAGAAAATTTCCAAGGTTGTAATTATGCAATATTTGTGTATAATTATACAGGACTGTTCCCTAACTTCCTAAATTAATAACTATGATGATTAATTAATATCTATGGTGAATATTAACTTTTAGCAAGGAGATGTTGCTGTTCATGCCCAAAAGAGACGATATCGATAAGGTCTTAATAATTGGCTCCGGGCCAATTACCATTGGCCAAGCTGCTGAATTTGATTATTCGGGGACTCAGGCCTGTAAAGCACTAAAAAGCCTGGGCTATCAAATTGTCCTGGTAAACTCTAATCCGGCGACGATCATGACCGACCCGGCCATAGCCGATGCTACTTACATCGAGCCTTTAAATCTCCAGCGTTTAACAGAGATCATTGCTAAAGAACGCCCTGATGCCCTGCTTCCTAACCTGGGCGGGCAATCCGGGCTAAATCTTTGTGCAGAATTGGCTAAAGAGGGTATCCTGGAGAAATATAACGTTCAGGTGATCGGGGTACAGGTAGATGCCATTGAACGCGGGGAAGACCGCATCGCTTTTAAGGAAACCATGGATCGCCTCGGCATCGAGATTCCCAAAAGCAGCCCCGCCTACAGTGTGGAAGAAGCTGAAAAAATTGCCCAGGAGCTGGGCTATCCCGTCGTTGTCCGTCCGGCTTATACCTTAGGTGGAACAGGCGGGGGGCTGGTTTATAATGTCGAAGAATTGCGAACGATAGCCGGCCGCGGAATTGCTGCCAGCCTGATAGGTCAGATTCTAATTGAAGAATCCGTCCTGGGTTGGGAAGAGTTGGAGCTGGAAGTGGTCAGAGACTCTAAAAATCAAATGATCACCGTCTGTTTTATAGAAAACATAGATCCGATCGGCGTGCATACCGGAGACTCTTTTTGCAGTGCGCCCATGCTGACCATCAGTCCGGAGCTCCAGGCCAGGCTGCAAAAGTATGCTTATGCCATCGTGGAAGCCATTGAAGTCATTGGCGGCACTAATGTCCAATTCGCCCATGACCCCAAGACCGGCAGGGTAGTAATTATTGAAATCAACCCCCGGACATCTCGGTCTTCAGCCTTGGCCTCCAAAGCTACAGGTTTTCCTATTGCTTCGATATCCGCCCTGCTCGCCGCCGGCTTAACCTTAGATGAAATTCCCTACTGGCGGGAAGGAACGCTGGATAAATATACACCTTCCGGCGATTATGTCGTTATCAAATTCGCTCGCTGGGCTTTTGAAAAGTTTAAAGGCGTGGAAGACAAGCTCGGCACTCAGATGCGAGCCGTGGGCGAAGTCATGAGCATCGGCAAAAATTATAAAGAAGCTTTGCAAAAGGCTATTCGCTCCCTGGAAATAGGCCGTTACGGCCTGGGGTTTGCCAAAGATTATAATAAGAAAAACTTGCCCGAGCTTCTGGATATGCTGAAAGAGCCAAGCAGTGAGCGCCAGTTTATTATGTATGAGGCCTTAAGGAAGGGTGCTACTCCTAAGGAACTGTCTGCTTTAACCTACATAAAACCTTGGTTCATTGAACAAATGAAGGAGCTGGTCGAGCTGGAGGAAAGGCTGCTTGCTTATAAAGGGCAAAGCCTCCCTGCTGATTTGCTGATCCAGGCCAAGAAAGATGGTTTTGCTGACCGTTATCTGGCGAAAATCTTAGATGTCCCGGAAGAAACCATTCGCAATGAGCGCCTGCGTCTTGGCCTGGCCCAGTCCTGGGATATTGTTCCTGTAAGCGGAGTTGGAAAAGCCTCCTATTATTATTCCACTTATAATGCACCCGATAAAGTAAAAACCGGCAAGAGGCCAAAAGTTCTGATCCTCGGCGGCGGGCCTAACCGGATCGGTCAAGGGATTGAGTTTGACTACTGCTGCGTCCATGCCGCCTTAGCCCTGCGTGACCTGGGTTACGAAACAATTATGATCAATTGCAACCCGGAGACTGTTTCCACAGATTACGACACTTCAGATAAGCTGTATTTTGAACCCCTTACGGTTGAGGATGTCTTAAGCATTTACGCCAAAGAGAAACCGCTCGGGGTTATTGTTCAATTTGGCGGGCAAACCCCGCTGAATATCGCTAAAGAATTACAAGAAGCCGGGGTACGGATTTTAGGGACAGCGCCGGAAGTGATCGACCTGGCGGAAGACCGCGATTTATTCCGCAAAATGATGGCCAAGCTTAAAATCCCTATGCCTGAAGCCGGCATGGCCGCCAATCTGGAAGAAGCTTTACGGGTAGCCGGTAGGATTGGCTATCCTGTTATGGTTCGCCCTTCCTATGTTCTGGGGGGACGGGGCATGGAAATAGTCTTCGATGAGGATAAACTTAGAGAATACGTTGCAGCTGCAGTTAACGTTACCCCTGAGCGCCCGATTCTCATCGATAAATTCTTAGAAAACGCCATCGAAGCCGAAGCCGATGCCGTCGCAGACGGTAAAAAAGCCTTTGTCCCGGCAGTAATGGAACATATTGAGCTGGCCGGCATTCACTCCGGTGACTCGGCTTGCGTTATTCCTCCTTTAACCATTCCCGACCAGCACTTTGAGACTATCATTGACTATACCCAAAAAATTGCCCAGGAACTGCATGTCATTGGACTCATGAATATCCAGTATGCTATTGCCGGGGATCAAGTCTATGTACTGGAAGCCAACCCCAGGGCTTCCCGGACTGTTCCCTTAGTATCCAAGGTCTGTAATATTCCTATGGCTCGAATCGCAACCGAATTGGTAATGGCTGCATATCAAGGTCTTAAGACTGATCTCGTCTCCGGCTTCCAGCTGAAGAAAATCAAGCACTACGGGGTTAAAGAAGCTGTTTTTCCCTTTGACAAATTCCCGGAAGTTGATCCCATCTTAGGCCCGGAAATGCGCTCAACCGGTGAAGTCTTGGGTCTGGCCGATTCCTTTGGCCTAGCCTATTTTAAAGCCCAGGAAGCTACCCAATCGCCTCTCCCTTTAAACGGCACCGTTCTGATGAGTATCGCTGAGCAGGATCGTTCTCAAATTGTTGTCGACGCTGCCCGGGAATTTATCAATATGGGTTTTAAAATCAAAGCTACCAAGGGAACACGTGACTTTTTACAAACTCATGGTATTAGCGCTGAATTCATCTATAAAATCTATGAAGGCCGTCCTAATATTCCCGACGGTATAGTCAACGGCGAGATCCAGCTTGTCATTAACACCCCAATCGGCAAACGCAGCCTGCAGGACGATTCCTATATCCGGAAAACCGCTATTAAGCACAAAATACCCTATATAACCACTACCGCCGCCGCCTTGGCGAGCGCCAAAGGCATAGCGGCCTACCTTCAGGCGCCCAATAATGCCACGATCAAATCTCTCCAGGAATACCACAGGGAGATAGAGTAAAGAAAAAAGAGTAGAGAAAATAAGAAATACACAGCTTGCCCTGTTTAGGAAGCAACAAGCCCGAGACATTCCTCGGGCTTTAGTTTTAGCTTATACTTTATGTTTGTAGCTTACATTTAATATTTATAGCTCATATTTTTTATGTTTAATAATATTTATTTATATATTAAATTTAATGGGTTTATTAGCTGCTCTCGTAAGGCAAAGGATTCTGCTGATAGCTTTTTCGTGGCACTCAGAATGACCTACTGTTACTCTTCCTGATCCTTTGCTTGGATACTCTCAGTAATGAGCTTATGCCAATAGGAGGCATCACGTATGGCTTGTTGATATTCCTTGCTGACTTTAGCAACTTCCCAAAATATAAAGTTTGCCAGGATATCAGGATTCTGCGGATCATCAAACATAATTTTCAGGTCAATCCTCTTAATTCGTTTGCTCTCGGCAACCAAATCTTTAACTGCCAGCTTTCCTTTGCCGGCCGGAGCTTGATCAGGCTGGGCAGAGCTTTCATCTGCAGTCCTATTAAGAGGAGCGGGCGGAACAGCTACTCCGTCTTCCAACACTTCAGAACCGCTAATATCCTTAAAATCAACTATTAAAGGAACAGGTTGACCTTGCTTGATGACGCTGATACATAGCTTTTCTTCCCTCCGGTTAAGGGCAAGAACCATATTCTGATTGGCATACCTTTCCTCAGCATTAAAATCCTGAATTGATTCTTCCAGCTGGCCTTTTCTCTTCATGTATTCCCTGTATGTTTTCATGTTTCTATTGTTAAACAACCAATAAATAACTAGGCCGATAATGGCGATGGTTATAAAGCTAATCAAAATGCGCCTTAACAAAAAATCAACCCCTTTAAATTCTCTGGACGTTATGAAGAAATCTACTCCAGCTCAAATCCCATGATTGTGCATCCTCTTTCATCGTCTTGAAGCCAAACGACATGCACAGGCGCATCATAAGGAACCTTTTCGATTTCGCCATAGTTGACAAGACGGCCGAAAACGCGCGGTCCTTCGTCGAGGTTTACCGAACAAATGGCGATTGGAAGGTATTCTTTGATTGCCTTATGGAACGGGAAACGCCCTTCCACATGGGAATAAATTTTACCATGGCCGGAAGCCTCTTTCCACTCGACATCGGTGCTGCCGCAGTGTTGGCAGATAAAAGCACCAGGCCAGAAATATTTGCCGCAGCTTTTACAATGAGGCAGCATAAATTTCTGTTCTTCATGAGCAGTTTTATAAAACAGTTCATTATCATAGCTGGTTCTGAGTTCATAAGGAAGATTAACTTTTAATACTTGAGCCATTATTATTTCCCCCTTTCTAAAATAAGAGTTTCGTTACTTTGATAGAAACCGCCGTTATCCGAGACGAGCATGAATTCAGGCATTTTTGTGCCGGGGAGTACTCCTAACTGACGCTCACCACAGCGCTGGGACATCTGCATCACAGCCTCGGCTATGGGAGTCATGCCCATATAATAACCTTCAGAAAGCAGCCCGCCGCCGGTGTTTACCGGGAATGCTCCGCCGGGTCCAATATTTTCAACTGTCATGAAGTCACGGGATTTTTTCTTATCAAAAAATCCGTAATCACCCAGGGTTGCCTCAACCGTGTAGGTGTAGCAGTCATAAATCTGAGCTGCGCCAATATCTTTAGGGCTAAGCCCGGCCATCTCAAAAGCCTGGCGTCCGGCAACAGCGGCACTGCTCGCAGGATCGCCCGGTGTAAGCTGCCAGCCCTTGGAAGTGTCATTGTAAGTACCGTATCCTCTAATCATGACAGGCGGATTCTTGAGATGTCTGGCCCGCTCTGTGGTGGTGATGATTATGGCGCGGCCGCCGTCGGTTGATGCAGTTGCATCCAGGGCACGGAATGGCCATGAAAGGAAAGGCGCCGCCATGTATTCTTCCTTGGTCAAAGGCTTGCCGTACTGAATGGCCTTGGGATTAAGGTTGGCCCATTTGCGGTGGGCGACAGCTATTTCCGCCCAGACATCAGGCCCTGTTCCGTGCTCATACATGGCACGGCTGGCAAATATGGCATAGTTGGTGAAGGCTGAAATGTTTCCGTAAGCCCCGTACTCATCATAGGGCTTGTCGCTGAACACATCAATTTCATCTGTCCATGTACGGCGACCGGTTCTGCCGCTCTCGGCAAAGACGATCAGAACATACTTACAGGTTCCGTTTTCGATAGCTCCTATTGCTTTATTGATATTGGTCCGGTAGCAGTAAGCTTCCTGGCTTAAGAATTTCGGGCGTATGCCAAGACTGTAGGTTATTACATTGGCTGTATGATGAAAGGCGTCCCCGTTTAAAATCGGGAAATCGCGGTAAAGGATGAGACCATCTATATCATCCTTCTTTAATCCAGCATCATTTATGGCGTTCATGGTCGCTTCGAGATAAAAACTAGCTGCCGAGCGTCCGGGAACTTTTCCCTGCGGTGTGTAGCCTACACCTACAATGGAATATTTGTTACGTTCCATAAATTGCGTCCTCCTTGCTTATTTTACTCTGGCTTTATTAAATTTAGCTAACTCGTAGGGTTAACTAATTCCTTCCTTATAAAACTTTCAGGATGTTAACTTTTCTTGCCAGGGAAAAGAGTTAACGAGCATTTTGTGCAGTTCAACCTCTTTGACAGAATAGCCCAAGGCCAGGCCGAGCAATTGAGTAAAAAATACCACCGGCAGGTTGGAGTTCTGCGCATGTAAGCGCATCTCCAAATTGGTATGACATAAGGGGCAGGCTACAACAATCGCTTGCGCACCGGCAGCTTTAGCCTGGCTTAAAACCTCATCCGTCCGGATATTGGCTATTTCAGGCCCGCAAATTGAAAAACTGCCGCCGCAGCACTCTGTCTTATGGGACCAATCAAGCGTCTCAGCTTCTATAAGCTTCATCAGCTTATCCATAGTCTGCGGGTTCTCCGAATCAACTGCTTCAGTCTCAGTTCTTGGCCTAACCGTTAGACAGCCATAATAGCAAGCCAGCTTTAGGTTTTTGAATTTCTTTTTGATATTGCTTTTCAGGTTCTCTATGACGGATGGTTCCGAAATAACATCCATTAAGTGCAACACTTCGACATCTTCAATTTTCTCGCCAATTAACTCCTGAGCGAGTTCCCTTTTTGGGGGCTCTATAAGATCATGACTGGCTTTCTTCAGATTGGAATAACAGGCGGCACAGGGTGTTGTAACCGCTTGCAAACCGCTTTTTGTCGCCAGATTTAAATTTCTGGCACCCAGGGTTAAGGTCAGTGTTGGCTCAACACTATGGCCAGACGTAGCTCCGCAGCAATTCCAATCCGGAAGTTCCTTAAGTTCAATGTCTAATTTCCTGCATACTAATTGGGCTGAAACATCAAAAGACTTAGACATGCCGTGAAGAGAGCAGCCCGGATAATATCCAATTTTAAGCGCCATGGCTCCTGCCCCCTTCCTGAGCTTTTTTCACAGTAAACCGATAGGCTTTCCCCAGGATATGCGGAGGCTTAAGGTCTACTCTCATCCGTTTTAAGTAGCCGATAATCAACTTCGTCGGCGGCAGCGGTGTTTTTGCCTTCCAAGAATAGCTCAGCATCAGAAGCCCCTCATGGGTTCGCCCAAATTTTTTTACCTGACCAAGAAATAAATTGTGAAAATGAATCTGTTTATTGGCCTTTAGGGTAGGCTGAGCATAAGCTATTGCCCTTAAAGCATCCATGAGACCGGATATTTTTATCCCTGCCGGACAGCGGTCTTCGCATATATGGCAGGAGACACACATCCAAATGGTTCTGCTATTTAACAAGACAGCCCGTTCATCCATTTTAATTAATTGGATGATTTGCCGGGGGCTGAAGTCCATGGCTTCAATCCCGCTGCAGCCACCGGTACAACAGCCGCATTGCATGCAGGTATCCAGATTGACATCAGCCTTTTGTTCTACTTCCGTTTGCAGGGAAGAAGTAGCTGTTTGACCCATCTTCATCGGAGACCCCCTTTCCCAGAATAATTACTCATTCACGGCCTCCCGTTGCTTTGAGAAATAAGACAATACTCCTGCCGCGGCTGCACTGCCTTGATTAAGGGCTTCCCGCACATCACACGGAAAACCGCATGCTCCGGCATAATAAACACCTTTAGCCACTTCCATGGGGTTTAAGCTTTCAGCCAATGGCAGCGAGGCAATAAAGCCGTTGCCGTCAACCCGGCCGCCGACTTTCTTCACTACATTATTAGTGCTGTTGATTGGAACCATAGCTGTGGCTAAAACAACTAAATCAGCCTCTATTTCTTGAGGAACACCTTTTAAAGTGTCTTCCATCCTGACTATTAACCGGTCATTGACTGGAAACACCTTGCCGACACGCCCCCGGATGTAACGAACCCTCTCTTCCTCCATAACACTGCGGACAAATTCTTCACCATTTTTAAAGTTGGCTCTGATGTCCATATAGGTTACATAGACATTGGCAGCGGGATGGGCATTTTTCAGTTCCTTAGCTTGTTTGGCAGTATACATACAGCATATTTTAGAACAATACGGCATTCCTTTGCTGCGATCCCGGGCTCCCACACATTTAATAAATAAAGCTGTTTTGACCGGTTTCCTGAGAATTTCCGCCATATTCTGCTCAAATTCAATCCCTGTGATGACGCCGGGGTAACGGCCATAACCATATTCGCCGTATTTTGTGCCGTCAAAGTTCCCATAACCGGCGGCAATTACTACTGCCCCGAAGTTTTGGCTTTCTAATACTGAATTTTTCGTAAAACTCGCTTTAAATCCGCCCTCACAGCGCTCGAGATCCGAGACTTCTGTCAGGAGCTTCACAGTAATATTCGAAGAAGCCTCGATTCTCGCGATCTTTTGAGCGGCCAGAGCCCTGCCATCACTTAAATCCGGAAAAAGACAGGTATAATCTTTAACATGTCCTCCCAATATTTCATCCTTGTCAGCTAACACCACGCTGCGGCCTGAAGCTGCAATATCAAGGGCTGCCTGCATCCCAGCAATTCCGCCGCCAATAATCAGAACATCCTGATTTAACATTTTCATAACTTTTCCCCCTCTGCTTGAGCGAGTAGCTTCGAACTCCCTTACTTAGAGAAAACGTTCCAAGACCGGCAGTACGGGAGTAGTATTGGCCTGAAAACACAACTGGTCTATTGGAGTGCCCAAGGCAAACGCAATGAGTTGCGAGATATCAATTACAGGAATATTGACATTAATGCCATACTTCTCTTTTAAGGCCGGTTGTTCACGATCCAAGGCAACATTGCAGCCCGGACAGGTCGTTGTCATTAGCTGAACACCTTCTTCTGCAGCGCTGCCCATCTTCTTTGCTAAATGAGGCAGGACTGTTTCCTCGCGATGCGTAAAGCCTCTGCCTACGGAATAAGCGCAGCAGGCCCGCCTTTCTTTGTAGAATACAGGAGTTGCCCCCAGTGCTGAATAAATTTCTTCCATAAAAGTCGGATAATTGAAATCATCAATCGCTACATCCTTATTAACCAGATAATGACATCCATAATGAGAAGCAATTCTCAAGCCGGTTAGCGGCCTGACTACCATACTCTTAATCCGCTCCAGCTGGCGATACCATAACTCCTGAACATGGTAAATGTTAGGACGGCCCTGGTATTCGCGGCCCAGAGCCTTTAACGCCTCATCTACGCCTGCTTTGAAGTTCGGATTATGCAGCAAAAGGTGACTCAGCTCTCTCATGTAGGCATAGCACCCATTGCAAAATGCCGCCAGATCAAGCCCCATTGATTCAGGGATACTTAAATTCCTGGCTGTGGCAGCTAAAGCAAGTTGGGGATTCAAAGCATTACAGGTCAGCATGTATCCTGTGCAGCAGGTCTGATCCTCAGATTCCACCAACTCAATGTTCAGCCTATTGGCAACTTCTTTGACCGCTTTTTCCGTTCCGGGGTATTCTATACTGCCGGTGCAGCTTAGAAAAAGAAAAATCTTCGCGGGTGCAGGCAACTTAGCAACTCTCTGCCTGTCAATGAGGGAAGGTTTTCCTGTCTGGTTAGCCGGATTTGCCACCTCATCCCCCCCTCTCCATCTCAGAGTTATTTTCCGGATAATTATCCGGAATAATTTTTCCTGCCAGAAAACTAAATGTCACAGGTACTTCTGCCGTAGCCTGCAAATCAGCAAGCCAGGCATCCGTCCCGGTAATTTCATATAGCTTCCGGTATTCCTCTCTTCCCTTCTCGGAGACAATTCTTAAAGGTCTTAAGCCGATACTTGAGCGCATGGCCTTAATCCGGTCAAGTCTTTCCGCCTTTGTCGGTTGAAATGTAACTGCCTCCCTTCTGGCATTGGCGACAAAGCGAGCAAATAAAGTGGCATATTTTTTTCCTGCGCCATGTTCCAAAGCATAATAGCGCAGAACCAGCATAAGTAAAGGATATTTGATTTCCTGCGGACAATTACCCGTACAATTGGCGCACCAGAAGCAACGCCAAATCTCTTCGCTCTGAAGGATTTGCTCATCATTGCCCAGTAATACTTCCCGAATAATCTGCCTCGGGCTGTAGGAAGGATTGATGGCGGCGACGGGGCATATTCCCGTGCACTTGCCGCAAAACATACAACGGTTAATGTCATCTGCCAAGCCAGATTGTTCAACATATTGACGGAACGCGGAAGACCAGTTGCCGGCTTTTTCTCTTTTCATAAACCTTTCCCCTTGTAATCTTTCTCCTTGTAATCTTTCTATTAACTGCCAAATGTTATCCTGCTTTTATAATTTTTTTAAGGTGACAAGACTAATTGTATTTTGCCGCTATTTGGTTTTTCCCCAAGATAAACTTGAGGGAAAGGAAGAGGATTAGCACTCTTCCCTTCCCTCAACAATCCTCAATCGGATTGTTTACCGAAAAGCATTAAACCTCTTAGGCCTCGTTTGCTGCAATTACCAGCCCGCTTTTACTACTTCTTGCGCAGGGAACCGGTAACGTCTACTTCCCGTAAATTCTTTAATTCTTCTTCCGTAGGCTCAGGCACAACACTCACATTGGGGGATATTTTTAAATCCCAAGCAGTGTTTTCTTTAATCTCTTCGATGTTGGAATAAGCGAAGTAAGCATCAAGGTAGAATTCTTTGGTTACTGGGTCGGGCCGCATAATGCCCAAGGTGGTTATGATGGCCGACGGCCCGCCGCCGGGGAAATTATATTTTTCCCGGTCATTGCCGCCATTAATATAGCCCGGAGATGTGATATAGTCGACTTTCTCAGCGAAACGTTTTTTCTCATGGTTGGCCATAATGAGGTATCGCTTGCAGCCAACGGCGATTTCATTGGCTCCGCCGCTGCCGTTAAGCCTTACTCTCGGCAAAGTATATTTTCCGGCCTGCCAAGGGGTTTCTCCTTCCCAAATGCCCGTGGTATTAACATTGCCGTACTTATCAATCTGTGCTGCCCCGATAATACCCACATCACAGCGACCGGAAGCAACCAGGCAGCATAAAGCATCAATAGCATTGGTAAAACTCGTAGCATTGGCTGAAATCCTGTTGCATTCGATTCCCCAGGGAAGTCCTCCCACTGGTGTTGCCCCAAATATCCCGCCTTCAGTAAAGGTCATTAAGTTCGGTGCATGATTCTTTTGGGCAAAATACCCGGCCAGCATGCTTAAACCCACACCCAAGATAGCAAATTCCCCATCCCGGAGTTCGCGACCGGTGGCTATAGCCATGTACTCTTGTTTCGTGTAATCCATTCGACTTACCTCCCTTCAAGCTCTTTAATTTCCGCGTCACTCTTAATCCACTTGCGATATGGATCCATTAAATGAGTGGTGGGATTATTGCAGAGTTTTTCAATTTTTTCTTTACCGATCATATCAAGGTATTCTTCCCTGGTGTTGTAACCAAGAACATATTTTTGAACATAAGCTTCGGTTCCTTCCGGAGTCTTCAAGGCTTTGTTCATTTCAAACATGTGCTCTTCGTCGCTGTCATAAACACCAACGGAACAGGCCGGCCAGGCACCCATTGGCCAGTAAACAACCGCCTCAATGATATCGCCCGGAATTCTGACCAGGTTAGGATATTGTCTCATACAGGCTGTATCAACGATGAAGTCTGCTTGCAGAACAACCTTTTGGGCAGCACGGGATAATTCATAACGGCTCCATTCCGTACCCAGCATAATCGCATTACCATACATATCGGCCATAGTCACATGGATAGCGGCCACTTCCGGCTTAAGTACCGAAAAAGCTCCATATTTCTTGCCTGTGAAAGGGTCAGTTATTTCGGGAATTTTTGTTTGACACGGATATTCATCCGGGTTATCGGCCGAACACCACTGCTGATCATTGCCGATATTGATCGTGGCCGGAATAAACGGAAGATTCATTGCGCCGGCTAAAAGCCTTAATGGAATTGCCCCGTTGGAGTAATCTTCCAGGATGGTTTGGCCGCTTTCGACCGCTCTCCTCAAGCCGTTCGCAAAACCATAGACCTCGAGACCGGAAAACCCGACTTCAATGCGCCGAATTCCGCCGACAGCAGCCATTAAGTTGACTTGTTGGGTATTGCAGTTAGAAATGTAATTGAGATTTTTTCTGCCTTGTCTGACCATTTCCCGGCCGAAGGCAATTGAATCAGATCCTACCGGTAACGCGGCACCATGTGCATAGGTCATGCCATCCCAGGTGTATTTTGCGACTGCTTCCTGCATGGTGATTAATTTGTTTCGCACCAGATTTCCCTCCTTATATTTTGGTATACCTTAACTTAGGTATCTTCTTAACTTAGGTAACTTCTTAAATTAAGTGTTCTCAGGCGTTTCTATGATCCTTCTCTACCTAGTGACTGCCTATCTCGGTAATTCCTTAAAACAATAGTGATATCAATGCCTGGAGCGTTTAATAATTTAAGAGGTACAATCTACATAAGAACTAATAAGCAAGTCCTGTGCCAATTTTCAGAATGTTCTTAATTGTTACTAACTTATTTATTTAAGCCTTCTACTTTAGACCTTTTGCAGCTTAAGCCCTGACTTTCCGCCCTTGCTCAGCATTTACCGCAAATAAAAAGTGCCCAAAACCTGACAGTCTGTCAGGCTTTCGACACTTGATACCAACAACTTTGACAATCAGCTTAAGGTTTTTAAGCCAATATTTTATCTAGACTATTTTCAGAGACTTCATCCGGTAATATAAAGTACTGCGGGGAATGTTCAAGGCCTTGGCTACCTCGGATTTATTATTCTTATACTTCTTCAACAGGTCAAAAATAATCTCTCTTTCCTTATTCTCTAAAAAAACTGCTAAATTGGTCTCGGACATCTCTTCTTTCTTATAATCCGAATGAGCGGGGCTGTATTGATTATCTCCCCGGATTATTCTAATTACCTGATCCTTGCGCAGCACTTTACCGGGACTCAGGACGACCAGGCGTTCAATAAAATTACGCAGCTCGCGGATGTTCCCCCGCCACTCATATTCCATTAAAAATTCAAGTACTTCGCCGGAAATAATAGGAGCAATGGTTTGATATCTTTCCGTAAACTGGCTGATAAAGTAATTAATTAAGTCCGGTATATCTTCCTTCCTCTGCCGTAAGGCAGGGAGCTTAAGATTTAAGACATTAAGACGGTAAAATAAGTCCTCGCGAAACTTACCGTTTTCAACCATCTTCCAAAGATCCTTATTGGTTGCTGCAATAATCCGAGTATTGGTGGTTACCGGAACAACTCCGCCTACCCGATAAAAAGTCTTCTCCTGCAAGACCCTGAGCAGCTTAGCCTGCATATCAAAGGACAGTTCACCGATTTCGTCCAGGAATAAAGAACCGCCGTTAGCTAATTCAAACTTGCCGGGCCTGCCTTCTTTAGCTGCCCCTGTAAAGGCACCTTTGGCATAACCGAATAATTCGCTTTCAAATAGGCTTTCCGGGATAGCGGCACAGTTAATAACAATAAAAGGTTTATCCCGCCTGTTGCTTAAATTATGAATTGTCTGGGACATTAGCTCCTTCCCCGTCCCGCTTTCTCCGAGAATAAGGACTGTTGAATCTGTCCTGGCCAAAAGTTTAGCGTGTTCTAAAACCTGACGAAACAGTTTACTTTTGGTTGCGGTAAATAACTCCATTTTTTTATCTTCACTGTTATTCTTTTTTTCCAGGGTAAAGACCCGGTCGCGCACCTGGTTAAGCTCACTGAGAAGATTAACAAATTTGGTGACATCCTGGGCAGTGCACACTACCCATCTGAGCTTTTGGTCCTGGAAAAAGGGTATGGCACTTTTCAGCAAATGCTTGCCCAAGGAGGTTATTTCATATTCGTTATAAACAGCTTCACCTGTTCGGGATACTTTTATCGTACAGCTATCGGGTAAAAAGTCGCTTATAAGCTTTCCCACAATCTCTTCCTGCTTAATTTCATATACTTTCTCCGCTCCGGTATTCCAATACTTTACCTTGCAGTGATGATCAATCACTACTATTGCTTCTTCAATGGTATTTATAATGGTTTCTAACTGAATGCCCATACTTTCAAGTTTATTGGAGTAAGCATTGCAGACCTCCATGGCTGTAAGAACACCATGTACCCTGCCGGTTTGATCAACTACCGGCAGCCTGCCCACTTTAGCCCGGCGCATCTTTTCCCTGGCAGTGTTTAAATCTTCTTCCGGAGATGCCACCAAGGGCTCGGCAATCATTAATTCGGTAACGCTTAATTCGCCTTGTACAACAATACTGTCAAAACAGTGCAGGAGGGATCTTTTAGTAACCAGTCCGTGAAAATTGCCATATTTATCAGTAATAACAGCCTCATCAGCATTGGAATCAATTAAATCCTCTAAAACCTGAGCGGCAGAATAATTATTGGGAACTGTTTTAAAGGAAGGGGACAGAACATCCTTAACCTTAATACTATTAAACCATTGAGTTTGCATGATATGCCTCCTTAAACCCGAAACGCATCTTATGCGCATAAACCCCTGCTGAGCATACTTCGCAGCCGCTGGCAGCGACTGCGAAGTATGCTCCGGTGATTTTCAGATGAGACAAGATAAAGAAAACAGTATAAGCCATAAGAATAGAAGAACGAATCTGGCCGACATAAAGAGTTTCTTTAGTTTGCCGTTAGTTACATACAAATTGACTAAATCCTCATATACCCAGCCACCGTCCAGCGGGCTAACGGGAAAAGAGTTAATAAATCCGAAGAATAAATTACCTAAAGCGATGAACAATAAAAGATCGGAAGATGTTAAAACACCAATTAAGCTTATGATTATAGCTGCTAAGAAATTGGTTCCAATACTTGAGGCATTAAATCTTAAACGCACTTGGGGATCAGCCTGCAGGAAGGCTTCATCGGCTTCAATAAAGCCCCCGATTAGGGATCCTGCCATAGCCCCAACCCTCTTAATTTTAATACCGTTATTAGCAAGCACAATACCATGGGCAAACTCATGAGCAACTAAGCCCATAATAACTCCAACCAGAAATCCGGAGAATTTAAGAAGAGGATTTCCGCCTGTATATAACTGAAGAAAAGGTATTTTCCCTGAAGCCAAAAAATATGTTATGCCGATAATAGTGAAACCCATAATCCCAATCCCGAATAAGGTTGCCAACTGTTCGAAAGGATTTCCACATCCCCTTACTTGCATTGCTGAGCCGGCAGAAAATATCGGGGAGGGCGCATTGACTGGCAATAACCAGACCTGGCTCGTCTTTCTCAACTTCTTTAGTGAGCGCTTGAAATTGAGCAGACAGAAGTTGATGTTTGGCAGTTACCGCCGTCAATTCTTCGGCTATAGCTTTACCTGGGACTGCTCGAGCTTGTTGCAGGCGCCCGCTGATATAGTTAAGTTCCTGATAAACGTCATGGAGTGAATAATCAACAGCACAGCCTTTCTCTTGAAGTGCCCGGATCTTAAACAGACTCCTTTCCAGCCTGCCGAGCTGTTTGGTAAGGCCCGTCAATTCCGCTCGCTGCATACTTTTCTTACCATCCTAAGCAAGAGCTTGTTTGCCTTTGTCAGCCAGGGCATATTTTTTGCCCCCAAAAACTTTCTTCTCCACAACAGTGATATAGCCTTCCTTTTCCAACTCGTCTAAAACCGCCTGAGATCTGGCCGTGCCGCCCACCGGATTATTGCCGGATTTTAATTGAGTTAGCTTGTCGCGTACCATTGTAACAAGTTTGCCTGTTTCCTGGGGGCCGTCCAGTAAAGCTTCCAGATAAAGCCTTTGAATTTGACTCAATTGAGTGTTTCCCATAGTTAAGCACCTCCACTTATCCTCTCATCTTAAGTCTTGACAAAGCATCAATTAAAGACCTATTCGCCAATTATTAAGGCCAATACTAACTTAATCATCCCTCCTTTCCAACCTTTTGGCTCTCATTTAGCTGGAACGGAATTTAACTCTAGTATAATTATATACTTTGTCAGCATATTATTCCATGTAATTCCTCTTATGTGAATAATTTCCTAAATGAGTTTTGACCGGAAGAAGAGAAGCTCTCCCGGTCATACCCCTTTGTCCTAACTTATTAATCAAACTTGATATTTAGCTGGCCCAAGATTTAGCATCATCTTCCTCTTCTTCTTCCCTGGTGGCCTGGGCAATTTCCTCAGACGTCATAGCTTTCTTCCGCTTGGAGAAATCAACAAAGAAGAACAAGGTCAGCACTATAGCCAGAGCGGGTATCCAGCAGAGATGATACATTCCCTGAACTACATAAGTGTAGCTGAGGTAAGATGCCCCGGGTATGGCTATAACAAAGGTTGTAAAGAACAGGGCAAAATACCAATAGCCTGTGGGCCGGCCGACCAGCATCAGCCATACGATTATGGTCATAAAGGACATTAAAGCCAGCAAGCTGGACAAGGCCGGGAAGAGAATCCAGATATAGAACCAGGCTCCGGACAAGGCCAAAGCGGCAACGGCAGCCCAAGGAAAAGGTTGCGGCAACCCACTTGGCGGGCGCATTGCTGGGGGATACCGGCTTAATAAACATGCCATAGAGCTCCAGAATGAATGTTCTCATATTCCGGGCTCCGGATTCCAGGGTGGTGATCATAAAGATGCTGCCTAAGAGTCCTCCCCAGACCGCCCAGACGCTGGTGGGAATAAAGGAAAAGACATTCCCGGCAATTTCCGCATAGCCGTTTTGGAGAATAAAGATCCAGCCCTTACCGATGTATTCGCTGTAGAGAGCTAAGGGTAAGACCGCAGCGGAAGCTAAGGCCACAAATGCTGTCAGCCCTTCCAGCACTTCACCGCCATAGCCGATAAGGCGGACAAATTTCTCATCCGGCACGCGGCGGGATGTATAGCCTGTTGTCCAGAAAGCATGCATCCCGGTCAAGGCACCACAGGAAATAGTCAGGAAAAGCATTGGCCAAATAGGCCCCTTGGAACTCGTCAGAAGAACGGCCGGCAGCTGAATGGGAAGATTGCCAATTATACAACCAATTAACAGAACCAAGGCTCCTACACACATGAAGATAAAGTTAAGCCAGTTCCGCGGTTCAACCAAAACCCAGGCCGGGATGGAAGCCGAGATAATCGGATAAATCGTAAAAAGAGCAAACCAAGCATAATACGGCAAACTGATCGGATATTTGAGACCTAAGACAATACAAATAGCGACAATGATTACTCCCAGAATAGTAGCCCTCATAACCGGCCAGCCAAACCGATAAATTAAGAATCCCATGATAACACCACAACCGGTAAAAGCCAGGGTCGGAAGCGTCAATTGGGGTGTGGACTCGAACAGAGCAGCTAAGGCAGTTAAGAAAGTAGCGCAAAACGCTGCAATACTGCACCAGCCGAGAAAGACACCCATTTTCCCGGCTCTTTTGCTGATTAATTCAGAAATCAAGCCGCCAATGGTCATACCCCGTTTGCGCATGGAGAGGTGCATAGTGGCATAATCATGAGGTGAGCCCAAGAAGATATTACCTATAGTAATATACAGAAAAGCGGGCAGAAACCCCCACATCGGGCCTGTTGCACCCCCGGCCAGAGGTGCACCGCCGGCAATTGAGGCCCAGTGGTCACCGAACAAGGTTGCCGGGTTAGCAGGATAATAGTCTACATCATCACGCAGTTCTATTGCCGGTACCTTTCTGCCGGGTTTGTATTTGAGATAAGTCTTTTGCAGAAAGCCGCTGATAACAAGAAAGCCAAAAGTCCAAATAGCCAAACCAATAATTGTCAGCGTCGTTGTGGTTAGCATTTTTTGTTTTCCTCCTTTCCAGAAACCAAATTATTAGTCTTGCTTTTCAAAAGGAAAAAGCAATCTTACCGATATCCCCCCTCTATTTGTGATAAATAGCACATCTCTTTCTCAGTCTCCCACTTAAAAAACTGTTGCTGTAGATTATGTTGCTGTAGATTAGACAGATGATCCCCCTTCCGGGATGGCTGATAAGCCGCTACTATTATTAAATCTAATAAGCAAATTCTGTGCCAATTTTCATAATATTTAAACTATTTACCAGAATTTTTATAAAGCCTTGTACATTAAGATTTCCCGTAGGCCAAAAAATGGCCGGCCATTCTCTTGCCTGGCGCCAAATAAAAAAAACGTCAAAATCCCGACATGCCGTCAGTTTTTTGACGCTTATAGCTGTCTACTATTTGACAATAAGGGGCTGTCGCAAAACTAATACCTGATTGAGATTCCAGGATAAGGCTGAGGAAGGAATGACCGGAGATGAGCATTTAACGCCAGTTTGCGACAGTCCCTTAGGGGATGATGTTTAAGGCCTTCATCCGATAATACAATGTACTGCGGGGAATATTCAAAGCCTTGGCCACTTCGGATTTGTTATACTTGTACTTCTGCAGCAATTCAAAGATGATCTCTCTTTCTTTATTATCCAAGAAATCATTTAAACCGGTAGGGGGCATTTCTGCTTCCGCCTGCTCCCCAGCATCATTATTATACTGGAAATCGCCGTAAATAATCTTCATAACCTGGTCTTTTTTCAATACTTTACCCGAGCTTAAAACCACTATCCGTTCAACAAAATTGCGCAGTTCCCGGATATTGCCGCGCCACTCATATTCCATAATAAACTCCAAAGCTTCCTCGGAAATAATAGGAGCTATGGTCTGATACTTTGCCGAAAACTCCGTAAGAAAATGATCAATTAAGCTCGGTATATCTTCTTTTCTCTGCCTTAGGGCAGGGAGCTTCAGATTTAGAACATTCAGACGGTAAAACAAGTCTTCCCGGAACTTGCCGGTTTCAACCATATTCCAAAGATCTTTATTTGTAGCCGCAATAATCCGGACATTAGTGGTAACCGGGGCTACACCGCCAACCCGGTAAAAGGTTTTTTCCTGCAAAACCCTGAGCAGCTTAGCCTGCATATCAAAAGAAAGCTCGCTGACTTCATCTAAAAAGAGAGAGCCGCCGTTAGCCAATTCAAACTTCCCGGGTCTGCCTTCTTTTACTGCTCCTGTAAAAGCCCCCTTGGCATAGCCAAATAATTCACTTTCAAATAAGCTTTCCGGAATAGCTGCACAGTTAATAACAATAAAAGGCTTATCCCGCCGGTTGCTTAAATTATGAATTGTCTGGGACATTAGTTCCTTCCCCGTCCCGCTTTCCCCGAGGATGAGAACAGTCGAATCCGTCCGGGCTAAGAGCTTAGCGTTTTCTAATACCTGGCGAAAAAGCCCGCTTTTGGTTTTAACTAAAAGCTGCATATTTTCATGTCCAGTTTTACTCTTCTTTTCTAAGGTAGTGGCTCTTTCCCTTACTTGATTCAACTCATGCAGAAGGTTCACAAACTTCGTCACATCCTGAACACTGCAGACAACCCATTTTTTACCGGGATGCTGTACAAAGGGGATAGCGCATTTCAACAAATGTTTGCCTGAGGGAGTTATTTCGTATTCGTGATAAACAGCCTCACCTGTTGCAAATACTCTTAAGATAAAGCTATCGGGAAAAACGTCATTGATTAATTCTCCTAAAATCTGTTCCTGTCTAAGCCCATAAATCTTTTCCGCTCCAAGATTCCAATAGTTGATTTTCCGGTTATGATCAACGACAATAATACCTTCGTCAACAGTATTAAAAATGGCCTCCAATTGCAGACCCATGCTTTCAATCTTACGGGAATAAGCATTGCAGACCTCCATAGCCGTTAGGATCCCTTGGGCTCTGCCGTTTTGATCAATAACCGGCAGTCTGCCTACTTTGGCTTGACGCATTTTTTCGCGGGCTTTATTTAAGTCTTCATAGGGATAAGTAACCAAGGGTTCGCTTAACATCAAATCCCCGATAGTCATATCTTCCTTCAGTATTTGGTTAGTCAGACAGCGCAGGAGATGCTTCTTGGTAACCAGTCCGCAGAAATTACCGCCCTCATTGGTTATAACAGCTTCTTCCAAATTACAATCCACTAATTCTTTTAAGACCTGGGCTGCCGAATAATTATTGGAAACAGTTTTAAATGAAGGAGAAATAGCATCTTTAACTTTAATATTATTAAAGTTGCGCATAACATTCCCCCCCTGGAATAAACAAGCCTCTCGTAAATTATGATACCATTTATTTACATAATTGTCTAAGGTAAACAATTTACTTTTTTCGCCATTTCCATCTCAGGGTAAAAAACGGGGAAGGGCCTAAGAAGGGCTCTTCCCCGTCACGGAGTACTTTTGAAGGGCAGCATCCGGTCAACGACCTCAAGACGACCAGCTTTCCCATACTCCATAGAATATAATATGCAGTCTTAAGCCTCGTTATTCACTATCAGTCTCATAATACTTATTGATTGACAGTCAATTTCAGTTGGTTTTAGGATTACTTTTCAATTGGGTTGGCAAATATATTATTTCCCCAGACTCCCAGGATAATAAGGGTTATCCCGATGGCATGCCGCCAGCTGAAGGGGTCATGCTGAATAAGTACCCCAGCCACAACCGAGACAACAGTAGCCAGATTTAAGAGCGGAGCGGACTGGCTGACTTTGAGCCGGGAGAGAGCATAGTTGTACAGGAAAAAAGCCAGAACCGAAGACAGAACCCCCAGATAGATTACGCCGATGGCTACGTCAAAGCTCCCCAGCGGCGCTAAATAATTACTAATGTTACCGGCAAGAAGACCTTCCAGGACTCCCAGCAGGTTAAACAGAAGAGCCCCGACCCACATCATTACAAAGGTAATTTCCACCGGTGTAAAATCAGCCGAGCTTTTCTTAGATAAAAGGCTGTAGAATCCGGCACTGACCACTGCCAGCAATAAGGCCAAAATCCCCCAGAGGTGCTGATTAAACTCTATTTTCCCTTGTGCCGTAACCACAATTATTACCCCGGCAACGGACAGCAAAATAGCGGCCAGCTGCAATTTATGAATTTTCTCTTTTAAAAAGATGCCTGCCGCTATGGCCGAAAAAACAGGAACAAAAGCAATAATCATTCCCGCTTCGGAGGCGGTAGTCCACTTAATCCCCCATGTCTCCCCCAGGAAATAAATTACCGGCTGGCAAAGAGCTAAGGGGATAAGGCTAAGCCAATTCTTACCTTGGAAATTAACCCTGATCAATCCGGTTAACTTCAGAACAGTCAGAGCCAGGGCTGCAGCACCAAACCTTAATCCTAAAAGCTGACTGGGGTAAGTATTACTTAAAACATCTTTCGTGAAAACAAAAGAAAACCCCCAAATAACAGCGGTAATAGTCCCGGCCGCCAGCGGGAGCAGTGCGGAATCGTGCGAGAACAGTTTATCCTTGTTCATCTTTTCTTTTTTCATCTGCTTTCTTAGATAGAATACCCCTATTATAGCAGAAAAACCTTTTCCTTAATTTATCAGATATTCAGGCAAAACAGCGAGAATATTTTGGGGTTCATTCTCGTGCAAAACTGCTTTAGAAATAATATAATCGGTGGCCTTTTCCATCAAAATAGATTGCCGCAGCCTTTCTAAACCTCCGGGTATGTTTTCTATTTTCTTCAGCTGTGCTTCGTAATCAAAGCTTAAATCCATATATAAACCAGCTTGCTTAGTCAAAGCTTCTCTAATATCTTCTTCTGTTACCTCAGCTGCAATTTCCTCAGCGACAGCGCTTAACAGCAAGTTCCTTTTAACCCTGGCCTCAGCTTGAGGGCGCAATTCTTTTTGGACATCAAGCAAGCTTTGTCCGGTTGATTTCAGGTAGCTCTGCATGGTCTGCCGACCCATTTGTTTTTGTATTTGTTCGAATTCAACCATTGTCTGCTGCTCAATTATTTCTTCCGCTAAGGTTAATGGATTGGCAGCAATAAGTTGTTTGAACACCGCTTCCTTCTTATTAGTATCGGTCTTTTCTTCAGCCATGGAAGTAAGTGACTTACGGATCTCTTCAATCAGAGCGTCCACCGAAGCGAAGGGGAGGTTTGCCAGAAGTTTGGCATCGTCATTTTCGGCTTGGTGCTGTTTGCGCAGACCGTCCAGCTGCTGTGCTATATCCTCTTCAATAACAATAACCGGAGTATAGGTTCCTTCTAAACCTTCGAACTGCTTAAGCTCAATCTCAGGCTCAATCTTAACTTGAACTTCGACTAGGCAATTTTTCCCCAGTTCGGTAGCTTGCGGCATAATTTTCGGAAAGGTTAGAGGTTGAATTCCCAGTTCCTTAAGAGCATCGGCATAGTAAGCCGGCAAAATTCTGTCCAGCGCTTTAAAAGAAATACCTTCTAACCCGGGAAATTGTCTCATGACAGCTTCGTTGCTTAAGAACGGGGAGACATTTTTTTGTTCATTCCCGGCGGTAGCTTTCCGGTATTCTTCCAGCAATGCTTTCTGAAAAGTTTCCGCCTCGATCTCGATGAGGAATGTTACTTCGTCTTGGCTTTTTTTTAAGAGTTTGGCAGGCATGGTTTTCCTCCTTAATTTCGGTATCTTTCACCGCTCCTAATAATAACACATTACTGTAAACATTATTATAATAGTACTATTTAACAACAGTATTCTACAATAATTATTTTTCTGTTTAGCAGTGCTTTTCATGCCCAACTCTTCATAATCGCACTTAATATGCTCAAGGAGTCGAAGAAGAGAATTATTATGATCAAACCTGGAGAAGCTTCCCTTTCCCCGCAAGGATCAGCATCTTGGCGAGATGTTCATCCAACTTGCGGGTAATCTGCAGGAAGAGTACTCCTCCGGTCAAAGCAGCGCCTTCCCAAGTTTTTCTATCAAGTTTCTGAGAAAGAAACTCCCGGGATACAATTCGCCTGATTTCGTTATCCACGTGCCTACCGCCTTTCATCAGCATAATCAGCTTAAGAAATGAAAGATGCTGCCAAATACTCTTAATAATTAGCGACTACTTAGAGACTGTCAAAAAGGCACTTTTCTACCTGAGCCAATTTTTCCTTGCTAAAGACATAATCATCTATATCACAATCCGCAAATGCTTCCTTAAAAAGCTCTTTTAGCAGTTTCATAGCCCTATTGGCATCCTCTTCATAAACAGGATTCATCCCATGAGCATTAATACTGTCGTTACGTTTTATATCATAAATCCGCATATCAGCTGCCAACTTATCTTTAATAATAGGCCTATTTAACTTTACCAGATACAATTCCGCGATTTCTTTCATCTGAATCCTCGCGGACGGCTTATAAGACTTGTAATAACTCTTGACCCATTGCGGTTGCCTTTCTACTTCTCTGCCCGGCTCTACCCCTAACTTCTCTCTGCAAAGATAATAGCAAATTCCTTCATGCAGCCTCCGATAACGGCTTATTACATCAGCGTACTGACCGCCTTTCTTCCTCCTAAGGGCGTTATGATAAAGATCCAAGAGATTTATATAATGCTCTTTGGGCCCTATCTCAATTATTTTAGTTAACATGGAAATCTGTGCAGCTAAGATGCCGGCCAACTCTTTCATATTGTAAAATTTATTAATACTTTCGTAAGCCTTTGTTAGTTTTCCCAAAGCCTCCTTATGTTGGTAAAGATCCCAGAAATAATAGCCTTCAAGTAATTCTAAGAATATCTCGGCTTTCTTTTGCCTTTCCGGGAATATGGTGTTTAAGGCCAGTTCCAAAAGCTCATCGGCAGCTACCTTAAAGTAATAATTTTTATAATACCTTCGGGCACGGTTTATCTGGTTTTCTTCCTCCAGAAAATGGGTATGTATAGCTCTGGTCCGTGGTTCTCCTTCCTTAAGAAACTGGGGGTCAATTACTTGATACAGCTCAGCCTTGATTAAATTGCTGTTAACCAAAACCAAAAAAGAATTCTGCATCTGGGAAGTACCCGAAGAGACGGATATGATAAAATGCGGATTACTATTTGCATACTTTTCTTTAATAAAAAGTATCTCTTCCTTAAACTGTTTAATAATCTGCGCATGATCAGTAGGATCAGGAAGGTTAAGCGGCCGTTCATAAACTTTTATTTGGGGATAAAGCCTATTGATTTCCGCTTTTGTTTCCCGGGAATTAGCCTCGGTAGAGTTGGTTTTTTTATCAGGTTGCTCGATGGTATATAGCAGAAAAACAATATCCGGGCATAATTCTCTAACTGCCCCCAAGATGGAACCCTCGGTAAGGTTCTTATCCTTATCTACGGCATAGGGGTCTCTTTTCCCCACTGCGGTAATCATTACCTTCAGCATAAAATAATCCTCCTCTCTCTTTTTCCCTTCACCCTGGCCCAGATAAGGCACAGGCATCTCAAATTTCTACATCAGCATAGCCGGCAAAAGTGTAATTATTCACCTCACTCAAAGTTAAATTAGCATAAACTGATTTCCGTCCCCTTACAGGGATTTATTTTTTCTAATGTTCGCACAGACCTTCAGACGTCGGACGCAATGTAGTTTCCGTCCCCTTACGGGGATTTATTTTTTCTAATACATACCGATGATATGCAGATTGTTTTTCACTTCTGTGTTTCCGTCCCCTTACGGGGATTTATTTTTTCTAATGGAAATGTGAAATATCTAAATAATCATAATGTTTCCGTCCCCTTACGGGGATTTATTTTTTCTAATAATCTGGAAGATTGGAATTTGCTACAATCGTTTCCGTCCCCTTACGGGGATTTATTTTTTCTAATAGAAGTGAATTATTGAAAAACGAAGAAGTCGAGGTTTCCGTCCCCTTACGGGGATTTATTTTTTCTAATGTCGGAGACTCAGACAACTATGGCTATGTTTCCGTCCCCTTACGGGGATTTATTTTTTCTAATGTTAGTTGAGACCTTTACATCAGACAATAATAGGTTTCCGTCCCCTTACGGGGATTTATTTTTTCTAATTACGCAATTTCCTTTGTGATGCAAGTTTCCGTCCCCTTACGGGGATTTATTTTTTCTAATTGAGTATACGAGTCTGAATGTTTTTTCCACGGTTTCCGTCCCCTTACGGGGATTTATTTTTTCTAATGAAATAGAAAACGATGTGGAGTCTGCCATTGCGGCAATCGTTTCCGTCCCCTTACGGGGATTTATTTTTTCTAATGAAATCAGGAGCTAATGATGATTAGACTATGAATGTTTCCGTCCCCTTACGGGGATTTATTTTTTCTAATTTACAAGAACTTGGCGTTAAACGTCAATATCATGTCTGTTTCCGTCCCCTTACGGGGATTTATTTTTTCTAATCCTCGGCCCTGAAACCCTTATCTATCAAGGGTTCCAAGACGGTTTTGCGGCTTATACAGTAGTATACATAAGATGTCACCTAGTTCTTCCTCCAAAATGTCCTTCGTCTGGCTCTGCTCTAAGTGCGGTGCGGAAGCTCTCGCACATGGCAATTACGCATAATTATTCAGTATGATACCTGAAATTTGCATATATATGCTGCCATGGTTATTATCAACTGTTTGTAAGGATAATCCTTAAACTCCTGCTTAATCTTGAAATAGTTAATTAATCTGAATCTCCGGTGGGATTCTATACAATAACCACTTCTTCAATCTCCGTTTCCCCTACTTGTCCCCACATCTTGACATCGGCATAGCCGGCAAGGCGATAGATTCGTAGAAGATCCTCCTTAGCAAGGTATTTCGGAATACCATCCACTAACTTTTGATATTTATTTTTATCAATAATACATTCGAAAGCCGAACGTTGAACCCTAAACCCAAAACCCTTTAAATATTTTACCAGTTTATTCCTCCTCTTGTTATCCATTATATCATAAATAACAACCACTAAATATTTTCTCTTGGCGGAAGGGATATTTAGATCGATTTCAAAATAGCTATCATAATTTTTATAGTTCATTTGAATCCCTCAATTAACGAATTCTTACCGGATGATATAGCGAGCTGTCATTTTCCTCAATAGCTTTGGCCATATGACTGGCCTGGTGCTGAATAGCCCTACGAAAACTAACCGAATTATTAATATAAGTTAAGTACTTTGCTTCTGTCCTGATCTTCTTTTCAAACTCTTTAAGATATAGCTTTAATGTTCCCTTTTCCAGAAGAACAGCATTATTTTCTTGTGAAACAGTAAAATCTGCTGGCTTTAAAGTACCGCTATTTAAAATACTGGTCACCAAAGAATCTACAATTACAGGCCTCCATTCTTCCATTAAATCACTTACAAGAGCAGGATGACCGTGCTTGTCTTGGTGAAGAAAACCTGCATAGGGATGAAGCCCTTTATTAACAACTGCGGTATATATCTCATACATTAACAAGGTATATCCGAGACTTAGCAAAGAATTAAAGGGATCACGCGGAGGCATTCTGTTTCTTCCTTTGAATGCAAATTCCTTTTTGACTAGCAGTGCCAAAGCTTCAAAGTATTTTTTTGCCGAAGCTCCTTCATAACCTAAGATCTCATCTATTTTTTTCGCCCGCTCAATTCCTGCCAAATATTTACTTAATTCATGAATTATTCCCTCGACTTTTTTCTGATCCTTATATCTATTATAGCGTCTTAGTATAACGCATTGGTTGTTAATTTTAGCTGTAATTATTCTTTTAGCAAATCCCAAACAGAATCTTTTATCATCTCCTTTGCGAAATTGCTCTCTTTGCCGCTCAATATTGATATGCTTTGTAGACTCTAACCTGCCATAGAAAGCGCCGCTTTTTGAAAGATAGGTTAAGGGTATCCCTCTCTCCAATAATTCTTTTACACAAGGAGTCGTAACATCTGCATTGCTTAAAAGAACAACTCCCTCCAGTATTTCTAAAGGCAGGATGGACTTAGTTCCGTCCTTCTTTTCTGCAACTATCCTTCCCGAATCAATATAAAGCCTGCAATTAGATTCACTCACATAAAGAAAGCTCAAGAATATCACCTCCCCTCAGACAATAAATCAGCATAAACTAATTCTGTCCCCTTACGAGGAGTTAGCTTTTATAACGGAGTTTAAGGCAGTCTTAGAGCTTCTATAGAAGCAGTTTCCGTCCCTTTACGGGGATTTATTTTTTCTAATCCTCGGCCCTGCAACCCTTATCTATCAAATGTTCCAAGACGGTTTTGCGGCTTACATTTCTGAAATATACCAAAGACTCAAGGTCGACTAATTACACAAGCCCCCATCCCTAAAGAAGTCTTGATTCCAATTCCTGAGTATTCGGCAAAGTATAATAACATATTAATCAATCTGACTAGGGGGTCGGGGCCTTGTACCGCCAAAGTAAGTTTGCCTATATAGGACGGAATCCTGACGCTTTCCAGGTAGTATTTCGTACTCCTCAAATTGTAACTCTGGATTCGGGTGAAAAATATCATTTGCTCTAAAGCCTTTTCATCCTGCAGGGCATGCAAACTGGCATAGGAATTCCATTTTTGGACTAAGCTTTTGAGAATAAGTTCTGTGCTGGGGAATAGAGAATACTGGCCGCCGCTTTTATGGGAACAAGGAGTAAGGAATTTTACTGGGGGATACCTCAAATATTCGCTATCCGCTAAGTATTTAAAACAGAACTCTTCTTCACTTACCTTTTTGTCTACATTGATTTCCTCAACTTTTAAATAGGTTTTTTTATGTTCGAGATAGTATTCTTTTATTGACTGGAGAACAGGCAAAACTTCCTGCACAGCATCTTCTCCCATGAGATTTACTGTCCACTTCAGCCCTTTCCCTCCCTCGGCTTGGTTCAGGGGCAGGACATATTGGCTTAGGGGTTTCAGCCCGCTGCCATGCAGAAAATCTACATAATCAGGATTCAACTTCTGCATGAGCACGCCATGCAGAAGTGAACCCCAGTGAACGGACGGGACAGCCTCACCTTGGACTGTAAGCGTTATTATAATTCTAGTTAACACTCTATCACCATTTCTCTTGTTTATTTATTATTACTTCACATCGTCCCATAGGATAATACTTCTGGTTGCATTTAGTAATTTTCAACCTATGAGGAGACACTCCAAGCGCAACATCTTTATCGTGCTTATGCTTATCAAACTGCTTATGCAGTATTTTACTGACAAGTTTCACGCCATTAGTTCTATCTTTTGCCAGCGGATAGATCAAGGTTTTAGATGCAAAGCCTATCCCTCCGCCTAAGAGTAAAGGTACCCCTTCCGAAACTTTTATCGGGGCGTCACCCTTGACTTCCTGGAATACTGACTCAAAACTTTCTCTGTAGGTTTGATCAAATTCCTGTAAGGCTTTGAGCAAGTACTCCAAAGTTATACCGGTTTGCTTGAGAGCAGCTTTATCTAAGGTGAGAGAAGCCTCAATTTCTGTATCGGGCTTAATACATTCCCTAAAGAGCAATCCGGAGTCCTTTTTTATATTTGCCCGGCCATCTTTTCCCCTGTCAATTTTTACGCAAAGAACCAGATTCTCCGGATCAAAGGGAAGGCTGTCACTAACCTGAACTCCGCGCATCAAATCATTTACGGCATCAGCCCATCTTCGGTCCCGGAGCAAATTCAACTTACGAAAAAGGGATTTTTCTAAGCTATCCGCTTGTTTTTGGAGATAATATTTGCCTCTTTTTTGGCGATCTGCCTCTTCCTCGATTCCTTGAAACTGCTGTGTGAATTCCTGTCTTTTATCCCTAATCATCTTAGCCGCTAAAGCAGTTCGCAGGGCTCCTTTGATACTGCTCCCAGGCAGATAGGGCTTTCCCTGTGAATTCTTAATAAAGGTATATATCTCCCGGAAAGATCCGCTTTCCAGAGCATCCCCGGCACTAATGCCATAGGCAATAAATTGTTTAAATTCTTCTTGAGTAACCTTCTGCCGGCTCAGCCACTCAAACAGCCCTATATTGCCATGTTCGCCCAGCATATACTTTTCATAAGAATTAAGAAGCCCTTTGCGCTCCAGGAAAGCTATTAACTTTTCAAACTGAACAAAGAAAACTTGGTGTCCGTTAGGTTGAAATAGGTATTCTCTTTTAACTAGCTTGACTCCTGAGCCGATAAATACCGGAGCCAAAGTTCTGATCTTAAGCTTGTAAGTTTCCAAATGGCCTAAGGAAATCATAATTTCACCCCCATAAACATGGGTTTGCCGTACCTGTAAACCGGGTGCCTTCCATAATGAGCAACATCATAGATATCTCCCTCAAACCTATGAGCAAAACAGGACCCGGGGGAAAACATATAGATAACCCGTTTTTTTAGGGGAGTATCCGCATAGTCCGAGGATTGGACAAATCCTCCTCTGCGCACCAGGGAATAGGAAGCCATGGCGGCAGCCTGCTCCAGTTCCTCATCTTTGGGCAGAGAGACGCTTATCGCCATTTGGTAAGGAGCATCACCAGCCGTAAGCAAATGATAGAAAGTCTTTAAGGCCGGTTGGCTGCTTTCTTCACTAATACTGTTTACCTCAGCTATCTTAAATTTGCCCAGACCGGAAGTCCTTTTACCACCCAGTCCGCTGTATGACAGAGAGGTTAAAAGCCTGTACAAGAGCTGATTTTGCTTATCTTCTGAATAGGCGGCAATGATATAGAGCCCACAGCCCTTAATAAATCTAAATACTCCGATATGATAGGGCTTAGTTTCTTCAAGGCCTTTAATCGCAGCTCTGGTGTAGGTTTCATAATTGCCAAAGGATTTGTTTATACTTTCCGGATCGAAACTCTCACTGCCGCTTTGCAGATTTTTCAGGTATGCTGAGAACTGGCTTACAGGAATGTATTTTAAATCCTTAAACTTCTTTTTATTGTGGCTGCCGGAGCTTTCCTTTCGCTGATTGGCAGCAAGAACCGGTTTAGGCAAATAGTACTCCTCTTCGTCATAAGGCAGGGCATCGCTTAATAAAAGTTTACCGCCTCTGACCTCAGCACTGAATTGGGATAACAACTCCTGCCCCCCACTCTGCAAGGCTTCAAGGCATAAGGCTGAAAAAAGAGTATCGGCATGGACAGCCATTTCACTGCTATCTAAGGAAGACATACCACTGTCATCACCAATGTGAATGGCCGTTGTAAATTCCAGTTTATATAGAGAGTACTTCATAATCTTCCACACCTTTGATTATTTCGCTTAGCTTTTGGGTACTGATGTTTTTAGAATCACCTTCTATCACTTTAACTTCAAAGTCAGCAAATTTTACTTTGCCATATCCCCTGGTTCCATGGCCTCCCAGATAATCTAAGTGCAAAAGTTTAATAGCCTTGCTTAGGTTTTCAAAATCCGCAATTACTTCTTCTTCATTCTCGATGTCATAAACTATAGCGACATCAAAAATCGCCCCTCTCACAACTCTTTCAATTTGGCGTGGATTGGCTATAGAAGTCGTTCTGCTGATAGTGTTTTCAAATTTTACTTCGGTGGTTCCGCCGACTTCTTGAAGTTTAGCTGAGTTAAGGAGAAAGGCATCGGCAAACTGCAAACGGGATTTGTAAATCTTGTCCTTGCCGCTGGAGCCAAATAGCCTTTTTACTTCATAAGGGTCGTTGTTACAATCATTTAAAACAATGCTGTTAGCAATACTCCTGGCTAAAAGAGTACGCAATTTGCCTTTCAGGCTGCTCCCCGGTATAATCGGCAGTTTGGTGACCGGGTCTTTAATAACGATAGAATCCACCGCGCCAATTGCGGAAAAGGTATTGGAACTCCCAATATGCATCCCCGTAAGGACATGTAGTTTTGCTTTTATTAAAATTTTTCCGTACATAATTCCCTCTCCTCTCAATTAGTCATTACCGCCGTAATATCTGTGATAGGCAACCAAGGCTTCCATATACCGGGCGAAATCCAAGAATTTCTTTCTGCTGTCTCCTATGGCTTCTACTTTTTCCACTAGTTTGGCTCTTTGAATGAAATCTTTCATAACTCTGTCACGACCGGCTTCATAGACAATCCTAATCTTAAGATACCGGACTCTCTCCTGTAAATCAGGCGGAAGCTTCTCTATACTAATGCGAACTGCCTCATTATAGAGTTGATTGACTAAGGTCAGGATGTTTCTTAATTTCGAGACTGTTAAGTCAATAACATCTCTTCCTTTATCATTTCTGATAAGCTTTTTGATTACTTCTTCAGCTTCCTGAACATAGTCCTGTTCCAGACCCATTTCCCTAGCCTTGTTATCCAACTGTTCTCTCCAATCCACTGACATTAAGATTCCTCCTTTTGCCTTTGCAGATAAATAAATATGGTCATTGCCGTAAGAAGCTGCCTTCTGTCTTCCGTGCTTAGAATCCAGGCATACATTTTATCGGCAAAGCTTTTATATTCTTTGTATTGCTGTTCATTTTTTTTAGCAGGAGCCATCCTGCCAAGGAGATAGGCGAATCTGGCAATATTTATTCTTGCACCGTTATCCTCAGTCTCTCTGATTAACTGCATAAGGTTATACAGGTACGAACTGCCGAAAGCGCCTTCTTCCCCGGCCTGCTTTTCCTTCTTAATAAACGCCTGAAGAAGTCTTAGTTTTTCTCCAATTACTTGCTTTTCAAAAATCTCCCAGCTATAGGTGTGCCTGGCACAAACTTGATTTCTAATAACTTCTTCTCCAAAGAGTGAAATTGAGTTTTTCGCTGGGTTGTTTTTAGCAGCCTTCTCCAATTCTTCGGTTTCCAAAGCCATTCTCGCCAGTGGGTAGGAGGGATCGTATATCCCTATCCCAGCTGAAATACTTAAAGTTCCACCGGAAAATTTTTGGAAGGCGTTTTTAAGGTCTACGGCCAGTTCAATTACTTCATTCCAGGCACCGACAATAAATAAATCATCTCCGCCGGAATAGACAATGGTCACATTCATAGGTGCCGCTTCTTTTTTCCCAGTGAGGGAAAATTCCTGGCCCATTTGCCTCGATGGCAGGTTGTTTATGAAATACTTGAAAAATAGGGATAATTGCCTGGAAAGCGTAGCAGTCCTGGTAAGGGTGACATATCTGTTTTTCTCGCCGTCTTCCCTTACGAAGCCGGACACGAAAGCCCTTCCCAGATTATCCACATCGGCCCTTAAAACTGCCAGGCGCTCTATGCCTATAGATTTCTCCGCTAATTCTTCAAAAGTCGCAATTCCCTGTTTTCCAACCGATGTGTATTCACCCATCCAGATTTTAGAAGAGAGCGGCAAGCCGGTGGTCAGGCGATTTTTGCTGTATGCCATCTTAATTTCCCGGCGTTCGGTCAGCATTTGCCTTGCTTCCGTTTCATTGACCGCATATAAGAAGCTATCGCCACCGTTTAAAGAAGGTAACCGGACAGCTACCCTGTTTGGAGTCCGGCTTTGGGAAGTAATAAAAATTGTGTCTTTTTTTATAATCATCCTGGATATTTCCTGCAGGGCAGCGCAGTTTTCACAAACATTCTGATATTCATTGTCCTGAACAAGATTATCCACCGAACCACAAATCGAGCATTCTCTGCCCTCCGGTTTGTTGTTTTTAGGGTTATTCAACATTCTGATTTCCTGAGCATTATACCTGTGCATTTTAGCCAAAGACAGCTTCCCGGAAAGTTGGCGGAAGATATTCTGATATGCTTCTTTATCCTCTGATTTGTTCATTAAATCATTGGCTGAACATTCCTGGCAGGCTATAGCTAAGTACAAAGCATTGCCGAAGTTCTCGATCAGCCAGTGATTAATATTTCTTTTGGCTTCTTCTATTTGTTTTATGGTTTCCGGTGTATTAGGCAAAAGAATATAGGCATGGCCTCCTCCGGTGTAAATTAAGTTGGCACGGGTCAGGCCAAGTAAGGCAAGCAATTCGTCCACTATATGCTCAAGCAATATTTCTAAATAAAAAGACCTGGCCCTTAAACCTTTTAAAGCCCCTTTGGAAGAGATGGTATAAATAAAACTCTGAATACCGGAAATATCGCAAGAAAACATTAAGTAAGCGTTTTCAAGGTAAAAATCTTTTTCTTTAGTAAATAGTTCTTCCCGGAAATTTTCTCTACCCTGAGCCGTAAGATAAACATAGGTGCAGGCCGCAATTGCCGCCGTGGTTTTTAGGTGGTCAAAAAGGGAAATATCGGCAATATCATCCTGAAGAGTGCTGGAAGGGAGATAGGAAAAATAAGCTTCGCATAATTCCAGGAGAGAATTAATATGTTCGGGTTCAAAAACTATTGTTTTAAGACTTTGCTTTAAGCCCTGATAGATTCGATTGTAATATTGCTCTGAATTTAGCGTTTTCTCTAATTCCTGGGGATAAATAATACTGTCGCTTCCGGCAAGGATATAAGGGATATACCCTTGTTGCCCGTTATTATTATTCAAGATATTAAATACTGAAGATAAGGCTTGGTCCTGATTGAACTCCTCCGCGCTCTTTGTTTCACCCTCGATTTTTCGCCTGTCAAGCCCGGAGGAGATATTATCAGCAATATAGACAAGATAAGCAAGGGAATTATCAGAGAGACCCGCATCTTGAATATCTTGCTTGTGGTGATAGTGAATAGCCTCCAGGATATCCCGCTGAGAAGTAAACTCACCGATAAAATCCTTCCCGGATAGGCCATGTGCCCCGGAGTCAATTCCGCCTGTCCTGAAAATAATCTTGCCTATATCATGCAAAAGTGCGCCCGCCGTTACATAATAAGTCTCTTTTTTCATGTTTTCCCCCCATCAGTAAATAGGTTTTCCAGCCTGATACTTAGCTGCCGGATACTATTTGTAGTGAAACATCCCTATTGTTTTCTTATCACTCCTCCCCTCTATCTAATGGATTTCTTTTCTAGGGACAGCTTTTTCCTGTAGCATTCAATTTTTTTTATGTATTCTTCAATGGCTACTATGGATTTTTAGTTCCGTCCCCTTACGGGGATTTATTATTCTTAACCCTAGACTCTGAAACCTAAATTAACCAATGGCTCTAAAGCCGGTCTGCGGCTGAAACTAATAGATTGGTTAGGTTCCACCAATTATCATCCACTAAAATGTTCTGCACGCACTGCTCTAAGTGCGTGCACTTTTTTTGCAGGACATAATTGTTGCAAGGTTATTCTTCACCCACCGAATAACCTGTCTGATCATGTAAACCGTTGTTAATAATAGAACTAACTACCAACAGTATTCTCTAATAATTTTCTTATTCCTCGCAATTTTCTGAATTTTCTTCGGGCATTATGACTAATTTTCTGTTACGCTCAACGTTCGGTTTATTTTCCCATTTGAATACTTCCTCTACTACTTCCTTGTATTCATTATAAATGGCAACATAACCCGGGAAGTCATCGGTGGTAGGCTTCAAGCTTTTTATCAGCTCTTTATAATACCATGCTTGGTGATGTTTCCCTGCATTAAATCTTTCCCAAAGATCATCTCCCAAAATATCGAAGTCTGCCTTGATTGATAAAATATTTTGCAGCTTATCTGCTAAGGAAACTGCTCTAACCTCTTTAGGCGCTGTTTTTAAATATTCACACGTATGCTTCTTTCTTGTTATCCAAGACAGTTTTTTTGAAGGCTCAGAACAACCCTTTACTATGTCTAAAACAGATTGGCCAAACTCGGCTTTCAAGGCTTCGTCAGTGTAAGCCGTATCCTCTAACGTATCATGAAGAATTCCCGCTATCACAGTCTCATCGCTACAGTTCATTTTCTCCAGAATAAGACCCACTTCAATAGGATGGGTAATATATAATGTATCAGTGCCTTTCCTCTTATCAGTACCATGCTGCTTATGGGCAACCAAGATGGCTTTTTCTTTTAAGCGCATTTCGACACCTCCTAACGTAGCTTGCTAAGTGCATAGAGAAAGCTTTTAAAACTCATCAGTTTCTTAAGCGAGCCGGTATATTTCAGTTAACTCTTTTACAGCATTGATCATCTCTTCTCTCAGAGTGTCCGGCTCCAAGACTTTGGCTGATCCCCTCCACTGCAAAAGCCAACCAATGAATTCAATAATTCCGGTGATGCAATATTTTACTACTACGGAACCGTCCTCTGCCTCTTCAATAATCTCCTGGCTGGAATGGTATTTTATCTTTCGTAAGCGATAAGCTACCTCAGGCGAAAACCAAATCTTAGCTTCGATTACTTCACTATCCAGGAATACTCCCCAACTCTTTTCATAGAACTTTCGAATGTTAAAGTCCTGGGGATAGCTAAATGTCTCACTGCGTACAAAGACAGACTCTATTTGATCAATCCGAAAAATTCTGATAGCAAGGTTATCCAGACACCTTCCCACCAGGTACCAGTTATGATGTTTACAAATCAGCCCGTAGGGCTGAACCGTCCTGTCCGATACAGTCTGACTGGATGATTTAAAATATCTGATCCTAATCACTTTGCTCTGTTCCAGTCCTTTAAGGATCTTCAGAAAAATTTCGCTCACTTTTTCTGGTTCGGTCAAAGTATGGTCCACTATGTTAATGCGAGACTCCATGATGTCTAAAGGTATATCTTTAAGATCAAACCTGTTCTTGGCAAGGGTTCCAATCAGGGTCTGTTTTATATCTTCAATACCTAGAGTAAGTGCGGTATCTTTCTGCTGCAATAGACTCAAATAGATGAAAAGAGCCCTATCAGGACTCAGGGGAGGGAGGTAAATATCTTTAAGAGAGTATCTACCTGCCTTACCTGCCTCCCTTTCCGGCCTGACAAGAGCAATCCCTAATTCTTCCTCCAATTGGACAAGGTCTCTATAGACAGTACGTTCACTCACTTCCAGCCTGGCGGTCAATTCCTCAATTGTCATCCCACCATGGGGTGTAGCCTTATTAAGCAGGTCGATCACTTTGGTCAGCCTGGCAGTCCTCTTCATCCCGACACCAACATCAGACTTGTTTTTTTGATTGTATGCTTTGATGGTTTCCAAGGTCAGATGCTCGCCATCCCATTCAATAATCCCGACATCCAACTGCCGGGCGACTTCTTCAAGAAATTTGAAGCATGCCTTCTCAGTGATCTTGAGGCTCGCACAAAACTCACTCATATCTTGGGTTTCCATGCAATTTTGCAAAGCATCAACAATCATCTGGTAAGTCCGAATTTCTTTGGCCAACCTGCTCAAAAACAACACCGCCTTCTTACCGCTTCCGTACGTTATTATTTTAACGTTTTCGTCTAGTATTATAATTTGACTGCTTCATACTCTTCCTGAGATCCGAAGTATAGGATTTTCTCTCCATAAGTTGGTAATTCAACTCCAGTTCGTCGATTTCCTTCAATACTTCCGGATCTTTTGTAAGGCTGTATATACTGTTTAACTTCTCTTTCTGGCTTTCCAAAAGATCTCTGGCGCCCTGGAAATCTCCACTGTCTGCTCTGCTGATGGCTTCTTCTTTAATCTGAGCGGTCTCAAAAAATTCTACCTCCTGAATAACTTTAAGGTCGAGGGTATTCTCCAACAAACTTTCCTCATCACTAACCTCAATATTCATCTCAATTTCAAACTGTACAGAAGCTAAGCCATCCAAGACATCATCATATTTAAACCCAACAATCCCCAGATTTTGCTTGCCTATAGACCCTCCTTTGACGCCCAATTCTACCAGGACGGTCTTGGTTTCTCCGCTATAAATATCCGGCAGACTGATTTTAACTTCATCTCCCCACTGTGGTTCATAACCAAGTATTCTCAGCACTTCCACCCCCTGTGCAGGCCGGATACCAAGCTCCAGATTCTGACCTGTGATGCTGAGCAGCCCCTGTAGCTCTTGGCGGAAGATCTCAGGCAAGTTATCCGGGCTGGCAATGTAATAAAAGCTTCCTTTCCCCGCTTCTGCGATATCCACCAGCAGATCTTCCTGAAAATTATTCCCTACTCCCAGCGTTGATGCAGAGATATTGTTCTCAGCCAATCCTTTAACCTTCGCAACTATCTTCTCCGGTTCGGTCACTCCAACATTGGCCAGGCCATCAGTGAGCAGAAGAACTCTGTTGACTTGTTCTTTCCTATAGTTTTCTCTGACTAAGCCTGCTCCTTTGAAGAGCCCCCCGCTTAAGTTGGTGGATCCACCCGGACTGACGGATTTGACCATCGCTGCCATCTGATCCTTATGCACAGCCTTCTGAGGTGGAGCCAGTGTATTAACTTCATCATCAAAAGTAACTATGGAGACAGTATCCTCACTGTCTAAATGCATAAGCGCAAAGTTAACCGCCTTCTTGGTAAACGACAGCTTGTCACCGCTCATAGAACCTGATCTGTCAATCACGAAGCTTAGATTGACAGGCATCCTGCTCTGCTCCAGTTCCACCTTAGGCTGGACAATCCGCAGCATCAAATAGACCTTCTGTAGAATATCCGGTCTTAGATATTTATGACTGAGAAAGAGATTAAGCTTAAGCTTTTCGTTCATAATAGAAACACCTCCGTTATAATTAACAGTTTTCGCTCTTAAGTTAATTGTATATAAGGTTGATGACAGGAAAGTGACAGTTAAATTTTCATTTTGTTATCCTCCTAAATTAATTTGTCAGGCAGAAATTTTTGTTAGCGGTTTTGCCTGGGAATAATGACTTGTGTACACAACTTCGTTATCAAGATCAACTAAACTTAAATATCCTCCGCACCCACCGCCGGTATTTATGGCTATTTTCATCAAATCTCTATAAATACCATGTTGTGGAAAATAACAGTCTGTAATAGAATGTCCGAATACTACTGTTTTGTCAGTAGGGCTATAAAAAGAATACAGCCAGGGCTCCCTGATCCACAGTAAATCTTCCGGATCCTGATCTTCTAAAGCTCTGTTAGGGTTAATACCTGCATGGGAGAAGAAATAGTCTTCAGTTGTCCAACTGCAGGGAAGACTATCCATAAATCGGATGTGTTTATTGAGCAAACTGCTATCAACATGTGCATAACTGCTCTCTGTTTGTCTCCAGCCAATTATGTTGTAACTGAACCTGTTATTTTCTTTCACCATTTTGACAAAATAATCATCGTGATTTCCCCTTAAAGCAATAGCCCCTTCATTTACAAGCTGAATGACGAGTTCGACAACTTGAAACGAATCAGGTCCCCTGTCCACATAATCTCCCAGTAGGATTAACTGATCAAGCAAGGGATTATATGCTGCTCTTTTTAACAGGGCTATAAATTCGCTGCAGCAGCCATGGATATCTGAAATGGCTAATAATCTCTTTTTCATGTTAATGACCTCCTTTGTTCTTTTCTTTTTCTATATTGTAGAATACATTGCTCTAAGGAGGCTAAGAGGCAAATTTCCCCGGGAAAGTTACTTTCCCAAATCAAAAAACCGGCTTCAAGCCTTGTAACTTGAAACCGGTTTTGTCTACAGTCCGAAAGGAATGATTTCTCATTCCTTTTTTGATATTTCAACGATGTCTATTATTGGGATTATTTTGTCTTTGGCTTCCAGATTTCTGAAAATTATCTCTTCATCATGAATCTCTATTATTTTGCCCGCTTCCTTTTGCAATTTATTTCGTAAATAAACTGGCATTCTCTCATCTATTAGATGTTCAAAAGAATTGTAATATTAGCGATATTGAAGGAGTTGGAAGAAGCCTTAACATTTACAAAGCTTCTCTATTATATGATGTTGTTGAAGATTTCAATATTTCTCCGGATGAGCTTCTTAAAAAGATTAACGTAGATCAAAGGGAAATTGAGTTAATTAAATTACTTTCCAGAAATATTAACAATCCCGATGGTACTTCTTATATTGAAGGCATTATTATGATCAAGATGCTGCCTTAATTAAATTTGCTGACCGGATTGCCAATACGGAAGACTTAATAAACTGGATTACATCCTCTGGAGGTTTTACCGAGGAATCTTTAGTAATTGCCGAAAAGTATCTCAAAGAAACTCCACTTATGTTAGATTTATTTTTAGAAAAGTACCCTGATTCCTTTAAAGAAGAGGATATGTTAGCAATAACAAAAGCTTGGACCAAACTAAAAGAAAAAAATGAAGAGCTAAAATCTATATGAAAATTTTAACACTAATTGATTTACCTTAAAACCATTATGAGCACTGGAGCGGATGGTCGGATTCGAACCGACGACCTCTGGTTGTTGGCAAGGTAGTATAAATCATATAAACTCACCATCTATAAATGACTTGTGGACGGCTTTCCCAATCAAATAACTCCAAATGCCAAAATCCTGCCCACTGTTTCATTTGCTCGTAATCCTCATGCTGCGGATTCTGCATTATGTTACGGAAGTCAATATACCCGCCAACGCCGCCGACATCTTCGGGCGGGGCTTGTCCAACCGCTTCGAGCAAGTATGGTGATTCCTCGTTATGCTCGTCAATTATGCGTACAAGTTCAATCAGATGCTCCCAGTTATCGCCCATATCATAGGTATAGATGATATGTTTGTACTTTGGTAAAAACTCTGACAGCTTGTGACCCGCCTCAAGAATCGCTTTATCGTCATACGATAAATCCTCATCGGTCATAACAAGACGGGCGACAGGCTCGGGATCTTTTTTGTCAAACACATTCCAGTCGTGCAGGTGATAGTCTTTCCAATTAAACACTTGTTGCAAAATCTTATGCAGCTGCGGAAGTTCAATGTTCGCCGGAACGATTAGCCGCCTCATCGCCTGATAAATCTCCAAGTCAAGCGTAACAAGCAACTCAAAAGCCCGATATTTGTAGACAGGCTTCCCGGTAAGTTCGGCGAGCGCATCGAACATCTTTTTATACGGAATAAAATCGCCAGCGTGACTATTTGTATATCCGACGGGATGGTGGTTAACAGCTACACCGATTGTATCACTAAACATTTTCGCTATTCCGTTGTAATTGTGCGCAACGTGATAAGCACACTCTGTTCCGGCTTTATTTACCCAAGCCGTAAATTGTCTGTCGCTGTTGACAACAAACTCGACATCGCCGGAAAGTCGCAGATATTCATCAATGATTTCGTTGTTGAGATTCAGTGCAAGCATAGTATTTCTAATTGCAGCAGTCATCATCTCCACACCGACATTCTTCATATCCTTGCGTTTTACCTGATAAATAGCAACCGTAAACCGTGTGGAGTTATTTACCAACACAAGCATATCCTCAGTTCGGTGGTTGTCCCAGACCTTGGTCCAGTTTGCTGTCCAAGTAAACAGCGGATTCATTTCTTTGCGGACGGGCGAGGGCTTGATTCCCATAGCCTCCCCGAGTTTTTTTGTTAATGCGATTTGCATATCGTTCCTCCCCATTTTCCGAAGTCGAGCTTAGCTTCCTTAGTTATAATTGTGCTAGCGCTGCCTATTTGGGCAACAAGAAACCCATTATCACTGGGAATAAGGGCATAGCTGTTTATACGTGGAAACGGTCGCGGAACGCCTGTATTTAACGCAACGTCGTTAGGTGCCTCAATATCGAGCAGCACCTTTATTTCATCGGGGGATACAAAGTCAACGCTACCAATTCTAAGAGAATCGGCACTTGCAAGAGGTGTAAGCATTATGACTTAGCACCCCCTACTTCCTCGTGCGGTATCTGAGGCTGTTCATAGCGCTTTTTAAGTAGTTCTGCCATGCGAATTGTATTTCTATCAATCGAGGGTTTAGGCAGAAAATAACTCGTCAACGGATCAATACCTGCAACATCAGGGCCAATGAGCAAGCTGATTTGCGTAGTACGTCCCATTTCCATATAGTTCTTCATAATCCTATCGGTTTTATCGTCAAAAGCTATTACTACAAGATGAGTAGATGGTATTGTAAGCATGTCTCGGATTATTCTGTTAATATGCTCATCACCAAAGCTGTAACCATAAGTGATGAGAGTACTATTAGGACGGCAAAGTGCTGCCGCTAAATCACGGAAAAGTTCCACATAAGGATATTCTGCTGTTTCCCGATCTTTTGAAGCGTTGGGGTAAATCATGATATTTGTTGAGTCTACAGACAACCCTGGAGCAGAAAGATATGGTTTTATATCTGTAGCTCCGAATGGCAATCCGATTTTACGTATATCACCTTTGGAATCAACCCAGTCAACGGAACCATGTAATTTTGTAAATCTTGTTACACCTTCTAAATATCGCGGTTCGCCGCGAATACCGGGCGGGTTATAGTGCATATCTAAATCTAGTCGGGAAGAACGGAATATAGGCGAGAGAGTTCCGACAAATCTATCCAGAAGATGTAATCCTGCTAGTTCAGCTCCGACTTCAATCAGCCTATCATAATTTGTAGTAAAAATATTCAGTCGATCACGAGTACCGGTACGGCTTGCAAAACTCATAAGAAATAACACCAGTTTATTGAATGCGTTTGTCCGTTTTTTGTCTTCAGCAACTGCAATTTGATTTTCTATTTGAGTAATATTCAAAGCAAAATCGGCTAAAATACCGTCTAGTTCTATTTTGAGTGCGGAATATTCTTCATCTACTTTAAGAATTTCAAGCCCGCGAAGCAAATCATTCATTATTCGAATATAGTCTTCGATATTGGCGTCGCCCCTGTTATTCTTCTCTACGCTTTTATTGACGGCAGTAGTTATCTTTTCTGCGTAAGCTGTTCGTGGGGTTGGATTTCCCATTCCATTGTCAGATTTTCCTGTCGCTTCAAACTGAATTGCAGTTGTTAGACCACTGCCTACCAGCAACGAAAGGTGTTCAGACTGAAACAGTGAGGTCAGCCAAGGCTCAATACGCCCTCTAAGATCAGTGATGCTAAATGTGTTGTCAGAACACCAATTAACAGTTTGCCCATCTGTCAAAGCAAAAGTTACCTCACTATTGGTTGACTCGCTCTTAGTAAATGTTAAAGGAATATGGTCATCTCTAACCTTTATGATGTTGCTTCCCAAGTTAAACATCCTCCATTACTTACCGTTTGTAAATAATAAAATCAATGTATTCCAAGTTTCTAAAAAACTATTTTCATCTTCACAAATCCATCAAAAACATCAAGTAAATATAAACCTCCTATTAAAGACAAATTCCATCCTTTGGTTCAAATGCTATCTATGGAAGTAATATTATATAATGCGTTTATGCAAACAGGAAGTACTGAGTCACTTCCGTTGGACCTCTTAATCCTCAGAATAAATTGAACCGTAATTGAACACACCAACAATCTCTATATCGACAATATTTTGGCATCTTGGCACATATATTGCCTAAAAATATTTTAGCTGTGCCTATTATTAGCAAATGTTGGTAGTCATCTTCGACATCATACTTTACTTTCCGCATTACTCCTCGATTTCCTCCTAGAAAGCAAAAATATTCCAAAAAACAAAAAGCCTTACTGTCACGATATGACATTAAGGCTTCAATTTTCGCTGTGGTAAAGCCATCATTCTCAATAACAGTAGTGCTTTTTTGTAGAAGTCAGCAGTAGATGGATTTTGTACAACTAATGGAGTTTAACAGTCGAAGGTATACTTTTTGTAGTTTTCCTGAAATCTAAGGATAAGCCCCATTAGTGTAAAGTAATTTCTTTAGTAAAAAAGTGCAAAAAAGGGAAAATGTCATTTCCATAGAAATGACAAACTATTTTCAATAAAACAAACCGCCAAAACTAATCATTTTGGGGGTTGTTTTTATTCCAGTACATCAGTAACAGATAATTAGACAAATATCCTAACTGTTATGTTTTGAATTCGGGCAAAAACGCACTGGGAATATAACCGTTGCTGTTATAGCTCAATTTATAACAGATTTTCATTGATAGTTCGTTATCAGGCTTGATTAGACTTAAGAACCGTAAATAGCCTCCAATTCCTATTATAACGCCTTGCTGCGAATTTTTCAGTTAATGGGTAATTATATGTCTTCTTCTAACGCGGCCTTCATAAGTGTACTTTACACAGGGATCACATAGTCGCTCTCTTTGCTTGTTATGGAAGGAGTATCGGTTATTAAGTAGAAAATTAACTATGAACAAAAGTATCTGAATGTTCAAGCAAAAATGGTTTTATATTCTACGTAGTGTAAGCCCCTGTTCATCTTGAAATGTTAATATTTGATTAAAGTAAGAGAGGAGGCGGCAGATATATATAGTGAAGTAGAAGATTCGAGAGATTTTTTCGAAAATGGTTATTCGCATTCTTCCACTATTTTGGCATTCGGACTAAATGACTTACAAATGGATATATTGGATGAAACGATTAAAACCTTAAAGACATTTGATAAGGTTTTCAGTAATGATAAGAAGATAAGGATCTATGAGACAGATGAGGTTACAGATATTTATGCCATTCCCTATTTTATGGCTTTTATCAATGGTGAATATATTTCCACCAAAGACCTTGAAGGCTTAATTGGATTCTGGAGAGAGTGCGCTGAACCGCTGCCAGAGGATTTAATTAACAATGGATACCAAGATAGTTCTTCGCCGCTTGTCTACCTATACAATTGCCAACCTCATATTAACGAAAGGATTCCAGGCTTACATTTAGACAAGGAGTTTTTTACAGATAGAGAAAAACTTCGCCTTACCATACTCTCTGAACTAAAGAATAATGAGGGAAAAGGTACCGCGGGAGAAAGCTCTATTAGAATAACTAGGGTCTTGCGTATGTACAAATGCCTGCTCGACGAGGGCCGATTAACAAAGCAAATGGCTGATAAGCTCAGTTACCCCGAGGTAGTTTCCCAGCGAATGTTTTACAAAGACCTTGCACTAATTAATGATATCGAGGGCGGAAGAATTGCATTTGACCGTAAGATAAAGGCTTATGTTCTCAAAGATGGCCTAATAGAGAAGTAAGGGGTGTTTAGATGTTATATGCCATCGAGTTCTGTGGCGACGCCAGAAAAAATATAGCCGAGAGTGCAAATGACAATTATGAAGGCTTGTTGCATCAAGTGGCGGTTGAATATTTATCTAGCCCAAATGTGACTCTGCTGTATTGTTTCAATATGGATCTGGAGCAAATCAAACAGTTGTTTTCCATTGGTGAATGGTTTTGGGAAAATGCTGTTATTCCTGAATGGGCTAAAGAACCGCTGAAAAAACCGCTGCAGCAGCGTTTTTACTATACAAAAATAGATTCAGAACATTTAACCGAAGATGAGGATAAGAATTACACTTTGGTAACTTATCAAACAGCCCGGGGAATTCGAGTTCTCGAAAGTCTGAACTCTCTATTAGAGTTTAGAGAGATATCCAGGGTATGGTCCGTTAATGGTGAACGTCGGACCAGGAGGCTAAAAAGATTTAGCATAAGAATTGACGAAAATAAGTGGTCAGGACCGGAAGAGTTTGACTCCCTTAACGAAATTAGAGAATTACTCAAAACCAAGTATAAGGCGCAACGTTTGGTTCCCGTCACATACACCCCGTGGGACAGCAAAGAGTGGGACGAAGAAGCCGCGAGGCGGCTGGAGGATCTAACCCTGCTTTATCTATTTGAATATCAAACATTTGAAATAAGAAGGTATTAGGAGGAAAAGTGATGAGAGGACTATTGGAGACCTTTCTCAACGATCTTAAAAACGGGATTTTGACCGAAATTTTGGAGCGGGTTAAAGCAGATGCTACTTTGGACCTGGAAATCCGCGAGAACTACATCAACATATACTACCGGGGCGGGAATGCACTGAAAATCATAGAAAAGAGTGCATCTACTTATGAATTCAGTATGGACACGGGGTACATAGTAGATTCTGAATTAAAGGCAAACCTGGAAAGACCTCAAATAGTTAACAATGCTTCTTCAGTCAGCGAGTGGCTAAAAAATCTGCCCGTTATCAAGGACCAGATGGACCTTTACTTCGGCAGGAATTCCAAAGAACGGGAATATCAACAAGTGGTGGTCCTTGAGAACAATTACGGCAGCACAGCCAATGACACGGATTACTACATCTGTGACATAGAATATGCCAATCCCAATGGCAGATTCGACATGGTCGCAGTAAAATGGCCTTCCACTGCTCCGGCCCGGAAAAGAACCAATAATTTGGACCTGGCATTTATTGAAATGAAATATATGGACAAAGCCCTTACTGGCCCATCTGGGCTAAAAGACCACATCAAAGGGATGCTTAAGTTTCTATCTAATCCCCAAAACCTTGCATCCATAAAGGAAGAAATGGTCAAAGTGTTCAAGCAAAAAGTTCAATTAGGCCTGTTGCAGGGTATTAAGGAGATTGAATCTTTTAGTGATCGCAAACCGGAATATATCTTTATTTTGGCAAATCACGATCCTGCTAAGACTGCGTTATATCGGGAGTTGGACCAAGTAATCAATTCCAGTGTTTATCAGAATTTTTGCCAATATGCAGATCTAAAATTTGCAGCTGCTTGCTTTATGGGCTACGGACTATACCTGGAAAGCATTCAGGAAGTTCATACTTTCATGAGTCAAAATACTCATTTACTTAAATAAGGTAAGACAGGGGGCAATAGGAATAGATATCATCGTTCACCGAGGAACCCACCAAATAGGCGGAAGCTGCATAGAAATGTCCACGGATAATACTAGGATACTTTTTGATATTGGTAAAGAACTGCCCACCTTAAACTCCAACACTACCGGTGCCAATGATACTACGTTCGATTGGAGCAGGCTATTCTCCCAGAAAAGGCCTGTTGATGCTGTAATTATCTCCCATTATCATGGAGATCATATAGGGCATTTAGACGTTGTACCACAAACGGTACCCATTGTTATGGGTGAAAAGGCCGCCGGAATTTATAACATCATGGGGAAATTCACAGATGCACATACCCATGTCAAATCCGCCCAATACTTGGTGCATCAACAAGAAATTAAGATTGGCGAATTCACAATAATCCCTTTTCTGGTGGATCACTCAGCATTTGATGCCTATGCTTTTCTTATTGAAGCTGAAGGGAAAAAAGTCATCTATACCGGCGATTTGCGTACCCATGGGAATAAAGCCGGCCTAATGAATGCGTTTCTCGTCAATTTGCCTTCACTGGTTGACGCCATCCTAATAGAGGGAACCATGATGAGTCGCTTAACGGAAAAGGTTTTGACTGAGAAGCAAATCGGTGAAGAGGCTCAGGTTTTCATGAACCAACCAGACCGGCCGATATTTGTAGTTCAATCGTCTACAAATATTGATCGCTTGGTTCAAATGTACAAGGCTGCCAAACGAAGTAAACGCCTATTTGTGATGGACATCTATACAGCGAATGTGGTTTCAGTACTCGGTGGACGAATCCCCAATCCGCAAAGCTTTAAGGATGTAAGGGTTTTCTACCCCTATCATCTGACAAAAAAGATGTTTGAGCTTCCTGGGAATCACGAGGAAATGTTTAGATTTAGTCGTTATAGGATATCAAGCAATGAACTAGCCAACCGCAAGGATTATTGTATGTTAATCCGGGATTCTATGCTCTTTGACCTAGAAAATCGGCTAGGCAATATCGAAGGGGCGGGTGTGATCTATTCTATGTGGAAAGGGTACCTGCAGAGTGAGAAAATAAAGAAACTGATAGATTTCTGCAAGCAAAAAAACATAGAGATAGTTTGTCTGCATACAAGCGGACATGCCGATGTGGAGAGCTTGAAGCGAATAGTCCAAGCATGTTCACCCCAAAAAATTATTCCAGTACATACTGAATATCCCGAGCGTTTTATGGAAATCTTCGGGAACGTTGTTATTGCCGATGATGGTCAAACAATAAGTATATAAAGGATATAACCCTACTATTCTTTTTCTATTTAGAGGTACTTAAGAGATATAAAAGGGAAGTATCAAGAATAGGGATAAGGAGCGATCGGAAATGTGGAATTCAGAGGGATTTTTCCAATGGTTGAGGGATAACGAGAAAAAAGCGCAAGAACGTTTAACTACGTCAGTTGAATATGTAATCGAGTATTGTCAAGGTGATCTAAAATATTTCCCAATATTTGATTATGATATGGAGGAGAACAGCATCTATAGAAGTCTTCCTCCTGAAGGGAAAATCCCTTATATCAATAAGGAAATAATGCGATTGTGGGGGGATTATAAAGCTGAACTGAAGTCTATGAAAAATATAGGAATAATTAAGAGAATTAAATGAAGCGAAAATGGACCTCGGCAAACTGCCAGCAGGCAGGGCATAATCACAGAATGCCGCCGGCGGACTGCTTCAGTCATTTATCTCGGTTTATAATCTAAGTGCAGAAAAGGAAAAAATTATCCTCAGGGGAGAATTGAAAATAGCATACAATAAATAAAACAACCGCCAGAACTAATCCTTTTGGCGGTTGTCTTTATTCTCATTTTGTCGGTAGTAGTACAGTAGTAGTCAACTGTGTTTTTTGCGATACTACTAAACCTCAAAACCCTTGATACAAGTGGAGCCGATGGTCGGATTCGAACCGACGACCTGCTCATTACGAGTGAGCTGCTCTACCCCTGAGCCACATCGGCATAAAAGACAAATAAAAGTATAGCACACCATTTTCTTTTTGTTAAGGATATTTTTTTACTTTGTTTCCAAGCCTTTTCCATAGTAAAATATTGAATTGAGGTGTTGGCAAAGCAATGAGTACCGCCTTAAAATTGTTGGGAGCTTTTTTTGTTTTTGTTTATCTTTTGCTTAACTGCTATGTCGGCTTGCGCAGCCTGCAGGCTTTACGCTGCTTTTTCCCTTCCTTAAGCGGCTTTGTCTTCTGGCCGCTCCTGCTCATCTTGGCCTTATCTTACCTTGCCGACCGGATCTTCAGGTGGAACTCTCCGCTGCTCCAGCTTATCGGCTCTTATTGGCTGGCAGCCTTCTTTTATCTCTTAGTTATCTATCTTGCTATAGACTGCGCGGGTCTTTTGCTTTCCGCTTGGAAGACGACACCTTCCTGGAGTAAGTATTGGCAAAATAAATTTATTTATCTTCTGGGCTTAGGTTTAACAGCAGTCATCATCTTAGTCGGAAGCTACTGGGCGCGCTCTCCTCATGTTGTTTCCTATAACCTGGAGATTGCCAAAAAGCCTGCCGGGCTGGAAACTTTACAAATTGTCCTCATCTCCGACTTACATATCGAACCCAATTTAAACACAAGCTATCTGGAAAAAGCAGCCGACACTATAACCGCTTTAAAACCCGATTTAATCATGATCGCCGGAGACCTAATGGAAGGAACTATCGACCCGCTAACGGCAGATAAATTGGGGGGCGTAATTAATAGACTAAAGGCCAAATATGGAATCTATGTCTCTTTAGGCAATCACGAGTATTACGGAAGTCAAGCAGATGAGATAACCGGCTATCTCCAAAGTCTCGGGCTAATAGTTTTGCGGGACGAGGTTACTCCAAGCATAGAAGATAAGATCTATATAGCCGGACGCAACGATTATGGCGCCCGCCATGTTAATAAGGAAAAGCGCAAACCGTTGGCGGAGATTCTCTCCGGCCTTGATACCACTAAGCCGATCATCCTGCTTGATCATCAGCCCCAGGCAGTGAGCGAAGCGCAGGAAGCCGGTGTAGATTTGATGCTTTCCGGGCACACCCACGGCGGCCAGCTTTTCCCTGCCGATTTAGTGACCAGATCTCTTTTCCTCATTGACCGCGGCCTTTGGCAAAAAGACGGTTTTAATCTGATTGTCTCTACAGGCTTAGGTTACTGGGGTCCGCCGGTGAGAACCAATTCCCGCTCCGAGATTGTGCAAATTCATATTAATTTCACCGAAAAAGAATCTTAGGAGCGCCATAGAAAAATCTTAGAAACGCTCATATTCAGTAACGTTCATATTTACTAGATAAAAAGATGAGACTAGGGTATTGAGAAGATTATTTTTTAGCGTGATAGTGGATTGTCCCTTGGTAACATTTTGTCACGGGGAAACAACCTTTTGTCACGGGAAAGGTGGCATATTTTTTTGGATTTACGGCTTTTGGTGATTGCGGTTACCCCGGCTCTGGCTTTAGGGCTGGCTGCTTATTTTACCGACCGGTTTGACCGGGAGCCCCTGCGCCTGCTCATAAAGGTTTTTGTCTGGGGTTTTTTAAGCGTCATTCCTACTATTTTGGCGGAAAGGGCTTTACTGGCGGTAAATTTCCTGACCGGCATAGGGGCCAGTGCTTTTACCGCCTTTGTGGTAGCGGGGCTGACGGAAGAGTTCTTTAAAAGAGAGGTTGTCTTAAGAGGAGTCTATTTAAATAAGGCTTTTAATGAGAAACTGGACGGGATCATTTATGCCGTATTTGCTGCTTTAGGGTTTGCCACGGTGGAAAACATTATGTATGTATTCGTTAATTACTCCGTTAATCCTTATGTAGGAATAGCGAGGGGTATTTTCTCCGTTCCGACACATGTCCTGCTGGGTGTTACGATGGGTTATTACCTCTCTTTAGCTAAGTTTTCCGCTAATTATCAAAGTGAACGGCTGTTATTTAAGGAAAGCTCTGCTGGTCCCGGCGATTTTGCATGGATTCTTTGACTTTATTCTTTTAACTGACGTCCCGATCCTCCTGGCTCTTTTTATCCCCTATGTCTTATATCTGTGGATAGTAAACTTAAGAAAACTGAATAAATATTATCGTGATTCCAAGCAAAGATTTTTAGCCGATCCTACCCTGCGTCTTGATTAGGAAGGCGAGAAGGACGAAAAAGGAACCGGTTTTTCAGCCGGTTCCTTTTTCAAGTAAGAATAAATTCTAGGAAATTGGTTCAATTCTTCTTTCTTTGACCACTTCTTCGTTAGGTTTAAAGAGTAGAGTAATGCAGTATAAACCACTTAGGCCGACCAGAGCGTAAATAATCCTTGGGGGAAGCGGACTGATCCCGCCAAAGATAGACGCTACCAGGTCAAATTGGAAAAGACCTACAAGTCCCCAGTTAATTGCTCCAATGATAATAATCGCCAGAGCAATTCTCTGCAAAGTGTTCATAAGACTTACCTCCTTTTTTGCAGAATTAGCTATTCTTTATTTAGGATGCAAAAAAATTCTTTTTTTATTCCTAAATTTGCAAAAAAACAAATCCGAGCAGGATTTGTTAAGCAATACATCAATTATTTGTTTTGTTATTCGTTTTGTTTAAGTTTGGTTTTTTTATTACATTTTTTACTTAGTTTTGAATTGTTATTAGTTAATTATGTTTTTTTGATTTGAATTTACTTGGACTTTACTAACTTGTCCTTTAGATTGTCTTTAACATATTAGGGATAGCTTTATAAAACTTTTCCACCTGCTTGGCTAAGAGCTTGCTGGATGCTTCCCGGTCTGTGAGATCATCGTTTAGGTTGTCAAGGAAAGCACCTGCTAAAGCCATTAACCAATTATTTTCCTGATCGACTGCGATAGCGTCGCTGTACTGATCATAGCGGGCAAAGATATGCCCGTGCAACTCTTCAATATCATCCTGGTCATAGTTGGAAAGTTCTTTTAGTTGGTGGAAGAGCAAAAAGTGCATCTTATCCAGGGCTTGAGTATAGACCTTCTCATCTTTTTCCCAATGGGTGTACTGATTAATCATTATAAACATGTTTAAAATCGTCATTTCTATGTAGAGGTCATCACGATCTACTTCATCCAGGCCAATTTTTTCTAGAGTTTTGAGCTCGCTTAGGAATTCATCGGTCGTACTCCCTACCAAATAATACAGGACTTCCCCTGTCTCTTCCGGAGTTGCTTGCGCACGTTCTATTTTCTCAGCCACCATAAACCCTTCTTTCCACTTTTTATATTTACTTCGGCATAAACCGCTAATATCCTTTTCTATTAAAACACTTCCCAACTAACTGTGCAAATCGAACCTAAAACCTAACTGCAATTTTAAAAAAATAAAGAGGAGAAAGCTGATTTAGCAGGATTTAGTTGTAAAATAGCGTATAGCTATTTTTATTAGCTATTAGAATTTGAAAAGCTTCCCGAAGAACAGCCTGTTCCTAAGGGATGAAAGGAGTTTACTTATGACGGACTCTCAAGATTTGAGCAGTGTCACCAAGCAAAGCCTGCAGCGCGTTGTGCTGGCTATTTCTGTGGCCGGTTCTTTTCTGACACCTTTTATGATCTCCGCTCTAAACATTGCCCTACCTTCAATTCAAAAGGAATTCTCAGCTGATGCTGTTGTTTTAAGCTGGATAGCAACATCCTATCTCCTGGCTACCGCAGTCTTTCTGGTACCTATCGGCAAAATAGCAGATATTTATGGACGGGCCAGAATCTATAAATATGGGATAATCATCTTTACCTTGTTCTCATTTGCCTCCGGGCTTGCTCCTAATATCGAGCTTTTAATCCTGACCAGAGTCCTGCAGGGACTCAGTGCTGCCATGATCTCCACTACGGGGATGGCTCTTATTACCTCTGTTTTTCCCCCGCAGGAAAGAGGTAAAGCCTTAGGCATTAGTGTCTCAGCCGTCTATATCGGCTTATCCATAGGCCCTTTCCTGGGTGGGATATTAACGCAAGCTCTCGGCTGGCGCAGTATCTTTTTTACTATTTCCCCGCTAGGGCTTGTCGTTATCTTTCTCATCTTTAAATACCTCCATACGGACTGGGCTGATGCCAAGGAAGAAAAACTGGATATTCCCGGCAGTTTGATCTACGCCGTCACCTTGGTAGCCATTGTCTATGGTTCCAGCCTTTTACCCTCCCTTCCCGGAATCCTCTTGATGCTTTGCGGAATTCCCGGTTTTATTCTCTTTATTAAACGCCAGCTTACAGTTACTAACCCTGTTTTCGAAATCAGACTTTTTAAGCGCAACAAGGTATTCGCTTTTTCCAATATCGCCGCATTAATCAATTATGCCGGTTCCAACGCTACAACTTTCCTTTTAAGTCTTTACCTGCAATATATCAAAGCAATGACCCCGCAGGAGGCCGGCGCAATTCTGATTATCCAGCCTATAGCCATGGCTCTCCTTTCCCCCTTCGCCGGCAGAATTTCCGATAAAAAAGAACCGGCCGTTATCTCTTCCCTGGGGATGGGGTGTACTGCTCTGGGGTTATTCATACTTACTTTTTTAAGTGCAACCACTCCCCTCCCGGTAATTATCTGTGCCCTGCTGGTACTCGGCATTGGTTTCGCCTTATTTTCTTCCCCTAATACCAATGCGGTCATGAGCACTGTAGAAAAAAGATACTATGGTATTGCTTCGGCTTCGGTCTCCACTATGCGGCTTTTAGGCCAAATGCTTAGTATGGCTCTAGCTACCCTTCTTATCTCTCTGTTCGTCGGGAAAAACCAAATCTCCCCGGAATACTATCCGGCTTTCCTGGATAGCATCCATGTCAGTTTCCTGATCTCCACCTTACTTTGTACCATCGGAATCTATTTCTCCTCAGCCCGGGGCAGTGTTCACCATAACAATCAGAAAGGCAGGATTAAAGAAGATTAAAAAATTAAGGGGCTGTCGCCAAACTAATACCTGATAAAGATTCCAGGATAAAGCTGAGTGTCATTTCTTCCTCAGTTAACCTAAATAATGTTTGTTTTGCGACAGTCCTTTCTGCGAATTTACGGTTCTTTTTACAATTTAATAGGCATAAAACACTCCTTACCAGCAAACTCCTAATGCATTTGTTAACTCTTTGCCATAAAATTAACATTGTAATTACACCTTTACCTTTTTTCTAACTTATTTTTACAACTGCAGTTGCTAAAGAGTAACCTTATCCAACTATTTTTATTATTTTAATTTTAAGGGGAGTTAAAATGCAAAAGAAATTGAAAGTCGTTTCTTTTTTGCTGGTAGCAGTATTGTTACTTAGTATTGTTTTTCCTGCAGCCCTCTTTGGCTTAGAAAACAATGCCGCCGTCGACAGAATCTACGGTGCCGACAGATACGAAACAGCATTGAATGTAGCTAAAACCGGCTGGCCCGCAGGTGCCGAAACAGTTGTACTGGCGCCGGGAGCCCAGGCTAACCTGGTTGACGCTCTCACTGCCGCGCCTCTGGCCCATTCCAAGAATGCCCCGATTCTTTTGACCAAGAACAATGAATTGCCTTCTTCGGTTAAAAGCTACCTCGGTTTAAAAACTGAGACTGTCTATGTTGTAAGTAAAGCGATCAGCGGTACGGTAATTGCTGAGCTTGAAACGCTGGACATTGAAGTAATTGAATTGGGCGGCGCTGACCGTTTCCTGACAGCAACTAATATTGCTAAAGAGCTGGACAATGTTACCGGCGTATTCGTAACCACCGCCGCTAATAACGCTGATGCTCTTTCCATTGCTCCGCTTGCTGCTGCCAACGGTATGCCGATTCTCTTAACTAATCTTAACAACTTGCCTGCAGCTGAAGCAGCTTACCTGGAAGAAATTAAAGATAACCTGGCTCAGTCCTATGTTATCGGTGGGGTATCCGCCGTATCCCAGGCTGTTCAAGATGCTCTGCCCGGCGAAGTTTTAAGAATCTCCGGTAATGACCGTTTTCTTACTAACTTAGCAGTGCTGGAAGCCTTTTATGCCGGAGTTCCCAGTTTTGAAGCTATTTTCGCCGCTAACGGCACCAATGCCCATCTAGCCGATGCTTTGGTAGCTTCCACTCTGGCAGCCGCTAAGAGTGCGCCAATGGTACTCGTAAGTTATGACTTTGATGCCGCGGCCAAAGCCTATGTCGAGAGCAAACTTTCCGCTAGCGGCAGAGTCACCGCCTTAGGCGGCGAAGCCTTGGTTGCTCCTTCCGTTCTTACACCTAACTATGTAAGAGCCGAAGATTTTGGGGTTGTTAATTCTGAAGTTAACGGCTATGCTGTTGGTTTTAACCTTCCCAGCGGCACGGACAAGGTTGCCGCCGTGGAAGTAAGCCTCTTTGGCCAGGACGGCCAGATTCTGGCTAAAAACGTCAGCAATAACAAAATGTTCAGTATTACCGGCAACAATAACCAATTCACCAGCCCCTTTAACATTAACGGCAGTTATGCCGGCGATGTCTATTGGACTTATGGTGAATGGGCAGGCACAGTTTATGATATTCCCGCTAAAGCAGTTATTACTGTGCACCTCTTTGACGGCCAGACCTTTACGGTAGAAAACACCAACCTGACCGGTAACCCCGAGGATCTCTTGACTGAAGATGAAAAACACCTTAAAGCTGAAGACTTTGGCGTTGTAACCAGTGCTGCCTCCGGCGTTTACGGCTACTCTGTCGGCTTCTCGCTGATTGACGGCAAAGACGCCAGTGATCTCGCCGCTATTGAAATCAGCCTCTATGATGAAAATAATAATCTTCTGGCTAGAAATACAGCCACCCATCGAGTTCTGCGCCTGACTGCAACTCAGCTTTCCTCTCCATTTAATATCGACGGTACTTTTGCCGATGACGGCTACTGGAACTATGGTGACTGGAATGGCACTATTGCCGATATCCCGGCCAAAGCCGTCATTAAAGTAACTTATGCTAACGGCCTCACTTACACCGTAGAAAACACCAATTTGACCGGCGATCCCGCCAAACTTGCGCAGCCGGAAATCACTACCAGTCTGGCCGACAACGTAATGGTCGGAGGAGATATCGAATACGGGGTATCAACTGTCGCTAACCGTTATAGCAATCAAAGCGTCAGAGTAAAAACAACTCTTAGCGAAGGCGATGCGCAAGATTTTGTCTTGCTGTACCAAGAAGGTGACGAATATAAAACTTTACCCTTTAATAACGGTGTAGCCTGGTTTGGCCCCTCCGCCGGTTTCCCCTTCTCCGATGCCACCAGCAATTTTAAAATTAACTTCCAGGAAGCAGGAACCTATGTCTTTAAAGTAGAAGTAATCAGTTTAAGCGACAACCAAGTACTTGCTACAGCTACCAAGAGTGTGACGGCTGAATAAGAATTAAACTGAAAGGCTAGAGTGCCTAAAAATAAACTGCTCCCCTTAGGATAGAAAGGTAACATAATCTTACCAACTATACATAAGGGGAGCTTTTTTATGTTACTTTTATGTTACTTGGGAAACTTCCCGATAATTTTCCACACCAGGCGATGGATATTATGTGGAAAACCAACAGGCCCGGCAAACATCAAAATACAGTGGCCGTGAATACAATTAATACCTTTTTTCTTACAATATTTTACTGCTTCGTCAGACTCAGCCCCCTGCTGGCCAGATATGTTTGACTCCTTGTTCCTCCGCCTCTTTTACTATCTGAGCAGTCTTATCCGGGGAAACAACAATGAGCACCGCATCAACTTTTGAGGGCAAGTTCTTTAAGGAAGGATAAACCGCATCTCCCTCAACAATCTGTGCATTGGGATTAATAGGGACGAGATCTCTCCTTTGCCTTTTTAACTCCTTATAGGCAAGATTTCCGAACTTCTGCTTGTTATTGCTGGCCCCGACAAACGCCCACTTCTTCTGTTTTAAGAACAGTTCAACATTTTCCCCTGAAACCATTTCTTCCCCTCCTCAAGCACTCTTCGAGGGCCACCATAAAAATAGTTTCTGTGTAGCCTTCAATTCTTCTAGCAGCTGCTCGCGGTATTCCGCCGCATCTTCCTGCGGCGGCGCTATGGCCATTACTTTGTCCGCAATTGCCTGGCAAACCTTGTCCGCCCCGCTGCTCGCCTCTAACTTAGTAAAAGCAAGCTCCAGCCAATCATAGCCGGCTCCTATGATAGTGAAAGGAGCTATTTTCTCGATACTGCGCAGTTCACTTATCAGCTTCCCGTTATTAAGATTAAAATTCTCACCGTTAGTCTGCATTGTTTTCAAGATAGCGTACTGGTCATGACCTTTAATGATCCCCAGGCGCTTGTGCTTTTGATCAAAATCACAGATAAAAGTCAAATATCCCTTGGGTAAACCTGCTTGGATTTCTTGCACGAGGGTATCGCTGATCTTGGGTATTTCAAAGCCGTTTACATATTTTTCATTGCCTGTTTTATCGTAAGCAAGGAGCTGCAGCACCGAATGTTTCGCTTTTTCCCAAATAAAGGTACTGACCTCTTCCGAGAATTTGAATTCTTCTGCCAGGGATTTAAAATGCTTGCCCTTGACCAGTTTGTTCCTAAGCCACTCATAAATATAGTAGCCAAGAAGAGCAGCCATGGCAGAGACAAATCCCATGATAATTATTCTCAAATTATCAACTCCCTAATAAAATTTGATTCCTTCTAGAAAAGTTAAGATAAGTACTATTACTCATCATTTTATCTTTATTCAGAGAACTTAGTCAATTTAATAATTTTGTTCTTAAAAAATTCAGAAGCCAAAAAAGGTATTTGAAAGGCAATGTCAGCGCTAAGAAATTAAGATACCCGGCAGCTTAACTGCCGGGTACTCGCACCGCTCCAGGGCGGTTAGCCTTTGAGAAGGGTTATTGACCTTTCGGTATTTCCCCTTTCCCCATTTTTATTGTTTTCCAAGAGATAAAAATTATGCGGTGTTTGCTTGGCAATTTCTTCTAATAAAGATAATAAATTATCTACTAATTCCTGCTTTATCGCTCCCTAATTTAAGTGTATAATTTTTTCGGTCATATTCGCAGCTCCTCCTTGGTAAATTCTGTGTTTAGTATTAATTGAGACCGTTCTTTGAAATTTCTATTCCTCGAGAAATTCTCCCGACATTAACTCTTTTAAAGCTTATTCTTTGAAATATCATCTAAAAGTCGTATAATGACCGTAAGAAACCAAGTGTCAAGGAGGGTCTTTATGGCTTTATGGCAGAAGGCAATCGATGATCCCGAAATCAAGGTAAGGCGTTATCGCTGCCCAGTGTGTGGTAAATATTCTCTCCATATTAAGCACGAATCATTTGCCGAGTGCGAGAACGGCTGTTTTATTTCCGATTCAGAACTGCTTGATAACCTGATTGATAGCCAAGATTATCAGGGAGTATTTCAAGAAGATGAACTGAAATATAATTTTATCTAATAAAACCAGGGTCAAATATCGGAAAGCGGGGGAGAAAAACTATGTTTATTATTGACCGTTTCGAGGACAAATGGGCGATTATTGAAACGGATAACAAAGTATTTTTTAAGCTTCCCAGATCTATCCTGCCTGACACCCTCCGGGAAGGGGATTGTGTAGAAATAGCCGTCAGCAAAGATAGCTCAGCTACCGCCGCCAGGGAGAAGCAAGCTACTGAGCTCCTACATAACCTTGTCAAGAAAAGAGAGGAGGATTTTTTTGGCTAAAAACCGCAAAACAAAGCCCGCTAAAGAGCCTTTCAGCTTCATGGGCAAAACTTGGTTTATCTTTCTGTGTCTTATTATTTTTGCCCCGGCGGGTATTTATTTGCTCTGGAAGAACAAGAAGTATGACCCGGCCGTTCGCCTCATTCTCTCCGGAGCTTTCGCCCTGTTTTTTCTTTATAACAACGCAGGCTTGTTCTTCCCTGATAGAGAAGCAGGCACACCGCCAAACCCTGCAGCGCAAATTGATTCCGGTTCCAAGACTGCTGATACCAACGGCGCTAACCGGCAAAATCCCCCGGCGGAAACAGAGTATATTCCCCCGGTTCTGCCAGCCCCGGATTTTAGCGGGGAACGTTTACTCCAAGTTCACTTTTTGCACGTCGGCCAGGCTGACAGTATTGTTATCCAGACCCCAGAAGGAAAGACTTTGCTTGTAGACGGCGGCAATAAAGGGGACGGGGATTTTATTAAAAAATATCTTCAGGACCTCGGAGTAAAAGAACTTGCCGCGGTTATAGCCACCCACCCTCATGAAGACCATATCGGCGGCCTGCCGGCTGTGTTCGAATCTTTCCCTGTACAGAGCTTTTACCTGCCTGATGTTACCCATACCACAGAAACCTTCCTCGACCTGCTGAAAGCCGTAGAAAAAAGTGAAGCGGAAAGCCTGACTGCCAGGGTGGGAAGGAGCATCCCCACGGATGAACTGTATCTATCTATGATTTTCTTGGCTCCCAACAGCAGTAAATATCAAGAACTTAATAATTACAGTGCCGTGCTTAAAGTTACCTATAAGGATATTTCCTTCTTGCTGACCGGTGATGCTGAAGAACTATCTGAACAGGAAATGCTGGACAATCACCGCAATGTAAACGCTACCGTACTTAAGGTCGGGCACCACGGGAGCAAGACTTCTTCCTCCTTAGATTTCCTGAAAGCTGTGCGGCCTGCCTATGCTGTTATTTCCTGCGGCCAGGATAATGAATACGGCTACCCGCATCCGGAAACAATAACCAACCTGAAAGAAGTTGAAACCGGAGTTCTCCGGACTGACGTCCTGGGAACCATAGTGGTAGAAACAGACGGAGAAAAGCTGGGCATCAAAGCTCAGAAATAGTCCATAATCTAGATAGAGAATCTTATTCTAATCCTTAATATAGTCTAATATATTTTTGCTTAGGGGCATCCCAAAAGCTTAATATTTAATTGGAGAATGATGATGAAAGAAGAAATCCAACACTTTTTACTAACTCACTTAAACTTTTTACCGCCGGAACTACTTGTAATTATTGTCTCGGCTACTCCTATTCTGGAATTAAGAGGCGGAATCCCTTTGGGCCTGGGCTTTGGCTTTTCCTTTTGGAAAACCATGCTTTTAGCCCTGATTGGTAATATCCTGCCGATTTTGCCTGCGCTGATATTATTCCAACCCCTTAGTAAAATCTTACTGAAATATCGCTGGTACAAAAGCTTCTATAATTGGCTTTATGGCAGGACTCTGAAAAAAAGCACCCAGATTCAAAAATATGGCGCAATCGGCTTAATGCTCTTTACCGCAGTTCCTTTACCTACTACCGGCGCTTATACCGCTTGTATTGCGGCTTCGATCTTTGCTCTGCCTGTAAGGATTTCTTTTCTGGCCATCACAGCCGGTGTTTTAATTGCCGGCTTTGGTGTAGGTATCGCTTTATATTCGATATTTTAATTATCCAGGCTTAAATACCGGTTCAACCGAAAACCCTAAGATATTTGCTTAATAATCTTTGTTTTTTCATCAAATAAATAATAATATTAACCGATAGATATAAAGAATGAGCCTTCCAAAGTCATTCTTTATATATTTTATAGGTATTATTAGAATTATGGTTAACAATTCCTTAAATACCTTTAAGTTTAAATTGAATTTTGAGCAAAACAGTTTTATTATAATAGTATCTTCGTTTTACTCATTTAGTTTAATTTTAGGCCTTTCCTTAATTAGGAAAGGTGTTTTTTTGTATTGTTCACTTCCGACGGAGATTATAGTATTATATTATAGGAAATCAATTTAATAAAGAAGATTCATAAACACTAAATCATGATTTTGCGAAATTAATGATACCTCATAACAAAAAGAATATAGGCCTATTGGCAGTTAAACCCGATCTGTTAACTTAAATTTCCTTTCGAGGGTGTGATACCTTTTGAGGGATATTTGGGTATAATGTAAGATAGATTAGTTAAGCGGAAGGAAAGATGCAAGTTGCAGTTACATATCCATTTTGTGGGCATTAAAGGAACTGGGATGAGTGCTCTGGCCCAGATCACCTCGAAAATAGAAAACGCAGTTATTACCGGTTCAGATGTGAGTCAAAAGTTTTTTACCGATAATATTTTAGAAAGAGCCGGTATTCCTGTTTTAGAATTCAATTCGGACAATGTCTTAAACAAAGATTTGATAGTTAGGTCCGCCGCTTATGACGATAATCATCCCGAAATCGCTAAAGCTAAGGAATTAAATATTCCCATTTATACCTATCCTCAATTCTTGGGGAAATTGATGGCCAAGAAAAAGGGTATCTGTGTGGCCGGTACTCACGGCAAAACTACTACCACGGCTATGGCCGGCAAGATACTTTTAGATAATGGTTATGACCCGTCCATAGTGGTGGGGAGCGATGTGCCCTGCATCGGGGGAAACGCCCATGCCGGAGAAGGCGATTATTTTCTCGCTGAGTCCTGTGAATACCGCAGGCACTTCCTGAACTATTCGCCGGAACACTTGATCATAACCAATATGGAGCTTGACCATCCCGATTATTTTCAAGACTTAAGCGATGTCCTTACCGCTTTTAATCAACTTGCTTCGAAGCTCCCTGCTCACGGTAATTTGGTCATTTGGCAGGAAGACCCCAACTGGAAGCTAATCCAAACTAAGGCCAGCATTACTACTTACGGCTTATCTGCCCAAGCTGATGTTCGGGCACAAAATATCATTTACAACGATCAAGGATGCAGCTTTGAGGTTTTTATTCAGAATACACCAATCGGCTCAGTCCAACTGGCTGTTTCAGGCCAGCACAATATTCTGGATGCCCTGGCTGCTATTGCCCTGACTAGTAAATTGGGAGTGCCGGCGGATGCTATCCTTAAGTCTCTCCAAGACTTCAACGGCACCAAAAGAAGGTTCGAACTCTTAGGAACCCGCAAAGGTGCAGTCATTGTCGATGATTACGCCCATCATCCCACCGAAATTCAAACAACTCTCGATGGCGCCAGACGCTGCTATCCCGGCAGAAGAATCCGCGCTGTTTTCCAACCTCATACTTTTACCCGGACTGAGAAACTCTTTTTTGAATTTTCCCAGGCCTTTCAAGAAGCTGATGAAGTAGTTTTGGCTGAAATTTTTTCTTCCGCCCGGGAGAAAAAATCTGAGCTCAATACTTTTTCCTCCGCTTCGCTGGCAGATGTGATCCAGGCCAGAGGAATTACTACCAAGTACTTCCCGACCTTAGAAGAGATTAGTTCTTATCTGGATGCAACCCTGGAAGAAAGAGACTTGGTTATTACCTTAGGTGCCGGAGATGTCTACAAAGTAGGCCAAATTCTGGTTTCCTAGATGTTAAACCTTTAAGGCTAAAAGGAAGATTTATTTATAAATTACAAGCTATTATTGGACTGCCAAGCAAGAGGATGTTAGATTTTTAAGAAAGAAAACGTCTAAATTAATGCTGGAAATAAAGTAGTTCTTATGAGGAGAAAAAATGTTGAGAAAAGTATTGTCCTTTTTAGTCCTGATGATTTTAATCACAAGCGGCTGTGCCCAAACTACTCCTTCAGCCGGGGTTGAGTCTCCTCCGGAGGATAATAACCATCCCCAGGAAAGCCGGGATAAGGATTATCCCCTATCCCCAAGCGATTATCTAGATAACTTCTTATTAAAAATTGGAGAGGCCACCCGGGAAACCATCAGTTATAAAGATGTAGCCAGTGTTACCGTACTCGTCAACAAACAAAATGAACTGCCGGCAGACTATGTACCGCCGGATTTGGTATATGTGGATATCCCCTTTACTTTCAGCGAAAAAGTAGAAAAAAGAATGATGCGTCAAGAAGCAGCGGGAAAGCTAGAGGAGCTTTTCGCGGCAGCTAAAGAAAAAAACATTATTCTTTACGGCGTATCCGGCTACCGCTCTTACCAGACCCAGAAATCTCTGTTTGCTTATTTCACCCAACGCGACGGCAGCGAAGAAAAAGCCAACCAGATCAGTGCCCGTCCCGGAGAAAGCGAACATCAAACCGGCCTCGCTATGGATGTCTCCTCCCAGAGTGTCAATTTTGGCCTTGTAGAGAATTTTGGTGATACCGAAGAATACGCTTGGCTCAAAGACCATGCCCATGAATATGGTTTTATTATCCGCTATCCGAAAGGGAAGGAACACATCACCGAATACTCCTATGAGCCTTGGCATTTAAGATATGTAGGCATAGAGCTGGCTACTAAGCTTTATGAAGAAAACCTGACCTATGAAGAATATTTGTTCTTTAAAATTTAAAACTTTAATTTTAAAGGGGCAGTTGCAAATTTCTAAGCAATTGCCCCTTTGAATTTTTTTATAGTATATTTAGTATTTTTTTGAGATTAAAGAAAGAACTTTGCACTGATCTACTAAGTTGGTTTAATGTGCAACAGTTCCTTTTATTTTCGAGTATTGTTAGACAAATTTAAGTCTACAGATTCAGGCCTTTACATTTAGCAAGCTTGGCTACTTCACACTTAATATCTTCCCAGTTATAACACCTGGTGACCCCTACCGGCAGCTTTCCCTGGTTATAGGGGGCATCCAGCAGAAGCACCGGCACGCCAAGGGCGGCGATTTCTAAAACATTGCTCATAAAATCTTCCACAAAAACATCCAGGCGGTACTCCTTGACGGCAAAGGTTTTACTGGCACCCCCGACAAAGATTATTTTCTCGTCAGGCAGGCCATATTTCTGAAACCATTTCCTGGTTACCCGCTCTTCAATGCCCAGCTTGCGGGCGGTTATGAAAATTATCTCATGCCCGGCTTGAAACCAAGCCTCAATAGAGGCCAAGGCTCCTGCTATTGGCTCAGGTGCGGAATACAGATATTCGACATTCTCGTTGAAAAAAGCGCCTAAATCATCCTCGGAGACCTCATAAAGTTCAGTCATCTTGTAATTATCGATCTGAGCTAGATTTTTGCCGTAATGTTTGTTAAGCTCCCGCAAAAAAACCGGAAAACTATTAGCCACCACTCCGTCAATATCCAGTCCAATTTTTAATCCCAACACTAATCCAGCCTTTCTAATTTTGGTAATTCTATAGTATACGGCAGCCGGCGCTTGTGTTCACTTCCGGCATGCATTTTTTCGATTTTCGCTGCGACCTCGGCCGGAATTTTTTCTCCGAGGAGATAGCGATCTAAAAATTCATAAGGCAATCCCATCTCTTGTTCATCGGTTTGCCCTTCCCACAAACCCGCTGTAGGTGTTCGGGAAGCTATGGCTTCAGGCAATCCTAAAACCCTTGCCCAGACGCGGACTTCAGTTTTAGTCAAAGAACTGAGGGGCAAAAGATCCACTCCGCCGTCTCCGTATTTGGTAAAATAGCCAACATAACTTTCCGAAGCATTATCGGTCCCCACCACTAAATAATTCTTGAGATTAGCAACTGTATAAAGGGCAGCCATCCGTAGTCTGGCTTTGAGATTTCCCTGACTCATTTGCCGCCTTCCCCGCTCATAGCCTTTGGTAGCTAACACCGCCTCAACTCTCTCAAATATTAAAGTATGAGCCTCCCCCAGGTCAACCTCAATAACTTCCAGGCCTAATGTCTGGGCAACGAGTAAGGCATCATCTCTGTCTGCCGGATTGGAATGACAAGGCATAATCACTCCCAGGGAATTTTCGGGATAGGCCTTCTTGCAGAGACCCGCTACCACTGCAGAATCTACCCCGCCGGAGAGCCCGCAGACTAAGCCTTTAGTCCCAGCTTGAGTATTCTTTTGTCTGAGCCATTCGACTACTTTGTTTTGCCTTTGCAGGATTTCTTGCTTATCCCACATCATATTCTACCCCTTTCCATTAATAACTTCTATCCGGCTTAGGAAGCGGCTTTTCAGCCGGGATTGTCATTTATTAATTCATCTTTAAGGAAAATTAATTAAAACTTTAGGCTTCCCTCTAAAAAGAATAACTAATTTATGAGGAAAATTCATTTTTTAAGTTCGAGAGTTAATTTTTTAAGATTTAATCCACAATATCCACAGCTTTATCCACAATTTTTTTGCCCAGTTGCGGAAATCTGCCTTTAATCCTCGGGCTTATCAATTATTAATTATTCTGCATTAATATTTCATCTTTTACTTTTTAAATGGTTATTCTTTTAATTTCGAGCACCGCTTTTTAAAGTTTGTCATTCCTCAAATAATTATTACACTATTTTCTCTTTACCAACAAAATACTACCAAATATAGGACTTTAGTACTTTTTGGCTGGCTCTTATAGCCTCTTGGACAGCTTCCGGAGCAGGACCCCCGATGATATTTCTTTTTTCTACACAGTTCTCCAAAGCAATCTCTTGGTAAAGGTCGGAAGCAAAGACCGGAGAGATCGCTTGCAGTTCAGCCAGGGATATATCCTCTAAGGCACAGCCTCGCTGCGTACATTCCAGGACTAACCTGCCAACTATAGCGTGGGCTTCGCGGAAGGGTACATTTTTCTTAGCTAAGTAATCCGCAAGGTCAGTGGCGTTGGTAAAGCCTTTCTTGGCTTCTTCCGCCATAGTCTTGGAATTAACCTTCAAGGTAGCAAGCATTGGCTCCATGACCAACAAAGACTTTTGCACGGTATCTACAGCGTCAAAGACACATTCCTTGTCTTCCTGCATGTCTTTGTTATAGGCTAAGGGCAGCCCTTTCATAACAGTTAAGAGCGTAATTAAATCCCCATACACTCTGCCGGTTTTGCCTCTCACCAGTTCGGCCACATCCGGGTTTTTCTTCTGCGGCATAATGCTTGACCCGGTAGCATAAGCGTCATCAATGGTCACAAAAGCAAACTCCCCGCTGGACCAAATTATTAGTTCTTCACACAGTCGGCTCAAATGCATCATCAGTATTGCAGCCGCACTTAAAAACTCCAGGGCAAAATCCCGGTCACTTACGCCGTCCAAGCTATTCAAAGTTACTCCAGCAAAACCAAGTTCCTGGGCAACTTCTTCTCTTTGTAAAGGAAAAGTAGTCCCAGCTAAGGCTCCTGACCCCAAAGGGGAGATGTTGAGCCTTTGGCGAGTATCTCTTAAGCGCCCCAGATCGCGCAGGAACATCTGGACATAAGCCATGAAGTGATGAGCCAGGGTAATAGGCTGCGCCTTTTGGAGGTGGGTATAGCCAGGCATCCAGGTTGTCAGGTGCTCGGCGCTTAAATGGAGCAGGGTTTCAATAAATTTCACCAGCAAGTCTTTAGTACGGTCGATTTCCGCCCGCAGAAAAAGGCGGAAATCCAAAGCAACCTGGTCATTGCGGCTGCGGCCGGTATGGAGCTTCTTACCAAGATCCCCGATTCTTTCCGTTAATAACTTCTCAATATTCATATGAATATCTTCGGCTCCTATTTCAAACTGTACCCGGCCTTCTTCTATCTCGGTAAGCAAGGTTTCAAGACCCCTGACTATTTCAGCAGACTCCTCGGCAGTGAGAACTCCTATTCTGCCCAGCATCTTGGCATGAGCAATGCTTCCCCTGATATCGTGCTTATATAAGCGCTGATCGAAGGAAATGGAGGAATGAAAATCTTCCACCAAAGCATCAGTATCCTTCTCAAAGCGGCCTCCCCATAGTTTCATTCTTGAACCCCTTTCATTCCCATAGATTATACTCTTTTCAAATCACATCTAGTATACTGCAAAAACGGATTTTTTCCCAGGAAGTTACCTGTGCTGCCTTGAGGATATGTCTTGGCAGCGCGTGAAAACCTTTAAAAGCTTTCCCGGGATAACAAATAATGATAACCGCTTATTTTCGACAGTTATCATTAATAAGGAAAATCATTCACTACTTATTTGTGATTACCATAGTCAGTTATCGTAAACCTGACTTTTTTTCCATTAAGGCCCTGACCTTCAAAGGCAGACCAAAGAGATTGATAAACCCTTCCGCATCCTTCTGGTTGTAAACGGCATCTTCGCCGAAAGTGGCAAATTCTTCGTTGTAAAGGGAGTAAGGCGATTTTACTCCAGCCGGGGTGCAGTTTCCTTTATAGAGTTTAAGCCTAACGGTACCGGTTACATTTTTTTGCGTTACTTGCACAAAAGCATCCAAGGCTTCCCTCAAAGGTGAGTACCAAACCCCGTCATAGACTAATTCAGCATAACGCAGGGCAACTTGCTCTTTATAATGTAAAGTTATCCGGTCAAGAGTTAATAACTCCAGATATTGATGGGCGGTGTAGAGTATAGTCCCGCCCGGTGTTTCATAAACACCGCGTGATTTCATGCCTACCAACCTGTTTTCGACCATATCGACAATCCCGACGCCGTTTTGGCCGCCAAGGGTATTAAGTTTTTCGATAAGCTGAAGTGGTGGTAGCTTCTCCCCGTCAAGAGCGACCGGAATACCCTGTTCAAAGTCTATTTGGACATAAGTAGGCTTATCCGGGGCTTTTTCAGGAGAAACACCCAAAAGATAAAGATCATCCTTGGGCTCGTTCCAAGGATCCTCCAGGTCGCCTCCTTCATGGCTTAAATGCCAGAGATTGCGATCCATGCTGTAAGGCCTCTCTTTAGTGACAGGGACGGGGATACCCCGCTCCTTAGCATAATCGATGGCATCTTCCCGGGATTTAATGTTCCATTCCCGCCAAGGGGCAATGATTTTAAGATCAGGATTTAAAGCCTTAACTGTGAGTTCAAAGCGCACCTGGTCATTACCTTTACCGGTAGCTCCATGGGCTATGGCCGAAGCCCCTTCTTTCTCGGCTATTTCTACTAGCCTCTTAGCGATGAGCGGGCGAGCAAAGGACGTGCCTAAAAGATATTTTCCTTCATAGACCGCTCCTGCCTGAAGGGTAGGGAAAATAAAATCAGTAATAAATTCTTCTTTAAGGTCTTCAATATAGAGTTTGGAAGCCCCGCTTTTAAGCGCTTTATCCTTTAAGGGTTCCAGCTCCTCCCCCTGGCCGACGTCTGCAGCCATAGCAATAACTTCATAACCATAATTTTCTTTAAGCCAAGGGATAATAATGGAGGTATCCAACCCTCCGGAATAAGCCAGTACTACTTTTGCCATAATAATTTTCTCCTTTCATTTCCATCCATGACAAGCATAACAAGGGGACGTTTTGTTTGGCGACTTACTACATCACCAAAGCCATAACAGCCTTATGAGCATGCAGCCTGTTTTCGGCTTCTTCGAATACCACAGATTGCGGCCCTTCTATGACTTCAGCCGTGATTTCTTCCCCGCGGTGAGCCGGCAAACAATGCAAGACTATAGCTTCAGGCTGAGCAAGCTTTAAAAGTTCCCGGTTGATCTGATAACCGGCAAAAGCCTTTTTCCTGACTTCACTTTCGCCTTCCTGTCCCATGCTGGCCCAGACATCCGTATAGAGAATATCGGCATCCCGGGCAGCCAAGCGGGGATCTTCCAGGATGGTAGCTGAGCCTCCGCTTAGAGCAGCATTCTCCGTCGCCAGCTCCACAATCTCCGGTGCAGGCTGGTAACCCTGGGGAGAAGCAATAACAATATGCATGCCCATTTTAGTACCTCCCAGCAGTAGGGAATGAGCCATATTATTGCCGTCTCCGATGTAAGTGAGTTTCAAGCCCTTAAGCTTCCCTTTGTACTCTTTGATCGTCATTAAATCGGCTAGAACCTGGGTAGGATGAAGATAATCGGTTAAGCCATTGATTACCGGGACAGTAGAATACCTAGCGAGGTCAAGAACCTCCTGGTGGCTGAAAGTTCTGATCATGATCCCATCGACCATCCTGGAAAGCACCCTGGCTGTATCAGCGATAGGCTCTCCTCGGCCCAGCTGGATATCCCTGCTGCTTAAAAACAGGCCGGTGCCGCCCAGTTGATAAATCCCCACTTCAAATGAAACCCTTGTTCTGGTGGAAGATTTCGTAAAGATCATGGCCAAGGTTTTGCCTTGAAGGACAGGATGGGCAATACCGGCTTTAACTTCAGCTTTGAGTTCCAAAGCAACATCAATCATCTGGGAGATTTCTGCCGCCGTAAAATCCTGTAAAGAAAGAAAATCCCGGCCTTGGAACTTTTCCTTGTTAAGTTGAACCATTGTTATAACTCCTTCTCTCAAACCCATATATTCTATCTTAAAGGCTTAACCCGTCTTTAGGCAAGTATTAATCCCGTAAGGGCGCAGCACTAAGCCACTGCATTATTATACTTTCTAATGCATAATTATGCAATAGGCTGCCCTTATTCTTGGACTACTGCCCTTATTTCACAAATCTTATTGCCACTATTTTGCAAACCTGCATTACCCTTATTCTACAACCGACTACCCTTATTCTAAAACCGACCGCAGTTATTTCAGCAAGAAACTTGCGTCCCATAATAATCAACAAAATTAATTTTCCTGCTTTAGCACAATGCTCTAACTCAAAAAACCTTCTCAAAAAATGATCATCTAACCCTATACCTAAAAAATGATCTAACCTAATACCTTTTTAAAAAAGGATGTAAATCAAAAACTTCTGAAAAACTGGAGGCAACTTATTGTACTTGAATAATGCCCTTTTCCATATTTCTAAAAGCTCTTTCCAGCATTAACTTCACTCTGTTCAGCTGGTTAACCTCGCTCGCCCCGGGATCATAATCAATAGTTACGACATTAGTTTGGGGATAGATTTCTTTCAGGGCCTTTAACATCCCCTTCCCGGTGATATGGTTTGGCAGGCAGGCAAAGGGCTGCATGCAAATAATGTTAGGAGCGCCTTCTTCGATTAGCTCCACCATTTCAGCCGTTAGGAGCCAGCCTTCCCCGGTATGATTGCAAAGGGATAGAATTGATTGGACGCTTTGCGCCATTTCGTAAATGGTCAAAGGAGCTTTAAACCTGCGGCTTAAAGCTAAGGCCGCCCGCATATCATTGCGGTAATGCTCCACATATTTAACGAAAAGATTGCCGATAATTTGCTGTTTCCGCCCTCCGGCTAAATAACGGTGTTCAAATTCCCGGCCATAACCGCAATAAAGAAAGAACTCAGTTAACCCCGGAATGACGATCTCGCCGCCGGCTTTCTCAATAACTTCCGCCATATTATTATTGGCCGCCGGATGGTATTTAACCAGAATCTCTCCCACCAGGCCTACCCGCGGCTTTTGCTCATCACTTATTTTTAAGCTGGCGAAATCCCGGACTATTCCTTTAAGGTTTTCCCGGAAAACCTGGCGCTGTCCGCTCCGGACATTAGGTTTACAAATCTTCAGCCACTTGTGCAAAAGCTCCTCGGCACTTCCGGGAACCAGCTCATAAGGCCTTACCCTGTAGAGTACTTTCATTAATAAATCTCCGTAAACCATGGCCATGACAGCTTTAGTAAACATTGAGGCCGTGAGCTTAAAGCCGGGACTTTTTTCCAGGCCGGCCACATTTAAAGAAATAATAGGAATATTGTGCAGGCCATTGATATCCAGGGCTTTTTTCAAGAGGCCTAAGTAATTGCTTGCCCGGCAGGGCCCCCCTGTCTGGGTCATGACAACCGAAGTGCGGTTTAGGTCATATTGGCCGGATTTTAAGGCCCTAAGCAGCTGGCCGATCACAATTATGGATGGATAGCAGGAATCATTATTGACATATTTTAAACCCTCTTCGATATCTTCTTTCTCTACTTTAGGCAAGATTTCAAAATTATACCCTTCGGAGCGAGCCACCTCCTGGGCAAACTCAAAATGAATCGGCGCCATCTGGGGAGCAAGGATGGTATGGGTTTTCCGCATTTCTTTGGTAAAAAGCGGCCTGGACCTTTCTGTTAGCGTTCTCTTTCCATCGTCAAGTACACTTGTGCTCCGGGAAGGCAGCGAACCGGCCGCTTGTTGAGCTTTTCTGGCCTCCATAGCAGCCTTAAGGGACCTCAGCCTAATTTTAACCGCCCCTAGGTTGCTGATTTCATCTATTTTCAGCAGGGTATAGATTTTGTTTCTTTGCTGCAAAATTTCCTGAGCCTGCTCGGCGGCAATCGAGTCCGGTCCGCAGCCAAAAGAGTTGAGCTGCACAAGTTGCAAATTATCCTGGCGGGCTACAAAATCGGCTGCTTCATAGAGACGGGAATGGTACATCCATTGATCAAGGACTCTTAAGGGGCGCTTCACTTTCCCCAAGTGGGCAACCGAGTCTTCCGTTAATACGGCCATGCCCAGGGCAGTAATAAGATTGGGAATACCGTGATTTACTTCCTGATCAAGATGATAGGGCCGCCCGGAGAGAACTATACCGCAGCGCTCATTTTCTTCAAGCCAGGCAACTACCTCTTCTCCTTTCTTACGGATATCTTCCTTGACCTTTTGATCTTCCCTCCAGGCCGCTTCTACCGCCCGGGCTATTTCGGAATAGCTAAGGTCAAATTCCCGGAATTCTTCCTGCAGTCTTTCAACAAGCCTTTTTTTATGATGATAAGGCAGGAAGGGGTTATGAAATTTAACCTCATTTTCCTCTAAACTATCCATATTGGCCTTAAGGACTTCGGCGTAGGATATCACGATCGGGCAGTTATAAACATTGTCAGCCCCGGCAAATTCTTTTCTCTCCCTTGGTATACAAGGATAAAAGATATGTTTTACTCCCTGCTTAATAAGGGCTGCGATATGACCGTGGGCTAATTTGGCCGGATAGCAAACCGTGTCGGAAGAAATGGTATCCATGCCCAGCTCATACAGCCGGCGCTGGGAAAGAGGAGATAACAGCACCCTAAATTTAAGCTCCGTAAAAAAAGTAAACCAGAAAGGATAATTCTCATACATATTGAGCACCCTGGGAATCCCGATTGTTCCCCGGTAAGCTTCTTCAGGAGGCAGCGGCCGGTAACCAAAAATTCTTTTAAATTTATAGTCATAAAGATTGGGAATATCTTCGGCTTTCTCCAGTCCCGCTCCCCGCTCACAGCGATTGCCCGTAATCAGCCGGCGCCCGTCGCTGAAAATATTTACGGTCAGCAAACAATTATTAGCACACTTTTGGCACCTTTCCATCTTGGCTTCAACACTGAAGCCCTGCAGGTTGTCGGCGCTCATCAGGGAAGTGACGATCCCTTCCCGCCAATTATTCTTAGCCAGGAGGGCGGCTCCGAAAGCTCCCATCAAGCCGGCAATATCAGGCCGCACCACTTCCCGGCCAGTTATTAACTCCAGGCTGCGCACAATGGCATCATTTAAAAATGTCCCGCCCTGGACAATAACTTTCTCTCCCAGATCCTCAGGACTTCTCAGTTTGATTACTTTATATAAAGCATTCTTGATTACGGAATAAGACAAACCGGCAGAAATATCTCCGACGGAGACGCCTTCTTTCTGGGCTTGCTTGACTTTGGAATTCATGAAAACAGTACACCTAGAGCCCAAATCGGCAGGGGCTTGGGCAGTAAGTCCCAGACGGGCGAAATCTTCCACCTTCATCTCCAGGGTCCGGGCAAAAGTTTCCAAGAAGGAGCCGCAACCCGAGGAACAGGCTTCATTGAGCATGATATTTTCAATAACCCCATCCCGCACCTTCAGACATTTCATATCCTGGCCGCCGATATCGAGGATAAAATTCACTCCGGGCAAAAAATAATCGGCGGCAGTGTAATGAGCCACTGTTTCCACTTCACCCCGGTCAAAGGATAAAGCGGCCTTAACCAGCTGCTCACCATACCCGGTGACAACCGCATAGCCAATTGTCGCGCCTTCCGGCAAATTGGCATAAAGAGATTTAAGCATTTTCAGAGCGGACTGCAGAGGATTGCCTTCATTATTACCATAGGCGGAATAAAGCAAATGGCCTTCAGGGTCGATTAAAGCCGCTTTAGTGGTAGTGGAACCGACATCCATTCCCAAAAAGCAAATCCCCCGGTGAGTCTGCAGGTCTTTTCTTTTTACTTGCCGGCGGGAGTGCCTGCGGAGAAAACTTTGATAGTCTGCCTCGTCGGCAAAGAGAGGATCCAGCTTGGCAGTTTCAAACATAAAACTATTTTTATCCGGTTTAATTTTAGCTAGCAGCTCTTCAAAAGTTACTTCTCTTTCTTTTTTAGACATCAGGGCTGCACCGATAGCCACATAAACCTGGGAATGCTCGGGAACTACCATATCCTCATCTTTAAGGTTTAAAGTCTCCTTAAATCTCAGCCTGAGCTGCGGCAAAAAATGTAAAGGCCCTCCCAGAAGACCGACCTTACCCTTAATTTTCCGGCCACAGGCCAGTCCGCCAATAGTCTGATTGACTACAGCCTGGAAAATCGAAGCTGCAATATCTTCTTTCCTGGCCCCTTCGTTTAAAAGAGGCTGGATGTCTGTCTTAGCAAAAACACCGCACCTGGCTGCAATAGGATAGATAGCCTGGTAGTTTTCAGCCAGTTTATTGAGCCCGGCGGCATCGGTTTTTAAAAGGACGGCCATCTGATCAATAAAGGCCCCGGTCCCCCCGGCACAGATCCCGTTCATCCTTTGATCGACGCCTTTATCAAAGAAGGTGATTTTAGCGTCTTCCCCCCCTAATTCAATCACGACATCCGTCCCTGGTATATATCTTTCAATGGCCTTGCTGCCGGCGATCACTTCCTGGACAAAGGTAAGCCCCAATAATTCAGAAACAGAAAGACCACCCGACCCGGTTATTGCTACAGTAAGTCTGTGGCCTTGATACTCCTTATTTACTTCTCGGATCAGCTCCGTTAGAGTCTTCCAGATATCGGAATAATGCCTCCGGTAGCTCTTATAAAGCAAGTTGTCTTCACTATTTAGCAGCGCCAGTTTCACGGTAGTGGAACCAATGTCTATGCCTAAATGCAGTTTGTCGGAAACCAGTATGCTCTCCCCCTTAATTTGTTAAGAAATTAACGCCTCAAGCAGCCTTGGTCGGCAACTCTTATTTTTCCAAGAAAGAGGGAAATTATTCATAAACCACCTTCGTCTCTCTGCCGGCTTTTTAATCCTAAAAAAAGAGAAATTTATTTCTATCTTCTTGGGAACTAAAATGGTATGATTAATTCATTAAATAAAGGAGCTGTTCGCAGATGAAAAAGAATGTTTTGGTTTTAATTCTTGTGCTGATTTGCACATTAGCCCTGACGGCCTGTTCCTCCGCACCTCAAGATTTGACTAAAAATAAAACACCGGAACAAATCGTGGAAGAATCCTTTGACAAGTTGTATAGCCTGGAAAGTTACGATATGGATCTAAACTCCAAGATGAAAATGTCTTTAGGGCAGGAAGTCATGGATATGTCCATGTCCGGTACCATAACCACTTTTCAGAAACCGCTGAAAATGAAAATGGTCATGGATGTTGCCATACCCGGAATGGACGAAAAGATGACCTTGGAACAATACATGGTGGAAGAGGAGCAAAAAGTAATTATCTACCAGAATATTGAAGGCATGTGGCAGAAGATGACCATTGATGATCCGGCCATGGCGGAAATAATGTCCATGGACCCCCGCGACAATTTAAAGCTTTTTATGGATAACCTGACGGAAGCGGAAATTCTGGGAGAAGAGACAATTGGCGACAAAGAGACCGTTAAGATTAGAATCGTCGCTTCCGACAAAATCTTCGAAGATATCTTCCAGGATATGGCCGGAACTAACCTTGGCATTACCGATGAGATCTTCAACGCCGAATTAATCTCCCAAATCGGGGATATGGAGTACCTGATGTGGGTAGAAAAGACTACCCTGGAAACAGTCAAATGCCAGATGGATCTAACCGAAAACATGCGCAATTTAGGTAACGCACTGGTGAGCGAGGCCAGTGAGCCGGGCATGGCAGAACTTAAAGAAGTCTTCGCCAACATGGAAATGAACCTGGAGTATTCGGTCTTAAACCAAAATAAGGTTCAAGATTTTACTATCCCCGAAGAAGCCAAAAACGCCCAGGAAATAACTTTGCCAACATCTTAAGCTTAAATTGTTTCATTTAAGCATAAGCTCTCCAAAAGTTTGAGGATATCTTAAATCAAAGCTTCTCAACATTTTGCCGCTTATTAAGCTAGTGTAGTTATTCTTTAACTCCACTAGCTTTCTTTTCCCCACCTTGATCTAATCCTCCTACGCAGCTTTTTCACTCTGGTTCTATTTTCAGTAAGCAGCTTTAAAAAATAATAATTTAGCTCTTTACTTATTTACCTAACTAAAGTATAATAAGCATTGTTACATGACAAGCATTTATTTATGTCCATGAAAGGGGAACTTAGAGATGAAAAAAGGTTTCGTACTTGTACTTAGCGTAATCCTGGTATTGGCTCTAGCTATGAGCGGCTGCGCCAGCCAACAACCGGCCGAGCCTGCTCCGAATGACCAGGAGCCGGCGGAAACAACCGACACTTCCTGGGATGATATCAAAGCTAAAGGTTATTTTACCGTAGGCCTGGATGATTCTTTCCCGCCGATGGGTTTCCGGGATGACAAAGGTGAGATCGTAGGTTTCGACATTGATATGGCTAAAAAAGCAGCCGAAAAAATGGGTGTGGATGTCAAATTCCAACCTTGTGTCTGGTCCGGCATTATTATGGAGCTTAACAACAAAAATATCGATGTGGTCTGGAACGGTATGACTATCACCGCTGAAAGACAGGCGCAGATTAACTTCAGCAAACCCTACCTGGCTAACAGGCAGATTGTGATTGTCACGAAAGATTCTCCGATTAAGACCAAAGCTGACTTAGCCGGCAAAAAAGTTGCTGTGCAGGGCGGCAGCACCGCAGTTGGTGCCGTTAAAGCCGACGAAGCAACTTTCAAAACCATTGGCGAACTAGTGGAATTCGGAAACAATACCGAAGCATTAATGGATGTTAAGGTTGGCAGAATGGATGCCATCGTTATTGATGAAGTAGTCGGCAAATACTATTTAACGAAGGAACCTAATGTTTACACCGTCTTGGAAGAAGATTTCGGTTCTGAAGAATACGGCATCGGCATTCGCAAAACCGATGAAGCCTTCCGCGCTGAGCTGCAAAAGGCCATTGATGACATGATTGCTGACGGCAGTGCTAAAGAAATCTCCGAAAAATGGTTTGGCGAGGATATTGTCCTGAAATAAAGTAATTACCAAGAGTATTGTGAAAAGGTTAGAATATTTTTAGTTTACCAAGGTTTAGGCTGTTGCCCCGGCAACAGCCTAAACCCTGTTCAAGTCCGGCCTCATACCTTCTTTTGCTAATTATTTTCCAGAACAAATTTCCTTGATTTTATGATATTCTATTAGAGAGATTGTCCTACTATTAAGCTGTTAGGAGTAGACTATGGAACTGGATTATATTATTAACTCAACATTTGCCATTATGAAAGGCTTCAAGGTCACCTACGGCCTTTTCTTCTCAACTTTATTATTCTCCCTTCCCCTGGGGCTTATTATAGCTCTGGCCCGAATCTCGAAATCCCGCCTGTTGCAAGCTACTACAGGAACCTATATATGGCTTTTACGAGGAACCCCTCTCTTACTGCAGGTTTTCTTCATATATTTTGGGCTGCCTGCTTTCGGTATCCGCCTGGAAAATATGCCCGCTGCCATTGTGGCTTTTGCCCTTAATTATGCCGCTTATTTCGCTGAAATTTTCCGCGCGGGAATTCAGTCCATTGATCGCGGCCAGTATGAAAGTGCCGACGTTCTAGGCTTAAGCTACAGCCAAACCATGAAACGGATTATTATTCCCCAGATGGTCAAGCGAATTTTACCCCCGGTCAGTAATGAAGTTATCACCCTGGTCAAAGATACCGCCCTGGTCTTTGGGATAGGCTTAACCGATGTCCTCAGATCAGCCCAAATTATTGTCACCAGGGATTTTGTGATTACCGCCTTTCTGATCGCCGGGGTCTTTTATTTGCTGAATACTTTGATTCTGACCCTGGTCTTTAGAAAATTGGAGCAACGCTATGCTTATTATCTTGGCTGACCTAAGGCTCCCTTCAGAATGACAGCAAGGAGCTTGCGCCGACTCTCTATTCAGAGCAATTTAAAAAACTTTTTAGTAGTCTCTTTTGTAGTCTCGTCAAAATACGTTTTAAGGAAAGAGCTAAAGGATGTTTTGCTAATGAAAATCTTAACTGCCAAAAATCTCTCTAAAAAATTTAATCAGCTTGAAGTTTTAAAAGGGATTGACCTGGAAGTGGAAAAAGGGGAAGTCATTGCTATTATAGGACCCTCTGGCTCAGGCAAAAGTACCCTTTTAAGATGTTTAATTCGTTTAGAAACCATTGAGAAAGGCAGCATCGAAATAGCAGGCAAACCTATGGTTTCCGAAGATACCGCCGGCAACAGCGTCTATGCTTCGGAGAAGGATATCCGTACCTTGCGCCTGAAGATGGGTATGGTCTTTCAAAATTTTAATCTTTTCCCGCATAAAAGCGTCTTGGAAAATATCATTGAAGCCCCGCTGACCGTCAATAATACTCCCCGGGCCGAGGCTGAAAAAATTGCCGACCAACTACTGGCGAAAGTAGGCTTATCCCAAAAAAGAAACAGTTATCCTTGTGAGCTTTCCGGGGGACAACAGCAGAGAGTAGCTATCGCCAGAGCCTTGGCCATGAATCCTGAAATAATGCTTTTCGATGAGCCTACTTCGGCTCTGGATCCCGAACTGACCGGCGAAGTCCTCAAAGTAATGAAAGCCCTGGCTGAAGAACATATGACCATGCTGGTGGTTACCCACGAGATGGGGTTTGCACGGGAAGTAGCCAATAGGGTGATCTTCATGGATAACGGTGAAATAATTGAACAAGGCAGGCCGGACGAAGTCTTCGCTAATCCTAAGCACCCCCGCACCCAAGCCTTCCTCGGCCAAATCCTAAGAAGCTAAAGAGGCTTTTATAAACCAACCTCTGGAGCAAAGGAACATTATATTACCAGGATGCCACACCCAAGGGGGGCCGTTGCAAAGCGAAAAAAACTCTCTGTCAAATGTTGGGGTAACCCTAAAAACGGAGAGTAAATAAACCAAATATTCAAGGAGATGTTTTCATTTGAGGCATCTTCTTTTGTCGTTGAACTTGTCCAAATACTCCATTCGCACGGTCACGTAGGGAAACAGTTCGGTGGACTGTTTCCAAGAAAAATACTCGCTAACATGCCAAAACCCCTAGGCTATCTGCAAGTCGTCGCTCCTTGCCCTCTATGGCACCGCGCCATTAGGTCCTCCGTGACCGTCAACCCTTGGCATGTCTTAACGCTGCGTTTTTTGTTCGCTTAACGCTACTATCCCTTAACGCTCATTTCCGTATTTGGTCAAGTTCTATCTCTCTGTAGGGTAGGATGTACTGAAGCGTAGATTCAGTACATCCTACCCTACATAAATTCAGGCCCCTTTGAATTTCTTTATCTGAACAACGGTGCAGTTTAACGCTGTATCAGCTGCGCTCACGACGCTTCTCTGCTTTAACGGTTCGCTAAGTAATGCAAAAAACACTTCCTTCATATCCCCTTGGCTTCCCCTTTTAACCTTTTCTATCTAATCAGCACCATCTACTTTACATCCCTCATCATTTATTTATAATGAAGGTAGAATCTAAAAGTTATTTCTTTCCTTAAGTATTGAGAATTCTTACGACCTTTGCCCTTTAATATAATATAATGTAATTCTCTCCAAGGAGGATAAAACTATGAGCAAACAGTTATACAGATCAAGAGAAAATAAAATCCTGGCGGGGGTTTGCGCCGGAATAGCAGAGTACTTTGATATTGACCCTACCATTGTCCGAATCATTTGGCTGTTATTAATTTTTGCCGGTATCGGGATTATTGCTTATATAGTCTGCTGGCTGCTCATGCCGGAGAGAAGTTACAGCCCCTTTAGCACTGCCGGCAATTTGGAGACCTCGGCGGACAGAGAAACCTCGGCTCCGGACAAAGAAAAAAGCAAACGGATCTTAGGTATTGCCTTAATAATAGTTGGGCTGATCTTTATGGTCGATAAATTCTTTCGCTGGTTTGACCTGGATATTATTATTCCGTTGGGGATAATAGCCATAGGCCTTTATATCTTATTGAGCACGAGGAGGGCATAAGATGCGCAAGAATACCACCCTGGGTATAATAATAATTCTAATAGGCATTGTCTGGCTCTTAAACAATTTGGACTTCTTTTCTTTTTCCATTGTGGATGTTTTTTTCCGGGCTTTAGCTCAGCTCTGGCCGCTGATCCTGATAGGTATCGGGTTTAATATTGTCCTTAAAGAAAATGCCGTCTTAAAACTTCTTATCTGGTTGATCATTTTGGTATCCATCTTTCTGTACGGTATCATTTCAAACAATCAAACCGGCAACTATCAATATCAAGCTCCCAATTACAATTATTCGGAAAACCACGACTATTCATTATCCAAAAAAGCTGCCACTGAAGAAGGACAGCTTAATTTTGCTTTTGGAGCAGGAACAGTACAATTCAATTCTACCGACACCAATCTTATGCAGCTCAAAAGCAATGTTCCCGGCCTCAGATATGACCACAGCTTCTTTAATGATGACCGGAAAGTGCTAATTGACTTTAATAAAAAGAATTCTAACCTTTTTGATAATCACGATAATATGTACTGCTACCTGGATTTGCACCAGGATGTGACTTGGGAGATGAATCTTGATCTAGGCGCCACTCAGGCTAACCTGGATCTAACCGGCCTGGCGGTCAAAAATCTGAAACTGAATGTGGGAGCCGCCGACCTGGATCTCCGTTTGGGTACTAAAGCTTCCCAAACTAACTTTAACATCGATTCCGGTGCCTCAAATCTAAAAATCTATGTGCCCAAAGAAGCCGGCCTGCAAATTAAACTGGACAGTGCCCTTTCCAGTGACAACCTCGCCAGCTTAGGATTAGAGAAAAAGGGGGATTACCACACCTCACCGGACTTTGATAATAAAGCCGTCAAATTTATTTTTGATATTGATACCGGTGTTGCCAATGTCCAGTTTCAGACAATATAAGAGAATCAATAACAAAATCCCCTCCAGCTCAAAGGATTAACTTCCTTCCGGCCGAGGGGATTTATTTCTTAAGGGCAATAAATTCGCCTTTTATTTTGTAATTGTTACCTGTTCACTACTGAAAGTCCGCTAGACACACTTAACCATACCGCCGTCGACCAAAATTGTGCTGCCGGTAACATAAGTACAAGCATCGGAAACCAGCATAGTCACTACCTTGGCAAACTCTTCCGGCTCGCCGTATCTCCCGAGAGGAATAGTTTTGCGGGACTGGGCTGCAACTTCTTCCTGAGTAATACCCATCCTTTCGGCTTTAAGCTTATCCAGAAATGCAACCCGATCGGTAGCTATCCGGCCGGGAGAAACGGTATTGACTAAAATGTTGTAAGGAGCCAACTCCTCAGCCAGGGACTTGGAAAGCCCTAAAACACCCATCCGGAAAGTATTGGAAAGGATTAGATTAGGAATCGGCACTTTGACTGAAGAAGAAGCCATATTGATAATCCGGCCGCCCTTTTGTTTCAAATCCGGCAAAACTTCTCGAATAAGCCGGATATAGCTGAGCAGGTTTAACTCGTAAGCTTTTTGCCAGTCTTCATCAGTAAATTTCTCAAAACCGCCTCCGGGAGGGCCTCCGGCATTATTAATCAAAATATCGATCTTACCCAATGTATCCCTGGTATATTGCACCAAAGCTTTGATATCCTCAGCCTTGGTTATGTCCGCTTCAAATTGGGCGACTTCTCCTTTCCCCAGAGCCTGTAGCTCCTTTTGCACAACCTTCAGTGTCGGCCCGTCAATACTGGTAATCATCACCTTAGCGCCTTCCAGCACCAACTGGGTGGCGATAGCCTTGCCCAAGCCCTGACTGGAAGCCACAACCAATGCTACTTTACCCTGTAAATTTAAATCCATTTCTCATAACCTCCTGTGTAGTTAATATTTACTGCCGTAGAATTTGAAACTACTCGCAAACTTTGAGATCCTTTACCGGATTAACCAGCGGTTCAAAACCGGCAATGCGGCACTCGACTGTATCTCCGTCATTAATAACTACCGCTCCCGGTGTCCCGGTCGAAATAATATCTCCAGGCAAGAGCGTCATTACTTGGGAATGGAAAGCTACCAGAGTTTCCGGTCGAAAAGTCATATTAGCAATAATATTTTCCCGGTGCACTTTGCCATTAAAAACCGTAGCCACTTTTAAATTATAAAGGTCAGGGACTTCATCAGGGGTGACAAAATGCGGCCCGAAACTGAAGAAAGTATTAAAGCTTTTGGCACGGGTTAGATAACGAGGATTTTGCATCAAAATATCTTCAGCAGTCATATCAATAATAGTAGTATACCCAGCGATATAATCCATAACTTCTTTTTCGCCTATGCCGTAACAGCGTTTTTTGATTATTACGCCCAGCTCCGCTTCAGCAGTCGTCCGGTTAGACTGCCGGGGAATTTCTATGTAGTCTCCATGACCGATAATTGAGGTATCAGGTTTCATAAAACTAGCCGGTTCGCTTTTCGGCGTGCTGGCTTGAAGGTCTGCGGCATGTTCCACATAATTTAAACCAATACCCCAAATTTTACGCGGGTGGCGATAGAGAGGGGCATATTCCACCTCCTCCGCCGGAATAACATATTTCAGCCATAAGTTTATGTTCGGAAGGCCTTCAGTCTCCCACCAGGCCTTTAAAGCATCAATCTGTTCCTTATCAATTAAGGAGAATAAATTATCCTCAAATTCTTGGCCCAAATCCTTAAATGCCCGGACGGGCACTAACCCTTGCGGTGTGACAAGCGCCGCTATTTCCTCTCCTCCCAGTTTGATAGAGGCCAGACGCATAGTTATCACTTCCTTTTAATTATCTAAATACCCTATATTTTCCAATCCAATTTTAGAGGTAATATTAAAATTTTATAATAAAACATAAAAACTATCAATGGTTGAAGTGTTCCCAAAAGACAATTAATTCATATACATATTTAAAAAGCTACTTAAAAAATGGGTTATTATCTTCGACAGGAGGGATTAATCAGTGACAGAACTTAAAGTAACTGTCTCTATCCATCAGGAAAGCGAATGGTTTGTTGCTGTTTGTGATGAATACAAGCTATCCGCCAAAGGGCTGACAATCGAGGACGCTCTTACCGAACTCCAGCGCAGGCTGCATGAGTACCTGGAAGACGAACAGCTTAGTGTGAATGTCTCCATAACCTTTGTGATCAAAATGCCTGTCTAACAGCTAATAAAATCATCACTGTACTTAACTGCTAAATCTCATTATAACGCAAATAACTCCCATAGATAAATTATTCCACAAATAAATTATTGTACCCTTTTCTCCACCATTCTCCAGAATTTAGCCGTAGCAATAGTCAAAATAATGGCCAAGGCAATCCGGACTAGTAATAAATAGAGAACATTAATACCCAAAGGGGCAAAAATTAGCGTATCCTCAATCACGGCATGGCAGCACACTAAAAAAATACTGACGAGATAAATATCCTTTTTAGAGAGGTTTTCTTCCTTAGCTGTCTGGATTATCACCCCAGCCCCATAAGCAATACCGAATAGAAGCCCGGCCAGCAAGGTTATACCTGTTTTATTGCTGACTCCCAACAAACGGGTAAAAGGACTCATCAGCCTGGCCAGGAGAGGTAAAATCTCGACGTCCTTTAAGATTTGGATAAAAATCATTACCGGGATAACAATAATGGCGATTTGCAGGATGGAATTAAAAGCTGTCCAGACGGCACTGAGTACAATATCCGGCCAAGCCGTGAGGCTCTCATTAGAAGCCGTAGCCAAAAGATATTGAGCCTTTTCCCCTCCGCCGGCCCAAGAAATGTTTATCAGAAAGGCAAAGAGAAACCCTATTCCTAAACGCATGAGAGCAACAATCCAGGGTTTAACTCCTATTTTGGTAGTAATGGCTGTCTCTAAAATGAGGTTATGGGAAAGGCTGAGCATAATGGCCAGGATAAAGGCTTCTTTCACGGTTAAGCTCATCGCAAGCATAGCACCGAGGGCGGCATAAAGATTTAAGACATTGCCTAGCACCAGAACAATGGCTGATTCTCCTGAAAGTCCAAAAAAACCCATAAGCGGTGCCAGCATATTGCTTAAAAAATCGATAACAGGGGTATATTCCAGAATACTGACCAGCAAAGTGACTGGAAAGATTACTTTAGCGAGATCCCAAGTAGTCTCCAGCCCTTTCCCGATTCCTTTTTTCCAAGTGTTAGAGGTAATTTTCGGCATTTACTGTTCCTCTCTTTTTGGCATATCTTCTTGATAAGCTTTAGTTGGATTAATAAGTCCGGAAGTATTATTAAATACTATCCGGGCATTACTTATTTATTTCTATAAAGTAGTTTTTACAAACTCAGAAAACATGATAGAATAAACTTGATAAAGGAGGTTTAATTAACCATGGGAAAGTTATTAGAAAAATATACAGGCCATTTTTCGCCAACCACTCTTGATTCTCTCAAAGGGAAAACATCTAATTATATGATTGAGGAAGAAGTCTACACCTATCTGCGTAACGCTATTTTATCCGGTGTATTTCCTCCCGGCTATCATTTCTCGGAAACCGAAATGGAGGATTTAGAAGAGCGCATCGGGTCTACCAAAGCAATGACCTGTGAGGCACTTCGACGTCTAACCTTCGATAATCTCGTTCAGTATAAACCAGAAGAGGGTTTTACCGTCTCGGTTTTAAAACTGGAGGACTTAAGGGAAATCTATTTCTTAAGAAGCATTCTGGAAGGTGCTGCGGCCCGTTTAGCCAGCGAAACTTTAACCGCAGAGGAGATGCAAAAATTAGAAGGCCTGTGCCGGCAGATGAAAAGTAGTTTAGAGAATAATGAAGTAGCCCAGCTATCGCTCTTAAACACAGATTTTCACGAAACAATTTATTCTTCAGCTAATTCCCCCCGCCTTTACAAGATGATTGTTCAGCTCTGGAACGGCTTTTTCCACTCCAGTATAAGCTTCTTAGCCAAGAGAGCCCCGCAATCGGTTAATGAACACCATGCGATCTTTGAGGCTCTAAAAAGCCGGGACGGCGAGAAAGCGGAGAGAATTATCCGAGAGCATACCATGAGCTCTTTAAGAGATTTAGAAGAGTACTGGAGCAAACGTTTATAAAGATAATTATTGGTTGTGATCCTGAGGGCAAGGCCCGAAGGATTTTTTTATGAAGTTTTTTTGGTTGTATTATGAGCGTAGAGGTTTATCAAGCTTCCCTGCAAAATAATTTCTCTTTCCTCTGGGGTCAAGTTCTTAAGATACAGTTTAATCTCCTTAACACCTTCGGCATTTATAAGCTGAGCCGGAATGATTTCCGCACCTTCCGCAATCTTTTGGCGGATGGCCGGAAGCCAGATATAATCTCCGACCTGAAAACCCAAGTCACTGGTAAAGGGCAGCATTCCCCAGTTAATTAGATTACTGCGGTAGCGCTTGGTAGCATACGCCCTAGCAATATTCGCCCAGCCGCCCAGGACTTTTTGGCAGGAAGCAGCTTGTTCTCTAGCTGAACCGTCACCGGGTTTAACGGCAAAAATTACGGTACCCAGACCGATCTTTCTCCACATCTCCGCCTGCTTGTCGGCATCACTGGTCAAAAAGCTTTTAACTTTTGCCAAAACCTCTTGTAAGGATTCAGGAATTAGGAAATCAGTTATTTCCCCTTGGCTAAAAGCCTGCCTTTGAAGCTCAATTTGCCGGATGTCCTTGGCTCTCTTTACATACCCGGGATCTTTCCGGGAGAGTGTGAATTCAGCCAGCTTCAAAGGGTTGGAGCGATAGGAAGATGTATCGCCGGAGGGAATTAGTTCATCGGTGGTTGTCACAGCATCCTGGATGGCTGCCGCAACTTTCAAGAGCATGTTCTCCGGCAAAGCAATCATTTGCGGCCAGTCCGCAATGTTAGGGCCAAATTTCAAAGCCATCTCGGGTTTGGCCTTCTGATACCCCTGGTAAACTCTTTTGCTGTAAATCTCTCCAGCAAAATGATATTGATAAGCAGGGGCTTGATACTCGATTTCCGTAGCCGAAGTCAAATAGCCGCCGTTTATGGCCGTAGCAGCAATGGAACGGGCATCCATCAAGGCCACGGAAGCAATTTGCCCTTCCCCGGGCTTAGAGCCTTCCCTGTTGGGGAAATTGCGGGTAGTATGCCTGATGCTTAAACTGCCGTTAGCCGGTACATCCCCGGCTCCGAAGCAAGGACCGCAAAAGGCTGTTTTTAAAACAGCCCCGGCTGCCATTAACTTAGCAGCCACACCGTTCTTGATCATTTCCAGGTAAATAGGCTGGCTGGCCGGATAAACACTTAAAGATAATACCTCACCTTGGGCAGCTTGACACTCAGCAATAGCAGCAGCTTCCAGCATATTTTCAAACGTACCGCCAGCGCAGCCGGCAATAATACCCTGGTCAATTTTAATTTTCCCGTTAACTATCTTATCCGTGAGCGAAAAATTCAAGTTTGGATTACCAAGCTGCTTTCTGCCTTCCTCCTCCGCCATCTTGAGGATCTCACCGGGGAATTTATTCAATTCGGAAATAGCATAAACATTACTGGGGTGGAAAGGCAAAGCAATCATGGGCTCAATTTTATCCAACTCCACGACAATGGCTCCATCATAACAGGCTATCTCTCCCGGCTGCAGGCTGTGGTAAGCTTCCGGCCTGCCGTGAATAGCAAAGTATTCCTGAACCTTATCATCCGTAATCCAAATCGAGCTTAAGCAGGTGGTCTCGGTAGTCATAACGTCGATTCCGTTGCGGTAATCTACAGATAAGTTAGCGACCCCGGGGCCGACAAATTCCAAAACTTTATTGGTGGCAAAACCCTTTTTGAAAACGGCACCGATTAAGGCCAGAGCAACATCCTGCGGTCCTACGCCGGGACGCGGCCGGCCCGCAAGATAAACGGCCAAGACTTCAGGGTATTTAAGGTTATAGGTTTGGCGCAAAATTTGCTTGACTAACTCCGGTCCGCCTTCGCCAAAACCCATAGTTCCTAAAGCCCCATAACGGGTGTGGCTGTCGGAGCCCATAATCATAAGACCGCAGCCGGCCATCATCTCGCGGACATACTGATGAATTACGGCCTGATGAGCCGGCACAAATATTCCACCGTATTTTTGAGCGGCAGACAGCCCAAAGACATGATCATCCTCATTAATGGTTCCACCTACCGCGCAAAGGCTGTTGTGGCAGTTGGTCAGGACATAGGGAACCGGGAATTCGCTTAAACCGCTGGCACGGGCAGTCTGGACAATTCCCACGTAGGTTATGTCATGCGAGGCCAGAGCATCAAAACGAATTCTTAAATTCTCCTGATCTACGCCTTGGTTATGACTCTGCAGAATCCGATAAGCTATGGTCTGTTTCCGCCAGTTCTGTATTTCAACACTCCGGTTAGCAGCAAACATATCAGGTCTGACATTATTGCCGTGCATGTCGCAAAATCCGTCTTGTTCAGTTAGCTCATAAAGATCTCTTCCCTTGACCAGGAATGTCGGCCTCGGAATAAGGCGAATCATGTGAACACCTCCGCATTAAGGTAAGCCAGACTCTATTATAACATAATTCAAATCAAGAATTATTACCACTTGGTACCAAGTCTAATAATACAATTACCTATTTCCTGCTCTCCCCACTTGCAGACCAGGCGATCCCCATCGTTTAAGGGCCCCACGCCGGCCGGAGTACCGGTAAAGAAGATATCTCCTTCATCGAGTCCCAGATGCTTAGCAGTGTATTCGAAAATGGTCGGCAAATCAAAAATCATGTTCTTAAGGTTCCCCCGCTGAACTTCGACACCGTTTTTCTCTAAGGAAAAATCTTTTTCCATTGCTGCCTTGAGTCCCATAAAAGGCTGCCAGGAAGAAACAACCGCCGAATTAATGAAGCCTTTACTTAATTCCCAAGGGTAGCCTTGGGCTTTTAATTCATTCTGGACATCCCTCAAGGTTAAATCAATACCGATAGTCATATAATCGACCAGATCCTCCAGTTTAATCCCCTGTTCATATTTGCGGGCTATATGAGCCACAAACTCAACCTCATACTGGAGCTGTCCCCTATCGCCGGGAAAAAATATTTCCTGACCGTTGGCCTCAGCTAGAGCATGGGTTGATTTGGCGAATAAAAGCGGTGAAGTCGGAACGTCGTTTTTCAACTCCTGAGCATGTTCTGCATAATTACGGCCAACGCAAAAAATATTTTTTACAGTGACGGTCATTGTAAGTTACCTCCTGGTTCAAAAATTATAAGCTATTTAAGTAAAGATCGCCCAGCTGCAAAGCAATTGAGATATTTAGCGGTCATTTTACGTTTAATCATTATACCTTATTTGGTTGTTATGGACAAACGAAAGGCTATATAATACTGTATTCAAGGATACTATCACCAGGTATAAAGTTAATTGTTTAAAGTCAATAAATAAAAACAGCGGTTCAAGAGTCATTCGCTGAACCGCTCTGCTAAAAAGTGATGTATAATAATCCATAGACTTAAACCAGTTGGGAGGAATAAATATTGAGTATTTTTGAAGCTACCATGCTAATATGTTTTGGCGCCGCCTGGCCATTCTCAATTTATAAATCTTACACCTCAAAATCCGTTCAAGGAAAAAGCTTCTTCTTCTTGGTGGTTCTTCTTATTGGTTATACGGCGGGGATTTTGCATAAGGTAATTTATAATTTTGACTATGTTATTTATCTCTATATCCTTAACTTTTGTATGATCTTTACCGACAGTATGCTCTACCTGAGAAACCGCCGTTTAAACTTAGACAAACCAGGCAACTAAGCTTTTAAACTTCTATTAACATTGTTAAGCCAATTAAGCTATGAATTTCTGTTCTTTTCTTATATAAACTATTTTATCAATATTATGAACCTAGTTAAGCCGGGTTCTTCGCTTTTGCCAAAATCTCAGCCAGCTCTTTTTTCTCCTGCTCCCCTAAAGGCAGTAAAGGCTTGCGAGCTTCGCCGCCATAAAGACCGACTAAGTCCAGGGCAGCTTTTAAGCCGCTGACGCCCCAGCGTCCGGTAACCGCATAATTAATATCCAAAAGCCGCAGCTGGAGTTCTTTGGCCTCGGTATGTTTACCGGCTTCCACCAAATCCACCATTTCCGCACATTCATTGGGCAGGATATTGGCTAAAGCCAAAGTTCCTCCCTTGGCTCCGAGAGCCAGGCTGGGATAAAGGAAACTCGCCGATCCGGCAAAGACCGTGAAATCCAGGTTTCGGGTATTATTAATAATCTCCGCGATTTGAACAATATTTCCCCCTGAGTCTTTAACGCCAATAATGTTGGGATGAGCAGCCAGCTCCGAGACCAATTTGGAGGAAAGATTGATTCCCGAGTTGCCGGGCATATTATAAAGGATAACAGGGATTGGACTCTTATCAGCTACTTCAAGATAAAAATTTCTAATTAAGGAGTCATTCATAGCTCTTTTGTAGTAATTGGGGCTTAGAACTAAAGCCGCAGCCGCTCCGGCTTCAGCCGAATATTCATTCAGCTCCATGGTTTCTTTAGTAGACTCACTGCCTGTACCTACGATCACCGGTTTCTGACCTTGTGCAGCCTCACAGACCGCTGTAATCAGCTTCCTTTTTTCCTCAGGGCTTAAGACCACAAATTCCCCGTTGGAGCCCATGACAACAATTCCGGCTAATTTGGAACTTAACCAGAAATTCATATTTTGATTGAGTTTATCAAATGCTATTTCCCCTTGAACAAAAGGGGTTGCAATCGGAGCATAGATCCCGTGTAATTTAAACATAGAAAAACCTCCTCCTTATACAGCAAATTGTTTATCAGTATATTTTGAATATTAATTATTAATAATACAATTATTTAGGTGCTAAGACAAGCAATCTTTTACTTCTGCTCCACTTTTCTTACCCTTTATTTTTCTAATACCTTTCTTTCTGTAACAAAAAACGAGTTGTGCAAACTCGTCTAATGGTAATTTGCTTAGTTGGTAATTGGTTGCCGGTAATCTTTTAGTCGGTAACCGGTTTATTTGCTAACCGGTTTATTAAGATGGAGATTTATTCTACCTTATCCAAGAAGCGTTTTAATCTCTTCATGCCTTCTTCGATTACTTGAGGCGAAGTGGCATAAGAAACCCGCAAGAAGTTAGGGGCGAGGAAAGCACTGCCCGGCACAACTGCTACGAGCTCAGCCTCCAGCAGTAAACTGCAAAAAGATAAATCGTCTTCGATTAGCTTACCGTCATATTTTTTCCCGACACAGCCTTCAATGTTCACAAAAACGTAAAAAGCACCGTCAGGCTTGGGAAAAGTAATATGGGGCATAGCACTTAAAAGGCTGCATATCAAATCTCTTCTCTCTTCAAAAATTTCCCGCATACGCAAAACATCGGCTTCACTGTGCTTCATAGCGCCTACAGCTGCCCACTGGGCAATGGAGGTAGGGTTGGAGGTTAAATGGCTTTGGAAAGCATTTATCTTGGGGGCTAACTCCTTAGGAGCAATTACATAGCCGATCCGCCAGCCCGTCATGGCATACCCCTTACTAACGCCGTTAATAATGATTGTCCGGGACATCAGCTCCGGCATAACCTGAACGGCATTATAATGTTTCGCTTCACCGTAAACCAGCCGTTCGTAAATCTCATCCCAGATCAGCCAAAGATCGTGTTTAATAGCAAGCTCCCCAATTCCTTTAATTGTCCGCGGATCCAGCATCACTCCAGTAGGATTGGAAGGAGAGTTTAAGAGAATAGCCACCGTTCGCTCAGTAATTAGAGCCTCAATCTCCTGCAAATCGGGAACAAAGCCCTTATCCTGAGTATTGGCTACAACTACTTTCCCGTCTAATAACTGTATTTGCTCGATATAGCTAACCCAGGTAGGCGCTAGGACTATAACTTCATCCCCAGGATCAACAATAGCTGCCAAAGCCTCGTAAATGCAAGGTTTGGCTCCGCATCCTACTATCACTTGCGAAGGGGCATAATCCAGCCCAAAACGTTTCTTGTAATAAGTACAAATTTCCTGACGCAGTTCCGGAATGCCCGGAGTGGGAGTGTAATGCGTTTCCCCCTTAGCCATTGCTGCCTTGGCATATTCGAAAGCCGCCGGAGGGGAAATAAAATCAGGTTCCCCTGCTCCAAAGGAAATTACGTCTTTGCCCTGATTGGCAAGTTCCTTCGCTTTGGCATCCACTGCAAAAGTTGCCGAAGGCTTAATGCCTAGGATACGCTGAGACAGCTTCATGTTTTCCATCCTTTCAAGATATTTTTCTGTTTTTTTTTATAATACAGTAATCTTTAATTAATTTCATCATTTTGTTTTCTACATTTTTTATTTTTTTATGCTAGCTTTTCTTGGACTCATAATCCTTTAAAGCCTCGCGCAAAGCCTGCGGACCGAGTACGGAACAATGGAGTTTATCCTTGGGCAGGCCGTCTAAGGCCTCATTAACATCTTGAGGCTTAACTTTCCTAGCTTCTTCGACGGATTTGCCTTTAACCATCTCGGAAAAAACACTGCTGGCTGCCACGGCTGCACCGCAGCCAAACACCAAGTAGTTAATATCGGTGATTACCCCATTTTTTATTTTCAGATAAACCGTTAGAGAATCTCCGCAGTTTATATCTCCATAAGTTCCTTCCGCATCAGCATCGGGCATATTGCCAACATTGCGCGGGCACATAAAATGTTCAATAACCTTATATGAATAATCCACGGCACTGCCTCCGGTTAGTCGAGTTAATCCCGTATCTAGTCTACAACCATTTTGACTAAAGCTCAAGGTTAAGGCTGCTTAAGCCCTAACCTACAAAAGCTGTTTAAGCCCTAACCATTTGTCAAGATGAATTAAAGATAAAAAATATGATGGCATTAATATGATTGCATTTATATGATTGGATTAATAATTAATGCTAGAATACAAATTAGAGCATAAGCTCCGAATTTTCCCGGGCTTTAGCCATCTTAAGGACTTGGTGAAAAATGACGTTAACCGGACAAAAAAAATAAAAAATAAAAGATATTCAGAAAGCAGGGATAAAATGCAAGTCAATATCTATCAGGTAGATGCTTTTACATCTCAACCCTTTCACGGTAACCCGGCCGCAGTCTGCCTGCTACAGGAACCGGTTAACCCTGCGTGGGCTCAAAAAGTGGCTATGGAAATGAATCTCTCGGAAACAGCCTTTCTCTATAAAGAAGGCGATAAGTATAACCTGCGCTGGTTTACGCCCAAGGTGGAAGTTGATCTCTGCGGCCATGCGACGCTCGCCAGTGCCCATATTCTTTGGGAAGAAAAATACCTTAAGCCTGAAGAGCAGGCTGTCTTCAGCACCAGAAGCGGAATCCTGCTGGCGGAATTAACGCAAGACTGGATTAAGCTCGACTTTCCTGTTAAGAGGATAACGGAAACCGTTCCTCCGCCTGGATTATTAAGAGCCCTAGGGGTTCAGGCCAAATTCGTAAAATTCATAGGTGTTAACAAATTCGATTATCTGGTGGAAGTAGAGGGAGAGGATCTGGTTAGGAATCTAGCCCCCGATATCGCCGGACTGAGCAAATTACCTCTCAGAGCCGTAATCATTACCAGCAGGGCAGACCAGAGCGGCTATGATTTTATCTCCCGCTTCTTTGCTCCTGGCTCAGGTATCGCTGAAGACCCGGTCACCGGTTCGGCACATTGCCTTTTAGGTCCTTATTGGCTGGCAAAACTAAAAAGAGATACTTTTAAAGCCTATCAAGCCTCCCCCAGAGGAGGAGAATTGCAGGTCAAAGTACAAGGTGAGCGGGTTCATTTATATGGGCAGGCTGTTACCGTTTTAAGAGGCCAATTAAACTACTAGCAACATTAGACTGCTAGCAGCACTCCGCCAAAGCCTCCTCCAATACCTTAAGCGCCTGATCAATTTCACTTCTGGTTACGACCAGCGGGGGGAGGAAGCGGAGAATTTCTCCGGCCACACAATTAATCAGCAAGCCCTGCTCCCGGCATTTATCCACAATTGCCGGGGCCTTCTTACCCACTGGCAGCCCAAGCATCATACCCTTGCCCCGGACTTGGGCTTCAAGCTTATATTTTGAGGCCAGCTCCTGCAATTTGGCTTGCAAGTATTCTCCCTTGGCTGTTACTTCTTCCAGGAAACCTTCTCCGGTCATAATCTCCATAACCTTGCAGCCTACGGCCATAGCCAAGTAATTGCCGCCAAAGGTCGAAGCATGGTTACCCGGCTCAAAGGCGGCGGCCACTTGCTCCGTGGCTAAAACTGCTCCAATAGGAACACCATTGCCAAGGGCTTTTGCCAAAGTCATGATGTCCGGAGTTACTCCCAGCCACTCATGGGCAAATAACTTACCCGTCCGGCCCATTCCACACTGTACTTCATCAAAAATTAAAAGTGCTCCGCTGCGATTACATAATTCTCTAACCTCTTGGATGTACTCTTGCGCAACCGGGTAAACCCCGCCTTCACCCTGAATAGGCTCAATAAGGACAGCCGCTGTTTTTGGGTTAATGGCTTTCTTAAGTTCCTCAGAATTATTAATTTCCACATAGGAAAAACCTGCCGGCAGCGGTTCAAAGCCTTTCTGATATTTAACCTGTCCCGTAGCGGTCAAGGTAGCAAGGGTCCGGCCGTGAAAGGAATTTTTCAGGGAGATAATCTCATATTTATCTTCACCGTAGTTATCCTTTGCATACTTGCGGGCCAGCTTCAGGGCACCTTCATTAGCCTCCGCCCCACTGTTGCAGAAAAAGACTTTATCAGCAAAAGAATGGGCTGTTAACATCTCCGCTAACTTCACCTGCTCCGGAATCCAATAAAGATTGGAGGAATGCAGAATCTTTTCCGCCTGTTCTTTTATAACCTCGACAATCTCCGGGTGAGAATGCCCTAAGGAATTTACAGCCAATCCAGTCACAAAGTCCAAATACTTACGGCCTTCGCTATCCCAGACCCAGGCGCCGCAACCTTTCACTAAGGCCATTGGCAGCCTGTTATAGGTATTCATCACTTTTGCTTTGCCCAAAGCTATAAGTTCACTACTATTTAATTCTTTATTCATCTCTATCGTTCACCTTTCCGGTTTTAGACTATCTCGAGCAAATGCACATTAAAATTTGCATGCAAATTTATTCTATCATGGTACCAATGCCACCATCGGTGAAGAGTTCCAATAATATAGCATGCGGCTGCCTGCCATCAATAATGTGAACTGTCCCCACACCTTGTTCCAAAGCATTAACGGCACATTCCACTTTGGGAATCATCCCGCCTTGCAAGACTCCTTCCTTAAGCATAGCGGGAACTTCACTGCGGGCAATAACCGATATTAAGGAATCCGGGTCATGGATGTCCCGGAGGACTCCTTTGACATCCGTCAAGAGCAAGAATTTATCGGCTTGAAGCGCCCCGGCCAAAATCCCGGCGGCAGTATCGGCATTAACATTATAGTTTTCACCGTTTTCACCACCGGCTACGGGAGAAATAACCGGAATATAGCCCTGGTCCAAAAGGCTGGTGAGAATGCCGGGAGTGACTTTCTTGATCTGGCCTACATAACCTAAGTCCACTTCTTCCACAAGCCCGTCTTTATTCTCCAGCTTCATGGGCTTTTTATCAGCTAGCAGAAGACGGGCATCCTGGCCGCTTAAGCCCACAGCCTTGCCCCCAAAAGCATTAAGCATGGAGACAATCTCGGTATTAAGTTTGCCTACCAGAACCATAGCAGCAATTTCCATGGTCTCTTTATCCGTAACCCTTAAACCCTGAATAAAAGTGCTCTCTTTGCCCACTCTTTTCAGCATAGCGTTAATTTCCGGACCCCCGCCATGGACAATGACCGGCCTGATACCTACGGTATGGAGCAGGAGAATATCCAGCATGACCTTTTCTTTTAAGGCCTGGTCTATCATGGCATGGCCGCCGTATTTAATGACCACGGTTGACCCGGAAAACTTCTGGATATAGGGCAGGGCTTCAATCAAAATATTGGCTTTATCCAAATTGCTTAAACCTTGCGCAGCTGAACTCATCATCCACTTTCCCTTCTTCCGTGCTTCTCTTATTTTATAACAATTTATAACAACTATTTTTATAACAATTTATAATAACTATTTTCTAACAACTATTCTTGAATTTGTACTCACTTTTACCCTCGTGTTTGTCCCTGGTATTTACGTCCGATAATTAGCATTAATGTCAACATACTTATGGGTTAAATCACACCCCCAGGCTGTAGCCTGATAATCGCCGTCCTGCAGCCTGATCTCGATTAAAATATCTTTATGCTGCAAGCGTTGCAGCGCTTCTTCTTCCGAGAATTTCAAACCCTGCCCGGCAGCAGCAACCTGCAGGCCGCAAAGATAAATGTCGGCGCGCCGGGGATTAAAATCTGCACCCGAGTAGCCGGCCGCCGCCAGGATTCTGCCCCAGTTGGCATCCCGGCCGTACATTGCTGCCTTAACCAAGCTGGAAGAACAGATACTGCGGGCTATCTTGCGGGCATCCTGCCAAAGATTTGGAGCCTGTTACCTTAATCTCCAGAAATTTGCTGGCTCCTTCCCCATCCTTGGCGATGGCTATGGCCATGGCACGAGCAGGCTTCTTTAAACATGGCAGAAAAATTTTCCCAATCCGCACCTTGGGGTTCAATCCCGGACCGGCCGTTGGCCAAAGCCACCACCATGTCGTTAGTGCTCGTGTCACCGTCTACCGAGACCATATTAAAGCTTTCCTCGGTAGCAGCCCACAGCAGTTCCTTAAGGGTAGAAGCCTCGACCTGAGCATCTGTAGTGATAAAACACAGCATGGTTCCCATATTGGGATGAATCATACCCGAGCCTTTAGCCATTATCCCCAGTTTTATTGAGCCCCCGGCACATTTCAATTCCAGAGCCAATTCTTTAACGGCAGTGTCGGTCGTTAAAATGGCCAAGGCTGCCCGGTGGGCCTGCTGAGCTTTCAGATTCCTATCTTCTCTGCCTGCTAAAGATCTCACTTCCTGAGCCGCTTTCCTGATCCCCGGGCTAACCCTGTCAAGGGGCAGCTCCTGGCCAATAACACCGGTAGAAGATACTAAGACGTCTTCTAAATCCAAGCTTAATTCTTCCGCAGTAATCCGAGCCATTTCTAAGGCTGCCCGCTCCCCAATCTCACCCATACAAGCGTTGGCGTTTCCGCTGTTCACGACTACTGCTTGAGCTGTACCCTTTTGCAGATGCCTTTCCGTAAGCACCAAGGGATGTGCTTTAACTAAGTTCCGGGTAAACACTCCGGCGGCACTCGCCGGAACAGCAGACAGGATCAAGGCAACATCATATTTTTCCGTGTGTTTGATACCGGCTTTAACTCCACTGGCATAAAAACCTCTGGGTGCCGCAATTCCACCTTCGATTTGCTGCCAAGGAGACATAGTACTGGACATTTTCATTTCCTCCGTTTCTTTCTTCTGGAGATCACCAAGACTCGAACTTTGTTCGGGACAAGGGGACCGGGAGGTGGGACAAGGGTGGAACAAGGGGACGGTTCTTCAGTGGGACAAGGGGACGGTTCTTCTGTCCCACCCTTCTTCTATCCCACCCATAATCGATCATCGCGCCTTGAGAACTTTAAACCTCGAACATCATGTCTAGATCAGGGCCAAAGGGCGTTCATGTGCAGGCCTGTTGTTTCCGGCAGTCCAAAAAGGATATTCATATTTTGCACTGCTTGACCGGAAGCCCCTTTAACCAGGTTATCAATGACTGAGACCAGAATAACCCTGCCCGTTCTTTGATCAAATTTTAACTGAAGAAAAGCATGGTTGCTGCCATAAGCGTACTTGGTCTGCGGCCAGGTATCCTCCGGCAAAACATGCACAAAAGGTTCTTCCGCGTATGCTTCCTGCCAGCACCTTCTTAAAGCATCCTCATCTGTTCCGCTTTTAACCTGAGCGTAGATCGTAGCTAAAATTCCTCTGGTCATGGGCACCAGATGAGGCGTGAAATTAATAAGCACTTCTGTGCCGGCGACTTTTGTGAGTTGCTGCTCAATCTCCGGGGTATGCCTATGCACCCCGACTCCGTAGGCTTTAAAATTTTCATTTACTTCCGAGTAGTGGACACTAAGGTTTATTCCACGCCCGGCTCCGGATACTCCGGACTTGGCGTCAATAATAATACTGTCTTTTTGCAATAATCCCGCCTTTAAGAGGGGTACCAGAGCTAAAAGAGATGCTGTCGGGTAACAGCCCGGATTTGCTACCAGTGATTTCCCGGCAATATCCGCTCTGTAGAGTTCCGGCAGGCCATAAACAGCTTGCGCCAGAACTTGAGGAGCGGCATGTTTAGTCTTGTACCACTGTTCATAAACTCGGTAGTCAACAAGCCGGAAATCAGCACCTAAATCAATGATTTTAATCCCTCTTCTAAGGAGGCTCTCAGCTCTGGCTGCAGCTATTCCATGTGGCAAAGCCATAAATAAAACATCAACATCAGGAACATTCTCTTCATCTTCCAAAAGGTAATCATTGAAACTTAAGTGCGGATAAATTGTCGCCAGATTCTTCCCGGCGGAACTAGATGTACCTAAATAGACAACAGTAGCCTCCGGATGAATATTCAGCAAACGCAGCAGTTCCTGTCCTGTATAGCCGGTTGCTCCTAAGATTCCCACCTTAATGCCCATTCTCAATTCCCTGCTTTCGTATCAGATTTATTCTTGCTTTTTACCCTTGGTCAAAAGATTTATTTATAATTATACGTTTTTGTGCATATTTATTCAACTATTTTAACCATCTTTTTTTCTTAGGATTGCCTCTTTAAAACGATTTTCTTCAACCATAAAACTGTTTTCTTCAACCAACCATACCGCCTAAAAAAATTACACCAAAAATAAGGCTGACTTTGACTTGCCAGCCTTACCAATGCAGGTATTTTATTTAACCCCTCGTTACTCTAAATATTATATTCAGTATCTGGGATTTGAATGATTAAGCCATCTATATTGGATTAAATCAACTCCCAATGTCCTTCAAATTTTCCAATAAATATTCTAAGTTACCGTCAAGCGTTTTATGAATATCAAGTAAAATTAATAAACATTAATATTTATAAAGTTAAAGATAATCTGGATTGTAAAGCTTAAGTCTAATTATCCCGCCGGAAGTCCCGCTTAATCTTCTCCTGCAGCCTTTCATCCGTAAGCACATCGTAACCGGTTAAGGATAAGGCTCTAACAGCTAAAGATAAAACATTTTCCCCTTCCCTGGAAAGAGTCCTTTGGGCAAACTCAACAGTGTGAGGTATATAAACCCCATTGCCCAGCCGGAGGTAAGCATGCAACGACGGAACAAGCTGACTGACATTACCCATATCGACAGACCCTAACATAGTTTGAGGAGGCTCAATGTCTTTCACCCCTAAACGGAGAAGGTTATCTCGAAAGCTTTTGGCTAAGGAGCTGTTTGTTTTCATTTCATGATAAGAAAATTCATAAAAACGCCAGCTCATTTGAGCCCGCACCTCTGCGGCAGCCTTGTGGGCACATTCCAAAAACTTCTCGCGAACCTTATTAAGATTTGCTCGCTTACCTGCTCGCAGATAAAACCTGGCAACGGCCAGATCCGGTACAATATTGGGTGATTTGCCTCCCTGGATAATAATTCCGTCAATTCTTTCATCTCTCGCTAGGCGGCGCTTGATTTTATTGACCTTCCCAAAAAGATTAATCAGAGCTTCCAAAGCATTAACTCCGATGTTGTCCGAAACCGCCATATGAGAGGAGCGCCCATGAAAAGAGACTTCGATCGCATCCAAAGCGAGACTCGATATTTCGGGGACATTACAGCTTCCGGGATGAAACATCAGAGCCGTATCAATATCCTGAAAAATCCCTGCTTCGGCCAGAGCAACTTTGGCTCCGCTGGTTTCCTCGGCAGGGCTCCCTATGACTATAATTTCCCCTTTCAGATTAGGCAGAGTGCTAAGGATAGCTGCCGCTCCTACACTTGCTGCCCCAATAAGATTATGCCCGCAACCATGCCCAATATCCGGCAAGGCGTCATATTCAGCTAAATAAGCAATCCTCACCCCAGCCTCTTTCCCCCTGAAGCGAGCAAAAAAAGCCGTAGCCATCCCGGCCAAAGGCATTTCCACCGTAAAACCCTTGGCTTTCAGATAACCGGTGAGCAGTTCTGAAGCTAAATACTCCTGATAACCTTCCTCCGGATGAAGGCCTATTTCTCTGGCTAAGCCCCAGATCCCAGGCAGTAAGGAGTCTGCTGTTTTCAATATTTTTAGCTTCTGATGTTCCATCTTACTGTCCCCATATTCCATCTATTTTTGAGAAGAAAATATACCGAATAATCTTATTTAATAATTCGGTATATTTATCGAACTTCCTGCTATTTAAGCTTCCTTTAATTGTTAAAGGTATGACAGTGCTATTATTGCGATTTAATCATCACTCACCACAGGTTTGACATCCAACACATAATTGCCGACTCCTTCAAAAATTGCCATAGCTATTTTTTGTTGATACTCGGCCTGCTCGAGCTTAGCTTCTTCTTCAGGGTTGGATAAAAAGCCCACTTCTACGGTCACAGCTACCATGTCCGTATTTTTTAAGATGAAATAGCTCTGATTGGCTTTGGCAACTCTTTTTTTAGTGCTTAGTTTATTAAGGCTGGCTTGAATACTTTCGGCCAGAAGTTTTCCTTCAGACGAGTTTGGATGATAAAAGACCTGAGGTCCATACTGCCTTTGATCAGGGAAACTGTTGGCATGAATACTAAGATAAATATCGGCATGAGAATCCATGGCCATTTGAATCCTGGCGGCCAGATCTTCCCGCTTTCTCTGTAAAAGCTTCGAAGATGTCCCAAAATCACGATCCTCTTCTCTTAACATCATTACTTTACAACCGGCCTGGGTAAACAAAACATGAAGCCTTTTGGAGATTTCTAAATTAACGTCTTTTTCCAAGGTATTGTTTAGCCCAACAGCTCCAGGATCAACACCGCCGTGGCCGGCATCAATCGTAATCGCTTTGCCGCCTAAAACCCAGCTCCAGCTGGGGGCATCCTTAGAAATCTCCTTAATTTGCCGGTCATGAAGGTATTTGCCGCCAGCTAAGGCCAAACATAAAACTACCGCAATTAAAGCCAGAGTATTTCTATGAAATAATTTAAGCCTCTTTTCTCTCCGGTAAAACTTAAAAGTATTGGACATGGCTTTTCCCCCTTTCGTCAATATTTATGGGGGGAAAGCCTTCATTATTCGATTTTTGTGGACGGCAAAGAAGAAAGTTTCCTTAACCGCACTTGGAATAGCCGCAATAAACGCAGACCACACATCCGCTTTCATGATTAATAGGCTTGCCGCATTCCGGGCAGGCGTCATCAATAGCCACTCCGGCATGCGCTTTCTTGATTACGGCTTGCTCCGCTTTTCCCAGGCCTGACGGAAAGACCATTTTAGCTATATGCTCCGTCGGTTGGCTGTCCTGACCTTGGGTAAGGTTCGAATTGCCGTTGGTGCCAATATCCTTATATTTTTTGATAACTCTTGCAATAGCATCCGGACAGGAGGTGACATTAACTCCTTCCCGGCGAATGCAGGCAGGACAGCGGATACCCCTAATTTGCTCAACAATGGCATCTACAGCAATCCCGGAACGCATAGCAATAGATATTAAACGTGCTGTGGCTTCCGATTGGGAAGCACAGCCGCCGGCTCGACCGGTATTGGTAAATACTTCACAGATACTGTGTTCATCAGCATTGACACTGACATAGAGGTTGCCGCAGCCAATCTTGATCTTCTCAGTTACCCCCACTGTTACGGGAGGCCTGGGCCTGGGTACAATAGTATTGGCCTGGGGCTTAGGTTGAGGGGCTTTCCCGTCATTCCCGGCTTTGCCTGCACTCTCGGCACTGCCGGCAGTCCCTGTCGAAAGTACTTGTTCCTCTCTGCTGCCGTCCCGGTAGACAGTTATCCCTTTACAGCCCAACTCGTATGCTAAAAAATAAGCTCTGCTAACATCTTCCCGGGTAGCGGAATGAGGAAAGTTTATGGTTTTGGATACGGCGTTATCGGTATATTTTTGGAAAGCAGCTTGAATCCGGATATGCCACTCCGGTTCAATTTCGTGAGCGGTCAAAAAAATGGCTTGAACCCAGTCCGGAACCTCTGAAATCCCGGTTACTGAGCCCTTCTTGGCGATTTGAGCCATTAACTCCGTTGAGTAGAAGTTATATCTTTTAGCATATTCTTCAAAAAGCGGGTTCACTTCCACGAGAGGGGTTCCATCCAGAACAGTTTTGGTATAGGCAACGGCAAAAAGAGGTTCGACCCCGCTGGATGAACCGCAGATCATAGAAATTGTCCCGGTAGGAGCAATGGTTGTAAGGGTGGCATTTCTCAATTCTATCTTGCCGTCATAAATTGACCCCTGGTAATTAGGAAAAACTCCCCTCTCCTTAGCTAGGCGCTGCGACTCCAACTGAGCCTCTGTCCGGATAAAGCGCATTATCTTCTCGGCATATTCCACAGCTTCCATTGAGGCATAGGGAATGTTCAGCTGTATTAGGAGGTCGGCAAAACCCATTACCCCTAAGCCAATTTTGCGGTTGCTCCTAACCATTTGGTCAATGATGGCCAAGGGATATTGATTGGCATCAATAACATTATCAAGAAACCGGACAGCCAATCTTGTGACTGCTGATAACCTTTCCCAGTTAACAGCAGCCTTACCTTCCTGTTCGGTTACCATCAGCTTCAGATTAATAGAGCCGAGATTACAAGCTTCGTTAGGAAGTAGAGGCTGTTCCCCGCAGGGGTTTGTTGCTTCGATCTTTCCTACCTCTGGTGTAGGGTTATCGCGGTTTAAACGATCCAGAAATACCATTCCCGGTTCCCCGTTGCGCCAGGCATGGTCAACAATCTTCGCAAACACCTCTCTGGCAGGCAATTTCCCGACAACTTCCCGCGTATGCGGGTCTATAAGCTCATACTCCAGATCAGCCTCCACCGCTTCCATAAATTTTTCGGTTACCCCTACGGAAATATTGAAATTGGTAATCTCTTGATTATCCTCTT
>JBMNGP010000013.1:0-299012 GCA_050949905.1 Desulfitobacteriia bacterium | reverse complement strand
TATGCCACAATGCTTTTCTCGCCATCGCTTAGAATTTTTGAAACTCTATTTCCAACATTATTACCCCAAAATTTGATTTGAAAGGTTTCTTTATCAATCGAATATTTCCCAGCAAAAAATTTATCAAGAAAATATTCCAAGGTCTCAAATACTTTATCTTTTTTACTAATACGAGCCTGCTGCTCTTTTTCAATTAAGCTCTGTTGAAGTCTACTTAAGTCTGATTCCATGTTTTCCAGCTCATTAAAATCACTAGATAAACTGTGGTGCAGTTTTAGATATTGAGCTTTACAAAGATTGCGTCTCAAACTAAGCCGTTCACTATTAACATCCTGTTTAGTTTTGTTTACTTGTTTGATGATTACAGCATTTTTTTCTTGCTGCTTTGAAATTCCCTGTATCGCTTTTTTGCATTCCTCTACCACTGGTTCAACAATAAAATTGGTATCTATAAGATTGTCACTTTTCTGTTGCAAATAACTTATCAGTGTATTGAAACAACTGAAAAAATTTTCGTCGCAATTTGGAATAATAAGGGATACTTTTTCAAGAGATGGAAAATATTTTTTTAAGTCTTTAATGTCAAGGTTGGCGCTTTTGGTTTCCTTGGCATAGTTTCTGATGCTAGCAATTATATCCTCAATAGCTTTAAATATTGAGGTCTATTTTTCGCAACACTTCTGCTTGTTTGTCAGCCAAAAATGACTTATATCTATCAATTAATTCTAATGCCGTTTTATCTAATGGCTGTTTACAAAAAGGACAGGTACCCTCACCATCATCGAAATAATTCAATTCCCTTTTCTATAAAAGACCTATTTTTCTTAATTTCTACTACAAACTCTTCATCCCATTCAGCTTTTGGATATGCGGTAGTCAGAATTATGACTATTTCATCAAATACTGCCTCGTTAATGCTAAAGGCAGGTCTTGTTAATATCCGGCAAATTTTCAGGTAATTGCTTTAACATCTCCAATTGGTTTGACAATTTCATCAAATGACTGAAAATCACGCCATAATTTCTTTATTCCGCAATTTTTCTTTGTCAATAAAAGCAAACTCCCTAGTTGTAGGAACGTACGCCATAATTGTGAAGCTCTTTTTTTGCGTTTTCGATAATATCATCTATCATGGCATTTTTCTTTTCAATTTCGTTTTTGAGTTTCGCCTCACGTCTCTTTTCTTTGGTCAGATCTATTTGAACTTTTCCCAAAATATAACCTTCAATGTTTCCGTCTGGGGTGTAATCACGAAGCTCAATATTTTCTTTGACAAAATCGCTATTATAGACATCGAGAAATATATATCCGGTATTATTTTGCACATTTGCAGGGCTATCTTTGTTAACTAAAATTGATAGATTCTTCTCTCCGTTAGGAATTTCTTTATTTACAATTTTTAAGGTTAGCGTTCCAGAATTTTGCCCTAATGTAAGCAAATCGTTAGGATTCAAATCATGCTCATCAGACGTAGCTAGTCGTAATGTACGACTAATAAATGACTTTCCCGTACCATTAGTAGCAAAAATAACTGCTTTGTTTGAATTAACCTCATCAGTAAAATTAATTTTATTATCATCATAATGTGGGCCGATATTGTTAATATCCAAATTTATGATGATTTTTTTCTCGGACATTTCTATATCCTCCCCAAACTTAAATCATAATACATAAGCAGCTTGTCATCTTCCTGGATAACACTTTCCGGCAAGCGCTCTGCTGTTTCGACAATCAGCTTATAATTCTTATCGGCCCAGAGCTTTGCAAAGCCCACTCTAATTGCCTCCGTACGGAATAGTTTGAGCTTGCCTTTTGTAGCTAAGTAGCCTTCAAATTCTTTAAGCAATTTCTTTTCGCGAAGCTTGGCCACATCGGCAGCTTTTGTAATGTCCGGGATATACCATCTACCCTTATCGTCCTGTAGGAAGTTTTCTTCAAGCAATACTGCCAACTCAGGTCTTACCTCAAACTTGTCCCAGGCTTTTATTTCCTGCATAAACTTCGGCTGGAGTTCGGCATATGTTTGCGGTGTTTCAAGCTGTTGGTAAAGCCAGGCAATTGCAGACTTCTCATTGGTAACAAAAAGCTCAAACTGAACCGGCTCCACATCGTTAACAATACGGGCCGTATCATATTCGTTGACTTCGTCAGCAAGAAAATACATCCCGTCACGCTTCATGAACCTTTCGTCCAAGCCTTTATAAAAGTCTGTTGCGTCCAATGGAACAGCTATTCCATTCATAATATGATACGCCACCATACGGTCATAGAGCAGGAATGCCTGGCGTTCTGCTATTAGTTCAATTTTTCCGTTCTTAACAACAACTACGCGTAAATTTTCAAGATGCTGTCGTACAAAACTCCATGCTGTTTCTTCATTTCCGGCATTAGAAAAAAACTCACGCTTAAAACTTTCCTTTGGTTTATAGGCAGAAATAACAAGGTCTTGCTTAACAGCCGACGTGGTCGTAACTTGCTTGAAGCTACCTTGCTGCTTGTCCAAAGTACGGACGTCGGCAATAATGAAACCAGAACGCTGCAGCGATTCCTGAATGGCGTTCCAGACAGAGTTTTGTGAATTATGGAATTCCACCGTCATCCACCGGCCTGGCTTTAGGATGCGGTAACACTCAGTAAAGCATTGAGTCATCAGCGACTGGTATTCTAGCAAGCCTTTACCCTGAACGGCATTTATAATCGCTTCAGTTTTTTGATTGGTAAAAACCTTCAACCAAGCTTCCCATAAGAAACTCAGCTCGGAATAGTTTAAATTGCCGCCAAAAGGAGGATCAGTAAATATGTAATCTATTACATTTTCTTTAATATTTGACATGTCCAAACAGGATTGTAGGGTAATAATATTAGACATACTTTCAAGTTTCTTTATTGCATCGGTATATTTTTCTATTTTTCTTTTAATGAAGGAAAACACATCTATTTCACGAACCATTGAAGAAACATATAATGTCCCAGAAAGTTTACTTGGCAATCCACTTGGACGCTCCCTATTTAATTTTGAGCTTCCCTCTATTGTAGATGTTAATAACCACAGTAACCTTTTATTCGAACATTTTTTATTAAAAACAGCAAACGCAAATAAAGCACGTCTCGTATAAAACTGATGCACATGGGTTATCCCATACCGATCGTTTCGACGGCTTTCGCTGCCTTCACACATTCTATCTGTCGGATACCAATATGGTATTTCCATATTGTTGATTTTTTCAATCAGCGCCAGATCAAACTCGTCCGGTGTTTTTTCAAACCGCTTCTTACCCACGGAATAATTGATTAAAACCGGTACCTGCTTGGCCATGGTGACAAATTCATTCAGCCGGGTATCAAAATGCGTTTCCTGGGCCCGTACACAACTGCGTTTGGCCAGCTCGCTGCGGCAATGGGAACAATAAAAGGTGTTATTGACCTTGCCCTTTTCCTTGTCTACAGCAGCGTCCCAGAACACAATTTCATTGGAGCAGGTGGGACAGATGAATAAATCGCTCCAAACCGTATAGTTGATGCGACCGATAATGGGGTTTCCGTCTATGCCTGTTTGGAGCTTTCCATCAATGACATGCCTCGTCTCATACATCCATCCCAGCTCTTTTTCGCATTCTTCCAGAATGCGAGTGGCTTCCCGCTGAAATTCCTCCACATCCACCGGCGTGTTATAGTTATAAGCAATAAAGGTAGCCGCAGGAGAAAGGTCGTTCAAGATGGCTTTGCGTGCTCCCCATTTGACATAGGGCATTTCGGCTTCGATTTTGGCTTTAAACTCTGGATCAGGATTCCCACACATCTGTGCCGCAACACCTGTCATACCGGTACCACAGAAGCCGTCAAAGATAATGTCACCTGGCTCTGTATAATGGAGAATGTAGCGCATAATAGCTTTATGAGGCACTTTCGTATGATAGCTATGAGCATTATATATCGGGTCATTCTTACCCTCGCTCACATCAGCAGCGAACGGCTCCCTATGATAATCGTCACTCGCTTCATCATAAGGCTTGCCATGTTCTTTTATAAAATCTTCAATAAATGGATTAGGGCATGCCGTATAGTAGGGAGGATTGGATAGAGCAATAATGTCCTCGTCCTTGCCTATAGGAAAACCCTCTATACGCCGTACTTTGTCAATATCTTCTTTAGTCAGCTTCATACTGGTCTCTCCTTATCTTTTTACAATAATACGCAGCTTCTCTTTATCCTTGCCTTTGGTATAACTATCCAGCAGGGCTTTCAGCTTGCGCTGGAAAGTTTCAATATCGCACGGCCCAAGTGCGCCGAGCTTATCAATGAGGTCGTCGGCAGCAATGGCAACAGGTTCAAAACCTTGCAACAGATCCTCAATAGCAGTGATAAAGAACTGGTCAATTTTTTCGGGCAAGGTCTTAGTTTTTATAAATGCATCAATTGCCTTGCGCTGTTCCGGGCTAAGATATTGCTTCTGCTCTTCAAGGGTTGGGTCCGTAACCGTATTAAACAGGGTATTCGTCCATTCGGCAAGCAGACTGTCAATCCTGTCTTCAATCTCGTCAAGCCGGCCTTTTACCGGAATATCGCCTTCACCCATGAGGAAGTTGCATTTTGTGCAGAAATGGTTCGTTTTCAGCATCTCTGGGGTAAGTTCGTAGCAGACTTTAAGTCCGGACAAGTCTTTTTCAATGAGGTCCAGTTTAGATGTCGAAAAAATATTGCTTATTGCTTTCAAACGCTTTAAATTAGCCAGTTTCACCGAGCTGACCAGTTCTCCTTTACGCTGACCGTCTGAAACCCCCAAGCGTTTTTTCTGGTGTTCTGCATAGTAGATGTCAATGTACTGGTTCTTGACTTTTGCAAGCAGATTGTTTACATCCGCTGCGGAAGCCTCGCCGCTCATATCCTGCGGTATGTCGTCCCGAATCTTGCGGAAGCTTTCCTTGGCGGCTTCAATCTCTGCTCTTAAGGCAGCACCAAGCTCCATACGTTCCAGATTCATCATGTAATTGACATTGGCAAGGCAGTCGTTCCTGAACTTTTCGTATTCCAGAACAATTTTTGAGGACGCAATATCCTTGCCAAGCTGCTCAATCTGTTCCATCGTATAATTAAAATTATTAAGCTTGGCAACGGTGTTGAACCTGCTCTGGAAGTTGCCGAATATATCCAGCACTCTCTTAGCGGAGGCTTTATAATCCGAAGCAAGATGATCGGCAATCAGCGGTTCGCCCCAGAGTTCAAATTCCCCGTTTAGCTTGCTGTTGGCCCTAACCGCGATATTAGCCATCTCCTGGGCTTTAGCCAGCAACCGTTCAAGCCCGTCCTCCCGCTGGGCAGGATTGTTGATAAGACCCACAGGGAGCTCCAGCAGCTCATACAGCCTGACCAGCTCTGCCAGCTGCATGTCCTTCGGCTTGGAAATGTACTTAAACTCATAGATATCAAGGGCTGGTATCTTGGGCAACGTTTCCATATCGGAAGCAGTCAGGGTAGCGCCGTTCTTTAAGGCAATAACTGCATGGCCTGTATGAACCAATGCAAGTAAGACAATCGGTAGCAGGGCATAGCTGATTCCGAACCGCTTGTCTATATAATATTCATCTTTATTTTGAACTTCAGTATAAATGTCACTGAAATTGATAACTGCTTTGGCAGGAATCTTTTCCAGCTCTTTGATAAAGTATTGTGCATACTTGGAGTTTTGAACGGTAATTTTTTCACCGTCAAGTAAATCAAAACTTTCAAGCAAGGCGTTTGCCTGTTGGTTCTTTCGCCCTGCAAACCTGTCAATGCCTGCACGGATAATATCTGCCCGATTGCGGTGCGTAATCTGAATTTTAAATTTCGGCATCTCAGGATACTTTTTCGTAAAGTATTCGTCCAAACAGATGGAAGCAACCAGATCAATGGTTTCTTTGAACGGGTTGGTGCTCTTATATTGTCCCTTCATCACTTCCAGTCAGCTGCTTCTTTTCGCCCTTATAGATTACTTCAAAGCAAGTATTCTTATTTTCACTCAGGTATTTCGTCAGCTTTTTCTTGAAAACTTCAGCTTTGTTTTGATAGGCAGGCTTATTTTTTTCTTCGGCCAAATCTTTCAGTATTTGAGCAGCACCATACAACTTCAGAGTGTTCTTGAAATCTTCGTTGGGCTTAAACAGGAAAAAGACCTCATCGTCCTTCTTGTCATCCGTATAGCTCTCATTGCCATAGGGAGGAATAAAGTATATGTAATAATCCTCTGGCGGCTGGGCAGTCGGACGCGATTCAGGTGTGCCAAAGAATAGGTAGCCTGAGCGGAAAATAGCATGAGACACCCAGTTTAACCGGTGTTCATAGATCTTGAAATTATCAACATATTCTTTCTGATCCCACTCTAAGCAATAATAAACTACATCATAAAAATAACTATTCAGACTGTCATCATCCATGATAGCCGCTCTTTGCGTGATTTTTTCGTCGTAGTCAATATCTTTTTTCAAGTCCAGATAGTATTGTCCATTATCTGCATTATGTTCAATAAACTGCCCGCTGACAGTGGTCATTATATCCTTCAGAACCGTTTGAATCAAAGATTGCAAAGTATCCGAGCTTTGGTCTGGCATGCCTTTTAAATATAAACAGAGGTCATCCCTTAGGTTTTCTGCAGTAAGTCCCGCACGGATACTGATATCACCAGTGGTTAATCTATGTACGCTTAAAGCATAGATAATTTGCAAGGCCAAAGGTTTATACAGACGTTTAGGAAACGAACGGTTAACGATATCCTCCAGCATGCCGCTCTTTTCAACGACTTCTTTAATATTGGCATCTGTTTTAAGGGCAAGGTTTTCCTTGATAAAGGACCAGTAGCTGTCAAATGATACAATGCCGGGAGATTCATCAGTAATTTCATCGTCAAGTATCCGCCTGATGATCTCCGAAATGTTTTTTAGTATATGACGGTTCTCAATAATGTAAATCTTGTTAAAAACTTCAATATATGAAGGATGAATAGGGAACAGGTCAACGTACTCCTCCATGCGCTCCGACATATTGGTGTATAGACTGCAAAACTTTTGCAAGTGCTCACGGATCAGCGCCTTTTGTTCAGGAGTCTTCTTCAGTATTCTTTCAGATACAACATAGGCTGTATCTTCCTTGCGAATGGTGACTTGCTCAAATCTGTCCTTTACCCGGTTTAAAGTATTGGATACAAATGAAAAGCTGGGGTTATCAAAAAGTTTTTCCTGTACTCCGAAAATAGCTCTTAAACGGGAAGTTTTAATAATTTCTCCCAGCTCACGCATGAAGCCCAGGTCGAGCTTAATCTCCTGGCTTTTACGGCCGCCAAGATAGTCGAGGAACTCATCCACCACAATCAGGTATCCTTTGTCGGGATATTTGGATGAAAACAAATCCATCATGGTCAGGAGCACATCTTTATTTGAGATAATATCCTTTTCATCAGGGAAGTCAAAGATGAGCCCACGTTCAGCAAAATCCTGCTTTACTTTTGTCAGGATGATGTTCCTGAGGGACATTTTTGACGCGCCTATTTCAATACGCAGGACTTCAAACTTCCCCGCAATGATCCTGGCAGCCTCGGCAAACTTTTTGTTTTGTACATAGTCAAGGTTTTCGGCATCATATGCTATTGAAGAAATGACCGACATAAGGTGCGATTTACCTGTACCGTAGTTACCTACCAGTAAAACACCTTTATTGTCTACCACATCTTCTAAACGAAGCTGTGAAAGCATATTATTGGTCAGCTTGTCAGCCATGCCATCTGACATGACATAGCTTTTAACCAGATTTATTGCTTCTTTCTTGTCATTAGCCGCCGTAAGCTGGATAATGCTTTCAATCGGATTAAAGCTGATCAAATCTGCGTATTTCATCAAAATAACCCCCCCTCAGATTACACAAGTTATATCATAGTCATGAATGTTATATGAATGAAAATCAATATAAGCCGGTGTTGCATATACCAGGTGGTTATCGTCCAATGTGCCGCACCACTTTATAACAATTTTTGCTCTGCGTGACAGCTCATAAAAAAGTCTGATAACATCAATGCTGTACCTCGGATCAAACAGCATTTCGTAGTCTGTCAGAAAAATCGGGCCTTGTATGGACGATACGATTTTCATTACTTCATCGGCAACAAATTGTGGCCTGATTGCTGTGTCTTTTTCTAAAAGGGCTTCGGCCAATATTTTATTGAGACTGAGTTCTTTAAAACCAGCTTCAGCAATAATCTTTTTCAATCTTGGCTCAGAAGAGCAAAGCACAATCGCCATATTTGTCCTCTCAAGCATTTTTTTACTGAATTGAGAACTCTTTATTAACGTACCCAAGCAAACCCCACTCTCTTTCTATTCTAGTCACGCTATCTTACCTGCAGTCGCGCTGTTCATCCGGCCCATCAACAATTTCCATGATATCTCCGATATCACAGTTAAGCGCCTTGCAAATCTTGACCAGAACTCCGGTAGTCACATTCTCATTTTTGCTGAGCTTAACTATAGACGATGAACTTATGCCTGCTGCTTTACAAAGATCTTTTTTCTTCATGTCTTTATCAATCAACAGTTTCCACAGCTTTTTGTAGCTTACCGGCACGTATTTCACCTCCATCGTCCCTTAGTTATAGCATATACTTTTGATTACGCAATTTCAATATTTTTTATTGTGATCGCAATATTATTTGCAGGATATACCTATCTATTGATAAATTGCGGTATTGATTTTCCATGTAGAGCGATAATCCCATTTCGTAAGAGGTTTTTTATTTTTTTATGGAAAGCCACATATAGAAACTAAAAATACCGATAACACGTATTGGATGATATATCCATCCTGTCTCCTCAACCCTATGAAAAATGCCCGTTATCTAAACTATCAACTCAACCCTATCTAATTTCAGGCTTATTTTTCGCATAAAAATATACCATCGACATGTTACCATGTACTCATTTTACCTCCTTAGGTCGAGTAGATAACTTAGATGTAATCCCGCAAACCCAGTAAAATCTAGGCTTACAGCCGCGACATCAATGTTACACACTCCACATGGTTCGACCACGGAAACATATCCACCGGCTGCACTTTTTCTACAACATATATTCCTCTATCTGCGGTGTTTTGCTTAGATTCTCTACTGCAATTATTACTAACATCGCCACTTACAAGCATTTTCAAATCCCTGGCCAAGGTAGCCGGATTACAGGATACATAAATAATTTTTTGGGGTCTTATCTGCGGGAGTCTTTGAATCACCAGCGGGTTCATCCCGGCTCGGGGAGGATCGGTGACCACAATATCAGGAATTCCTGCTATCTTCCCAATATTTCCTAGCTTCTCTTCTACCTTGCCCTGCACAAAGCTGGTATTCGTGATTTTGTTATCCCTGGCATTTTGGACAGCATCTTCAACAGCAAAGGGGTTCTCTTCTATGCCCACTACCTTCCGAGCCCTTTTGGCCAGCATGAGTGTTATGGTTCCAATCCCGCAGTAGAGATCCCAGACTTCTTCCGTACCTTTTAGCTCCGCGTATTCCAGGATAAGTGAATACAGCTTCCTGGTCTGGCTGGGATTAACCTGCAGAAAGGCCTTGGGAGATACCCGGAAACGAATATCGTCAAGGTATTCATTAAGGTACGGGGCTCCGCTTCCTGCGAATTCTCTTTTCCCCCGCGGGAGAGCTAGGGAGCAGACTGAGGGTGAAAAATCCTCATCCTTGGTCAGAGTATGGATTATGCAGTTTAATTCTTCCTTTTGTCTGTCTGTCTCTGCGTTTTTCCCTCGCAGCTTGGGCAAATCACCTTCTAAAAGTATTAAACCCTTGCCTCTATTGCTTTCCCGGATAGTAACTGTTTTAATACCGGGACAAGAAGTTCCTAGCGCTTGCTGCAACTTTCGGATGCGCCTATTGGTGCTCTCACTGAGGAGCAGACAGTCTACAAAAGGTACGACATCATTTGTTTTAGGACGATAATAGCCAAAGCGGCCTCCCTTATCCCTGTGAAGCACCGCTTTATTCCTGTACCGCCAAGGCTCTGCCATACCTAGAACCGGCTCTACTATTATATTCTCTAAGCCGCCTATCCTCCTTAAGGCATCCTCCACCCACTGCTTTTTCCACTGAAGGGTATATTCATATTGCATATGCTGCAAGTCGCAGCCGCCACATTCCCGATAGACAGGGCAGGGCGGAGTTTGCCTTTGAGGCGAAGGGTTTAAAATAGTGATAACTTCCGCTCTCTGATAAGACTTCTTCTCTTCGGTAATTAGCACCGTGCCCTTTTCTCCGGGAAGCATCCCCGGAACAAAGGTAGCCTTGCCCTCAATATAACCTACCCCGGCTCCGTCCGAAGCTAAACGTTCGATCTCTATTTCCTTCTTAGCCACTAAGCACTCTACCCTTTCTGCCACCACATGAGGATAGTCATTAGTATGTTCCAGACTCCATGGGCAATGATTGACGACCAGAGGCTTTGGGTTTTTTCGTACAGCCAGGTTAGAACCACTCCGCCGATAAACAAAGGCAGGAATCTGATTAGGTCAAAATGCATCACGCCGAAAAAAAGGGCCGTAAGCAAAATGCCTCCTCCCGCACCGTAGCCTTTGCGCAAAGTCGGGTAAATCAAACCCCTGAACACTAGTTCTTCTTTAATCGGTACAATTACTCCCCCTAACATTAGTAAAAGCCCAAATTGCCAGTAGGAATCAGCACCTCTCACAGCCAGAGCAAAACTTTGGGGATCAGGAATTCCCAGGTAATCTACCAGTAGGTTGCCGAGAATCCCTACCACCAAGAAGAGAACAATACCGCCAATCAGCCCTAAGGATATACTGCGCCACCCCAGGTTAATTATCCCTAAATCGCTAAGCGGGCGGCGGAGCAGTTTGAAAAAGATAATTAAGGCCAGGAAAAAAAGCAGGCCTTCCCCAAAACCAATGATGAGATAATTAATAAACCCTTGGAGATTGCCCAAGAAAGAGGGAATTTTCAGCCACCCGAGAAATAATTCCGCCAGGTAGACTATCAGAATCAGGTATAAAGCCTGCCAAAAATTCCAATGTGGATTTCTTAAGGCCAAATTGTACACTTTTGCTTGAGAATCTTTTTCCGGGGTATATTCTGTCATTTATCCAGTCTCCGTTTTCCCTTGTTCCTTAAACCATTTGTTCCTTAAGCCATAGCCTCGATAATAGCCTGCGCCATCTCCTTGGTTCCGGCTGTTCCCCCGAGATCAGGGGTGATTTTATCTTTATGGCCTAAAACATTTTCCACAGCAGCCATAATCCGCTGGGCCTCAGTATTAAGGCTTAAGTATTTGAGCATTTCCACTCCGGAGAGAATCATAGCCAAGGGATTGGCTTTATTTTGGCCGGCAATATCCGGGGCACTGCCGTGGATAGCCTCAAAGAGAGCGCCATTTTCGCCGATGTTGGCGCCGGGAGCAACACCCAAGCCTCCGACCAGCCCCGCTCCCAGATCGGATAAGATATCCCCGTAAAGATTAGGCAGAACTATAACCTCGAATTTTTCCGGGAATTGCACTAAGTTCATAGATAAAGCATCAACAATTTTATCCTCCAGCCGGATTTCCGGATAATCCCGGGCTACTTTCCGAGCGCATTCCAGAAACAACCCGTCACTAAGCTTCAGGATATTAGCCTTATGGCCGACGGTTACCTTTTGGCGGCCTTCTTTACGCGCCAGCTCAAAAGCAAAGCGGCAAACCCTTTCCGAAGCTTCCCTGGTAATTATTTTGATCGATTCAGCAGCATCTTTGCCTACCATATGTTCAATACCGGAGTAGAGGCCTTCGGTGTTCTCCCTAACAATAACCATGTCAATTCCCGTATAGCGGGACTGAATATGTTTGATGTTTTTGAGGGGACGAACATTGGCGTATAGCTCCAAGGCCAAGCGCAAACCAACATTAACGCTGCGGAAGCCCTTGCCGACCGGAGTGGTAGCCGGCCCTTTTAAGCCGACTTTATTCCGGCGTAGGGATTCTATAACATTCTCGGGCAGCGGCTCGCCATGTTTTTCTACGGCAGCCAGTCCGACCTCATATACTTCCCACTCGATCTTAGCCCCACTGGCATTAAGTACATCCACAGTAGCGGAAGTGATTTCCGGGCCTATGCCGTCGCCGGGGATCAAAGTAACCTTTTGTGCCATAATATCTTACCTCTCCTCGTATTTTGATAATCTAGCAGCTTGGATTTAACGGGACAGTTTTTCTTGGAGCAGTTTATTGACTAAGCCGGGATTAGCCCGTCCTTTTGTTGCTTTCATTACTTGACCCACCAAATAACCGAAGGCGTTTTCCTTACCTGCCAGGTAGTCCTCGACAGACTTGGGATTGGCAGTAAGCACTTCGCTGACTATTTTTTCTAAGGCTCCGGCGTCACTGATTTGAGCCAGCCCTTTTTCTTTGATGATTGTCTCCGGATTCTTCCCGGTTTTATAAATTTCCTCCAGGACAGTCTTGGCTATTTTGCCGCTAATGGTACCCATATTGATGAGATTAACAAGTTCCGCCAGCTGCCCGGGCGAAACCGGTGAGCTTTCAAAAGAACAACCATTGATTTTTAATAGGGCGCTGAGATCCCCCATTATCCAGTTAGCCAAAGCCTTGGCATCTGCGCCAAAAGCAAAAGCTTCATCAAAGTAATCAGCCGTCGCCTTGCTGGAAGTCAGCACTGCGGCATCGTATGCGGAAAGCCCCAGGGATTTTAGCCTCTCTCTTTTCGCGGCCGGTAATTCCGGCAGGGAGGCTTTAATCCTCTCCACCCACTCCCGCTCGATAATTATAGGCATTAAATCCGGTTCGGGGAAATAGCGATAATCATGGGCTTCTTCTTTGGAACGAAGAGAAAGCGTTATCCCTTGGCTTTCATCCCAGGTTCTTGTTTCTTGGATAACCTTTTCTCCCCTCTGGAGGAGTTTCGCCTGGCGCTCCGTTTCATACTCCAGGCAGCGGCGGACCGAACTGAAGGAGTTCAGGTTTTTGATTTCTGTTCTGGTTCCGAATTCACTGCTGCCCCGAGGGCGCAGCGAAACGTTAATATCAAAGCGTACCGACCCTTGTTCCATTCTGCAGTCCGAAATCCCGGCATAGGCCATGATTTGCACAAGTTCCTCCAAATAAGCCAAGACTTCATCTATCGTTCTCAGGTCCGGTTCCGAGACAATCTCCAGGAGGGGTACACCCGACCGGTTATAATCCACCCCGGAACTTTTTGAAGTCGTAATAGTCTCCCCGCTATGGACAAGCTTGCCGGCATCCTCTTCCATATGGGCTCTCGTAATGCCAATCTTTTTCTTCCCGCCAGGAGCATCGATCTCCAGCCAGCCTTCCTTACAGATCGGCAGGTCATATTGAGAAGTCTGGTAATTTTTAGGCAGATCAGGATAATAGTAATTTTTCCGGTCAAATTTAGAATACTCTGCTATGGTGCAGTTTAAAGCCAAACCGGCTTTGATTGCCAGGTAAACTACCTCTTTATTAAGGACAGGCAGCACTCCCGGCAGGCCTAAACAAACAGGGCAAACATGGGTATTCTGCTTCCCGCCGAATTCGGTGCTGCAGCCGCAAAAAATCTTAGTTTTCGTAGCCATTTCCACATGGGTCTCGACCCCGCAGACCAGTTCATAGAGGTCGTTGTAAGACATCCTAAACCACCTCCCTTAACCAAGCCGGGACTTTTTTATGGTGCTCGCTATTTTGTTCAAAAGTATAGGCTGCCCGTAAAAGAATCCCTTCAGTAAAATGCTTGCCGATTAATTGCAGCCCCACAGGCATTCCCTCTGCGAATCCTGCCGGTAGGGAGAGCGAAGGCAGGCCGGCTAAGTTAACAGGGATAGTATAGACATCACCCATATTGAGTGCCAAAGGATCCGTTTTTTCCCCAATCCGGTAAGCAATTGTCGGTGTAGTCGGCGAAAGCAGGAGATCATATTGCGTAAAAGCTTGCTCAAAATCGCCTTTGATTAAGGTTCTGATTTTTTGAGCTTTAGCGTAATAAGCATCATAATAACCGGAACTCAGAACATAAGTTCCCAGCATTATTCTGCGCTTCACTTCTTGGCCAAAACCCTCGGTGCGGCTTGTGGTAAACATCTCGATCATATCTTCGCCCTTAGCCCTGTAGCCATAACGCACCCCGTCATAGCGAGCCAGGTTGGAACTGCATTCAGCCGAAGCAATCAGAAAATAAGCCGGCATCGCCAATTCCATATGAGGAAGGGAACATTCCTCAACTTGAGCTCCCAGCTGTATATAGACTTTGATAGCTTCTTCAATAACTTTTTGGACTTCCGGCTTTAACCCCTGAGCAAAAAATTCTCGGGGAACCCCCATTTTCAGGCCTTTTACATTATTTTCTAAAAATTGGGTATAATCTGGTTTAATAAAGGGAACAGAGGTAGAATCCTTGGGGTCATGGCCGGCAATGATGTTGAGAACCATAGCACTGTCTTCTACCGTCCGGGTAAGAGGTCCGATTTGATCCAAGGAAGAAGCGAAGGCTACCAGGCCGTAGCGGGATACTGCTCCATAGGTAGGTTTGAGCCCCACTACCCCGCAAAAAGCTGCCGGCTGTCGAATGGAGCCGCCGGTATCCGAGCCGAGGGCATAGGGGACCTCCCGGGCGGCCACCGCCGCAGCCGAGCCGCCGGATGACCCTCCTGGCACTCTGGTGAAGTCCCAGGGGTTAGCCGTCGGGTAGAAGCCGGAGTTTTCTGTAGTTGATCCCATGGCAAACTCGTCCATATTAAGTTTCCCTACGAGTACCGCCCCCGCCTCTTTCAGCCTTTCCGCAACTATAGCATCATAAGGGGGAACAAAGTTTTCCAACATCCTGGAGGCACAAGTGGTTGGAATTCCTTCCGTGCAGATATTATCTTTCAAAGCCATAGGTATTCCTTCCAAAGGACCGATCTCCCCAGCGCAAGCAATCTTTTTATCTATTTCTTCAGCTTTTTGCAGGGCAGTTTCTTCGGTTAGGCTTAGAAAGCAACGGAGGTTTGATTCCGCTTTATGGATATGGTTTATAAACTCTTGGGTAAGCTCACTACTGCTGATTTCCTTTTCTTGAAGCAGCCTATGCAGCTCAGTAAGGGACTTATTTAACAGCTTCATTTCTTTAAACAATCTCCTTTCTAATTGGGAGTTCGAAAGCTGTTTTCCAGACCAGGTATTTAGACTATCCTGGGAACTCGGAAGAAGCCATCCTTCGCCTCCGGTGCATTTTTCAAGGCTTTCTCCTGAACCAGAGACGGCTTAACCTCATCTTCCCGCAAAACATTGAATAACTGGGCGGCATGTGCCGTAGGAGCAACACCTTCCGTATCAATCTCCTGAATCTGAGCCGCATAATCCAAAAGCGAATTCAATTGCTCAGTATATAAATTTATCTCTTCTTCCGACAATTTTATTCTGGCCAGAAGAGCGACATGTTCTACTTCCTTCCTGGAAATCTTCATAGTAGACCTACCTTTCACAAAGAGCGAATATAGTTAAATATAACAAATAACGGGGATACCGGCAAGAAAATCCAAAGCTATTAAAACTACTTACCCAAAAAGTTTTTAAGATTAGGCCAAGAAACTAAAAGGGGAAAAGCTATGGATGTAGAATTATTATGTAAATACATTAATAAAAAAGAGGGTAAGGGATATTTGAATAACAAGGATAATTTAATATTGAGATATACTTAAAACAGAAAGGAAGTAATGCCCATGGAGCAGATAGTCAGACCCTTTGAGAAGTTTGTTCCTGGAAGCCATCTTATCCTCGGAGAAGCAGGCTCCGGAAAAACCCGTCTGATTTGGTCCATTCTGCAGGAAAAAGACTATGTTGAGGACGATTCTATTAACATCGTTCTTACCGATGCGGAAAAAAGAATCTGGTCTAAACCAACCCGCAACCCCATTCTTACCGTTAATCCTTTCGCTACCGATATCTCTTGGGTGACGGACCCCAAGAAACCTGGTATCTATTACTGTGCCTGTGACTACGCCCCCCGCATTATTACTTTTCTGGAATGCCTGGCTACCTGGGCAATTCAGCACGAAAAAGCTATTGATAACAAAGTTAGAATCTTTGTTGATTTTCCGCCAAAATATTGGGTTTTGTCCGAATTTGTTGAACAGCTGACCCGGCTCCATTATATCGCTCAAAGCCAAAGCGGCGAGGAAAATCCTCCCCTGGAAATCTGGGCGGTATTAGGTTCTCTGAAAAAAATGAGCCCCCAAGCTAAATCCCTTTTTGAAAATATGAACCTGGTATTGCTTAACCCTCTCCCGGAAAACTGGTTAGGTAATATCTCCGGTCTTCTGAATATTAAATGTGAAAACTTGCCGGTCCTTTTGTCCGGAATCGATACCAGCCGCAAAGACGGCTATTATTACATCCCCTGTAACGAAGCAGAACTTTTCTTAAATGAAAAACCAATTGATAAAATATCCTACTAAAGACTACTAAAGGCAAAAAAAGGCAAAAAATTTAGCAACAGTTAAGCTGTGTTTATCTATTAACCTATAGAGCCTTAATAAAGAGCATTTGACAGCAGGAATAATTTCTGTCTGGTAAATGTTCTTTTTTTGTTTGTTTCTACTTTTCCTGAGAATAAAATTCTTAAAACTTGAAAAAATAACTGGGAAAGGAGGAATTGACATGACCGATTTTTTGACAACCATAGCTTATGCCGGCGGCGGCCTGGCTTTAGGCTTCTTAATTGAGCTGCCTCTTTATAGCGCCGTTGCCTCTACCAGAGAGAAATACAACAGAGTTATTAATAGAATTTACAACTAAACCTTGATTAGAATTCCGGAAAAGAACGCAAACACCTGGAGGTGTTTTTTTGTTTACAAATTCTTAATTGTCTCCTGACTTATAAGTTCTTTAAACTCTTCTTCCGTATACATAGGTATCCCTAAAGTTTTGGCTTTCTCCAGCTTAGAGCCGGCGTTTTCCCCGTAGACAACGAAAGAAGTCTTCTTGCTGACACTGGAAGATGATTTGCCCCCCAAGCTTTCTATCAATTCTTCAATGCCTCTGCGATCCCAAGTCTGCAGAGTACCCGTAACAACAATACTTTTCCCGGCCAGGATTTGCGCTGTTACTTGTTGGTCGGAAGACATTTTAACCCCGACAGTCTCTAATCTTTTGATAAAATTAAGATTAGCCTGATCGGCCAAGAAATTGACAATACTTTCAGCCATCACTTCACCGATATCGCCTATTTCCTGAAGTTCGGCGGATGTGGCTTTAAGCAAGTTATCCATTGTCTTATAGCTGTTAGCAAGAATTTTAGCAGCCTTAACGCCAACATGCCTGATACCCAGAGCAAAAAGCAAAGGAGCAAGGCCTCTTTGTTTGCTGGCCTCGATGGAAGCCAAAAGGTTTTGCACGGATTTTTGACCCATCCGCTCCAAACTCAGGAGTTCGTCAGCCTCAAGGTAATATAAGTCTGAAGCATCTTTAATCAACCTGTTCTCCAAGAGCTGATTGATAACTGCCGGACCCAAGCCTTCAATATTCATGGCATCCCGGGAAACAAAGTGAATAATGGTCTCTCTTTGCCGGGAAGGGCAAGATATATTTTGGCAGCGGTGGGCTGCTTCCCCTTCCAGTCTGGCAACCGGGCTGCCACAGGATGGGCACTCCTTAGGCATCGCAAAAATGATTTCCCGGCCGGTTCTTTTTTCCGGCAGGGATTTGATTATTTCCGGGATAACATCCCCGGCTTTATGCAGCAGGACATGATCACCGATGCGAATATCTTTATCCCGAATGTTATCCTCGTTATGCAGAGTTGCCCTGCTCACCGTGGAACCGGCCACAAAAACATCCCGCAGAACTGCCGTGGGGGTTAGGACCCCTGTCCGGCCAACGTTAATGACAATGTCTTGGACAATAGTTTCGACCTGTTCAGCCGGAAATTTATAAGCAATCGCCCAGCGCGGGCTCTTGGCCGTAAAGCCCAATTCTTTTTGCTGGGCAAAACTATCGACTTTAATTACCAGGCCGTCTATTTCGTAAGGAAACTTATGCCTTTCCTCGGCCATGGCAGTACAGTAGTCAATTACCTCTTCAATGCCGGTAAAAACTTTGTAATTACGGTTAACATTAAAACCTAAGGCTGCTAAAACTTTGAGGACTTCCTGCTGGGTATGGATGCCCATTTGTTCGGCCTGCAGCAATTGGTAAGCAAAATAGCCCAGTTTTCTCTGCGCCGTAATGCGCGAATCCTGCTGGCGCAGAGAGCCGGCTGCGGCATTCCTGGGATTGGCAAAAAGCGCCAGGCCCTCTTCCTCTCTCCCCTTATTTAATTCCATAAATGACTCCTTGGGCATATAGCCTTCACCCCGGACATCCAGGACAGGGGCGATCCTGACAGGGGAATCTTCTCGCAGGCGTAGGGGAATCGCTCTAATCGTCTTGACATTGGCGGTAATCTCTTCGCCTGTTTCGCCGTCTCCCCGGGTGGCGCCTCTTACCAAAACACTATCCTGATAAGTTAAGGCCACTGTCAGCCCGTCGATTTTCAGTTCTACTACATACTCGGCATCAGGGGCAACACCCCGTACCCGGCGGTCAAACTCTCTTAAATCCCCGGCGTTAAAAGCATTGTCCAGACTTAAAAGGGGCTCGGGATGGCGGACTTTGGGAAACTGGGAAGCTACAAATCCCCCGACCCTTTGGGAAGGGGAATCACTGGTTATGAGCTGCGGATTTTCCCGTTCCAGGGCTAATAATTCCTGCATGTAGGAATCATATTCGGCATCGGTAAGAATAGGATCATCAAGACCGTAATAATGATAGTTGGCTTTTTCGATAATTTCCTTGAGTTCTTTCCAACGGGCTTCACTTTTGGTTCTATCCGCCATTGGCTTGTTCTCCCCTTTAGACTAATGTTTTCCCCTCTTTGATGGTTCAATTGGCAGTTCACTTATATTTTAACCAGTTTGGCATATTCGGCAATCAGCTTTTTGACCTCACCACTGAAAACAACCGTTATTTCAGCTTCTTTGCCTTCTCCTTTGACTGCCATGACAATACCGGAGCCAAATTTAGGATGCTTGACTTTATCGCCGACCAGGAAACGCCCCGGGTCGGAACTGACTAGCGGTGAGCCCTTATCCCGCCAGCCGGCACTCCCCAAACTTCTTCTTCCCATTCCCCAAGAACCGCTGCCGCTTAGAGACGCTCCAAAACCTCTTCCCAAAATTTCACGGCGGGAAGTGACCGGCGCTAAGAGTTCTTCCGGAATCTCTTTTAAGAACCGGGAAGGCACGCAATTTTCAGTACGGCCATAGATCATCCTTTGCTCAGCATAGCTTAAGAAGAGCTTTTCTCTAGCTCTGGTAATTGTAACATAACAAAGCCTGCGTTCTTCTTCCAGAAGGTACTGTTCGAGGATGCTCCTGCTGCTGGGGAAAATCCCGTCTTCCAGCCCAACAGCAAAGACTACCGGAAATTCCAAGCCCTTGGCACTGTGCATGGTCATAAGCTTCACGGCATCTTCGCTCTCATCATAATTATCAATATCCGCAACTAAGGCAACCTGTTCCAGAAATCCTCCCAAAACAGTCATGTTTTGTTCGCCTTCCAGCTCGGCAGCAGCCAGGTATTCTTCCCAGTTCTGGTCATACTCGGCTGTTACGGACAGAAATTCATTTAAGTTTTCAATCCTGGTTTCGGCTTCTACGGTGTTTTCCTGGCGTAAAACAGTTAGATAACCGGTTTCTTTCAGGATTTTTTCCGTCAATGCAGTTACCGGCAAACCCTTTTCTGCCTCATTCCTAAACTTGAGGATTAGTTCATAAAAGGCTGTCAGGGTACTAGCCGCCCGGGCTTGCAGCCCGGGTATATACGCGGCTTCACTTAAGGAATCTAGAACAGCCATCCCCTGTTCTTCGGCATATTCCAGGATTTTATCCAAAGTACCTTTGCCGATTCCTCTTTTAGGTACGTTGACAACCCGGGCGAAGCTCACCCGGTCGGCCGGATTATGGACTAAGCGCAGATAAGCGAGAATATCTTTTATTTCCATCCGCTCGTAAAATTTTAGGCCGGAAAAAATCCTATATGGTATACCTTCTTTCATCAGATGTTCTTCGAAAACCCTGGACTGGGCATTTGTCCGGTAGAGCACGGCAAAGTCGCTGTAAGAGCGACCTTCGCTGTCGGTAAGTTTTCTTATCTGCTCCATGACAAAACGGGCTTCATCGTGTTCATTCTGAGCTTGATAGAGGAGGATTTCATCCCCTTCCGTATTTTCTGTCCAAAGGGATTTTTCTTTACGATTATAATTATTTTTTACTACTTCATTGGCAGCCTGCAGAATCCGCTGGGTAGAGCGGTAGTTTTGTTCCAGTTTAAGTACTTTGGCTTCCGGATAATCCCGTTCAAAATCCAGGATGTTTTGAACATCGGCTCCCCGCCAGCCATAGACCGATTGGTCGTCATCACCCACCACACAAAGATTGCGGTAGCCTTTGGCTAAGAGATTAATGAAAACATATTGGGCATGATTGGTATCCTGGTATTCATCAACCAAGATATAACGGAATTTTTCCTGATAGTACTGTAAAACATCAGGAAACTCTCTGAAAATTTTAACTGTGAGCATAATAATATCGTCAAAATCCAAAGCATTGTTGGCCAGCAGCTTGCTTTGGTACAGGCGGTAGACTTCAGCTGTCTTTTCCCGGAAATAATCATTGGCTTCTGCTGTAAAGGCACTTACATCCATAAGCTTATTTTTAGCTTCACTGATCAGGCTCAAAACTGCTCTGGGGGCAAATTTCTTTTCATCCAGGTCTATAGTTTTTAGGCATTCCTTGATCAGAGTCAACTGGTCGGAAGCATCATAAATTACAAAACTGCGGGTATAGCCGGGTAGGTGGCTAATCTCCCTCCTCAAGATGCGGACACAAGTGGCGTGGAAAGTTGCTATCCAGAGGCCTTCACCCTCACTGCCAACCAAGGCCTGAACCCGATCCCTCATTTCTTTAGCTGCTTTATTGGTAAAAGTAATAGCCAAGATATTCCAAGGGTTTACTCCCTTGGCAATGAGATGGGCGATTCTATACGTTAAAACCCTGGTCTTGCCCGATCCTGCTCCAGCCAAGATAAGAAGAGGACCTTCGCCACTTTCAACTGCTTCCCGCTGAACAGGGTTGAGGTCCTGAAGATAATACATTTATAAGAATCCCCTTTCTTCGCTTAAATACAAATTTCTAGTCGATCCTTTGTATTAATCTTTGCATCAATTTTTTGCATTAATCTTGTCAAAATCTTGTATTAATCACAGTAGCCCTTCCTGCGAAGTTTGGTGATATGTTCCTGCAGAACTTTGTCCAGATCTATCCCATAATGTTCTTCCAGCACAAACATCATGGTCACAGCTGTTTGGGCGACATCAATCAGTTCTTCAGCAATATACTGCATGACCTGGGTTTCTTCCACTTTCTCAGCCTCACCGTTTAAACCCCGGAACTTGCCAATGGCCTGAGCCAGCTCCCCTGACTCCTCCATAATTTTTAAAGCTGTACTCTCCAGGGAAGGGTTTAGCTTGTTTAAACGAGGGAGGGTTAAAGTTTTATTGATCTTTTCCTTCATCATCTTATCCATTATTCTATCTCCATACATTATACTGGATTTCACTGCAAATCCTTAATTTCTTTGGGATCATTGAAGGGATCATTGAAAAACCAACATCCTGAGGAAGATCCTTCAGTCGTTCTTCCTTCAGGATGACATAGGGAAGTGTCAAAGATTCTTCACTGCGTTCAGAATGGCAAGAGTTCTTCAGTGTTTATTTTCTTCTGGTATGCAGCTCCTCAGCTATTTCCTTTAAATCAACTTTCCTGTCTTCCAGTAAAACCAACAGATGGTAAAACAGATCAGCAACTTCATAGCGAATTTCACTTAAGGAGTCATTTTTGGCGGCGATAATAACCTCGGCACACTCTTCCCCCACTTTTTTCAGGATTTTATCCAGCCCCTTGGTAAAAAGGTAGGTCGTATACGCACCTTCCGGCCTCTCTTCATTTCTGCTCTTTATTATTTCGGCAAGCAATTCCAAAGTCCTGCCTAAAGACAAAGAAGGCTTCTTATTAGGTTCTCCAATGGTCCGCCAAAGAGCAGTCTCTATCTCTTCTTCTCCGCCCGTAGGAACAGCTTGCTCGTCATTGCTAAACTTGTCCCCTAATTGATAGTGAAAACAGGAAAAATAATTCTCGTGGCAAGCCATCCCGGTTTGCTTAACTTTGAGAAGTATAGCATCCCGGTCACAGTCAAAACGGATATCCACTACTTCCTGAAAGTGGCCGGAGGTTTCACCCTTTAGCCAAAGAGTTCGCCTTGACCGGCTATAATAACAGGCGCGGCCTTCATTTATAGTTTTCTGCAAAGCTTCTTCGTTTATATAGGCCAGCATAAGCACTTCCCCGCTTTCGCTATCCTGAACCACAGCCGGAATAAGCCCATCCTCATTCCAGCGAATAGCCTTGGCTATTTGCTTAAATTTATCAATATTAATCTTATATTTTCTATCCATGATGACGACTCCGTTCCCGAAAATTTTATAAGTATCAAATAACTGCCGGTGCTAATACCTAATATCTGATACCTCCAAACTGACCTTTTCTTCTAAGCGGCTAAACAGCCAGGAAAAGTTTACTATAATCCTGGAAGTAAAAGCAATCCCGCTGATGCTTGCGAAAAGAAGGCTAGGCGAAAGCAGGCTGCTATATTCTAACAGGTATCCCTTTGCTCCGCAGATACTCTTTAGCTTCCCGGATGCTGTACTCCCGGTAATGGAAAATGGAAGCAGCCAGGACGGCATCGGCTTCACCTTCAAGTATGCCTTCCGCCAGGTGCTCCAAAGTTCCTGCTCCGCCGCTGGCAATTAAAGGAATAGAAACCGCCCTGCTTACTATTCGGTTTAATTCATTGTCATACCCGTTTTTAGTTCCGTCCCGATCCATGGAAGTAAGAAGGATCTCCCCCGCCCCCAGGCTTTCTACTTCACAAGCCCATTCCAAAACATCTTTGCCCACCGGAGTCGTACCTCCGTGGGTGTAAACTTCCCAGCGCCCCTGGCCTGCTTTTCGGGCATCAATCGCCACTATTATGCATTGGCTGCCAAAAGCTAAGGCTGCTTCGGCTATGAGCTTAGGATTTTGCACGGCCGCAGTATTAAGAGACACTTTATCCGCACCAGCCCTCAGCACCCGGCGGATATCCTCAATAGTCCGCAAGCCCCCGCCGATGATAAAGGGGATGGATACCTTTGCGGCCGTTTGGCGGACAACATCCACCATAGTCTCCCGCCCTTCGACCGAAGCGGAAATATCCAGGAAGACTAATTCATCGGCTCCTTCCCGCTCATATAGGGCTGCTAACTCCACCGGGTCACCTGCATCTCTTAAATTGATAAAATTTGTTCCTTTTACCACCCTGCCTTCATGGACATCCAGACAGGGAATAATTCTTTTGGTTAGCATTTGTGCTCCCCTTCCTTTCTACCAAGACTCAAGGACTATAATCCCGTAAGTTTGCCCTAACTAATAGCAGCCAGGGCCTCTTCCAGGGTAAAGGCCCCGGAATAGAGGGCTTTGCCGATTATCGCTCCTTCAATGGCAACTCCGCGCTCAGCCTCAGCTCTAAGCTTCTGCAAATCGCCTAAAGTAGAAATACCGCCGGAGGCAATAATTTCTAGGCCAGTTTCTCTAGCCATATTCACCGTACTCTTAATATTGGGACCACTGAGCATCCCATCTCTGGCAATGTCGGTAAAGATTATCCGGGATACTCCTATTTGCTTCATCGCTTTTCCCAGTTCTTCTGCTTTAAGCTGGGTTGCTTCCGCCCAGCCTCCCACGGCAACCAAGCCATCCCTGGCGTCAATTCCTACTATGATCTGGTCGCTATATCTTCGGACAGCTTCTTCCACCAGTTTTGGATTCCGGACAGCCGCTGTTCCCAGGATAACCCTGAAAACCCCAAGTTCTAAGAGTTCCTCTATCCGTTCTAAGCTGCGAATTCCCCCGCCAACCTGAATCTTAAGAGGGACACTTTGCACAATGCTTTTCAAGGCTTGATCATTAACCGGCTGGCCGAGAAAAGCTCCATTAAGATCAACAATATGAAGGTACTGCGACCCTTTCGCCCAAAAGTCGGCAGCCACCTGAGCAGGATTATCGCTATAGACGGTCGCATCTTCCATTCTGCCCTGTAAGAGGCGGACTACCTGGCCGTCTTTCAAATCAATAGCCGGGTAAATAATCATGACTTTTTAACCCACTTCCTAAAATTATCTAAATGAGCTAATCACTCTCACAAAATGCCTTTGGTAGAAAGGACACCTTCTGTCCGGTTATTCTTCCGGACAGCCAGCCCTAAAGCCCGGCCTACCCCTTTAAAAACAGCTTCTAAGATGTGGTGGCGGTTTTTACCGTACAGGAGCAGTACATGCAAGGTAAGGCCTGCATTAACTGCCAAAGCCCTAAAAAATTCTTCGGCCATCTCCACCGGAAAATCGCCTGCCATTCCCTCCGGGCAGTCAACATTCCAAGCTAAGTAGCCGCGATTGGAGATATCCACCGCGACCTGAGCCAAGGCTTCATCCATGGGGAATAAGGCCTCCCCAACCCTTTCAATTCCGGCTTTATCTCCCAGCGCTTCCTTGAAAGCCTGTCCTAAAAGAATACCACAATCTTCAATGGTATGGTGCTGGTCAACCTCTAAGTCCCCCTGGGCTTGCAGTTGCAAGTCAAAATAGCCAAAACGGCAGAAGGAATTTAACATATGGTCAAAAAAGCCTATCCCAGTCTCAATTTTGGTTTCCCCTTGGCCATCAAGGTTAAGAGCAAGCTTTACATCTGTTTCCAGGGTTTTCCTTGCCAACTGTGCTTTTCTCACCTTTTCCGCCTCCTTTTATATTTTCTTCGAAAATATTTGGTTCCTCCGCTTGCATTATTAAAGATTATTCTTCATTATAAACTATTTCTTTAAAGGCCTGAAGAAAAGCACGATTCTCCTCCGGCAAAGCAGCGCTCAGTCTGAAAGATTCGCCGACTCCCTTAAGGTTCCCCAGGTAACGGGTCGTGAATCCCGCTAGCGAAAGCTTCTCGCTTAGAGCCCGGGCAGCTGGGGATTGAATCAGCATAAAGTTGGCACGGGTCGGCAAGACCTTGATATTGGGAATTTGCGCCAGTTCAGCATACAGCGCTTGGATTTCATTTTTCAGAATCGCGATTTGAGATTGGTAAGCGGAAAGGTATTTTAAAGCCAGAACCCCGGCTTGCTGGGAGAAGCTGTTGACATTAAAGGGCTGTCTCACTCTGTTTAAATCCCTAATCAGTTCCCGGCAGCCAATAACATAGCCGAGCCTTAAAGCCGCCATCCCAAAAGCTTTGGAGAAGGTTCTCATAATCAGGATATTAGGATAATCCCTGATGACATCAAGTAAAGTTTCACCTGCAAATTCAAAATAGGCTTCATCGACGATTACTAAAGCTTCAGTATTTTGCACAAGGCTTAAAATCTCTTGCCGCGGAAATAGACTGCCCGTCGGGTTATTGGGGTTACAGATAATAATTACTTTAATCCTCTCGTCATCAGCTAAAGCCTTAAGCATCCCTTCCAGATCCAGCTTAGTCCCGTTCTTCAGGGGAACCTCTACTAGGGAAGTTGCCGTAATGGCTGCCGCCGCCTGATACATGCTGAAAGTCGGCGGATGGATCATTAAGGCTCTGCCCCTCCCGCCAAAGGTTTGAAGAATAATCTGGATAAGCTCATCAGAACCGTTCCCCACCAGCACTTCCTCTGCTTCTACCCTGTTATAAGCGGCAATTGCTTCCCTTAAAGCCCTGGCTTCCCCGTCCGGATAACGGTTAAAGGCTATCTTCTGCGCTAGGAGTTCTTCCTTCATACCCACCGGCCAAGGAAAGGGGTTTTCATTGGCATCCATCCGGATATTGCCTGCGATAACGCGAGTTTGATAAGGTTGTAAAAAACTCAAATCCTCTCTAATTAAACTTTGATAATTAAAAACCTTACTAACCAAACTCATCTTTTTCTCACCTCTATTGCTCTGGCATGGGCTTCCAGTCCTTCCCGCCTGGCCAGGCATATAATATCCTCGGCATCTCTTTGCAGGGCCTCAGGCGAATAGCTTAAGACACTGATTTTTTTCAAGAAAGCATCCACATCCAAAACCGAAGAAAAACGGGCAGTCCCACCGGTCGGCAGGACATGATTGGGACCGGCAAAATAGTCGCCGACCGGTTCAGGCGTGTTGCCGCCTAAGAAAACAGCCCCGGCATTTTTTACTTTTCCCAGCCAGGAAAAAGGCTCTTTCACCACAAGTTCAAAATGTTCAGGCGCAATTTTATTGGCTAAGTCTATTCCCTCCTGGATATCTTGCACCAAGATTGCTGCTCCGTAGGTTTCCCAGGAAGCCGCGGCTATCTCCCCGCGGGGCAAAGTTTTAAGCTGGCGCTCCACTTCCCTTAAAGTCTTTTCCAATAACTGCAGGCTCGGAGAAACTAGGATGGCCGAAGCCAACCTATCATGCTCGGCCTGAGAAAGAAGGTCAGCGGCCAGCTCCCGGGGATTGCCGCTCTCATCGGCGAGGATTAGAATTTCACTGGGACCGGCCAGCATGTCGATATCTACTGTACCATAAACCTGTTTTTTAGCTAAAGTCACATAAATATTTCCCGGACCGGTAATCTTATCAACCGGCGCGATTGTTTCCGTTCCGTAGGCCAGAGCGGCTATAGCCTGAGCCCCGCCTATTTTATAGATTTCTTGTACTTTGCACTCCGCCGCAGCCACTAAGACTTCCGGTAAAAGAGTGCCGTCCTTACGGGGCGGTGTAACCATGGCGATCTCCTCCACCCCGGCCACAACAGCAGGCAGGGCATTCATCAGCACGGAGGAAGGGTAGGCGGCAGTCCCTCCAGGCACATAGATCCCCACCCTTTTAAGAGGTCTGATAATTTGTCCTAAGATGGTGCCGTCTTCTTTGCTCTCCAGCCAGGAAACCCTTTGCTGCTTTTCGTGATATTGGCGGATATTTTCTGCCGCGCGCCTGATGGCCAGCAGGAACTGTTCATCCACTTCTTGATAGGCATGCTCTATTTCCTCGGCTGTCACTTTAAAGCCTCTTTGCCGATAATCGACACCATCAAATTGAGCAGTCAGCTCCCCAAGAGCCTGATCGCCTTCTTTTTTCACTTTAGTGATTATATCCCTAACCCTGTTCTCCAGCAAAGCATCCTCACCATAAGATTTAGTAAGCAGCTTTGACAGATCCAGTTCCGAGTATTTTTGCACGGCTTTCATGCCCTTACTTCCTTTCCTTTGATCTTAATTCGTTTTTACCAGTTCTTTCAGTTTCTCTGCCAACCCCTGGATACGTTCATATTTCAGCCTGTAGGCTACCCTGTTGGCTACCATTCTGGTGGTCGCCTCCATAATCGGGGCAACCTCTTTGAGTCTATTTTGTTTTAAGGTTTTCCCGGTAGAGACAATATCCACAATCATTTCCGCTAAGCCCACCCTGGGAGCCAGTTCAACATTGCCATGCAGTTTTATCGTGGTAATTTGCATTCCCTGTTCATTAAAGAAAAGCTGGGCTACCCGCGGGAACTTGGTCGCCGCTCTTTTATGGTTTAAGACCCTCATGTCGTAAGAGCCATCGGCTAACTGCGGAGGCAAGCTCTCCTCCGGCATAGCTACGACAAAGCGGCAGTAGCCGAATTTCAAATCCATGAGCTCGGCGATATCCTGATTTTGTTCCACCAGAGTGTCTTTGCCCACAAAGCCGATATCAGCCGCCCCGTATTCCACGTAGGTGGGAATATCCGTCGGCCGGCAAATAATAAGCCTGGCCTGGGAATCCGGCAGCTCAAACATAAGTTTGCGTGAATTTTCTTCGACCCCCTGGCAGTTCAGGCCTGTCTGCTGGAGAAGCCTGACAGAATCTATGAGAAGCTTTCCTTTAGGCAAAGCGATGGTCAAAAAATTCTTCGCCATTTTTATTACTCCTTCCTTGCTGTTGTTGTTTATCTATTTACCTTTTTAACTAATTAAAGCGCGAAAGTACCCTTAAAGTATAACAAGAGTATTTCTTTCTGTAAATACTCTTGTTAAAAAAAATATTTTTATTCAGGTTTTAGATTATAATGATTTTAATATAGTTATTATTATAGCTTTAATCAATTCCCGTTCATTGCCATAGGAAAGCTTTTTCGCCAACCAATATATTATTTTTCATTTGCTGATTTACTGAACATTTCTTTAATCTTGCCCCAAGCTCCAGATCCGAGCATGTTATCAGCAAGCTTAAGTATTTCTTGAACTTTGATTAATATATCCCCCTCCCCAGCCCAGTGCCGAATTAATACCTCCGAAGAAGTGTTGTTTATTATCGAGTTAAGTACATAGGCAGCTACTGATATATCATCAACAAAACCAACGGGACCCAATAATCCTTCGGGTATGATATCAATTGGAGAAATATAGTAGGCAATAGCTACAGCCAGTTTTGCTTTGTCTTCAATATTAACTTCTTTCTCGATGGTCAATTTACAGAGAAGATGGAATAAGTCAGGCGCAAGCAAAATATACTCGCCAAACTTATTGGCCTTACCTTCATCGCTTTTCAAGTATTCTCTAACCTTTTTCCTTAGACTCTGATAGAAATCATCGTTATTACTCATGACTTCCTCCTATAAATCTTAATTATTCATAATCAAATATAGTACCATTTACCAACATTATTCTCCAAAAACTGTATATTTCCTTTTAATTTGACTATATAAATTTAAAATCACCCGGGGTCAGAGCCTTCAATAAAAAAATCCCTTAAGGTATTTCTTAAAGGATCTTAGCTGATTTCTTAATAAAAATTTATTTTGCCTCATTTTTAATGAACTATTTGTACTCGTCTACCAATAATCTACCAATAAGACTTTCCCGCTTAAGCCTCTAATCCCCAAACTGCAGTCCCATCTTCCTGGCAGCCAGCAAAACCTGATCGTCAAGGGGCACCTGTTTTAAATGATTGACTGCCTCGGCTAAAGGTACCGTGACAATGGTTGAACCTTTTAAAGCCACCATTTTCCCTGTCTCACCTGCACGGACAGCATCCACAGCCGCCACTCCGTACCGAGTTGCCAAAACCCGGTCATAAGTATTAGGCGATCCGCCTCTCTGGATATGTCCTAAAACTGTAACTCGGGTTTCCAAGCCTATTAGCCCTTCCAGATCCTTGGCCACCTTGGCGCCGATTCCCCCAAGCTTAACAGGGTCGGGTCTTCCGGCAATAGTCCGTTCCACTACCATTTCACCTTCTAAAGGCTTAGCCCCTTCGGCGGCCACAATAATGCTGAATTTTTTGCCTCGCGCTTTGCGGTCATTAACCGCTTTGGCCACTTTTTGAATATCGTAGGGGATTTCGGGAATCAAAATAACATCGGCTCCCCCTGCCATCCCGGAATAAAGAGCTATCCAGCCGGCATACCTGCCCATTACCTCCAGGATCATCACCCGGTGATGGGATTCGGCTGTAGTATGTAGTTTATCCAACGCTTCTTGGGCTGTCTCCACCGCGGACTGAAAACCAAAGGTATAATCCGTTGCCAAGAGATCATTGTCAATAGTTTTAGGAACCCCGACAACCGGCAAACCTTTAAAGGATAATTCCAAAGCGATATTTAAACTGCCGTCACCGCCTATGACTATCAAAACTTCAGCCCCACTTGCCTTCAGATTGCTAATCACCTGATCGGAACAATCTACCCGGATTGTATGGCCTTCCCGGACTACCGTGTAGGCAAAAGGGTTATCGCGGTTGGATGTCCCCAGAATAGTACCGCCCCGGGGAAGAATTCCGGAAACTTCCGCCAGCCCTAAAGGCAGGAAGTCTCTTTCAACAGCTCCCTTAAAACCGTCCCGGACGCCGATAACTTCTATTCCTGAGTGGGTTGCGGTACGGACTACGGCTCTGATCACGGCATTAAGGCCGGGGCAATCTCCGCCCCCGGTTAAGATAGCTATTTTTTTCACCATCGCCATATCCCCCTTCTATAGTTAGATAGCAAGAAATTATACTGCCGGTTAACGAGGGGTACGAGTGTTTTCAACTTTTTCCACATCGGCAATTCCCCGGCCGGAAGCTACATTCTTGGCATCCGCATCAGTCATAAAATCGATAGCCATCTCAACCTTCCTGCCGGTTTTTCTTAGTTCCCGGCAGCGTTTGATTACTTTACCCGGAGATTGGCCATAGACCAGGACATCGGCAGTTTCGACTTCCAATTCTTCCAGCTGTTCCAGTATGACCCCAAGATTGACGGCAAAACCGGTAGCGGGCAGGTTCATTCCGAAATCTGCATACAAACTGTCATAGCGCCCGCCTTCAATTACCGGGATACCAATTCCCGGCAAATAACCTTCAAAAATCACCCCGGTATAATAAGAGAAGCCTCTTAAAATTCCCAAATCCAGCGTAATGTAATCCTTAACCCCAAATTCCCGGAGATAAAGATAAATTGTTCTTAAAGACTCGACAGCCCTTCTGATGGGCAAAATATTATTCCAGCTTTGCAGCTTGTCCAAGACTTCTTCTTTACCTGTAAGATGCGGCAAGGCCAAAAGTAATTCTTTGGCAGCCTCCGGGAGGTCATTTTGGGAGATAATGCTTTCTAACTTCACCATGTCCTTGCGGGCAATGCCATTTTCCAGTTCCTGCTGAAGTTTAGCGTCAAATTTCATTTCTTTAGCCAACCCGGAGAAAATGCCGTTATGCCCTAAACTAAGCTGGAAGTTTTTTATGTCCAATTCGCGCATAATCTCAACGGCTAAGGCAATGACTTCGGCATCCGCCAAATCCGAACCGGAGCCGATAGATTCTACGCCTACCTGGCGAAACTCCCGGTAGCGGCCGGCATTATTCCTATAGACATCCCCGCTATAGCAAAACCTTAGAGGAAACTGTTCACTTTTAAGCCTGGTGGCAACCAGCCGGGCAATCGGGGTTGTAAACTCGGGGCGGAGTACCAGGACATGGCCGTTTTGGTCAAAAAATTTATAAAGATTATCTTCAGCATTGGCATCCGGTTCCAGACAAGCCCGGTATTCTAAGCCAGAAGTATGTACTTTTTGGTAGGACCAATTTTTACAGACATTTAAGGCTTTTCCTTCCAGCTTTTCCAATGCGGCTAATTCACTCGGCAGGAGATCGCGCATCCCTTCCGGTAGTTTGAGTCCCAAGGAAGATCTTTCCATTAGCTTTGCACCTCTTGAAATTCCACTTTTTTTACGTTCTAGACTATCTAGATGGTTCTCCTTCATTTGCCACTGTCTTTTCCCTTTCGGCCAGCCGTTTCAAGATCAATTTATAACCGTCGGCACCATAGTTCAGACAGCGTTTCACTCTGCTGATGGTGGCCGAGCTGGCTCCGGTCAAATCGGCAATTTTAGTATAAGTAACATCCGCTTCCAGCATCCGAGCGACCTCCAGGCGCTGAGCCAGAGCTTTAATCTCGGCGACTGTGGCAATATCCTGGAAGAAACGGTAACACTCTTCTTTAGTCTTTAAGAGCAAAATCGCCTCAAAAAGAGAATCTGTCAAATCATCTTTCAGCCTTTCATCAGTCCACATAACTACACCTCCTGGACACGACCGTTATTAATTCTCCAAAGATAATAAGTTTAGCTCTTCCTAAATAACTAGTTCTTTTATACTTTAATTTATGAAAGTAGAAGCCAACTGTCAAGTAAAAACGCATAAATTATTGTTACTTTCTGAGAGTATTCATTACCTTCCAGGCATCCTCGATCTTTTCCGTATGGGTAACCTCTTGCAGCAGGATTTCTATAGCTGCCAAACATTCCTTGAGTGCGGCCTGTTTTGCACTTTCCTCTTCAGTTTTGTCCAGCACCTTTAAGGCTTGCTCCAGCTGTTTCATTATCTTCTGCCAGGGCTGTGCCTCTGCTACCTGAGCTTCCGAGTTTTCCTCCGCCGTTTTTGCCGCCTTGGCCTTAGGATCCAGGCGAATCCAAGGGGAAGCTGGACTATTCTGCAACCTGTAACCAAAGTTATTATCGGCAAAAGCTTCATTAAGGTCCTTTATAACCTGCGCATCCCCATCAAGAAATTCTAAAGTAATTTTACTGGCGGCATCCATAAAACGCGGTAATGGTTTTACTAAGAAACGCTGAAAAGCTGTCTGGTAATCTTCAAGCAAAAAGTACCAGTCCCAACTGTTTGTCTTTTCGAGATCCGCACTCTCACAAACAATATTGCACAACTCTTTCAAGGAAGTGTTCAAATCCATCCGGCCTTTTCCTCCGTAGGTCTGAACCTTGTTTCTTAAGCCTTTGAGAAAGATATTGGCTACCTGCCTCAGCAGCCGGGAAGTTACTTTATTGAGCAAATAATCTTTATTGGAATATCTCTCATAATCTGGAAAAGCATCGGCAAATTTAGCAATCATTTTCTTGTCTCCTTTCACAGCCTAGAAAAATACTTTAAGCATTTCCATCCTACCATGTCATGAAAAATATTACCAGCAGGCATATGTTCAATAGGTCTTTAATACATTTTTAAAAAACTCCTTCAAATATCTGTTCCGATATAATGTTACCAAAGTATCTGATTATTTTTCCAGAAATAGCTTGCAAAAAATTGATTGACATTTCCTTGAAAGCAAGATATATTTATTGTTAGATTTTAATTAACCTTCTTTGAAAACTTATTAAAACTCTTATCCAGAGAGGTGGAGGGACTGGCCCTATGAAACCCGGCAACCGGCATTTCTATGCAGCGGTGCTAATTCCAGCAGAGTAAATCTGAAAGATGAGAGGAAAACCGTAACAATACTCCGCGGGTTCCTCGCGGAGTTATTTATTTTTCTTAGCCCTGGCTTGAAGAAAATAACTATAGAAAGGAAATGGGCGATGATTCATATTCAAAACTTGAGCAAAGAGTTTAAAACCCCTCAGGGAACACTCACTGCCTTAAAAGATATAAACCTGCATATCCCCAAAGGAGCAGTTTATGGCATTATCGGCTTGAGCGGAGCCGGCAAAAGCACCCTCATCCGTTGTTTGAACATGTTAGAGAGGCCAACCGGCGGGAAGGTCATTCTCGATGGCCAGGATATGACCCGTTTATCCGGTAAGCAATTACGGCAGGCCCGGCAAAATATCGGGATGATTTTTCAGCACTTTAACCTCTTGGAATCCAGAACTGTCGCCGGCAATATTGCTTTTCCCCTGGAAATAGCGGAATGGCCTAAAGAGAAGATTGCCCAGCGTGTCTGGGAACTGCTGCCTTTGGTCGGCCTGGAAGAAAGAGCAGATGCTTATCCTACCCAGCTCAGCGGCGGACAAAAACAAAGAGTTGGCATTGCCAGAGCCCTGGCTACCAACCCTTCGGTACTGCTCTGCGATGAAGCTACTTCAGCCTTGGATCCTCAAACAACGGTCTCCATCTTGGAACTGCTGAAAGAAATTAATGAGAAGTTTAATTTAACTATTGTGATTATTACCCACGAAATGAAAGTAATCAAAGAAATTTGTACTGCTGTTGCCGTCATTGACCAGGCCCATATTGTCGAAAAAGGATCGGTGGAAGCGGTTTTTATTCAGCCCCAGTCCAGTATCGCCAAAGAATTTGTCGCCAGTGTCTTCCCCAACAAATTACCGCCTGAATTGTTGCGGGAATTGGCTCAACACCCCGGTTCGCAAATCATTAACGTTAATTTCCTGGGCTCCGCCGCTTCCGAACCTGTTATTACCGGCCTCATCCGGGAATGCGGGGTCACAGTTAATATTCTCTATGGAAGTATCGACCGCTTGCGCTCTACTTTATTCGGAGTACTGACCCTGGAACTGCAGGGGTCCTCGGAAAACCTGGCGGAAGCTCACCGTTATCTGGCTGCAAAGAATTTGACCGTGGAGGTGATTCACAATGGAAACTGATTTAATCACCATGTTAACCGACCCAGCTTACTGGGAGTCTTTAGGCCGCATAATACCCAAAGCGTTAAATGAAACTCTCTATATGGTAATTGTCTCTACTTTCCTCGCTTATGTCCTAGGCATTCCCATGGGAGTTTTCCTGGTCATCACCTCGGCCGACCATATTTTACCCAACCCTTGGGTGGAAAGAATCTTAGGAACTGTGATTAATATCTTCCGCTCAATCCCCTTTATTATTCTTTTGGTAGCTTTAATTCCTTTCACTACCATGATTGTAGGTACTTCTATCGGCACCACGGCGGCGATTGTTCCTTTGGTGGTCTCAGCGGCTCCTTTTGTGGCCCGGCTGGTGGAAAGCTCCTTAAGGGAAGTATCGCCCGGGGTAATTGAAGCAGCCTTATCCATGGGGGCCTCACCCTGGCAGATTATCAGCAAAGTCCTGTTGCCGGAAACGAAAAGCCCGCTGATTTTAGGGATAGCGATAACAACCATTAACATTATTGCTTATACGGCAATGGCCGGTGCCGTCGGCGGCGGCGGCTTAGGGGACGTAGCTATCCAGTACGGCTATAACCGCTACCGTACCGATATGATGATTATCACTGTTTTAATCCTGGTGGTAATAGTGCAGGTTATCCAATGGCTGGGAACAACTCTGGCCAAAAAATTCTCTCACCGTTAGCCAAAACAGACCGGTGGATGGCTCTAAGGGCCCTAAGAGCAGCAAGCCGGAATGTTTGGATATAAATTTTAGCTTAAGGATATTCCCCTAATTCAAAGTATTAGCCATAGGGATGTCCACCTTATTAAAATTATTAAAGGGAGGAAAAGAGAATGTTAAATTCTAAAAAAAGTTTAATTGCTTTAATCCTAGTTAGTCTTTTGGCGCTTTCGCTGGTTCTCACCGGCTGCAGCCAACCTGCTCAGGAACCTGGCGGTAAGGATAACCCACCGGCTGAGACCCAAACAATTAAAGTAGGTGCAACCGCTATTCCTCATGCCGAAGTATTGGAATTCATCAAGCCTAAGCTGGCTGAAAAAGGGATTGATCTGGAAATTGTTGTCTTTAATGACTATGTCCAGCCCAACCTTGCTACCGACAGCGGGGAACTCGATGCCAACTATTTTCAGCATATTCCTTATCTGGAGAGCTTCAATGCCGAGCGCAAACTTAATCTGGTTACTGTAACCAAAGTTCATATCGAACCCATGGGCATCTACTCCAAAAAAACAACTGACCTTGACGGTTTAACCGAAGGTGGAACTATTGCTATCCCCAATGACCCATCTAACGGCGGCCGGGCCTTAAGTGTCCTGGAAGCAGCCGGTTTAATTAAACTCAAAGAAGGTACAGGAATTTTAGGTACCGTCGATGATGTTGCAGAAAATCCTAAAAACTTCGAAATCATCATGATCGATGCTGCTCAGCTTCCCCGGGTACTGGATGACCCCAAAGTTACCGGTGCTGTCATCAATACCAACTATGCCCTGGAAGCAAACCTCAATCCTACCAAGGATGCCCTTTTCATCGAAGGCAAAGACTCGCCGTATGCTAATATCTTAGTCACTAAACCTGAACGGGCTGACGATCCGCTCATAAAGGAATTAGCTGCTGAACTTAACACCGAAGATGTCAAGAAATTCCTGGAGGAACAATACCAGGGTGCTGTAGTCCCGGCGTTCTAAAAGAATCTATTACTTTAATAGTTCTCACTATATGGTTCTTAACTTCAAGGACTGCTCCGCCAAGAAACGCGGAAGCAGTCCTTTTGAGTTCATTTCCTGAATTTTTTATATATTATATTTAGATATTATAAGCTCTTGCTGTTGACCTTAAACGGGTTTTTGATAATGTGATATTAATTTTTTACTTCAGGCTGCTGTTCTCATGCTATAATTGTTCCTGGTGATAGAGAATGCAAATTTTAAAAAACGGCTGGCATGATCTACTTAATGCCGAATTTAGCAAGGAATACTACCTGCATTTAAGAAAGTTCCTGATTAACGAATACCGGACCAAAAAGATCTATCCTGATATGTACGATATTTTTAATGCCTTACATTATACGGACTACCGGGACGTCAAAGTGGTCATCCTGGGCCAGGATCCCTATCATGGCCCTAACCAGGCTCACGGCTTAAGTTTTTCCGTGAAGCCGGGTGTGGAGCCGCCGCCGTCTTTAGTCAATATCTTTAAGGAACTGCAGAGCGACTTAGGCTGTTACATTCCCAATAACGGCTACTTAAAAAAATGGGCTGACCAGGGAGTGCTGCTCTTAAACGCTTCTTTAACGGTCAGGGCGGGACAGGCCAACTCCCACAGTAAGATTGGCTGGGAGTACTTTACGGCTAGAGTAATCTCCCTGCTCAACGCCAGGCCGGACCCTGTTGTCTTTATCCTTTGGGGAAGAAATGCCCAGGCCAAACTAAGCCTGATAACCGACCCGAAACACTATATCCTTAAATCTGCCCACCCCAGCCCCCTTTCGGCTCACGCCGGCTTTTTCGGCAGCAAGCCTTTTTCCAAGGCCAATGCCTTTCTAGTATCCATTGGCAAGGAGCCAATTGACTGGCAGATCGAAAATATATAAAGATTCATAGAAGGGAATGCTAAGGATATAATGCGCTAATATAGCTGATGATTATTAGATGATCATGCACAAGAATGTTATCTTTCCTCCTCATATATCAGGTTCCCGTCCTGATCAAAAGCTGAGAGCTTATGGCAGTAATAATAGCTCATGCCCGGTTGATTAATAACGGCAAAAAACATATCCTGATAGATTACACCGGCTGCGCCTACTTGGCTTATTATTCCTATCCCACCGACCTCACTGATTGTTACCGTTTCAACTTCCGCGCTTTCTGCTTTTTCACTTATTTCACCGGCAGCTCCTGCCGGCACCGGCCTTACTGCCGTAGTCTTCTTAATAATCCTCTCCCCTTGAGAATTTTCAATTAAAATCTCAATAGCGAGAGATGTTATCCTGTCATCATTAATAATTCCGTAGATATAAAGAGTATCAAGTTTTTCTTCTTTATTCCGCTCTCCGGTCAGGGAGCAATTTACCGCTTTTTCCTTGTTGTTCTCATCTCCCCAAGCGTTCCCGGCCTTACTTTCGTACCAAAGTCCCAAGAACCCCCGTTTTACCGCCGGACAGGAATAATAATCCCTGAACTTGCTTAAGAAAAATTTATGCTCTCCTTGCTCTATTAAGGCTATTGGTTCGGAAGGTCCGTAGTTTCTGGTACGTTCCTGCTTTTTAAGAGCCCCTTCGGCTGTCCAAGCCGCCCCTTCCACCGTCATAAAGACCATTAAGAGCAAAGCAAAGATTAGGAGGTTAACTGCTATTCTTTTTTTCTTGCTCATTTCTGCACCTCCCTAAGCGGAATGCGAAATTCCACATCGCCGTAATAGCTGGGAGCTTTGAGGACAATGCTGCCCTTACTTAGTTCATATCCTTCCACTACTACTTGACTTTTGTGTATGAATCCGGCTTTACTTGAGCCTTTACTATTATAAGAATTGCCCTCCGGGTCATAGACCCGAAGAGTTGAGGAGGTCCAGCCTCTGAGGATAATGTCCAGATTATGGCCATAGTACAGATAGTCAACTAAGATGCTGCTATCGTCTGTAACCGTTATCTTTTGCAGCTTATAAGTAACGGCTCCAGCCTTTTGCTTTTGCGCTAACTTTTCGCTATAGAGAATGTCTTCTTTTGCCGCTGTGTAGTTCATTGAGCCAAGCAGCGAACCCACGGTAAGCAAAACAATAAAAGCTATATATAGTGTCACCCACGCTCCGTATAAGATCCCAAGCCCTTTGGCCACAGAAGTTATAGCCAACAGCCCTTCAATCAATGGCCGATGCTGTTTATCCAGCTCCCGGCCGATTTCTTCCGGGTCGCCCATCGCCTGTACAGCCTGCCTTTCCGCTTCTTCCGGCGCTGTTCCCTGCTCGCGCAGGAACTCAGCATGGTCTGCAATGTGATTGTGCAATTCTTCGTAAATGTGGCGGTGAGCTCTTTTATAACGAACAAAGGAACAGACTTTGCGGCAAAAATCTTCCCCGGTTCCAGATAAAGGCAACTTAGATGAAGGCATTAACTTCACCTCCGATTACCTGGTTTACCTTTTGCGAAAAGACCAACCATTCTTGTTTTTTGGCGGCCAACAGCTTTTTCCCCTCCTTTGTCAGGGAGTAATACTTTCTCCTTTTCCCGGCCGTACTTTCCTTTTCATAAGAAGTTATCATGCCGTCATTTTCCAGCTTGTGCAGGATGGGGTAGAGAGTACCTTCTTTCAGAGCAAAAACTTTTTCCGATTTCCGCTCCAGTTCTCTAATCATTTCATAACCATACTGGTCTTTAGTTTCCAACAGAGACAAGACCAGAAGGGTTGTGCTGCCGGACATTAGATTCTTATCAATGGCCACAATAATAACCTCCTCTAATACCTATATGTTCGATGTATTTATTATACCTAGATATCAGAGGTATTACAAGTGGTTATATGCCTAACATCCTGTAGATTTTTCGTTGGCGAAGAGTCCTGTTGACAAGTTCTTCGTTCAATCAGTATTTCCATGCCTTAACCTGTCTACGATAAACAAAAGCATTACTTCTAAATTAGATCCTTGGGCCATACTTTTTTAAGTTATTCCCACGTCTCCCAGACTTCCGGGGCATAGCCTACTGTGGCTTGCTTGCCGTTACGGACTATCGGGGTTTTATAGAGGGCAGGATTGTTCAGCAGCAGCTCTTCCCTGACACTGGTGTCGCGGATTTTGTCCAAATTAAGCTGGCGATAAGCTTTACTGCCGGTATTAAACAAGTCAGGCAAACCAACGGCTGCCTTAACGCTTTGCAGCTCACCCTTGCTTAGGCCTTTTTCGTTTAAATCAATAAACTGAAACTTTATCCGGCGCTCTTTAAAGTAACGTTCCGCTTTCTTGGTGTCGAAACATTTTTTAACACCGAAAATCTGAATATTCATTGCTCTGCACTTCCCAATTTAAAAATGAAACAATAGCCGCCCTCAAAAGCCTAAATTGCTAAGAGGGCAGCTATAAAGTCAACCTTATACTTGTACTATCTGAAGTTTTTTCTATCTATTTTTTCTATTTAAGAGAAAGTGGCTTCCCTTTGCCGAAATGAATCCTTACCTCCTGGAGAAGGCTTTTTTGCCGCGTGGCTCTTTTAAGATTTCCGACCAGATAATACCTTGCACTACCTGGGAAGGCGAAAAAGCTAAAGTCCCGATTCTTCGCTCTTGTGAACTATATATCGGGCTGGCTGAGCCAATTTCGCTTTGTTCAATCGAGCTGGCCATGCTAGCTTCTTTTTGGGCGTAATAGCTGCCTTCGGTTCCCCAAGTTCCCTCAGTCCCACGGAGACCTTCGTGACCACCGATACCCTCTTGGCCGCGAAGACCTTCTCTGCCTTGGGTTCCTTCTAAGCCTTGAGTACCTTGGGTACTCGTATATTGATCGTACCGGGAACGGCCTTCCTGACCCCAGGCTCCCTCCGGACCTTGGCTGCGAGCACTACGAGCAGTAGAAGGTGAACGATAATCTTTCCTCCGCCGGTAAGTTTCCACCGGTGCCGGCTTGCGCGGTACAGTTTTTCCGCCTTGCAATTCCTGCTCAAATTTTTCCGCTGACTCCCTCAGCTGCCTTTCCAAGCTTTCAAAAATGCTCTCCGTCTTTTTCTGGGGGGCTGGAGTCCTCGGTTGGGGGCGAGTATCGGGAGCACTTCTTTGGCCGCGCTGAGGTGGTTTATCTTTCTTAGAGAAAAAACTGTAGATAAAAGCCGCAATAACTATAAATGTAAAAAAATCCACTTAAGAATCACCTACTTTTTAGGTATCCTGGGATCGATCTCATCTCCCTTGGCCGTTCCGGCTATATTGTCTCTCATTTTTGTATCGGCAATAATATTCTGGAGGTTGTAATAATCCATAACTCCTAAACGGCCTTCCCGGAAAGCATAAGCCAAGGCTTTCGGTACTTCCGCTTCCGCTTCAACTACCTTCGCCCTCATTTCCTGAACGGAAGCCTTCATTTCCTGTTCTCTGGCCACAGCCATAGCCCGGCGTTCCTCGGCTTTAGCCTGAGCAATTCGCTTATCGGCCTCAGCCTGATCAGTTTGCAGCTGGGCGCCGATGTTTTTGCCCACATCAACGTCCGCAATATCAATGGAGAGAATCTCAAAGGCCGTACCGGAATCCAGCCCTTTATTTAAAACAGTCTGGGATACTACATCCGGATTCTCCAGAACATCAGCGTGAGAAACAGAACTACCGATACTGGTGACAATACCTTCGCCGACACGAGCGATAATTGTTTCTTCCCCGGCTCCACCAACCAGCCTGTCGATATTGGCCCTCACCGTCACCCGGGCTTTAACTTTTAATTCAATACCATTTTGAGCTACGGCTGAGACAATCGGGGTTTCAATAACTTTGGGGTTAACCGACATTTGAACGGCTTGTAAAACATCGCGGCCTGCCAGGTCAATCGCCGCCGCCCTTTCAAATTTTAAGGGGATTGCTGCTCTTTCCGCTGCAATTAAAGCATTAACTACTTTATCAACATTTCCTCCGGCTAGGTAATGAGCCTCCAGCTGGGTCGTACCAAGACCGAGTCCGGCCTTATGGGCTTTGATTAAAGGATTGACAATCCGGCTGGGAATAACTCTCCTGAGTCTCATCCCGACCAAAGTAAATATGCCCACATTGACTCCGGCCGCCAAAGCTGAGATCCAGAGCCCAACGGGAATAAAAGTAAAGAGAACCATTAACAAAATAAGGATCAGAATAATTAAAATCGCCGGTATAATAAGAGCTTCCATAACATTTTGCCCTTTAGCAGGGCTTCACCTCCTTATTGATTTTCATCCTTAGCGACAATAACCCTAGTGCCTTCTACGGCGATGACTTTTATTTTCGAACCTTTGGCAATAAAACTTCCCTCCGTGACCACATCTACCCTTTCTCCCTCAATCAGAGCTGATCCGGCCGGGCGTAGAAGTGTAAGAGCTGTCCCAGTCTTACCCTGGTAATGAACATACTCTTCTTTGGGAGCGATGTAACCCTGGTTACTATTCTGCTTTTCATCCAAAGAAATTTTGCGCCAAATCTTCTTTAGATGACCGGTTTTTAAGCCGATAAAAATCAGCAGTCCGGTTACAAGGAAGGTAACTAAAAGGTAAATAACCCCTTCCGCAAAATTATCCGCCGCCAGGTATACTCCGAAAAGCATTATGATTATACCCGGAATACCAGCAATTCCAAATCCAGGGATGATGAAGATCTCTAAGAAAATTAGTATTATTCCTACTATAATCAAGGAAAGAGCCAGCCCAATAAACAATTTTCATATCCCCCTTTCTTTGCTTATCTTAACATAATTTTAAGCTGAGACCAAACTATTTTTGCACCTTGAGATTGTTTTCTGTTATTTACGATGCCCTTTAGGTTAAAATAGAATTAATTTTTGGAAGTTCTTGAAATTAGCTGGAATATTTATAAAATAAACATTATAGTAGTTATAGAAGCATTTTGCTACTATCCCCATTATCTGAGAGGAGGCTATATATGCATTCCAGTTTTTTTTATCTATTCTTAGGGTTGCTTTTTCAACTTGATTTTTATGCCTATAAAGGTATTGATATTATTCCGGACGTTGTAGGTTACTATTTGATCTACAAAGGGTTACGAGAAATAACTAACGAAAGTAAATACTTCGCCTTAGCCGACAAATTAATCTTACCTGTTTTAGCCCTTTCTGTAGTCAAAATATACAACTTCCAGTATCATCCCGATTTTTTTCTGTCGTTCTCTTTCGCCATAGATATAGTCAAAGCTATTTTGTTTACCGCTAGTATGTACCTTGTTTATAACCTCTGCAAAGGCTCGATGGAAGTTGCTGAGTCTATCCAAGATGACTATTTGGAAAGAACGATTAACCAAAGGCTCTATCTCTATTTAGGGGTGGCCGGTGTCCTACTGCTGCTCAGTGTCTTTTCCTTACTTCCCTTTGGCGGAATAATTGCCAATCTTCAAGGTTTCTTCACTATTATTTACTTTGCCTATATATTTGTAATTATTATCTTAGCGGCAGGAATCTACGGACTTTACAAAGAACTGTCCCCTACCAAAGGCAAGCGGGCTAAGGTCAAGGCTAAGGTGACCGTCAAACAAAGCCAGGCCAAGCGCAAGAGGTGATTTTTAAGTGTCCAATCTTATTCGCATAATACTTTGGACCGCTATTTCTTTAGGTATGATTGTCCTGGCCATTATGGCTTTTTGGATAGTCTTGGTAGTAATTGGGGTCGTAATTCTGGGCAGACTGATTTATCTGAAGTTCTTCCCGGGTAGGCAAAACAGTTCCCATGGAACTTTCACCATCCATACCTACACCATTAGACCGGGAGCCCGGAACAATGAAGGTAATACTTATTACCAGAATCAAAGATACACAACCGTAATTGATGCGGATGACCCCGAGAAGGAATATAGAATTCCCAAAATTAAATAAATAATTGAATATTGGCCTCTAAAGCATCCTGCAGATATTCCTTGGCGGTCAGAATTTTGACATCGGGCAACATTTCCTCCAGCTTAAACCCCATTACTTCCAGGGATAGCTTGCAGGCAAAGAAGTTCACCCCCTTTTTTTGAGCTCCCTTGATGAAAGCGGATAACTCGGGGGTTTCATGCTCTTCCATCATCTCTTTGAGCATCGCTTTCCCGATTCCCGCCATATTCATTTTGGAGAGCGGCAAATCTTCAGGTCCTTGAGGAGCGGCTAAGCTGAACATTCTTTCAAAAGCACTCTTTTCGGCCAAGGACATTTTTTCCGGATCTCTTAATAAGCAAAGCCCCCAAAAAGCGAAAAACATATTGACAGTCAAATTCATCTCCCTGGCTGTATTGGCTAAAATGAACGCAGCCAGGGCTTTGTCATACTCAGCACTGAAAAGGATCAGGCTGAGTTTTTTGGTATTTTCCACTCATTTCCACCACCATTACCGAATTGATTACTCCTTATATTTTCGCTAATTTCTTACAGCTTTATACTTTATTGACTTGCACTTATTACAATTTGGAAAACCCAATTCTACCGAAGCAGCCGGTCTAGCTTGTTTTAAGTCTCAAAAAGCTGTTTACTCAGCTGTACTTTTTGAGGTAATGCCTCCTGTCCCTGGCTATTTCCTGTAGGACTTCAATAAGCCTTTCTACTTCTTGATGATTATTGTAAATCCCAAAGCTCACTCGAACCATTCCCGGTTTAGCTGCCAGGGGATTGTCAATATATTTCCTCTGGTTATCCGGAGTGATGCCCAGGAGAGTTATTACATAGGGATGAGCGCAAAAACAACCGCTCCGAACGGCAATCCCAGCCTCACCGGCCAGAATTTCAGCCAGTTTTTCATGGTGAACTCCTTTCATATTGAACGAGACAATTCCCACCCGTTCTTGTTCTTCAGCCTCGCTGCAGTAAGTCTCAATACAGTTTATTTTCTTCAAACCGCCGCAAAGCTGCCTGACCAGAGCCTGCTCATGTTTGTGGATACTTTTCATGCCGATTGCTTTTAAAGTCTTAATAGCGGCTGACAGAGCAACAACACCCATCAGATTGGGTGTGCCGGCCTCATCTTTGGCCGGAGGGTCATTCCAGACTACCATTTGATGGGTTACAGCACGCACAGTCCCCCCTCCAGGATAATCCGGGCAGCCCTGATAAAAGAAATCCTTAGGTCCGATTAACACCCCGACGCCAAAAGGGGCGTACATTTTATGAGCTGAAAAAACTAAAAAGTCGATGTGTTTGCCGGAGGCAGAGGGCTTCATTTCAAAAGGCAAGTGCGGAATAAGCTGGGAACCGTCGACTAATATCTTAGCTCCATATTTGTGAGCCCATTCGGCTATTTTATGAACCGGATTAACGTAACCGGTAACATTTGAAGCCCCTGTGACCGTGACCAGCTTTACTCTTCCTTGATATTTTTCCAGCTTAGTCAGTAAGTCCCTGAGTACCAACCGCCCACCGGCATCAACTGCTATGTAATCAACCAGATATTTGTCTCTCCAGGGTAAGTCATTGGAATGATGCTCCATCGAAGTAGCTAAGATAACGTTTTTATCCCGATCAGAACCGGCGGCTTCTCCCTTTTGGGCCAGTCTGTTGGCAACTTTATTAATGGCTTCCGTAGCATTCTTCACAAAAATAGCCACATCTTTTTCTCTATCAGCCCCGACAAAACTTTTCACACTATTTCTAGCTTCTTCATATCTGTCAGAAGATATTCTGGCCTTATAGCCGGCTCCCCGGTGAATAGACGAATAGTACGGGGCGAATTGCCTTAACTCCTCCATCACCGCCACTAAGGGTGGGGTTGTTGCCGCATTATCAAAGTTTATCCCCCTGACTTTCTTGCCGTTGGAGAGCTCTACCATGCTCTCTACCCCGACTACCAAATCGCGATAGTCCAGTTTCGAAAACAATAAACTCATTTTTACTCCTCCTCTATGAGATTATTTTCCACCATAGTTTATGGAGCAGAATGAGTTTTTGCCTCCGAAAAAAAATGAATTAAGTTGTGCCATCCAAAAATTACTTCAAAAGAATTTTTAAGATGCCCTTCTTAATTCCTTATAACCTACTTGTTAAGCTTTTTATGTAGTAAGGCTAAGGCCATTCAACTTACAGCGTCAAAGATTACTGTAAACCTTGTTCCTTGTGGACTTGATTCAACTTCCATTTTGGCCTTATGCTCAGCGACAATGTTATAGCAAGATGCCAACCCCAATCCGGTTCCGCCCGGTTTGGTAGTAAAAAATGGCGTTCCCAGTTTAGGTAAAACCTCCGGCGGAATACCTTTACCATGGTCTTCAACCGCAAAAAACACTTTGTCATCTTTTGCATATGTCCGGATAATTATTTTACCGTGATTCTCCATGGCCTGCAGGCCGTTATTCACTAAATTGAGAACTACCTGGCGAAACTTTTTCTTATCCAGCATGACATCAGGTATTTCTTCCAGGTCATAGACAACTTCATGAAGGTTGACCAAAGCCTCAGCATTAAGAAGTTGATAAAGGTTATTGAGAATCTGATTAATGTTCTGTTTTTCCATCTTAGGCTTACTGGGCCGACTCATATAGAGAAGTTCATTGAGTATTTCTACCGCTCTGTCAATTTCCATAATCATGGTTTCAAGGTGTTCGTAATATTGGGATAAATTCTTATCCCAGGTTAAGAGCTGAAGATGGCCTCTCACCACAGTTAGGGGATTACGCACCTCATGCGCTACACTGCCGGCAATTTTACCAACCAGATTTAATTCTTCCAAACGGGTCAAGGTATCTCTAAGTCCATAAATGTAATTCAGATCCTGCACTATGGTTAAGAAACTGCCGCTCTTTTGCCACTCACACTCTGGGAAAGAAGTAATTTCCAAGCAACGGTTTCCCCCTTGAGACATACTTATATTCATAATGGTTTTTACTTTTGCTTCGCCCCTGGAACACTTTTGTAAATGTTCCTGAAGAATTCTTCGTTCCTCCGCTTTAAGTACCTCCAAAACATTAAATCCAAGAGAATTCTTATTTACCAGAAAATTGCTATATAAACCTCCTGTCAGTTGATCCAGGAAATTTCTGGAGCTGTCGTTAACACTGCTGCAATAGCCATTGCAATCCAAAAATAGAACTGCTGTTTCCGGAACAGTGGATTCCCAGAATCGGCCATCCTCCTCCTTATGTTGAAGCGGATTCCTGCACATCACCCTCACCCTCTCTGTTTTCTTTCCAAATTGCCATTGCCTTATCTTACCTATCTAACTTCTAATCAGGCCTTAAATTATATTCATTTTTTCTTTTGGCCGACTATTAGTTTTAATTATGACAATTATATAGACTATCTCGCAATAGGAAATTAGGACTATTTACATAATTAGGCAACATAGGTAATTTGCGTTAACTGTTAATACTTCAAATGAGCACTTGCCAGGAGTTGATCAACACTTGGCAAGAGTTTGTGATACTAAAAAATGCCCTGCTTTCAAGGCATTTTTTAGCATCCAATTTAAGGTTATTCAAGTCTCTCTAAATTAGACAGTAGGTACAAAAAGCTTTCTAAATTAGTTGAAGTTTACGCATTGCTGCCTGCATAACTTCCGCGTCCCGAACCCTTAACACAACCTGAGCCTGCTCATTTTCCTTTTCCACGTAGGCATACATATATTCAACGACTACTCCTTCATCAACCAGTTTATTCAAGGTCTCGGCAAGCCCCCCGGGACGGTCGGGTACTTTCAGAACCCAAACAGGGGTTAATTTGACCACACAGTTTTGCTGCCTTAGTTTGGCTGCAACTTCCTCCGGGTTTTCCACAATTATCCTCAAGACACCGTAGTCCTTGGTGTCTGCTAACGAAAGTGCCCTGATATTTACTTGTTGTTCAGCCAATAAGTTCAGAACCTGGGCTAACCGGCCCTTGGCATTTTCCAGAAAAATTGATAACTGGAGCATATCTTGAGTCCTCCTCTTCTCAGGTTTAGGAGAATTAATACCACTCTATGGAAATTATAGCATATTTCATTTCCGGCGGCACTTCTAACATCCGCTTAATTTATGAATTTTATTATTTTATGAGGTTATTAAACAGTTTAATCTGTCCTAAATCATTTTATTTTTCCGTTTATCCTCAACCCTCTTAGCTTTACCTTCACTGCGAGGGATGCTCTTGGGCTCCACCAAGCGAACCCGGGCTGAAATCCCAATAATATCTTCAATTTTAGCCTGCAGTCTATCCTGCAATTCTTCTAACTCCCTGATTTCATCTGTAAAACTATTGGCGTTCACCTCTACCAGAACTTCCAACGTATCCAGATTACCTTCCCTATCAACCACAATCAGGTAATGTGGCTCAATACCGCCGACTGTTAGAATTGCTTCTTCGATTTGACTGGGGAAGACATTTACGCCGCGGATGATGAGCATATCATCAACCCGGGCAGAAACTCTCTGCATGGACCAGCCGGTATGGCCGCATTCGCAAGTACCGTAAGTAATACTGGTCAGATCTTTGGTACGGTACCTTAAAACCGGGAATCCCATTTTACCAAGACTGGTAAAGACCAATTCCCCGGGTTCCCCTTCGGGCAAAACATTCCCGTTTTCGTCCAGCACCTCAGGATAAAAATGTTCGTCGACATGCAGGCCATTGCATTTTAAGCATTCCATAGAAACTCCCGGCCCCATAATTTCGCTAAGCCCATAGATGTCAAGAGCTCTGATTCCTAAGCGAGCCTCTATCTCGGCTCTCATTTTATCCGTCCAAGGCTCAGCCCCAAACACTCCTACTCTGAGCTTTAATTCTTCCTTAGTAATACCTGCTTCCTCCAGGCTTTCGGCCAGATACAAAGCATAGGAAGGTGTACAGCATAAAACTGTACTGCCAAAATCACGCATGAGCACCAGCTGGCGTTGGGTATTACCCCCGGAGATAGGAATAGCCATAGCCCCAAGCTCTTCACAGCCATAATGCAAGCCCATCCCACCGGTAAAAAGCCCGTAGCCATAAGCTATTTGAATGACATCATTGGAAGTAACTCCAACTCTTCTTAAGCTATTAGCTACGATTTTCGCCCAAAGCTTAATATCTTCGCGGGTATAGCCAACTACCGTCGGCTTGCCTGTAGTACCTGAAGAGGCATGAACACGGACAATTTTCTCCAAAGGCTCAGCCATTAAACCAAAAGGATAGTTCTGGCGCAGATCTTCTTTTTCCGTTAAAGGTATGCGGCGGAAATCCTCCAGACTCTTGATATCTCCCGGATAATAAATACCTACTTCAGCCAGTTTCTTTTGATAATATGGAGCTTTCAGAACTTGTTCCACAGTTTTCCTTAAGCCGGCCAACAACTCGGTATGATCCATCTTATCAGTCCTCCTGCCTCAAATTATTTAGATTATATGCGTGTACCTTGAATATAAGCCATGACGAAAACAAAATTTAGCAAAATATATTTCAGCGCTCTCTGCGATGTTCCTTAACGCAACCTTTAGCAGGCTGGCGCCGGCTAAAGTATAATGTCCTTATTATATAACAACTTTACGTTTATTAAAAGTATTATATGCTAAAAGCTGCCTCTCTCAGAAACATCAGTCCCAGGAGAGGCAGCACCTCTAAGTTAGCTGCATTTAGTTGTTTAGCACTTACAAACCAGCCCTTTTTCTTAAGACCTCGGCTTTATCCATTCTTTCCCAAGGAAGATCCAGATCCGTCCGGCCAAAGTGGCCATAAGCGGCAGTCTGCTGATAAATCGGCCGACGCAGATCGAGGCTTTTTATTATTGCTGCCGGGCGCAGATCGAAATTCTCTTCAACTAGCTGAATAATTCTTTCATCACTAATTTTAGCCGTACCAAAGGTCTCTACAGAAATCGACACAGGACGAGCTACACCAATCGCATAAGCGATTTGAATCTCACAGCGTTCGGCTAAACCGGCTGCTACCACATTTTTGGCCACATAACGAGCGGCATAAGCGCCGGAACGGTCTACTTTAGTAGGATCTTTACCGGAAAAAGCTCCACCGCCGTGCCTGGCCATCCCGCCGTAGGTATCAACTATTATTTTTCGGCCGGTAAGCCCGGCATCCCCTTGCGGGCCACCGATCACAAATCTTCCGGTAGGATTAATGAAATAGCGGGTTTTATCATCAAGCATAGTGGGAGAAACCACAGGCATAACCACATTTTCCAGAATATCACTGCGGATTTGCTCTTGAGCTATCTCCGGGTGATGCTGGGTAGAAATAACTATGGTGTCTACTCTGACCGGTTTGCCATCCCGATATTCCACTGTAACCTGAGTTTTGCCGTCCGGTCTTAAATAATCCAGCATGTCCGATTTGCGAACCTCGGCCAGCCTCCGAGCCAGTTTATGAGCCAAATCAATAGGTACCGGCATATAGCCTTCGGTTTCGTTCGTAGCATAACCAAACATCATCCCTTGGTCACCGGCACCGATTTCTTCAACTTCGGTGTCTATATTTCTAACCTCCAAGGCCTTGTCCACTCCCATGGCAATGTCAGAAGACTGTTCGCCTATGGAAGTCAATACCGCACAGGTATCGGCATCAAAGCCGTACTTTGCTCTGGTATAGCCAATTTGGCGAATGGTGTCGCGCACGATTTTAGGAATATCTACATAGCAGCTGGTAGTTATTTCCCCGCTTACCAGTACTAAACCCGTAGTGACAGCCGTTTCACAGGCTACACGGGCTTGTTTGTCTTCTCTGAGCACAGAATCCAGGATGGCATCGGAAATTTGGTCGCAGATCTTGTCAGGATGTCCTTCCGTAACGGATTCTGAGGTAAATAATTTATAAACCATCCAAATTCACTCCTTTTATTTAGCACCCTTTTGTAAGGCTGCAATTTCTTTCACCAATTCTCTAGCAATATCCAGTTTCGTCATCTTAGGCAAATCTTTCCGGGTGCCGTCGTCAAAAAGAAAGCTAACAATATTAGTTTCCGTGCCAAAGCCGGCTCCTGGTTTGGTAATATCATTAACTACCAACATATTGGTTTTTTTCTTTCTCATTTTTTCCAAGCCATTATGTAATATATTCTCCGTTTCGGCCGCAAACCCAACTAAAAACTGATGCTCTTTTTTCTCCCCTAAAGCCGCCAGAATATCAGGGTTAGGGACTAGCTCCAGAATTAAATTCTCTCCCTTTTTCTTAATCTTTTGCTCTTGACGAACTTGAGGCCGGTAATCAGCAACTGCCGCCGCCTTAACCACGATATCCTGGTCCGGGAACAGTTGCAAAACTTCCCGATACATATCCTCGGCAGTTAACACCTTAACAATCTTAACTCCTGCCGGTACACTAAGGTCGGCAGGAGCGCTTACCAGAGTTACTTCCGCTCCGGCTTCCGCAAAAGCCTGAGCTATAGCATATCCCATTTTCCCCGAACTGAAATTGCCGATATACCTTACGGGGTCCAGAGGTTCGCGCGTACCACCGGCAGTTACCAGAACCTTTTGGCCTTGCATGACCCGCTTTGTACTAAGCAAGGCTTCCAGTTCAGCAATAATCTCCCCAGGTTCACTCATCCTGCCGTCCCCTTCCGTGCCGCAAGCCTGAAATCCACGGGCAGGCCCAATTACCTGAACCCCCCGCTTTTGAAGTGTCTCCAGATTTTGCTGGGTGGCGGGATGGTGATACATGGCATGATTCATAGCCGGAGCCACAATTATTGGCTTCCTAACCGCTAGCAGCACCGTGGAGAGGAAATCATCGGCAATCCCTAAAGCCATTTTGGCGATGATATTGGCCGTCGCCGGAGCAACCAGAGCAAGGTCGGCCTTTTCAGCCAGAGCAATATGTTCAACATCCCAGGACTTGGGTTCGGCAAACATTTCCGTGTAGACTGGCCTTAAGGACAGGCTGCGGAACGTTAACGGCGAAACAAATTCGGCTGCCGCTTTAGTCATGACAATGTCCACCTGAGCCCCGCTTTTACGGAGCCTGCTCACTATCTCCACAGATTTGTAAGCGGCGATCCCTCCGGTTACGCCTAAGAGAATTGTTTTACCGCTTAGCATTATTTGTTACCTTCTTTAATAAAGTCATAACTTAGTTTTTTTTGAGCCATTTCTTCTAAGGCTTGGCTAACAGGTTTAATATCTTTATTCTCATCAGTTATGGTAGTTGCCATCAGAGCCCGGGCTCGCTTTGCAGCCACAACAACCAAAGTATATTTACTGTCGACCTGAGACATTAGAATATCCAAAGAAGGCTGTTTCATTCTTATTCCTCCTTCAAAGAGAAAGACTTGCGCTTTACTCTGCAATTTTCTGCTATTATTATACTCTTCAGCTTTTCTACCGCGACATTAACCTCATCGTTCTCCACAACATAATTATAATCTTTAATATTCTCTAACTCCTTAAGAGCCGTAGCCAAGCGCCGCTCTATTACTTCTTCCGATTCGGTGCCCCTGGCATGGAGCCTTTCGGAGAGGGCAGCGAGGGAAGGCGGAACGATGAAAATAAATACTCCGTCCGGAAATTGTTGCTTGACCTGTTTGGCACCCTGGATATCTATTTCCAAGAGGATGCTTTTCTTTCTCTTCAAGACACTTTCGACATGAAATCTAGGGGTTCCATAATAATTTCCACAGAACTCAGCCCATTCCAGAAACTCATTATTCTCAACCATTCGAAAGAATTCTTCCCTGGATCGGAAATAATATTCCTTTCCTTCGGTTTCACCTGGCCGAGGGTTCCGTGTAGTTACTGAGACAGAATATTCTAAACCGCTCCAGCTGGCAAACAGTGCCCGGCAAAGGGTACCTTTGCCTACTCCTGCCGGGCCAGATACTACAACAAGCATCCCCTCGTTACTTATCACTTTAATCCTCCTAATTGTTTAATCAACCGGATCTTCATTAGCCGCTTCTTTCGCTGTTAAGCGGTGCGCTACAGTTTCAGGCTGGACAGCGGACAGTATGACATGATGGCTGTCACAAATTACCACTGCTCGTGTTCTTCTTCCATATGTAGCATCAATAAGCATTCCGTCATCGCGAGCTTCTTGAATTATTCTTTTTATTGGGGCAGATTCCGGACTGACAATAGCAATAATCCTGTTAGCCGAGACGATGTTGCCAAATCCAATGTTTATAAGCTTGATATCCAAATCGTTCCCTCCCATTAATCCATTTCGTGATTCGCTGTTCAATATCCATATAATCTTAAATTTAAATCCTCAGCCTTGCTCTTAAGCATAGCACTCTTAGCTACTCAATGTTTTGGACTTGCTCCCTTATTTTTTCGAGTTCACTTTTACTTTCGACCACTACTTTGGAAATCTCCAGGTCATTGGCTTTTGAACCAATAGTATTGATTTCTCTGTTCATCTCCTGGATAAGAAAATCAAGTTTGCGACCAATTGGTTCTGAAGATAACAGGGCATGGCGAAACTGTTCCAGGTGGCTTTCCAATCTGACAAGCTCCTCTTCGATCGAAGCTCGGTCGGCAAATAAGGCAATTTCCATTGTGAATCTGGTTTCATCAATCCCTGTATCGCTTAATAATAAGGCCAACCTCTCTTTGAACTTTTGCCGGTACTCGGTTACCACTAAAGGAGCACGTGCGGCAACTTCATCTCTTAATTCACCTAGGTAATTAACTTTTTGCTGTAAATCCCTAATTAACTTCTGCCCTTCCAACCGGCGCATGGCAAGCAGCTCCGCCAAAGCAGCATTTAAGGCCTTTTCCATTATCGGCCACAAAGAATCGGTATCGAGTTCTTCCTCTTCGACACTTAACACTTCAGGCAAGGTTACCAGACGGTAAATATCTGTTTGATAAGCCGTATTCAGCAAATTAGCCAGTTCCTTCAAGGATTTATCATACGACAGGGTTAAATCTTTGTCAACCTTGACCAATCTCTTTTTTTCTCCGGTTTCCTTGACATTAATAAAGACTTCAATCCGTCCCCTGCTGACTTTGTCCTGAATATATTTCCTGATTTTCTCTTCCCAGCCGGTTAGAGTTCTGGGCATCCTCACCATGACTTCTAAAAAGCGGTGGTTTACCGCTTTTATTTCCAGGGAAATATGATACCCGAGCCCCTCGGCTTCTCCCCTCCCGAATCCGGTCATACTGTTAGCCAAATCACTCTACTCCTTTACCTTACCCACTGCTTTTTTACTTTAGGGATAGCTACATTGAAAGGATCGCTTTGTACTATTATAAACGTTTTAGTACTTTTTTGCATTTTTTTGTCGGCAATAGTTTAGCCTTAAAGCCAAAAAAGACTTCTTACCAGCCGGCAAGGCTAATAGTAAGAAGTCCCATATTGCTTAAGTTGAGGATTGTGCCAAGACTTAACCTATGTCTTTAAAATAACATTTTAGTCTTAATCCTTTCGATAGCCTCCAGGGTATTTTCCCTGGTATTAAAAGCTGTCAGCCGGAAATATCCTTCCCCGCTGGCGCCAAAGCCTGCACCGGGGGTTCCTACCACATGAGCCTCCTGCATCAGCTTGTCAAAGAAATCCCAAGAAGGCATGTTCTGAGGAGTTTTTAACCAGATGTAAGGAGCATTTACACCTCCGAATACCTTAAAGCCTGCTTTTTCCAGGCCTTCTTTAATAATCCGGGCATTTTCCAGGTAGTAAGCTATTGTTTCTTTAACCTGTTTTTGCCCTTCCTCCGAAAAAACGGCTGCAGCAGCGGCTTGAACCGGATAAGAAACACCGTTGAATTTAGTGGTTTGCCTTCTTAACCAGAGTTTATTCAAGCTGTGAGCTCCCCCTTGGGCATCATAGGCCACAACTTCTTTGGGCACTATGGTGTAAGCACACCTGGTCCCGGTAAAACCGGCTGTTTTGGAAAAACTCCGGAACTCCACGGCCACTTCCCGGGCTCCTTCAATCTCAAAAATGCTGTGCGGCACCCCTTCTTCCTGAATAAACCCTTCATAAGCAGCGTCAAACAGGATGATGGCCTTATTGTCCCGGGCATAATCCACCCACTGCTTTAATTCTTCTTTGGTCAGGGTCATCCCTGTGGGGTTATTGGGATAGCAAAGATAGATCAGATCAACCTTGGTGGTAGGCAAAGCCGGTTTCATCCCGTTTTCTTCTTTACAAGGCAAGTAAACAATACCTTCAAACTGGCCGTTCTGATCTGGATAACCCGTTCTTCCTGCCATCACATTGCTGTCAACATATACCGGGTAGACAGGGTCGGTTACGGCCAGAACATTATTGAGCCCAAATAGCTCCTGGAAGTTGGCGGTGTCGGTTTTGGCGCCATCACTGATAAACACTTCGTCAATACTTAACTCTATCCCTAAAGGGGCAAAATCATGGTCAATTATTTTTTGAGCCAAAAACGAATAGCCTTGTTCAGGCCCGTAACCCCGAAAGGATTCCAACCGGCCCATTTCATCGACTGCCTTATGCATGGCCTCAATAACAGCCGGGGCTAAGGGACGGGTAACATCACCAATCCCCATTCTAATAATATTAGCCTGAGGATTATCCTTTTTAAACTGGTTAATCCTCCGGGCTATTTCCGAAAATAGGTAACTTCCCGGTAATTTCAAGTAATTTTCATTGACTAAAGCCATATTTTTATTAAATCCTCCTTCGAAAAATCTTACTTCAATCTTAAATTATAATAATCTTAAAATATAATAATCTAAAATTTCCTAAATAAGATTCCAACCCATTTATATCTCCTCGATTAGTCTGCCGCGAAAAACATAAACAGCGGGTCCCGTCATCAAGACCTGATTATTTTCCCCCCAGACTATTTGCAAATCTCCCCCCGGAAGGTGAACCGTTACTTCTCTTTCCGTCCGGCCCTCCAGAACGGCCGCCACCACGGCAGCACAGGCTCCCGTACCGCAGGCTAAGGTTGGCCCCGCTCCTCTTTCCCAAACTTTAAGGGTGATTTCCTGCCGGTTATTTATCTTGGTAAATTCAACATTGGTTTTCTTGGGGAAAAGACTGTGATTTTCCAGGGCCGGTCCGAGTTTCTCAAAATCCAGCTGAGCAAAATCTTGGACAAACACGACACAGTGAGGATTGCCCATCGATACCGCCGTAAAACTTAATTTACAGCCGGCGGCTTCAATTTCCTTTTCCACTGCGATATCACTTCCGGCTAAGACCGGAATTTTAGCCGGATCAAGACAGGGTTCCCCCATATTAACTGTTACGCCCTGAACATTTTTCCCTTCCACTTCAAGCTTGACGGTAAGGATTCCCGCCAAAGTCTCAACAGTCATCTGCTCTTTGGGCACATAACCGGCATCATAGACATAGCGGGCAAAGCAACGGATCCCATTGCCGCACATTTCCGGTTCGGAACCGTCAGGATTAAAAATTCGCATTTTGGCATCAGCCTGCGAGGAAGGAAGAACAGCAATAAGGCCGTCCGCTCCTATGCCAAACTGCCTGTGGCAAAGACGCCTGGCCATTTCAGCGTAGTCCATCTCAGGCGGAAAAAGAAAATGATCCAGGCAAATAAAATCATTCCCCAGACCATGCATTTTTATAAAATCCATACGTTTCCCCCTTTCCACCGTTCCTTGCCAGGCCTGACTTCCTCTTCTACAAGGTTTACGGCTTACTAAAGCACCTTTTCCTTAAAGGATACTATGGGAACCGGAAGGGGTCAACTATTTGCCTTAAAGTATACATAATGTCTGCTTAGCGCCTGGCTAAAGCCAAACTTTTTTTCCGGCGCAAGCCTTTGCGCAGGAGCCTTAGAAAACCGATAAGGATCGTGGGTCCGCCTGCCACTGCCAGAATAAGAAGCCACTGCCAACCGGCTAAAGCGGTAGTCTTGAAAATATTTTGCATGAAGGGCAGGTAAATAACGCTTAACTGCATCAAGGTTGAGACCATAACCGCAAGGACTAAGAGGGGATTGGAAAAGAGCCCGACTTCAAAAATCCCCCGGCTCTCCGATTTGCAATCAAAAACATGAAAGAGCTGGGAAAAGACCAAAGTAGTAAAGGCCATAGTCCGGGCGGCCAGAAGACCGACTCCATACCATAGACCTAAGACAAAAACCAAGAGAGTCCCTACCCCGATCATACTGCCTCTAATTAAAATCTTGCGGCCCAGGCCTCTGGCAAAAACACTCTCATTGGGCTCGCGCGGGCTCCTTTTCATAATATCCGGTTCCGTACCGTCCACACCTAAAGCCATAGCCGGTAAGCCGTCGGTTACAAGGTTAACCCAAAGAATCTGAATAGGCAATAAGGGCAAAGGCAAACCGACCAGGGTACCCAAAAACATTGTCAGTACTTCTCCCAGATTGCAGGATAAAAGATAACGGATAAATTTGCGGATATTGTCATAGATTCCTCTGCCTTCCTCAACGGCGGCCACAATGGTGGCAAAGTTATCATCAGCAATAATCATGGCTGAGGCTTCTTTAGTAACATCTGTCCCCGCCTGGCCCATAGCTACCCCAATATCTGCTTCCTTTACCGCCGGGGCATCATTAACACCGTCCCCGGTCATCGCTACAATTTGCCCTTTCTTTTTTAAAGCCCTGACAATTCTCAATTTATCCCGGGGTGCCACCCTGGCAAAAACCGAAATATCCAGAACATATTTGTCCAAATCCTCATCCGTCATCCTATCCAGATCCGGGCCAGTGACCACAAGCTGATTCCGCCCTTTAAGAATACCCAATTCCCTGGCGATAGCCTGGGCAGTCAGCTTATGATCCCCGGTGATCATTACCGGTTTGATACCCGCTGCCTGGCAGACCTTAATGGCTTTGACCGCACTAGGTCGCGGAGGATCGATCATCCCCATCAAGCCCACCAAGACTAAATTTCTCTCCACCTCGCCGGATTGCTCACCCGCCTGCACCTTTTTAACAGCTAAAGCCAAGACTCTGAGGGCGTTATTAGCCATTTCATCATTAATAAAGAGAATCTGTTGCTTTCTTTCCGCTGTTAAATCTGTAAGCCCCTGGGCGGTCAGCTCCTGCGTACACAAATCGAGAATTACATCAGGGGCTCCTTTAACATAAGCCTTATAGCCTTCTTTCCCTTTATAAATAACCGACATTCTTTTGCGTACCGAATCAAAAGGTATTTCCGCTATCCTTTGTTCTTTGCGCTCCAGCCCTTCCCGCCATACACCGGCTTTGGCGGCAGCCACCAAGAGCGCTCCTTCCGTAGGGTCACCGTCAATACCCCAGACATTGTCCTCGCTCCTTCCCCGAAAAAGCCCCGGTACTCTTAAACCCTTTTTGGTCAAAGCCGCGTTATTACAAAGGGCGGCACACTTTAAAAGCTCGCGTAAAGCTCCCTTATCTTTATAGGGATCAGCCCCGTGATAATCCCCTTTGGGATCATAACCTTGCCCGCTGACCGTAATTATTTTCCCGTCACAGTAAATACGCCTGACCGTCATCTCGTTTTGAGTTAAAGTCCCTGTTTTATCGGAACAAATCACCGTAGCGCAACCCAAAGTTTCCACTGCCGGGAGCTTGCGAATAACGGCATTGCGTTTAACCATCCGCTGCACGCCGATTGCCAAGGCTACAGTGACAATAGCGGGCAGACCCTCAGGGATAGCGGCAACGGCCAAAGACACCCCGGCAAAGAACATCTTATAGAAGCTTTCCCCCTGTAAGATACCGGTAATAACCACCACCAGGCAAACTGCTAAACTTAAGGTTACCAGCCATTTGCCCAACTGGGCCAGCCTGCGTTGCAAGGGAGTCTCTTCCTCTTTTGCTTCCTGGATCATGCCGGCAATAATCCCCATTTCGGTAGCCATCCCGGTAGCAACCACAACACCTACGCCACGCCCGTTGACTACCACAGTACCCATATACCCCATATTTTTACGGTCGGCTATAGGAAGAAGCTCATCCTGCAAAACCCGCTCCGTCTTCGCTACCGGCTGAGACTCTCCGGTTAAAGCAGACTCCTCCACCCTAACATTCATAGTCTTCAGCCAGCGAAGATCCGCAGGAATCCTGTCCCCCGCTTCGATCATGACAATATCTCCGGGAACAAGCTCCGCAGCCGGGATTTTCAGGATACTGCCATTGCGCCGGACCGTCGCTTCCGGAGCTGCCAGTGTTCTTAGGGCTTCCATCGACCTTTCGGCCTTGAACTCCTGGATAAAACCAAGGACAGCATTGATGAGGATTATCGCCAGGATGGTAACGGCATCGGCAATCTCACCTAAAAGCCCGGAAATCAAGGTAGCAACCATTAATACCATGACCATAAAATCTTTAAACTGACCTAAAAACAAGAAAACCGGGTTAACCCCTTTTTTGACGGCCAGTGTGTTATGGCCAAATTCCAGCAGCCGGCGGTTTATTTCTTTATCACTAAGCCCTTTTTCCGGGTCAACATGCATTCCTTTACAAATTTCCCCACCAGTTAAGATATGCCATATGTGCCGCTGCATACCTGTTCCCCCTTTTTCTCCTTCGTAAAACTTAAGCTAAAAACTTTGGAAAAACTCCCAAAGCATCTTTAAAATATCTTTTGTACATGCTATTCAGCCTGTCCGCAAAAAATTACTGCTTTGCTGATGTTTAATAAAACAAAAAATCCTCAAGGTTTATCCTTAAGCTTCTAAAACTTTAATAACACATGTCATCCTGAGCTTTAGCAAAGGATTTTACCTATTCAAGATTCTTCACTGCTAGTAAATGCTTGGAAATTCTTTACGAAGGACAAAAATTTAAAATATAAGATATGAGGTTTTGAAGAAATTGGCGAATTAGAACTGTGCTATGATATACTGAAGTTTAACCAAGAAATACTCTGCAAAGGTAATCCCGCTGCCAATGGCTAAAACTGTCTTGGCAGTGAGTAAGAACATCTCTAAAAATTTTATTCACAACTAATATCGGAATTCTATTCACAACTAATTCTCGCTATGGAGTGTTAGAAAGGATATAAGCTATGGCACTGGACAGTATTACCCTCTACCATCTAATTCGCGAGCTGGAACCCCTGCTCGTAGGCACCCGCATTGATAAAATTCACCAGCCGGAAAAAGAAGAAGTCCACCTCCTCTTAAGAAGTACCGGAAGGAACTTCCGTTTGCTCTTAAACGCAGGCAGCACAGCGGCCAGAATTCACTTAACGGATCAACCCAAAAGCAACCCGGTTTCTCCCCCGATGTTTTGCATGATCTTGCGCAAGCATTTGGAAAGCGGCAAGATTACCGGTATCCGGCCGGTCGGGCTGGAACGCATTGTGACTATTATTATCCAGAATTACAACGAGCGTGGTGATCTGCAAGATTATCACTTGCAGCTGGAGATTATGGGTAAGCACAGCAACCTGATTCTAACCGATCCTCGGACTAATACCATTCTTGACGGTCTCAGGCGTTATTCCCATGTTTTAAGCCGCCACCGGGAAGTGCTTCCCGGTAAGCCTTATATTCCGCCCCCTGCCCAAAATAAAAGCGAGCCTTTAGCGAGTGAAGAACAATGGGTGAACCACCTTCTCCAATTTGACCTCAATAGAAAAGTAAGCGAAGCCTTACTGTCCTTATTTAACGGCTTAAGCCCGGAATTAACCAGAGAAATTGTCTTAAGAGCGGGTCTCGAGCCGGATACCGTCCTGGATACCTGTGGAGAAATAGATTTGAGCCGCCTCTTCCAAGCCTATGCTCATTTTTTGCTCCAAAAAGATACAGCAGTGCTAAATCCGGGTGTTTATTATCAATCCCCCAAACAATTAAACCTCCCGCTGGCTTTTACCTTTGAACCCTATGAGCAGTATCTTGGTTTAGCCCGCCAACAAACACCAACCCTGAACGACGCCGTCAACCTTTTTTACCAGACTAAAACCAACTACAGCAACACGGAAGCTATCCGCGGCTCGCTAAGCAAAGTGGTCAATGAACACCTTGACCATCTCGGTAAAAAATATCATATCTATGAGAGTACCATTGCCAAAGCGACTAAAGGCTTAGGTTATCAAAAATATGGCGAACTTTTAACGGCTAACCTCTATAAACTTTCCCCCGGGATGAAAGAAATTACGGTGGAGGACTATACCGATCCTGATTTTAAACCACTGACAATTACCCTGGATCCAAATTTTAACGGGATTGAAAATGCCCAGCGGTACTTTAAGCTGTACAATAAAGCTAAATCCACTATCCGCAATACTGAACCAATGCTCGTCTCCTCCAGGGAAGAAATCAATTACCTCCAAAGCATAGGTTTAAGCATTGAGCAAGCAGCTACCAATCAAGAATTAAGCGAAATTCATCAGGAACTGATTGACCAGGGGTATATTTCCGGCAGGCATGCCCGACGCAAAGCTTTATCTCAGCTGACAACCCCAAAAACTTCCGCCCGGAAAGCTCACGCCAAAAAAATAGAACAAGCCAAACAGTCCCAACCCCATGTCTACCTTTCGCAAACAGGTTGCCCGATTATTGTGGGGCGCAACAACAGGCAAAATGATCGCTTGACCTGGCGGGAAGCCAAACCGACAGATCTGTGGCTGCACGTCAAAAATATCCCGGGTTCCCATGTCATTGTTCCTTTGGGAGAAAAGCAGGAATTCCCGGATGACCGTACTTTAGAAGATGCGGCAACTTTAGCCGTTTATTTCAGCCAAGCCCGGGGTTCATCTCAAGTCCCGGTCGATTATACCCATGTTAAACATATTAAAAAACCCCGGGGAGCAAAACCCGGCATGGTCATTTACGATCAGAACTGGTCCCTGCTGATTACTCCGACCACAGAGGATATTGAAAGATTGCTGGCAACGGAAGATAACTGAAATAAAGGGAAATAAAATATACCCTGTAATTTTTAGAAAATTTCCACAACTCACCGCAGTTATCTTCTAACTTTAATTTTTTGTGTTATATTTAAATTGGAACAAATACTTAAGGCTAAAGCCAACTATCCTGAAAGAAGACGGAGTCAGGGGCTATGTTTACATTTCTAAGTATTATAACGAGCATTATACTTCCTATTTTTATTTTGATTGCGCTAGGGTTCATTGCTCAAAAGAAACTGAAGCTGGATATTCGTACTTTTACAAAAATTAATCTCTACATCTTTACGCCCACTATCATTTTCACCAAGATCTACCATACCGAAGCAACTTGGGAATTATTTCGTACAGTCCTTATCTTTCTGGCAGCTATGTTTATCATAATGTTTTGTTTAGGGGAATTAACTGCGCGCTTGCTCCATTATCCCCGAGGGATCAAAAAAATCTTTATCAATTCCCTCTTGTTTTTTAATGCCGGAAATTATGGGCTGCCCCTGGCAGAAATCGCCTTTCATAACCCGCTGACCACTGCTGCCCAAATATTTATGATCTTAATTCAGACAGTCTTAGGGAATACCTTTGGTGTCTTTCAAGCTTCTTCCGGGCGGACCAATAATAAACAAGCCCTCAAAAATATGCTCTTAATGCCCGCAGTTTATGTTCTAATCCTGGTTGTCATCGTTAAATCCACAGCTGTTGTCATTCCCCAATTCCTCTTGATTCCTCTGGATAATATCGCCAATGCCTTTATCGCTATGGCTCTTATAACCCTGGGAGTTCAGCTGGCTGAGGTAAAAGTAAGCACCCGGTTGAAGGACATCTTGCTCTCCAGTTTTCTCCGGCTGATCATTGCTCCCCTCATAGGTTTCCTGCTTGTGCAGCTCATGGGAATCGAGGGAATACTGGCCAAATGTTTAATAGTTGGGGTTGCCACACCTACTGCTGTCAATATGGCGGTCATCGCCAGAGAATTTGAAAGCGAACCGGAATATGCTTCCCAAATAGTATTTGTCTCTACCTTATTAAGTGCCCTTACCGTCTCCGGCCTCATCTTTTTATTAGAATATATTTAAAGCATAAAAATCGAAAAAGCTAAAGGGAGTAGTCTCTCAACCTATTTACATCTTTAGGCCGAGCAATTATAATGAACCATAATATGTTAATAAGCAACACCTTAGAAAGTGGAATCTCCAAGGTTGCAATACAGAGGAGAGACAAATTAGTCCCTCCTCTGTTTTCACGTTGCTTCGCAGTTCCATGTCGGCTTAAGAGCACACTCTAACTGCTTAAGAATACACTCTGACTGCTAGAAGCTTGGTTTTACGAAAAAATGCAAATACTAAACCATGGAGGTGGAATGAATTGAAAAAAACACCACTTTATGACCTGCACCTGGCTACAGGAGGGAAAATCATTGATTTTGGCGGCTGGGCTTTGCCTGTAGAATATGAAGGAATTCTGAAAGAGCACGAGACAGTCCGCTCGGCAGCCGGCCTCTTTGATGTTTCGCATATGGGGGAAATTCTTGTCCAAGGGCCTGATGCCGAAAAGTACCTGCAAAAAATGTTAACCAACGATATCTCCACCATGCAGGACTTTCAAGTCTATTATACTCTGATGTGCTATCCTGACGGCGGGGTTGTCGACGACTTAATAGTCTACAGGTATAAGCCCGACTATTACCTCTTGGTAGTCAATGCTGCCAACACAGCCAAGGATTTTGCCTGGCTGAAAGAACAGGAAGAAGGCCAGGTGACAGTCACAGATGTTTCCGAACAGTATGCCCAACTGGCTCTGCAGGGACCTCTGGCTCAAACCATCCTGCAAGCCCTGACTACTACTGATTTGAACGAGCTTAAGTTTTTCCGCTTTCTTCCCGACCTTAACGTGAACGGCACACCGGTACTGGCCTCGCGTACCGGCTACACCGGAGAAGATGGCTTTGAACTTTATATGGAGCCGGCCAAAGCTCCGGAACTTTGGCAGACAATCCTGCAAGAAGGGCAAAAACACGGCTTAAAGCCTATAGGCCTGGGGGCGAGAGATACCCTAAGATTTGAAGCAGCTTTGCCTCTCTACGGCCATGAGCTTAGCCCTGAAATCACCCCCCTGGAAGCAGGCTTAGGGATTTTCGTCAAATTAAACAAAGCCGATTTCATCGGCAAAGAAGCTTTAGTTCAGCAAAAAACGGCAGGAATTCCCCGGAAGCTTGTGGGTTTTGAAATGATCGAACGGGGACTGCCGCGGGGCGATTATGAAGTTCAAAAGAACGGCGTACGCATTGGTTATGTTACCACCGGAGGGCTCGCTCCCAGTCTGAAGAAAAACGTCGGGCTGGCTTTAATCGATACGGCTTATGCCCAGGAAGGCGAGACTATCGAGATTGTCATTCGTAAGCATAACCCTCAAGCCAAAATTATCCCTAAACCCTTCTATCATAAACGCTATAAAAGAACATAATAATAACAAATAAATTATGTAAATTATGAAGCAGCATCCTGCGAAGAGAATTAATAAAGGTAGCAATAAAATATTGAAAAAAGGCTACAGCAGAGTTTATTATTACCATTAATAATACTAAACGATAAACCCTATATAAACGGAGGTTAAAAAAATGAACATCCCTAAAGATCTGAAGTATACCGCTTCCCATGAATGGATTCGGATTGAAGACAATAAGGCCTATATCGGGATCACCGATTACGCTCAGAACCACCTGGGAGAACTCGTGTTTGTGGAGCTGCCCGAAGTAAATGATGAAGTAAGCAAAACGGCTCCTTTAGCGGTAGTTGAATCCGTGAAAGCCGCTGCCGATGTCTATGCCCCTTTATCCGGTACCGTCAGCGAGATTAATGAAGCTTTACTGGACAGCCCTGAGCTGGTTAATGAAGACCCTTATGAAAACTGGCTCGTTACTCTGGAAATCAGTAATCCCGCTGAAATTGAGGAATTGCTTGATGCGGCGGAATATGAAAAAGTCTGCGAACAGGAGGAATAAGCTTGTCCAGATACATTTCCAATACCGCCCGGCAGCAGGAAGAAATGTTAAAGGAAATTGGGTTAAGCTCTCTGGAAGAACTGTTTAAAGATATCCCTAAGGAAGTCCGCCTCCGGCAAAACCTTAACCTACCGGAAGCTCTTCCGGAAATGGATCTCCTCAAACATTTGAAAGCCCTGGCCGGCCGGAACAACAACCTGGAAGACAACATCTGCTTCTTGGGGGCCGGCGTTTACGACCATTTTATCCCCAGTGTTATTGATACCCTGGTCTCCCGTCAGGAATTCTATACGGCTTACACGCCTTACCAGCCTGAGATCAGCCAAGGAACCCTGCAGGCTATTTTTGAATATCAAACCATGATGTGTGAGCTGACCGGCATGGAGGTTGCTAACGCCTCCATGTACGACGGGGCCAGTGCTCTGGCCGAAGCCATGCTGATGGCCTGCCAGGCTGCAAGGCGCGATGAAGTGCTGGTAGCCAGCTTAGTCCACCCGGAAAGCCGGGAGGTTATTCAAACCTACGCTCAGGCCAGAGGAATCAAAGTCAGGGAAATTGGCTTTACCAATGGCACCCTCGATTTAGAAGAATTAAAAACGGCAATTTCTTCAGCAACTGCAGCCATCCTGGTGCAAAACCCCAACTTCTTGGGAGCAATCGAGTCTTTGCCCGAGCTGGCAGAAATTGCTCATCAGCACAAAGCTCTCTTGGTTGTTAGTGCTGACCCTATTTCTTTAGCGCTGCTTAAATCTCCCGGGGAATGCGGTGCCGACATTGTCGTCGGTGAAGGCCAAGCCCTAGGCAATCCCTTAAGTTTTGGCGGGCCGCACCTGGGTTTTTTCTGTGCTACTGAGAAATTATTGCGCAAAATGCCGGGAAGGATTGTGGGTCAAACCACCGATAAAAAAGGCCGGCGCTGTTTCACCCTGACTATCCAAGCCCGCGAGCAGCATATCCGCCGCGAAAAAGCAACATCTAATATTTGCTCCAACCAGGCTTTAAATGCCCTAACAGCGACAATCTATTTAACTTTGCTTGGCAAGGAAGGTTTAAAAGAGGTCGCTTGCCTCTGCCTGCAAAAAGCCCATTATGCTTGGGAGCAAATCACCAAATTGCCGGGATTCTCCCCTGTTTATACGGCACCTTTCTTTAAGGAATTTGCCGTTAAGGCTCCCGTGGCACCGGCAGAGCTTAATGCCAAGCTGTTAGAAGCCGGAATTATTGGCGGCTACTCCTTGCAAGAAGTTTACCCTGAACTGGAAAACGCCTGGCTCCTGGCCGTGACCGAAAAAAGAACCAAAGAAGAAATTGATCTCCTGGTAGAGAAAGTAGGTGGGAAGTAAGATGGCTCAAAATAAGCAAACCTCTTTAATCTTCGAAATCAGCCAACCGGGACGAAAAGGCTATTCTCTTCCGCCCTGCGATGTGCCGGAAAAAAAAGTAAGCGACCTCTTGCCGGCTGAACTATTAAGAGAAAAGCCTCCTCGTTTGCCGGAAGTAAGTGAGCTGGATACCGTCCGCCACTTCACCCGCTTATCTCAGCGCAATTACGGTGTGGATGCCGGTTTCTATCCTCTGGGCAGTTGTACCATGAAATACAATCCCAAAGTAAATGAAGTTGTCTCGCGTTTCCCCGGGTTTCTACATGTCCATCCCTATCAGGCGGAAGAAACTGTCCAGGGCTGCCTGCAAATTATCTATGAACTGGATAACATGCTCTCGGAGATAACCGGCATGGACCGCTTCTCACTCCAGCCTGCCGCCGGTGCCCACGGGGAGTTAACAGGCCTCTTAGCCATTAAAGCCTACCATGCCGCCCGCGGCGACAGCCGGCGGACCAAGATAATTGTTCCCGATTCGGCCCACGGTACTAATCCGGCCTCTGCGGCTATGGCCGGTTTTGAAGTAATCCAAGTTAAAAGCAATGCCCAAGGGGGAGTAGATCTTGATTCCCTAAGAGCTGCCGTCAGCCCTGAACTGGCCGGCTTGATGCTTACCAACCCCAATACCTTAGGCCTCTTTGATGAGAATATTAAGGAAATCGCCGACATCGTTCATGCCGCCGGCGGGCTCCTTTATTATGACGGTGCCAATGCCAATGCCATTTTGGGAATTACCCGTCCGGGTGATATGGGCTTTGATGTTGTCCATCTCAACCTGCACAAGACTTTCAGCACCCCGCACGGCGGAGGGGGGCCCGGCTCAGGACCGGTGGGAGTTAAAAAAGATTTGATTCCCTTCTTGCCTAAGCCTCTGGTCGAATTGCGAGATGGCAAGTATTATCTTGATGACGACCTTCCCCTCTCTTTGGGCAAAGTACGGTCTTTCTATGGGAATTTTAATGTTCTGGTCAAGGCTTATGCCTATATCTTAAGCCTGGGAGCCAAAGGGCTCAAAGAAGTCTCGGAAAACGCGGTTTTAAATGCTAACTATTTGCTGCAGAAGTTAAAAGGGCTCTTCCTTCTTCCCTATGACCGCCTTTGCATGCACGAGTGCGTTTTCTCCGGCCAGAATTATCACGCTCAAGGGGTAGCAGTCCTGGATATCGCCAAAAGGCTCTTAGATTATGGCTATCACCCGCCGACTATTTATTTCCCGCTGATTGTCCAGGAAGCTCTGATGCTGGAGCCTACCGAGACTGAAAGCAAAGAAACCCTGGATGAATTTATCGCCACTCTTAAGGCTATCGTCGAAGAAATCCAAACAGATCCGGAATTAGTCCGTTCCGCACCCCATAATACCGTGGTGCAGCGCCTGGATGAAGTAGCCGCAGCCCGCAACCCGAGAGTTCGTTGGCGGCCGGAAGAAGATGAGAGATAAAGGAACGAATGCTATGGAACATGATTTAATTATTATTGGCGGAGGCTCGGGCGGCTACACCGCTGCCATCAGGGCTGCCCAGCTGGGAGCCAAAGTGATTCTGGTTGAACAGCATGCCCTGGGGGGAACTTGTCTCCACTGGGGTTGTATTCCCACCAAAGCTTTATATAAGAATGCCGAAGTAATAAATACTCTGAAAAAAGCCCGGGAGTTCGGCGTGGACCTCGCCGGGTTTTCCCTCGACATGCCTAAAGTGCAAGCGCGCAAACAAGAAATTGTCCAGCGCCTGCACGCCGGGATAAAACAGCTGATGAAAATTCATGGCATCAAGGTTCTCCTAGGTAAAGCCCGTCTACTGAACCCCACTACAGTGGAGGTCACTCCCTCTAGTCCTGACGGTATCCCGGAGAAAATTACAGCCCGCAACATTTTATTGGCCTCAGGCTCAAGAAGCGCCAGCCTGCCGATCCCCGGGACGGATCTTCCGGGAGTGCTTACCAGTAAGGAAGTTTTAGATCTGACAACGCTTCCCGGCAGAATGGTTATTATCGGCGGCGGAGTAATCGGCATGGAATTGGCGGCTATCTTCCAGTCCTTCGGCAGTGAAGTGACAGTCCTGGAATTATTGCCCCGCATCCTGCCCATGATGGATGAAGAGCTGGTCAGGCGCTTTAATCCCCTGCTGAAAAAGAAAGGCCTCAAGATTGAAACAGGCGTTAGAGTTCAGGAAATCCGGCAGTCAGGAGAGGGTTTGCTTGTTTGTGCTCAAGGCAAAAATGAAGCTGCCTTGGAGTATAACGCCGATATTGTCTTGCTTGCCACCGGCCGGGCACCCCAGACCGAAGGCTTAGGACTTGAAGAAACCGGTGTCCGCTATAGCCGCCAAGGAATTGAGGTTGACAAGGACTTCGCTACTTCTGTTCCCGGCATATATGCCATTGGCGATGTAATCGGCGGTCAAATGCTCGCCCATGTAGCCTCCCATCAAGGAAGAATTGCGGCTGAAAAAATATTTGCTTCCCGGGAAACAAAACCCGAGGAGAGTAAAACCGACCAATTGTTAAGTACGGAAAAGCCCTTGCCGGTTGTGCCCTCCTGTGTCTTTACTTTTCCGGAAATGGCTGCCGTCGGCCTGACTGAGGAAGAAGCTAAAAGCCAAAACATTCCTTACCAGGTCAGCAAAGCCATGTTTGGCGCCAACGGCAAAGCCCTCACCTTAGGTGAAGGTGAAGGCTTAATCAAAGTTCTGGCCAATAAAGAGAGCGGAGAAATTCTCGGTGTCCACATTTTAGGGCCTCATGCCAGTGATTTGATCCATGAGGCAGCCTTAAGCTTACACCAGGGGCTTAAGGCTACAGATATTCAAAATATGATCCACGCTCACCCCACTCTGGCCGAAACTTTCCATGAAGCGGTCTTAGGTCTACAGCTTAACACCCCATTTTTTTAAGATGCTTAAGACCTCATGCAAGGCAGCAGGCAAAGAATTGCGCACTTCTTCACTCAGCTTGGTACCCCAATCCAGACATTTAGGCTGAATGCCAACCACCACAATATCCTGAGGATACTTTCCCCTGAATTTTGCCCAGTGTAAAACTTCAGCCAAACTAACCTGATGAACGGTCATTTTCGGTGCGATAAAATAGGGAATTTCCTCCTTCTGCCAAATAACGATTTCCCCCGGTTCTCTTCCCGCCGCCACAGCATCTAAGATCAGTAATTTCTCAGCACTTTCCACATAATCCAGGAGAATAAGCCCCCCGGTTCCGCCATCTAAGAGTTCAATCCCGGCTGGCAGGACAGGGGGCAATTTATTTTGTAAGGCCTGTAAAAGATGGATACCAAGGCCTTCATCCTGTCTTACAAGGTTGCCCACTCCCAAGATTTTAATATTTGACAAAACAGCACTCCTTTTAGATCAATACCTTTTAGATCAATAGGCCTTAACAACATTTAACTCATACCCTTGGGGATCAAGCAGGTGGCAAGCACAGGCTATGCAGGGATCAAAAGAGTGAATGGTCCTTAAAACTTCCAAGGGCTGCTCAGGATTTGCTAGTGGTGTATCGATTATAGCTGCTTCGTAAGCGCCAAGCTGTTTGTTGGCATCCCTGGGAGAGGCATTCCAGGTGGTAGGGACAACCGCTTGGTAATTGGCTATCTTACCGTCCTTAATTTCCACCCAATGCCCTAAAGCTCCGCGTGGAGCTTCACTGAAACCTACTCCCTGGGCTTCTGCCGGCCAGGTATGAGGATTCCACTTTTCGTTATTAAATGTTGCCGTATCTCCTGCTTTAATATTAGCAATTAAATCCTTGTAGAACTTTCCTAAAATATTGACCCGGTGTTGGGTCTCTAAAGCCCTGGCCAATGTTCGGCCGAGAGTAGAGAAAAGAGCAGTGAGAGGAAGATCCAGCTTTTGCAAAGAACTGTCCACCAAATGCCTGATTTCCTCATCACCTTTAGCATAACCAACAACAAACCTGGCTAAGGGGCCGACTTCCATCGGCTTGCCCCGCCAACGAGGGCTTTTGGACCAGCTGTATCCCTTGTTTTCGTCCAGGTACTGGTAAGGAGGTTTAGGCCCGTCATAGTGGGGTTCGGTTTTCCCTTCCCAGGGATGAAGTCCGGCATTCGGCTTCTCATAACGGAACCAGGAGTGGTCTACAAATTCATGAATCTGCTCCGGATCTTTCAGATCAACCTCGTATACTTTTGTAAGGTCTCCATCAAGAACAATTCCCCGGGGAACCAAAAAGCTAGCGGGCTCATTGATGGAAGTCTGCGGATAATCGCCATAAGACATATAATTTCTTAAGCCGCCTCCCCAGAGTTCGTTCTTATAAAAGCCGGCTATCGCTAAAATATCAGGGATAAGTACTTGCTCGACAAAAGTCTTAGCTTCATCGATTTTGGATTTAACAAGATTTAAGCGCTCCATATTAATTACGCCGTGGCTATTAAGATTAATAGCAGAGGGTACTCCGCCCACCACATAGTTGGGATGCGGGTTCTTCCCGCCAAAAACAGCATGAATCTTCACAATTTCCTTTTGCCAGTTTAAAGCCTCAAGGTAATGGGCAACACCAAGCAAGTTGACCTCCGGCGGAAGTTTATAAGCCGGATGCCCCCAGTAAGCATTAGCAAAGATACCTAATTGGCTGCTTTCTACTAATTTTTTAATTTTATTCTGAATATCGGTAAAGTAGCTTGTAGTAGATAACGGCCATTGGGAAATGGACATGGCAATGGCGCTGGTCTGGGCAGGATCTGCTTTCAAGGCGCTGACAACATCAATCCAATCAAAGCCATGCAAGTGGTAAAAATGAACGGCATGGTCCTGAATATCCTGAGTTGCCGACATGATATTGCGAATAAGATTAGCATTTTTGGGAACGGTAATCTTTAATGCATCCTCAACGGCCCGGATGGAAGCCAGAGCATGGGTATGGGTGCAGACTCCGCAAATTCTTTGCATAAAAGCCCAGGCATCCCTTGGATCACGATTTTGTACAATTATTTCTATTCCCCGGAAAATTGTGCTGGAACTTATAGCATCGGTTATTTTGTTGCCTTCAACCACAGCTTCCACCCGTAGGTGACCTTCGATACGGGTAACCGGATCAATCACAATTCTTTTCGTAGCCATATTCTCTATTCCTTTCTATTTCTTAATAGTGATCTAGAATAGACAAACTCAATCCTCAATCTTTGTATCGGATTGATTTTTATTCTTATAGAATACCTCCGGATCAATATATTGCTTTTTATCCTTCCTGTTAGCAAGAAAAGCAGCAGAGGCAACTGCCCCGCCTACGGCACCTGCGGCAGCTCCTGCAGCAACACCGATAATCACTTTATTTTTGTTAATTGCACTTATGTCTTCCTCGAAACGGGGTTCCTGTAAATCCTTATCCATTACGGAATAAAAAGAGCCCCGGTCAAAGAATCTATCTTCTGAACATCCTAAACAGGGATGCCCGGACTTGATCGGATAGCTCGTCCCTTCATTCCAGCCGGTTAAGGCACAAGCATTATAAGTAGACGGACCTTTGCAGCCCATCTTGTATAGACACCAGCCTTCGCGGGCTCCATGGTCATCAAAAGATTCTACAAACATTCCCTTATCAAAGAAGGCTCTACGGTTGCAATTGTCATGAATAGTATGCTGGTAAAAGGCCTTGGGCCTTCCTTGAGGAGTTAATTCCGGAAGCACGCCAAAAGTTAAATAATGGACAATGGTTCCCGTAATCACCTCAGCAATCGGGGGACACCCCGGAACCTTGATTACCGGTTTATCTTTTACTACCTCATGAATAGGAACTGCTCCGGTAGGATTAGGATAAGCAGCTTGAACACAACCATCTGTGGCGCACGACCCATAAGCGATAACCGCCAAGGCGCCCGCGGCTGCTTCTTCCAAAATACTAACAGTTGTCCTGCCGCCAATAGTGCAATACACTCCGTCTTCGGCTAAAGTTGCACTTCCTTCTACTACTAAAAGATACTTGTTATGGTATTCCCTCATAGTTTTTAGCTTGGCCTCTTCAGCCTGCTCACCGGCAGCAGCCTGCAATACTTCCATGTAATCCAAAGAGATCATATTCAGAATTAAATCTGCGGCCAGCGGATGGCCGGCGCGTAATAAAGATTCACTGCAGCAAGTACACTCCTGCAAATTAAGATAGATAACGGGTACTCTGGGATTTGTCTCTAAAGCATGTACGATTTTAGGAACCATGCTGGCTTCCAAACCAAGCATTGCAGCCATAGCTGTGCAAAATTTAAGAAATTCCCGGCGGCTGATTCCTTTGTTGATTGCCCACTGATAATAACTTTCCGGCATTACAAATCCTCCCTTGCAAAGCGAATAATAATTATCTTAGATTTATTTCTATCATATATTCGCTTTAATTAATAAAAACCCTTTTCCTGGAACCAAAAATAACAATTTTTTTATAAAAATTTTACAGAAAAAGGAAAAAAGTCATAGCCTACAATCAGCCATAACTTTATAACTGTAATATTAATATTTCTAAACTGTTATTTATATTTCTAAGCCATGATACATATTACAAACTCAATATTACAACCTTTGCCGCCTAACCATCATAGTATTTTCTACTTTAGATTTGTAGCTGAGCGTCCTTACCTTTCAGTAAGTTGCCTAAGTATTAAATTGGTTTAGCAAGCCCTACATTATTAAAAGGAATCAAGCAAATACTTCTTTACTTGATTCCCCTGCTGCCGGGCTTTTCCCAGGGTAGGCCTTGGGCACAGAGGGGGCAATTATCGGGTTCATAGGCTTCAATATTAACTTGAATAAGGCTGTGCAAAACAAGATCTGCAAAAGCTGCCTTCCCGCCGCTGCGATCGACCAGCACCCCTACACCAACAGGTAAAGCCCCGGCTTCCCGAACAATATTGATTACTTCCTGCACAGATCCTCCGGTCGTAATCACATCTTCCACTACTAGCACTTTTTCTCCCGGGGAGAGCTTAAATCCCCTTCTTAAAACCATTTCTCCGTTTTGCCTTTCGGTAAAGATAGCTTTGACACCTAAGGCCTTTCCCACTTCGTGCGCTACGATGATGCCCCCCATGGCAGGTCCGACAACAGTTTCAATTTCCCGACCCCTAAACTTAGCGGCCAGCTCTTGGCCAAGCTGAGCTGCCAGCCTGGGATACTGGAGAACTTGAGCACATTGCATATACTGAGAGCTATGCTTGCCGGAAGTCAACAAGAAATGTCCTTGCAGCAGGGCACCGGTATCCTTAAAAATCTGCAGGACTTGCTTCGAGTCTAATTCCTGAGCACTTTGCGAGCAAAAAGCCATAATCCATTTCCACCTTTCTAATCTGCTTTTTTTCAAGCATACTGTGAATCTGTCGCGAAACAAAGATTATTTGGTTAGCTGAGGAAGGAATGACACTTCGCTGTCGCAAACTGGCGTTAAATGCTCATCTCCGGTCATTCCTTCCTCAGCCTTATCCTGGAATCCTTATCAGGTATTAGTTTTACAACAGCCCCTTTTTATAAAACTACAGGCCAATATTTATTTTTCAATCATTTTTTCAATATATCTTACAAATCTTTAGAATAGATCTCGGTATAAGTCAGTTTCCCGGCTAACCTTTCAGATTTCATCAGGCTTATTCTATCCACTTCCTGAGAGAGAGGCGGAACTTTGTGAGAAAATTCGACTTGGTCAAAAGCAGGGCTCAAAATAATCTGCCTGCCCAGAGTCAAATGGGGTTTAAATCCGCGCTCTTCCAGCTTAAAACCTGCAGCCCTAAGCTCCCTGCTCAGTTGGGTATGCAGGTTCAAGAGAGAAGTATTCTTCTCTACCCCTAACCAGTAAATATCGCCGCCGCTTCTTTTGAATTGCCCAAGATGGCTTATTACTAAGGAAAACCGACCTGCGCCAACTTTGTCCATAGCTTGTTTGATGTTTTCCACTCTAGCCGAAGGGATCTCCCCCAAAAAGGCCAGGGTTAAATGCAAATTTTCCCGCCGGGTAAAATTCCCTTGCAGAGCATAGCTTTGAAGATTTTGGATTATGCTGGCCAGTTCATCTTTAAGGCCTTCCGTAAAATTGATTGCTATAAATAGCCGCATTTTTTCACCTTTTTCTCTTTACAATCCGTACTTTGATATTTCTTTATTCCTTTATTCCTTAACAGTTTGCTACTACCGGCTTCTAGACGATAATCCCACGATAATAACCCTAAGACACTAATCCTGACACTAATAACTCTAAGACGATAATCCTCATGGTGATAATCCTAAAATAATCTCTCCAGGGCTTCCCTGGGATTTTCAGCCTGGGTCACCGGTCTACCAACCACCAAATACGAACTGCCTGCGCGTAAAGCTTCGGCAGGGGTTAGAACTCTCACCTGGTCATTCTGCACGCTCCAGGTAGGGCGGATTCCCGGAGTAACAAGGAGAAAAGCCGCTCCGCACTCCCGGCGAAGTGTTCTCGCTTCCTGAGCGGAGGCTACAACTCCATCCAAACCGGCTTTCTGGGCAAGCCTCGCTAATCTGACAACTTGCTCCTCGATATCCCCTTGGACCCCAACGGTGGGCAACTCTGACCCTCCCATACTGGTTAAGACCGTAACTCCGATCAGTTTCTTATTGGCCTTATGGCAAATTTCGGCTGCTCTAGCCATCATTTCATAGCCACCGCTGCAATGGACATTAAGCATATCTACTCCGGAAGCCACCAGGACTTTCAAGGTCTTTTCCACTGTTGTCGGGATATCGTGCAGCTTAAGATCCAGAAAAATATTAAAACCCAGTTGTTTAAACTCGTCAATTAAAGCTAGCCCAGTCCGGGCATAAAGCTCCAAGCCGACCTTTAACCAGCAGCCGCTGCCCTGGAGAGTCTGAGCTAGTTCCAAGGCCTTATCCCCAGAATCCACGTCCAAGGCTACGATAACTTTTTCCAGAAAATCTTGTGGAGCTGACATTAGCATCTATCCTCCTTCGTATCAATATAAATCTAAATAAATTGAACAAAATTTTTCATACAACAAGATATTGCTAGGAAAGCTTATGCTTTTGTCATCAGAATCTTTTTATTTACGCGTGGGCTAAGCCGACAATTTCCTGCACAGAATGATAACCTCTTTGCCGGCAGTAATCCTCCAGGCCGTTTAGAATATCCAGCGGTGCCATAGGATTAACGAAGTTCGCCGTCCCAATGCTCACGGCACTTGCTCCGGCGAGCATGAACTGGACGGCATCCTCCCAGGTGGCAATCCCGCCCATGCCAATGAGCGGCAGATCCACAGCCTCATATACCTGGTAAACCATCCTGACTGCTATCGGGCGGACCGCTGGGCCGGATAGGCCGCCCATTTTATTGGCCAGAAGCGGTTTTTGCGTCCGGATATCAATGCTCATCCCCAGTATGGTATTGATGAGGGAGATGATATCCGCTCCGCCGGCGGCTACGGCCTGAGCCATCTCCGCTATATCGGTGACATTCGGGGACAGCTTGGCGATAACAGGCAAGGTTGTATTCTGCTTTACTGCTTGAACAACTTCCTGGGCACTCTTAGGATTGGTGCCAAAAGCCATTCCTCCGTGCTTGATATTCGGGCAGGAAATATTAACTTCTAAAGCGGCGATTTTTCTTCCTGGAGCATTATTATCTCCTGATTTATGCCCGGAATGCTTCTCCAGGGCGGAAGCCATTAAGGCATAATCCTCCAGTGAGAAACCGGATATATTCACAATGACAGCGGTATCTAATGTGGCTAATTTGGGAAGGTAGGAATTAATGAATTCTTCCAAGCCGGGGTTTTCCAACCCCACTGAGTTTAGCAAACCGGCAGGCGTCTCCGCCAGCCTGGGAACGGGGTTTCCTAAGCGCGGCAAGGGAGTGATACCTTTAACTGTAATGGCTCCAAGCGAGGTGGGAGAGCAATACGCAGCATATTCTTCCCCGAAGCCATAAGTGCCGGAAGCAGTGATAACCGGATTGCGTAATACCAGAGCACCTAACCTGGTTGTCAAATCTACCTCGCGCCGAGGTGCTCCTGAAAACGCCCCTTGGTCACTACCTTTGTCCTTGTCAAGCTCATTGTCACACTCCCGCATCCCAAACAACCTCCTTCCCGTTGAAAACCGGCCCATCCTTACAAACCCTTTTCCTCTGCAGGTTGCCTGTAGCATCCCGCACTGTACAGACACACCCCAAACAAGCTCCTATCCCGCAAGCCATCCGTTCTTCCAAAGAAACTTCCAGAGGGATACCGTTTTTTAGGCAGATCTCTGTAACGGCCTTAAGCATCCCTGGGGGACCGCAAGCGGCCACCCGCAGCGAAGCGCTTTTGTTTCTCCCTTCCTCAAAGGCGAAGTCTTGAGATGCTTCCACTAAATATTTTTCAAAAGGTTCAGTGACTAAACCCTGCTCCCCCAAGCTTCCGTCCAAAGTCGTAATTTCATAATCTATACCTAAGCTTTGCAAATACCTAAGATCAGCGCTCTCCAGAAACTGCCTGTTTTCCCCGCCCCAGAACAGCTTCACTTTTACCTGGGGCTGCTCCACAGCCTCTATTAAAGAATATAAAGGGAAAACCCCTATCCCGCCGGCAATAAGCAAAAGCTTCCCCTCCTGAGGGATCGTAAAACCTGTTCCTAAAGGACCCAGAATACTTAAATGTTCATGAGTTCTAACCTTGGTGAGCAAAGCGGTACCTTTGCCGGCCACCCGGTAATAGATGGTTATTTCTTCCCTCTCCCGGTTTATCCCGGCAATACTTAAGGGCCTCCTTAAAAGGGGTTCAAAGCTTTCAGCTACACGGACATGGACAAATTGCCCGGGCTGAGCGGTTTGCGCTGCCTGCCCGCTTAAAACCATTTTATAAATACCTTGAGCAGGATGGCCAAGTGGCCGGTTTTCAATGACTCTTTCTTTTAAATACAAGGGTTCTCCCTCCCCGGTAGATAACTGTATATTATGGGCATTACCCGCTCACCACGCGCCGGCTGTTCGTTGCTACAGCGACTGCACTTTAACTTTAATTGCTGATAACCTTCCTATCGGCCATAACCAGCTTCCCGCCGACCCAGGTCATAACCGGGAAACCCTGCAGCTCTTGTCCCAGGAAAGGAGTGTTCTGAGCCTTGGACTCCATGCTCTCCGCCGTAATCCTTTCCCTATAAGCAGGATCAAATAAGACTAAGTCAGCTGGAGAACCGCTTTCCAGCGTCCCTCCCGGGAGGTTAAAGCGCTGAGCAGGGTTACGCGACCAAAGCTCGGGGACTTTAAGCGCCGGCAATTTGCCCTTTGCCACCAGCCCCTGCCAAACAGCGGCTAAAGCCGTCTCCAGCGAACTTATCCCAAAAGGCGCTTCCGCAAAAGGTTTCGCTTTCTCTTCCCAGGTATGCGGGGCATGATCGGTGGCCAGCATATCAATTGTCCCATCGAGCAGCCCTTCCAGCAAAGCATCCTGATCTTCATTTGTCGGCAAAGGAGGATTAACTTTCAAGGCTGTCCCGGTTAAAACCACATCTTGATCACTGAAAAGCAAGTGGTGGGGATTTGCTTCCGCTGTTACGTCTATGCCCATTTTTTTGGCCGCCCTGATGATCCTGACACTTTCTTTGGTGGAGACATGGGCAATATGGAGTTTGCCTCCTGTCTCTCCCGCCAGAAGGACGTCTCTGGCAACCATAACACTTTCGGCACTGGCCGGAATACCTTTCAGCCCCAGCCTGGCACTGGCTTCTCCCCGGCGCATTACCCCTTGGGCAGCCAAATTTTGATCCTCACAATGACTGACAAGCGGGCAGCCCGTCAGCTTAGCATATTCTAAAGCTAAGCGCATGATCTCAGCATTTTGAATCCCCAAGCCGTCATCGGAAAAGGCAACCGCCCCGCCTTCCCGTATATCCATCATTTCTACGAGTTCCTGACCTTGGGAGCCTTTCGTAACAGCCGCCACGGGATATATTCTGGCCATCCCCTCCCTTTCCCCCTGGAGGCGGACAAATTCTACCAAAGCCCTTTGATCAATGACAGGTTTGGTATTAGCCATAGCTAAAACAGAGGTAAACCCACCCCTGATTGCTGCCCGGGAACCGCTCCCAATATCTTCTTTATCCTCCTGGCCGGGTTCCCGCAGATGGACATGGACATCGATTAAACCCGGAAATAAATACTTGCCGGCCGCCTCAACTGTCTTTACGTCCTCTAAACTTTCCTGACCGAATAACTCTGGTATATCTTCCTCCTGAAAATTGCCAATCCGCAAGATAAGTCCGTCTTTAACCAGAACATCTTTTTCCCCGACAAGCCTTTGGGCCGGGTCGAACACCAGAGCCTTTTTAATCCACCACATGGCCTGTTCCTCCCCCTATCAGCAAATAAATTAAAGCCATCCGCACGGCAACCCCGTTGGTAACCTGTTCTTCAATTACCGCCTGAACACTGTCCGCCAGGTCGCTCGTAATTTCAACTCCCCTGTTCATTGGCCCGGGATGCATTACTATGGTTCTTTTACCGGTCTTTTTCAGCCTTTCCCGGCTAAGCCCGTACAACTTGCTATATTCGCGAATTGAAGGGAAGAGTCCGCTCTGCTGTCTTTCCAGTTGAAGACGCAGGGCCATAACGGCATCTGCCCCAGGGAGTTCCCGGTCTAAGTCGTAGGCCAGCTTAACTCCAAGATATTTCATCTCTTCCGGCAAAAGAGTTGGCGGCCCGACCAGGGTAACATCCGCCCCCAGTTTCGTTAAGCCCAAAACATTGCTTCTCGCCACCCTGGAATGAAGGATATCGCCGACAATAACAATCTTTTTCCCTTCAAAGCCGCCCAGCTTTTCCTGGATAGTGAAAAAATCAAGTAAGGCTTGCGTTGGATGGGCATGTTGGCCATCACCGCCGTTAATCACCCCGGGCTCCAAAATATTGGCCAAGAATTCCGCCGCACCGGAACTGGAGTGGCGGACAACAACCAAGTCAACATTCATGGCTTGCAAAGTTTTTGCCGTATCCAGGAGGCTTTCTCCTTTGTTGACACTGCTAACTGCTACGGAGAAGTTGGTAGTATCAGCCCCCAAGATCTTCGCAGCTGTTTCAAAAGAAGTTCGGGTTCTGGTGCTTGATTCGTAAAATAATAAAACAACATTCTTACCTCTTAAGGTCGGAAGCTTTTTCATAGGACGGGAAAGTATTTCCTTCATGGGTTGGGCTATCTTGAGAATATGCCTGATCTCTTCGGCTGTCAGAGTGTCCAAATCCAGTAAATCTTTATGTCTCCACTTCATAGTAAACCCCCTTCTCTACTAAACTTGCCCTTTACTTTGGGCCTTTATTACATTTTTTGATCAGATTCTTTTTTCCCCAAAGCGGTTCTCCATGAAAAAACCTCCTGCCCAAAAGCAGGAGGAATTAAACAATTCTCCATACCCTTGGCTATCTCACAGGATAGATTTAAAGGGATAAGAAAAGAAACAGAAAATTATTGATTTTTCTTAGCGAGAAAATTTAAGGCTTCCTTTCCAGCAGCAAGACCTCTTCCCGGCCGTCGGTTTCCTCCAGGCAAACTGAAATAATCTCGCGGCGGGAAGTAGGAACATTTTTGCCTACATAGTCGGCTCTGATCGGCAACTCGCGGTGCCCCCTGTCAATGAGAACCGCTAATTGAATCTTTTGCGGTCTGCCCAGGTCGATCAAAGCGTCCAAAGCTGCTCTGGCCGTTCGGCCGGTAAAAAGCACATCATCGACCAGAATTACAGTTTTCCCCTCGATGCTAAACGGTACCTTGGTCTCATGCAGTACCGGCTGGACATCTATTGTGCTTAAATCATCTCGGTAAAGAGTAATATCCAATAAGCCCAAAGGAAGGGTTGCTTTTTCAAATTCGGTAATCTTTTTTTGAATTCTCTCAGCGAGCGGTACTCCTCTGGTCCTGATGCCAATGAGGAGCAAATCCTTCGTACCCTTATTTTTCTCCACAATCTCATGGGAGATGCGGCTAATAGCCCGGCGGATGCCGTCCGCATCCATAATCCTGTTTTTGGGTATCCCTTCCATCTTGGTTCACCTTCCCTGAATTTTAATAGAAAATATTTAAACATAAATTATTTAAGCCAATAAGATTTAAATCTAATTTTTAAATCTAATCGATTTAGATCTTTTTCATCTTTTAGATTAAACAAAGGATAAGGTAAATGCAAAAAACTGTCTGCTAGCCCAGACAGTTATACTTAATATCTCCTAATATACCTGCCTTGCCTGTCTCACGGGACAATACTTAAAGGCTTACCTATTGTCTTAGTTAATGATAGTCTAGGACAATCCTGCCTAAAAGTCAACGGTCATTCTTTTCACGATCCCAGTTTTTAATCATCAAGAAAACAACTAACAGCAATAAACCATAGTAACCTATATTTAGAAGCGGAAATAGAACTAGGAACCCCACAATGGCAATGACTATTCCAATTAGAATCCTTATTACTATTTTCACAGGTGCTCAACCTTTCTTAAGCCAGAGATTTTGTTCTTTGGTTGTTTTCTTTTGTGCTGAACATCGTAAAGCGCTTATTGTTATCTGATGGATGGTATCTCGTGTTCACTAGTTATTCCTTCCTAGGTTCTTATAAATCTTTCTTTATGGTCACTCGGAAAAACACTGTCTCCTTATCCTCACTGTTCCAGTTAAGTTTCGCAAAATAATTGTAAACACCTGGTTCTGTCGGAACTTTTATAGGATAATCATTCACAGTGTATATCTGATCGATCTTATCATCGATAGTATATTGTACCTCTATTTTTTCCGGTTCTTTTTTTAAAAAATCAAATTTAAGGTGGATACCCTCATACAACTCATCTCCAAATAACTTACTTCCCGTCATTTGTGATTCATAGAAAATAAAGCCTGAAAGTTGTTCTAGTTCCTCAAGCATTTGCTCCATATCCATTTGGTCGTCCCTATTGATTCCGTATTCGCAGCCGATAGGCCCGTTATCATAAGCAGTCATTATATAGAAATCTTTTTCAGCTACTGACGATGTCCCAGGCTTTTCTTTTTCGAGATTTCCTATTCCCTGTCCAGCATGTTTTCCCTCTGTACTCTGTTCTACAGTACACCCTACTAAAAAGATGAAGATACCAAAGAGAATGAAAAATATGAACTGAAACAGAAAAGCTTCGCTTTTGATTTCCTTATAATTTTTCAAAATTAACCCCCTCCCAGTAAACAATTATTCTTATTTTGGAACTCCCCTGTTAGACGACGTGCAATTAAGACATGACCAAAATAATCTTTTCCTCTATTAATCTAATGTACCCTAACTTCAAATACGAATTATGTATATATCTGAAAGATTAATTGGAATCTATCCTTATGCCACTAAAGGAAACTCAATTAATAATAGAATGGCTGTGAATATAAAATTCTTCCTGGCTTGGCTGGTATTTTTTCTTCAAGCGTTCCAAATCCTCGTCAAAGCGCCCGGCTTCTTGTTCGTCTATCTCAAATACAGGACTTTGATAGTAAACCCATTTCCTCCCGTCCAAGACATTCGGTTTAAGTTCTTTTACCATCATTGCCGCCGGGTATGTCCCATTCTCAAGACAGACATTGTACTTTTTACAGCTTTTAAAACCAAGGCTTACATAATTACCCGGGTTTCCAAATATTACGATCACATCATAACCAAGTCCGACCGCCTGTTCAAAGGAATACTCCATTAGCTTTTTCCCATACCCCTTTCTCTGATATTCCGGCAAAATGCAAACCGGACCGAAAGTAAGGATGTCTTTTTCTTCCCCGGATTCATCAATTAGTTTTGTTTTCGTATACATGATATTCCCGATGATTTGATTATCAACTTCAATCACAAAATCCAGATCCGGCAGAAAATCTTTGTGGGATCGCATAACATGAACCAAATAATGTTCAACGCACCCCGGGATATATAAATTCCAAAAAGCTTTCCTTGTGATTTCCTCCACTTTCTCATAATCTTTTTCTTCTTCATTCCTAATCTTAATCATTTTATTCATTTACAAGCCTCCCATAATTTACCTTAGATTGATTTGTACTTTTCATTATGGCTATCCGCTCAATAAATTCCTGTTTATCTGTACTTCATAACATTCTACAAATGTGCAATAATCCGATCATAAATCGATCTTTTCCAATCCGGGCATGGATGAGCGACCTCCCGCATGGACTGTCGCCTAACGCTTTTTTTCAGAACCATTGCGGGTTAAACCTAAATACAGCCGGACTTACGAATAGTATTGCGGGAGTCCTACTTGTAGGATAACATAACAAATTGTGTCTAAATAGTAACATTTTTACAAAGGCCTTACTAACAATAACTAACGCGTCATAATGCCCTTGGCAACAATAAAAAAATTTAAAACGCGCGTAATATTTAAGGTTTATGCATAGTCTATTATTATAAAGAAATCAATAATTAACTCCCTGCCTCTTAAGGAACCAGCAAAAAATTAAAACAATTCGTTGAGTTTTATTCCTGGGGAGGAATCGAGCTTTGTACAGAATAGGCTTTTTTCTAGGTATTTTTCTTTTCTTTTTTTTGACAGCCTGCAACAGTTCTCCCCCTGCAAGTACGCTTGTTATTAATAATGAATAAGCGGCCGGTTATATAATTATGATACCCTGGAAATTATTCGTTATTATCAGGGAAAATACCCCCAACTGCTTAGGAATAACGTGGCAGGCAGAGCAACAGTCCTAACTATTCCCAGGGAACAAACTATTCTCTGGTATTTGGATAAAGTATTACCAGAGCTGAGTACCGTACAGGAAGCAGAATACGAGGGTGAACTCTGCTTCATTGTCGAAATACTTAAAAATAATCTGGGCAGTACCAAAGTTTGGATTAGCTCCGTTAGCGGCCTGCCGGTCAGGATTCAAAATAATTATAATGGGAACACTTCCGAGAGGCTTTATTGTAATTTTAAAACTGGGGAAGGTGCGGTGCAGCCTGAGGATTTAGCGATCCCTGCCGGTGCTTTAATTCTATAAAAAAGTGTATTATTTTTCACCCCAAACAAAATTCTCAATCCGGGCTGCCAAATACATAAAGGGTGTGTCACATACTGCTACAATAAATTTAAGCAAGTAGGTGGAAAAAGCAATACCTATCACAATTTCAGTTTCAAATACTCCATAAAAAGCAATGGTGACAAAAATAAGCGTGTCTAAGGCTTGACTGACTATAGTGCTGGCAGTATTTCTCAGCCATAGGTAGCGGGGAAAGTGTCTTTTCCAGAAATCAAAAGCCCAAGTATCATGCAATTGGGAAAAAAGAAAAGCTGCTAAACTCCCTGCCACTACCCTGGGAAAAAACATAAATATTTGCTCCACATGTTCCAGCATAAAATCCGAACTGTGAGGATTATAGCGGATAATCACCTGCATAATAACCATTGCTGTTAAATTAGCAAAGAAACCAACATAGACCCCTCGCCGGGCTTCTTTTATACCGTACTTTTCCGAGAGAATATCGGTAGCGAGAAAACTGGAACCATAAATAATATTGCCTAAAGTTGCAACCATCCCAAAGAGCCCGATGGTCACCGTAACCTGAATATTGGCCAGTATGGTGGAAAGAACTATCCAAACATAAACCCCGGTTTTGCCAAAGAGTTTATAGCCCATTAGCAAGAGGGAAAAAGTCACTAGAAACTCCAGTAAGAAAATTATTTCATTACTCATAAGCATACTCCGGATTATTGTCTGTCAAATGTTTAAGTTTGTTGAGAACCTCCCTAAAAGTCGGCGGAGGATCCACGGTAAATTCCATTTTGCCGCCCGTAGTGGGATGAACAAAACTTAAGGATTCGGCATGCAACACCTGTCCCTGAAGACCAAAGGGGTTCTTTTTGGGCCCGTAAAGGGGGTCGCCCAGGACGGGATGTTTCAGGTAGGCCATATGTACCCTAATTTGGTGGGTTCTCCCGGTCTCCAGCACTGCTCTGATTTCTGTAAACTGGTAATATCTATTTTGGACATAATAATGAGTTACGGCTTCTTTGGAATTTTGAAAGACTACAGCCATCTTTTTTCTGTCTTTAGGATCCCGGCCAATAGGGGCATTAATGGTTCCGGAAGGTTCCGACAACACTCCGTGAACTACGGCTCGATAACTCCTGCCGGCACTGTGCTCTTTTAGCTGCTCGGCAAGCTTATGATGTGCCTCATCGTTTTTAGCCACTACCAGCAGTCCGGAAGTGTCTTTATCTATCCTGTGGACAATGCCCGGTCTTATTACCCCATTAATCCCCGACAAATTCCGGCAGTGATAAAGCAAAGCATTGACCAGTGTTCCGTGCCAAGACCCGGGAGCAGGGTGAACAACCATTCCCTGCGGTTTATTCACTACTAATAAGTCCTTATCTTCATAAATTATCTCCAGGTCGATATCCTCAGGCAAGACATCAAGTACCTGGGGCTCAGGAAAATTAATCTCAACCCGGTCGCCTTCCTGAACTTTATAATTTGCTTTTTTGACCTGACCGTTGACCAGAACCCTTTGCGCCTGAATTAAGTTTTGCAAATAACTCCGGCTTTTTTCGGTTTTCTCCGCTAAGGCCACATCCAAACGCTGACCGGGCGAGACGGGGATATTCAACCATTCTTCAAAATCATACTCTTCCTGAACCAGGTTTTCACTCACAGCCAATTTCAACCTGCCTTTATAATCTATTGTTCCGCAGATTTTGCCCTTTTATAAGCTGGCAGATTAGGAAGAATGCTTATAAATCAAAAATGCCAGCAGAAATCCACCCACAACAATCATACTGTCGGCTATATTAAAAATATAAGACCAGACCTTAAAATCCAAAAAATCAACCACTTTGCCCAGGAAAAGCCGGTCATAGAGATTACCTAAAGCACCCCCGCCAATCATTCCCAAACAAATGCGTATGAGCTTATGATCCGGTATTTTAGCTTGAAAATAAACAATCGCCCCCAACACTAAGACAGTAGTAAGAACAAATAACCAATTCTTTCCGGCTAACAACCCAAAAGCTGCCCCAGGGTTCTGGATATAAGTCAAATGGAAAAAACCTGGGATTACTTCCAAGCTTTCTCCCAGCTCCAGATTGGTTTGAATCAGAAACTTACTTATTCTATCCAAGAGTACTACTATCGCCAAAGTCAACCAAATTTGCAAAATGCCAACCTCCTAATATTGCCTAACAATTATTCCTAATTCTAATGCCGCTCTAGCAAAAGTTTCTGTTTAAATAAAGAAAGGCCAGAATCTCCCTTGCTTATCTATCTTAACACAGGGAATTATCTGGCACAATCTTAAGGTCAATACTCTCAAAGATACTTAATACTAAGCCTAAAACGCTGCAAAAATTACTTATCTATAATTACTGTAGCCGTATCACCATTACCAAGCCCAAAGGCATTAGCTTCATCAGTATCAATGTGAAAATCAAGAGCATAATTGACATTAACCCTGACCAATACATTATGGAATTCTCCACCGCGGGAACCGTTAAATACAACCTTAACGATATCCTTATCTTTAAGGCCATATTGCTGGGCCTGGACTTCGGTCATGTGCAGATGCCGCATAGCGGCAATCGCTCCTCGCTTGAGGCTAATTTTCCTTTCTCCGTTGACAATTTCAATCCCGGGAGTATCTTCTAAATTGCCGGAATCTCTGACCGGTATTTTTATACCAAGCTTGAAGGCATCCGTGAGAGCCAATTCGACCTGGGATTCCTTACGAGCCGGTCCTAAGATTCTTACCCCCTCAATACTCCCTTTGGGGCCGACGAGGGTAACTGTTTCCTCACAGGCAAATTGTCCTGGCTGACTAAGGTCTTTCTTATTCTTAAGAGTATAACCCTCTCCAAAAAGGGCCTGGATATCTTCGGCAGATAGATGAAGATGTCGGTTGGAAACTCCTACCGGGACTTGGAAAGTACGCATAGTTTTCACTCCTCAAATAATTTGACTTCCTCATCTATTCTCTTCCTCCAATATTTTCGCTTTACCAGCAAGCAAACCCCTCAATGTAATTACCGGTTCTCTAGGCTAAAGCTATCTACACCTCTCTAACTATTGTACAACATTTAGGCCCTTACAGCCAAATTTCCAAGCATTTAGAAAAATCCCCCGTAGCTCTTAAACTGCTGCGGGAGCTTTGGGCTATCTGTTTAGGTACTGGTTAAACCTTTTATAATTGAGTTGCTATGGAATCAAGATCAAAACCTACCTGCTGGACAGTCTGGACAATCCCGGTTATATCCTGGGTAGCCTTAGCTTGTTCTTGGATCACAGCATTATTCTGGCTGACTCCTTCGCTGATACTGGCAATTACTTCTTCAAATTGAGTGAGAATTTGATCTATCTCGTCTGTAGACCGATTGCTTTCTACAGCCAACTTTCTTACCTCATCGGCTACAACAGAAAAGCCCTTGCCATGCTCACCGGCCCGAGCTGCTTCAATGGCTGCATTCAGCCCTAAGAGATTAGTTTGAACTGCTACCCGACGGATAAAGTCAATAATGTTTGTTGTTTTTTTCACTTGTTCCTGGCCTTCGAGAACCGCATTAGCAACTGTCTGGCTGATAGCCGCTACTTCCTGCGAGGAAGCCGCAACTTCCTCCACGGCACTGGCCACAATCTCAATAGACTGATTCAGTTTTTCGACTTGCTCGCGCAGGGCATTTCTGAGCTCTTCATCCCGGATCATTGTGGTCACCATTCCGGCAGCCACTTTGGCAATCGGGGTTACGATCTCAAGGGACCCCGCTATACCAAAACAGCCAATTTTCCTATCCTGGTGTTTAATGGCGATGTTATAGCCTTCTTTATCTGTACCTCCGAACGCCAGCTCCTGCTCTTTAGTGACTGTTATTTCATCTATACCGGAATTAAGAATTCGAACTTGCCCTTTATGTACTAATCCTATTCTTTGGCGGGCTGAATCGGCAATAATCATACCATTTTGGTCGCCCACAATACAATGATAACCACAACTATTATAAATCACATCAACTATTTTATTGGCTATTTCCGTGCTGAGATTCATCATTTCTCCCCCTTTCTCCTACTTTTAGTTTATACTACAAAATTATTCCACATTTATCATACCGCTAAATACCACTTTTGTCTATCTTTGTTCTTTTTTAGTATTTTTAAAAAAGATGCCTCATTTGAGGCATCTCCAGATCTTTGGCTTAATAGTACCAATTCTTAAATTTAGGCTTTATCTAATCTAATTAGGGGTTTCCTTAGCCTTTTACTACAGCCAAGCAGCGGGGACAAAGTTCCGGATGCTCGGCATCAATTCCGACTTCTTCGCTATACATCCAGCAGCGTTCGCATTTGCTGCCGGGAGCGGAAGATACTACAATTTTAACACCGGGGAAGTTTTCCCCTACCTGCGCGCCTGCAGGGGCTTCTTCTTGATGAATTTTGAGCTCGGAAACAATAACAATCTCCGCTAAATTGCCAATATCCGCCAAGAAAGCATAGGTTGCCTGATCACTTACATAAAGGTCTATTGTAGCTGTTAAGGAATGATTAATTTGCTTATCCTGCCGGGCGATTTCTAAAGCTTTGGTGATATCATACCTCAAGTCCAGGATGCGTGCCCACTTTTCTTCCAGAGAGCTGTCCAACCATTCCTCTTGGACCTTTGGCATAAGCTCAATCTGAATATCTGAACCTTCCTTCTTCCCAGGGAGGTAAGACCAAATTTCGTCGGCAGTAAATACTAAAATCGGCGCCAGAAGACGGACTAAAGCGTTGAGGATCTCATACATGACGGTTTGGGCAGCCCTTCTCCCCAGGGAATCCTTGGCGTCCACATAAACCCTGTCTTTGACAATATCAAGGTAAATTGAACTTAATTCCACCGTACAGAAATTATGCACCGTATGGTAAACAACATGGAATTCATAATCATCATAAGCCTTCTGCACCCGCTCGATGACCCGGCTGAGTTTATGCAAAACCCAACGGTCAATCTCTTTTAAATCCGGATAAGCTACCTTGTTTTGCACCGGGTCAAAGTCATAGAGATTACCGAGCAAAAAGCGCAGAGTATTTCTTATTTTCCGGTAGGCTTCCACCATTTGCTTCATAATTCTGGGGGAAGCCGCCACATCATTCTTATAGTCGGCCGAAGAGACCCAAAGCCTTAGGATATCGGCGCCCATATCTCTGACCACTTGCAGGGGGTCAACCCCGTTGCCCAAGGACTTGGACATTTTACGGCCTTTTTCATCAACTAAGAATCCATGGGTTAAGACAGCTTTATAAGGTGCCTGCCCAAAAGCCGCTACGGAAGTGGAAAGCGAGGAATTAAACCAGCCGCGGTGTTGGTCGGAACCTTCCAAATACATGTCTGCCGGCCATTTTAGCTCCGGTCTTTTTTGCAGAACGCCGACATGGCTGGTACCGGAGTCAAACCAGACATCCATAATATCGGTCTCTTTGCGGAAGGTTTGCGAGCCGCATTCGCAGCTAAACCCTTGGGGCAATAGTTCTTCAGCCGAATGTGCAAACCAGGCATCAGAGCCCTCTTGGCTGAAAATCTTCTGCAAGTTTTCGATTGTGGCATCATTAATAATCTCTTTGCCGCAGTCTTCGCAGTAAAAAATCGGAATCGGTACTCCCCAGGTTCGCTGGCGGGAGATACACCAGTCTCCGCGATCGGCAACCATATTATGAATTCTATCTTTACCCCAAGCCGGAATCCAGCGGACTTGATCAATTTCAGCCAGGGCTTCCTGCCGAAAACCGTCAATGGAAGCAAACCACTGTTCGGTAGCTCTGAAGATAATAGGATTCTTACAACGCCAGCAGTGGGGATAGCTGTGTTTGATCTTGTCAGCCTTAATCAACAGCCCGGCAGCCTCCAGGTCCTTAATAATCAAATCATTGGCTTTTTCCACTTTCATCCCGGCATAAGGAGTAATCTCCGCGGTGAATTTTCCTTGATGGTCAACCGGGCAGAGAACGGGCAAACCGTACTGCTTACCTACCAGGAAGTCATCTTCCCCGTGTCCCGGGGCGGTGTGGACACAGCCCGTACCCTGCTCCAGGGTAACGTGTTCACCACAGATAAGAAGTGAATCCCGTTCAAACAGAGGATGCCGGCAAAGTAGGCCTTCCAGTTGTTTGCCGCTGAAGGTTTTTATAACAGGTAACTCCTTACCCCACAGCTCCCTGAGAGAAGGAAGCATTTCTTCAGCCAAGACCAAAGATTCGTTGCCATCCTGCACTAAAACGTATACAAATTCGGGGTTTACGCAGATGGCCAGGTTAGCCGGGATAGTCCAAGGAGTTGTCGTCCAAATGACAACGTAACTATTTTCCTCCGCAAAAAGCCCCTGGCTGTTTTTCAGCGGGAATTTGACAAAGATGGCTGCCGATTTCCTATCGGCATAATCAATTTCAGCCTCAGCTAAAGCGGTCTCGCAAGTCGGGCACCAATAAACAGGTTTCAGTCCCTTATAGATATAGCCCTTTTTAGCCATTTCGCCAAAGACCCCGATTTGAGCAGCTTCATATTCTTTACTTAGAGTAAGATAGGGATTGTCCCAGTCTCCTCTGACCCCTAACCTTTTGAACTGCTCTTTCTGAATTTCCACATACTCCAGGGCGTAGTCCCGGCACTTGGCTCTAAAATCCAGAACTGAAACCGCATGACGGTTAAGGCCTAGTTTTTTGATGACCTGCTGTTCGATGGGCAGACCATGGGTATCCCAGCCGGGAACATAAGGAGAGTTATGGCCGCACATAGTTTTGTACCTGACGATAATATCCTTTAAGATTTTATTCAAAGCATGACCTAAGTGAATATCCCCGTTGGCATAGGGAGGCCCGTCATGCAGAACAAACATTTCTTTTCCTTCCCTGGCTTTTTGCACTTTTTCATAAATCTTCGAGTCTTCCCATTTAGCCAAAATCTCCGGTTCCCTCTGTGGGAGGTTGCCCCGCATGGGGAAATCAGTCTGGGGCAAATTCAAAGTGTCGCGATAATCCATTAGATATTCCTCCTAAATCAAGACATTCCAGTAATTCAAAAAACCCGTCCTGAAAAAAAGGACGAGTTGCTCGCGGTACCACCTTAATTCCCGGCCTGCCGCCTGCCCTAACCATGATTGTCTACAGGCAAACTTTTCACCGGGCACTTAAACGTTCGTTAACGGGAACAGCGGATCGGTTTACTCTTATTTTCAACCGATCACTCCGAGGTGATCCATCTTGGACATACTTTGCAGGCTCCCACCGCCCCTGCTCGCTGGTAAAGCAGCTAGTCAAGATAATTCCTCATCATCGTTTTTGATTTTTAAAAAAAATTACGAGTAAAAGGGCTTTTAATATTATATAAAATAACTGCCCAAAAAGGAAGTGCTTCTTTAATAAATAATTCTGGCAATAAAGTTAAAGAGCGGATAGAGAACAAAAGATCTAATCAGCATTAAAGCTAAAATCGCAAATACCGGCGAAAAATCAATCATCCCGGCAGCTCCGCCAATCCGGATGGCCCGGAAAGGTTTTAGAAGCGGTTCAGTTATTTCATAAAGGATTCTGATAATGGGGTTATAGGGAGAATGCGGAATCCAAGACAGCAAAGCTCTAATCACAATTGCCCACTGCAGGATTACTAAGACCATACTTGTAATTTGATAAATCCACGAAAGCAGCGAAATAGTAATAACCTCCTTCTTTATTTAAGAAAACTAGTTATTTGTCTTAGGCCATAAGTACTCTTTGTCTCCGGATTTATAACTCAGTTCCCCGCTGATATCCACATTATTAGGGACAAAGAGGAAGATCCCGTTTCCTACTTTTTGCATATTCCCACCTAAAGCATATGTAGTTCCACAAATAAAATCTACAATTCTTTGGGAAACATTGATATCCGTTTGCTCTAAATTTAAGATCACGGACTTGCAGGCTTTAAGGTGCTCAGCAATCCCTTGAGCATCTTCAAAGGACACCGGCTCCATCACCATAACCCTGACTTGTTTCTGGGTATGGATGCTTACGACGGAAGCAGGTTTTCTTTTGGCAGAATTACCTCTTATTGGGATCTCTCTGGAGAAAGCATCCGCGGATGAAGGCTCCCGTACAATGTTTTCTCTCGAGCTCATATTTCTAAATTTATTATCTCCTCTGCCTTGATAATCTCCGGCTATTTCTTCAGAAGCAAAATCTTCTTCATCGTCATCTCCGAAACCCATTATTCCAATAAACTTGTCAAATAAGCTGGCCATTTTCATCCCCCTAACTATAGTGATTGTAATCTATTTTTATTGCTTTGGCAATTTAAGAACTATTCTAAAACCTTAGAGTAAGCGTAAAATTTGGCCTTACTAATTTCTATGTCCGAAAATTGAACTTCCTATACGCACCAAGGTTGCTCCTTCTTCCACTGCCAGTTCATAATCCTGGCTCATGCCCATCGAAAGATGGGGGATTTCTTCCCTCTGGCTGATACCTTTACGGATCAGCTCTTCCCTGATTTCTCTTAGTTTGCGAAAATATCCTCTGGTTTCAGCGGGGCTGGCATCCAGGGCACCAATGGTCATTAAACCCAGTACCCGCACATGGGAATAAGACTTAACTGTGGCCACAAAGTCCCTGACTTCCTCAACAGCCAAACCGGCCTTGGCCTCGTCCTCAGCCACATTCACCTGAACCAGGGTCTGCCAAACCAGAGAGCGTTTCTCACCTTCGGCCTGAAGCTTTTCCAAAAGAGGGAACCTGTCCAGAGAATGAATCAAGCCTACACTCTGGTCCAAGTATTTAACTTTATTAGTCTGCAGTCTGCCAATTAGATGCCAGATACAGTCCCCAGGCAAGAGGTCTTTTTTTTGCTGCCACTCCTGAACTCTATTTTCGCCTAAATTCTTAAGCCCAGCCTGATATGCCTCCTTTATGCGGTCGGCAGATACGGTTTTGGTTACAGCAATAATTTCTATTTCTTGGCTCTGGCGACCGGATCTTTCCGCTGCGGCATTAATTTTTTGTCTAATAGCCATGATGTTTTGGGCAATGTTCATTTTGTTCCTACCTTTTCAGCTGTTTCTTATAAGTTCTACATCACCTTGGAATCCCCTGCTTTTTCAGGCAATTAACTTCCTGAATTTACCTCGGTTTTTCCCCAAAGTTAAATTTTAGAAGGCAAACCTTCAATTCCGGCGGGAGGATTGACCACGACGGAAGCGCCCTCCGGAACACCCGTAACACAAGCCAAACTATCATTGGAGTCCAGGACTTTGACATTGCGGAAGCGGATAATCCCCCGGTCATTAATATAGACCCCTTTCTCTTCCCCTAAGGTACATAAAGAGTTGACAGGCACTACCAAACCTTTGGTAGCCGGCTTATAAATCCAAATTACTTCCTTCTGTCTTTTCTCCGTAGTCCCCTTGACATACTGGGTGAAACGGACAACAGCTCCTTGAGGCTTTCCTGAGACCTTCATCACTGTCCCTGCATATTCCTCACCTTCCACCAGGAACTTGACAATATCATCCTTAGCAATTGGTAACGAAGAATCGAGGTGAACAAACATCCAACTGGGATAAAGGTTATTAAGCATTTTGCCGAGAGGGGCATATTTGCTGACCGTAGATATAGGGCTTTTTGCCTGGTTTTGCTCCGCTTGCAGCGGCACTTCCTGCTGCTCTGTTTGCTGCTTTTCCCGCTTTGCTTCCTGCTCTGTTTGCAGGGCTTTTTCCGCCTGGCTTAGAAGCCCCTCCAGCTCCATATTCATTAAATTTTCCGGGGTTATTATTTCTTCCAGATTATCCCGGAAGGAGTAAAACAACCCGGAAATAGGGGCAATTACGGCTTGTTCGTTAAGATCGGTACCGTGACTGACTCCGGCAGGGGTTAAGATTGCAACCGTTTCCCCTTTTTTAAATCTGTGCCCGTCTTCTCGTATATATGTTACCCTGCCCTCTATGGATGCAGTAACTACTATTTCCGTATTGGCAAAGAGCGCTGCAACTGTTTTCTCATGTCTCACCCAGCCCTTTTGGACAGTATCCCAAGTAAGTCTGTTTACCAGCCAACTGGAACGATAGTTCCATAAAATAAAACCTAAAAGCAGGACAATAAGTAAAATAACTAAAAAGTTCGGTTTTCTCCTCAGCTTCTTCGGCATCACTCTCTGTTCCCTCCATGCTGCGGCACTTAACTGCGAGGTGATTTTCCAATGAAAGCAGCCATCCTGCCGGTGATTCCATCTCGGCGATAGGAATAAAAACTATCCGGCCGACAAGCTGTACACAGCCCGGCAACCAAAATATTTTCGGGATGCAATCCTTCTTCCAGCAAGAGCATTGCGTTAGCTTGAACCAAGTCTAAATAGTACTTGCCTTCCCCTTTAGGAGTAAGCAGCTTGAGATTGTTAAAATTCTCTCTAAAAGCGGCAGCAACATTTTCTCCTACTTCATAACAGCAAGAGCCGATACAAGGCCCAATAGCAGCCAGACAGTCTTCCGGCCTGCCACCGGCCGAGCTTATTACAGCCAGCATTTTTTTAGCTATTTTGTGGACGGTCCCCTGCCAGCCGGCATGGGCGAGGCCCAAGTGACCGGTTCTGGGCTCAAAGAAAAATAAAGGGACACAATCGGCATAAAAACACAAGAGGCCTATCTCTTCAGTTGTCACCATGCCGTCGCACTCCGGCAGGGCATTTCTGAGGTTCTCCATACCCCGCCCCCGATCTGCGGCCGTAACTCTAAGTACTCTTGTCCCATGAACCTGCTCGGCAGTAACACAATCCTTGCTTTGATAGCCTAATTCCTGAAGAAAAATCTTACGGTTCTTTAAGACAGCCTGTGAGTCATCTCCGACATGCAAGGCTAAATTCAAAGAAGAGTAAGGGTCTTCACTTACTCCACCTGTGCGGACAGCAAAGGCAACTCTGACCCCAAACTCCGACCAGTGGGGAATAGTTAAGTAAGTAAGGGTTTTGCCCCTTTGCCATTTCCATCCCGTCATCTTTTACCTCTAAGCAGCTATTTATCTAATATTATATCTTAATTCCTTCTTGAAATAAAAATTTGCCATATACTTATTATATCGAGAAAAGAGTGATTAATCTTAAGCTGAGTTCGTTAATAACTTATATTAACCAAATCCCGGCCATCGATTAAAATAACATCCAAACCTATTTTGATCACTTTTTCCCAAGGGATAAAGATGTCTCCGCCCCGGCCTCCGCTAAAAAAGCCTTTTCCCCTGGAGGGCTCCAGCACCAGCAGCCCTTTCACAACCCCTTTATCCAAGTCTAAATCCAGGTCAATAATAGGCCCCAGGCGCCTGCCATCCTCAATATTAATAATATCCAATAAACGCAGTTCGGAGACTCTCACCTTTTAAAGCCCCTCCCCTCAATTCTTAAGTTCAACCAAATTGAACACGGGAGTAAAGTCAAAAATGGTTTCTCTTAATAATATGAGAGGATGAGGAGGGACATTCCTGTCCCCAAAAGGCAACGCTCTAAGGAAATTCTTAACCTAGGTCTTAGACATGTTTGCGCATATGCTTTAAGGCTGCTTTTTCCAGCCGGGAGACCTGAGCTTGAGAAATACCGATTTCTTCGGCAACTTCCATTTGAGTTTTTCCCTGAAAGAAGCGTAAGGAAATAATTTTCTTTTCCCTTTCCCCGAGCTTGCCCATGCCCTCCCGGATAGCAATTGATTCCAACCAGATGCGGTCTGATTGTTTATCATCACCTATTTGATCCATCACAAAAATAGGGTCGCCCCCGTCATGATAAATAGGTTCAAAGAGCGAGACGGGTTCCTGAATAGCATCCAGGGCAAAGATCACTTCTTCCTGGGAGATTTCCAGCTTGGCTGCGATTTCGTTAATGGTTGGCTCCCGCGAGCACTCCGTTGCCAGCTTATCCCTAATCTGCAGAGCTTTATAAGCAATATCCCTTAATGATCTGCTAACCCTGATCGGGTTATTATCCCTTAAATAGCGCCTGATCTCTCCAATAATCATCGGCACGGCATAAGTAGAGAACTTAACATTCTGGCCAAGATCAAAATTATCTATGGCCTTCATCAGCCCAATACAGCCCACTTGAAAAAGGTCATCGACATGCTCACCGCGATTGCTGAAGCGTTGAATAACGCTTAAAACCAGCCTGAGATTCCCCCTCACTAACTGTTCCCGAGCAGATTGATCACCTGCTTGGAACTTGACAAATAATTCTTTCATCTTGGAACCACTTAAGACGGGTAACTTGGAAGTATTGACTCCACAAATCTCAACTTTATTCAACACCATGAACTAATACCCTCCGTGTGGCGCTTTCTTGTGCTATTCTCTGGAGAGTATTCCCGGTCTCCAGTCAAGTTATTCCAGGTACTATTGCAAACGCACAAATTCTTTGCGCAAGCGTCTGATAATCCTCTTTTCCAGCCTGGAAATATAGGACTGGGATATTCCTAAACGATCGGCAACTTCTTTTTGAGTTTTCTCTTCAACTCCCCCCATGCCAAATCTTAACTCCATGATGAGTTTCTCTCTTTCTGTCAGGCTGGCCATGGCCTGGCTTAATAAATGCCTATCAACCTCTTCCTCGATGGGCCGGGAGATAATATCATTATCAGTCCCTAAAACATCCGACAGCAAAAGTTCATTGCCATCCCAATCAATATTTAAAGGTTCATCAAAGGATACTTCCGATCTGGTTTTATTATTGCGCCTTAAATACATGAGGATCTCATTCTCGATACAACGGGAGGCATAAGTAGCGAGCTTAATTCTTTTTACCGGATCAAAAGTATTGACGGCTTTAATCAGGCCAATAGTACCAATCGAGACCAGATCCTCGATCCCAATTCCAGTATTCTCAAATTTGCGGGAAATATAAACCACCAACCTGAGATTACGTTCGATTAAAGTATTTTTTACTGTGTTATCTCCATGCTCCAGCCTGCTTATCAGCTGCTCTTCTTCATCAACACTTAACGGTGGAGGTAAGGCCTCACTGCTGCCAACATAAAAAACTTCACGGGCTCGCCGAAATTTACTGAGTAAGCAATATAAAACTTTTTTAAACCCTGAAGCGATTTTTACGATCATTCTCTTCATTAAGCGATCTCCTCCTTGCCTGAAGAAATATTTATGTGTTCAGGATGAAGCAAAGCTTGGAACTTACTTTCCGAGCTAAGGGTCTGAGGCACCAAAGCTACGGTGGCTGGATGCTCCCATTCCTTATCTCCCTGGCTGATCTTGACATTTCCTAAACGAATGCCCAATAGCCAAGTCTGGCCATTAATACCTTTGGCCGAAATAAAAACCAGCTTCTGAAAACAGTACTCTTCATCATTCCAGAAAAAAGACCAGGGGTTAGGGCTTTCCTGCCAGGGTAATTGCAGAAATTGCTTGATTTTCTCCGGCAGCACCTTATGAGCTGCTCTTTCTTCCAGAAGCATTACCGGAGTTCCCGTGAGAGGATCTCTTAAATCATTACCGGTATCCAAGAGGGCCTTTACCTTGAGAGTGCTTTTTTCCTCAAAACATAGTTCAGCATCATAGAGGATATTGTCAAAAAATAAATTAGCCTTTTGTCTGTTTTCCCAGAATCTATAGCCGGCCATCAAAGCGATTGCTGTTAAAGGCAAAAGCAAGAGGTCCCGCAGGGTGAGAAATGAGTTTTCACCTCCTGTTAATCCCAGCCAAGCTGAAAGGGCATAATAGATACCGCCGCTGATAGCTGCCAACAGGCTAAAATAGAATAATCCCCTGACTAACTCCCCCAGACCTTTAGTTCTTAAACCTATCCAAATCATTGCTATCGGAACTGCAAGCTTGGCAACAGCAAGTAAAGCGGACATTTCTAAAAGAATAAAAAAAATTGGTATTTCGCCGATAACAACTGCCAACAGGAGATTTAAGCCCTTAATTTTCTTACGCAGGTGATAAGCTGTGAATACTAGCAAAAAGGCGTCCATTGCTCCATTGACGATAAGGATGACATCCAGGTAGAACATAACCGAGGTCCTTTCAGCCTTCAGTAATTTTCTCATTAACAAATTATACCTTGCCTGGTAAATAAATTCTGTCGCAATAGGTTGCCCTTTAAGCCGATTTTTTTAGCAAACCAGAAGTACATCCTGTTACTTCTTAGCCTTTTCTGGCAAAACAAAAAGGAATGCCTTCTTCAAGCATTCCAAGTTAATCTTTCAGTATTCCTGTCATCCCGATTCTGAGCACAAGCCGCTATTCCGTAAAGGCTCGCAAACTTTAGAAAACTTGACCAAATACGAATCCACCGGACTATTTCCCTGCGTAACCGTACGAATGAAGTATTTGGGCAAGCTCAATGGCAAAAGAAGACGCCTCCAAGGAGTGAAAACATCTACTTCAATATTTGGTTTATTTACTCTCCGTTTTTAGGGGGTACCCACAAGGGTACCCAACATTTGACAAAGAGCCTTATTTTCTATACTTTAGGAAAACCGGTATATCAACATTGTCGGGAAAAAGGTTATCTCTGTCGGTCGACTTGCCTAGGCTCTCCTGCAAGGCTTTAGGCCTTTTAATCATATTGGTCCTTTGGTCAAAGCCTGTGGCAATAACCGTTACCCTTAAATCCTCTTTCAGGTTTTCATCAATGACAGCACCGAATATGATATTGGCTTCCTGATCAGCTGCTTCCCCGATAATTTGCGAAGCTTCGTTAACCTCCATCAAAGTAAGATTGGGACCGCCGGTAATATTTAAGAGCAGACCTTTGGCACCCTCAATGGATGTTTCCAGCAAGGGGCTGGAGATAGCTTTGCGGGCGGCATCGACTGCTCTATTTTCCCCGGAGGCCTGGCCAATTCCCATGAGGGCCGAACCGGTATCAGCCATGATAGTTTTGACATCGGCGAAATCCAAGTTAATCAGGCCGGGAATGGTAATCAAATCGGATATCCCCTGGACACCCTGAAGCAAAACATCATCAGCAATCCTAAAGGCTTCCTGCATAGTCGTATGTTTATCCACTACCTGTAAAAGCCGATCATTGGGAATAGTGATCAGGGTATCAACTTTATCCCTTAATTCCAGGATTCCTCTCTCCGCCTGCATGGCTCTTTTTCTTCCTTCAAAGGAGAAAGGCCTGGTGACCACGCCGACGGTCAAGGCGCCTACTTCTCTGGCTATCTCGGCAACTACCGGCGCTGCGCCGGTTCCTGTCCCGCCACCCATACCGGCAGCAACAAAAACCATGTCGGCCCCTAAGAGGATTTTGGCTATTTCATCTCTGCTCTCCTCCGCGGCACTGTGGCCAATTTCCGGATTAGCTCCTGCCCCTAAACCTTTAGTTAGTTTGACGCCTATTTGTATCTTTTCAGCTGCCCTTGACATCTGCAGAGCTTGCGCATCTGTGTTAATGCCAATAAATTCTACTCCTTTAAGACCGGCTGTGATCATCCTGTTAACGGCATTATTACCTCCACCACCGACACCAATCACTTTAATCCGGGCAAATTGCATGTCATCATGATCGAATTCCAGCATTCCCCTGCCTCCTTTTGGTTTCATCCACTATTATTAATCCGGCAATGTTATTAACTTAGATTAAATCAAAATCTAAATATAATAATTTCGCTATGAAGGACAATTACTCCTCTTTTTCACAACCTGGAAATGAAATATTTTAGGCGCTAAAGGCCTTAGAATTTAGTCTTTGCTAACCTTGTTAATGATATGCCTGCGAATAACGCTGATATTTTGAAAAACTCTGGTGCCAAAAGCTACTACCGCAGCCAAGTACAAGTCTACGCCAATGCGGTCCCCAATGAAGGCTAAGAGCCCGGCCATGATAATATTCACAAAAAAGCCGCTTAAAAAAATAGTACTATCGAAGGATTCCTCCTGGTAAGATCTTATCCCCCCCATAACGGAGTCAAAAGCCACAAGAATTGCCACGGAAAAGTATTTGGCATATTCGACGGGAATATCAAAGGGGCTGATAAAACCTATAACTAAACCTAACAATAAACCAAAAACCGGCAACCAGATCATATCTATTCCTCCACTATAGTCCTAAAACAGGTTTACCCGCAGTAAGATCAATATATTTAACGGCTTCCTGCACTGTTTGAAATTCACTGCTTCCCAGCAGCTCCCACAAAAGCTTTAACTTCCCCGAGTAATCTTCGCCATATCCTAAGCGCACCTCAATCCCGGCATTTAAGTAGCAAAATACCTGGCCGTTACCGGCAATATTAACTTCTCCCAATAAGGGGAGCAAACCATCCGGGGCTTGTCCCAAAAAAAGAAGCGCTTTGTCCAGCTGAGGGCTGTTCAGCTTTTGCCCCGGGCCAATCGTATCCGGTACCTCAATACCGGTCAGGACGGGGTTATCCTCTTGCGGCCAAGTATCATAAAACTTCAGGACAGTCCCTTGCGAGTCTATTTCCACTAAACCGTTGGTATTTAAGATCAAAGCAACCGGACGGCGTTCCTGAACCTTGATCACGATTGTTGCCGGCAGCTCTTTTTCCGCCACAGCCCGGTCTACCAGAGGATGAAGCTCGACCTTCTCAGCTAGAGTGTCGGTGTCGGTCCAGAAAAGGTTTTCGCCTTTAACTGAGCCCAATAGTTTATGGACTTCATCCTCGGTAATATTGTTCAGACCTTCCAACCGGACATTGTCAACTGTAAAAAAATCCGATTTGGAGAACATAAACAAGCTAACAGCTATTAAACAGAGCATAGCTATCAAATAGATAAATGTTGTGTTTGGTCTGACTTGAGGCAAATTACTTCTCTCCTACCCTCTATTTTGTATATTTTACAATAATAGGGCGAGCTGGTGCAAATAAAATTTGGAATGTCTAAATTTTAGAGTGTCAAAAATATTAGGAGTGTCTAACGACCCTATGTAATTTAGCTCCCAAAGCTTTGTATTTCGCTTCTAAATCCTCATACCCCCGATCAATGTGGTTAACCTTTTCTAAAACTGTAGCTTCCTCAGCAGCTAAAGCTGCCAGGAAAAGGGCGGCACCTGCTCTGAGGTCGGTAGCCTCCACAAACGCACCCTCCAAATTAGGTACGCCGGAGATTATGGCCGTTCGCCCTTCCACGGTAATTCTAGCACCCATTCTCATCAGCTCAGCCACATGCTGAAAACGGTTTTCAAAAATTGTTTCGGTCAGGATGCTGGTACCTTCGGCCGTAGTCAGCAAAGCTAAAAACTGAGGCTGCATATCGGTTGGAAAACCCGGATAGGCTAGAGTCTTAATTTCCAAAGCCTTAAATTTCCCCTTTTGTCTAACTCTGACACTATCCCCGTTGGGTGTAACTTCTGCCCCGCCTTGCCGCAGTTTAGCAATAACAGGGCTGATATGTTCAGGCACAACGTTTTCAACCACTATATCGCCGCCTGTTATGACGGCCGCAATCATATGGGTCCCAGCTTCGATTCTATCGGGGATAACAGCATGTTCAGCGCTGTGCAGTTTAGGAACCCCGTCTATTCTGATAACATGCGTACCTGCACCCCGGACTTTGGCTCCCATTTTATTTAAGAGGTTTTGCAGGTCGACGATTTCCGGTTCCCTGGCAGCATTACGGATAATTGTTGTCCCCTCAGCCAGCACCGCTGCCATCATCAGGTTTTCCGTAGCTCCTACACTGGGGATATCCAAGTAGATTTCCCCGCCCCTTAGCTTTTCAGCCCTGGCTTCGATATAGCCATGTTTTTCCCGAATTGTCACGCCAAGTTCTTTTAAGCCTTTAATATGCTGATCCATAGGCCGGGTACCGATGGCACAACCGCCAGGTTTGGATATTTTAACCTTGCCGTTTTTGGCGATCATTGGGCCTAATATTAAATTAGAAGCTCGCATTTTCCGCATCAATTCTTCTTCGACAGTACACTCCGCCACGGAAGATGTGTCCAGCTTCATTTCATCCTTGACAAACTCAACTTTACAGCCAAGACTTTTCAGTACTTCGGCCATATTGACTATATCAGTAAGCCTGGGTACTCCGGTTAAAACAGTCTGCCCTTCAGCTAAGATGGCAGCTGCCATTAAGGGCAGGGCGGCATTTTTAGCCCCGCTCGTTCTAACCCGGCCTTCCAATCTTTGTTTTCCTGTAATGACATAACGATCCATCGTCATGTCTCCTCCCCCTTTTGTCCAAGCAGTAATCAAACAAGTAAGGCTAAAACTAGCCAAGGAAATATACACAAAACATCTTAAAGACGATATCTAAGATTTAAAATACCGCTGCGCCATAAGCCTTATATTTTAATCAGATTTATTTTACTATCGATCATCCTTGGCCTGCCAAAACTTTAGTACACTCAGAGCAGTCTTGCCGGCAACTAGGTAATTATCCTGACCTCAGTTTCCAGATTGATTCGGAACTTAGCTTTGACATCCTCTTGAATTGCCTGAATTAAACTTAAAACCTCGGCTGCTTTGGCGTTACCCCTGTTAACAATAAAATTAGCATGTTTTGCCGATACCTGGGCATCGCCCAACCTTCGCCCTTTCCAGCCGGCCAGTTCAATGAGCTCCCCGGCGGAATGCCCTGCCGGATTCCGAAAAACACTGCCGCCATTGGGGTATTCCAACGGCTGAACTTCTCTCCTCCTGGCCGTTAAATCTTGCATATTTTTTTTGATTGCCCTGCTTTCTCCCCCGGTAGTAAGCTTTAATGTACCTTCCAAGACAAAGCAATTATTCTCTAAAAGGGAGCTGTTTCGATACCCGAACTTAAGCTCGGATGCGGCAAGGTTTAATAGCTCGCCCTCCGGGGTTAAGGCCAAAACTCTTTCCACCAGCCTGCCGGTTTCTCCATTGTAAGCTCCGGCATTAATAGCAATAGCCGCCCCTACCGTCCCCGGAATCCCCGCAGCAAATTCCAGGCCGCTCAAGCCCCGCTCCGCAGCCTCTCTGGCCAAGCGCATCAAGGAATAGCCAGCTTCACAGGTAACTCCTCCGGCTTCCCAGGTAATTCTTTTTAAGCCGGTGGTGACAATAATTACCCCTGGCAGTTTTTCATCAGGCAAAAGAACATTGGAACCGCGGCCCAGTAAAAAGACGCGCTGCTTTGTTTTTAAGCACCACTTAAACATGGCCACTAATTCTTCCCTGGCAGCAGGCCAAAATACTAATTCGCCCAGACCACCAATTTTCCAAGTATTAAGTTTACTTAAAGGGTAATCTCGTTCCAATCTACCCTTAACCAGAGGCAAATCCATTCAGTTCACTCCAGCCTTCCTAGCGGGCTAAAAAAGTAAAATATGTACAAGACACTATCTACCTCCCTTCTTCTACTGCATATGTTATGCAAAGGAGGCAGAAGTGTGCAAAAACTCTTATCTCCAGGCAGTCTGCCGGCAAAGATTTATTATTCTGTCCAAAGCACCGGGTTTAAATACTTCTGCCGACCTTTTACCCATTTCCTCCAGCTTAAAATTGTTAAAAATGATCTTGGTGACCGTTTCCCAAAGGAGCTCGCCTGTGAGTTCCCTATCAATAATTACCTCAGCTGCTCCCTTTTCCTCAAACACTCTGGCGTTATACTCCTGGTGATTTTCAGCGGCATAAGGATACGGTATGAGAATACCGGCCTTTCCGGCAGCGGACAACTCCGCCAAAGTAGTGGCTCCTGCCCGGCACAAGCAGAGGTCGGCGACAGCCAGAGCTTCCGGCATCTTGGCCAAATACTCCACAATCCGCCACCGGTCCAACCGCCAGTTAATTCCCTTGAGATCCAATTCATCTATAATTGTTTGATAGGTAGCCGAACCTGTGGCCCAAATCAACTGGATATCAGGATATGTTTCTAATTTCGACAGCAGAAAAATTACCGCTTGATTAATGCTTAAAGCCCCTCGGCTGCCCCCGGTAATGAGCAGAGTTTTCTTCCGGGGATCAAGCCCCAGTTCTTTAGCACTTTGTTTGCGCTCCAGTTTGCCAATCTCCGGCCGCACCGGCAAGCCAACCACCTCAATTTTTCCCGGCGAAGAAAAAAACTTGGCACTTTCCGGGAAAGTTACCATAACCTTTTTGACGACTTTGGCCAAAGCCTTGTTGGTTTTGCCCGGTAAAGCATTCTGTTCATGCAAAAGCGTCGGGATGCCAAATAAAGCTGCGGTCAGTACTACGGGTCCCGAAACATAACCCCCTGTCCCTACCACGAGGTCAGGTTTAAAGTCCTTAAGGATTTTTTTTGTTTCCCATAAAGCTTTAAGATTAGTCCCGGCAGCTTGCAGAACCTCCACACTTAGTTTGCGGGGCAAACCCCGGCCGGCAATACCTCGAAAATCCAAGCCGTTTTCCGGAACCAGCCTGGCTTCCATACCTTCCTTGGTCCCTATATATAAAATTTCGCAGTCCGGAAATCTCTCCTGTAAGCCTTTGGCGATAGCCATAGCCGGATAGATGTGGCCTCCGGTTCCGCCTCCGGTGACAATTACTCGCAAAATCAAATTACCTCCTCAGACCTATCTGCGACCCCTGAGATATTCAGCAAGAGTCCTGCCCCTGTCATGGTAAAGAGCAGAGAAGTTCCGCCGTAACTTAAGAAAGGAAGCGTTATCCCTGTAACGGGCAGTACCCCGGTAACTACGCCCATATTAATCATAGCCTGGATGCCGATTAAAGAAGTCAGCCCTACCGCCAGTAAACTGAGAAAAGTATTGGGAGCATTAATGGCAATCCTGAACCCTCTCCAAATGAAAAGGAAAAAAAGCAGTACCACTAAAGTTGCTCCGACAAACCCAAGTTCCTCACCGATCATCGCAAAAATGAAATCAGTGTGGTTCTCGGGTAAATAAAGGAACTTTTGCCTGCTTTGGCCTAGACCTAAGCCAAATAAGCCACCAGGCCCCAAGGCCAGCAGGGATTGAATCGTTTGGTAGCCTTTACCCGAAGGATCAGCCCAAGGGTCAAGAAAAGCAAATATCCGGCGCAGGCGATAGGGAGCGGCAATAATTGCTGCGGCAACCAAGCCTACTCCGCCCAAGCCTAAACCCACCATATACCAAATTTTCGCCCCGGCAGCCAGCAGCATGAAAAATACGGTTGCCGACAGAACCAAAACAGTTCCCAGATCCGGCTGGATCATTATCAGAGCGCAGACTGTTCCTAAAAGAGCAAGGACGGGTATTACCCCTTGGCGAAAAGAAGTTATCTTATAAGGATTAGCAGCTAAGAAGCGAGCCATGATCACAACCATAGCCAGTTTGATTACTTCCGAAGGCTGGATGGAGAGCGGGCCTACTCCAATCCAGCGGGTCGCTCCGTTTACTTCGCGGCCAATGCCGGGGATTTTGACTAACACTAAAAGCAGGAAAGCGGCATACAAAATAGGTTTCGCCCACTGATAGAGAAGACGCCAATCTATGAGCAGGGCTACAGTCATAGCGATAAGCCCCAGGGTCACCCATATGAGCTCGGCCTTAAAATAATGGTACGGATCGTCGAAATAAAGATAACCTTTAACCGCACTGGAACTATAGGTCATGATTATCCCCAGGAGCAGTAAGGTTAAAATCACTCCCAGCAGCAGAATGTCAACCCTTTGATATTTACGGATCACTATTAGCTCCCCCCTGTAACATTTATTAGGGTTCGCTATAATGATTACGCACTAACTCCTTAAACAATTCCCCTCTGATCTCATAACTTTTAAACATATCCCAACTTGTGCAAGCCGGCGAAAGCAGGACTACATCTCCCAGCTCGGCTTCGCTGATGGCCTTAGCTACTGAGTCGGCAAAACTATCTGCTCTCAAAATCCTTTTAATACTTAAGCTGCGGGCAATTCTCTCCAGTTCTTCAGCCGCCTCGCCGACCAGAACCAAGCTTTTTGCCCTTTTCTTAGCTTCCTTAAGGAAATCAGTCATATCCAAACCTTTATTCCTGCCCCCGGCTATGAGTACTATCGGCTCCTCATAGGATTGCAGGGCTTTAATGGAAGAATCCGGATTGGTTCCTTTGGAGTCATTAATAAATAAAATACCCTTGTATTTGCCCACAATTTCCTGGCGGTGTTTTACCGGCCGAAATTCCCTTAAAACCTCGGCAAGCTTATCTGTCTCCAGCCCCATTTCCAAAGCCGCTGCCACGGCGGCCATCACATTTTCAAGATTATGGCTGCCCCTTAATAATAACTCCCGTGACCCGATAATTTTCCTGGGCTGGGAAGCAGTCATGGAGACAATATCCTGGCCGCTTAAACAAATCCCGTCGGCTAACTGCTCCCGCACACTGAAATATTTAATCCTGGCTTTGGTCAGACGGGAAAAATCCCTAACTAAAGGATCATCCCAATTTAAAATGGCCAGATCTTCGGCGGTCTGGTTCTCCAGGATTCTGGCTTTGGCCTCAACATAGGCTTCCATTGTACCATGCCGATCCAAGTGATCCGGAGTTAGATTTAAGACTATCGCCAGGTTGACGCGCATCCGCTCGATTAATTCCAGTTGAAAGCTGGACAGTTCGGCAACGACAATCTCTTCCTCTTTAAGATTATCCACCAAGCCGCTTAAAGCTACGCCAATATTACCGGCGACAATAGTTGGCCTGCCGGTAGCTTTGGCCAGCTCTCCTATCAGGGTAGTGGTGGTAGTCTTGCCATTGCTTCCCGTAACTCCGATTTTGAGAACCGGCAAATCCCGTAGAGCCAGCTCAACTTCACTCCAAACCGGAATACCCCTCCCCAAAGCTTCCCGAATAAAGGTCAGCTGTGGAGAAACTCCGGGAGAGAGAACCAGGAGATCCGGCTTAACTAAATCTAAAGCCGGCTCCTGTTCTAAAAGCAAATGCCTCTCATCCAGGGCTAATTGTTCCAGGCCTGGAAGCTTATCTCTAGGCTGCTTGTCGGTTAAAAAAACTTCGGCTCCGGCTCTCTGAAGTTTACCGGCGGCAGCTAAGCCGCTTAATCCCCCGCCGACTACCAGCACTCTTTGACCTTGAAGATTCATAATATTTCCCCCAGGATACTTTTATCCCTCTCATTGTTACTTAGCATGCTACTACTATTATTAATAATTACCATGCCATTGTTGATCATTTCAATTTCAGATGACCATTAAAGTGAACGAGAATACTCCCAACAAGGCAAAAATCACTGCAGCCATCCAAAAAACCGTGACAACTTTCTTCTCGTTCCAACCGCTTAATTCAAAATGATGATGAAGCGGGCTCATTTTAAAAATTCTTTTTCCTCTGGTTTGAAAGGATATAACCTGGATTATCACGGACAAGGCCTCCAGGACATATACTCCCCCCAGGATAATCAAAACAAGCTCACTGCGGCTTAAAATAGCTAGTCCCGCTAAGGCTCCGCCCAGAGCAAGGGAACCGCAGTCTCCCATAAAGACACGGGCAGGGTAAAGGTTAAAGCGCAAAAAGCCCAGACAGCCGCCGGCTACGGCAGCGGCAAATAACGGCAAATCACTGGCATTAACAGCTATAGTAGACAAGAATCCGCTTTTAACCGCCAGAACCGTAATGAAAATGTAACCCACCGCAGCTATCAAGGTTGTCCCGGCAGCCAAACCGTCAAGCCCGTCGGTAAGGTTTACGGCATTAGTAGCACTGACTACCACCAAGGCAACCAAAGGGTAATAGAAAATTCCCAAATCTATTTCCCAGGATGTAAAGGGAATGCCGATCACTGTGCCCCGGCCCAAAAAAGCCGCTGAAACCGCAGCCAGGATTAATGCCAAGAAAAACTCGGCAGCCAGCTTTTGTTTGGCTCTTAACCCCAGGTTCCGGCGGCGCAGGACGATCAAAAAATCATCCAAAAAACCTACCAACCCGAAGCTCAAAGTTATTCCTAGCAGGGCTAAAAGGCCGGGTGAATAGGGCCGCTCCGCCAAGAGAAGCACAGAAAAGACGATTCCGCAAAGGAAAATTAAGCCCCCGAGTGTAGGTGTTCCCGCCTTGGATAAATGCCTTTGGGGCCCGTCATCCCTGATGCTTTGGCCAAATTTCAAAACCCTTAAAGCCGGGATAAGAAACGGGCCAACTATTAAACTTACCAGCAGAGCCAGACCTGCCGCCAGAAAGATTTTCTCCGTCACTGCAACTTATCCTTTCTTAATAACTCCGTTATCCTTTCCATGCGCATGCCGCGCGAACCTTTAACCAGAATCCAGCTTCCCTCTCCGCTTTCTCTCAATAATTGAGCGGTAAGCTCAGCCGCCTCCGGACAATCTCCGCAGGTATGAATCCTCTCCGGAGCCAAGCCCCCAGCCGAGGCTCCCCGGGCGATTTCTTCCGCCAAGCGGCCCACTGTGACCAATTGGCTGATACCCAGCCGGGCTGCTGCTTCCCCTACTTGGCGGTGCCCGGAAACTGCGGCTTCTCCCAATTCATACATTTCACCGAGAACTGCTATGGTCTTAGAGCCGCCCCTCTCGGCTAAAACTTGGAGCGAAGCCAGCATGGAAGCGGGATTAGCATTATAAACATCGCTGATGATGGTACTGCCATAAGTCCCGGGAACAATTTCCAGCCTCATACTGGAAAGTTCAAAATCAGCTAAAGCCTGGGAGCCCTGTTCGAGAGGCACGCCGCACTTTAACCCTACGGCCAGAGCCGCCAGGGCATCAAGCACATTGTGTTCTCCCGGCAAAGGAAGGATTACTTCCGTACTGTCCCCCTCGGCCGTAGCCGTAAAAGAGGTATGTAGACTTCCCGCAGGCCGGAGGTTAAGTCCCCGGACAGCAGGCTGAGTGTACCGGCCTTCCAGCCCGTAAAAGATAAGCGGCTGCTTAAATTTTCCGGCCAGCTTAACACTATAATAATCCTCAGCATTGAGCACGGCTACCCCATCTGAGGGAAGGTTCTCCATAAGTTCCCATTTAGCCTGGGCAATTTTCTCCTGAGAGCCCAGTAGTTCCAAATGCGTTGTTCCTATATTGGTAATTACGCCAATTTGAGGGCAGCAGATTTGACAAAGCGCGTTTATCTGATTAAGACCCCGCATGCCCATTTCCAGCACCAGTACTTCGGTATGCACTGCGGCCTGCAGGATGGTTAACGGGAGGCCTATTTCGTTATTATGGTTCTCTTGGTTTTTATGCACCCGGTATTTTCGGGCTAAGACCGCTGCTACCATATCCTTGGTCGTTGTTTTGCCACTGCTCCCGGTTATGCCAATGACTAGAGGATTTATTTCTTCCCGCCAGGCTTTGGCCAAGGCCTGCAGGGCTTCTCGGGAACTCCCGACCGCTATTAAGGCTTTATTTTCCGGAATTACCGGCAGCCCATAATCTTTCAGCCTGCTCTTTTCAGCAATGACGATGGCCGCTCCGGCCGTAAAAGCCTTAGCAATATAAACATGGCCGTCGGTCTTTTCCCCTGGCAGAGCTATAAAAATTTCTCCGGCTCTAACCAGCCTGCTGTCTAAGGTACAACCACCTTGAAAAGGAACGGTTGCACTGCCATATAACTCGCCTTGGAGAAGGTTGGCTATGATACTGCTATCCCACATACCCATTTCTCCTTAAAGCAATTTCCACTTCTTCCCGGTCATCAAAATGAATTTTTTCTGTACCGATAATTTGATAATCCTCATGGCCTTTACCGGCTATGACTATGGTATCTCCTGCTTGAGCAACCGTACAGGCATGGTTAATAGCTTCCCGCCGGTCGGCAATAACTTGCAGGTCCACCCGGCCAATTCCAGGCAAAATATCTTCAATTATACGGAGCGGTTCCTCAGTACGGGGGTTATCCGAAGTAACCACCAGATAATCGCTCAAACGAGCGGCCGCTTCGCCCATTAAAGGCCGTTTTTTCCTATCCCTGTCCCCGCCGCAACCAAACACCGTAATTAAGCGGCCGGAGGTGATTTCCTTGGCCGTAGAGAGAACATTCTTTAGTCCGTCCGGTGTATGGGCGTAGTCAATGATGACCAAAAAAGGCTGGCCTAAGCGAATGCTTTGAAATCTTCCGGGAACCCCTTTAATCTCAGCCAGGGCCCGGACAATTGTTTCCGGCGGATAACCGGCGCTCACTCCCCAGGCAAAGGCTGCCAGGGCATTATAGACGCTGAATTTTCCAGGTGTGCTGTAGAAAACTGCTGTTTGTCTTCCCTGATAATTAACCACAAACTCGACTCCCCGCTCGGAGAGTTTTATTTGCTCGGCCTGAAAATCAGCCGGCGAATCAACCCCGTAGCTCACTACCCTGCAGGCCGCCCGTTCTCGCAGAAAAGGATAGGAACCATCATCGGCATTCAGCACCGCCAACTGGTTTTCCCCTCCTGTAAGCTCGGAAAAGAGCAAAGCTTTGGCTTCCAAATATCCCTGCATATCCTGGTGGTAATCCAGGTGATCCTGTGTCAAATTCGTAAAGATCCCCGCCCGGTAGGTACAGCCGTTAACCCTCCCCAGATCCAGGGCATGGGAAGATACTTCCATGACAGCCGTTTGCACTTTTTCCTGAACCATCATGGCCAGCAGTTGTTGTATTTCCGTGGATTCGGGAGTAGTATGCTCGCCTGGAAGTTCTTGCTCACCAATCCTTGCGCCCAGGGTTCCGATCAGGCCGGTTTTCTTGCCTGCCGTCTGTGCTATTTTTTCTATGAGATGCGTAACCGTAGTTTTACCGTTGGTACCGGTTACACCAATTAGCTCCAGCTGACGGGAGGGAAAATCAAAAAACTCGGCAGCCAAGTAACCGACAACCTGGCGAGTATTTTTTACTTTAACCTGTGGAATATCCAATTTTAAAAAACGTTCTACCAGTAAAGCTCTAGCGCCGCTTTCCATGGCAGCTATGGCAAAATCATGGCCATCAACCTTAAAACCCGGTATACAGACATACATATCGCCTGGCCGGACTTTTCTGGAGTCATGGGTCAGGCCTGTGATTAAGACCTGAGGGTCACCTATGACCTGGACGCCTGGTATTTTCTTGATCAGTTCCCCTAAAGGCCGGCCGCTTCTTGACATAGATTCCATCCTTTCACTCGTTAAATTCGCAATTTCAGAGCTTTCGCTTGTGCTTATTTCGGCAAATGCGCCTTTTTTACCTTGTTTGATCAATTAGCAATTTTTCCCGCTTAGTTACTGTGAAGTACCTAGTTCCTTGACTTATGTGTAGTAACTAGTTCCTTGACTTAAAAGTCTTTGATCCTCAGTCACTCTGTAAAACTTTGAGCTTTTTTAATTTTGACACCTATTTGCCAGGCAGTTAGGCTATTCAATCTTAGATCCTGTAGCGAACAAGTACTTTTTTTCTTAATAGGCTTACTTAATCTATTATAAACACTTTTGGCGGTTAGCAGACCCTCAAAACAATTTTTTTTATTCCAAAAAAGAAAGAAAGGTCTTGTCGGGAGAAGGATTCAATCCTAATAAGAACTAATAAGAACTTAAGGGTCACTGCCGGCGAGACCGGGATTGGCGCTAATTGGTATTCTTGGACCCATGCTTTCTATAGCTTCAATATCAGGATCATACACTTCATACCAAGGCGCAACAGCCGGTTCGCCCGCTTCCGGGCCCAAGTAGATTATGACTGTCGATCCTGCCTCAACCGTAGCCTCACCGTGGGGAATCTGATCGATAACACTTGCACCTTTGCCTTCAATCATTACTTTAAAACCGGCTGCAGTTAAGGTTTTTTGTGCTTCCGCCGGAGGCTGCCCTAAGACGGAGGGCACTACGGCCCCTTTCTTGACAGGGGGATACTCCACGCCGTACATCGGTTTGCCGGGAGCCAGCGGAGCATCGGGGTCAGGCTTAATCCCCAGGTATTTGAGAGAATCCAGCATCACCGCTTGCACCACCGGCCCGGCCACAACTCCACCGTAGAAGGGCACACCGTCAATAACCACCAGAACCGTAAGCTTGGGATCATCAGCCGGAGCAAAAGCCACAAAAGAGGCTATATATTCCCCTTGAATATACCTGCCGTCGACAACTTTCTGAGCTGTTCCGGTTTTGCCTGCCACCCTGTAACCGGGAAGAAAAGCGCGGCGGCCCGTGCCATTGGTGACTACCGATTCCAGGACTTCCCGGGTCAGCTTGGCGGTTTCTTCTTTAATTACCCTGCCGACTACTTCCTTTTGGAAAGGTACAAGGACATCACCTTCAGGCGTGGTGATTTCCTGGACAAGCTGGGGCTTTAAGAGAACCCCGCCGTTAGCCACAGCCGAAACGGCCGTGATAAGCTGAATGGGAGTAACATTATTGGTTTGCCCCATGGACATTGTCGCCAAATCCAAGGCTGTAGCCTTTTTCTTATTAGCCAGAATTCCTTTGGCTTCCCCGGACATCTCAATTCCCGTCTTCTGGCCAAAGCCAAAACCTGTCAAGTATTTGTAAAATCTATCCATTCCCAGGCGCTGGCCCATCTCGATAAACCCCGGGTTGCAGGAATTTTCCGCAACTTGTACCATGGTTTGGCTGCCATGCCCCCCCGCTTTCCAGCAGCGGATTCTTTTACCGAGAATAATAGCATGGCCTGGGTCATGAAACATTTCATTGGTCTTAACGACTTTTTCTTCCAAAGCCGCAGCCAGGGTGATAATTTTAAAAGTTGATCCCGGTTCATAACCGTTTTGAATAGCTATATTTCTGCGGGTACTAGGGTCTGAAGCCTGATAATTATTGGGATCAAAAGTCGGCACAGAAGCTATGGCCAGCATTCTCCCGCTGGAAGGCTCCATCACCAGGATCGAAGCGTTCTTGGGAGCCCTGCCTTCCATGTTAAGCCCCTGTCCGGCCATCAGCTTGGCCAGCTCTCTCTCCGCGATAGCTTGAATATGCTTATCAATTGTCAGTTTAACGGTATTGCCTTGAACCGGTTGAACAAATTCGTGATCACCCCCGGGAATTTTCAGGCCATTAGCCCCGTATTCGGTGAGAATACTCCCGGGGATGCCGGTTAGTTCTCTATCCCGGGAATGTTCGATTCCCTCCAGCCCTTGACTGTCTATACCGGTAAACCCCAAAATATGAGCAGCCAGGGAACCATTAGGATAGAAGCGGGCACTGTCTTCAACAATGCCAATTCCGGGAAGGTTAAGGTTTTTTATTTTTTCGGCCGCTGCGGCAGGTATTTTCTTTTTAACATATTCCAAGGAGGTACGTTTAGTAATTCTCTCTAAAACTTTAGCTTTATCCATCTCCAGAATCTCAGCCAGGACGGCTGCTATTTCTTCCTGGCGCTTTGATTTTCGGACCTCGGCCGGAACGGCATATACTGTTTCGGCACTGACACTCATAGCCAGGATATCGCCGTTACAATCCACAATGTTTCCTCTTTTGGGAGCTACCGGAACACCGCGGAAGTGTTCTTCATCGGCTAAGTTCTTCAAGAAGGGGCCGTCTCTTAATTGCACAATTCCTAATCTGATAATCAGAACCACAAGAAAAATGCTGCATAAACTTAAAAGCAGGACTATTCTTTTATGCATTTTCAGGATTTGCACCATAAAAATCTACCCCCACTTTAAGGGGTAGATTTTAACTCTTTAGGCTGCTACCTTTGGGTTGAGGCAAAAAAGCTCGTAAATATCTTAAAGACATTATCGAATAGAGAATTGGCTTTCCCTTCGGTCGGCACAGCTGCAGTCTTTTGAGTTTGTTCCACCCCTACCTCTTGATCCGGTTGAATCAGGTTCGTAGCAATATAGATTGTACCTTCCGGTTTTTCCATGCCCATAGCCAAAGCTACTTTTTCAATCCTGGCTACGGAACGAAGTTTATCAACTTCTACCTGGAGCAAATCGTTTTCAATAGCCAAAGCCTGCAGTTCTTTCTCCAAGGCTCTGATTTCCGCTCCCTTGACAACAGTGGTATGAACGGTCTTGGCTCCAATCAGGCCAAAAATAGCTATGACTGTAAGCATCAGGATTAAGCTCTTAAATCTTGCTTTCTGAGCTTGCGACGCTCTTCTGGCCGGAGCAGGATTTGCTACCATTGGCTCTTCTTGATAAAGATAAGGCTCTTCATATTCTAATTTTCTTTGTGCCACTAACATAGTATTCTACTCCCCTCCTATTTAGACCTGAAGTTTCTCCGCTGCTCTCAGCTTAGCGCTCCTCGCTCTGGGGTTTTGTTGTTCTTCCTCAGCCGAAGGAACGATAGGCTTTTTATTTATTAGACGAACCCTGGCTCGGGCACCGCATTGACAAACCGGAAAGAACGGCGGGCAGGTGCATTTGCCGAGCCAAGATTGAAATTTATTTTTGACGATTCTGTCCTCTAAAGAGTGAAAGGTTATGACGGCCAGGCGACCTCCGGCTCCTAGAGAGTCCAGGGCTTGATCCAAGGCCTTTTCTAAGACCTCCAGCTCCCTATTGACGGCTATCCTTAAGGCCTGAAAAGTGCGTTTGGCCGGATGGGGACCCTCGCGCCGAGCCGGAGCCGGAATGGCTTTCTTAATGATTTCCACCAATTGCCCGGTTGTCCAAATTGGCTCTTTAAGGCGTGCTTCCCCAATAAATTGGGCAATCCTTAAAGCCCACTTCTCTTCGCCGTAATCGCGGATAACGGCAGTTAAATCCTCAATTGACCAATTATTGACTATCTCTTGGGCAGTGAGCAGCGCTCTTTGGTCCATGCGCATATCGAGAGGCGCATCCTGCATATAGCTAAAGCCTCGTTCAGCTTCATCCAGTTGGGGCGAAGAGACTCCTAAATCAAACATTATACCGGTGACCGGTAGAAGTTTCTCTCTGGTGAGAGTTGCCAGAAGGTCCACAAAATTCTTCTGAAAAATTTTTACCCGGGTATCTCCGGCAAACTTAAACTTAGCATTTTGTACGGCCTTTTCGTCCTGGTCAAAGCAAATTAACCGTCCATTGCTGCCGAGTTTAGTAAGGAGCAATTGGGAATGGCCTCCGCCACCTAAAGTACAATCCACATAAATACCCTCAGGTACGGTAAAAACCATATTCACTGTCTCCTGAAGCAGGACACTTTGATGCTCAAAAGCCACTACAGGTCATCCTTTCTAAGCTAGATACCTAAATCGACCAGGGATTCAGCGGCTTTTTCATAGTTGCTTTCAGCCTCGGAACTGTATTCTTTCCATCTCTCAGCATCCCAGATTTCTATCCGGCTCATGACGCCGACTACCACTACATCCTTATCCAGGGCCGCATATTCCCTTAAATTAGCAGGCAGTAAAATTCTCCCCTGTTTATCAAATTCGCATTCAGCGGCACCGGAAAAAAAGAAACGCACAAATGCTCGGGCATTAGGCTGAGAAATAGGTAATTTTTTCAACTTCTCTTCAAAGTTCTGCCATTCATCCTGGGGGTAAAGAAATAAACAGTTATCAAGACCCTTGGTGGTTATAAACTTATCCCCAAGGGCTTCTCTGAACTTAGCCGGAATAATCAGCCGTCCTTTACTGTCTATTGTATGGAGGTATTCCCCCATAAACATAACTTTCACCCCACTAGGGTTTATTCTTCTACCACTTTACCCCACTTTACACCACTTCTATTCTCCATTGAATTGCAAATTCCTGCAAGAAAAAAAGAAAATAAAAAAAATAGGAATAAAGTCCCTATTGAAAATAACCCTTGGCGGGGTTTAAACTTTAATTTTTTTAGCCTGGCGGGCGCTTAGCTCAGCGGTGCTTTAAGATAGTCGGCGAAGAGTTCATTAATCATCTCCCGGACTACTTTATCCTTAACAGCCCTGGAGAGGATATCGCTTTGCTTAACAAACACCGGCAGCTTGAAATTTTCTTGTTCCTTTAAAATTCTCCCCCTTTGGCAATTCTGTCTGATTACCCCTAAAAATTCATTAAAGGTGTAAATCTTAAAACGTTCTACCTTATTATCAGAGGCTACCAGTTCCAAAATGGCTATCACTAAATCTTCATAGCTGCTCTCTTTAGGAAGATCCAGCAAAAGCGCAAATTTAGGGATAATATGTTCAAATAGCAGCCTGCGGTAAGGAATGCCCTGCATCCCTAAAGTTCTTCCCAGATTAAGAATAGCCTTCTCTCCGGGTGCCAGCAAGAAGTTCAAAAACAATTCTTCGTCTCCGGTAGGACGAAGATAATATCTAAACCCTTTCAGCCCCTGCCACTTGCGATAAGCATCATAATACCCCAGTTTAAGATTGAACCTGGCCTGAGTCTTATCAAAATCCAGGATACCTCCCAAGTTTTCATCAGTAGCAATATATTTGACCCGAACATGGGGGTTTAATACCTTCCGGGTTCTTCCCGGGGCTTTGGTTCTGATGGCAATAATATCTTTATATCCTTTTTTAACCAGCATATTTAGGGGCAGGTTATCATAAAAGCCCCCATCCATATAGCGCTTGCCGTCAATCTTTTCTTGTTTAAATGCCGGAAGGTTAGCACTTGCCAAGAGGTATTCGATTACTCTCCCTTCCGGGATATCATCCAGAAACAATTCCAACGGTTTGAAGTCAGTTAAAGAAATAGTGACAAATCCAAAAAGAAGCTTGGCTCTCCTGAGTCTTTGCTCCTGGATATTCTCACACAGTAGTTTTTTAATAAAAGTGATATCAAGTCCTTTATCCTGGGCAATTTCTCTGGCTTTCTTCATAAAGTAAAGCAGGCCGTCATGGGATATATCCAGGCTTTTCAGCTCCAACAAGCGAGCTTCCTCGATATCAAATACCTGGGAAGGCGAAATATTATACCAGAGGTCGTAAGCTCTGTCCAGCTGCCCTTGGACAAGCATTGCCCCGTTTAAGGCCCCAATGGATGTGCCGGCCACAGCATCAATCTCGACACCCAGTTCCTGCAAGGCTTTACAAGCCCCTACCTGATAAGAGCCCCTGGCACCGCCGCCTTCCAGCACTAGACCGTACATCCGATCACTCCCTTAATTCCTATAAACTCCAGGCTAAAGTAAACCGAAAATAAATCATGGATACAAAAAGACCTTACGGCTAACCGCAAAGTCTTTGGCTAAAAATACCACGCTAAGAGGCTCTAGGTTATTCACCGATCTTTTTGTTCAGTTCGGCAACTAACTCATCCGGATCCTTGCCGTGAGTCAAGGCTGCTCCCTCGACGCTCTCCATAGTAGCGGAGGGGCATCCCAGGCAATGCATTCCCAAGGACATGAAGATTTCCGCCGTCTCGGGATACTCTCGGAGAACTTGTCCTATAACCATTTCCTTGGTAATCATTAATTTTTCCTCCTTAAGGCTTACTTTCCAGAATTTCCAACAGAGTCTACAGTCTTATTATAAATTATGCCATGCTAAGAAGCAAACTTATTCATTGATTAAAATTGAATCTGCAAGCGGATTAGATTAACTAGATAAAAAAGGTCCTCCCGCTGCCAGAGCAAAATACCGGTCACCACTGCCAGCACCGTTAAAGGCAGGAACATAAGATGAGCATATTTTCCCCCAGCCTTCCAGACATCTCTAACTCTTAAGGGAAGTAAAATAATTGTCAAAAAAATGTAGACAGCTAAAGGGGTAAACCAGGGCAAACCGTAGGAAACCCCCACCCAAGCCATACCAACTAGGATAAGCCAATGATACCTTCTTTCCAGCCAACAGCAGAGGCCAAAAGTCTCGGGATGCTCAGAGAAGGAGGAGGCAGCTAAACCAACCTGCAGCATTCGCAGTAAGGTTAGAGATAGCGAGCAAAACAGCCATAAGATATAGGGATTCTGGCTTTGGATCATTAAAAGAATAGAAGAGTCATAAGGCAGCCAATAAGGGATTTCCGGCGGAAAACGGAACAATAAAGAAGTTATGATTGCCCCCAGAGTAAACATGCGGCTGACAAATCCCAAGCTATTCCAAAACAAAGCCCGCCGGATTTTCCTCTTGGGACTGGGGTTCATAAGGTCTTTGTACCCCAAGTTTAAGTTGCGCAAGTATTGGATGGTTAAGAACAGCAAAACAGCCAGCCAGGAGATTGCCAAAGCCTTTTCTCCCGCCCAGCCCTTATCCGGGCCTGTTTTCCCGACCGCGGCTTCCTTATATACTATCTGACCCCATTCTCCTGTCATCCCGTTTCGGTCTAAAAGGATCTCCCTGGTATCAGAATGCCTCTCCTGGCCAGGAAGGATAAGGTTATAAACAGGTAATGAATTAATTCTCTTTTGGGTTTGCTGAAGGTACTCCTGGGTTTCAGCCGAAGGTTCCAAGACTTTGCCGGCTGTCCAAGCCAAAACAGAAGGATGATGTTCCGCTAGCAAGATAAGATCCTCCACAGCCGCCGGCGAAGGTAGTTTTCCTTTATTCGTCAGATTAACCGGCAGTTCCAGCCAAACCCCCATTCCCAGGCGATCTGCCGTATAAAGCCATTCTTCACTGGGGAAAAAACCCATAAAATAAAGCAGATTAAAGCCTTCTCCTTTAAGTTCATTCATAAATTCTGTAATTTGGCGCTTATTCCTGAGGTTATATTCCTGAGCCTGCGTTATAATTTGACCCTTGACGGCAATTTGCGGGGAATTAAGGAGCCCTTGAGCAGGATTGCTGCCCTTATCCCGCACCCCAATAGGCATTTGAACCCTGTCATAAGCGCCATGGTTATTACTTAGGGTTAACTCCAGCTCATAAAGGGCAGGATTATCCAGGCTCCAAAGCTTGGCATCGGGAACGGTAAATACCAGATCAACTTTTTGCGTATATTGGCCTGCGGTGTTAAAAGGCAACAGGCATTCGGCAATTTTCTCTTCCTGGTCTTTAAGAACACCGCTTAAAGACCAAGGGCCGGCACCTAGTGATTGGTGATGCCTGATATTAACCCCTACCTTGATTTGTTTTTGAGCGGGGTCGTAGGAAACGGCCGTGCGGGAGATGTCGATAGTAGTCTCGGTAACAGCTTCCAGGCGGATTTGGCCTGTGATTCTGCCAAGTTCCGGCCACAACCAACCGAATAGTTTAGTTCTGGCAATATCTGCCGGGGATAACTCCAAATACAGAATATTTTCCCGGCTGAAATCTAATCTGACGGGGGATATTTCTAGAGTATAAGTTCCTCCTGCACCTTCCACTTCCCCTAAGATATTAACTTCATCTATACCGTTGAGGAAAACCCTGGCCTTCCCATAGAGTCCCTCCAAGACCAGTTGGGCAGTTTTAAATCCCCAGCTCCCTGTTACCCGAAAACGTTTGGCTGCAACATGGAATCCTTTATCCGAGGGCAAAACTATACTATTAACTTGAATTAAGCCTTGCAGCCCTTTCTCTTCCCCGTGTTCCAGCAATCTGGTTTCTTGGGCCCAGGCTTCCCTTAAGGATGTATAACTATCCCATTTCCCCCCCAGATCTTGAATAATCCGGTCAGCAGTAATGAGCGGCACATCGCTGTATAACTCCATTCCGGGAGGATCCCGCCAAAATATCGTCAAAGCTGCTAAAGAAAGGATAAACATAGCTATAATTACAAGGACAAACCTTTTAAACATTCTTTTGTATAACTCCCGGCAAAGTAATTGATAATAATTTAATTCGTGAAATGTCGAAAAAAACCTGCTTATGGTTCTGGCGATGCCAAAAACCCGCCGGCCCTGGGGTAATAAATAAAGGATGTCCTTTTTCTCGAGGGACATCCCGCGCTTTTTTAACTTAAGACCAGCAAACTCCGTATTATTATAGGCTCCAGGCTTCGAAAATTTTATTTACTCAGCTGGCAATCAGGGCATACTCCATAAAAAACGAGATTATGGGTATGAACATCAAAACCGGTTTTCTGGGTCACAAGTTCATCCATGTTGATGAGATCACAGTGAAAATCCACTACTTTGCCACAAATAGAACACATGACATGATAATGATTGACTGGGTTGCCGTCAAAGCGACTGGACATATCGCCGCAGGGCAATTCCAATATAAAGCCATGTTCCTTAAGCATGTTTAAAGTGTTATAGATTGTACCCAGGCTTACACCGGGAAATCTCAACTTTACTTGTTTATAAATTTCTTCGGCAGTAGGATGGGCATCCGTAGCCAGCAAAAACTCCAAAATAGCTTGCCTTTGAGGAGTAAAGCGAATCCCCTTATCTTTCAATCCTTTAAGTATGGCTATAGCATCCACAGTCTTATTTCCTCTCATTTCTGATGTATTCATTTATCTCCCTTACCCCTTACCCTATCCCTTGTCAAATTAAAACATAAAATTAGTTGAAATTATTATAATTACAACTTAATTATATTACTGCAAATCCCCTTCGTCAATTAAAAAAAGAGTATTCGCTTGGAATACTCTTTTTTTAAGAAGATCCATCAATTATTAATTATTCTTCAATAATAGCTCCTGAAGGACAGGCATCTACGCAGGCAGCACATTCTGCACAAGCGTCGGGATCAATAACATATTTGCTATCGCCTTCGCTAATTGCTCCGGTTGCACATTCATCAACACAGGAACCGCAGCTGGTGCATTCATCAGTAATAACGTATGCCATAATCTGAACCTCCTCTTTTCTTCCATTTCCAAAGAAACTATATCAAAAGCAAGCCAAAAAGGCAAGATATATTTTTCACAAAATAGTTCTGTTTAATCACTACTTGGCAAAATATTAAGGTTTACCCTGATGAATCATCTTCTATTTAGGCCTGTAAGGAACCTTATAAAGCCTGCGCAGACAATAGGAACAATAAGGGAGCATACGATTACTGACGTGGTTGCGACGAAAAATAACTTTAGAAATATCTTCATGTTCATGTCCGCAAGACCGGCATTTTTCGATCATAGTTTTCAGCTCCTAATTGTGTTTTTCAGAACAATGTTGTTTTTAGACTTCTTATCCTATTATTATACATATCTAGAAATTTTAAACATTGTTCCTTGACTTTCTTATAAGTTTTCATTTTAAAGATACTTTAAGCGGTTGACGGGCTGTCAAAGAAGTAACTTCTTTGACTCCCAAGGACTTTAAAAGCCCGCAAGCCTCGTCAAGATCACGGCCAACAGCACCAGGAGCATGGGCATCCGATCCCAAAGTAAAGGCAATTCCCATCTCATTAATTAGCTTCAACAATTTATCCTCTGGATAAAATTCCTGAACGGGCTTATAACGGCCATTGGTATTAACCTCCACAACCAAGCCGTGCTCCTTGATAGCCTTCAGCACTGAGGCAGCTAAAATTCTCACATCGGTTCGCGGCCGGACTTGGTAAATTTTAATTAAATCCAAATGCCCGATTATATCAAACAAGCCACTATTAACAGCCTTTTCCACCAGGAAAAAGTACTCCTGGTAGAGATCATCGGCATCACGTTTACGGTGATTAATTGCCTCTTCAGGATAATCAAACAGCCAGTCCCCAATTTGATGTACCGAGCCAATAACGTAATCAAAAGGATAAGTATTAATCCTCCTAGCGATCTCTTCTTCGCGCTCTTCCCGATAATCAACTTCCAAACCTATCCTGACTTGCAATTCCGGGTATTCTTCAGCAGCTTTACGGAGAAGAGCAAAATTAAAGTGTTCCCAGTACATATCATGGTCCGCAAAGCCAATTTGCTTAATCTTTTTTTGCGCTGCCTTTTCCAGGAAGGCTCGGACAGTATCGATTGTTAGCTTCCGTTCCAGGTGTCCCAGGACGTGTACATGCAAATCAAGCATTGTTAGCTCCTTAATTTTTTTATTTTTAAGCCAATTTAATATCCGGCTTAAGATAATCTCTCCTTAGATTCTATTTCTATACAAGCCGCGAAAAACCTTTTCCGCAAAACAACAGGCTCCTTCTTTGGCTTCCTGACTAAATTTACCAACACTTTATGGCAAGTTCTTGGATTATTTTTGTATATTTTTATAGCAAGCAGGAAACAATTTTAATAGTCTCACGTTTTCCAATTTTATCCCCACTCCTCTCTTTTTCTTAACTTGCGGCTATTACGACCGCAAGTTTTTTTATGAGGCTATTGGTCTTAGACCTTCCCTTAGTTAATAGAATTAACTAACCGGCTAAACTTAAGCCGGTTAAAAAGCTATTCTAAGGAGCAGCCTATGCACCTGTCCATCCTCTTAAGTGTTTTTGGTTTACTCCTCTTGTTAACAGGTATGTCTTTTCTCCGCAATGGGCTGGAGAAATTTGCGGGGCAGCATTTTAAAGAAGCTTTACATAGACTGACAGCTACCCCCGGTAAGGGTTTTCTAAGCGGGATAGTGGCAACAGGTTTTCTCCAGTCCAGCACAGCCCTAACCGTGATGGCTGTCTCTTTAGTAGATGCCAGGCTTTTGCCCTTTACCAACGCTCTGGGGCTTATCCTGGGGAGTAATATTGGTACAACCATTACTCCCCAGCTACTCGCTTTCCCCTTAGATAAAATCTCGGTCTGGCTTATTCTCCCGGGACTTATTCTTTATCTCTACAAAAAAAGCCGGCTCAGATACCTTATGTTGGCTCTGGCCGGCTTAGGGATCATGTTCTTCTCCTTAACCGTCTTACAATCAGCTATGGCTCCGCTGACCGCAAGGCCTGCAGTCCAGAACTGGCTCCATCATCTGGGCAACAGCTTCGCCTATAGCATCTTAGCCGGAACATTCATCTCGGCAGTTTTACATTCTTCCAGTGCCGCCACCGGCCTGGCTATGCTCTTAACCGCAGAAGGGTGGCTTAACCTCCCGGGAGCCTTAGCCTTTATCTTCGGTGCTAATATAGGTACCTGCTTTACAGCTTTATTTGTCTCCTTCTTTGCCTCCAGGGCTGCCCAAAGGGTAGCTATTTTTCACGTTCTCCTTAATATCTTCGGGGTCTTGATCTTTTTTCCCTTTATAAACCTTTTGGCCGATATTCTTAGTACTTTTGGCGGCAGCTTAAGCCGTCAGGTAGCTAATGCCCACACTGTTTTTAACTTGGTGTCTTCCCTGCTGGCTTTCCCACTGCTGCCTTATGCCAGCCGTCTCCTCCTAAAAATCAGGTGACGGAATTGAACCCTCCACTTAAGGGTACAAGGGCAAGTTTCTACCGTCCCATTTGAGTTTTTCAACCTGCAGAAGGCCTTTATCCCGATAGATAACCACTTTCTGAGCCTCATCGTCAATCCTGATAAGCTCTTTGCCAAGGAATATTCTCACATTAGCGTGGCAGTAATCAATCGTAATGCGGCTATTTTTCCCGGCTTTGACAGTAGTTGCACTCATACTGGAACCACCAAGCTCCCAAATATAGATTTCCCCGGCACAGCTGATTTCCCCGCCTCGACAAACACCCATAATTTTAATATTCCCCTCAATATTTAAGGTGGAATTATAAATACCCTTTTTGCAGATAAAATCTCCGGCACAATTTATATCGGAATTTTGGATGTAATTGGTGTCACAGACGACATTAGCAGGGATAAGCTCACCCTTGGCAGCCAGAAAATGATCCACAACTTTCAGAACACTTTTGAGATGCTGAAGGTTCTTAAGCTGGAAAGGCCCCAGCCCGACCAAAAAATGTTTTAAGGTTCGAATAGCAACATCTAATTCCTGATTAACAAAATCCGGATCTTTATAATTTAGCAAGTTTTCCAATTCCAGAGCTTTCTGAGGCAGCAGCTGAAAATTCTTTTCGAGGAGAATCTTTAATAACTGCCCGACATTAGTATTACCTGAGACTCTTTGCAACTGTTCAACCTGCGCCAGGCAAAGGCCAAGCTCTTCGTGGACTTCTTTTAAGCCCTTAAAAAGCCTGGAGCGATAAACATGTTTTTGGCCAATCATTATCTTACTGGCAATAATATTATTTTTGACAATCAGGCCGGTTTCGGCTTTCAGGCTGGCTCCGGAGACTGATCCTTGAATAAAGATTTTACCCCCGGAGTGAATATAAAATCCTTCATTGACATTCCTGCCGATATTGACATCACCCGGAAAGTCAATACTGCCGGTGCTTAAGTCAACATCCTGGTTTAAGATATAGGCATTTTCCACTTGATAAGTATAATTGTTAACCCTTAAGGGGGTGCCGGGGCAAGCCGCCAGAACCTCCAACCCATCTTCGGATAAATAAACATTCTTTTTGAGTATAAAATGAAAGTCCTGCATTTTTTCTACAGGCAGAGGGTTGCCAAAGATGTCTATGCCGGCTTTGCCTTCCCGCCCCGGTATTTTGCGGGCTAGGACTTCATCTTGCTGGCAAATTCTCAACTTGCAGGCAAAATAATCGATTTTTTCCTGCTCTTCATCCTCTTGAAAAAGGGGTTCACCTACAAAATCAATTAATTGGGGTTGAATAGGTTGTACCGGTGGGGTATATTCAGCGATCAGGATCTCCCCCCTGCCGTCTACGGTCAAAAAATCTACCCAGATATTCGGCTTCAACCCGTAAATAATCCCTTTTTGGGCTAATTCTCTCTGCAAATCTTCTTCAGAGACAATATCACCCGAGTCAGGTTCAGGTTGCCAGGTAATAAACCTCTCTAAGACTAATCTGGTCGAGGGTTGTATTTCTTCAGGTAAGACATACCTGCCCGCATGTTCGTGTTTGACCTTGGCCACAGCTTTACTGCCATCAGGAGCTACTTCAATATTCCAGGTTAATCCCCCTTCTTTAATCACGGGATAAAATTCCGCGACAGCTCCTGGCCTAACCGGATATTCACTCCTGATTTCCTGATTATCAAGCATTAACTTCCCCGCTAAAGGGAAAGGAATAATACTCTCGACCTGCTTGCCAAGTTTAATCAAGTATTTATTTCCGTCCCAGGTTATTTGGGTATTTTCGGTTACCAAGGCAGTGTTATCCTCGAATGAAGCCGGTTCTGTTAAGACTACCTTAACTTTCCAGATACGATGAAAAAAGCCGGGCTTATCGATAACTTCAATATCTAGTTGCTCCGGCAGACAGGACCATTCCCTAGCATACCTCTCCCGAATCTCTTCCAATGATTTTCCAGTGGCAATAATCTCTTTCACTTTAGGCCCTCCTCTCCTCCATCTCAGGGTGCTGGTTTAAATTCTCTTTGCCGGTGGGTTATTATTATGATTAGGCCTATAGTCCTAGATGACTGTTTTTCCCCAAAATAGCCTGATCTTTAATAATAAAAATAAAAAGATAAAAATATTGCATTTACTTAAAAATACAAGATTTTTATCTTCATTGTAATAATTTCCCCAACTATTGTCTATAGATATCTAACAGATTATAAGCTACTACTTAGTGAAGTAAATCTCCTGACACTAAAGATTATTACCGGTTCTTTCTTTAAGGGCTTATTATAAAGTTAATCTCCTCTGAAAAAGGACTATTAATTAGAGAGTTCATATCAGGTTCCTCTTCTATACCGGGATCGGTTCCCGTGCCAAAATCCTCACCGGGATCGGTTCCCGCGCCAGCATCCTGACCAGGATCGGTTCCCGCGCCAGCATCCTGACCAGGATCGGTTCCTGCACCAGAATCCTCACCGGGATCGGTCTCTTCACCGGGATCTTCACCAGGATCTGTTTCCTCCCCAGGTTGACCCTCAGAATCGGTTTCCCTGCCAGGCTCATCCTTGGGATCGTCAACCTTTCCCGTTTGCTCGGTATCCCCATCATCATGGTTATTTTCCGCATCACCTTGCCCTACCGGGACGCTATGACCGGGAGAGTCTTTGCCATTCGGGTCTTTGGAACTGCCGGGTACAGTAATATGGGCTTTGATATCCGGATCCAGCAAATCAAGTACCTGGTTATTAAATACTCTGTCCGAAGTAATTCCCAGCAACAAATTTTTAACTACTTCTTTGGCCTGCTGCCTGTTTACTTCCCAGAAGCTAATATCATCAAAGTAAACACCAACACCGGGCAAGGTCATACTGACAATATTGGAGCTGTCAAAGTAAACGGCTGCTTTCGCCAGTTTCAAAAGGTCTGTTACTTTTAAATTGGTTTCGACCATATCCATGACTTGGGGTACTAGTTTGGGAAGTTTAGTGATCGTACTAGCCTGCAAGGCTTCCTTAGCCATAGCTTTCAGTACTTTTTGCTGTCTGGCTGTCCGGCCGATATCAGCCAAATCATCATTACGCCAACGGGCATACTGCAGTGCCAGGGAGCCGTTCAATCTTTGCTGACCTTCGTGCAAATCTATCAAGCCGTCCACTTTATCTCCCGTATAGAAAGGTCCCATCCTTTTCTCCACGTAAATATCAATACCATCCAAGGTATCAATAATATCCTTAAAACCTTGGAAATTGGTTACGACATAGCCATCCAGAGTAATCCCGGTTAAATCGGTGACCTGCTTTAAGAGTTCGTCTATTCCCCGGTGTAAAACAGCCGAATTAATTTTCAAAAATTGATCCGAGCCAATAGTAATTCTCGTATCCCTCGGTATTGATAATAAGGAAATAATATTGGTCTCAGGATCAACACTGGCAACGATTAATGTATCAGCGTTATAGGTTGACTCACCCGGCCGTTTGTCAGCACCAATGAGAAGAACGCTTACTCTTTTATCCAGTGGGTCAGCTTTTTCGTTAACCTCGCCGCTGAAATTCTGCCCGCCTCCGGGATCGCCGCCAAGATCCTGAGTAAAGAAAACATAACCAAAGGCGGCTGTCCCCGTTAAAATCCCGGCGAGCAGGACGGCTATTACTATCAATATTTTTCTTTTGCTCTTAGCTTTTTTCTTCAACTCTGCCCACTCCATCGGTTTTTATCAATTTATTTTTTCATCATATATAGCTATTTTCCCCTGATTGCCGGCGTATACCCTGCCAATTACATGAGAGCAAGCATTTCCAGCAGCAAATTTTGCTAACAAAACATCAATTTTAGCCGGAGGAACAGATAAAAGCAACCCTCCGGAAGTTTGCGCATCCCCCAGAATTAATTTCCACTGTTCACTGCAATATAACTCTAAATGCTTTTCTAAATACTGCAAATTAGAATACGTGCCCCCAGGAACGGTCCCTTTTTCCAAACAAGACCAGACAGCATCCAGCACAGGCATATTGCGGACAGAAATTTCTGCTCTGACCCCGCTGGCTTTAAGCATTTCATGGAGGTGTCCCAATAAGCCGAATCCGGTTATATCCGTACAGGCGTTGACACCAACTTCGGAAGCAATTAAGGAAGCTTCCTTGTTGAGGGCAGCCATAACCCTGATAGCCTGCTGTTCATCTTCCGGATCCACAACCCCACGTTTTATACCGGTAGTGATAATACCTATCCCTAAGGGTTTGGTTAACACCAAATAATCACCCGGCTTAGACCCGGCATTGGTCAGAACCTTCTCGGGGTGGATAAGTCCCGTAACAGCCAGGCCATATTTGGGTTCGGGGTCATCTATGGAATGGCCTCCTAAAAGGACAGCTCCGGCTTCCTTGATTTTATCCCTGCCGCCTTGAATAATTTCCAATAAAATAGCCTTAGGCAGTTTATTAATTGGAAAAGCAACCAAGTTTAAGGCTGTCAGAGGACGGCCACCCATGGCATAGATGTCGCTTAAAGCATTAGCGGCCGCAATCTGGCCAAAGGAATAGGGATCATCAACAACAGGCGTAAAAAAATCAACCGTCTGGACAATAGCCTGACTGTTATTTAGTCGATAAACACCGGCATCATCTGACGTTTCAATGCCAATTAATAAATCAGCATCTTCCTTGCCGTTAGATAAATGGCCCAAAACTTGGGCCAGGTCACCCGGACCAATTTTACATCCTCAGCCGGCTTTACTGGAGTATTGCGTCAGCCTGATCTTATCTTCAGCCTGTGGTCTGTCCATTACTATCCCTGCCTTTCCGCCGTACTCGTAGTCCCGCCAAAAATTCCCTACCGGTACTTTTATATTTTAAACTCAAATGACTTCCTTCATTCAGCATTAGCTAAATATCGGAAGTACAAAAAGTTTAGACCGGCAAATTCTTTAAGAGCTTTAACTTTCTCCCTGCAATTATAGCACCTCGTCCTTAAGGCTTCAATAAAAGAAAAAACCCATACAGCCATCATAGAAAACTTGACCAAATACGAATCCACCGGACTATTTCCCTACGTGAATGTGTGAATGGAGTATTTGGGCAAGTTCAATGGCAAGTTCAATGCAAAAGAAGATGCCTCCGGATGAAGTCATCTTCTCCAATATTTGGTTTATTTACTCTCCGTTTTTAAGGAGATAGCCCAAGATTTGACAGAGAGCCATTATTTTTGCTCTGCCTGTATATTTTCCCATTCCAGCAGTCGTTCAACTATCACCGGAATATCATCGCTCACTAAGGTTCGGGGATCAAGCAGTACTTTGTCCTTGGAAATCCTGGCCAGGATCGGTATTTCCCCCCGGCGCAAAAATTCTTCCAGTTGGGAGGCAGAGCCTTTTAAGGGTTGCAGAGCACATACCACTGAAGGCAAATTAGCCGTGGGAAAAGCGCCGCCGCCTACCTGGGAAAAGTTATCCTCCAGCTCAACTTGCAAACTGCCGAAGCCTTGAAGGGAGTCCCGAAGGCGTAAGGCTTCCTCCCGGAGCTTACTCTTGGTTTTAGCAAGCATTGCCCAAACCGGGACTTTATGAGCCTCGCCTCTCTGATATAAGTGCAAGGTTCCCCCCAAGGCCGCCAGAGTAAGCTTGTCTACCCTTAAAGCCCTGGTAAGCTGATTGGAGCTAAGCTTTTGGATCAATTCCCTTTTGCCTAAAATAATTCCGGCTTGCGGACCGCCCAAAAGCTTATCCCCGCTGAAGCTTACCAGAGAAACTCCTGCTTGGACAGCTTCCTGAATGGTAGGTTCCTTAGGGAGTCCAAATTCAGTCCCATCAAGCAAACTGCCGCTCCCTAGATCTTCCACAACCGGCAGACCGGCTTCCTCGCCTAAAGCAACGAGCTCCTTGGCTGAAACAGAGTGCTGATACCCTTCAATACGATAATTGCTGGTATGTACTTTAAGCAATAAAGCCGTATTCTCACCTATAGCCTCACGGTAATCCTGCAGCCAGGTTTTATTGGTTGTGCCGACTTCCCTTAACCTAGCTCCTCCGGCCATTAATACATCGGGTATGCGAAAAGAGCCGCCGACTTCCACCAATTCGCCCCGGGAGACAATAACTTCTTTTTGCTGGGCAAAAGTATTCATAATTAACATAACGGCTGCAGCATTATTGTTTACTACTAAGGAAGACTCCGCCCCAGTCAATTCGCACAATAAATTCTGAACATGACTGTATCTTGATCCTCTTTGGCCGGTTTCCAAGTCAAGCTCCAAGTTACTATAATGTTTCGCCTGCTCGGCAACATAGTCAGCTACTTCCGTAGCCAGCAGAGCCCGGCCGCAATTAGTATGCAGAACCACTCCGGTAGCATTGATTACCCTCCGCAGAGTAGAACTCGGGCTTTGCAGCTCTCTAAGCACCGCTTGGATCACCCACATTTTTATTTCCGCGGCCGAGTCCGGGATATCACCTTTCTCCCCGCTCTCTTCCGCCTTGAGAATTCTTTGGCGGGCTTGAGCTAAGACATTTCTTGCAGCCCAGGTTATGGCCGGAGTATTATAATTAGTATCTACCTCCACCAATTTGGCTACCTCGTCAACAACCTCATGTACCGCCGGCAGGAGGCGGAGCTTAGCTTTATTTGCGTCATCCAAAAAAAACACCTCTTATTCTGCATTCTAAGACAAAGAATTAATAAAAGCCTGTAGTTTTTTTTAAGATTTCGACACCCGCTTTAGACTACTATATATATAGAATAATAGAAAAAATCTTCCTAGAATAAAGCATCGGAGGGGAAAAAATGAGGACACCCGGAGCAAAAGTCCTATACCTCAGGCCTTTAAAACAAACACCCAAGTGTATCTTCTGCAATCGTACCGATAATCTCCAGTATTTTAGAAAACAGACGGTATGCCGGGAATGCCTTACCTGGATTAACAGTCTCTATACGACTGGGTATTTTACAAAAAAGCTTACTATAAGCTAGGGCAATAAAAAAGTTTACTATTACCCAATACCTAAAGATTACCTATTTCGCTAGCCGGTGTACTTAGTAAAATAATATTAGCTTACCTAAAATATTTTTGTTAGTAAATAAAGGAGCTTAATTAGCTCCTTTATTTCTTGCCTAAATTTTTAAGAACTTTAAGGGCATTACCCTCGATTAACACTTCTCCATGTTCTTGAAGGAAGACCTCTGCTATCAAAATTGATTCACCAAACTCGTCAAGAATAGCCTCGGCAATTTTTTTCTTCCGGGGAGTTCCAATTTTGCTTAAGCTTAAATAATATTCATCCTCAAAGGAATAGAGTCCGGATTGCACCCCGGGCATTTCCGGCAGAAGGCGAACTGCCGCTATGACATCTTCCAAGTCGGCAAAAACATAAACCCAACCCTGTTCGGAACTGAATTTGGAGGATGGTCGGGAACCCTTTTTCTTTTCGCCAAAACTGGTCTGAATAATATGGTTTATCTCGGCCTCGATTTGATCTTCTTGCTTTATGACCGTAATAACGAATTCGTCTTCGGAAGCAACCGTAGCCTGGATCCAAAAAGGCTGATCAAGATTAAAATCAACCTCTTCTCTGGCCTTGGAAATCAATTCCCAAAAGAACTGTTCTGTCCTGGCTGAACGTTGGAAAAAATCAGCAAGTGAGATATTGCGATCTGCAAGTTCGGTAAAGGAGATAAAAATGCGAACCGTATTGTCGTTTACTTTTAGAATGCGCATGACATTCCACTCTCCTTTCCCTTAACCTAATCTGGGTTAAGACTATCCTTTTTTTATTATAAGAGACTTTCTTTTATTATATTATAGCACAGTTAGTCAATATACTTATACCACAAACTTCCAAGGAGAAGCTTATGTTATTATATGACATTCATCAGGGCTTAGGTTAATAATAAGCACCAAAATACTGCTTTTTTTCTTGGTAAATAAGCTATTTCAATCTGATCCTCGGCTTTGAGCGCTAAAAATGTATGATGGTCAATCCTGACATTAAGCTTTTCTTCTCCGCAAATTAAAGTTAGGAAATAATCATCCCGCCAATAGCCAGGCCTAAGTTCTAAGGATTCAATCTGCCCCCTGCTCAAAGCCGGCTTTTCTAACCAATCACCGTAATTTAAAACAAAGAAATGCGTATAGATTGCTAAGACTACAATGATTAAGACTGAGCGCAGAAAAAGCACAATTTGTTGGCCAAAAAGATGCTCTGGAGTGGTGACATGTGCTTTAATTGCCCTTAATAGCCTTATTCCTAAAAATAGATAGATAAGAAAAAGACCGCTCAATGCCGGCCAACTTATTTTGAGCAGGTATTCATAATAATCCAGATAAATATTATCCATCATTACAATCATTATCACTTACGGAATAATATAAAGTATTTCCAGTACCTTGTCAAGGCTGAAACAGATTTACCTTACCTTATCAAGCCAATCCCCAAGGTTCGTCATTTCTTCTTCATTCAAGATACCTTGGGGTTCAAGTAAAATAATAATTCCTTCGGGAAGGTTAATCAGACCCCTGATCAAATTAGAATTAACCAGCATGGGCGGTGGAGCAACAGCCTCAAAGGTTTTTACTTCTTTAACTTCCTCCACAGCAAAAGCAACCAGCCTGTCCTTAACCTCAATAATAATGGCATATTCAGGTTCCTTCACCTGTTGGACGGCGAATTTTTTATTAAGATTAATCAAGGGAATAGCTTGACCGCGGATCCTAATCAACCCCTGAATTTCCAAAGGTGCCTGCGGCAAAGGATATATTTTCTCCAAACGGGTAATTTCCTGAACATCATCAATCGGAATACCGTAATCCTCCCTGCCTAAGGAAAAAACTACTACTTGCAAAGCCATCCAACCACCGCCCCTTACATTAATCAAGCTTTAAACCAGTTTATCCGGACTTACACTTTTCCTATTTCATTGACAGCCTTTTGCAACAAGTTGTCATTGGTCTGGATTACTTTTTGGTTAGCCGCATAAGCTCTGGTGACTTGAAGCATCTTGACCATCTGGGCACTCAATTCCACATTGGATTCTTCAATATAACCCTGATGGATTCTAATTTCTTCCCTTGGTACCTCTAAAGGCTCCGCAGTCGAATAATAAAGATCTGTCAGCCCATCTTTCTGCAAATTTTCGGCTGGGATATTTACTATTCTGATCCTGCCTAGGATTTGATGATTTTCTTTATTTTCAATGGTTCCATCTAATTTAACAACAAATTCTTTTGGCAAAGGACCAATCATCCCGTTTTCACCCAAGACCATATTACCGCCTGCTGTTCTTAGCATCCCGGCCGGATCTAAAACAAAATGCCCGTTTCTGGTATACCTCTCGCCTTGCAAAGTATCAACAACAAAGTAGCCCTCAGAACTCAGAGCCATATCCGTCAGGGTTTCCGTTTGGCGGATATCTCCCGCTTTGTCGCTGTACCACTGGCGATCGGCATAAACACCCGTCCCCATTATTCCTAAGGGCACATTATCTGAACCTCGCTTAAGGGAAGAGCAGGAATCCAACCTATTAACCAGCAGCCGGGGAAAAGATGTAACCCGTTCACTTTCCTGCCGATACCCGGGATTATGCAGATTTTCAATATTTTTTTGAATAGAATCGCTCTGTTTATTACTAAGCAGCATTGCTGAAGCTGCCGTATAGAGGCCACGCAGCAAGGGTATCACCACCATCTTAGATAATTCACTTCCAAAGAAGAGCCGAATCCTAGCTTTGAATAACCTGACGAAGCAAATTCAGATGAGAAGTTAAGGCACTGGCCAAAGCGTTATACTGCAGAGTATTTTGCGCTAATCTGGCCATTTCTTGGTCAATGTCAACGTTGTTCCCGTCATTGCGGAAAGCGGTACTGTTATCCTGAACAACTAAATTATCGTTAAAAAAACCTATCCCCGGCAAATGCTGCGGTAAAGTCCTCTTCAATTCAATACTTCCGGTTTTCCCACCCTCCAGAGTCGCCTGCAGGACTTCTGCAAAGTTAACATCGGACCGTTTAAAGCCGGGAGTGTCAATATTAGCGATATTATCCGCCAGGACTTTATGCCGCAAGCTTAAGCCGTCCAGTCCGCCCTCCAAGAGATTAATAATTTTGGAATCCAACCAACCTGCCATTTTTATCCCCTCATCATAATAGCCTGCTGCAGCATTTCATCTTGATTCTTAACAATTCGCAAATCAAACTGATAAGCTCGTTGAGCTTGAATTAAATTTGTCATGGCTTCAACCAGATCTGTATTCGATCTTTCCAGCATCCCGGCTCTAATTTCTCCGTAACCGTCAGTCCCCGGAACCCCTGCTATGGCTTCCCCGGAAGCTTCGGTTGGCAGGTAGACATTCTGCCCCATTTGCTCCAAGCCGTCAGGGTTATTAAACTTATAGAGCCTAATTCTGCCCAACTCGGTTGGTTCCGGCAACTCTGCATTTTGGCCAGGTGCAGCCTCTTCAAGCAAAATTCCTACAATAGTACCGTCAGATTTAATACTTATTTCTGTAGCATTCTCGGGAATGTAAATCCGCGGATCAACGAACATACCTTCATTATTAACGAGGTTTCCCCTGCTGTCGGGGCTGAATAAGCCTGCGCGAGTATAACCCAGCTTGCCGTCAGGAGTTCTTATTTGGAAAAAACCTTCCCCGCTGATGGCCAGATCCCAGGAATTGCCGGTTTCGACCAAGGAGCCTTGACTAAAATCAATCCTTTGGCCGAGATACATATTTCTCTCCTGTATCCAGGCATTTTCAGCTCCGGGCATTACCCCTCCGTATTGAGCAATGGTATTGCTTCTTTCCCTCAGGTCATAAGCCTCTTCAATGGCCAACAACCCCTCTTTAAAAGCCGGCGTATTGGCATTGGCAAGATTATTGGCGATAATTGCAATGCGATTTTGCAGAACCTGTAAATACTCTGTCGATACCCTCATGCTTACAAACTCCTTAAGATATTCTCTTTTCCACGCGCAAATCCTTTATTTTTTACAAAATTCATTAATTGCGTTTCAGATCTATCAACTCTTGCAGAATGGTATCAGACACGGTAATAACCCTGGAATTAGCCTGAAAACCACGTTGGGTAACAATCATATCTGTGAATTCCTGGGAAAGATCAACATTGGACATTTCCAAAGTATTAGGAACTATGTTTCCCCGGCCTTCTCTACCGGCGCTTCCAATAGCCGGATCACCCGAGTTATTGCTTTGGACAAAAAAGTTATTCCCTAATGGTGTTAAACCTGCCTCATTAGGAAACTTAGCAATTACAACTTTATACAAAGGCTGGGTAAGGGAAGTGGAACCATCGCTGAAGACCCCGGTAATAACACCGCTCTGGTCAATACTGTAACTTTCCAGGGTATAGCTGGAACCGGTCGTCAGCGGATCGCCCAGCTTGAAATTGATAGTTGTTGTTGAAGACCCATCATCCGGGAAAGCGCCGCCGGAATACTTATAGCCTTGGAGAAGTGCACCTGTCGCCGGGTCAATCAGGTTACCGGACTTATCAAAACTAAAATTACCTGTCCGAGTATAGACAGTATTGCCGCCCAATTCCAGAACAAACATCCCCGAACCTTGAATCATCATATCCGTGTCCTTGCCGGTATACTGAGAACTGCCCTGTCCCATAACCTTATCCACTGAACCCAAAGTCGAACCAAGGCCGATCATAATCCCATTGGTTCCTCCGTAAGCATTAGTCAGTTCATCAGGCGCGGAGGCACCCCGAATAGCTTGGCCAAGCATGGTGGCAAAGGTTGTCCTCGCTTTTTTGTAGCCCGAAGTATTAACATTGGCGATATTATTACCTATAACATCCATACTGATTTGATGGTTTTTCAAACCGGTAATGGCGGAATACAAGGAACGCATCATAAAGCATAACCTCCAATTTTATCCTTTAAATTTAGCTAAAAAGTGTTTTCCAGTTAGTAATATAAAAAGCCCATGTCCCCTTAGCCCTCATCCTCGGGAGAATTCTCTCCCGGAATATCTTCAGGAGGATTTTCCCCCGGTATATCCTCAGGGGGATTCTCTCCCGGTATATCTTCAGCAGGACTTTCTTCAAAATTATCTTCAGGGATCTCCTCCCCGGCCGGCTCCTCCGGAATTTCCTCCTTAATGGGTTCCTCGGCTTGTGCTTCTTTAATTTCGATGATGTCTAAGAGGTCTACCGAAGTATCCCCAATCATGACTTGCAAAGAATCATTAATTATTTTTAGAGAAGTGATGCGGCCGGCGACTTCTTGCCCGGAACTGTCCAGACCCACCGCCTCCTTGCCGATAAGGGCTGCTCCTTGTGTTAATAAGGACTGGCTGACAAGTACATTCATACTTGTCCGAAAAGCCTCCAAGGAATTGAACATCTTGGTGGTTTGTTCCAAGGTACTGAATTGGGCTAGTTGGGCTATAAAATCGGTATCTTCCATGGGATTCATGGGGTCTTGGTTTTGCAGCTGGGCAACTAAGAGCCTGAGAAATTCATCTTTGCCCAATTCTTGGCTAGGCGTCTTGGCTGCCGTATTAGAATAAGAGGAATCATACCCGGGATAATTCGAACCATAAACTGTAGTCATCCTGATCCCCTCCGTTAAGCACTGACATTAATCCTGTTGCCGGAACCATTACCAGTAAAATAAGTAGTGGCGGTAAGCGCAGGCAATATCTCTTCTTCCTGCCTCCGATAGGGAAAATCCTGGTCGGAACTAAGATATTCCCGCTTTGTTTCCTGGTGGTAGCCGTCTTCTTGAGACATTTCAAAACTGCCGCAGTTAACACCCATTTGGGTAAGGCCATTCTTAAGGTCTTGCAGATGGTTCTCCAGGATAACACCTGTGGTTTGTTCCGAAGCATTCAGGACGAGGTGAATCTGACCGTTTTCCAGGCGCATGAAAATCCTTACTTTACCTAGTTCCTCCGGTTGCAGATGAATTGATAACTCCCTAACTTCTTTTTGATTGTTAAAATCTTGCTTGGACAGCTGGTTAAGAACTTCTTCCCAGACCTTAACCTTATGCGAAGAAGCGCTGATTCGGTTCTCTAAGGGAACCTCGGAAGCAACAGCTTCATAAACCTTATCGCCCATTAGGGCTGTAGGCCAATCACTTTGTTGGGCGGGAGAGCGGTTTTCCCCCTGACTCTCTTGCCTCAAAGCCTGTTCCTGCAATGTTGTACTTTCTCCCCCGGACTTTGTTGACAAATCCTCTTTCCCGGTGAAGAGATAAAATGGCCTGTTAACAAGAACCACCCCGCTATCTCTTTCCAGCTTATTTGCCAGCTCGAGTTTACCGGATAGTTCCTGAAGTTGTTTACCTGTCTCTATATTATCATCCAACTCCGTTAAAGGGAGAGCCGTAAGCTCTCTAACCTTAGGACCGGTACTCCCTTCCAATCCTAAGCCTCTTAAGGCTTGAGCACTAACCTGAACATTGCTATGGGGCTGAATTGGCTCTTTATTTTGTTTAGTTAAAAAAGGTTGCTCCTTGCCTAGGGTACTGACTAGTTCCTTCTTTAAGAAAATAATCTGCTCCTCGCTTAAATTCTTGATTGATTCAGGATTAGAAACCCCAGCGGTCTTTTGTCCCAAAGCCTTAACTAGCAGATTTTTTAAAAAGCCTATCTGCTGCTCTCCCCAAGCCTCAAGCGGTACAGCCTGCCCCTGTCCGAAAACCTCACTTAGCAAACTATTTAAGAAGCCCATCTGCTGCTGTCCCCAAGCCTTAAGCAGTGCAGCATTTAACAAATCTGCCTGCTCCTGTCCGAAAACTTCAGTCGGTATACCGGTTAGATAGTTTAGGCTCTCTTGGCTGCTCCCTTTAAGAAAGTCCGTTGGCCAAAGATCAAGAACTACCTTAAGATCAGCTTCCTTATTCTGAGAAATGTCCAGGTTTTGCCTGCACGTTAATCCGGAATTGGCCTCCTTGCCTGCCGGAAATAAATACTGAAGAAGCGGAAGATAAGCGTTTGATCCTAAAATACTCTCTGTATAACTATTTTCTTGGTCAGGACCCGGCTTATAATCCGGCTGTTCTTCAGCTTTTTGCCCTACCGCCGAAGATTTTCCCAGAAGGTTATTAAGGAAAAGAGAAAAAAGCAGGGTATTTGCTGCTGTGGTATCTTCCCTTTGGGCCTTACCCCTTCCTTCGGTACTCCCTAGCGGCAGAACATCCGTAATATTCATTTTTTCACCTCCTTCACCTACCAACTATATCGGCTGAAAAACTAAGAGACTTTAGCGTCATCCCATAAACGCTTTCACGTTTCAGCGAAAGCATTGTCACGTAAAGTCTAGCGAGCGCTTCAAGCTTCAGGGAGGAGCGTCAAAGTCTCCTGAGCGGCAACGAAGGCTTGTCCTGAACGTAGTGAAGGAACCTCATGCCTTTAAGGGGAAAAACAAAGAAATAAAAAGGGTTACTCCATTCCTAAGAAGTAACCCTAGAAGATATTCTTTTTTTGTCGGCTGAGGTAACCCCGTAACCTTAAGATCGCTTGAGAATGTATTTGGGATATCCTTGATTCCGAAAGGTTCATAACGGCAGCTATTTCTTTTAAAGTGAGTTCCTCCCGGTAATATAAGGCTACTACCATTTTCTCTTTCTCAGACAGTTTTTCAATGGCCTCGGTCAAAACTTTTTTTTGTTCTTCTTTTTCAATCTGCTCAAAAGACTCCTGTGACTTCTGGTCAATGATTAGATCCAGAGGAGAAATACTAGCATCTCCGGAATCATTGCCTGTCATTTCTTCCAAAGGCACCAAGGTCATATATTGTCCTTGGAGAAGAGTTGTGTTCAGCTCTTCCTCCGACATTCCCAGGAATTTGGCAGCTTCTTCGGTCGAAGGATAGCGGCCGTACATCGCTTCCAATTCAGCAAATCCCTGCTGCACACGTTTGACTTTTTGGCGGGCTGAATGCGGAACCCAGTCCATTGATCTTAAACCATCGATAATTGAGCCCCGAATCCTCAAAGTAGCATAGGTTTCGAACTTAACCCCCCTTGAAGGTTCAAACCTCTGCAGAGCATCAAGCAAACCAAACACACCGTAACTAATTAAATCTTCTTCATCGACATGAGCAGGCAGAGACATTGCCAGCCGGCCTGAAATCCTTTTCACCAGAGGTAAATACTTTACTAAATGCTCTTCGGTCCAAGGATTTTGTTTGGCAGTATTATACTGTCCGCTATACAATCCGTCCGACACCTCCTACTTACCCCAACCCATTTTTTGGGCTATTTGTGCTTTTTGCTCGGCATCCGACAATTTGTTTTTTAGATTGGCATTGATCTGTCCCGGGAGAGTCCCCTGATAACTACCGGGAGAAAAGGTACCTTCATCCTCGGCCACGTCAAGATTACCATTTTCGTCGTTTAAAATCTGATCACCTAAGAGGACATCTATCTTGGAAAATGTGGGTTCCGCGGGCGGTGGTGATAAACTATCCCAGACAGCCATTAGTCCCTTACCCAGAAAGTATATTATTAAGAAAGCCGCTATGGTCCGCAAAATGATCAGTAAAAAATGGTAACCGTTGTAAATAGATAATACTAACACAGAGCCTGCAGCCAGAATTGCCAGTTTGTATATTAAACTCTCGATGGATTCTTTCTCAGGCCAAACCATCAAATCACCTTTTCGCCGAAATTAATCGTCTTGACATGCAAATCCCCGGTTTTAATATCAAAATTTATAGTCCGGCCGAAGGTACCTCCTATATCTGAAGCCAATAAAGGTATACCTGCTTTTTTTAATTCCTGGCCCACAGCCTCCGCATTTCTCTCTCCTATTTTGAGGAGCGGAGGTTTCCCGCCAAAGGAAAACATCTGGGCACCTCCGGCCATCTTTGCTTTAAGGCGAGCCTTAATTGCCCCCATTTTATAAAGTTCTTCCAGCATCATAGCCAGGCAGGTATCGGCATATTTAGCCGGATTACCCTTCTTGTTCTCGCCGGAACTGGGAAGCATGATATGAGCCATCCCCCCAATCTGGGACTGCAAATCATAGATACAAACCCCTATACAGGAACCAAGCCCTGCAGTCATTAACCTATCCGGTGTTTTGCCAACTTTATAATCTCCCATACCAACTACGATGGTCTTACTCATATGCCAAATGCTCCCAATAACTTGTCGATTGATCCTTCTTCAGGAATATAAAGGAATATCCCTTCCATTTCTTCCTGCCCGGACAACTTGGTATCTATAATCAGAATATTATCGTCAATCTGGCCTTCTTCCAAGAGAACCCCATCGATCATCGCCCCAATCATATCCAAGCCCAGGGCAGGTATCGAAGGCTGAAGCATACAGCCTGAGAACTGAGTCAAAGCTATGACAAAAGAACTGACTAAAATATTTCCTACCTCCTGCAGAGCTGATTGAGCCATTTCATCCTTAAAGATATCCGGGGGCTCCGGTTTGAGAAGCAAAGTCTGAGCCATGTGCTGTGCGCAGGGCACAGAAAGAATAAACATAGCTTTTCCGGGCGCTTCACCGGTCACTTTTAAATATAAGGCTACTTTCGTGGCATCCAGCTGTCCCAACGCTTCCTGCAATCTCTCCAGGGGAACAAGCCAAACTTTAGGCACTGACATTTCGATCCTGGTTTGCAGCAAATTAGAAAGAGAAGTCGCCGCATGACCGGCACCAATGTTTCCTACTTCTTTGAGAGCTTCAATGCGAGCCGCAGATATTTCCATTCTTAAATCAGACCCTTTCTTCGCATTTCTCTTTGTATTTTAAAAACATAACCAACAATTTGATCTCTGGTCTTTTCCGAGATATCTTGAAACTCAATAGAGATATTAAATAAATCTGTGTCTTCGTCCTTAATGCAGCGGATAACAAGCCCGGGAACCTCCAAGTCCTCCGCATCCATATTAGTTCTTATTTCTAATTTGGTTTTAAGTGGCAGGTCTTCCCGGGATTGAAAGCGCAGTCCGCCGCCGCTTAAATCTTTCATGGAACCAATCTTTTCTTCCCCGTCTTCCTGTTCTTGATAAACCTTATATTTGAGGGGGCGGACAACCGGGATACGAACAAATTTTCTTCTCTGAATTTTATTGATCTTCTCCGGATACTTAATAATAAAAGTGGGGATTGGCTCTGAGAATCTGTTCAAGATAACGCTGTTAAAGGAATAGGCTGACCAAGCGTCGCTAAAGGTCACTTCCAGGCTTGTCCCTTCCCGCAAAGGGATGAACTGCCCCTCAACAATCGGCACACCAATTGTAAGAGTGCTGTCTTCCTGCACCTCTTCGACTTTTGTCCGGTAGCTCCCTTGGTATTCTCCTTCCGCGACAACAATTTTAATAGATAATCCTTCATAAATTTTGTCAGCATAGAGCACTGTTTTCACCCCCAAATTATTATTATTCTTTCCTCAAATATCCCTCTACCGAAAAATATTCTTATTTCCGGTTGTCCAGCCTGTCTTTGCTAATTAGTTCTTAACAGAGTGGACAGAAAACCTTTAATCCCACCGTTTTGGGTTGGCGGCTGCTGGTAAATGCCGGCAACATTGCCCGCGATCCATTGAACACACTTATAGGCATTACTCTGAGGGTAGGATATTCCCAGCGGTTTTTGCTCCATAACAGAACGCCCAACTAAAGGATCATCATATATCCAGCCCAGGAGGTTCAGCGGTAGACCTAAAAACTTCCTGGCAGCGTAGGCCAGCCTTTCAAAAGCTTGCTGGGCTTCCCCCTCGCTTTTAACTCTGTTGATAACAACATTAATATTGATCTTTTTAGCCTGGTTGTGGATTGATTTCAAAAGCCCATAGGCATCGGTCATGGAAGGTGGTTCCGGAGTCAGCACAACTATACAATCGTCGGAAGCGCAAATAAAATTTAAAACATTGTGTCCTAAACCTGCCCCGGTATCGATCAGCAAAATATCCGCCATCCTTTCCAGGCGACCAAGATTAACTAAGACATTCTTCAGCTGTCCGCGGTCCAGGTTAGCCAGCTCGGTTACCCCAGAAGCACCTGGCAGGATTTTGATGCCTTTTTCCACCTGATAAATAATTTCTTCAATTCTTTTTTCTCCGCTTAACAAATTTCTAATATTGTAACGGGGAGTAATGCCAAAGGCGACATCAACGTTGGCCAGGCCGAGATCACCATCCAGGATAATTACTTTATAGTTATAATCGGTTAAAGCCAGAGCAAGATTAACAACCAGACTGGTTTTCCCTACACCGCCTTTGCCGCTGCTGACGGCAATAACCCGCATATTTCTGGAAAATGCCGAGTCTCTCTCCCCTGCCAACCGGCGCAGGGTACTGGCCTGATCATACATAGGGATTACCCTCCCCTAGAACGTAGCCGGTCAGTTTCTCCGGCGTGGCCGCATCAATATCGTCCGGCACATCTTGCCCGTTTGTCAGATAGGCAACAGGCAAATCGGTGTTAACCAGAATATCCAGGATTGCACCCTGGCTATAACTTTCGTCCAATTTGGTCAAAATCAAATGGGTAGATAACTTGCGGAAACGCTCATAGACTTTAATTTGATCCGGAAGATTGGTAGTTACACTTAGAACCAGCATCGTTAGCGACGGTTTGGCTTTCTTAAGAAAAGCCTCCAATTCCGACATATGCAATTCGTGATAGGGACTACGGCCGGCTGTATCAATAAAGATCAGTTCTTTATCCTGATGGCTGTCAATAGCTATTTTTAAATCTTCCGGAGTCATGACGACTTCTACCGGCACACCGATAATTTCCCCAAAGGTTTTCAGCTGTTCCACTGCGGCTACCCGGTAGGTATCAGCGGTTATCAAGGCTACCTTGCGCCTCTCGATAATACTGAAACCGGCAGCAAGCTTACCTATAGTCGTCGTTTTCCCTACTCCGGTCGGGCCAATCAAGGCCACCACCAGCGAGCGGGATTTGCGCGGCCGGATTAGCTCCGTATTCAGGCAAAGCCTGGCTACCTGTTTTTTAAGCTTCTCGAAAACATGAGCGGCATCGGCCCACTGCTCTGAACTTAATTCGGTTTTAATCGCTGTCAGGAGCTTCATTGTCAACTCTGAGCTGACACCCCTTGCGGTTAGAAAATCAGCCCATTTGTTCAGGGGCTCAGGAACTGGTTTTTTGTCATCTTCCCTCTCGGCCAGATGCCCTTTGATTTCTTTTAAAAGATTATGCATTTCTTTTAATTCCGATTGAGTTGTTGCCAAGGGGTTTTGTTCCGGTAGGTCGGGCGAGCCCGCAGCTCCCTGCTTAAAACACTCCCGGGCATTTTCATTTTCTTTATCCCGATAAGCCTCATAGGCTTTTTTTATAACCTCAGTATTTACTGCCGGTAGTGCCTGGGTTCGGGAGTTTTCTATTTTCTCCCTATCAAGGTTATCTTCAATCGCTGCGGTTATTTCCACCTTGGTGCGCGCAAAAAAACCCAGGAATCCCCCTTCTTTAATTTGGCGGGTTTGTAGAATAACAGCATCTGAGCCTAATTCCCGTTTAATTTTGCCCATGGTTTCAGCCACATTTTCACCAATGAAACGCTTAACTCTCATTGTCCAGCACCACCATTCCCAGGGCTTGTACCTCAATACCCTGTACTAATTCGTTATAAGAAAGGACAACTAAATGAGGTATTTGCCTTTCTGTCAGCCGCTTTAAATTAATGCGGACAACAGGGGCACATAAGATTACCGGCTGATGGCCGTTAAGAACAAGCTTTTCAACTTGAACCGCAATTTGTTTGATGAGCTTTTGCATCACTAAAGGATCAAGATTGACATAATTACCATAATCGGAAGGACGCAGATTATCCAGGATCAACTGCTCGATGCGCGGCTCAACGGTAAGGACAGGTAGTTTTTTCTCACTATCTAAGAGAGGTTGAATAATCTGCCGAGCCAAGCCCTGACGGACATGTTCCGTCAGCCTGTCAATATCTTTAGTATAGGAAGCATAGTCTGCCAGGTTTTCCAGTATGGTTACCAAATCCCTAATGGAAACCCGTTCGCGTAAGAGATTGCAGAGTACTTTTTGGACCTGCCCCAGGTTCAGAAGATCAGGGATTAATTCTTCTACTACTGCCGGAGCCTGCTCTTTAGCGTGATCAATTAGCTTTTTCACATCTTGCCGGCTGATAATTTCATGAGCATGGCTTTTAATCACTTCAGTTAAATGCGTTGCTAAGACCGTTGGGGCATCTACAACGGTATGACCGGTAAGCTCTGCCTCTTCCCTGTTGGAAGCATGAATCCACTTGGCATCTAAGCCAAAAGCCGGTTCTTTGGTTGGTATGCCCGGGATAGAGTCATCATCAATCCCACTGCTGATAGAGAGGTAATGATCCGCCAGCAGTTCGCCGGCAGCTACCTCCGCTCCTTTGATCTTAATAATATATTGATTGGGCTGTAAATTCATATTATCTCTCACCCTGATTACCGGTACTATAAAGCCCAGCTCGCCGGCTATCTGCCTGCGGATGAGCACAATTCTGTCCAGGAGGTCTCCGCCCTGGCCGGCATCAACCAAGGGAATCAAGGCATAGCCGATTTCCAATTCCATATTATCAATGCCCAGCATGTTCATAACATTTTCAGGCTTTTTGGTTTCTTCCACTTCACTCTGCACGGCAGCTGCCGATTCCGCTTCCACTTTAACGGCCGTGCTTTTCTGCAGATAATACCCCAGTAAGGCAGCAACAAGAGCCATAGTAAGCAAAGGGATTTTAGGCAATCCCAGAATGGCGAGAGCCACAAGCACCACTGCGGTAATATAAAGTGCTTTGGGAACCCGAAAGAGCTGTTTGGCTAAATCCTCTCCCAGATTAGTATCGGATGCTGCCCTGGTAACGACCAGGCCTGTGGCTGTGGAAATCAGCAAAGCCGGTATCTGAGTTACTAGACCGTCCCCGATGGTTAAGAGGGTATAAGTATGCAGAGCTTCGATAAAAGGCATGCCTCCGGTGACCACCCCGATTACAAAGCCACCGATAATATTAATAAATAAGATAATAATCGCAGCGATGGCGTCACCCTTAACAAATTTGCTTGCCCCATCCATTGCCCCGTAAAAGTCCGCTTCCTGCTGGATTTTTCTTCTTCGCAAACGTGCTTCCTGTTCAGTGATCACTCCCGCATTTAAGTCAGCATCAATACTCATTTGTTTACCGGGCATGGCGTCCAGCGTAAACCGGGCAGCCACTTCGGAAACACGTTCGGCACCTTTAGTGATAACAATAAATTGAACAACAACCAAAATACAAAAAACAATAAAACCTACAACCGGATTGTTTTGAATTACAAATTCCCCAAACTGCTGGATAACATCTCCGGCATAAGCCTCCAGTAAAATCAATTTAGTAGTGGCTAAATTTAAGGATAAACGGAAGAGAGTCATAGTCAGCAAGAGGGAAGGCAAAACGAAAAATTCCAAAGGATCCTTGGTAAAAACCGCCAGCATCAGGATGAGAACAGACCCCGTGATATTAAGAGTAATCAGGAAATCCAGCCAGCCGGCCGGGATGGGAATTACCATCATGACCACAATGCCAACTATGCCTAAAGCGGCGATTACGTCTGTACTTCTTGTTATTCTGCCGGTAACCGTAGTCGCCATAAATGAACTAGCCTCCCGTTTTCTTCTCTTGATATTTTAGTTCCATTCCCCTTGTCAGCCTGAAGGAGGGATGACTGAAGGATCTTCCCCAGATGATCCCTTGAAGGCCTTAAGCTCCTTACTGTGTTCAGGATGACGTGATCACTTGTTAGGCGTGAAGGCCTCCGCAAGCCTTCACGGAATGGCGGGTGCTGCCCCGCTTCTCTTAGGCCGAATAATAGCGCTTGCGCTTATTAAGCTTATAGACAAACGCCAGGACTTCGGCCACTGCTTTATATAAATCCGCCGGCACCACCTGCCCCAAATCCACTTGGGCATAAAGGGCCTGAGCCAGAGGTCTATTTTCCATAATTATAATGCCATTTTCTTCAGCCAGAGCCCTGATGCGCAGAGCGAGCTCATTTTGCCCCTTGGCCACAACATAGGGGGCGGCATGTTTGGCCGGGTCATACTTTAAGGCAACCGCATAGTGAGTAGGGTTGGTGATGACAACATCAGCCTCTTTGAGATCCTCCATCATCCGGCGCATAGCAAACATCCGCTGGCGCTTTTTGATCTGGGCTTTAAGCTGAGGGTCTCCTTCGGTTTGTTTATATTCCTCCTTAATCTCCTGCTGAGACATGCGTAAATTTTTTTCGTACTCCCACCATTGGTAGAGGAAATCGGCCACAGCGATGATTAAAAAGGCTAAGGCGGCTTTCCAGGCCAATTCAAATAACAGATTACCCAAAATAACAGTGGACTGCCCGACGGTTAGCCCTTGGAGAGCCGGAAAAACATTCATATTATCACGGATAACGGCATATAGAAAATAACCGATGACCAGAACTTTAAATAAAGATTTAAGCAGCTGAACCAAGGCCTTAAGGCCAAACATCCTTTTCAGGCCTTGTACGGGGCTTAATCTGGAAATTTGCGGTTTAAGAGGTTCGACTGTAAAAAGTGCCCCCACCTGCAGGAAATTCACGGCAACAGCGACCGCCACTGAGAGCAGAAACAAAGGCCCAAGGATTAAGAAGGACTGCCAGGCGACACTCACCGCCACTTCCGAGACAGAATGCACATTCCATTCCCCGGAGAAAGAAGCAAGGAAGCGGAAAAGGTCGGCTATCTTGTTGAAAATATGTGGCAGCCAAAATTTCAGAAACCCAACCAGGGCTAAGAGCATAACCGCAGAAATTAATTCCTGGCTTTTTAAAACCTGCCCTTTTTTGCGGGCTTCCTGCCTGCGTTTAGGAGTTGCCGGAAACCTTTTTTCTGCTATTGACTCCACCCCCTTAAGAGCTCAAATACCCATCGCATGGTAAGGTCAAAAATTTGGGAGACTGATTCCCCGAAAAAGGAAATCATCAAGTAAAAAAGAACCAAGCCAAAGATTATTTTCACAGGAAAAATAACCGAGAAGATATTTAGCTGGGGAACAGTCTTAGATAAAAAGCCAACCCCCAAATCAACCAGGACCAACGCCCCATATACCGGCATGGCTATTTGTAAAGAAAGAGCAATAACCCGGGCTGTGATTTCGATATAGAATGCTGTACCATGGGTAAGTGCCACAGGATTAATCGGTAAAAATTCGTAACTCCTGGCCATTGCTGCAATGATATAGTGATGAGAGTTGGTTGCCAGGAGTAGCATTGTCGTTAGAACCATAAGAAAACTACCTGTCATAGGGCTCTGCATACCATGAATGGGATCCACGGTATTCCCCATTAAAAATCCCACCTGATAGTCAATCAATTGGCCTGCCCCCTGCATAATGGCTGTAACCAAATTGATAATAAAGCCCAGGGTAAGCCCTACTAATACTTCTTTAATCATTATCCACATTAATGGCCAGAGCTCGGTTGGTATAACAGGATCTGCGGCCAGAGCCAGGGGATAAAGAATTAAGGTGAGGCTCAGTGCTAACCCCAGCTTAACCAGCCCGGGAACCCCCCGAGCCCCAAAGACCGGAGCTATCATCACCATTCCCGCCCAGCGGGAAAAAATCAGTAAAAACAAAACAAGATTCCACTGCAGGAGCTCTGCTAAACTCAAATTCCTTCCTCCAATTTAACGAGGACCTTCTCTAGCCGGAGGCTTTTCCTGAAGCCGGAAAAAGCACTTCCTGCTAGTTCCTGGCAGAAGTTGACCAATTCAGTGAAAAGATTGGTAGTATAAGCTGTCATAACATCTATCATCCAGGGTCCGAGCAGAAGCAAGATTAAAGCAATAGAAAAAATTTTAGGAATAAAGGACAAAGTTTGTTCCTGGATTTGGGTCATAGCCTGGAATATGCTTACCAGAAGCCCCACCAAAAGGCTGGCCGCAAGTATCGGCCCTCCAACAATAATGCCTGTTCCCAGGGCTTCTTTCGCCATATAAAGAATTTGGTTTTCAGTCAAAGCTTATCCCTCACTTTGGTTGGTGCCTTTAACTTTTCTGTCATCCTCATAACATTTCGGACATGTCTTCGTTACACTCTTAGTAAAAACTGGTAACCAGTGATTCCACCACCAAGTGCCAGCCATCGACCAAAACAAACAGTAATATCTTAAACGGCAAAGAAATCATCATAGGGGGCATCATCATCATCCCCATAGACATTAGGGTACTGGCCACAATCATATCAATGATCATAAAAGGAATGAAGATGGCAAACCCCATTTGAAAGGCAGTTTTTAATTCACTAATCACAAAAGCCGGGATCAGGACATGGGTAGGAATGTCGCCATAAGTGCGGGGCCTTTCCATATTAGCTAAGCTAACAAATAATTCCAGGTCTTTTTCCCGGGTTTGCTTAAACATAAAGATGCGCAAAGGCTGTTCGGCATTATCTAAAGCCTGTTCCCTGGTTATCTCATTCTGAAGATAGGGCTGGAGAGCCGTCGAATTTACCTCCGCAAAAGTTGGCATCATCACAAAGAAAGTCAGAAACAAGGAAAGACCGATAATTACCTGGTTAGGGGGTAATTGCTGAGTACCTAAAGCATTGCGGACAAAGGAAAGAACCACAACGATGCGGGTGAAGGAAGTCATCAGGACCAAAATAGCCGGAGCAAGAGATAAAACGGTGATTAGCAGCAATAATTGTACAGCAGAACCGGTTTGGGTTAAATCAAGAGAGAAATTCATTTTTTACCCTCCTCGATCAGCCGTTCAAGTTCTAGGGAAAAACTATCGTTTTTTTTCTTCCTTCTTAACCTTTTCCAGATACCCGTTAAGAGCCTGTCCATTTTTTCTTCCGGCCGGCTAGCTATCTCTTCCAGAATTTCGGCAGCAATTTCCGGATCGTTGATTTCAGCCACCTTCGTCAAGTGATGGTCTGTTCCCCCTAGAATCTGGATTCTGCCGGCAATCTCGACAAGGTATAAGACCTGTTGGCCGCTTAACACTTGACGGTCAAGAATTCTGAGCCAGGGTGACTGCATATTGCGTACCGTATAACGATTAAGCCGTTTTATCAGCCATAAAGAAACCAGCAGAATGAGCAAAAAGATTAAAACAGTAGCAATAAGACCGGCCCAAGAGAAGGGTTCGGCTGCCGGAGGTGCCGTTAGAGTTCGGATCGTAAGGTTGGTTTTCATTAAAACTGTTAGGCATCTCTATTTCAAAGCCTTGGCCACAGCTTCCAGCACTCTCTCCGGTTGGAAAGGTTTAACGACAAAGTCTTTGGCACCCGACTGAATTGCCTCAATCACCATAGCTTGCTGACCCATGGCACTGCACATTATTATTTTGGCCTGGGGATCAATTGCCCTAATCTCTTTGACGGCCTGCAAGCCATCCATTTCCGGCATGGTAATATCCATAATCGTGATATCCGGCTTAGCTTCCGCATACTTTTCCACCGCCACAGCTCCGTTTTCAGCCTCACTGATAACTTGATAGCCGCTGTACTGGCAAGGATGTCTTTGAGCATCATGCGCATGAAGGCTGCATCATCAACCAGCATTACTGTATAAGCCACTTCTTCTCCTCCTCCTTAGTTAAAAGTATCAATTCGCTCTTCAGGATTCACTATCTCCGTGATGCGGATACCAAATGTTTCATTTATTACTACCACCTCGCACTTGGCGATAAGCTTGCCGTTGACAATCATATCTACAGGCTCGCCCGCCAGGCGGTCGAGTTCAATAACAGCCCCCGGCCCCAATTCCAAAATTTCTTTAATGGTTTTGGTCGCTTTCCCCAGTTCGACACTTACTTGAAGGGGCACATCATAGATTAACTCCAGGTTATTGGGCAGATTTGGTGTGCCGGCGGCAACAAGGGGAGCGAATTGTGCCGGTTGGACAAAAGTGGGATTAGCTTCCGGAAGCGGCGGCAAAGACATCTCAAACGGAGCCTGCCAGGCAGCCTCAGGCGGTGGAGGCGGTGCCTGATAAGATGAGGCTGCCGGTGTTGCAGTAGGGTCTCTGTTTTTCCGGCTGGGGCTCCTGCCGGGACGAGGTTTTGTTCTCCGGTCATTGTGCCCATTACCCGCATGGCCATCCCCTTGGCTACATTCATGGGAATTACCTGGAGCAAAACACTGTCCAAAATCCCTTCGATAACCATCCGGAAGGAAATCCTTACGAGCGGTTCCCCGCCATTAAGGTTAGCAAGCAAGACCGAGGCTTCATTACCGGTGTCACTTAAAATAACCCGGGGAGGAGTAATATCGACCACAGCGTTAAATACTGTGGACATCGAAGTAGCGGCCGAGCCTATCATTTGATTCATAGCCTCCGAAATCCCGCTAATCTGCATCTCACTAAGGTCGTCGGTAGGATTTAAGCCCTTGCCGCCCATCATTAAATCGACAATTATGGAGCCATCCCGGCGAGAAAGGATGAGCATATTGGAACCTTCAATTCCGCTTTTATATTTAACATCAATCAAAATATGCGGGATTGGGTATTCATCAAAGATTTTTTGAGCTGAGGTAATATCAACTTTGGGTGTTGTTATTTCTACTCTTTTGCCTACAATTTGCGATAAAGTCGTAGCCGCAGTTCCCATGGAGATATTGGCTATTTCACCTATGGCATCCTTTTCCAAATCAGTAATATCTATCAGGTTATTTTCCAAGGAAGTATCTTTCTCTCCTGCGTAGTCTGCATTCATAGACTCGGATAATAGAGCATCAATTTCTTCCTGGGAAAGCATTCCTTTAGACATTATTATCACCCCCTTTAGTTATTACTTCGGTGATTTGTACAGCCATTTTACTCCCGGCTAAGCCAGGCATCCCTTTAAACTTGATAAAATCTCCGACATAAACAGCTAAGGCTTCTTTGATACCTTGATTAAGGGGAATAACATCACCCCGTTCCAAATGCAGAAGCTCCTGTACCGTAATTTGAGTCTTGCCAATGAATACTTTCAAAGGAACTCTAGCCCACTCGATCTTTTGCTTGATCCTTTCCTTTTCTTCCGGAGTGATTACTTTCACTCCCGAAGAAAAAAGGAACAAAGTATTCAGTTTATCCAGGATAGGTTTAATCACTATATAAGGCAGGCAGATACTGATCATTCCTCTGGCTTCAGCTATTTTAACTTCCATGGTACTCACCACAACCATCTCATTGGGAGCCACAATTTGCGTGAATTGAGGATTAGTCTCCATGTTTATGAGCTCAGACTTAACTTCGAAAATCTCCGTCCAAGCTTCGCCTATCAGCTGAACAATCCTCTTCAACTTGCTCATTATGATCTTCCGTTCAATTTCAGTTAAATCCCTGTTTTTGATGTTTTCGGAGCCTTGCCCACCTAGAAGCCGGTCAACCATGATAAAAGCTAAAGCTGGACTGATTTCCAGTAGAGCGTTCCCTTCCAGAGGAAGCATATTATAAATACCCAGGATTGTCGGATAAGGCATGGAACGAATAAATTCATCATAAGTTATCTGTTCGGTTGTGAGAACTTTAGCTTCCACCGCAACATGCATGTTACCTGCCAGATAAGTTGCTAAAGCCCGGCAAAAATTCTCATGAATATTTAGCAGGGAATTGAGATGTCCCTTGGAAAACTTATTAGGTCTTTTAAAATCATAAACCCTAATCTTCTGAGGGCTGGACATTTTAATAGTCTCTTCATCAACAGAACCGCTAGATAAAGCATTCAGCAAGGCATCAATTTCTGCTTGGGATAGTACTTCACCCATCCAATCCCTCCTCTTCTATGCTAAGTCCTAGTTAAATTTGATAAACAAAATTTTTAAATAGAACATCTTTAATTTCATCATGGCAAATTTTATTTAGTTCAGTCAAGAGTTCCTTTTTGAGCTTCTCCCGGCCATCCGTTTGGACGTCTTGGAGACCCTTAGAGCCTAAGACCATAATAATTCTATCCCTTAAGAAAACCTCTTGGGCTTGAATTTTCTCTTTAGACTTGGAGTTAACTCCCTCTAAAGTTATCTCAGTTTTGATGAACCCACCTCTGTCAAGGTTAACAAAGATTTCTTCCATCTCAATCAGCGGGCCAATTTCCTTGTGTTTCTTTTCCTTGTCAAATTGAACTTGCCCGGTGGGGAAAAACCTTTCTTTTAAAACCATACTTCCTGCCCCTAACCCCATACCGATAACCAGAATCCCCACTACGGCGAAAAATTTTCTGCTAATACCAACTCGCACCTCTTATTTTCCTCCTCTAAAGTCCGGGTGACACGCACGTCGAAACTTTGTTATCCGGTTGATTATTTCTGTGGCTGTTTCCTTAACAATATACTTATTGTTATTAGTTAAGGTAATGACAGTATCCGGCGTTTCTTCAATTATTTCGATCAGATCCGGATTAATCGCAAATTCTTTGCTGTTAAGCCTGGTAACAAAAATCATGGCAACCTCCTCCTACCACTTCCTAGAGGCTATCTCATCCAGCACAGCTTGCTCTTTACGCAGTTCTTCTATGTAAAAAAGTTTAAACTTCTTCTGTTTAAGCCTTTTCAATTTCTCCACTTTAATTCGGCACTGGATCAGCTTTTCCCTGTATTTAAGAACATTTTTCTCTTGTTCGCGGACTTCCGCTTCCAATTTAAGCAATTTTTCTTTTTGTTCGACACTATAATTTTGCCAGGATTTTAAGCTGGAAGGTTGCTCCAAACAGGCTTTTTTCTGTCCCCTTAAGGCTTTAAGGAACAACTCAGCCTGTTTATTGCGCCTGCTGCTTAGCTCTTGTAATTTGCGCAGCTCTGTTGCCAAGAAGCCCCGGGCTATATCCAATTCTTGTTCAGCTAAATGCAAGCTGGTTTCCAGGCGAAACTTAAAACCCATTAATCATTTACCTCACTAAAAACACTTTGCATTTGTTCTTGCATTTCCTCAAAACTAAACTTTTCCTCAATAGCCTGGCGGAGAAAAGAGTTAATTTTCTCGATATGCGCTTTGGCTTCATCGATCCGCGGGTTGCTGCCATCGACATAGGCTCCGATATCAATTAAGTCTTTGGCATCCTGGTATACAGCCAGATATTCGCGCATTTGGCCGGCTAAAGCCAGAATGGCCGGGGAAGCTACGTCATGCATTAGCCTACTAACGGATTTTAAAACATCAATAGCCGGATAATGATTCTGAGCCGCTATTTCCCGGCTTAAGACAATGTGACCGTCTAAAATTCCTCTAACGGCATCGGCAATTGGTTCATTATGGTCGTCGCCGTCCACCAGGACAGAATAAATTCCGGTAATGCTTCCCTTTTCCGACATGCCCACTCTTTCCAGGAGTTTAGGCAATAGAGCAAAAACCGAAGGAGGATATCCTCTGGTAGCAGGCGGTTCGCCTGCTGTCAGACCAATTTCCCTTTGAGCCATAGCAAAACGGGTTACGGAATCCATCATAAAAAGAACATTTTTCCCATTATCCCGGAAATATTCCGCAATAGCGGTAGCGGTAAAAGCTGCTTTCAACCTGACTAAAGCAGGTTGGTCGGAAGTAGCCACTACAATAACCGAACGCTTCAGCCCCTCTTCCCCCAGGTCTTTTTCCATAAAATCTCGCAGTTCTCTTCCCCTTTCCCCAACGAGGGCAATTACATTAACATCTGCCTCGGTATTGCGAGCCATCATCCCCAAAAGAGTACTCTTGCCAACCCCTGAACCGGCAAAAATACCCATTCTTTGGCCTCTGCCTAAAGTGAGCAGACCGTCTATGGCCCTTACCCCAACATTAAGGCGCTCTGTAATCCGCGGTCTTAAAAAAGCACTGGGAGGATTATTATGCAGGGGGTAAGCTTGCTTGGCGTGTAAAGGCTGACCGTCTAAGGGTCTGCCTAAACCATCCAAAACCCGCCCCAAGAGGGAATCATCAACTTGAACAGTTAGTTTCTCTTTTAAAGGAAGAACCCTATCCCCAGGGGCAACCCCTTCTAAGTCACCCAAAGGCATCAGCAAGGTCTTGGTGCCTTTAAAGCCGACCACTTCCGCCGGAATAGCATCTTGGTAAGAATTAAGGATTTGGCAGTATCTTCCCACACTGACCCTTGGTCCATCTGCTTCCACCAAAAGGCCGGTTATTCTGGAGACCAGGCCGTAAGCGGGAATTGTCTCCCAAGAATCAACCTTGTTCGCCAAGTTCTTCCAGTTCGCCATGTTTTAGCTCCTCTAATAAGTATTGTTCCAGAAGATCAAGCTGGGCTTTGATTCCGGCCTCAAAAATTCCCTCTGCACACTCCAAGTAACTGTCTCCAGCCTTTAAGGCTTCGTCGGCAAGCACCTGATAAGGCAGTTTTTCTTCCGCCGGCAGATCTTGATACCATTCATAATCCGGCAAGGAAAGGTGCAGCTTTAAACCTTCTTTTTCCTTAGGAAGGAGGGTTAAGTTTCTTATTATCTTAAGCAAAATTGTCGGATCAAACTTTAAGCTGGTATGGATAATCCTTTCACTGATCTTTAGACAAAGGCTTAAGAGTTCCTGATCTACTTTAGCCAGTTCCTGCTGATAAACTTTCTCAGCCAGCTCCAGGTAATCTCTAGCCTGTTTTCTTAACTTTTCGGCTTGCTTCTTAGCCTCTTGCAGCCCCTCGGCCAGGCCTTCAGCCCGGGCCAGTGGGATTATTTCCGCTCTGATCTCAGCTTCCAATGCCTTCCTTAATTCTTCCCGCTCATATTGCGCAGCCTTTAAGAGGTCTTCAGCCTTTTGCCTAGCTTCGGCAAGAATCTTAGCCGCTTCCGCTTTAGCTCCGGCCAGTTCGGCCTCAGCGCCTGCTACGGTCACACGAGGGGAGGAAGAGCGCAGTTCGGGCTGCTTTTTTTCAGGGTAAGGCCACTCTAAAAGCCGCGGTGAAGTAATTTCGACGGCAGTATTCTTAAGGACAGCTCTTCTAGTAGATAATTTCATCAGCACCACCCCTTGAGATTACAATAGCTCCGGCTTCCTCCAGCTTGCGTATGATCTTGACAATCCTCTGTTGAGCCTCTTCGACTTCACGCAGCCTGACCGGTCCCATAAATTGCATATCTTCTTTCAGCATAGTTGAGGCTCTGCTGGACATGTTGCTGAAGATTTTGCTGGAAACTTCTTCACTCGTTCCTTTCAAAGCCAAGGCCAGGTCTTTGGTCTCCACTTCGCGCAGTACAAGCTGAATGCCCCGGTCATCCAAGAGGATAATGTCTTCAAAGACAAACATTTGCCTTTTGATTTGCTCGGCTAAATCAGGGTCATCCATTTCTAAAACATCCATCACAACCTTAAGTGTCCCAGGATCGGTTCGATTCAGCATATCGACCACAGCTTGGATACCGCCGGAAGTGGTATAATCAGTCGGCGCAAGATTGGAAATCTTGCTTTCCAGGACTTTTTCGATTTCTTTTAAGACTTCCGGACTGGTCCTGCCCATTAAAGCAATCCTTTTGGTCACTTCGGCCTGCACTTCCGGAGCAAGGCTGGAAAGTAGCGTAGCAGCTTTATCCGGAGTTAAATGGGTCATAATCAAAGCAATAGTCTGGGGGTGTTCTCCCTGGATAAAGGAAAATAACTGTTTGGGATCAGAACGCCGCACCAGATCAAAAGGCCGCATTTTTAAAGACGATGACAAGCGGCTGATGATTTCAAAGGCTCTTTGTTCACCCAAAGCCCTCTCCAAGACCTCCCGGGCATATTCAATCCCGCCCTGCGCTATATAATTGCTGGCTAGACACATCTTGTGAAATTCGTCTAGGACGGAGTCCCTTTGGGCTTCCGATACTTTTCTAAGGTTAGCCATCTCTAAAGTCAGCTGTTCAATCTCACTCTCGGAAAGATATTTAATAACCTCTGCCGACCTTTCGGGGCCAAGGGTAATGAGCAGAATAGCTGCTTTTTGTAATCCTGTAAACCCACCAGCCATGTTTATTGCTCCTCCGCCAACCAGGTTTTGACCAGCCGGGCAACGTCATCGGGATTATCCTTGGTATACTTGTCTACTTCCTTCCGCACCTTTTCTCTTTCGATTTCATCGGAAGTTTTTACTTTTTTGCGGGCTAGTTTCAGTTCGGCCTGCCTCTCGGCTTCTATCTGGGCTGCTAAGATTTGTTCAGCCTCTTCCAGAGTAACGAGTTTTTCGCCATCCGGCGTTAAAGGTTGAAGATTGTATTTTTTCCGGGAGCGCAAACGAAAAAGGATAATTAAGAAAACAATTGCGGCTGCTACCCCGGCACCAATTTGGGCATAGAAAATAATTTGCGCTTTACGAGCTGCTTCTTCCAAGGCAGCTCTATTTTCCAAGATAGAGGTTTTATTGAAAGCCAATCTGGCCACTTGGATCCGATCACCTCTGGTTTCATCAATTCCGGTTGCCGAGGCAACAATCGCTTCGATATTAGCCAGTTGCTCCTCAGTCACGCTATCGGCATCAGCCAAAACCGAAACGGTAAGTCTTTCAATCTGACCGGGGCTGACCACTGTTTCCTCCTGGATTACACTAGGCTGGTAGTTCTCGGTAATACTGGTTCTCTCGGAAGAAGAATTGGATCCCTGGCCGCTAAGCGGATAAGTGGGCGCCCCTTCTCCGGGAACATTGGGCTGAGTACCGGGAACACCTCCGGCGGGAGTTTCGTTGACACTGGTTTCCGTCGTCTCCTGCCGGCTGGTTAAAGCACCGTCTTCGCTTCTCTGGCTGGTAATTGTCTTTTGATCAAAGTTAACGGCCGCATTGGCTCTGACCACGGTTTTGCCGGCGCCAAAAACTTTATCAAGCATACTTTGAACAGACTGGCGGATATTATTTTCCAGAGCCTGCTGTATTTGCAGCTGGTTGGCAGTCAGGCGGTGAGGAGAAGTGCTGCTGCCCAGGAAATCGGATAAGGTATTGCCGTTGGTATCAACTATGGTAACTTTGTCGGTGGTTAAGCCTTCCACCGAATAGGCCAAAAGATTAGCAATCGAGCGCACTTGATCCTCGTTCATTTCCGACCCCAAGGCTCTTTTAATTGTTACGGCCGCCGTTGTGTCATTCTGATCTTCGGCAAACAAAGAAGGCTCAGGCATAACAATGTGAACCCTGGCATATTCCACCCCATCAAGAGTGGCGATGGTTTTCTCCAGTTCATTTTGCAGCCCGAGAATAAATCTTAAGCGGCGATCTTTATCTGTTTCTCCGATCCGCATTTGATCAAGGTTCTCAAAACTAAAAGTGCTCTCTTTCGGCAAGCCGGCATTAGCCAGCTGCAGCCTTACTTCCGCAACATCCTTCTCGGGGACAAGTATTGTCGCCCCGCCATCGGCGAGTTTATATTCAACTTTCAGCTCTTTTAATTTCTCAGTGATGGCTCCGGCACTGTTAACATCCAGTTTACTAATTAAAGCAACATAATGCGGCCGGCTCGCCCAATAAATTAGACTGAATAAAGCCAGAGCCACCAAAAGCGGAGCCATCACCAAAACAATCCTTTGCGGGCTAGTTAGCTTTTTCCAGTAATTTTGCAGGGAATTAAGCACTTCAGCCAAGGAAAAATTCAACTACCTCTCCCCCCTCAGAATGCTAAATTTGCATGCGCATTATTTCGTGATAAGCATCCAGAACTTTATTGCGGACAGTTACCGCCAACCCTAAAGTCAGGCTGGCCTTCTCCATGGCTATAACCGGAGTATGAAAATCTTCGGCCTGACCTGTGACCAAGGAGACCGTCGCCTCCCCGGCTTCCTGCTGGGCTTTTTCCAGTTCGGTCAAAGCATTATTCAAATAAGCGGCAAAATTTCCTTGTTCTTTTTCCCCCGGCCTTATTCCCCCGGATAATTTTTGGGGTTCCAGCGGATCAAGAGGCTTTAACGGCAGGAAAGAATCAATGGGTTTACTCATTTACCTTACCCCTTTCCAATCTCCAAGGCTTTCGCAGCCATAGCTTTACTGGCATTTAAAGCTGTAACATTAGCCTCATAGGCTCGTGAAGCCGAGATCATATCCACCATTTCTTCCACAAGATTTACATTGGGATAACGGACATAGCCTACCGGAATCCCCGGCTCCGCAGCCTGAACTGCGTCCGGATTATCAGGATCATACTCCAGCCTAAAAGGAGCATTATCTTCGATAACACTTATTACTTGCACACCCTCGCTCTTCAACTTCCCCTTGGCATCCCTAAATAAGGTCCCAAATGAGTCCTGCGAAGGACGAGCGGCAAAGACAGCTACTTCTCTCCGATAAGGAATGGGATTGCCGGCTGGAGTAGTCTCACCGGTGTTGGTTGTATTCAGATTGGCTATATTATTGGCAATTAAGTCCAAGCGCAACTTCTGGGCAGTAAGCGCTGAAGTGCTGATATTTATTCCGGTAAAAAGGCCCATAAAATTACCTCCTTGCTACGCATTCTATCATAACCTTGCTAATATCAGGCAAGAGCTCGATCCTGTCAGTGAGCCCTGTTTGCACCACAGAGCGGGGCATACCGTAAACTACAGAGGTCTTCTCCGACTCGGCAATCACAAAAGCTCCCCGGGCTTTGAGCTTTTTGGCCCCTTCCAAGCCATCATGCCCCATCCCGGTCATGATTACTGCCAGAACGCCGGCGCCAACTTCCTCAGCTAAAGAACTGAAAAGGACATCCACTGATGGCTTATAGAGGGTTTGGGGCGGTGATTCCAGCCAAACTGAAGTCCGCAATTCATTTCCGCTGCGTATAACCTTAAACTGTTTGCCGGACGGCCCGATATAAGCTGTCCCAGCTTGAAGCACTTCACCATCCTCTGCTTCCTTAACCTTAATGCGGCAGAGATTATCCAGCCTGGCAGCCAAAGACGCCGTGAAACCGGGCGGCATGTGCTGAGCAATTACCAGCGGTACGGGAAAATCGTCGGGCAGCTTAGTCAAGACAGTTTGTAAGGCTGTAGGCCCCCCGGTCGAAGTTCCCAAAGCAACTATCTCTACTTGTGCTGCCGGGGAAACAACCTGAACAGGTTTAAACGGAGCTGTCTTGGGCTTAAGTTCCCAATTTTTACGGGGCAGACGGGCAGGGTCTACCCCGGCAACACTTTTGACTTTAAGAACTAAATCCTCAGCCAAAGCATTGAGGTCATTGCCTTCCTGTCCGGAAGGCTTGGCAACAACCTCAACAGCTCCCAGCTCTAGGGCTTTAACGGTAAGCTCAGCTCCGGCGGTAGTAAGTGCACTAAGGACAATCACCGGTGTAGGCTGCCAGCGCATAATTTCATCTAAGGCCTGAAGCCCGTTTATGACCGGCATTTCCACATCCATGGTCACAACATCCGGTTTCAAGGTTTGGAGCTTTTTTATGCCTTCCCGGCCGTCCCGGGCAGTACCAACTACTTCAATCTCCGGATCTCTGTTTAAGATGTTCTTGAGCATCATTCGGATAAACGGAGAATCATCTACAATGAGAACCCGGTAAGACTTAAGCTGTTTGTTCATGGTTGGCATTTTCACCCATAAGATGATCAACGCTAAGTAAAATCAATAATCTTTCCCCTACTTTCCCTACGCCGCGGATAAAACCGGCATCCAGACCCAGGGCAACGGGCGGCGGGGGTTCGATGGCTTCACTGGCCAATCTTAAAACTTCGGTGACCCCATCGACCCTGGCTCCAAAAACCTTGCCTTCAACCTGAAAGACAACAATCCTGCTCTCTTCCGTCTCTGCGGCTTGGGGCATCCCAAAGCGCACCCGGAGATCAACCACAGGAATAATGTTGCCGCGCAGGTTGATTACACCCTCGACATAACTTGGTGCCTTAGGAACTCTGGTAATTGGGGGAATGCGAATAATCTCCTGCACCTTCATAATATCAACCCCAAATTCCTCCGTACCTAAGGAGAAAGTTACCAATTGTTCTTCCGCCATAAGCGAACAACCCCCGTTCTTTTAGTGTTTAAGACTTTGAGCACTCAGTTCATTTAGTTAATTTCCGTTGAAATAATTATCTTGTTATTAAAACATCCTGAATCAGCGAACTGATATCCAAAATTAGAGTAACCTGTCCATCCCCAAGAATGGTGGCACCGGCAATACCCGGAAGGCCATTTAGGTAGTCCCCTAAGGTTTTAATCACGATCTCCTGCTGCCCCTGCAGCTCGTCAACTATCAACCCGATAGCTTGATCACCCAAGCCCACGACAACTACAAATATTTCCTCCTGAAGGTTATTGTTTTCCGGCAGATCAAATTTTTGTCTTAAGGATAAGAGGGGCAAGGTATTACCCCTAAGCTTAACCATCGGCAAACCTCCGACAGTTTTAAGCTCCTCGGTCTTGACTATTAAAGTTTCATTGACGGCCGAGAGCGGAATTGCATAAATTTCTTGATCTACCTTAACCAAGAGGGCCTGAATTATGGCTAAGGTGAGAGGAAGCCTGATAATGAATTGGGTTCCTCGTCCTTTTTCTGTTTTAATATCAATCAGGCCCCCCAGACTGTTCAGGGCTTTTTTTACCACATCCATCCCGACTCCCCGGCCGGAAATATCCGTCACGGTCTCAGCGGTGCTAAAACCCGGCATAAAGATTAAATTAGCTATATCCCGATCCCCTAAATCCTCTTTTTCACTAATTAGCTCTTTTGCCAGTGCTTTTTGGTAGATTTTTTCCAGATCAAGGCCTGCTCCGTCATCTTCGACAGTGATAGCAATATGATTGCCCTCATGGTAGGCATTGAGGGTAATAGTCCCGGTTTCCGGTTTGCCTTTTTGCAGCCTTTCGGAAGGAAGTTCTATACCATGATCGACGGAGTTACGGATAAGATGAGTAAGGGGATCGCCGATTATTTCAATCACTGTTTTATCCAGTTCCGTCTCCTCGCCATTGATTACCAGTTCAATCTTCTTGCCGGTCTTCCGGCAAAAATCTCGGACTAAACGCGGGTAGCGACTGAAAACAGTGCCAATAGGAACCATCCTTAATCTCATGACACTTTCCTGCAGATCACTCATTAATCGTCCTAAATAAATATTAGTCTCATTAAGGCTGTTGATTAGGCCATCACCTTGATATTTAACCTGGAGATCATTACCGATCTTAACCAGCCTGGTGCGGGTAATTACCATTTCCCCGACCAGATTAATCAGGTTATCCATCCTGGCCGTATCGACGCGGATAGTATGAACCTGATTAGCTCCGATATCCAAAATGTTTTCACTGCCACCTTTAAGAGACGGTTGGCGATCTCGGGGAACCTTAGCCGCTTTAATCTCTGTCTCCTCAGTTTGCTCTTGACGCTTGGCAGCAGGAGAAGATACCTGGGAAGAAGAGGCGTAAAGTTGGACAACAGTGTCCAGAATTTCCGAAACTTCCAGGATATCAGCCCTAATTTCCGCCGGAGATTCGTTGCTGATAAATAGAATACTGAACAGGTCTGTTTCGGCAGTCTCAAGTTCTTCAAGGGAAGGCACGACCTTAATTACCCTGCCGTATTGTTCCAGCCTTTGGCTGACCATCACTGCCCGTACCGCTTTCATCATAGTCCGGGGGGCTAGGCGGATATCAATCTGGTAAACGGTTCTGCCGTTTAAGAGGGCCTCATCCAGGATATCCAGTTCGGCAGGAGCTAAAGAGAAATCAACCTTATGCTTGCAAACTTCCTGTTCTCCCTGGCTTGAAAGCGCCGGCTGGCTTGCAGTAACAAGGCCGGTCTCGGAGAGAACTTGCATTTGCGCTGTAAGTTTCGAATATTCTTCCGTAATAGGCAGGCGCTTTTCGACCTGAACCAGCATCCGTTTTAGCCGGTCGGCCACTTCCAGCAAAACATCAATTATTTCATTCGTAACCGAAATTCGGCCCTGGCGAAGTTTATCCAGCAAGTCCTCGGCATTATGAGTAAGCTCCACAATCGGTGTAAAGCCCATGGTCCCGGAGGCTCCTTTTAAACTATGGACAGAGCGAAACAGTTCATTAATTAGAGCAATGTTTTCGCCGTCTTTTTCCAACTGCAGAAGGCCAGAGCCAAGCCTTTCTACCTGCTCTTGAGAATCCAGCAGATAAAATTCCAAAAAATCCTCCAGATCTATGCCTGTGTTTTTCTTTTCTTCCTGGCTCATAACGCAGCACCCCTACCTTCACTAACTTAAAGTCATTCTTCACTCTAACTAAATTTATTTATCTAAACAAAGTTCGCCGTTGGTTGTTAAAATCCTCCAATTTTATAGGCTGTTTGCTATTTTTCTTGGGAATAATAAATTATTATATAGAGAAAATAAAATTTATCAGATTTATAGTAACTTTTTCCTCGAAAACTGTAAAGTACCAGATTGCGAACCAAAATTACCCAGGACTAAAGGGCAGTAAAAAAAAGAAAATCCTCATTTTCAACCGGATAGATGTCCTCTTGAAAAGGGTAAAAAACCAGCCTAAACGGGAATTTCCTCTATTTATCGGGATTTATTTCTTAATATAAAAATTGAACAACTAGGTAAACTTTACGAGCTATTTGGTTTGATCGATGAAACGCGCCTCCCTTTGCCCCAAATTTTCATAGAGCGTTTTTGGTCCTTTGGGCATTTTGCAGGCGGTGCAGTTCCAGTTTAACCCCTTCCAGTTCCATTTGCAGCTTGGGCAGGATAAGGTCGTCAAGGGCTAATACTTCGGCCATCTTGGCCCGCAGAGCCTCGCTCAAGCTGATAAATTCCTGATATAAACGCTCTTCAAGGTAGGGCTTAAGAGTAGCAGCCTGAAAGGGCTGTTTACCGATTAGGTTGCAAACCTTAGTTTGCATTTCCAACTCCCGCTCAGCCCTTTCCTGCAAATTTTGATAGCACTCGCTGCGCCAAGCGGTATACTTGGTAAACTCCTGAGCCCAATTATCATTAATTTTTAAAGAGCAAATCGCCCTTAGGACTTTGGTCCTGTTCGGAGTTACTGTTTGCAAGCTTTTCAGTCCTATCCTTTGGCTGATTTAAAAAATCTCGGAATTCAGTCATTTTAACCTTAAGCTCTTCCAAGTCCCGCAGGTCATCTTGGTAAAAAAGCATTAGCTCCCGGATCAATTTTTCAGGCATTACTTCGCTCCCATCTTAGCCAGTTTGGCCGTTTCAACCCAAACATCCCTGAAAGTTTCAAAAAAATCGATGACAGGTTTTAAGTAAGCGGCATCTTTTTTGAGGTTAGCTTTCACAACTTCCCCGTAGTAGAAAGTATATAATTCCCTAAGGTTAAGCAGCAATAGTTCCCCCTTCTTCCAGGTTAAGGGCGAGATTGAGCTCAGTTATAATATCTCCTACTTTAGTCAGACAGTGATGAGCATCTTCATATCTGTTTTCGGCCAGAGCTTTTTCTGCCTGACGCAAAAATTTAACTGCCGCCGCATAGACCATGACTAAGAGTTTTTCCGGAGAAGCTGTCTCTACAGCCGTCTGTTTATAGGCAGCTTGTGTATTGACATAAACATTTGGTTGTTGATAGCATTCATCTCTTTCACCTCAAATACTATTCTTTATATTGTCACCCTGAAAAAGATCCTTCAGTCGTTCCTCCTTCAGGATGACATTGAAAATGTTCTGTCATCCTGAGTACTCCCTTGTCATCCTGAGGGCGAAGCTCGAAGGATCTTAAAAGATAAAGATTCTTCACTGCGTTCAGAATGACCCAATGTATAAGGCTGTCATCCTGAGGGCGAAGCCCGAAGGATCTTAAAAGATAAAGATTCTTCACTGCGTTCAGAATGACCCAATGAATAAAGCTGTCACCCCGTGACGCCTTCACGCGAAGCGAAAGAACTCTGACAACTTACTTGTCATCCTGAGCGAAGCGAAGGCTTGTCCTGAGCGAAGCGAAGGATCTTAAAAAATTACCTCTTGTTATTCTGATTAAAAGCATTCAAGGCATTTATCTGCCCTTGCAACCATAGGTTTTGGTTTCCTAAACTCATTAGCTGGGTTTCAAGTATGGAAAACCTCAGCCTGGTCCGTTCCGCATAGGCTGCCACCCGGTCGGTAAAGGCCTCAATTTGTTTTTTCAAATCATTAATTTGGCGTTCATACCCCTTTTGGGTCTCGTCCAGAGGTTCCGGCATACATCACCAGGGGATGCAGGTATTCCCGCATAATATTGGCCAGGCCTTGGGCCTTTCTGCTCGCCGGTTGATTCCTCTGACCGGGTCGACCCCGCCGGCCGGCGCCCCCAGAAGAGATTGGCCACACTCTCCGGATTCTCCTCCATGGCTTCCATAAATTTGGCAGTGTCAAACTGCAAGTGCGGCGCTTTTGCCGAAATCAGCCGCCGAAGTGGAGATGCCAATCATGGGCCAGAGATCTTAAAAGGCCCCGTGGGATTATTCAGTGTGGACCGCGCCACCATGCTCCTGAGCCGGCTTTGGATACCCTGCAGGACCGGGTCGGCAAACAAATCCCCTTTAGTGTTAAGGTATCTTTGTCGTATTTAAGCTTTTCCTGAATAAAAGCCATGACCGAATTATACTGGTCGACAAAAGCCTGGACTGCTTTTTGGGCTTCGGAATAATCGGCCGCAACTTTAACAGTTACATTTGTGCCCGGAGCCTCTTTATTTAAGGTTAGGGTCAGTCCGGGTATAGCCGAGGTCACGGTATTGGAAGAACTGGTAATAGCCGTAATGCCGTTAATAATAAGCTTGGCGTCCTTAGCTTCCTGGCTGACGTTCAGGGTATTCTCCGTGCCTGGGTCACTGTCCAAGTCACCGTCCAAGATTCCCTAAGCTTTGCAGGACATTGCCGCTCACCTCTGAAAAGCCTGCGGCTTTAGCTGTTCCGGTCTCGGCTGACAATACAGCCAAACGGTAGCCTCCGTCTACTTTAATGACCGAAGCGCTAACACCTATCTTAGAATTATTAATCTCTTCGGCAATTTTTTGCAGGCTGTCGCCGGCAGAAACAGTAATATCGGCAGTCTTTTCGCCAACCGTGATCCGGAAAACCCCTGCCGACACCCCGGAAGGAGAAGACGGCTCGGCCACATCTTGAACAGCACTAACAACGGTTTGTGCTATGGCTAACCTTTTAACCTGAATATTATAACTTCCCTTGATTGTTCCCGCCGCACTCTTGGCCGTAAGTATTTCAGCATTGCCGGATGAGGCGGAAGTGGTTGTCCACGTCGAGGCCTGCCGCAGTTTATCAAGGGTATTTTCCAGAGCAGACAGCCGGGTATTAATATCCCGCCAGGCATTTTTCTTAGCCTCCAACGTTGTTTGCTTTTGCTGCATTTGGCCTAAGGGTAAGCTGTAATTGCTGACCATGGCTTCGACGATACCGCTGAAATCATACCCGGAAATTCCCGGCAGAGCAATATTGGTTATGGACATCCTTGACCCCCCTTGGTATCTATTTTACCGCCTGCACCGTATCCCTTATGTTTGGCTATAATATGCTGGCAATTAATACTTTATACTTTCTTATCTACTAGCAGCCCGACATATTCGCTAGAAGGAACTCAGCATATCCAGGATTTTCTCCGGCGGAATCTCACTGATAACTTCGCCGTTTTCTTCATCAATAATTTTTACCATTATCCGGTTCGTTTTTTCATGCACTTCAAATTTCAGGCGTTTTTCAAATAAACCCATTAACCTATTAATTTTTTCCGCAGCTTCTTCCACTTCTTCCCGGGGAACTTCTTCCCGGGCGGAAGAAACGTCGTTTTTCTTCTCCACGACCAGCCGAGGCATCTCCTCCTGGCCGCGCTCCAACTTTTGGCCGGCAAAAGCATCTACCGGCATAACCGGCATCTGGCCTGTGGGCTGGATAGGGTTAACCATCTTAAACCCTCCTGTTTATCATCGAAAATCTTTAGAACTAATTACAAATTCTTTTAAGTTTATCTCAAACAGAAAAGCTGTTTATTTTTCAATCTTTTATGAACTTAGTTTTGAAGAGCCGACCGGAAGACCGGTCGGCCCCAAAATGCCGGCAAAATATAATAACCATAAAAACTTTGAAAGCAAATTCTTAATCTTAACCGAGAAGCTTGAGAACTGCCTGAGGAACCATATTAGCCTGTGCTAGCATGGCAACACCCGCCTGGCTTAGAATCTGACTCTTGGTAAATTCGGACATTTCCGCAGCCATATCCACATCGCGGATACGGGATTCGGCTGCTGTCATGTTCTCAGCAGAAGCCTGCAGGTTATTAATAGTATGCTCGAGACGGTTCTGGAAAGCACCAAGCTCGGAACGTTGATTTGAAACCAGATTGATCGCTTTATCTATCTCTGTGATAGCGCTATCGGCCGCACTTTGGGTTGATACATCTATCCCGCCATCGGCTACTGCTTTTGCCGTTACAACGCCCTCTCCATCAACAACAGCTGCTTTGGATGTTCCGGAAGCAGTTACTTCAAAGGTGCCTGTAGCTGCGCCATTTTCTAAAGCACCATAATTTATATCTAATTCGATTAGCTGATTTGTTGCTGTATTGCCGACAACTACTGAAGTAAGTACTGTTATTGATAGTAGCACTTCCAAGGATGTCATCAGCTTCGTTTTTCAGCTGGATAGTTGCTGTAGAGGCGGTCATAGTGAAACTCCATTGTTGATCAGCTGCAGCGTCAGCTTCTGCGATTTGGAAGGCTAATGTTGTTTCCTAGATCGAATGTAAAATGGTCAGTGTCGAAAACGCCATCTACCATTTTCCAATTTTCCCCGTCTGTTGAATATCTGATTGTAGCCGCCTCGGTGCCATCGGCAGTAACAACACTATCTAATACTATCTCATAAGTAGTATTTTGGGATCCGTTAAAGCTTGCAGCATTTACTACTGTTCCTGCGGCAGCGCCTGTACTAGCTGTGACAGTACCGGCAGATGCTGCAGTCTTATTGACGTCCAAAGTATAAGTACCTGTTACCAATCCTCTACCAGTTGTGGTAATATCGTTAGCTAAACCGGTAATTCCAGATATTGCACCGGAGGTAGGAACATCGCCCGATACTCCTAAAGAGAAGGCATCCATCGCAGCAATTTCCAATCCCATAGACTGACCGGCGTTAGCGCCGATATGAAAAGTCTTGTCAAAACCCCCGGCAATAAGATTTTGTGTATTAAACTCTGTGGTGTTAGAAATACGTGTTAGCTCAATTGCCAGTTGATCCATTTCGGACTGAATTTTAGCCCGATCTTCAGCCGTATTGGTATCGGTAGCAGACTGAACAGCCAGTTCCCTCATCCTCTGCAAGATGCTATGGGATTCATTAAGAGCACCCTCGGCTGTCTGGATAAGAGAAATGGCGCTCTGGGCATTGCGGACGGCTTGGTTTAAGCCTTTAATCTGGCCGCGCATTTTTTCGGAAATGGCTAAGCCTGCAGCATCATCGGCCGCTTTGTTGATGCGGGAGCCGGAAGACAATTTCTCCAGGGACTTCTGCATCGCATTATTGGTCCCTAAGAGGCTTCTTTGAGCATTTAAGCTCGCAATGTTGGTGTTGACTATCATTTAATCCCTCCATGAATTTTACTTATCGCATCCATGCGATAAATTATGCTCGGTTTCCAGCCGGCAAGTGGAAACCTACTGCTTATTATTTATGTCGTCTAAAGAATTATTTTCTTCACAGCCAAATATTGCCTTGAGGGACGATTATGCTAGAATATCTTTAATTTTCTCCTTCTTTACGCCGCAAATCCTATACCTTTTACTGAAGAGTTAAACAAAAGAGCCGCTTCTCTTGCAAGGAGACCCGGCTCTCTTGGTCGTTAATTCGTTTATTTTGGGCGACCAGTTAAGACTATTCTCTATTACTCACCCTGCCGTTTAACATTTGTTTTAATTTTAAAGCTACCTCTTCATTCTGCAGTTTGACCGCCGAAGCCGCTTCCAGATTCTGTTTGCGGACTTCTTCATAAACTTCACTTCTCAGGATCTTGACATCTGGAGGAGCCTTAATCCCCAGGCGCACATTTTCGCCGGAGACAGCTACGATGGTAATTTCTATATCATCGCCAATGAGGATTTTTTCATTAATCTTCCTTGCTAAGACCAACATTTTACCCGACAGCCCCTTCCCTGGGACTTCCCGTTTCAGCCGGAGGAGCAGATTCAGCAAAGAGCGGCTGGCGGCCGAGTATCCTTCCTCGCTGAGAATGATCTGCAAGCCCTTAGCAGCCCTGGAATTTATGAGCAGCGGGGCCCGTAAATTAACCGTAGATTTGCTTAAATCACTTAAAGAAAGGGTCATTATCGCCCAGACATCCGGCTTATCATCTTCTTTGACCTCTAAAAGCTCAATTTCCTCCGGGCTTAAGTCTACCTGATGCAAATAATCAGGCAGGAAAAGCTGTGGACGTAACAGGACAAAGCCTATTTCTTTATTTTGAGCTGATTCTAAATGGGCAAGAGGAGTCCCCTCTTCTTCCCAGAATAAGAATTCTTTCTCCTCTTCGAAGCCAGGCAGTCCCTGGGGGAAAACAATAACCCTGGTTTGCTTATTCTCTGCAGGTGCTCAGGCCATAACCACTATCATCTCCTATTTTCTAACTATTTACGAATATCCACAGCCTGCCCCACGGCCTCCATCTTCAGATAAGGTTCTTGCTCCCAAAAAACCCTGACGGAAGGAAAGACAAAGTTCTCCTGCCTAATTTTGCCTGGTATAAAATTAAATTCCAGCTTTCCCAGTTCGGTTTCGATGTTCAAGACAGCCGGTCTATAACTAGTCTTAACCGGAGCAAGCGGCACCAAGCCAATCTCCGGTTCCTGGGGTTTATAAGCTTCAAATATTATTTCCCCGATCGATTGTCCATTTTCAATTGCTGCTATTTGATAACCTACCTGCACATTCTTTTCCAGATTAGCAAGGTAATCCTCCCGGGCAGCGGCAGTATAAGCTCTCGCCCGGTACTCAATATTCCCTAAGCCGATCGATTCCAGCATCGGTGTATAATCCACCATTAGTTCAGGCCTGGTGATATCTAAGGTTAACTCAGGCGCTTTCCGGCTAATCTCTAAATCCGGTTGCCGGTGCCTTAAGGTCAAAACGGGCATTGGTAATTCTAAGGCCAATCCTGGCAAATTGCTGGGTTATATTAAGCTCAATCAAACCGCTCCCTCCCGCGCGGATTAACTACCTCGTTGCTGTTTAACTTAATTAGCGCATAAAATCAACTAAAGAAGGCTGAATTATTTGCGCCCCAACCGCGAGAGCCGCCCGGTAGACGTTTTGAATGGACTGGAATTCCATTATGGTTTCGGCCAAATCGGCATCCTGGATATCTGGATAAATTCTGCTTGAGATTAATAATACTGCTATTGAGTTGTTCAGCAACAACATACATGCGGTTGGTCTTCGCTCCTAATTCCGCTCTGGCGGCCAAGACATTGTCAAGATGAGCATCTATTCCTCCCAAAGCCTCATTGATACCCTCCTGATTTCCGTTTTCCAGACTGGTTTTCAGGTTTAGGAGATTCTCAAAGAAACCAACTTGTTTTTCTGCGCCGTCAGGACCTTTAAAGCTTAGAGGATCGCGGAAAAGCTTGGCTCCGTCAATAGAGATACCCATTTTGAGGTTGGAGCCGACTTCAATTTTATATTCACCGCTGTTGCCATTCCACTGCCCCATTTCCGGCATCGGCGGAGTATCCACCAAGGTGCCGCTGAAAATATATTTTGTTCCTACCTGGCTGTTGGCCAGAACCTGGAACTGCTGCGTAAGCTGGTCAATCTCTTGGGCAATTTGCTTACGGTCATCCAGGGAATTGGCCCCATTGGCCCCCTGTACGGTAAGTTCTCTGACCCGCTGCAGCATGGCAGTCATATTGGCTAGGATGCCCTCGGTTGTTTCCAGGATAGCCAAAGCTTCGCCGGCATTAGTTTGCCATTGTTCCATGGAAGCTATGTTGCTTTTAAACCGAAGAGCAATTTCGATCCTTACCGGATCATCGGAAGGTGAAGTAATAGCATGACCGGAAGTAAGCCGGTTTTGAATCAGGTCCATTCGGTTATTAGCCTGTTCCAGATTTTTCAAAAAATTTTGGGTGAGCATATTATTGGTTACTCGCATTTTTATCCTCCTACCTGGTAATACCCATGTTAAGGATTTGCTCCAGCATACTGTCGATCATGGTAACTATACGGGCGGCAGCGCCGTAGCTCTTTTGGTATTTGACCATATTAGTCATTTCTTCGTCCAGGGATACTCCGGAAGCCGATTCCCGCTGGTTATACATATGGGTGACCAGAACGGACTGTCCTTCGGCCATCCGCTCACACTGCTGGACATCGACGCCCATTTGGGCAATAACCGCCCCATAGAAATCTCCAAAGGAAGCCGCCGGCACCGGCGGTGCGTCAAAGGCATCGCCCTGCATTTTCTTTAAGCTCTCCCAGCCCTGGGCCAAAGAGGCTATCTCCAAAGCTACACTGCTGTCGCCCACTTCCAAGGTTGGATTATCATCTTCATCTTTAACTATTTTGCCGGTAGCAATTTTGTTAACATCTTCCGAAATCTCGTCATTAACTGTTATACTGGCGGCGGTAATTTGGCCGGATTCAGAATCACCGATAAAGAAATCAATTCCCGTGGTTCCCTCAACCGGCACCAAGCCCTGGCCGGTCCTGTGGAAAGCATTTACCGCCTCCGCTATTCCTTTGGCCAGGTCATCAAATTTCTGGCGGAATTTGACTAAATAGTCGTCCCGGATTTCCAGGTTGGCTTGAAGTTTACCCATAGCCGTACCCAGATCAACTGTGTACGTCGGAATCGCGCCAGGCCACCAGGCTAAAACCATTTGGCCCTTCAGGGGGAGGATCATCTTGCAGATAATTCACAGTTTGATCATCAATCAGGGTGCCGTCATTGCCAATGATTACTCTGTAATTGCCCACCGATCTGTCGGGAAAATTCTCATCCTTGGTTTCTTCGACCCTGACCGGTACCAGCTTGGCGAGCTGGTCTACCAAGGCATCGCGCTGGTCTTTTAAGTCATTGGGATTATCCAGTGCTACTTCGGCCCGTTTGATCTGGGTGTTCAGATCTTGAATTTGGCCGGCAATGGTGTTGATCTGTTTAACGATAACCCTAACGCTGGCGTCCAAGTCTCTCTGCAAATCGGTAATCTGCTGGTTAATATGGTGGAAGGTATCCACCAAAGTCATGGCTCTTTCCAACAAAACCGAACGAGCCCCCATATTTTGAGGATTCTTAGCCAGCTCACTCCAGGCATTCCAAAACTTATCCAGATCGTTATGCAGGCTGTAGTCCGAAGGCTCATTCATTAAACCTTCCACCATATTAAGGGCATCTTCCTTGCCTGCCCAATATTCGTATTTGGATGTTTCCCATCTAAACTGGCGGTCAATATAGTAATCTCTGGCTCTGATAATGTTGTCCATAGTCGAGCCCGTCCCCAGAGACAGCTCCTTGCCGGAAGTCAGAATGCTCAAAGGAGCACTGGCCTGAATATTGGGAAGCTGCCGGGTATAACCGGCCGTATTGGCATTGGCTATATTATGACCGGTGACATTTAAGGCACCTTGATAAGTCGACAGGGCTCTGACAGCCACATTCATACCAAAAAATGAGGAATACATAACCCGCTCTCCTCTGGCTAATTATTTCCTGATAAGATTCATCATAATATTTATCGGCTATTGTAAAATTAAAGTTTAAGCTATTTACACGCCACGAAGGCTTAAAAAATTAGCTGCTTAATAATAATTCTAACTTTATGCCCATTCTTTAGCCTAAATACTTTTGTCTATGATATTAAGAGTTTTCGACTGCTCTTTTGGGCCTCTTTTGTCGGCGGGATTCGTATAAGTAGCCTGCCGATTGCTTGTCAGAGCCTGTAAAGTAAAGTTAACCAAGTTTACGGCATTTTCCAGGAGCTTAGTATTGGTTTCATGCAAGTCTTTCAGCCGGCTGATTTCTTGTTCCAGATCCAAGCGGACAGCCTGCATTTCCGGATAAACTTTTTCTAAATCGTCTAAGGTTATGTCCTCAGCCTTTTTCCCTACTTCTTGACCAAAAAATTCTGCCCAGTGAAGCCTTTCCTCTTCCAAGCGACTGACTTCGAGCAGAATTTTTTCTTCCTGAGCTGTAATAACTTCTATTTCCGAAATCATATTGTCGACCAAAGCCTGTTGTTTAGCTTTTTCCAGCTCGGTCAGCTTCTGATAACAGGTCGTTTGCCTTTTCAGGTTATTCCCAAGCTTTACCAGAATATCGGACATTTATTCTTCCCCCATTCCCTCTGGCGAAAGCATGCTCTCGGCAATGGATTCCGCATCCAGACTGAATTCACCGCGGGCAATCCGCTCCCGGATCTCATTTACTTTGGCCTCTCTGATCTCCGGCAACTCTTTGGTTTTCTGCACCAACTTCCGGAAAACCTGGGCATTTTCCGATACAGCTACTTTATCCCGTTGTGAACCCTGCATGTTTTTATTAACCTGTGAAGCCCTGGCCGCTGCCTGGACACTGCCTACCGGCGAAAGAGAAGTTCCGTCGATTTTCATAAAACTTTCACCAACCTGAAATTATTTTAAACCTGCTTAACCATATTCCTCTCTCCTCCTATATCGGCCAAGAGAAGAAAAGCCTGGAAGCTTATTTACGGAAATTAAATCCCGATAATCTTTCTAGCTTTAGCATGCTTTAAAAATCTCGGTTTGATAGCTCAGAACACCTTTCAGAAAAAAGTTAAGGCATTATTTCTACAACAATAGACAAGAGCATATAAAAAAACAAAGAGTTCTTGTATAATTATAATATTGTTTCCATGTTTTGCTTCTTTATCAAGAATACTTTTTCTAAAAATACTTATTTCCGAAGCTTAATTAGCAATAATATTTTGCACGGAGAGGGCTGAAAAACTAATTATTAATTAAAAATTTTACGTTATTATAAATAGAGTGTCATTAGGAGGAGAGAACGTGAAGCTTGATATTACTACCATTATAGGTCTGGCCTTAGGTTTTTTTGGGATAATATTCGGGTTTGTTTTGGAAGGCGGACATGTCAGCGCTCTTGTAGGCTTATCCCCGGCAGTAATTGTCATCCTGGGAACCCTGGGAGCTACCATAGTCGGTGTTCCTCTGGCAGAATTAAAGAAGGTACCCAAATGGTTAAAAATAGCTTTTACCGATCAATCCTTCGGCGTGGAAGAAGCCTACCATACTTTAGTTCACTTTGCCGAAAAAGCCCGCCAGGAAGGGCTCTTAAGCCTGGAGCAGGAATTGGAAACCATCAGACGACAAGTTTACCCAACAAGGGATGCAGCTCGTGATTGACGGCACTGACCCGGAAGTAACCAGAAATATCCTGGAATCTAATATTGCCGTCCTGGAAAACAGGCATAAGGTAGGGATAGGTTTCTTCGAAGCCGCCGGGGGCTACAGCCCGACCCTGGGTATTATCGGTACGGTCATGGGCTTGGTACATGTCCTCGGTAATCTAACCGACCCGGAGAACCTTTCCGCTTCAATCGCCGCCGCCTTTATCGCCACCCTTTACGGTGTTTGTTTTGCCAATTTAATCTATCTGCCCATCGCTACCAAACTGAGAATTAAAAACCAGACGGAAGTCCAGACCATGGAAATGATCCTGGATGGCATTATCTCCATTCAATCCGGGGAAAACCCCACCATTCTCAAAGAAAAACTCAAAACTCACCTTGGCTATCTCCCGGAAAGGAAAGCAGTAGTCGAAGAGGAGTTTGAATAGAAGGGGTGATACAAAATGCGCAAAAATAATAGAGCCCCCGAAAAAGGTCCCCCTGGACAGGAGCGCTGGCTGATTACTTACGCCGATCTTATTACGCTCTTAATGATTTTTTTCATTGTCATGTATTCCATGAGCCAGGTTGATGCCCAAAAATTCAGGGCTATTGCCGACTCTTTAAGTGTTGCCTTAGGGGGCGGGACACCTGCTAAAATCGATCTGGCAACTTCCCCCAGCGGTCCTTCTCTCCTTGAAAGCGGCAGCTCCGTGCAAAATCCCCTGATTCCCGATAGTTCAGTTAATCCCCCGACCAACCCTGAGGAAGGTCAAGAGGGCAATGGTCTGGAGCAGCAAGAAAACCTCACTATTGAAGGAATCAAAGCCAAGCTCGATCAGTTTGCCAAAGATAATAAGATCCAAACCAAACTTATCTCTTCCATCGAAGAAAGAGGCTTAGTGGTAAGTATTCAGGATACTTTGCTTTTTGCCAGCGGCTCGGCTGAGATCACGCCGACGGCACGCACTATCTTAAAAAAGATAAGCACAGTACTGGCTGCTTCACCTAACTATATTAAAGTTGAAGGCCACACCTGCAATTTACCTATCCATACCTCGCAATTCCCGAGCAACTGGGAGCTCTCGGTTCTCAGAGCAACCAATGTTGTGCAAATTTTAGTTAAGGAAGGCGGTATTGACTCGGCGCGGCTTTCGGCGACCGGGTATGGTGAATACCGGCCCATCGCCGATAACAGTACTGAGGAAGGCCGGATAAGGAATAGGAGAGTGGATTTGGTAGTGCTGCGCTCCAAATATGAACTTGTAGAGCCTGGCCAAAATCTAATTCAAGACTAGGATTTCCAAACAGGCTGACAAAAACAAAAGGCTATTCTAGCAATAACAAAATAGGCTTAAGCCAGAAATTAGTAAGCGATCCTTTTTAAAACGCTATAGAGAACTGAACAAGCAATTTCCAGTTTCTCCGGATTAATCAGGGAAAAATCATCTTCCGGAGTATGATTTTTATCTAGCCAATCTTTGCTTAGCATAGTCACTGCCGGAACAGGAGTCCCGGCAAAGGCAGCCTCATCGCTTTGATGGCCGCCGCCGTAATTTAATTCCAGATGAGCCTCATTTTTTTGAGCGGCTTCCTGCATCATATCTTTAAGCCAGCCAGCGCCTGCCTGCCAAAGGATAAAGTCTTTTTTTTCACCATTACCAACGGTATCATAATTGATAACTGCTTTCAGGGTTTTGAGAGGAAACGGCGGATTGGCGGCGAAATATTTGGAACCGAGAAAACCCATCTCTTCGGCACCCCAAAAAGCAGCAATAATATTATACTTAGGCCGGATACCCTGGCAATAATCCCGCACCAAACTGCGCATGACCTGAAGGATACAGCCTACGCCGGAAGCATTATCATTAGCTCCGGCATATAACTTGCCGTTATAAATTCCCAAATGGTCATAATGAGCGGAGATGATAACGCTGGCCCGGCCATCTTTACCCGGAAGCCCGGCCAGAATATTAGCCGCAGGCAGGAGCAAAGTGTCTTTTTCATCCGGGCGGAAAAGCGCCCGGCCATTGATAATTCTTTCTTGCATGGTAGGAATAGAAAACATTTGCCAATAACCTTCAGCCCCAAAAGGTTTAAGGTTTAAGGACCTGAACTGTTCCTCCAAATAAACTAAGGCTCTGGTTTCCCCGGCAGTGCCGGCTCTGCGGCCCTCCTTATCCGGGCGGCTTAAAGCTTCGATGTCAGCCAGGGCTTTGCGGGTCAAAACCTCTGCCGGCGGCTTAGGGAATTCCTCTGCCCAAGGTTCTTTACCCTCCGGGTTAGGAGCAACGCTAAGCTTAACCGGAGGCCCGGCGGCAAGGTTCCCCAGTTCTTGTAATCCCGGCAGAATAGTCCAGGGTACCAGCATTGCCCCCAGACCGGTTAATATTTTCAGAAAAGTACGGCGTGATGGCATCTTGGGCATTATCCTTTCTTCAAGGGGAAGATTGCATGTCTTTACGAGTGAATGATTCCGGCGGGCCTAAATCCTTGGATTTGGGTCAACAACATAATATTGGGAAAAAAAGTACGGACTTTAACAGTATTTTAACACAAACGCGAGCGATTCAGGGTCAAGAATTGGAACTTTTCCTGAAGCGCTTAGAAAGCCAAGGCCAAAAACTCTCGGAAACTATGTCCCTTGCGGATTTGCTGGAATTTAAAAACTTGGTCAAGCGTTTCCTGAAATCCACTTTTGGCCAAAGCAGAAGCCTCCAGGAAGAATCAGTCTGGGATTATCGCGGCCAGCCTAAAATCCTGGCCAGAGTAACCAAAATAAACCGGGCTTTGGAGGAATTAGGGGAGCAAATCTTAGCTACCCAAAAAGAACCCTTAAAAATTTTAGCAAAAATCGATGAAATTAAAGGCTTAATCATAGACTTATTTGCCTAATGGAGGGACAGAACTTGCCAAGATTTATAAACATTACCGAATATGAACAATTCGTCAAAGCCTTTTACGCGCAAAGCGGGCTGGATTTAAATTATTATAAAGAAAACCAAATGAAACGCCGCATTAATAACTTCATGACTACCCACGGCCATAAAGATAATTACAGCACCTTCCTACAAGCTTTAAGCACCGATAGCAAGCTGTATGATGCCTTCTTTAAGCATCTGACCATCAATGTCAGCCAATTTTTCCGGGATGTCAAGCTTTGGGATATTTATAGAGAAAAAATCCTGCCTGACCTTCTTAGATCCAAGTCTGCGCTCAAAATTTGGAGTGCAGGCTGTTCAGGCGGCCAGGAAGCTTATACTATGGCCATTATTATGGCGGAGTATTTCCCTGGGGTAAGATACAGTATCCTGGGAACGGATATTGATGTCAATATCCTTAAGCAAGCTCAAACAGGAGTTTATGAAGAAAGGGATTTTGCCAGCACACCCCCGTCTTTTCTGGAAAAATACTTCACCCCTGAAGGTAAAAAATATCGGGTTAAGGATTCCTTGAAAAAAAATATCATTTTCCGTGAACAGAACCTGCTCACGGATCGCTTTGATAAAGGCTTCGACCTAATCGCCTGCCGCAATGTGGTAATTTATTTTACCGACCAGGCCAAGGATCTCCTTTATAAAAAGTTTACCGAGGCTCTTAATCCCGGAGGAATTCTTTTTACCGGCAGTACGGAACACCTTTTCGGTAAAAATAACCTTGGTTTTAAGGCGCTTTACTCTTTTTTCTACCAAAAAGCTTAAATCCGGCGTCGATACCACTCAATTGTCTTTTTTATCCCTTCCCTTAAGCTGTAACTGCCTTGCCAGGTTAGATTATTTTCCTCTAAGTTTAACGGAGCCGGGCTTTTATCCTGGTCTAATGCTTCGCTGTCTTGAGCGGCGGGATTTTGACCTGCATTGCTAAGAATAATCTTTACTAATTCCAGATTAGAGATATATTCCCCGCTGTTAAAGCTATAAACCTCGCCGGGCTGCCCTTCCAGGAGGATTCGCATAAGGGCTGAAGCATGATCTAAAACATACATCCATTCTTGCGGATTAGTTGCTTCCCCGTAGACAGGAATTGCTTCCTGGCGTAAAGCCTTAATAATAGCTTGGGGGATAAATTCCTCCTGCGGCTGGTAAGGCCCATAATTGGGACAGGAGCGGGTAATAATTATCGGAAATTTATAGGTTTTAAAAAATGCTTTTCCCAGCAGAACTGCCGAGTCTTGAGCTGCTGCATAAAGATTATCGCCCCCAGAAGTTGTTTCCCCGGCTGCACAAACTTGGATAAAACGTTTGTGCTTATACTCCCCGGCTTGCCAATAATCCTTAAGGCAGGTGAGTAAATTCAAGACTCCCAGGATATTGGTCCGGCCAACCAGGAGGGGCTCGGTATTCCTCTTATTTAGCGGTGCAGCAGCAAAATTGATTACATAATCCGGATTACACTCGCTCAAAACTTTCTTTACCTTTTTGGCATCATTAATATCCCCCGGGACAAAATAATATCTGGCTCGGCCTTCTAAATCCCGAATATTTTCCAAAGCACCCTCAAGGCTTAAATTATCATAATTTATAACAATAAAGTCAGGGTGATTAGATAGAATATAGCGCACAAAATTACTGCCCACAAAGCCGGCTCCACCGGTTACCATTATGACTTTCATAGTTTCTCTCCCCAAAAATAATAATAAATACCCTAATCTTTAACATTCCCTGGCCAGGCCAATCGGGAATCAATTTACTTTCTGTCGCTTAGCTACTTAACCGAGGACAACTTGCTAGTTGTCCTTTTTCTATATAGTATTGGGGAGCGCAATTAGTGGTGAATAATTTAAAAGCGGAGCCTAAGAATTAACCCAAAAGGAAGTTTTTTTATCTTTACTCCGAACATATGTTCTGGTATATTAGATATAATAATAACAAACTGCTTAAAAAAGGAAGAGAATTATGACTAAACGCCTTATTATGCATATAGATGTTAATTCAGCCTATCTTTCCTGGGAAGCCGCTTACCGTCTCCAGCAGGGCAGTTCCCTGGATCTGCGTACTATTCCTTCAGTCGTTGGCGGCAACCCGGAAACCCGCCATGGGATAATCCTGGCTAAATCCATCCCGGCCAAAAAATATAAGATTCAAACCGGGGAAGCTCTTTTTGCCGCCCGCTTAAAGTGCCCCGGCCTGGTTATTATCCCGCCCGATTATACTCTTTACAGGCAATGCAGTCAGGCTTTAAAGGCTGTCCTGGAGAATTATTCGCCCTTAATCCAGCAGTATTCGGTGGATGAATTTTTCCTGGATTATACGGGGATGGAGAAAGTGCTGGGAGATCCCTTAAGCAAAGCTTATGAGATTAAAGAAAGAGTCAAAACCGAACTGGGGTTTACCGTTAATATCGGGGTATCCTGCAATAAAATCTTAGCTAAGATGGGTTCGGAATTGCAAAAGCCTGATAGGGTACACACTCTTTTCCCGGAAGAAGTTCCGGCTAAAATGTGGCCGCTGCCGGTCGAAGAACTTTTTGGCGTTGGCCGGGCCACCTCCCGCAAACTTCGCGCTAGGGGCATCCGGACTATAGGTGAAATTGCCGCCCAGGAACCCGGCTACCTGAAGCGTTTTCTCAAGAGCTACGGGCTTTTGCTCTGGAATTACGCCAACGGCCGGGAGGACTCTCCGGTTAGGTTAAGCGGCACAATCCCCATCAAAGGGCTGGGCAATTCCACTACTATCCCCTTTGATGTCGAAGATGAGCGAACAGCTCACCTTGTCCTGCTTTCCCTGGCTGAAACTGTCGGGATGCGGCTTCGGCAGGCCAACCTTTGCGCCCGCCTGGTCGCCGTTTCCCTTAAGACTAATGAGTTTTTATGTTTTTCCCACCAAAGAAAGTTATATCTGCCTACCGACTGCACTTCCGTTATCCATGAAACAGCCTGCAAACTTTTTGATGAACTCTGGCAGGGCGAGCCCATCCGGCATTTAGGGCTGCGCGTGGCAGAGCTGTGCAGCAGCGATTTCTTCCAACCGTCTCTTTTTGAAAAAAACACTGAGAAGCAAAGATGCCTGGATCAGGCTGTCGACGCTATCCGCCTCAAATATGGTTCCCAGGCTGTTTTTCGTTCCGTATTCCTGCATAGCGGCTTAAAGGCCTTAAGCGGCGGTGTGCTGGAATCTGAAGAATATCCCATGATGAGCAGTATTCTTTAATTATAAAAGAAGGTGAGATTTCATGAAAATATGCATGCAGCCCATAGAATCTATTGCTTGGTTTACCCGGGACGGGATTCCCCATCCTCTAAGGTTTCGTATCCAGGCTGAGGACAAAACTTACCGGGTTGTAAAAGTCAGCCGCATAATCACCCGCCAGGAAGAGAAAGTGGCCGGCAATAGGATGCTTATTTTTCGCTGCCAAAGTGAAATAAACGGCTCGCTGAAAATTTTTGAACTAAAATACGAAATCAATACCTGCAAATGGTATCTTTATAAAATTTAAAAGATCTAGCCTAAAATTAAATGTACAGACACGAACATCCCTCCTCTTCCCATAATATGGCAATATCTTAGGTAGAAGGAGTGGGTGCTGTGCATCATCGGGTTCGCAGAGGAGATAACTTATGGAAAATTGGCCGTCGTTATGGAGTTTCCTTAGTTATTTTATTAAATCTTAATCCTCATTTAAGAAGACGGCGCAACCGCATTTATGTGGGAGAAAGGGTTAGAGTCAGATAAAGAACCAGGTAAGCAAAAAAAGCTTCTCAGAACAAAACAGAGCCCATGGTGGGCAAACCAGCTCACCACAGGCTCTGTTTTTCTTATTTTTATCCTTGCATCCGCCATGTGTTCATTATATTAAAGAAGCAAGGATTTTTAATTCGGACCTCGAATATATACTTGGTAATATTTTCTGCAAAGGTTGTATGTGTTTTGAAAAAGAATATTTTTGTGTTGGAAGATGATCTTATCAGTTTAAAGCTAATTAAGTCTTCTCTGGAGAAATACAATTATTGTATGCTGGAAGCAACGAATGCCGCCTCCGCCGAAGAAATTTTAACTAATAGCAGATTTGCTGCCGCTATCCTGGATCTTAACCTTCCCGACATTAATGGTCTGGATGTCCTGAAAAAGCTAAGGAACCATCCCATCCACGGTCTGGTTCCCGTTATTATTCTTACCGCCAACAATGATAAAACGGATACTGTCCTTGCTCTGGAATTAGGAGCCGATGATTATATGACCAAACCCTTTAATGGCCGGGAATTAGTAGCCCGCATTGATGCTAGGCTTCGCCGCATTAGCCAACATCAGGAGGCTCCTGCTGCCAACACATTAATCTTGGGCAATTTGGTCATAGACACAGCCCAAAGGGAAGTCTCCGTCAATCAAGTACCTGTCCGTCTAACTTATAACGAGTATGAATTATTACTGCTTTTAGCTTTAAACGTTGGCATCGTACTCTCCCGTGATTTCTTGTTGAACAGGCTTTGGGGATATGATTTTATTGCTGAAACAAGGACAGTCGATATTCATATTTCCTCCCTGCGGAAAAAACTGAGTTCAGCGGATAGTACCCTTCAATATATTGAAACCGTGAGAGGGGTAGGTTACCGTTTTATTCCCCCCACTAAATTAATTGATTAACAACATAACCTCTTAACCAGGATGGTTACTATACTCATGAAATCGAGGCCAAGGTGTTTTTTTCTCTGAAGCCGGCTCTCTTGCTGTTAAAGATGGCGTGAACCTCTTCCGTCCTGGCCAGAAAGGCCTCTACTATTTGAGGATCAAAGTGAGCTTCACTGTTTTGGCGGATAATCAGTAAAGCTTCCTCCACAGTTGAGGGTTTTTTGTACGGTCTTACGGAAAGCAATGCGTCAAAAACATCAGCCAAAGCTACAATTCTTCCCGCCAAAGGAATATTCTCTCCTTTTAAGCCTTGAGGGTAGCCGCTGCCGTCCCATTTCTCATGATGAGTCAGGGCAATAACTGCGGAGAGATTGACTAAGGCGTTTTTGTACCCGCTGAGTAACTGGGCACCGATTGTCGTATGCTGCTGCATGAGCTTCCATTCCCTAGCATTCAGCTTCCCCGGCTTAAGCAAAATATTATCCGGTATGGCGATCTTGCCAATATCGTGCATAGTGGAAGCCCATTGGATGTTAACTATTTCCTTCTCGCTTAAGCCAAGACCTTTGGCAATCAGTGCCGAATAGCTGCTGACTCCCTGGATATGTTCCCCCGTACATTTATCTCTGAATTCCGAGATATAAGTTTTAACAAGGTCATCATCCACAATTGATATTTTCTCGCTCATTATTATTCTGCCCCTCGCGTACTTCCAGATTATCGTCCAATCCTGTTTTGGCCATTTCTAAGTTCTAATCACCCGCAGCAGCTTCGATAAGCAGTCCGGGAATTTCCCGCAGGGAAGCTACCTTGACTGCCGCCCCTAATTTTATGGCCTCCCTAGGCATGCCAAAAACAACAGAACTTGCTTCATCCTGGGCTATGGTCAGGGCTCCGGCTTGGCGCATCTCCAACAAACCATTAGCACCGTCTTTACCCATTCCGGTTAGGATAACACCCACGGAATTGCTTCCGGCATATTTAGCCACAGTGGAAAACAATACTTCGACGGATGGTCTTTGGTGAAATATCAAGGGGCCGTCCTTGATTTCTACATAATAAACAGCACCGCTTTTTTTTAAGACCATATGCTTATTGCCCGGGGCGAGGAGAACTTTGCCGGGACGCAACAGTTCTTTATTTTCTGCTTCTTTTACTTCCAAAGCACTCAGATTATTCAGCCGCTCGGCAAAAGCCTTCGTAAAATACTCCGGCATGTGCTGAACGATGACCATAGGCGGCATATTGGGAGGCAGGTTCAGGAGGATATGCTTAATAGCCTCCGTCCCCCCAGTTGAAGCCCCAATAGCAATCACCTTATCAGTTGTTTTGAGCAGGGCCTTCCTTGTACTGCGCAGTGAATTCCTGGCTTTTATTTTCTCCGGCGGGGTTTTGGGGGGTATGGTGACACTGGCTGCAGCTTTAATCTTAACCAGAAGCTGTTGGCCCATATCTTTTACGCTATAAGACGACCCTGGTTTTGCTACTACTTCAATTGCCCCTAATTCTAAAGCTCTAAGTGCTACCTCACTGCCCTTCTTTCCCAAAGAACTGACTATGATGACCGGCATTGGCCTGTATTTCATAAGAATCTCCAAAAAGGTCAAGCCATCCATTTTGGGCATTTCAATATCCAATAAAAGAACATCCGGTTCCAGCCGGACAATTTTGTCTCTGCCGATATAGGGGTCAGGAGCGGTACCTATTACTTCGATATCTTGATCCTTTGTTAATTCCTCTGTCAAAAGCTTCCTGACCAGTGCGGAATCGTCAACTATTAAAACTTTAATTTTCTTCATAAGCCTAGCCTATAAGGTGTAATTCTTTTAAGGTTTCTCTAATTTTTTCTTTTTCGATGGGCTTAACCAAGTAAGCTTCACATTGCTGAGTGAAAGCATTTTTTATATTTTCAAAATCATCCAGCGCTGTCGTCATGATAATCTTTACCCCCCCATGATCCCGGATGCCCGCCAGACGCTCGTAATCACGGATAGTCTTCAATACTGCGTGACCATCCATCTGAGGCATCATAATGTCGAGACAAACCAAATCGTAAGGCCGGCCCTCTTCTACCCCCTGTTTAAACAGTTCCACAGCCTCTACCCCTGTGACGGCTACATCACAAGTCCCATATTCAGACAGATATAACTGCATAAGCCTTCTGCCTAGAAAATCATCTTCGGCTATAAGTATTTTCATTTTTTTCCTCCTTCTCTATTTATCCTTGTACCCGAATAAAGCTTCGATATCTAAGATCAGACAAACTTTACCATCGCCCAAAATAGTCCCGCCGGAGAAGATTGAGGCCCCGGAAAATTCATCTCCCAGAGGTTTTTGAACTATCTCCTGCTTACCTAAAATGGAGGTTACGGGAAGAGCCCTTAATTCATTGTCCATTTCCAGAACAATAACTGTCGAATTTTCCTTCGCCGGAGGCGGGCAGTTTTCCTTGAGGAAAGTTTCAGGCGGGATAAGCTTTATGAGCTGCTCCCGAAGTTTGATATACTCAACTCGGCCTTTAACAGTCACCCAATCTGTTAGGCAGGGCTTAAAGATATGTTTAATATTAACCGTAGGAACAATATAACGTTTTTCAGAAATCTTCAGGATCAAGCCATTGATGATTGCTAGATTAATAGGGATTTTAAGAATAAAGGAACAGCCTCTGCCAGGCCTGTTCAAGATATCTATCTTGCCGCCAAGCTTCTTTATCTCTGTTTCCACGACATTCATCCCTACTCCTCGTCCGGCGACGGCGTTTAATTCTTCCTGGGTAGATAATCCCGGCAAAAAGATGAGCCGGCTTATTTCTTCCTCACTATATTCTCTGTCTGCAGTTATCTGACCGTTATGAAGTGCTTTCTTATAGATTTTACCAAGATCAAGTCCCTGCCCGTCGTCACTTACTTCGATATAGACACTGCCTCGCTTATTCGAGGCCTGAATAGTCACTTGCCCGGGGATTTCTTTACCGGCAATTTTTCTTTCCTTGTCTTCTTCCAAACCATGGGAGACGGCGTTCCGCACCAAGTGCATAAGCGGGTCTTGAATTTTCTCGACTATACTGCGGTCAATCTCCGTATCTTCGCCCCTTAAATTAATGTTGACTGTTTTCCCCATCTTTAAAGCCGTATCCCTTCCGACCCTTTGTAATTTTTGCAAGGTTTGCTTCAGAGAAACCATACGCAAAGACATCGCCATATTTTGCAAATCTTTGGTTATCCTCTCCATTTTAGCAATGCTATTTAAGAGCTTGCTTCCGCCTCTGGCCTTATTTTCCAAAAACATATCAATTTCCTGCCTATGCAGGGACTGAAAAATTATTAGTTCTCCCAGCAAATCTACCAGATAATCTATTTTACTTTCAGGAATCCTAATGAAGGAAGAAACGGAATCCTTGGCCATAACCAGCTCAGAGGGCTCCTTTTGAGGATGGACTTGAATTTCCTGGTTATTAGTTATTTCCCCTGCGGCTGTTTCCAGCTTCCTAAGGCTGTAACTGGAAATTTCGCTGATTTTTTCAATGCTATTTCTGAGCACTTGCTCGCTTTCCCGAGAGCTTACCGTCAGGGAAACATCCTCTCCCTCAAAATTGAACGAGCCATCCTTAAAACTCTCTTCCGAAGGCCTAGGAGGAGAGGAGCTAATTAGGCTGGAGACTTTGTCCAGTTCCTCAAATATCATCCATAAGCGAACAGTCTTCAATAGGCAATCCGGTGCCAGTTTCAGTTTGATTAGATATATTTCTTCCGCTGTCTCCAAAGAACTTTGGATGAATAAAATGCTCTCAACTTCCTGGAGAATAGATTCGTTTTGCAATTCATTCTCGTCACCGTTGTTACTGACATGGGAAAGGAAATTTTGCAGGAAATCACAAGTTGTAAACAACAGCTGAATTATTCTTTGATTAAGTGCAAGTTTTTTTTCCCTTAATAAATCAATAAGATCTTCAATTTTGTGAATGAACTGAACTGTTTTGCTGTAATTCATGACTGCAGCGGAGCCTTTTATGGTATGAACCGACCTGAAGATAGAATTTATCAATTCCAGGTTCTCCGGTTCCTTCTCCAGCTGAAGTAAGGCCTGATTCATACTTTCCAGGTGTTCTCTGGTTTCTTCAACGAATAGTTCCCAAAGGCTTACTTCGTTCATATTTACCCCCTTTGCAGAAAGCACTTGAGAGAGACTTCCTGCTGCCATCACTTTTTAGCTTTCCGAGAAGCCGTTTACTTCCTTAATTCTTGAGATAGACCGAAGGCCCTAAAGGTTTAAACCCGGCTGTTTTGGAACGTAAGGTCTCAGCAAGGCCAAGGATCAAAATTCCCCCATCGTTTAAAGCATTATAAAATTTTTGAGCTAAGGAATTCTGCTTATTATTGTCAAAGTAAATCATGACATTCCGGCAAAAGATTAAATCGAACTTATTCTGAAAAGGAAAAGGACGCATTAAGTTAAATTGGCGAAAAGCAATCAATTCTTTGAGCTCAGGCTTAATTAAAAGTTGGTTATTTTCTTGGCATAAATACTTAGATAGATAGGGTTGGTCAATATCGTTAGCGGCACTCAAAGGATAACGGCCAAGCTGTGCTGTAATAAGCACTTTCCTGCTGATATCCGAAGCAAGGATCCTTAGGGCATAATCTACAGGCAATACCTCTCTTAAGATCATCGCTATAGAATAAGGCTCTTCACCGGTGGAACAAGCCGCACTCCAGACCCGCATTTCTTTTTGCTTACTTAGCACAGGGTTATACTTAATTATTTGCTTAATGTTCTGCTTGAGGAACTCAAAATGAGCCTTTTCCCGGAAAAAGTCCGTTTTATGAATTGTAATTTCGTCCAGGAATTCATTCAATACCATGCTGTCTTTACCGCTTACTAAACGCTTATATAATTCTTCGTAAGAACTAAGCTTATAACGCCTCACTACCTTATTCAGCTTGGACTGAAGAAGATCGGCCTTGCGCTCCGTATAGTTGATGCCGTAATTATTATAAATAAATTCTTGGAATAACCTGAAATTCTTCAAACCCAATCTGTTCATTTCCTGACTCCTTTTAAAAATCTTGAGCATCTTCCTCCAAGGGTATCACTTCTTCAGGTGAAGGCCTCTGTTTCGCTTTTCGGGTTGGCTCAGGCGCAAGAGCTTTAAGTTGTTGTTTTTCTTGCGGTTTTCTAGGCATCTTTTCACCCTGGGCTTTGCCGGAATCTCCTTCCACCATTTCCAGCAGATCCTGAACGATATCAGCGAGAGATTGGGCTTGGGCATTGACTTCATGGGAAGCTGCCGCACTTTCTTCAGCTGTGGCTGCATTAAGTTGGATAGCCTTTTCCATCTGCCCGATAGCTTTATTAATTTGCACTATACCAACAGCTTGCTCCTGGCTGGCGGCCGCGACTTCGGCGATGAGTTCATTAACCTTTTGAGCCTGAGCTATAATATCTTGCAGAGCTTGCGCTACTTTCTGCGAAACGGCTACCCCTGTATTGGAAAGCTCGATATTATTATGAATGATGGCTGCTGTATCCTTAGCTGCTTCAGCACTTCTTTGGGCCAGGTTTCTGACCTCTTCCGCTACAACGGCAAAGCCCATTCCTGCATCTCCGGCTCTAGCGGCCTCTACGGCAGCATTTAAAGAAAGGATATTGGTTTGAAAAGCTATTTCTTCAATTACTTTAATGATATTGGCAATTTGATCGCTTGATTTTTTGATTTGATTTATGGAGCCGACCATTTCTTGCATTTCCGCATTGCCCTTATCAGCTGCTGCTCTCGCCTGGCCCGCCAGCAAAGCTGCCTGTTTAGTGTTTTCCGTAGTCTGCGTAATCATAGCAGAAGCTTCCTCTAAAGTTGCAGAGGTTTCTTCAATGGAGGCAGCCAGCTCGGTATTAGCCTCCGCGATTTGCTGGCTCGCTGAAGATAGTTGATTAGAGGCGGTCTCTACCTGCAGGGCGCTGTCATTCAGAGTGTAGGAAATAGATTTAAGCTGGTTGTTGACATTGCGTCCTAATAGCCCTGCCAGGGCTATGCCCAGCACTAAGGTCACCAGCCCTAGAATAGCAACGACCTTTTTCCCGCTGTTAACATGGCCGATTAAATCTTCGGCGGCGCTGCCTGCCGTTTCCACAGTAAGAGCCTGATATCTGTCCCTTAATTCGTTAAGTATTTCCCTGTTCTTTGCCAAGGCCGGCAAAGTTGAACTCTGATAAATTTGCAGAGCCAATTCTTCATTGCCGCTGAGCCTGGCAGCTATAATCCTCTCGGCAGACTCATGAAGCTGCTCATGGTAAGGCAGAATGCTTTCCAGGAGGTTTTTTAACTGCGGATCCGTAATATTCTCCATCTCGTCGCTATGAAGCCAACTTCCCAAAGAACATTTTGTAGGGTCAAGCTGTCCTTCGAAAGCAGTTCCTGAAAGTAAGGATACGTCCAGATTCTGAACCCAAATAAGATGATCAATTTCTTTTTCCAGAAAGAACGTGTTTTTTTCGGTAGTCTCATCAATAACCTTAAAATGATTAAATATCTCCTGCATGGTAAAAAAAGAATACCCAGATACTATGGCCAGTAAGCAAATCATCACCAAAAAGCCTGCCAGAACTTTTTTCCCGATAGTCATACTTAACCTGCTTCTTATCATTTTTAACCTACTTCCCCTCTCATCTCACTTCATATTTTTTTGCCGAAACTCTTTAGGATAGGGTTTTTTCTCTGAGGATTTTTTCGATATTTAGAAGAATAATAATTTTTCCCTTGATTTTGCCTATACCCTCGATATAATCCGACCCAAGATCAGAACTATACCCAGGCGGTTTCTCTATTTCTGCCGCCAGGATATTAACAACTTCCGCTACAGTATCAACGATGACTCCCATTACTCGCGAGCGCTTACCTTCCGGGAGATCGACCACAATAATGCAGGTTCGCTTATTATACTCCTTGGCTGCGATCCCAAGCCTGACCCGCAAATCCAACACCGGGATAATCCTGCCCCGGAGATTAATTACCCCTTTAATGAACTCGGGCATTCCCGGAACCTCTGTAATATCCATGATACCGATGATCTCTTTGACCTTGAGAATGGGTATGGCATATACTTCTTCCTCAAGGTTAAATGTTAAATATTTGCCTCCGGCATAATTCACTTTTTTTATTCACCTCTCTCACTTTAAACTTTTAGAAGTTGATCGTTTGACAAATTAAAATCAAAAAGCTCATTTAAATCTTAAATTATTAATGTAAGAACTGTTCCGGGTTTTGTAAAAACTATGTAAAAAAGCGCCTGTTTTTTAACAGACGCCTTACCAATTCTTTTTAAGGGATGTAATTTGCTTATATTATCTGGCGAAAACCTGCCAGTTCCAACAGCGCTTCTTCGAGGGTTTCGTATTCTAGGATTAAATCCCGGTAAGCTTGCCAAATTGTTTGCTTTTTTTCCGTTTCTTTACTTATCTCAACAAACTTATGCGCACAGCGGTCCAAGGATTCTACTTGGAAATAGGAGAAGCACCCTTTAAGTTTATGGGCCTGCCTGGCCACTTCCCGGTAGTTTCCCGCCTGCAGGCCTTTCTCAATCTCTTGAAATATTTGACGGATATAACCTTTTTCTGTTAATTCGGTAATGACATCCCGTAATACCTCTTCGCTATATAAATCAATTTCCGCCATATTAGACGGCAGGTAGGATTTTTTTTCTTTTTCCTGAGCAATGGTAAAGTGAAACTTGCTCCCGCTGCCCGGACTGCTCTCAACCCAAATTGTACCGCCCATCATGGCAACTAATTGTTTGCAAATGGTTAAGCCTAAGCCAACTCCGCCGTATTCCCTGGTGTAGGATCCGTCCCCTTGCGTAAAACCAAGAAATATCTCCTCCATTTTTTCGGCTGGAATACCGATCCCCGTATCGGCAATTGTAAAATGCAGAATAACTTTTTCCTGATTTTTTTCCTGCAGATTAACAGCAATATCAATACTACCCTGCTGCGTAAACTTGACGGCATTGGAAACTAAATTGGAAATTACCTGTCTTAATCTTAAGTTGTCCGCTCTGATTACGGCAGGAACATCCGGCTGAATGGTGCAGGAAATCGTCAAGTTTTTTTGCCGGATTAAAGGTCCGAAAAGTTCAGTAACTTCTCTGAGCAGGGTGGCTAATTCAATATCTTTATTGATAATCTGCAACTTTCCTGTACCTAATCTCTTATAATCCAAAATATCATTAAAAACTTTAATTAATGAATGGGTACAATCCCTGGCCATTCTCAGATACTCCTGGGGATCCTCACAGTTATCGGCCAAGACCAAATCCAGCATGCCTAAAATACCGTTTAAGGGAGTCCTGATCTCATGACTGATATTGGCCAAAAATTGACTTTTAATTTTATTGCTTCTAGCCAGTTGTTCTTCCATTTGCTTTCTTTTGGATATATCCCGGACAATACTGAGAATCACCGGCCCATCCGGAAGAATTTCTCCTCTGGAACTGACTTCGATCGGAAAAACCGTGCCGTCCTTTCTTTTGTGGTAGGTTTCAAAAAGAATTCCTTCGGACAGAGCCTTTTGCATTTGCTCATGAATTACAATTCGACTTTCATCAACCCTTAGATCAAAGATTAAAAGTTTTCTCAACTCTTCTCTGGAATAGCCATATGCTATTTCGGCAGCCCGGTTAGCTTCAATTATTTGGCCATCAGGTTTTACAAAAAGAATAATATCTCTGGAATACTCCACGAGTATTTTATACTTTTCCAAGCTGTCAGTTAAGTTATTCCTGTTTGCCATTGAAAACCCCCGCTCTTTCTCCTTAACCCTTAATTTCCCCTTAGGCCTAACTTAATGGGGTAACCGCAGATGACCGTTTTGCGGTTGCCCATTACCCGCCAAGGGCAGACTTAGATAAAAGGCCGTTCCTTCTCTTTGGTCTGAGGTAAAAGTAACCTTCCCCTTAAGATACCTCTCCCCAAGGAGCTTAATGCTATAGGTACCTAAGCCCCGGCCTTTTCCTTTAGTAGAGAAGGACCTTTCAAATATTCTTTTCTGGATTTCTTCTTCTATATAAGCCTTATTCCGCACCCAGAATGTCAATGTTTCAGTGTTGCTCCCTATCTCACAGCCTAAGAGAATCTCGTCGTTTACTTCCGAAGCTTCCAAGGCATTTTTTAACATATTGGCTATTACTCTCCTTAAGAGAACAGCATCACTATTAAAATTAACAGACTCCGCCTGTTGAACAATAACAATCTTATAGGCACGGAATTCCTCCAACTTAGAATACCCTTCTCTTACGGAGCGTAAGATATCAAGTGAATTTACTGCAGTCAGCTCTATTTCCAATTCGTTATTTTCAGCAGCAAGAATTTGTTTTTGCGATTGAATCTCCTCAATGACATAGTCAAAATAAGTTCTGATCAGTTCTACATCGGTATAAAGCTCCCGGCTCACATCCTCTTGCAAAATGCTGATTAATCCTTTTAATACTCCTACAGTGTTGAGGATATCATGGAAAAATATTTTCTCCAAAAAACGCCGTTTAACCCTATCACTGACATCCAGCAAGGTAATTACATAGTATTGGTTCCCCTTGATTTCCATCGGCTGAACATGTTCGTAAACATTCAGAGGAAAATCATTCCGGTCCCTTCTAATCCTGATTACGGCTTCACCGGAACTTTCGGCTTTGCTATCCACAGCTTTTTTCATGATACCAAAAGCTGTGCAGTTAACACAATAAACGGAACTGCCGCATCCTTCCGGTACTTCCTCGGCATGAATACATTTAACTACTTCACCCGGTTTGCGTCCCAGGACAAGGCTAGGATCTTTAATCTCCAGTAATTCATATAAAGCTTTATTAGCAAAGACTACATTTCTTAATGGGTTTATAACCATAATCAAGGCATTAGTAGCGTCAAAGGCTTTATGAAAGTCCTCACTTACCGTCATTAGATCCATCCCCTCTTTACTTACTCAGTGCTAAACTTTATAATAACCTAAATTTTCCTCTCCGTAAACTTCCTAATCACTCCCTTGTTTCTCAATTTAGTCATCCGACGGATAGGGCAATACCGTCAAGTACTGCCATCTAAGACCTCCCAAACTAAATTCCTGTCATGGAAGCACTTTGTTTTTCCCAAAAAAAGTGCACCTAAATATTAGATTGGTCTCTCTAACATTTGAGGTGCGCTTTAATGTTTAAATAATTCGCAATTCCCTTTAGCTGGTCGAAGTTCTTTCGTTCTTACTCCCACTCAATAGTTCCAGGGGGTTTACCGGTAATATCGTAAACTACCCTGTTGACTCCCCGGACCTCATTGACAATTCGGCTGGCTATTTTCTCCAGAAGATCATAAGGCAGCTTAGCCCAATCGGCGGTCATGGCATCCTCGCTGGTTACCGCTCTTAAGACAATGGGGTAGCCGTAAGTCCGGCTGTCACCCATCACTCCTACACTACGCACCGAAGGCAGAACGGCAAAATATTGCCAAACATCCCGGCTCAGGCCGGCCTTTTGAATTTCGTCCCGCACAATGGCATCAGCTTCCCGGACGTATGCGAGTTTTTCCCTAGTGACTTCGCCGATAACCCGGATAGCCAGTCCCGGCCCCGGAAAGGGCTGCCGCCAGACTATTTCGTCCGGTAAGCCCAATTCCAGACCAACCTGACGAACTTCATCCTTAAAAAGCATTCTTAAAGGCTCAATGAGCTCAAACCGGATATCTTCCGGCAGGCCGCCGACATTATGGTGGCTTTTGATAGTTTCGGCCGTATCCGTACCACTTTCAATTATATCCGGGTAGACAGTCCCCTGGACTAAGAAGTCAATAGTTCCCAATTTGCCGGCCTCATCTTCAAACAGGCGGATAAATTCGTTGCCAATGGCTTTGCGCTTCTGTTCCGGGTCGGACAACCCTTTGACTTTAGCCAAAAAACGTTCCCCGGCATCAACAAATTTCAAGTTTAAGTGGAATTGCTCAGTAAAGATTTTCCGAACCTGTTCCGACTCACCTTGGCGCATAAAACCGTGATCCACATAAATGCAGGTAAGCTGGCTGCCTACGGCCTTATGTACCAAAACCGCGGCTACCGAGGAATCAACCCCCCCGCTTAAGGCACATAATACCTTTTTGGAGCCGACTCTCTGCCTAATCTCCTTTACCTGATATTCAATAAAAGACTCCATTGTCCAGTTACCCTTACACCCGCATACTTTATAAAGGAAATTTTCCAGCATAGCTTGCCCTTCGGGTGTATGTTTTACTTCAGGGTGATACTGAACCCCATAAAAATTTTTCTCCGGGCAGTACATGGCAGCAACCGGGGTATTCTCCGTATAGGCCGCCCTGCGAAAACCCTCCGGCAACTCTTTAACCGCATCTCCATGGCTCATCCAGCACAGACGGCTGCCCTTAAGACCGTCCCAGATTGCTTCGTTTGACTCAATAGTTACCTCTGTTCTTCCATATTCATGGGCTTGGGGCATGAGCACACTCCCGCCTAATTGCACAGTCATCAGCTGCATTCCGTAACAAATACCCAGGATAGGAATACCCAGTTTATAAATCTGCGGGTCTACGATCGGAGCATTCTCAAGATTGACGCTAGCCGGCCCCCCGGAAAAAATTATTCCTTTAGGCTTTAAGGCTTTAATCTTTTCCACCGGAGTTTTGTAAGAAATCATTTCTGAATAGACCTTTGCTTCCCGCACTCTGCGGGCAATGAGCTGATTATACTGACCGCCGAAATCCAGTACCAGAACTAATTCCCTCTCCATAGGTATCATCCTTTCAGCATCAAAATTCTAATTTTCATAGGCTTCCGGCTTTAGTACTCCGACATAAGGCAAGTTGCGGTAAACCTCATTATAATCCAGCCCGTAGCCAACAACAAACTCATTAGGAATTTTAAAGCCGTTATAATCGGGATGAACGTCAACTTCCCTTCGCTCAGGCTTGTCCAATAAAGTTGCAATCTTAAGACTTAAAGGATGCCTCCTGGCCAGGTTTTCTTTTAGGTATTTTAAAGTTAGGCCGCTATCTACGATATCCTCAACAATAAGAACATGCTTATCTTCGACGCTGGTATCCAAGTCTTTAAGAATCCTTACAGCACCCGAAGATTTGGTAGAGGCTCCGTAACTGGAAACGGCCATAAAATCATACCTTAAAGGAATCTTAATCTGCCGGATGAGATCAGCCAAAAAGGGCACTGCTCCTTTAAAAATACCAATAACCAAGAGCTCCTTGCCCTGATATTCTTTAGTGATCTCTTCCCCTAATTCGGCTACTCTTTTTTTTAATTCCTCTTCGGTAATTAATACTTTGGCAATATCTTTTTCCACATTTTTCACTCCATACTAAAAATTTACCACTGCATTATACCATAAAAATATAAGCTCTTTTGCTATTTATTTCAACCCCTAAGAAATTATCTCCAAAAATCCATTTATATTGCCATTTATATTGTTAACTGCTCATCTTAAAAAATACCCCTTCCCTGAGAAAGCTAACAAATTAGCCTTGCGCTGACATTTTCTTTTACCAATATACGCCAAACAGAGGCAATAGCTATACGCCAAACAAAAGTAACTGCTCATAATAAAATATTTTTTGCATTACTTAGCGAACCGTTAAAGCAGAGAAGCGTTGTGGGCGCAGCTGATACAGCGTTAAACTGCACCGTGGTTCAGATAAAGAAATTCAAAGAGGCCATTGCCTAACGAATTTTTTCGTTTCGCAACGGCCTCACTTTGCTGACTGTTTTTTAACTAGCCGCCTCCGGCGGTTGAATTGATATTTTCCTCCCTATATCCTTAAATTCCAGGACAATTGTCATTGGTTCCCCTGTCTCTTTGTTCTTAGCTTTTACTTCTACTTTAGAGACAGTTTTACTTGACTTAGTTATGAATAAAGTATACTCAAAGTCAGTCCAAAACCTTTCAATCATCTGATTTTGTACACTTGGTTTCAACGTATATACCCAACACTTCTTCTCGTTGATTACTTGCTCACCGCTAGGCATCACCTCTCCTATCTCTTTAAGCTGTAAGGTAGCCAGAGGATCCAACTCTACCAGGAAAACCTTTTGGGCAACGGAGATATCGTTGAACTTTAGCCATTCTTTACTGAAAGGGTCTTTGTTGTATAAGATTTCGCCAATTTTGATCATCTCAACTTCACTGCCTGCTAATTGTCCTTGAATATGAATGTTTTCACCGCTTTTATAGCCGCTGATTCTGCTGAGCAGGCGTTCTTGACCATTGACCGTTTGTTGTTGAGTAAGTGTGTAAGCAAAGGAATCGGCTTTACTCAGGTTTTCCAGCCCAAGAATGGTCATTTGCTGAGGATCAGGCTTACCAAGAAAGGTAAATATCCCTCCCGCTACCAATAAAATTCCTAAAACAACTGTTCCCCAAAGGATAATTTTTCTTCTCATACCTTGCCCTCCCGGCAGAGTTCTTAACTTATACTATGAGCGTTAGACTCCAGGTAGTACTGGAAATTCCTGCAGCCAAGCTAAAATTTAGAAAGAGAGCCGCTTCGCGGGAAAAGTCCGATAAGGTATCATTAATTTCGCAAATTCATAAATAAGTGTTTATGAATAAAGACATAAACGCAACTGCTTGGTAAGATAAGGTTACCACACCAATCAAAACCAGGAGGAGCTGCGAATATGTCTGATAAAATTATACACTTAAATGAAGGAGCAATAAAGCAAGAGCTTAAAGAATTGGTACGTCAAAGTGTGGAGGAAACACTAAATAACCTTTTGGATCAGGAAGCAGCAGAGCTCACAAATGCCGGTAGGTATGAACGTACAAAAGAACGAAAAGGATATCGTTCCGGCCACTATGAGAGGAAGTTAACGACCACTTCCGGAGAGGTGAAGCTGAAAGTGCCTAAACTGAAAGGTGTCGCCTTTGAAACTGCAATCATAGAGCGCTACCGGCGGCGTGAAAGCTCTGTAGAAGAAGCTCTAATCGAAATGTATTTAGCTGGTGTTTCAGTCCGGCGAGTAGAAGATATAACTGAGGCACTCTGGGGCACAAAAGTATCGGCCGGAACGGTCAGCAAGTTAAACCAGAAAGTCTATGGCCACATCGATACTTGGCGCAATCGCCCTCTACAAAGAAAATATCCCTATGTCTATCTCGATGGGATTTACCTTAAACGTAATTGGGGTGGAGAATACGAAAACGTTGCGATCCTAATTGCTATGGCTGTCAATGAAGATGGTTACAGAGAAGTAATAGGCGCTTCTGAAGGAATGAAGGAAGATAAAACAAGCTGGCTGGAATTCATGAAAAGCTTAAAGGAACGTGGCTTATCCGGAACCCAGTTATTTATCGGGGATAAATGTCTGGGCTTATTGGAAGCAGTGAACGAAACATTTCCGGAAGCCAAATTCCAACGCTGTACTGTTCATTTTTACCGGAATGTCTTCTCAGTAACACCTCGCTCCAAGATGAAAGAAGTAGCGGCAATGCTAAAAGCGATCCATGCCCAGGAGGATAAAGAAGCAGCTAAAGAGAAGGCAACAGCGGTTGTAGCTAAGCTTCGGGACATGAAACTGAAAGAAGCAGCGAAAAAAGTTGAAGACAGCATTCTCGAAACACTGACATATATGGACTTTCCACAAGCACACTGGACTAAACTTCGCAGCAATAACGTCATCGAAAGATTAAACCGGGAAATCCGCAGAAGAACCAGGGTAGTTGGCACTTTTCCTGATGGGCATTCAGCATTAATGCTTGTCTGCGCTCGGTTGCGGTATGTAGCCAGTAAAGCCTGGGGCACAAAAATGTATATGAGTATGAGACACCTTGAGGAAATGAACAAAGAAAACAGTATTATAGCAGGTTAATGTGCGACCCTCTCTTAGTAGACTGGCCATGGGGCCCCATGGCCAGTCTACTAAGAGATAAAGATATACAAGAAAAATTACCAAGCAGAAAAACAAATTTGCGAAAGATTATTGACAGTACCAAAAGTCCAAGAAGCGAGAATGGCAACTTCTAAAAAATTACTGGAAAAAAATCACGCCCCTTAAGGAGAGCGTTCTGAAAAACACCTGCCCAAAGAAGCGTTCACTTAGGGATTGAAGAAAAAACTAAAGTGAACAGCTTCAAGCGGGGCAAAAGTAAAAGACCAGTCACATTTAAACTTAATGGCTTGATGTGGCTGGTCTCTTTATTATTTTGTATTATTTCCCACTGAAAGTATAAATTCAGCCATAGTCATTGCAGAATTTACAAGAAGTCTAGCATGATGCTCAGATATACTAATTCTTTGACTTCCAACACCATGCGCATCACTATTATTGTTTCTCATCTCAGCAATAGATGAAACGATTTTTTCCAAACCTGAAAGTAGTGTATTGATTCGCCTATCAAGGTTTTTATCTGTGTGCATATTGTATAATCCTTTTACTTGCTTATAAAGCCTACCTATGTCTCCACTGTCTGTTGGCGTTTCATTCTTGTTTTCGATAACATAACAAAATACTTCTTCTAATAATGTTCTAGATTTAGTGATTGCACTGTCATAACTTCCATTTACCACATCAAGCATTGCCCTCTCAGAAATATCTTTAATGTATTCTCGATCAATGTTTTTTACTTGAGGAGTAGTTACTTTAATCGTAGAATTTATTGGAATAATATGAAATCTGTTTTTGGCAAGTAAAAAATATAGCATTCCGGAAGTTAAATATGTAGCACCCCTGTTTCCATATTTAGAAATTAATGGTTGAATGGGTTAGTCGGTAGCTTGGACCGTTAAATACGAGCAGGTGGCTGTGATGAATAAGACGGTCTATTATAGCACTGGTCATTTTCTCATCGAAGAATATGCCGTTCCAACGGCTGAACTCAAGGTTAGTGGTAATAATGACGCTGCGTTTCTCGTAACACTCTGAGATTACTTGGAAAAGTAATTGGGCACCTCCTTTTTCAAAAGGTACATAGCCCCATTCATCACAGATCAAAAGATCGCACTTTTGGATCTGACGCATATATTTGTTTAATGTGCCGGAAGCTTTGGCCTCGGATAGTTGGTTAACAAGAGCTGCTGTACGAAAGAATTTGACGGTTTTACCTTGGTTGCAGGCTTCAACTCCAATAGCCGTTGCTAGGTGAGTTTTGCCGGTTCCTACAGGGCCATACAGGATAAGATTCTCCTTGTTTTTAATAAAGTGAGCATTTTTAAGGTCTTCCAGACTTATTGTTTTCGGAATGTCTATATACTCAAAGCTATAATCCTGAAAGGTTTTAACAACATCAAATCCGGCACTTTTAAGGAGTCTTTTTTTGCGGGAGATTTCCCTTTGAGCAAGTTCCCGCTTTAAAAGCTTAAGAAGAAACTCTTCGTTGGAAACAGCCTCAATATCTTTGTAATCCAGGTAGAATGTGCGGCCGATCTTTAAGGTCTTACAGTATTCTTTAATCAATGCTTGCATGCCTGATCACCTTCCTTAATCAGGAGATCATAGACATGTAAGTCTGGGTTATACTTCTGAACTTCCGGAAGGTTACTAGGCAGCTTGAAAAAGTTATTTTCCGGAAGGTTAGAATTTTGATGGTTATAAATAGCTTGTAAACTGTCAGTATTTATTAGATTCCGCCTTAAAGATTCAGCAAAAGCTTTTTCCGCAGTTGCCATATCTTGATCTTGAAGAATTGATGACAAAAGCTTAAGTGACCTTTTCTTTTCTGTGTAATCACATTTATTAAAATAGTCTTGAATTGTAGATGGCAGTTCTTTGAAAAAACCAGTATATTTTAGTGCCGTCGGCCTTTTAGCCATAAGATTCAGGTATGGTCCCCAAATCATTGATTCTTTTTGCTCTCCATATAACCTAGAGTGTTTTACTATTACCTGGTAGTCTTTATTCATGATTTCTATAATATCGGCCCCTACTTTAAGCCATAATTCTTGGTTAGCATATCTCGGGGAAGATGAATAGAGTTTGTTGTCAAAACGAATTTTCCCATATTTATCTGCTTTTACCGGCTCTAATCTATACACTTCAAAAGCAACTTCCGGAAGGTTATCCATAGCAGCTTTGTCTTCAGCAAAAAGAGTACAGATTAATTTCTTTTTCTTGTAGTGTTTGCGCTGCATATCTTTATCGCACATTTTAAGTAATTCTCTGTTGTAATCTTGCAGATCTTCAAATTCCGGAATCGGCACGAGGAAGTTTCTTCGATGGTAACCTACTTTAACCTCAACATGCCCCTTCTCATGCCCACTGTTTGGATTACAGTAGTTGCTTCGGAAATTGTAGTGGAGCATGAACCTGTTAAACCCTTGAGTGACATCTCTTTCACCATTTTTACGTATGTTTTTTACTACGGTAGACATATTGTCAAACCAAATATGGGTAGGAACTTTCCCCATATACTCGAAGATGTTCTTCAACCCTTCCAGTAAGCACTCTTGGTTCTCGGCTTTGAATAACTGGAGATAGCCTCCGTTGCTATAAGGAAAAGATAGGTTAAGGTAATATCCGTTGTATAAAACTCCCTTTTCAATGAACTGAGCTGAACCGAAGTCTAGCTGAGCTTCTCCCGGAGGATGATCAAGAGGCAAATAACCATTACTTGTTAATCCAATCTCTTTCTTACGCTTTGATACATAAGCCCTCACGGACCGGTCAGAGACATCAAACTCTGGGAATTGCTCTTTTAAGCGATTATATACTCTTTGTGCTGTGTGTCTTTGCTTCGGTTTGGCATTAAGATCTGCAATTAGCCAGGAATCAATCAAATCAGTATATGGAGCCAACTTACGGGGTTTAGATTTGGCTGGTGGCAGTTCCAAATTAAAGTTTTCCTTTTCTACATATTTTTTAACGGTATTAAAGTGGTGACCTGTTTCCGAGGAAATGCTGCGCAGGCTTTTCCCTTTATATTTAAACAGGTATCTGATATTATTGATTTGTTCCATTGTCAACATTCCTTTCTTTACCCCCTTTAAGCTTTGCAACTCAAAGGGTATTGTATTTGAGGGGTGCTGGCAATGGTTTTTCCATTTAACTGCTATATTTTTCTACTTCCGAAGTGCTACAATTTTATTTTGCCATAAACATGAAATCTTTGATTGATGATAGTAAGTTTATTGCCACCAAAATAAAGTATTCCATTAATCTGTTCTATTACTGTCTTAACGATATAATTATAGATCTCTTCAATCTGATCTGGTGTTTTCCTTTTAAGTTTATCTGTAAATTGCTGTTTTGAAAATAGATAGGAAAGAATATCATTAATTCGGTTAGTCTCAATTCCATGCTTAAGAAGGTTATCTAAGTAATTCCATCTACTTAATGCTCCTCCATTCCATCCGTATGTTTCAGACAGTCCAAATAATTGGGAAATTTCTACTATAGTCGGGCCACTTAAATAAGGCATTGAAATCTCTACATCATCTATTTCTCCAAATTGAGAATCACCGTCTAAAATAGCTAGAATAGCCTTATTTCTTAATAGCTCAAATGGAGATTTTTGCTTTTTATGCAATCATTTCACCTCACAATATTTATTCTATAGTAACCTATCAATTTATTTAATCTGCTGTATTGATTATTTGCTACACCAACCCTAAATACTTCTCAAAGAAATACATCAGTTTTTCGATAATTCCTTGCTTTTTCGCAGCTCTGCCTCCGCCAAAGCGGGATACAGGTGGCATGATTTTATCAATGGCTGTACCGGTCGTCTTAAGCATTCCATCTCGGAAAGCATTGTCGATGAAACGGCGGGTTTCTTCGGGCTTTAATTTTTCTTCTTCTATAATTGCTGAAATATCCGCTTCCTTACGCTCATGGAGGAATTTGCGCCAATCCTCATCCACTTTGGTCGATACATTGACTTGCTCTATAAAACGCTCGATAAGCTCTTTCTTACTTCGAAGTTCAATACTTGAATTGATAGCCTTATCAATAGTTGTAAGAATGGTTTTATCCTTACAGTTGGATTGTTGATATTTAGCTACAAGCATAAGGATGTAATCAATGTTTACCTCTATCTGTTTGACCAGTTCAATCTCAAAAACTATGTCATCATTGATAGTTTCTTTGTCACCATCAGCACCTTTTCTATATTCCTGATACAGGTCAATATAAATGCTCTGATAGTCCTGAAAATCCCTTTCAGATAAAATCTCGTTTCCTTCAAAGTCATCGAAGGAAGTAAGAATATTTCTGAGCCTGAGTATTGCTCCATATAACCGTATAAAGTCTTTTTCAGCTTCTTCTCCGAGAATAGGTTGGCCAAGGGGATACTGTGTTGTAAGAGTTGCAATCAGTTCAGCATAGCCCGGCTTATATTCACCTTTGTCATCATAGCCGTTATAGTATTCTTCGTATGTTTTTAGCAGTACAATACCGCCAGCATCCTTATTGCCGAATAGTGCAATAGCTTTATCTGTTTCTTCTTTCAAATCTCTAAAGCAAACGATATTACCATAGGTCTTAACGCTGTTTAAGATGCGGTTAGTTCTTGAAAAAGCCTGAATCAGTCCATGCTGTCTCAGGTTTTTATCTACCCATAGCGTATTCAGGGTTGTTGCATCAAAGCCTGTCAGGAACATATTGACAACAATCAATATATCGATCTCCCGATTCTTTACACGAAGAGAGAGGTCTTTATAATAATTCTGGAACTTATCCGAGGAAGTATCGTAATTTGTGCTAAATGTGGAATTGTAATCTCGGATAGCCGCATCAAGAAAATCCCTGGAGCTTTGGTCAAGGTTTTCCATATTAAAATCCTCTTCAGGCAACAGTCCATCTGGCTCTTCTTCATTTGCACTAAAACTGAAAATAGTTGCAATGGTAAGGTTACGGTTCTTTTCCGCTATCTGCTTCTTAAACTCATTATAGTATCTGATTGCCATTGGGATGGATGCAGCAGCAAATATGGAGTTGAAACCGGCAACTCGCCTTGTTTCACGCTTTTCAATCATCTTTTTAGGGTTGTGCTTATCTGCTTCTTCCCATTTCGCAGAGAATGTGTAATAACTATTGCGCTTTGTCTTCTGATCAAAGTGTTCAAGAACGTAAGAAACAATTTCACTGATTCGCTGTGGATCTGCTAAGGCTTTTTCTCTATCTATGCTATAGACTTTTTTATCATTAACGTAATCAGGCATCTTAATGGTATTGATAAAATCTATTCTAAAAGGCAGAACATTCCCATCATTGATGGCATCTACAATGGTATAAGTATGTAGCTTTTCTCCAAAAGCCTGCTCGGTTGTACGAAGCAGTGGGTTACCTCCTGAACTGGCATTAGCAGCAAAAATCGGAGTTCCCGTAAAGCCGAAGATATGGTAGTTCTTAAAACTCTTCGTGATAGCTTGATGCATTTCACCAAATTGGGAACGGTGGCACTCATCAAAAATCAGCACCACGTGTTTCTTATAAATATCATGCTGTTTATTTTTACGGATGAATATATCCAACTTCTGAATAGTGGTTACAATGATTTTGTATTCATGAGGATTTCCTTTTTCATCCCTGTCTTCCAATTGTCTTTGAAGAACTCTTGTGGACGTATTACCATTAGCAGCTCCCTTTTCAAAACGGTCATATTCCTTCATCGTCTGATAGTCCAGATCTTTACGGTCAACGACAAACAGTACCTTGTCTATGTAAGGCAAGGCAGAAGCTAATTGAGCTGTCTTAAAACTGGTCAATGTCTTACCAGAGCCTGTTGTATGCCAAATATATCCTCCAGCTGCAGTTGTGCCCATCTTCTTGTAGTTGGTTGATACTACAATACGTGATAATATACGTTCTGCAGCAGCTATTTGATAAGGACGCATTACAAGGAGCAGATCTTCAGATGTAAAAATACAATATTTTGTTAGTATATTTAAGAGGGTATGTTTGGCAAAAAATGTTTTAGTAAAGTCCACAAGGTCAGGAATAATTTTGTTATTTGCATCTGCCCAAAAGCTGGTAAACTCAAAGCTGTTGCTTGTTTTTTTGCTTCTTCGACGTTCACTGCTACTTTGCTCCTTGATATGAGCGTTTCTTGTGGTGTTGCTATAATACTTTGTATGGGTGCCATTGGAGATTACAAATATTTGCACATACTCAAATAAACCAGAAGCCGCCCAAAAGCTGTCACGCTGGTATCTTTTTATCTGATTGAAGGCTTCTCGGATAGCAACACCACGACGCTTTAACTCTACATGAACTAGTGGAAGTCCATTTACAAGGATTGTTACATCATATCGGGTTTCATGCTTGCCACCTGCTTCTTCGTATTGATTAATAACCTGCAAGCGATTGTTATGGATATTCTTCTTATCCAAAAGGTATATGTTCTTTGTTGTTCCATCTTCACGTTTTAGAATCTGGATATGGTCATCCTGAATTTTTCTGGTTTTTTCAACAATTCCTTCATTTGTATTGGCAATACATTCTGTGAAAAATCTATCCCATTCACTATCAGTAAATGTAAAATCATTAAGCAGTTCAAGTTGCTTTCGGAGATTTTCTATCAATGCAGCTTCATTGTGCACTGAAATATATTCATATCCTTGGGAAGTCAGTTGCCTAATAAACTCCCGCTCAAGTTCTGCCTCGCTCTGATACTTTTCAGGACGGACATTATATTCAGCTGCATATTCAGCAACAACCGTTGCTTCGTCAGTACTGGCAACGATGTTGTATATACTCATGCCGTCACCTCCTTGAAAGATAACAGTTTATCTCTGTAATATTCATATTGCTTTTGCCGTGCTTCAATTTCGGCCGGAATGCCGCTGGTTAAGTCGTTGCAGAGGGCGTCAAAGCGATCGAGGATAGCTACGATGCGCTCTTGTTCTTCTAAGGGTGGAACAGGGATTTTATAAGCCAATAATTTATCTTGTCTTAACCTTGTTACCTTTGCACCATGAGCAAATTTTTCTTTGTATCTGCTAAAATCTGTTGTTTGTAATAAATAGGTTATATATTTTGTGTTTTGATTATGTCTAAAGGCAAACATATCACCACTTATACATATATCTCCACCAAGCCAAGCCAAAGGCTTACATACATCTTCAACATTCTCACTTACACCTGCAATGAGTACATCTCCCTTTTTAGCCTTTTTCAGTTTTTTGATTTGTCTACTGAAACAAATGATATTGTTTCAGTAGCGCTTGTACCATAGTAAGTATGTATTTGTCCGTAATGAATACATGGAAAACCTTCTTCTACAAAATCAGATTTTAATAATCCACTTCCTCTTATTAATTTTCCAATCTCCCCTAAAGTCTTCCACTCTACCTCATCTCCAAATGTCAATAGCAAATCCCTATAATACTCATACTGCTTTCTTCTTGCTGTAAGCTCTGCTGTAAGCTCTGCTGTAAGCTCTGTGAAATTGTCCAGAATACGGACAATTTCCTGCTGCACAGGCAGTGGAGGGAGGGGGATTTTTAGGTTATTTATTTCACTGGATCGTAATGCTGGGATACCTGCCCCGTGTTGTTTGTCCATCAATTTTGTTTGTTTTGATTTTATAAAATGATAAGCATATCTATTATTTATATAGTGTTCTATTGGTAAAACCACATAACAATGAGCATTAGCCCAAAATTTTGTTTTTACGAAATTGACAAACCCTGCTGATGCACCACCTTGACTTATAATAATTTTATTTTCATCATAATTATATTTATCAGTAAAGCCTGAGTGTGTGACTCCACCATTATAAGCAGGATATTTGCCTTGCTCTGTCAAAAATTCTTTATTTAATTGTTTTCCTTTCTCAAGCTTAATAACATCCCCTAATTTCACATACTCAACCCCATCAGGGCAAAGTTCAGCAATCAATTCATCCAATCTACTCATTTGCCCACCTCAATTTCCGCAATAATCTTATCTATTTCTTCCCTCAAAACCTGCTCTCTCGCCACAATCTTTTCTATCTCAGCATTGAGGGCAACAATATCAATCTTTTCTCTCGTATCCTCTTGTTCCACATATGTTGAAACAGACAGGTTATAATCTTGTTCAGCAATTTCGCTGTTTGGCACAAGCCTAGCAAAATGCTCAATATCTTTTCTATCTTTGAATGCGTTAAGAATGGTCTCAATATTTTCTTGTGTCAGCTTGTTGTTATTCGTAACCTTGACAAATTCCTTTGATGCATCGATAAATAAGGTGCTATTTTCTGATTTAGACTTCTTCAGCACCATAATGCAGGTAGCAATGCTGGTACCATAGAACAAGTTATCCGGTAACTGAATGATACAGTCGATATAGTTATTGTCAATCAGGTACTGCCTGATTTTCTTTTCAGCACCACCGCGGTACATTACACCGGGGAAACATACGATAGCCGCTGTTCCGTTTGTTGCAAGCCAAGAAAGACTATGCATAATAAAAGCAAGGTCTGCCTTGGATTTAGGAGCCAATACTCCCGCTGGAGAAAAACGGGGATCGTTAATCAAAATAGGATCATTGTCGCCCTTCCATTTAATAGAGTAAGGTGGATTTGATACAATGGCTTCAAAAGGCTCATCATCCCAATGTTGCGGATCTGTTAGTGTGTCACCAAGGGCAATATCAAATTTGTCATAATCAATATCGTGCAGGAACATATTAATTCTGCACAGGTTGTAGGTTGTAATGTTGATTTCTTGACCGAAGAAACCTTGACGTACATTTTCTTTTCCTAAGATTTTTGCAAACTTTAGCAGTAGAGAGCCAGAACCGCAAGCGGGGTCATATACCTTGTTGACTTCAGTTTTTCCTACTAATGTTAAGTGGGTAAGGAGTTCAGAAACCTCCTGTGGCGTATAGTATTCACCACCACTTTTTCCTGCATTGGATGCATACATACCCATTAAAAATTCATAGGCATCACCGAATGCATCTATGGTATTGTCTTTGTAATCTCCCAGCTTCATTTCTCCAACAGAATTCATTAGCTTAACCAGCTTTTCATTACGCTTTACTACAGTGTTACCTAGCTTATTGCTGTTAACATCAATATCGTCAAACAGGCCTTTGAAATTATCTTCACTCTCTGTTCCTTGGGCAGATGCCTCTATATTACTGAAAATCTGTTCCAGTGTTTCATTTAAGTTTTCATCGTCCTTTGCACGAGCTCGGACATTTTCAAAAAGCTCGCTGGGTAAGATAAAGAAGCCTTTTGTCTTAACTAAATCCTCTCGTGCCTGTTCTGCTTCTTCGTCGGATAGCTTGGCATAATCAAATTCCGTATTGCCAGCTTCCCATTCTCCGGCGTTAATATAGGCAGTAATATTTTCAGATATGTAGCGGTAAAACAGCATACCTAGAACATATTGCTTAAAGTCCCATCCATCTACACTGCCTCTTAAATCATTTGCCATATTCCATATCGTGCGGTGTAATTCCGCCCGTTCCTGTTCTTTTCTGTTATTTTCCATAACTCTACTCCCTTTCTTCAACCATATTAGGCACTAATTCCATGATATCTTTAAAATCAACGCCAAGTGCCGTACAAACCTTTACAAGAACGTCCATACTGACATATTCGTTTTTAGAAAGCTTTGAAATTGACGATGGACTTATTCCCGCAGCAGCTTGTAAATCTTTCTTCTTCATATCGCGGTCTATCAACAATTTCCAAAGCTTTTTATAGCTAACGGTCATCTTGGTCACCTCTTTATATATGTTTTTTCCATTATAGCACATTTTCTTCAAAAATAACATGATAATTCTGTGTTTGTGAAGTAATTTTACAATGTTAACAAAGATAATGATAGTTGTGTATGCCTTTATTTTTGATTTTTATTTAAATAAATACTTTTAGACAAAAAAGTCTTTAAGTCTATTTGTAAAACCAAAGGCAAAGTTATAACATTCAGCCTTCTTAAATTTAATACCACTTTCGCTCAAATTTGAGCAAAAGCATAATCATTACAGCCGTCTTTTCTGGAAAATAGACAGGCTGTTTTTTTATTTTAGGGGTTCGAATCAATAGAATTCTTCGCTTATGAATGAGGAAGAAAAATATTTTTCTAAAATCCTCAACTAATGTGTTCTACCAAGGCTATAAGGTGAGAGGAAAAATAATCCCCCAATAAAAGCATAGTTTTTCTCTCACTGCTCCTTGACAACTGAATACCCCGAAATGCAAGAGATACTTCAAGCAGAATATGCCATGACGATAATTCCGAGCGTATTCCTTGAAAGATAACGAGGTTGTGTCAAACAAGGCAAACCCTCTGGAACAGTAGCGTTTCGGGTCATTTATAACAGGCAAGGAGGTGAAATAACTGAAACCACAATATGATAACTTGCCACAGATGCTTAAAGATAAGCCACAGTTTTGCTGTTGGAAATATGAAGAGCGAAGTGGTAGAAAAACCAAAGTTCCCTATAACCCGGTAACGGGAAAAAGGGCAAAAGCAGATCAACGTGGTACATTTAAAGATTTTAGTTCGGCGGTAGCTGCTATAAGTGATTATGACGGTATCGGATTTTTGGTAGGTAATGACATTTGTGTTATCGACTTAGATGATTGCTTTGATAGCGGTGGTAAGCTTAAGCCTGTTGCCCAAAGTGTTGTAGAGGCTTTTAGTGGTTGTTATATGGAACACAGTCCATCTGAAAAAGGGCTTCATATTTTCTTTAAGGCCACAGGCTTTAACTTTGACAAAACAAAATATTATATCAACAACAGAAAGCTGGGAGTTGAGGTCTATGTGGCTGGAGCAACAAACCGCTTTGTTACCGTAACAGGCAATGTATATGCAGATGGTGATATAGCGGAGAAATCGAATGAACTACAGATGATACTAGACAAGTATATGCTACGTCCTACCCCTGTGAAGCAACTTCTGGATACAGAAAGTCAATCCTATCTGTCTGACAAGTCTGTTATTGAGAAGGCTTTAAAATCGGCAAATGGAGAAAGGTTCAAAGCATTATGGCAAGGGGATACATCAGGCTATGCTTCTGCCAGTGAAGCTGATTTGGCACTTTGCGGTATGCTGGCATTTTGGTGTGGCAGGGATATTGGACAGATAGACAGACTTTTCCGGCAGAGCGGCCTAATGCGAGATAAATGGAATAGACCACAGTCCGGCAGTACTTATGGAATGATAACCATAGAAAAAGCTATCGCAAATGCTACTGAAATATATAAACCAGGTGGCAAGCGTTCATCAGCTACAGAGGATTTTGGTGAATGTTCTCTTACTGGCTTTAAGCCTGAGAGTAACGATCGCTACCCTTGGACGGATATTGGGGCAAGCAGGCTGTTTGCTGATTATTATAAGTCTTTTGCCCGCTTTGTTCCCGAAAGGAAGATGTGGTTTTGCTATGCGAATGGCATTTGGATTCCTGATGTCGGTAATCTCAAAGTGATGGAAATGTGTAAATCATTGGCTAACCAACTGCTAACCTATGCTTTGACTATTCAGGATGAACATCAAAGAAAGGCATACATTGACTATTGCCGAAAGTGGCAGTCAAGAAGATACAGGGAAACGGTGCTTAAGGATGCACAGAGCGTATATCCCATATCAATGGCTGAATTTGACCAAGACCCGCAGATGCTCAACTGTTCCAATGGCACATTGTTTTTAATGTCTATGGATTTTCGTCCCCACAACAGCGAGGACAGACTCACAAAGATATCTGGTGTTAAATATGACCCGGAAGCAAAAAGTGAGCGATGGGATAGATTTATTCATGAGATTATGAGCGGAGATGAGGAAAAGGCAAAATTCCTCCAAAAAGCCTTTGGCTACAGTATCAGCGGAGACACTCGGTATGAATGCCTGTTTGTTCTCTATGGTGCTACAACTCGAAACGGTAAAGGTACGCTATGTGAGAGCGTTCTTAAGGTGTTAGGCAGTTATGGCTGTACCGCAAGGCCGGAGACTATCAGTCTGAAAAAGAACAATAACAGTTCAAGTCCAAGTGAAGATATTGCCCGGCTTGCAGGAGTACGCTTTGTGAATATCTCCGAACCTAGCAGAGGACTTGTCCTAAATGCTGCACAGGTAAAAAGCATGACGGGTGGTGACACCATCAACGCAAGGTTTCTACATGAGAATTCTTTTGACTTTTCACCAAAGTTTAAGCTGTATATCAACACCAATTATCTGCCCGTTATTACGGATATGACGCTGTTTTCCAGTGGCAGAGTGGTGATTATCCCTTTTGAACGACACTTTGATGAAAGCGAGCAGGATAAAAACTTAAAACGTGAATTCGCCAAACCGAAGAATCAGAGTGCTATCCTCAACTGGCTAATTGAAGGCTATCAGCTGTTAAAGAAGGAAGGCTTGACTTTACCTGATTCCGTTAAGACAGCAACGGAGGCTTATAAGCGTGACAGCGATAAAATAGCATTATTTTTCGAGGATGCCTTGGAGGAAAGTCCTAATAGTGAGGTGCGGACATCCGAAGTGTATGCCCGGTATCAGCGTTGGTGCAGTGCCAATGGATGTTATTCGGAGAATGCAAGAAACTTCAAACAAGCATTAACAGCTATCGCCCGTGTAGAACGGAAACGACCACGTTCTGGTGGTGGAATGACCACAATGCTTATCGGATATAAGCTGACAGAAGAAGAATTTCTTCTTATTTAAACACAGTGTAGCAGCTTGTAGCAAGAAAAACAGGTTATATAAAAAATCGCTCTCGTATAGAGAGTTTAGTTTTTACCTGCTACATCTTGCTACAAAGCTTAAAACCAGTGAAAACAATGGATACAACTCCATGTGTTAATACCTGCCCCTAGGGGAGGTCAAATCTCCACACCTTTTCATCTGGACAACGGGCGTGGGGCAACGCGTAAAAAAACGCGGTTTCAAACGGGGTATATACCCCACAATCAATTTAAATTTAGGAGGTAAACGATTATGGCAACATCAACAACTTATAATAGAGCGTTTTGGAATGTTATGAAAGGAAAAGAAGAAAATAATCAAAATCTAAGCGAGGGCTTTGATAATGCAGGAGCCTATGTCGCACCAGATGAGTTCAGAGAAGGCTTTAACACTGCTTTGGCAAAGGAGAATATATTCCGCAGATTTGCTACTGTTATCAATCTATCTTCTGCAGAAGGTAAAATTCAAGCGGTATCCTCAACGGGTACAGCAGATTGGGTTGAAGACGGAGATCCAATCCCCGAAAGTGCCGATACATTTACACAGTTTCTGGTGAAATCATACAAGCTGGCATCTCTTGTCAAGCTAAACCGCTCATTCGTCACCGATATGAACTTTAATCTTGAAAAATATCTGATGGGTGATTTTGCGAAGCGTTTTGGCAAGGCTGAGGAAAATGCATTACTTAATGGAAATGGCACAACACAGCCAACAGGTATCCTTACAGCAGATGCAGATGTAACTACAGCAGATAGTGCTACCATCTCTTTTGACGAGATTATCTCTCTGTATTTTTCATTAAAAGATGAATACCGAAATAACGCTGTGTTTATCATGCACGATAATACAGCTATGCTTCTTAGAACCCTTAAAGATACAAATGGCAGTTATCTATGGAATACTTCAGATAACACCATCTTCGGAAAGCCTGTAGTTACCTCTCCATATATGCCTACAGTATCAGCAGGAGCAAAAAGCATTGTATTCGGAGATTTATCATACTACTGGCTGATTGAGCGTCAGCCAATAACAATAAAGAAATTAAGTGAGTTATATGCATTGCAGGGGCAAATTGGATTTTCTGCTTACGAAAGATTGGATGGCAAGCTAATTCAACCGGATGCTCTGAAAATATTACAAATAAAAGCTTAAATAATGGATTAGCACTAGATCATTAATTCGGTTCAGTGCCAGTTCCTTCAAAACATCGGACAGGAGGTCACGATATGGAAAATCAAAGTAACAGCCGCACAACCAAATCCGATATCGGAGGTACGGTCTATGTGGTGGAATCACGAGTAAGTGATTCAGCAAAGGAAAGTGCATATTCCAAGCTGAAACGACTGATTACAGTCAACGCAAAAAGCCTTTCAAAGTTATCAGATAGTTCATATAAACCCACGGAAATCAACTCGACTTCTTCAAGGTAGTACGGTAATATACATAGTGCTAAACCGCTTGAAGACTGTCGGAAATGGAGGAGAAAAATGAATAGACAGTCAACATTTAGCACTATACGTAAATCAACATTAGCATTTGAAGAAGCAAAAATTACTGCTCTTTACTGCAGGCTTTCCCGTGATGATGAGCTTGCAGGGGACAGCAACAGTATAGTAAACCAGAAGGCAATTCTAAAGAAATATGCTGAGGACAACGGTTTTCGCAACATCGAATTTTATGTGGATGATGGGGTCAGCGGTACAACTTTTGATAGACCAGACTTTAACCGCATGATTGCAGATGTAGAGTCCGGTAGAATCGGAACGATTATCATCAAGGATATGTCCCGATTCGGCAGGGATTACCTTAAAGTAGGCTATTATACCGAGATTATGTTTCCTGAAGCAGATGTACGATTCATTGCTATTAACAACGGTATTGATAGTGCAAACCAAGCAGACAGTGACTTTACACCGTTTCTTAACATTATTAATGAATGGTACGCTAAGGATACTAGCAAGAAAATCCGTGCTGTGTTCAAATCCAAGGGACAGTCAGGTAAGCCACTCTGCACCAATCCGCCTTACGGTTATATTAAAGACCCTGAAGATAAGTTGCACTGGATTATAGATGAGAAAGCCGCCGAAGTGGTCAGAGATATTTTCCGACTGTGCATGGCTGGCTTTGGACCCACGCAGATAGCAAAGCAACTTGAAAAGCGATGCATTGATACACCTACGGTTCATCTTCGCAAAATGGGTATTAACACTCCAGCAAGACCACCTGAAAACCCATATGCTTGGTCGGCTCGTACCGTAGCAGATATTCTGGCTAAAATGGAATATCTAGGTCACACAGTGAATTTCAAGACTTCTAAAAAGTCATATAAGAGCAAAGTCAAGATAATGAACAATCCAGAAGATTGGCTGGTTTTCAAAAATACCCATGAAGCAATTATTGATGAGGGGACTTGGGAAACAGTGCAGAAAATCAGAGATGGCAAGCGAAGACCATCACGATTAGGTGAAATGGGAATGCTTTCTGGCATGATGTTTTGTGCCGACTGTGGAGCAAAGCTGTATCAGGTTAGAGGCAAGGGATGGACACACGATAAGGAATACTTCGTTTGTGCGACTTACCGCAAGAAAAAGGGTATGTGCAGTTCACATCAGATACGCAATGTTGTAGTGGAACAGCTTTTGCTAGAAGACTTAAGACGTGTAACCTCCTTTGCCAAAGACCATGAACAGGAATTCATCCGTATAGTTATGAATAATTCAGAAAAGGAACTTGCCAAAGAACTCCGCCAAAGTCAAAAGGAGTACGAACAAGCACAGACTCGCATTGCTGACATAGACAAAATCATTCGAAAGCTATATGAGGACAATGTGATGGGCAAAATTCCCGAAGAGCGTTTTTACAAGATGTCGGCTGAATATGAAGCCGAGCAGAAGGCTCTGGAAGAAAGGATAACCAAATTAAAGCATACCATTGATACAGCAAATGAACAGTCCCTCAATACCGACCGCTTTTTGGCACTGGTTAAAAAGTACACAGAAATTACAGAATTGGATGCAGAGATTATCCGAGAGTTCATTGACAAAATTATAGTATTCAAGGCTGAAAAGGTAGATGGCCGCAGAACCCAGCGGATTCAAATTTTCTATAACTGCATTGGCGCTATCGACTTACCAAAATAAACGAAAAAACGGCATAGCCGAATATCAACGACTATGCCGAATTTTTCAGGAATTATAAATCCCTATCTGACCGCTCCTAAGGAGCGTGATTTTTTGTTGATTCAAGCTATTTTGCTGGTTACTTATATTTTCCTGGTACAAAAGGCAGTTTTCTTACATCATACCGCCCATGCCGCCCATGCCGCCCATACCGCCCATGGCTGCAGCCGGATTTTCCTTTTCCGGAATATCGGCTACCAGGCACTCGGTGGTTAGAAGCATAGCCGAAATTGAGGCAGCGTTCTGCAGGGCAGAGCGGGTTACTTTAGCTGGGTCAACGATTCCGGCTGCGATCATATCTTCGTATTTTTCTGTAAGAGCATTGAAACCGATACCCCGCTTGTCGTTGCTTTTAATATTTTCCACTACAACAGAGCCTTCTAAACCGGCATTATTAGCGATTTGACGGACAGGCTCCTGCAAAGCGCGACGGACAATATCCGCACCTGTTTTCTGGTCGCCTTCGAGATTGAGGTTGTCAAGCGCAACACTGGCATCGATAAAGGTAACTCCGCCGCCGGCAACGATTCCTTCTTCTACGGCAGCACGCGTAGCAGCTAGAGCATCTTCAATGCGCAATTTCTTTTCTTTCATTTCGGTTTCGGTAGCTGCGCCAACTTGGATTACGGCTACGCCGCCGGACAGTTTAGCGAGACGCTCTTGGAGTTTTTCTCTATCAAAATCGGAAGTGGTCTCTTCGATCAGTTTCTTAATGGATTCTACCCGACCGGAAATAGCCTTAGGATCACCGGAACCGTCAACAATGGTGGTTTCTTCTTTAGTAACTTTAACCTGGCGGCAGCGTCCCAGCATATCCACTGTGGTGTTTTCCAGTTTGAGACCGAGGTCTTCGGTAATAACTTGGCCGCCGGTTAAAATGGCGATATCTTCCAGCATAGCTTTGCGGCGGTCACCAAAACCTGGGGCTTTAACTGCTACAGCAGTAAATGTGCCGCGCAGTTTATTCAGAACTAAAGTTGCTAAAGCTTCGCCTTCCAAATCTTCAGCAATGATGAGCAGAGCCTTGCCGGATTGGACTACTTTTTCCAGTACAGGAAGGATATCCTGAACAGCACTGATTTTTTTATCGGTGATCAGGATATAAGGATCATTTAGGACTGCTTCCATTTTATCTGTATCGGTAATCATGTAAGCAGAGACATAACCGCGGTCAAACTGCATGCCTTCGACAACTTCCAGTTCGGTAGTCATTCCTTTAGCTTCTTCCACTGTGATAACACCGTCTTTGCCGACTTTCTCCATAGCTTCGGCAATCAGTTCCCCGATAGTGGTATCGCTGGCGGAGATGGAAGCAACCTGAGCGATAGCTTCTTTGCTTTCTACGGTTTTGGCATGAGCTTTAATATCAGCGACAACTGCGTCTACAGCTTTTTCAATACCACGCTTGATCTCCATGGGATTAGCGCCGGCTGCAACATTCTTCAGTCCTTCCCGGATAATGGCCTGGGCTAAGACTGTAGCGGTAGTGGTACCGTCACCGGCTACATCGTTGGTCTTGGTAGCTACTTCTTTAACTAATTGGGCACCCATATTTTCAAAAGGGTCTTCCAATTCAATATCACGGGCGATAGTTACACCGTCATTGGTAATTAATGGTGAACCAAATTTTTTATCGAGGACGACATTCCGACCCTTAGGGCCAAGAGTAATGCGGACGGCTTCCGCCAGTTTATTAACACCACGCTCTAAAGCATGGCGGGCTTCTTCATTAAAGATCATCTGTTTTGCCACAGGAAATTCCTCCCTTAATTTGGTTTAATAAAATTACTTCGGCTAAAAAGGTAAATATTTGCTTAGCCAACAATCGCCTGGATATCTGATTCCCTTAAAATTAAGTATTCTTCACCATCGTATTTAACTTCTGTGCCGGCATATTTGGAGTAGATTACTCTATCTCCAACTTTAACTTCCATCGGGATTCTTTCGCCTTTTTCCACTTTGCCGGGTCCGACGGCTACTACTTCACCCTCTTGGGGCTTCTCCTTAGCGGTATCGGGCATAATGATGCCGCTCTTGGTTCTTTCTTCAGACGGGAGAGCTTTGATAATGACCCTGTCTGCCAATGGTTTTAGTTTCATAAATGATTTCCCTCCTTGAAACCTTTACTTACATTTTATTGTTAGCACTCGTTTAAGATGAGTGCTAATACCTAGGTATAATAATATGCAAGGACTGGAAGTAATGCAACCCTGTCCATGCATGATTATTATCAATTATTAAGTATCTCCTCATCATTTCTCCCTTTTTCTTCAGTTTGCTATAAGATTTCATCAATCCCTTATTATTGAGGGGGAGTACCCCTTTCACCAGAACATATCTTAACCGTTTTTTTCCTGGTTTATGCATAAATTTGACAATTCATTTCCGGGTTTTATAGGTCTGTTGCATTATTTCCCACTCGTCGGGAGTATTAACGTTGAGGAAAGAGCGCTCTATTAATTCCTGCGCAGAATCCCCTGGGAAAAGCTCCTCCATGCGGACAATTTTTGTCCGGCAAATCCCGAACAGGTCCGTAAGCCGCAGCTTACCCGCTTGAAGATTCTTTTCTGCTAAGGGCAGAATACTGCGCCGGTAATAGGCATGCAAAGGATGCAGGCGCCCCAAAGCATAGGGTACTGCCGCATCATAATCTGCAAGCTCAGGATATATTGCTCTAATGGCTTTCTCATTTAAGAAAGGCATATCACAGGCAGCTAGGAAGAGGTCTTCAAACTTAGCCGCCTGCAGTACGGAATAAAGCCCTGCCAAGGGGCCTTGACCCTTAATCTTATCCTTAATTACTTTATAGCCGTAGCCAGAGTAAAGTTCCGTTTCCCTGCTGCTAATCAGGACCTCCCCACATACCCCATTTAAGACTTCCAGGCTCCGCTCCAGCAATTTTTGCCCGCCAAGCTCCAGGAAAGCTTTATTCTGACCCATTCGCCGGCTCTCACCGCCAACTAAAAGGACGCCTGTTACCGCTAGTTTATTCTTGACCACTTTTATCCCCTTTGTTTTCGCCAACATCTTATTTTCTTATTCTCAGGATATTATCCTAATGACACTTGGTAACTGCCGTCCCGGTATCATCGACTTTAGTTTGGCAGTTCCCCTCTTTCTTTGTTTTTGCAGGAAACTTGGAGGTATAGGTTTGATACCCGCCGTCGAGGTTAAAGGGCTTAAACCCATTCTGGGCCAGGATTCTGGCAGCTAAGTAGCCTCTTAATCCTACTTGACAAGTAATATAGATCGGTTTGTTTTTGGGCAGTTCGCCCAGCCTCTCCCGGAGCTGGGAAAGAGGAATATTCAGAGACCCTGGGATACTTCCTAAAGCTACTTCCTTAGGCTCCCGGACGTCAAGCAAAAGCTCCCCGGCAGCTACCAGCTCGTCGATTTCCGCATACTGCACGGTTTCAAGCATACCTTCCAGGACATTGGCAGCAACATACCCCAACATATTAACAGGATCCTTACCGGAGGAATAGGGGGGAGCATAAGCCAATTCCAGATCCTGCAAATCGTAAACTGTTAAATTGCCCTTGATAGCGGTAGCAATAACATCAATTCTTTTTTCGACCCCTGCCTTGCCTATGGCCTGAGCCCCGAATATTGTGCCGTCTTCACCGAAAGTCATCTTTAAGGCAATGGGAGTAGCTCCCGGATAATAAGCAGCATGAGCATTGGGGTGAATATGAACCGTTTTATAAGCTATACCCTGTTTTTTTAAGGTTTTCTCATTTAACCCGGTGGAAGCGACGGTCAAATCGAATACTTTGGCTACTGAGGTTCCCAGCGTTCCCTTATAACTTTTCCTTTGGCCATAAATATTATCGGCCACTATTCTTCCCTGCCTGTTGGCCGGCCAGGCCAACGGGATATGGGTCGGGGTACCGCTGATATAATTCTTGACTTCAATGACATCCCCAATGGCATAAATATTTTCATCACTGGTCTGCAAGAATTCATTGACCCGGACAGCACCTCTTTCCCCGATCTCCAGCCCGGCCTTCAAGGCCAGATCGTTTTCGGGTTTAACACCAATCGCCACAATCAGCATATCAGTAGCAAGCTCTCTGCCGCTTTGCAGGACTGCCTTGCCATTTCCTACTTTGACAATTTTATCCTGAAGAATAAGTTCCACGCCTTTTTCCTGGAGATGAGCATGCAGAAAACAAGCCATTTCATAATCGACGGCCGGCTGAACTTGGTCAGTGGCTTCTACCAGGGAGACTTTTAAACCTCTCTCTGCTAAGTTCTCAACCATCTCCAAGCCGATAAACCCACCGCCTATCACTACCGCATTTTGCGGACTCTTTTCTTCAAGATACTTCAAGATTGCATCCGCATCCGGAATGGATCTGAGCGTAAATACTCCCGGTGTTGCCGTTAGGCCTTCAATTTCAGGAATAATCGGACTTGCCCCCGGCGACAGGATTAGGTAATCATAGCTTTCCGTATAGTGCTCACCGGTTTTTAAATCCTTTACTTCCACTTTTTTTTCCTGGCGATTTATGTTTAACACTTCACTTTTAGTCCTAATATCGAGCCTGTAGCGTATGGACATCCCTTTAACGGTTTGCACCAGTAGCTTTTCCCGCTTAGTAATTGTCCCGCCTATGTAATAGGGCAGCCCGCAATTGGCAAAGGAGATGTGTTCGCCTCTTTCAAAAATAATAATTTGCGAATTCTCGTCCAGCCTCCTTAATCTGGCTGAAGCTGTTGCTCCTCCTGCAACTCCGCCCACGATGAGTATTTTTTTCCCTGCCATCTCAAGACCTCCTCTTTTTCTGCTGGCAAAATCGGCTCTGTTGATGAATAATATTTTTTTTATTGTACTAAATTCTTACTACTATTGGCAAATAATATCTAAATATCTGTTGCCCGTCTAATCATGACTGTAATAAAATAAAATAGCATAGAATAGAAGTGAGGTGAGCAAAAATAAGAAAAATAATTGCTCCGATTATAGTCACAATTATTGTCCTCTTATTTCTGTTGTTTTACCTTTCGCTCATGGTTATGACCATGGGGGAAGGTCTGACCACACCATTTGGCGCTTTCTTGATCCTGTTGATTATCATTATTCTGGGCATCATGATTGCCATGGTTTATATCCTGTTCCAGCGTCTTAAAGAAATTAAGGAGGAAGACAAAGATGATCTTAGCAAATATTAATTATATTCCAGGTAAAGAGCTGGAAGTTTTGGGGCTGGTTAAAGGGGGCAGCATCCGCGCCAAACATCTGGGCAAAGATATCACCAGTATGTTAAAACATATGGTTGGCGGGGAACTTACCTCTTATACCGAAATGATGAATGAATCCCGGGCTCTGGCAACGAAGCGAATGGTAGAAGAAGCCGAAAAACTTGGCGCCGATGCGGTCATTAATATCAGATATACCTCGGCTACCGTCATGCAGGGAGCAGCCGAAGTTTTAGTTTATGGAACTGCGGTTAAATTTAAGTAACCTCAAGGAAAAATAGCCCCGCCTGGCTTACTCGGAAGCTAGACGGGACTTGTTTTATAGTTTATATTTTAGGAACTTATTCCAGGCAGCAGAGTCCGACGCAACCTGCTCCGGTATGGGTTCCAATAACGGAACCAATTTCGAATTCTATTATTTCCCTAGGATTGCATTCTTTCAGAATCAGCTGCTTAAATTCAGCAAGCTCTGCCGGAGCGGCAGCATGAGCTAGACAAATCATTTTACCGTTTAAATCTGTTCTGTTTTTAGCATCTTCTAAAACCCAGGCAAAAGCTTTTTTCAGGCCTCTGGCTTTACCGGCCACGCTAACAGCACCGTCTTTAAGGGTAATTATAGGCTTAATCCCAAGGAGATTGCCGGCTAAAGCCCCGGTTGAGGACAGCCTGCCGCCTTTTTTCAAGTTTTCCAGATTATTGATTATGCCATAGAATACTATTTTTTCTTTAGCAATTTCCAGCCAATGCACAATTTCCTGAGCACTCTTGCCTTCTTTCACCATCCGGGCAGCTTGAATGACAAGCATCCCTAGCCCGAAAGCGGCTGATTTAGAATCCACCAGGTGGATACTGCCTTGAGCAAGGGATTCTTTGGCCATTACTGCTGAACTGTATGTTCCGCTTAATTTAGCGGAAATAAATATGCCAATTATCTCATCACCCTGAGCTAGATGTTTGGTGAATTCTTCAGTGAATTCGCCCGGATTAACCTGGGCGGTGGTGGGAAGCTGTTTATGTTGGGACATTTTCTCGTAAAATTCCCATACAGACAAATCTATGCCATCGCGGTACACTTCCTCGCCAAAAAGAACCTTTAAAGGTACAATGTTTACTTCTAATTCTTCAACCAGCTTGTGGGGCAAATCACAGGTGCTGTCCGTAACAATTTTAATAGCCATTTTTTCCTCCTATATTTAAAATTAAATCCTTCTCTTTACTTTGAATTAATTGGGTATTCCCTCATCTTCTTAGTCTTGCTTGGTTTCTTCGTAATATTTATTAATGATAATTTGTTTAATTAAAGCTATTTTATTTGGGACAGCGATTTTTCTTCCTATTTTTTTATTATCTATTTATTTGACTTTCAATTATTTTGATATTCAAGGCATATGAGCGTAAGTCACCTTTTAACTTCTAATGTCCGATGCTCTAAGCTCAGTTATTTATGCTTCCTTTTCACGTTATATTTTTCTTTAAAGTAACCATTAATGTTTTCTAAAGCCGAAATAAGTACTTTCATTTCTTCCTGGGAAAGCCTGGAAATGGTCGTTCTGATCATTTCGTCGTGAAAGCGGAGATGATGCTGATAGGCTTCTTTGCCCTTAGGTGTTAAAGAAATTAGAACAATTCGGCGGTCTTCTTCACTGCGGGTACGGTTAACGTAACCTTTGCGCAGAAGATTATTAATGGCAATAGTTAACGTCCCGATTGTGATATCCAGATCACGAGCCACAGACGACATATTGCGCTCTTGATTCAAACCAATGGCTTCAATAACATGAATTTCAGTAATAGAAAGGTCATTGAATTTCTCGTTTTTCAGGGAATGTTCTTCAATTTGCAAAATATCGTTAAATAATTTTACCAACAACTCATTAAGAGTTCCATATAATTTTTCCATTCTCACCACTTCGATAAAACTTTGAATTTCAAAACATCTTCCTTTTAAATATATTGTAAGGGATAGTCCTTTGTCAATCATCTTTGGCTATTTTCAGTAATTTGGCTTGTTTATTTTTGACACCGGTAATTAACATATAATGACAAGCCGCATATTATATAGCAGAAAGTCCTATAGCCCTTTAAAACAGCAGTATATAAGTTCCTCTTTCTTATAAAAGGTCAATCCTTTCTGACCTATCTTAATCTAATAAGGAGGAACCAGCAATGTCATTACTATTTAGTCGAGGTGGACTTTGTTCCAGAGCAATCACGCCAGTACGCAGCCCTTTTTCGTTAGTAAGATTTCTCCCCTGGCTGATTTTAGCTATCGTCCTGTTGGGTGTAGGATTATTCTTTCTCATTAACATCTTCCCAGTAATTCCAGTTATTCTGATCATCCTGTTACTGCTAATAATTATTGGGTTATTAATTTTACTCTAAGGCGTTCAGACTTTTAACCATCCTTTCCGGACACCGGACATCGTTTACCAACGGTGTCCTTTTTTTGGAGGAATCAGGATAATTGATGAAGATCCGGTTTGCGCGGTCAGAACCGGATCTTCTTCCTGCTTGTTTGAACTTAGTACTTTCACCACCTTTGGGACTGAGCTTTTACAGTACTTATTATTTATTCGAGCTTAAAATTGCACTCCTAGACTATCTAAAACAGGTTCAATGGGGTTAATGATTGTACTTAAATTAGACCCTGCAAACAACAAACCTACTGCTTTATTATTCTCATCCAGCACTAAAGATCCGCTGTCTCCTGCTTTCGACATAGCTGTAGCTACAATTTGGTTAGCAAATAGTAGGGTGACTCCTTCCCCATAATTAACTTTGATCTTAGCGTCAACTGCGCGAACTTCTCCCACCGTAAGGCCGGTTGTGCGTCCTGACTTTTTTATCTTCTGCCCAATTATAGGGTCACTAATTCCCTTTACTAGGCCGATTTCCAGGATTTCCGGAGTGATTGCCCGGTTGTTAAGCGGCTTAGCCACAGCACAATCGACTACGTTAGACTTAGGGTAGGGATTTAAAGGAACGAATTTTACCAGTTTCCCAATAACCTCATTCTTGCCGTCAGAATTTCCTGGCTGGACTATGGCATCATTTTCTTTAGCTTGCGGTCTGCCGACCAGAGAAGTATTAGCCAACACATGATTATTGGAAAGTATTAATGGCGAATTATTTTTTCGATCATAGACTACAGCACCTAATGTTCCCGCCGAGCCCTGATAATGGCTTATGCTTACTCCGGGCGGAGCTGGCCGAACCAAGGATGTCCGGTCCACTTGAGGCTTGGTAAAAAGGTTAATAAGCTTTTTGAAAAACTCAACTTTTTCTTGAATTTTATCCGCCAGGTTAGATTCCGCGCTGCCAATGCCTAAGGATTTAAGTGCATTTTTGTAAACCCGAAGATTAATATCAGAAAGGGTATTAGTGAGCAGAACAATTTTATTGAGGTCTTTATTCAGGTTGCCTAACAAATCTTGAATTGGTGTCAGGGATCCTACTGCGCTTTTATAATCAGCTAAGTTGATTTTCGCAAAGGCCCTCTTCAGCATGAAAAGTTTATCCAAATCATCTTTTACGACATTGGCAATTTCCTGAAGGCTATCTAACTTTTCAGGTTTGGCCGCCCCTTTGCCCAGACATTCCAACAAGAGACGGTAGAGCACTTCACACTCCTTGAGATTCACTGCCTTTTTCTCGATTTGATTAAGTGCTATTACTTTGCCAATTTCGATGACATCTGTTGGCGTATCATTTATGGCATAGGGAATAAATTCTTCATCCTTGAGTTCTGCCGGAGGTAGCTTCTTTTCGACAAAAACAACCAAAGCTTCAACCTCAGTAGGACGTCCTTGAGTAATTTTTTTACCATATCCATAACCAACTACCCCGGGTAAGGAAAACAATTTTTCACGTTTATCCTTCATCTTTTTATCCCTTTCTTTTTAATATAATTTAGGAAAAAAGGGGATAGATAGCGACAAGCTATCCCTTGGGATAGCCGAAGCCTATCTTACTGGATCTCAGGAGTTAATCTGGCAATCCGGAACGCAAGTTGATCCATATAATCGGCAAGAATTGGGGTTAAGTCCGGATTAGCTAAGTTTAAGATATAAATTTTTGTTTTTTTAATGATGAGATTCGGGTCATGGTATTCTCGTTCCAACAAATAATTCTCAGCCAAAAGATATTGGATAAATTCTTTTACTTCCGACATCGTACGCCCGAGTTCCCTGCTGATGGTGCTGCGCACCTTGGTTGAAGCCACATAAGGAAGTTTTAACTGCAGCTTGGCGATAAGCTCCAAGCCTTGAGCTAAATCCTCTTCGGGTTTATATTTGGGTGCATCCCTTTTTAAAAGGTCACCGAAAACATTAAAAGTTTCACAATAAGGATGTAACAAATGGTGGATTTTATTTTTGACACCTATTACTCTGACCTCTTTGCCCCAAGCTTTAATGCGGCGGATTAAAGGCAGGAAATCACCATCGCCGGTAAAAAGCAAATAAATATCCGCTGCTTCTTTCCTGGTTAAAAGTATTTCCTGGACTTCGAGCATCAGTTCGGTATCCGCTGCGTTTTGCCGCAAATCGGTATTAACATAATTGTTTTTTCCATAAACGTGCCGAGTAAAAATATTCTTTTTCTCAAATGCTGTTTGGGTTCGCCAAAATTCTTCCTTGTCAAAGTTGGCATAGAGATAAACAGCACTGAGATCAACCTCGATCGTCTCGGCATAGTCCTCCAAAAGCTCGATGAATTCTTCGGGTGAGAGTCGGCAACCAGAGTCATGAAGGCCCTCCCAAATATTCTCGTAATCTACAAATCCTATTGCCTTCATAGCTATTCCTCACTTCTCGCATTATTTAAGCTCAGTACCAGTATATGAAAGGCTTGGACAAGGAGTGACAAGCTACTTCTCCACGGGTTGCAGCAAGCTGGTTTAAATAAAAAAAGGGGCCATTGCAAAACCAAAAAAAATTGCTAAGCAATGGCCCCTTTGAATTTCTTTATCTGAACCACGGTGCAGTTTAACGCTGTATCGGCTGCGCTCACGACGCTTCTCTGCTTTAACGGTTCGCTAAGTAATGCAAAAAAATTTTCCTCTTCTTCAAGAAACATCCTGGTAGTTCTAAATGAAATATGTAGCTGGACCTGTTGTAAGAAGCTTTTACCGGCATTTGATTACGCCCTTTTCGGTAACAAGCCAAGACACCGGATAATCATGTTCAGCGGGTTCTATCTTCTCTACCACTTGGCAGGCAAAAGCTAAGCCGATCACCCCGGCATCTGGTTTTAGCTTAGGCAAAAACCGATCATAATACCCTTTGCCATAGCCAATCCGGTGACCTTGGTAATCAAAAGCGACTCCCGGTACCAGTACCAGGTCTATTTCCTGCGGAGGTACCGGCCTTAAAGCTTCCGGCCGGGGTTCGGGAATGCCCAGCAATCCGGGACAAACATCCCGCGAGAGATCCCGAATTTCACAAGCGATTAATTCTGTCTCCTCCTGCTTGCAGAGGGGGACAAGCAGACGTTTCCCCTGCCGCAGGATTTCTTGGGCAATCCCGCTTGTTTCAACTTCCTCCCGGTAATGAAGATAAGTCATAATAGTCTGGGAAGTTCGAAACTGGGACAAGGTTATTATGTTTTCCCAAATCCTGCTGCTCTTTTCCCGCCGCTCAACAGCCGCTAAAGCCCTCCTGTTCTTTAAGGCCTCCGCTCTGATTTCTGCTTTCCCTGGCATGATTACCTCCGTACTCTGGATCCCAGTCCTTATTTTTTTATCATATTCGACATATTGCAACTATGCTTCGATAATTAATCAACAATTTCTTTAATAAACTCTCTTTAGTTACTTTTTTTATTTTTCTAAATTAACAGCTTATCCCCAATACCCTGAAATAAAAAAGTGGTTTATTCCTAGCGTTATCCACATTATCCACAAAGCCTGTGGATAACTTCTCTGACTTATCAACCATGTTTTGTTTAAATTTTAGATTTTAAATTATTACTTTTTTGTCGAGAAGTATTCTTCTCCTCTTAAGAAAAAACTAAATTATTCTTTGAGAGGTTTTTTTCGAACTTACTCAAATGCTTAAGCCGGGAACTGCATTCAGTTTCCAGGATGCATAATTTCCTGCCAGAAATCGATAATGTCCCGCCATGGCAATCATGGCACCGTTATCCGTACAAAAGACAGGTGAAGGATAAACAAAACGTATCTTGCGCTGAGCAAGCTGCCCTGCCAAGGTTTCTCTTAAGAGAGAGTTGGCGGCAACTCCCCCGGCCAGGGCAAAAGTTTTGCTGGGATAATGTTCCAAAGCCAAGAGCGCTTTTTTTACCAGGACATCTATTACTGCTTCCTGAAAAGAAGCCGCCAAATCGTTGGTATTTAAAGTTTCTCCTTTCATCTTGGCAGTGTTAAGAGTATTCAGCACTGCCGACTTCAATCCGCTAAAGCTAAAATCAAAGCTGCCCGCTTCCAACATAGCCCTAGGAAAAGCAAAAGCTTTGGGATTACCGGTTGCAGCCGCCTTTTGTATATACGGCCCGCCGGGATAGCCTAAGCCTAGTGTCCGGGCAACTTTGTCAAAAGCTTCGCCGGCCGCATCATCTCTGGTTCGGCCTAAAACTTGGTAATCAAGGTGTCCTTGAAAGAGAAGCAAATTAGTATGCCCACCTGAAGCTAAGAGGGCCAGCAGCGGAAATTCCAAATCCTCATGTTCCAAAAAATTGGCATAGACATGTCCTTCCAAATGGTTTACCGCAATTAGAGGTACCTCAGCGGCATAAGCCATAGCCTTAGCAGCGGCAACTCCTACCAAGAGGGAGCCCACCAGCCCCGGTCCATAGGTAACCGCAATCGCCGATAGGTCTCTAAAGCCAATCCCCGCTTTCGCTAAAGCCTGCTCCACCACTTCCCTGATATGGAGAATATGTTCCCTGGAGGCAACTTCCGGAACTACCCCGCCATATTTCTGATGAGTGGCTATCTGCGAAGAAATTATATGGCTCTTAAGCTCTCGGCCGTTCAGCAAAACAGCGGCCGAAGTCTCATCACAGCTTGTTTCAATTCCTAAGATCACTGTATTTTTTGTTTGGTTCAAATCCCAATACCTCCGGCAAAGCCAGCCTTAAAGGCTGGCCCACATAATGATGGCATCCTCTTGATTATCGGAATAGTACTTCCTGCGTACCCCTGCCGGCTTAAAGCCCAGCTTACGATATAGATTCTGAGCTGAGGTGTTGGATACTCTTACTTCCAAAGTTATTCTGAAAATCCCGGCAGTATACATTTGCTGCATAACACCTTTAAGGAGATATTCGCCCCAGCCCTGACCCCGGCAGCCCGGCCAAATAGCTATATTGGTGATATGAGCTTCACCCATGATGATCCAGAGGCCCATATAGCCAACAACCTTCCCCTCTATTTCCAAACAATAGTAGCGAGCTAAATAATTATCTTTAAGCTCGGAGGTAAAAGATGCTTCCGTCCAAGGATTGGGGAAAGATACCTCTTCGATAGTCAGAATGGTTGGGATATCCTCCAAAGTCATAGGGCGTATCCGGTAATTCGTGGCAGGTGTACTGCCGGCGGTCTCTGAGCTAAGCTTTCTCTGGCTTAAAACTCTATCCTGCATTTTTCTCACCTGGATTCTCTTCTTACTTCTTTATCTTATGATAGGCATTATCTTCCTGTTTCTTCTTTTTCCAGATGTTTCTTCCGGTAATTAACCTCAGCTTCCGAAAGCCTGATATACAGCGGTTCTAATTTAGATTGATCTTGACTTTGCTTAGCGCTACCTAACCATTTTTCCCAAGTTTCACAGGCAGCATAAGCTCCCCGGGGCAAATACTGGTACTCCTCGGGAATAATTGCCCGCTCTCCTAATTCAAGCTTTAAATATTCTTGGGCCCCGGGAACAGCGTCGCCAACAAAATAAAACTTTTGCTTGTTCTTTCTCAGCTCTTCCAGCAAATGTTCAGGTGTGATAGCTTGAGGTTCGGCAGTTAATTCTTTTTGCTGCTCCCGCCAGCGGTAGCGGGCATAATAGTACTCATTTTTCCGGGCATCAAGAATAACTACGGTTTCTTCTTGCCGGTTTTTGCCCGCCCAGGCTAAAACATCCAAGGAGGTAAGCCCCATGAGTGGAATCCCCAGGACTTGAGCCAGACCTTGAGCTGTGGCCATGCCAATCCTAATACCTGTAAAAGAGCCCGGCCCGCGTACTACCCCGATTAAATCGAGATCTCCAAGCTTCCAGTCGGCAGCATTAAGAAGCTGATCCAACATCGGAATAAGCCGCTCGGAATGAGTTTTCCCGGTATGCAGGAAACCTTCGCCGATAAGCTTGCCGCTTTCAGCTAAGGATAAAGCAGTTATTTTGGTTGTGGTATCAATAGTTAGATATTTCATAGGTTTCATTTTACCAGATTTTCAATTCTTTTGCAGCCTGGCCGAGAGCTTGATTGCCCGCGGCATTTCGCCGCTCCCTTCGATGGTGATATCCAGCCTGTCTTCAGGTAAAAGCTCTCCGATTATTTCCGGCCACTCTAAAAGGCAAATGTTTTCTTGGTTAAAATAGTCGGTAACACCTATGACCTCGGCTTCTTCAGGCCGGCGCAGCCGGTACAAGTCCATATGAACAAACTTTAGCTTCTTACCCGGCAATTCATATTCCTGAATCAAGGTAAAGGTAGGGCTGGTGATCTCTTCCTTAAGACCAAGCCCTCTGCCCAACCCTTTAGCCAAAACGGTCTTACCTGCCCCCAGTTCTCCGTATAAACATATTATTTCGCCGCCTTTAAGGCTTTGCGCAAGCTTCTCTCCCAGCTCAAAGGTCTCCTGGGGACTTGTTGTTGTGAAAAATCGCTGCACCTTTCATCACTCCGGTTTTACTATTTGGCCATTAATGATAACTACCTCGGCGGAGGCCTCAAGGCTTAAGGGCTTTCCGTCCCAGACAACCAGATCGGCGTCTTTTCCTTCTTCCAGTGAGCCAATCCTCTTGGCGACCCCCAAAATTTCAGCCGGCCAAATGGTGATGGCTTTAAGTGCGTCTTCTTCCTTCATACCGCTGCGCACCGCCAAAGCCGCACAAAGGGGGAGATATTCTATCGGTGTAACAGAGTGGTCAGTCATAATGGCTACTTTTACCCCGGCTCGCGCTAAAATACCGGGGGTTTCAAAAGATTTATCCTTAAGTTCTACTTTGGAACGATTTATCAGGGATGGCCCGACTACTGCCGGATACCCGTATTCTTTTAAAATATCTGCAATCTTATGCCCTTCGGTGCAATGCGTCAGCACTAAGTTTACTCCAAATTCCCGGGCAATCCTGATAGCGGTCATAATATCGTCGGCCCGGTGAGCATGAGCATGGAGAGGAATTTTCTTTTCCAGGGCAAGCTGAAGAGTCTCTAACCCCAGATCGCGCTCCGGCAGCTTATCGGGATCTTTTTTCCCCAGTTCCAGTTTTTCCTGATAGTTTTGAGCATCAACCAAAGCCTGCCGGAGCAAGGCAGCCGTTCCCATCCTGGTCATAGGCATTTTCTTTTGTTCCCCGTAAACAGTCTTAGGATTTTCGCCAAAAGCTACTTTTAAACCGGCCGGTTCACGGATCAGCATTTCCTCTAACACCCTGCCGCTTGTTTTAACTACCACACCTGTGCCGCCTACCACGTTAGCACTGCCGGGACAGGTAAAAGCAGCCGTAACCCCGCCTAACCGGGCATCCCGAAAGCCCAGGTCTTCCGGATTTATGCCGTCGATAGCCCTTAACTCCGGCGTTAAAGGGTCTGTCATTTCATTCAAATCGTCCCCTTCGTATTGGTAGATCTCTTCACCAATGCCGACATGGCAATGGGCATCAATATATCCCGGCAAGACCCATTTTCCGGTGGCGTTAATTACTTTTATCTTCATATCCGGCTTTAAACCGAATAATTCCTGGAAACTGACAGCACTGAATTGCCCGCCAAGAACCTCATGTTTGAGAATTGCAGCTATTTTACTACCTTTAACGAGAATGCTTCCGGTAAAGTCCTTCTCACCGGTCATAGTCTTAATATTTCCATTGGCAATTATTAGAGGCTCGTTAGTCATGAACTTAATCCTCCCCACTTATCGCTTTTCAATGTTAAGAGTCTTCTTTTCCCGAACTTTAAGTCCGGCACCTGCGGATTCTGCTTCTCTATTTCCTTACGAATTCTGCTTCTAAACTTCTTTGAGAGAAAGACCTACCCGGCCTCTTTCCAAATCAATAGACAAAACTTTAACCTTTACGATGTCCCCAACGGAAGCTACCTCCATGGGATGACGGACATAGCTGTCCCGCAGCTGCGAAATATGAACCAGCCCGTCGTTTTTCAAACCTATATCTACAAACAGCCCAAAATCAACAATATTGCGCACCGTACCCTCCAGCACCATACCCTCTCGCAGATCCTCCAGCCTGGTGATATCTTGGCGCAAGAGCGGGCGAGGAAGGTCTTCGCGTGGATCTCGGCCCGGCCTTTGCAAGGCTTCGATAATATCCTTAATGGTGGGGACTCCGGCCTGAAGTTCCGCCGCCAGCTCTTCGGCGTTAAAGCGGCTTAAGGCCAAGCGGATCTGGGCAGTCTTACTTTTAAGATCCTGAACCGTAAAACCGGCCTTTTCTAAAATTTTTGCTGCCAGTTCATAAGATTCGGGATGCACCGGAGTGTTTTCAAGGTAATTATCCCCATCCGGCACACGAATAAAACCTGCGCACTGGATAAAAGTCTGTTCACCCAGCCGCGGTACTTTTTTGAGTTCTCCCCTGCTTCTAAATTTACCGTTCTTTTCCCGGTAGGCAACAATATTTTTGGCTACAGCACTGTTGAGCCCGGAAACAAACTTTAAAATCGTAGGCGAAGCCGTATTAAGATCTACTCCTACGGTATTAACACAGGACTCCACTACCCCGCCCAGGGTTCCTTCCAGGACTTTGGGCTGGATATCGTGCTGGTATTGCCCGACCCCGATTGCTTTGGGTTCAATTTTAACCAGCTCTGCCAGGGGGTCCTGCAGGCGGCGGGCAATAGAAACCGCACTCCTTAATGATAAGTCAAAATCCGGAAATTCTTCTTTGGCCAGAGGTGAAGCGGAATAGACCGAAGCTCCGGCTTCACTGACAATAATATATTCTAAAGGGAGTTTATTCTCCCGAATAACCTCCGCCACCATTTCTTCACTCTCCCGGGATGCCGTGCCATTGCCGATGGCAATAATATGAACGGCATTCTCGCGCACTACCCTTAGAATTTCTTGCTTAGCCTCTTCCCTTTTATTCTGGGGAGGATGGGGGTAAATGACCCCTACCTGCAGCAGCCTGCCGGTATCATCTATTAACGCCCATTTACAGCCTGTCCGGTAGCCAGGGTCAATTCCTAAAATAGCCTTAGCTCTGACCGGGGGCTGTAGGAGAAGCTGACGCAGGTTAGCAGCGAAAACTTTGACAGCCTGCTCTCCCGCCCGGGCAGTTATCTCCGAACGAATTTCTCTTTCAATGGAAGGGGCGATAAGCCGTTTATAAGAATCCTGCACTGCTTTTTGCACCAGTTCTCGGCAAGGGCCTCTTTGCAGATACCTTGATTCGATTAAGGGCAGAATTTGCTCCAAGTCAACCTCCAGGCTGACAGCGAGGTATTCTTCCTTTTCACCCCGGTTTAAGGCCAAAATCCTATGGGGGGGAATCCTTTTCACAGGTTCCCGGTAATCATAATACATCTCGTAGGGTGAGCGTCCCTCTTTTTTAGCTTTAGCCGAGATATCCGCAATTTCATATGTCTTTTGCCGCACAAGTTTTCTGATTTCGGCATCATCGGAAACCTCCTCGGCAATTATATCCAAAGCACCGCTTAAGGCATCTTCCCAGCTTTTAACCCCTAGTTCCTCATTGAGATACTTTTGGGCTTCCTCCGAGGGGCTGCCCTTTTCTGGCTGGCTTAAGACCCACTTAGCCAGAGGCTCCAAGCCTTTTTCCTTAGCGATGGATGCTCTGGTTCTCTTTTTTTGTTTGTACGGGCGGTAAAGGTCTTCCACTTCCTGCAGTTTAACAGCGGCTAAAATTTTGGCTTGCAGCTCCTCGCTAAGCTTGCCTTGTTCGTCAATCAGGCGCAGGACCTCTTCTTTCCTTTTTTCCAGCCCTCTTAAGTATTCTAATCTATCCACTATGGTTCTTAAGGCTGTTTCATCCAATTCCCCCGTAAGTTCCTTGCGGTAACGGGCAATAAAAGGGATGGTATTGCCCTGATCCAGTAATTTTACAGCCTCGGCTACCTGCCAGGTTTTGAGGCCTAATTCCTTGGTGATTACCTCAATTAAGTTCAATATTTGTACCTCCGCTTAAAAAATTAATTTGCCGGCAAAAGCCTTAAAAAAACCCAGCGTTAGGTGCTGAAGCCTAATACGCTGAGTTCTTCTGTCCTATGTAATTGGCCTCAAGATTCAGGAGGCCATTAAATTTCAGTCAGCCCCAGGCTGATCTCTATGGCTTCATTTACCCTGGTCATGACCTCCTCATCAAGAACCGCAACTTTTTCTTTCAAACGGCTTTTATCAATAGTTCTGATTTGTTCGGTTAAAATCACCGAATCCCTTTCCAACCCGCTTCTTCTGGCTCGGACTTCCACGTGGGTGGGTAATTTGGCTTTGGAAATCTGCGAAGTAATTGCAGCGATGATGGTTGTAGGGCTGTATTGATTGCCAATATCATTCTGAATCACCAAGACAGGCCTTGTGCCTCCTTGTTCGGATCCAACAACGGGGTTTAATTCCGCGTAAAATATTTCCCCGCGTTTAATACTCATAGCCGACACCCCAAGCCATTTTCCTTTCATAACATAGTGTAGCTTCTTCTTCAGCCTGGCATAAATCTTTAGCTAAGGAAAGGTTAATTTGAGCCATTTCTACATAGCCTTGACGCATTTGTTCTCGTATCCCTGCTTTCCGGCGTTCCAGCAGAACCGTGTAAATTGCTTCTTTAATAAAGTCGCTGCGATCCTTTTTCTCTGTTGATACGATATCGTCCACTTCCTCAATAATACTTTCAGGTAAACACACCACAATACGTCTAGTTTCCGCCAAGCGAGGCACCCCCTAACGGTCATGGAAAAACCTTCTGCCGTTTAGCCGGAGATGGCAATTACGGCAACTCACTGAAAACTATTTTATATTCTATTATAGCTATTTACCCGGCAAAGTGTCAACGAACAGGCTTCATTGGCCAAGCAGTTTTAGCTGTTAACCCCTTGTAATTTTTGCCAGTTAATCCTTGCTGCCTGCAAACCTGGTTATTACTGCCTGGTGGGCTGCAATCTCCAAGCTGTCTTCCAGAGGTGCCAGAACAGAATGCAAGCCTTTTCTCTTTAAAGCCAGGTCAAGAAGCAAATCAGCCAGATGCGGATTTTTGGGCAATAAGGGTCCATGGAGGTAAGTACCGAAAACATTTTTATACCTAACCCCTTCCCAGGAGTCTTCCCCGTTATTGCCATAGCCCTTTAGAACCTTGCCTAAAGGCCTTAGCCCTGACCCCAGGTAGGTCTTGCCGGAATGATTCTCAAAGCCTACAAGGGTCTTAAGTTCCTGCTGAGAAACAAACCCCTCTTCCTTAGGAGCATATATTTCTCTGGTCTCCTGCCAAACCTCCGAAGCCAACTCTACAATAACATTGCCAATTAATCTTTTCTCCCCGGCCGCGGTATACAGATCTAAAACTCCCAAGCAGGGAATTTTTTGCCCATCGGTTTGGAGAAAATGCCTGCCCAGTAATTGAAATCCCCCGCAAATTGCCAAGAGAACTAAGCCATCTTCAATGGCTAGGCTTAAATCTCCCGTTCTCTCTCCCAGATCTTCCACCACAAGAGACTGCTCCCGGTCGGAGCCTCCTCCTAAAAAAACTATATCTGCCTGTGAAAAGTCCAACTTTTCCCCCAGGGAGACCTTACGGATCTCGACATCTATCCCCCGCCACCGGCAGCGGGCAGCAAGAGCTATGATATTTCCTCTGTCCGCATAAAGGTCAAGCAAATCCGGATAAAGATGATAAATAGTCAGCTTCATGCGTTAGCAGCCTCCTTTGGATTTACAGCTCTGCTTTTAGCGATCAGGATATCCCTTAAGGGGAAAAGAGCAGTGTAATTTGACAAGATGTAAACGGCTTGCTCCGACGAGGGCTGAAAACCTTCCAACAATTCCACGGCTTTGGGCAGGGATTGCTCGACTAGAAGCTTCTCCGGCTTAAGTCCTGCATATTTAAGCCTTACAGCCATATCTTCCGCCCGCAAACCGGAACAGATTACCTTCGTGATCTTATCTTCCCGGCCGCAAAGTGTTTCTAATTCCACATCCCATAACCAGGATATATCCCGGCCATCCGCAGCCAAATCGTTAATCGCTATGAGGAGGCATAAGGGTTTATTAAGACCGGCTAAAGTAGTGATTGCTTGATTAAAGCCGGTGGGATTTTTGATTAGATTCAAAGTGAGCTTAAAGCCGGGCAAAGAAAGCTGCTCCATTCGCCCTTGAACGGAAACATAATTCTCCAGCCCTAAACGGATATCTTCCCGCGCAACTCCCAGGCGTTCGGCCGCACAAAAAGCCGCAAGAGCATTATACAAATTATAGTAGCCTTGGAGAGGAATCCTGTATTCCCGGTCAAGCCAAAAAGATATTCCTGTCTCATCTTCGCTGACATCCCGAGCTTCGATATGAGGCAAGGGACGTTTGAATCCACATCCTAAACACTCGTAAATCCCTAATTGTCCATAGTGAAAAAGGCTATATATTAGCTCTTTCCCGCAATGGGAACAATACCTTCCTTCCCGGGCTTCCCTGCCTTCGCTGCTGCTAATAGGTAGGTTTCTACTGCCGTAGTAATAAACGTTTAGCCTGGCTGTGCCGATCTGAGCTACAAGGGGATCATCGGCATTAAGGATTAACTCCGTACCCGCCGGCAGAGATTCTTTGACTAATCTTACCGTTGTATTCAGTTCACCGTACCTATCGAGCTGATCTCGAAAGAAATTGGTGACAACTGCGAGTCTTGGAGTCAACTGCTTGCAGAGAGCCGGTACCGTGCCCTCATCAACTTCGAGCAGCAAAAGATCGGCTTGGTTTTTACCCCCCCAGGAAGTATTCTGGAGCAAAACCCCTGTTATTCCTTGCAGCATATTGGAACCTTCTTTATTATAAGCGACTTTTTTCCCTGCAGTCTGGAAAATGGCAGCTAAGATATTATTGGTTGTGGTCTTGCCGTTAGTGCCGGTGATTAGCACCGCACCATCCGGAAAAGAAGAAGCCAGCAGGCCTAGCAGCGGAGGGTAAATCTTCCGAGCTATATAGCCGGGCAAGGTTGTACCTTTCTTCCCCAGAGCTTTTAAAACAATGCTTGTTAATTTTCCGGCCCAGAGGGCCAGCCAGAAACGCAGTTTCATCCCCTATGGTTCTCCTTCGCTAGTTAATTTCGTAGAGCAAGAGGGTACGCTAACTCTAAATATAACCCAAACAGAGCACGAAATAAACATTCGCGGAAATATTTTAAAGATATTTTTTGGTCTTAAATCAATTTTCGAGTAGTGACGCCATTAATCTTGCAAATATTAACCTCGGAAAGTGGACAAACTAAGCCTCAAAATTTTATAATATTTCCTGTTGGCAAAAAAATATTTATCTAACCAGGAAAGGAACTAATTATTATGCTGATACCCTATCAGGGCAATACCCCGCAAATTGGCGCAAATGTCTACATAGCCGAAGGCGCTCAGGTCATAGGCAGAGTAAAAGTAGGTGAACTCTCCAGTATCTGGTTTAACTGCGTTTTAAGAGGTGATATTAACTCGATTACGATCGGTAAAAGAACGAACATTCAGGATTTAAGCGTTATCCATGTCAACACCGATCAGCCGGTAATTGTGGAAGATTATGTCTCCATTGGCCATTCCTGTGTTCTGCATGGCTGTACAATCAAAAAGGGCAGCTTAATCGGCATGGGGGCTATAATTTTAAACCAATCCGTAATCGGTGAGAATTGCCTGGTGGCAGCCGGTTCCCTTGTCCCCGAGCGGAAAGTGTTTCCTCCCAACACTCTTATCTTGGGTTCTCCGGCTAAAGCAGTCCGGGAACTTTCGCCGGAAGAAATCGAATCTCTCCGCCAAACCTCCCTGCGCTATGTGCAAAGAGGCCAGGATTATCTGGGAGCAGCCAACAAGATCAAAGACAAGGTTAAGGTTTTCAAACCCTTACAGGACTTAAATCAAACGAGAAGATAAATCGTTTGAAAATTGCGGAAAAACCGGTGCCAAAAAACTGTCTCAAATTGCCAAAAACTGTTTGATAATTGCCAAAAAAACCTCTTGACCTTTAAATTAATAAATAGTAAAATTAGCACCATAAATTTGATAGTTTACCAAAGCGATGATGAGAAGTAAGTAAATCCTTGTGATATGTTCCAGCGAGTCGGAGATAGTGAAAGTCCGACACAGATTCCTAGGATCGAATGGATCTCTGAGCTGCTAGCTGAACCCGGAAAGTAATCTTTCCACCAGTAGGTGATGCCGGGGGTTTCCCGTTACAGAGACAGGATATCGAGAAAACTATTTTCTCCGTATCTGGCAGAGATGCTTTCAGGGTAGAGCAAATACCTATCTGAAGGCAATTAAGGTGGCACCGCGGATAATCCTCCGTCCTTTTTCAGGGACGGAGGTTTTTATTTTCTAAAATTCAAGTTTCTAGCATAGTCCAAGTTTTCATTTGATCCGGCCGGATCTTTATTGCAATAAGGGGGGATGCCCATGGAAATCCCGGGCTGGTGGCCTTGGCCACAGGACATTTTATTAAAAATAATTGAGAGGAGAATAAAGATGAAAAAATACTTTATTATAGCTCTTACCCTATTGTTAATTGCCGGTCTGGCCTTAAGCGGCTGCTCAGCTGCCGGTACCCCCGCAAGCAATCCTACCAGCAATCCTGACTCACCGGAGAAAGTATATAAAGTGGGGCTTATCCAATTAGTAGAACATCCTTCGCTCGACTATATCCGCGAGGGTATCCTGAAAGCGCTTCAGGACAATGACTTCATAGACGGCAAAAATATCATGCTTGATTATCAAAACGCGCAAAACGAACAAACTAATCTGGATAATATCGCTAAAAAGTTTGTCGGAGACAAAGTAGACCTTATAATTTCCATTACTACCCCGGCAGCGCAAATCGTGGCCGCTAATACTACCGATATCCCCATTGTTTTCAGTGCTGTTACCGATCCGCTTGCTTCCCGAATCGTAGACAGCCTGGAAAGACCCGGGGGCAATATTACCGGAGTAAGCGACATGAACCCTTTTGAAGCCCAATTTGAAATGTTAAAGAAAGTTGTGCCCAAGGCCAAGAAGGTCGGTATTGTCTATAATACCAGTGAAGTTAACTCTCAGGTTCAAGTTGAAAAGGCCCAGGAATACGGCGCAAAATTAGGCTTTGAAATCATAACCGGCCCAATCACCAACAGCAGTGAAGTCTTAGCGGCCGCCCGGACTTTAGCCGGTAAGGGAATTGATGCTTTCTACGTCATTACAGACAACACGGTAGCCGTTTCCATTAATTCCTTGGCTCAGGTTGCCATCGACAATAAGATTCCGACTATTGTCGCTGAAGACAGCCAAGTGGAAGGCGGCTGCCTCATCAGTATCGGTATTGACTACAATATCCATGGCTACCAGGCCGGGGAAATGGCTGTCCGGGTCTTAAAAGGTGCCGATCCGGCTCTAACCCCTGTAGAATTTCAAAAAGATCTAATGGTTGTCATCAACACCGAAACTCAAAAAGCCTTAGGGATTGAACTTCCCGCCGAATATACCTCTGTTGCGAAATACGTTTAATGCTGCTTGAGTTGAAGCCAAATTAACATTTAAATCAATAATTTTATGCGAAAAAGACCTCATCTCTGAGGTCTTTTCATTTAGCGGTTACTAGAAATTTATTAGCTTATTATTTACGCCTGACCTTTAAGCTCCATTTGCAACCTAACAAAAAACTCTTCCATAAACTCTACCCTTTGCCTCCCTATCTCTTTAGCCTTGGGAGTAAAAAGCCTCTCCGGTATATGTCTAAGTTTAAGCTCATACTCCAAGTTGGCCGTATGCTTAGAGGCATCTTTAATTCTGCCGCCAGGTCCTACGTTTTCCTCCCGGTACTGAGGCAAAGGGATATCGTTGTACATTTTCTCGCCGTGCTGGCCGGCAAGCATAAAAGATCGAGCTAGGCCAATAGCTCCGATTACATCCAATTTATCCGCATCGAAAAGAATTTTGGCCTCAGCGGTTTCCGGGGCGAAGCCGCTGCGAAATCTGTGAGCCCTAATGCAGTTCTTAATCTTCTCAATTAATGCCGGCTCATAACACAAATCCTGCAGAATCTTGCCGGCCATTTCAGCCCCTAAGAGAGCATGATCAATTTCCCCGCTTATGTCTTCATCCTCCAGCCGACGGGCAATATCATGCAAAAGAGCTGCCGGGATCAACACTTCCCAGTCAATGCCCGGTTCTTCCTCTGCCAGATACAGGCATAAGTTAGTAACCCTATCGACATGGTCTAAATCATGGGCTGCGTAAGACATTTTCTCCCGTATTATTTCCCTTAAAGTATGATAGCGCTTATCCAGGTTCGCTTGCTTAATCATTTCCATCCCTTTACTTCTACTAATTGCCTTCAGAGATACCAAACCCCAACCTTCCCGGTGATTAAATTACCTTGAGCCAAGATCGCTAATAGATACTGCCATTAATACAAACTGCTTTACCTTCTTCCAGGTAGAGCGGGTCGATCGCTTGGTCAATCTTTATTTTTTGAGGTTTGCCCTCTTGCCAAGCCCACTTCACAAGGTATTTATTGGCTACACCTTCTTCATAGCCGTAGGCAGTAAGAAGGATGTACTCACCGGAACTGTCCCAAAGCATTTTCCCTCCCCAGGAATATAAACCATATTCAGTAAGATTAAGGGTTTTTAGGGGAGTGCCGGCCGCAGAATTAATGTTTAAGTTTATTTGAGGAGTAATTTCTTCAGAATACTTATAAGCAAAAGAGGCGATCCTTTGACCGTCAGGTGAAAGCAAGGGATTCCGGCCGGCCTCGGAAAACTTAAATATAGAGCCGTCATTGATATTGATTTTCCACAAGGAAGCCAGGCTGTAGTCCTCTTGTACCCAGGACTCAACGATCAGGCTCTGATTATCTGCCCAGGTAAATCCCAGGGGTTCCGGCTGCCCATGCTTTCCGCTTTTTGGTTTTAAAGAGGTTTTTATGGTCTTCTCAATCTCCCTTGTTTCGCTATTTACTATTACTATCTCAAAAACTTCTCCTTCACCCGCCTGGTCAGCAGTTTTTTTACAAGCCAAGACGGCAATCTTACTGCCATTAGGGGAAGGCCTTCCGGCTAAAAGAGTAAGATCCTCAGGGAATTCATAAGTAATTTTTTCACCGGCTAAGACATTATAAACTATTCCGGGATTAAGCATTATCCTCGCCGAATCGCTGAACCAGTGGGCATCCCAGTTTGTGGTGTTGTATTTTTCCCCGAGACTTAGCGTCTCCCCTGTCTGCAGGTTATAAAAGAACGGAATTCCTTCTTTACCTTCCCCCGCATTTAGAGTTGGCTCCACCATGGACAGCCACCGACCATCCGGGGAAGGAAGGAAATACTCATATTTCAGATCTTTGATTAACGCTAAATTTTTCTTGCCCAAACTTTCCAGATCCAGGGAAAACAAATAGTGGGCAAAATGGCAGGAAAGCTGTTCAATAATCTTATTGCCCCGGCTGGATACTTTGCTAAACTTAATTGTGCCATCCGCCTCCCAACTATCTACTTTATAATAATAATCCAGTGTTCCTCTGGCAAACCGCACCCCGGTAAACTCCTTATTAAGATCGCTCACCAGGATATCGGTAGTCTCCTCCGCCAAGCCGCTTTCTTTCCGGATACTGTTTTTCACCGTAAAACAGGCTTTATCCCCTTGGGGTGACCAAAAAGGGCCTGACATATAACCTGCCAGGGATACAACGGGTTTTAAATCAATTGTCCGGATCAAGACTCCCTTGTTCATATCGGTACTGCCGGCAAAAAGATAGCGGGAATCCGGAGCCCAGCTGATATTAGTGTAATGTTTCAAGCCGGTGTTTACTATTTGGGCACTGCTGAAATCTTTGCCCTGACCAATATAAAGGCTTTGTTCTTGGTCCCCAAGAATAAAGGCAGTATAGCTATTGTCGGGGGAGGGCAGCACTTTGGCGGTCTCTAAAGTATCTTCCTGCAGAGCTTGTGATTGAGGGTCACCGAGAGTTCCTGATTTCCGCTCCAAGGTTTTTATGGTTGTCAAGAGAACTCCGGCACTAAGCAAAACAACAAAGAGCACCAGGATTGATTTTCTGATGTTCATGAGACCACACCCCTCCCTTATCTCTATGCTTAATCCAAGGTTAGCAACATCATATTGGATTTAGCGAATTTATATTTATAAAATATTATAGCAGATTGCCAGGGTTCTAACGAAACTATTCCTCCATTGGGATTGGTAAATTAATCTTTCTTATAATAATTCAGCACATCTTTATATTTCCCTTTCGGACGCAGGTCAAAATATTAAAACTTAATGATTCTGCAATCCGTCTTGGGCAAATAAAAAAGAAAAATATAAAGCTGTGCCTAAACTTAAAATTAGCGCTTAACGTTAGTTAGCGACAGTAAAGTTTAGTCACAGCTGGGGATTTTAGGAGTAGCCCTAAAGATACTTTTTAATCACTATTGCCATCCGGCCTTTTTTGGTCTGATGGCTAATTTCTTCTAGTTTAATTTTACCCTTACCCCTTAAAGAGATGATATCCCCAACTTGGACAGGTTTATCGCTCTTCATGCATTCTAAATAATTAAGCCTGACCCTGCCTGCCGCTAGGGCCTCACCGGCTTTGCTGCGGCTTAAAGCAAAGCCGGCGGAAATTATATTGTCCAAACGTAAAGATGCCACGGTATCCTTAAGCAAGACAAATTTTTCTTCCGGAATCCTTAAGTTCGCTAAGGCAACATCGGTTGTTTTGACTTTCACCCGTCCTACCGTTTCCCAATTAGCCAGTAAGTAGGTTTTAATTTCTTCCAGGACTATCAGGTCACAGCTGCCTTGGCCAACCAGGATATCGCCGACAGTTTCCCTAGTTATACCTAAGCCCATCAGGCTCCCTAAAAAATCCCGGTGGGAAAGGGTACACTCTGCAGGGTATTCTGCCCGGACAGCTGCTAAAGGCAAGGTATCATCAGCACTAATCAGCTCCGGCTCAAGATAAGAAGGCAGAAAGAACAGGATAACCCTCTGAGCTCCTTCATAACCGCCGGCAAAAAAATACCGTGGGCTCCTTAGGCTATTCAGCATCCTGGCCGCTAAGTGCTGCTGCTGTTCATTGAGAAATTTAGTATATGTCAGGATATTTTTTTGCTCCGCTTCGGTAAGCTTATCCAGCACCCTAGCCAGCAGCAGCTTTCCTTCTTCGTCCGGGGCAAACTTTTTAATTACTTCCTGTTTATTCATCCGGTAAACCTACTTTTTATATATAAAGTTCTCTTAATACTCTATACCTGTACTATTTAACTTCCACCAAATACGATTTTTGTTCAATAACCCTGCCAACTAAAGCATAAGGAGTTAAATTTATTTGGGCTAATTCTTCCAGCAGCCGGTTTACTTTGCATTCCGGTAAAGCTATCAGAAGCCCTCCTGAAGTCTGAGGGTCATAGAGGATATCCTGGATTTCCGGAGGAATACCTTGAGACCATTTAACCTTACCCTGCAAAAATTCCTTATTGCGATAAGCTCCGGCCGGAATCATCCCCATTTTAGCTAATTCCAGGCTCTCCTCCATGAGAGGCAGCTTGTCCGACCAGATCTCCAGGGTGACACAGCTGGCGGCAGCCATTTCTGAGGCATGGCCTAAGAAGCCGAAACCGGTAATATCCGTACAGCCGGACACTCCTACTTTCAGCATCGCTTGCCCGGCATCTTTATTCAGATAGGACATAACCTGCACACTTTTCCGGTAAGCATCTTCACTAACCATGCCTCCCTTAAAAGCAGTATTTATGATCCCACTACCTAGAGGTTTGGTCAAAACCAAGTAATCCCCTGCTTTAGCCCCGCTATTGGTGATTACTTTTTCTGGGTGAATAAGGCCTAAGACCGATAAGCCATACTTTGGTTCCTTATCTTCAACGGTATGCCCGCCGACTACTATGGCTCCGGCCTCTTGCACCTTTTCCGCCCCGCCTCTAATAATTTCCCTTAGGATTTGAGGCGCAAGACATTCCGGGAAGCAAGCAATATTTAAGGCTGCCAAAGGGCTGCCACCCATGGCATAAATATCGCTCAAGGCATTAGCAGCGGCAATTTGGCCAAAAGTATAGGGATCATCAGCCACAGGAGTAAAAAAGTCCAGAGTCAAAATCACAGCTTGGCTATCATTCAGCTTATAAACAGCTGCATCATCACTGGTGTCCAGACCTACCAACAAATTTTGATTCTCAATCTTAGGTAAAGAGCACAGGACTTGTGCTAGAGCCAATGGGCTCATTTTAGCTGCTCAACCCGAACTGGTGGTCATTTGAGTTAATCTTAATTTTTCTTCTTTCTCCTTCACCTTATACCCCCCTTACCAAGTAGAATCTCCCATTCTCAAGTTTTATCCGCTAGCTTTTCTACCTTTAAAACTTTCGTTTTCCAGTGAAAATGAGAAATAAGCGGCCAACATTTATATTTTACAAAGTATAGCTATAAAGTAAAATGTACAGCTATAAAATACATCTATTATTTAGTAATTTTCGTTTTCGTAAATTAATTTGTCTTGGCTCTCTTGCAGTAAAAATAGCTTTTCCAAATCCTCACTAATTAATTCTTCGATGTTTTCGCCTGTTGTAAAGCGAACCCCAATCCCGCAGTTAGAGCTAAAGCGACGCGGCACCGGCATTGTCTCCGCTGTGATGCCTCTTTTTTGTAAATAACGGTGATATTTAACCGCTCCGCTATGAGTATAAAAAGTCGCTAAATAATTCATAACCGCTCTACCTGTTTAAAGTTATTTGGAAATCAGAACCGTCCGGCTCCACGCTGACCTGATACCCCAAATTGTTCCCAAATCTAGTGATATTGTCGCGCGAAACAGCATTATCGACCAAAACGCTGATTCCATTCGGGGACTTTTCTAAGGCCTTTTTAGTCAAAAGCACCGGTTCGGGGCAAGATCTTCCCCTGGCATCAATTTGAGGGTAAGTCAATTTTAACTCCTCCTTTAATAGTAAGCTCGGGACTCTTATCGCTATTGAAGTAAGCTATCGCCAAAATAACTATAAAGCCAAGCCCCACGGCAATCTTCCCGTTTAAGGTCGGTCCTTGAGCCGACGAGGCCAGACCAAAATTATGAGCGAGAGCTGCTCCGGTAGCCATCCCTAAAACAGTCACAACTGAATCAATATTACCTTCGCCGGCAAGAATAAGCTGTCGAAGCGGGCATCCTCCCAAAAGCACCGAACCCCAACCGGCTAAAGCCATTCCTAAAAAATTCCATAAACCATCAGTATGAGCCACCGGTTGCTCGACGAAACCCAGTTTAAATTGGCCAAAGAGCAGGTTGCCCACTAAAGCCGCCGCGAGAATGGCCAAAAAACCGGCAAGCAAATACCAATCTTTAAAGAGGATTAAGTCTCTAATTCCGCCGACCATACATAACCTGGTGCGCTGAGCCAGCATACCGACAATTAAGCCCGCGGCCAGAGACATAACAAGGGGGGCGTGAGCAGCTCCCGGCCCTTTTGTACTGAAAAACAAAAAAGCAGGTGCGGTAATTAGCAGAATAAGTAAGCCAATATTAACAGCCGGGAATAAATAACCTTCAAAAGAAGCAAAATTATAGGTTCTTCTTAGGGTAAAGCCCTTATTTAAGGACTGAATCCCCACTATTATTCCTGCTGCAAACCCCAAGAGGCCAAAAATAGCATTGAGGTCTCCGCCAGCCAGTCTCAGAACCAATCTTAAAGGACAGCCTAAAAACATCAGAGCACCTATAATAACTATAATACCCAGAATAAAACGGCTCAAAGGTGCCGAACCGCCTCTGGCCTTATACTCCTTCTTACCCAGAGCCATCAAAAAGGCGCCAAGCACAATACCCATAATCTCGGGCCGAATATACTGCACTACTTCAGCCCGCTGGAAACCTAAGCCGCCTACGGTATCCCGAATAAAACAAGCAATACAAATCCCCATATTAACAGGATTGCCAAAACGGACAAGAATTACGGCTATAATTCCAATTAGAAAGCCCGCTCCTATAATACCTTTTTTCCCTTGCAAGATTCTCCCTCCTTCATTAAATAGCTTTAACCTTTTTCTGCAGTACTTTATTCCTTCCTTAGGTACTCGAAAAGTACTCGTAATACTGCCAAATAAATTATAGACCTGATTATGAATGTTTAGTGATTTCAATTGCCAATACTATTTTAAGTCTTATAGATTTTCTCTATAGTTGGCTAATTATTTTTGTTGAATTTAGTGATTTGCGTATACAATGTATTTAACGCTATTTAATAAAGCTATTTAATTGAGAGGAGTGCGCCATGCCCAGCATTTATTTAGACCAAGCAGCTACTTCCTTTCCTAAAGCCCCAGGAGTAGGGGATGCGATGAAAAATTACCTGGAAAATGTGGGCGTTAATGTGAACAGAGGCGTTTACGGCAGTGCTTTAGCGGCTGGAGAGGTAATTCTGGAGACCAGGGAAGCCCTTGGCCGTCTTTTCCATTTCCAGCCGCCGGAGAACGTTATTTTTACCTTAAACATTACCCAGGCTCTTAATATGCTCTTAAAAGGCATTCTCAAGCCCGGTGACCACTGCCTTATTTCCTCTTTGGAACATAATGCCGTGACCAGACCCTTATGCCAATTAGCGACTCACGGAATTAGCTTTTCCAGAGTACAGGCCGACAGGGAAGGCTTTCTTAATCCCCTTGACCTTCGGCAGGCCATCCGGGAAAATACGAAAGCTGTGGTTCTAACTCATGCCTCCAATGTCTGCGGTACAATTCTTCCTCTGGCCGAAGTCGGACAAATTTGCCGGGAAAAGGGGCTGATTTTCATCGTGGATAGTGCACAAACCGCCGGTTCCCTGCCCATAGACTGCGAGGCCTTAAAAATTGACGCCCTGGCCTTTACCGGGCATAAAGGGCTGCTCGGTCCTCAGGGAATAGGCGGGTTTTTAGTCAGTCCTAAGCTTGTACCGGACATGGAGCCCTTATTTACCGGCGGCACCGGTAGCCTTTCCGACCGGGAAGATGTTCCACCCTTTCTGCCGGATAAGTTTGAAGCCGGCACACCCAATATTCCTGGAATATTTGGCTTGCACACTGCCCTAAAGTATTTGGAACAAGAAGGAATTGACAATTTGCACAGCCAAACTCTGGAACTAACGGGCTTATTCCTGGAGGGGGTTCAGAATATCAAAGGCATCCAATTAGTTGGCCCTAAAAGCCTTGAAGCCAGAACAGCCGTTGTCTCTTTAGATTTTCCAGGGCGCGACAACGGCGAAATTGCTTATAAACTGGAAAAGAATTATGGGATTATGACCCGCTCGGGGCTGCATTGTGCGCCTTCGGCCCATCAAACCCTGGGCACTTTTCCCCAAGGCACCGTTCGCTTCAGTTTTAACCATTTTAATACCCGGCAGGAGATTAATTTTTGCCTGGAAGCTCTGCACAAGATAATGACAACCTAAGACAAAAGCTTACGCACTTCGTGGCACCCAGACCCTTCAGGTATTACCCTCAGGATGGCAAAAAATAGGGATTTCAAAACTACTCTAAACACTCAAGGGCCAAAGGTTTAAATATTACCGGAACTAGCACGATAGTACTCCAGCAAATAGTTCCGGAAAGCAGAGACACTTGGAGCTAAAGGCTGATTGCGGTGCGTAACAAGATAAAAGAGGCGGTTTAAATCCAGTCCTTCAATGGTGAAAGCCTTGAGCAACCCCCATTCCAAAAAATCGCCGACACTTAAGGAGGAAACCACCGCGACCCCTAAACCTTCCCGGACTGCATATTTGATAGCTTCTGTGCTGTTCATCTCAGCAACAATATTTAAGGTGTTATCGGGATCAATCCCTTTCTTCTTCAGGGCACTTTCGAACTCCTGGCGGGTTCCTGAGCCCTGCTCCCTAAGAATAAACGGCTGCTCCAAAACTTCCTCCAAGGAAATAACCGGATACTTCCGGCTTGTTTTGCTTTGCTCTCCAACACACTTAAGACCTTGCCAGCCAACCCGCATGGGCTGGGCTCCGGGCGCCTTCTGAGAAGCAGGGGCAGCATCGTTTTCAGCTGCGGTAATCAAAAGGAGCTCGTCCCCGCAGAGCGCTTCGTAATGCAATTTTTCCTCCTCTAGGCGGGTTCCGACTATACCAATCTGGAACTTCTTCTCTTCCATCTCCCGGATTACTTCTTTCGTGTCTCCTTGGCGGATCATGACCTGAATATCCGGATATTTTGTTCGAAACCCTTTAAGCGGCCGGGGGAGTAAATACTGACCGGGAATAGTCGAGGCAGCAAGCTCTAGCCGACCGGCAATCTGCCGACCATACTGCTGCAGGGAATTAATAGCGCTGCCTCTCGTTTCCAGCAAATTAACCGCGTACTGGTAAAAAACATCTCCCGCTCCGGTAGCAAGAACTTCACGGCTGGAACGATCAAAGAGTTTTACTCCCAGTTCTTCTTCCAAATCACTTATATGACTGCTGATCGTAGGCTGGGACAAGTAGAGTACTTTTCCCGCCCGCGAAAAACTATGCAGGCGATAAACAGCAACAAAGGCTTCAATTTGCCTAAAATCCATATGTCCACCTCTCCTGTTTCTCCCGTTAATTTACTTAATTTACATAATAAAATTCCTTCCTTAGGTGCTTCTTTCATTTTACCACAGGAAGGAATTTCTCTATTACATTCATCTAATCGGAGTCCTTGGAAATTTTTTCCCTTAAAGCCAAGCTCTTAGGATAGCTATTTCGCCTGTAAATACCCTTCGGCTTTCAGCAATTCGGCGATCAAAACTGCGCCTCCTGCTGCTCCACGTAAAACATTATGAGAAAGGCAAACAAACTTATAGTCATAGAGCTTATCTTCTCTTAAGCGTCCCATGGTCACACCCATTCCCCGGCCAAAATCCCTGTCCAGTTTGGTCTGGGGCCTGTTGTCTTCAGTAAAGTACTTGAGGAAAGGCTGCGGTGCACTAGGCAGCCCTAAGAGCTGAGGCTTGCCTTGGAAATTATTCCATGATTCGATAATGGCTTCTTTAGTAGGTTTTTTCTCAAAAGAGACAAAAACTGCTGCTAAATGACCATCTGTTACCGGCACCCGGATACACTGTGTAGAGATCACCGGAGAAGGGCTGTTGACAATAGCGTTATTAGCAATATGTCCCCAGATTTTCAGCGGTTCATTCTCACTCTTTTCTTCTTCGCCGCTAATAAAGGGGATAACATTGTCCACCATTTCCGGCCATTCGGCAAAGTTTTTGCCGGCACCTGAAATTGCCTGATAAGTACAAGCCAAGACGTTTTTTGGCTTATATTCCAGCAAGGCATGAAGAGGCGGCACATAGCTTTGGATCGAACAGTTAGGTTTTACGGCAATAAAACCGTTTTTAGTCCCCAACCGTTTTCTTTGCGCCTCAATAATTTGGATATGTTCCGGATTAATTTCCGGAATAACCATGGGGACATCTGCCACGAGCCTATTGGCGGAGTTGCAGGAAATGACGGGAGTTTCTGTCCGAGCATAGTTTTCTTCCAAAACTTTGGTTTCCTCTTTTTTCATATCTACCGCACAGAAAACAAAATCCACTTCGGCACTGATTTTTTGAACCTCAGCTGCGTTTTGAACTGTTAAAGATTTTACGTTTTCCGGAATGAAAGTCTCGAGCTTCCATCTGCCCTCTACTGCTTCCTCATAAGATTTACCTGCCGAGTTGGCGCTGGCCGCTACAGACACAATCTCAAACCAGGGATGATTGTGTAAGAGAGATACCAGCCTCTGCCCAACCAGCCCAGTGCCTCCAATCAAACCTACTTTTAACTTTTCTTGCATACCTCACACTTCCTTGTCAATAAAATCTATTTCTCTGAGACTTTTACTATATACTTATTCATAAGCCTTTTTAAAAGTATAATTGAAGAAGCCTTTCTGTGCAATAAGTTATTGTCCTTTCCAAACATTATATATTCTTTGCACTCTTTTCGAGAAACCGCAGAGTATTTCATAACTTATGGTGTCACAATGCTTAGCCAAGTCATCCGCCGATATGGCCTGAGACCCATCTCTACCCAGCAAGGTAACCTCATCCCCAACTTTAACTTCTTCTATCTCGCTGACATCCACCATGGTTTGATCCATGCAGATTTTGCCGATGATAGGCGCCCTCTGCCCTTTGATCAGCACTTCCCCGCGGTTGGAAAGGCTCCGGCGTAAACCGTCGGCATAGCCTAGGGGTAAAGTAGCAACCTTTGTTGGCCGCTCAGCAATAAAAGTCCGGCCGTAACTGACGCTATCGCCTGGATAAATGGTTTTCAAATGCGCTATTTGAGCCTTCAGGGACATAACCGGTTCAAACCCGGCATCCTGCCCGGCATGTTCCAGCGGTAAAAGCCCGTAAAGGACAATCCCCGGGCGGCAAAGTTCATAATGGCTGACGGGAAGTTGCATGATCGCCGGGGAATTGGCAGCATGACGAAGGGGAATATTAATCCCTTCAGCTTTAAGTTTTAAGTATAAACTGTCAAAAATTCGCAGCTGTTCCAGGGCATAGGTCAAGTCAGGGCTGTCCGCCGTAGCTAAGTGAGTATAGATTCCTTCCACAAAGAGACCGGGTAGCCGGGCAATTCTTTTAATATCCTCCCAAGCCTTATCCCTAAAACCTATTCTCCCCATCCCCGTATCTATTTTCACATGCAATCTGGCCGTTTTCTTAAGTTTAACTGCCGCTTGCGACAAAGCTAGAGCTTGCTCCACTTGAAACACTTCGGGGATAATCTCTTCTTGCACCAGGATTTCCGAATACTCCGGCGGAGTTGGGCCGATTACCATGAGCGTAATATCCGGATAGCTCCTTTTTAATTCCAGAGCTTCTTCCAAAAAAGCCACCCCAAACCTCTTGACTCCTTGCTTTCGCAAAACCCCTACAACTTCCACCGCACCATGCCCGTAGGCATCGGCCTTGACTATAGGCATAACCTCCCTGTCCGTGAATGTCTTAATCCGCTTATAATTACGTTCCAGTGCACCTAAGTTTATTTCTGCCCATACCGGACGGAAAGCTGCCATTCGCCACTCCTCCATTGTTGTTCATTATGAGTCTTCAATCTCTTTTCTGACTTTGGGCAATTGATCCGCTACTTCGGAAGCGGTGTACCCGGATGAACCATATCTTTCCTGCAAAAGATCTGCCGTCTTGCCGTGAATATAAACTCCCAGACTGGCTGCTCCAAGGGGCGGTACCCCTTGAGCAACCCAAGCAGTTATACAGCCTGTCAGGACATCACCCGTTCCCCCCGCTCCCAGACCGGCATTGCCCGTACGGTTAAGAAAGACCCGGCCATCAGGTGAAGCAACTATGGTTCCCGCACCTTTGAGTACTACTATGGCTCCCCATTCCACTGCCTTAGTAACAGCAAGCTTCATCCTGTTTCCTTGCACTTCTGCCGTGGAGCAGCCGCAAAGCCGAGCCATTTCTCCGGGATGGGGAGTAAGTATTAAATTTCCTTTGCCCTTTCTTAAGGTTAACAAGTCTACATCACGGGAAAGTAAATTAAGGGCATCGGCATCCAGGATGACAGGTATGTCGGTATCTCTAAGTATATTCTGTAAAACCGTTAAAAATGACTCAGATTCTTTGAGTCCCGGACCTATGGCACAAACATTGGCTCCCTGGAGGCGCTCGGCAATAATACTCCAGGAATTAGCGGTTAAAATCTCAAAATCTTTAGCCGGCCAAACTGTTGCTTCCATCACACCTAAATCTACAGTTTCAGCTATGGCTTCAGGTACCACAATTTGCACCAGCCCGGTTCCACATCTTAAAGCAGACCTGCCGGCCAAGATCATAGCTCCGCTCATTCCCACCGATCCGCCGATCAGAACCGCCCGGCCATGGGTTCCTTTATGGCCGTGGGGATGGCGAACAGGAATCAAAGGTTTAATCACTTCCTCCGTTAAGAGGTAGGCAAAAATTTTTTCTTCACTTAAAACATGTTCGGGAATGGAAATGCGGTCGGTTACCAGCCTGCCGGTATAAAGGGAACCTTCCCCCAAAAAATGACCCAGCTTTGGTAAACCAAAGGTTACAGTGACATCCCCCTTAACGGCAATATTATGTACCTTCCCGGTATCAGCTTCCAGACCGCTGGGGATATCCACACAGACAACCGGCAATTCTGCTTTATTTAAATCCTCTATAAAATCAACCATTAATGCCGGAACCTCACCCCTAAAGCCGGTGCCATAAAGAGCATCGACTGCTAAGTTAGCCTGCATTAAGGCCAGTTTAAACAAACGAAGCTGTTTTTCATCTTCCACTAAGACAATCTTGCCGTTCATCTTTTGGTACAAATCATAATTCAGTTTGGCATCTCCGCGTAAATCAGCAGGATTGGCAAACAGGAAAACTGTAGTTTCCACTCCTAAAACATGGAGATGCCTGGCTACCGCCAGACCGTCACCGCCATTATTGCCTTTGCCAACCAGAATAACGGTTTTTTGCCCCTTGCCTTCGCCAGGCAATATCTTTTTTATTTCTCTAACCACAGCAAGAGCCGCATTTTCCATCAGCACAATCCCTGGTATGCCAAAATCATTAATAGCCCGGGAATCTATGCTGCGCATTTGACCGGCACTTACAACCCGCATCAGGCCTGCCTCCTTAGATAGCATATTATTAAATAAACCTGTAAAAACTGAAGTTGTGCAAATTTATCCTTATATCTTTGCCCCTCTTCATATTATAACTTAGTCTATCTTATGGCAAAAGAAAAAATATCCCTGCTGACGGCAAAAAAAATCCCAACTTTCCTCAAAGGAAGAAGGGAATAAGTTCAACAGAGCACAGCCACAGCTAAGGCATTATCCCGGTTGTGGGACAGACTAAGCCTGATACTCCGGCCTCCTCTGCTTTCAGCCGCCTTTAAAGCCCTGGCACTCAAATAAACCTGCGGCTCACCCTGCTCATTAGCTATAATCTCGATATCATGCCAAGATAAACCCCTTAAGCCGGTACCCAAGGCCTTTAGAACAGCCTCTTTGCCAGCAAACCTCGCCGCTAAAGCGGAAGGCCTTTTGGCGCTAGCCCCAAGCGCCTCTAATTCCCTGGCTGTAAAGAGCCTTTTAATTAAGCGGGGATGCCTGCTACAAGCATGAGCAAACCTGGATATTTCAATAATATCTACCCCCGGATACATATTCAGTCCCCACCTTGTCTATATTGGTTCTGCCATCAGCCTCTTGAACCAAGTAAGAGCTCAACTTTTTCTCTGCCTTCCTGGGGGCTCGCAACCAGCAGGATATCCCCTTCCCGCAGGATCTCGTCCGGCTCGGGCGAGAAGTTTTCCACGCCATTTCTCACTACCCCTATAACAGTAGCTCCGGTCATTTCCCTGAGCTTCAGTTCCCTTAAAGTCCTTCCCTCGGCTTGGGAGTTGGCATTAACTTCTATTTCAGCAACGTCGTTCCAGCGGGAGATAAAACGATCGGCATAAGTAGCTAATCTATTTAATACTGAATCTATCTGCCTGTCAATCTCCCGCCGCTTTTCCATCAAGTCTTTAAGCTCTTCCATAAAGGACTGGACTTCAATTTTTTGATTAAAAGATCTTAAAAATTTCTCGGCCTGTGTTTTAGAGCAAACAATAATCCCGATTCCCTGCCTAACAGCTACTACCCCTTCGCTCTGCAAGACAGCTATCGAACGCCGAACCGTTTCGGGGCTTACATTAAAACGACCCGCCAAAGTCGACCTTCCATGGATTTTTTCACCTTCATGATACTCCCCCAGGACAATAGCATGGGCAATATCCTTGGCTATTTCCTGATATCTGGCCTGTTCCAAGACATATCCCTTACTTTCAAATATATTCATTACATGTATAGTACTATTATTCCCAAATTAGTCAAGCCGTTAACTGCGTTATTTAAATGCCGGCTTAAATTGAATATACAACCAGCGTAACTGGCCTACTTTTGGCAGGCTAATTATGAACTCTAGCAATGACAATTAATGATTATTTTATTGAAATCTTTCCTCTTGACTCCTGACAACTTGATATGTTAATATTGGTTGGCAGTACTATTTTCTATTTGGGCATTTCCCCCTTAGATCAAGGACGGGTCTTAGAAAGGAGGATATAGTTATGGCTTTAGAGTTTTTTGAACGGAAAAATGAATTGCATAATTATGCCCTGAAACGTGCTGAAGAATTGAAAAAACATATTGAACCCTACTTAAATAAAAAAGCAGCATTACCTTCCGGTTTAGCTTTGGAAGATTTCTATGCAGCTCAAAAGGAACGCATCCTCCGGTATTTCAAGGCTACCCAGGAAGACTGGGATGATTGGCGATGGCAAATGCGGCATAGAATCACGGAAGTTAATACTTTAAGCAGCATCTTCCCCTTAACAGAACAACAAAAAGAAGAGATTACTACTGTAGGTAAAACTTACCGTTGGGCAGTATCTCCTTATTATCTTAGTCTCATGGATTTTGAGAGTAAGGATGACCCTATTGTCCTCCAAGGTATTCCCAAAATAGAGGAATTACTCGATGAGAGCGGCGAAGAAGATCCCATGGGAGAAGCCTTTACTTCGCCGGCTCCCTGCATTACCAGGAGGTATCCTGACCGCCTGATAATTAATGTCACCAATATCTGCGGTATGTACTGCCGTCACTGTCAGCGCCGCCGCAATATTGGCGAAACCGACGAGCATAAAAAGAGAGAAGATCTGGAGGCAGCCTTGGAATATGTCCGGAGCAATCCTGAGATCAGGGATGTTCTGATAACCGGCGGCGATGCCCTGCTCTTAAGTGACAGTACCCTGGACTGGCTGCTGGGAGAACTGCACAAGATACCCCATGTGGAAATTAAACGCCTGGGCACCAGAGTTCCGGTCACTTTGCCTATGCGTATAACCGATGATTTAGTTAAGATTTTGGCTAAACACCCACCGCTTTATATCAATACCCAGTTTAACCATGCCAAGGAAGTTACGCACGAAGCTAAGAAAGCAGCCGATAAGCTGGTCTCTGCCGGAGTAATCCTGGGTAATCAGGCTGTCCTCTTGAAAGGAATCAACAATGATCCAGATGTTATGAAAAAAATGAACCAGGAGTTATTAAAAATCCGGGTTCGTCCCTACTATATTTTCCATGCTAAAAATGTTAAAGGCACCAAACACTTCATCCCCTCGATTCAAGAAGGCTTACAGGTTATGGAAAGCCTCCGCGGTTATACCTCCGGTTTAGCCATTCCGACCTATATTATTAACGCTCCCAAGGGGGGCGGCAAGACCCCGCTTTTGCCCCAATACCTTCTCTCCTTAGATGAGGAAAAAGCCGTTCTCAGGACCTGGGAAGGTAAAATAGTTCATTACCATAACCACTAATTCATAATCACTAACTGTTATAACCAAGGCATCATATAAATGGGAAAAGGCTGCTGCGCTGCCAATTTGTGTTGGCTAAGCGCACAGCCTTTTTGCAGTTTGGCAGTGGCTAATTGGCAATGCCAATTAGCCGGCGATATTCTAAAGCCAGCTTCTTAGAGAGTGTGGCTGGTATTTTTGACCCTGGTAACTATCCCTCCTCAGCATCTCTCTGTCAATTCCGTTCAGAACCTCCCATTTGCGGCAAGTCCAGCGAGGGGCAAGCACATCGGCCGAGGGCCCGTCCCCCATCAATCTGTGAATAACAAAATGTTTGGGCAGGATTTCCAGAACGTCGGCAACCAGCTCGATGTACTCCTGCATTGTGAGGAGCTGAAAGTTATCCCGGGCATAAATAGCGGCAAGAGGCGTTCCTTTTAAGATATGCAGGGAATGGATCTTAACCCCTTGGATAGGTAAACCGGCCAAAGCGCGGGCAGTCCCCAGCATCTGCCGGCGAGTTTCACAGGGTAAGCCCAAAATTATATGGGCACAAACCCGGATATCCCTTTGCCTAAGTTTAGCTACGGCTGCAGCAAAACACCGGAAATCGTGCCCTCGATTAATCCAAGCCAGTGTTTGGGCATGAATTGATTGCAAGCCCAATTCGACCCATAAATATGAGTTCCGATTGATCTCGTCCAAAACATTTAAAATCTCTTCCGGCAAGCAGTCCGGCCTGGTGGAGATCGAGAGGCCCACCACCCCTTCCTGCCGCAAAGCTTCCCAATACAGCTCCCTCAGATACTCGGCAGGCCCGTATGTCCCGGTAAAAGACTGGAAATAAGCAATATATTTAGCTTTAGGCCATTTTTTCATAGTTCTGGCTCGGATTTGAGCAAATTGTTCTTTAATAGTTAACTTCCTGTCCCCGGCAAAATCCCCCGAACCTTTTTCACTGCAGAAGATACAGCCGCCAAAGCTAAGCGTACCGTCCCGATTAGGACAGCTCAGCCCGGCATCCAAAGAAACCTTGATCACTTTCTCGCCGAAGATCTCCCGCCAATGTTCATTTAAAGAATAATAGCGTTTAGCTTGCTCCATCTTTACTCCGTTTTTCCTGTCTTCTCCAGTTCAAGCAGCATTCTTTTGATATCCAGGCCTCCGGCATAACCGGTTAAATCTCCTTTTTTGCCTATAACCCTGTGGCAGGGAACAATAATACCCAAGGGATTCTTATTGTTGGCCATCCCCACAGCCCTTTGCCCTAAGGGACAGCCGACTTTTGCAGCAACTTCCGCATAACTTAAAGTTTCCCCATAAGGTATTTTACAGAGTTCCTGCCATACTCTTTTTTGAAAGTCGGTTCCCAAAGGCAAGATTTCCAGTGTAAAGCTTTGCCGTCGGTTTTGAAAATAATCTTGAAATTCTTCGATTGCTTGTCTGTTGGCTTCCCTGTTCTCTTCCAAAGAGCAGCCTGCTAAATGCTTCTGAACCAGCTTAGCCAACTCCGGCACAAACCTTTCAGCTTCTTGCCAGGACGCTGCCAAGCCGCTCATTATAAGGTTATCCTGATAGACGGCTGTGAATAAGACCCACTTGGAATGAGTACAGACGTTTGCTTCTAACCAATAGAAAACCTTTTGCTCCGGATTGGCAATAACTTCCACATTTTCCACTCCTCTTTCTCTACCAGACTTTCTTACCCTTTTACTGTTTTACATATTAATCTAGTCCGATACCCCAGATCTCCCGGCCGCAATGCCGGCACTTACTGTCTTTAGTTCTCATCTCTACTGTCCAGCCCCGCTTGATGACTTCTTCCCCGCATTGCGGGCAGGTGGTGGTGCTTCCTCCGGGCATGTTTCCCAGGTAGACATAGGGCAGGTATTCTTTGGCGAGTTCCCACAATCTTTGCAGGCTTGCCGTAGGGGTTGGCGGGATATCGCTCTTATACCTCGGGTAGTAACGGCTTAGATGCCAGGCCAGCGGAGATTTCAAATCAGCCAGCCAACCTGCCAAAGTTTTCATTTCCTCCGGGCTGTCATTTAAACCGGGGATAATAAGGGTGGTAATCTCCGTATGAACCCTGCCTATAAGCCTCTCAACCGTATTTAAAACCCACTCTAGCCTGCCGCCGGTGTGTTTCCTGTAAAAGGAATCAGTAAAAGCTTTAATATCAATATTAACAGCATCGAGGTCGGGAATAAGTTCTTCTAAATACTCTCCCTCAATGATACCATTGCTGACCAGAGTCACTTTACCCCCCTGCTTTTTCACCAAGGGGGCAGTTTCTTTAATCATTTCATACCACATCAAAGGTTCGGAATAAGTAAAACAAATACCGATGGATTCCTGCCCGGCTGCTAATTGAGCCAACTGCCGGGGAGTTAGCTGCTGTCCCGGTTCACGCTTTTGGGAAATCTCGTAATTCTGGCAAAAAAAACACCTCAAGTTACAGCCGTAGGCACCTACGGAAAAGATCCATGTCCCGGGATAAAAATGATAGAGAGGTTTCTTCTCTATGGGGTCAAGATGCCACGCCGCAGCTTCACCGAAATTGAAAGCTGTGATTTGGCCGTTTTGGCGGCCTCTGACCTGGCAAAAACCGGTTTGCCCCTCTTTCAGTTTGCAGTGGTGAGGGCAGACAGAACATACGCTGAACTCAGTCATTGTTTTCAATTATCCTCCATTTGCCGCTCCTAAGCTGTATTTTCTAAGGTACCTGCAATAATACTCCCAACATCTCTTTACATATATTTTTAAATATCAAAAAGTTAATGATTTGTCCGGCCGTTCTCTAACTAAATGGGAAATCTATAATGCTTCGGAGAGCGAAAGAGACTCTTGAGATGGGTTTTACTCGAAAAACCTCTCCACCTCAAATCGCCAGAGCTCTACCTCTTCTTCGGCAAAAATCCCCGCTTTTTCCTTGGCTATAGCTACCTGTTCTTCGACTGTATCCACTCCTTCGAGATGAGGTAAAAGGAGGCCGACCTTGCCGCCCCTCCGGACGACAACTCCGTAGCGCTGGGGGTCTAGGTCTTCATAACCTGAGATTTTCTCCAGGTCGCCCAGAACATCTACCGAGACTGTTATTAAAGGCAGCTCATCTGCTTGCAATGGCCAAAAACGAGGATCTTGGGTGCCGGCAGCAATAGCATTATGCTTGATCTCAGCTGCCAGATTTTCTCGTACAGGCTGTACTGTCCCAATACAGCCCCTTAAATGCCCGTCTTTCTTCAAAGTAACAAAACAGCTTTTCTTTTCCTGTAAGAGAGGGTCTCCCGGAATTATTAACTTATCAAAAGCCTGTGCCGTAAGGTAATAGGTCAAGCACTCCCTGGCAAACCCGGCAATCGGCGAAGAACGATAAAGTTCTGCCACCAGATAGCCTACTCCGAACGGGCCCTCATAAGAAAAAACTTTAACCGAGCCTTCTCGCGCTCCGAGAGCAAAGAGCAAAGAATTGTAGCCGCATTGGGCAGCTTCTTCCAACCAGTCCTGAGGAATACCTCTGAGTAAGGCGGTATCCTTCTTCAAGGCTTTAACAATCAGACCGTCTACTTTGGGCCCGGCAGGGTTAAAACCATAGGGTCCATCTTCCTTCAAAGTATGGGAGAGATCACCGCTAGCTACCAGGGCACAGCGCAGCGGGGAATCATTCAGGATTTGTCCCACTTTCCGCCCAATATCTTCAGCTTTACTTAAAGGCATGCCCAAAACTACGATTTTCCCTTCCCAGCCGGCTTCCTTAAGGAAGTAAAGCGGAACTAAGCTTCCGTGGTCTAGTTCGGTTCTGGCAGGAATTGCCTGGGGAATCTCCTCTTTGATCTTCTCCAGAATATCCCTGTCTGTATCATAGGCTATTCTTACCTGGGGAGCCCGGAAACGACTAAAACTTCCTTCTAACGAATCTCCCTCCAAATATACCAAGCCTTTCTCGACCAGGGGAGCATGCGGTGAAACAATCAGCACGGTTTGGGCTTGCATTTTTACTATCTCCCCGCACAGTTTCCGGAAAGCGTCAATCGTCGCTTGACTGTCTTTTTCTTCCCCCTGTCCAACTTCGGGCACTATTATGGGGGGATGGGGAACATAACCGACATAAACCAGGCTCATAAAGAATACCTCCTTGGCTTCCAATTAATCTCCTTCAGCTTAAAAATGGAGATTAGGATTATTTCTTGTTATTAGTAATTATTTCCTGCCTGGAGAACTTAAATAATTATCCAACCTCTTAACCTAATTTCTGCCGTCCGAAGTATTAAACCTGTCGTCCCTTCCGCGGATACCACGCCCAGGAAAATGTTATTAAAAAAGTTTATGATACGGAAATGCCCTTTATCAAATGAGAATCCTACTTGCAGACATCGACCCACGTTCCGCCTGTGACTTTTGCCAAATCGGCAGGAGTCATTTTGACGGCGGAATTGGGAGAGCCGGCAGCAGGGTAGACATAAGCGTAGGCTTGTAAAGAAACATCGAGATAAACCGGCAGCTCGTGCCTTAAAGCAAACGGGCAAACTCCTCCCACCGGATGGCCGGTCAGCTCCCCAACCTCTTCAGCACTCAGCATACTGCCTTTGGTTTTAAAAGTATCTTTAAATTTTCGATTATCAACCCTTTTATCACCTGCGGCTATGACCAATAAACTGCCGTTATCTTTACTTTTAAAAGACATAGTTTTGGCAATCATACCGGGCTCCACTCCTAAAGCCTGGGCAGCTAGTTCCACAGTTGCCGTACTGACCTCAAATTCCCTTATTTCATAGTTCAAATTTCTCTCCTGAAAATACTTTTTAACTTCTTGTACTCCCATTTTTACTGCTCCTACTCCTAATATTTCTACTTAAATAGTAGATTTTTATTCTTTCATAGTGCCTTTCAAGACCTGGGCTTGCTCTTTGACCAGCCTCTTAGCCCAGAATCCTCCCCGAAAATACTTCGGTTCTTCAAAAATAACAAAAGCATGAGGACAAAGGCTGTCAATAATCTTTAATAATTCCTGCTGTCTCTTTCTTTTAGCTAAGACCATCATCACCAAACGCTTGCCGTCTCTTCCTTCCCCTATCCAGGTGGTTACTCCGAAGCCGTTTTCCCGTAAGGCTACCGGAATAGTCTCATTAACAGTGTCCACAATAACTTCCGCTGTAATATAGCCAAGAGCAAGCCTTTCCTCGATCCTGCTTCCCAAGTAAACGCCCAGTCCATATCCCAAGCAGTAAGCCGCTATATTCCAATAACTATTCAGGTTATTAAGGATAATGGAAAGACCCATAATATAGACAAATACTTCTAAGACGGAAAGCAAAGAAGCGTGTGCTCTCAGGCCCTTAATCATTAAAATAAACCTGACAGTAGTCAGGGATACATAGACAACATTAATGGCAACAATCAGCACAACAAATTGGGCGATTTGGTTCATTTTCTCACCTTTCTTTTTCCGTAAATCCTATTCAGGTTATGGAGAAGATAATTACTTAGGTCAAAGCTAGCTATATCCCTTTTTGAAGATTTTACCTTATTGTTAGCTTCTTCGCAAATGTTTGGCTGTTTTTTAAACCCGGCAAATAAAAACTCCTGCCAATGCATGAGCAAATGCAGGAGATAAAATTACAATTTCTTAAATCTTGATTCAGAATATTTTTAGGCCCAGCCACGGAGCTTTGTCGCTTCCGCAACACGATTAATGGCAATTTCATATGCTGCGTCGCGCATATATAAGCCTTTTTCCTGGGCAAGTTTATGAACGGCATGAAAAGCAGAAGTCATTTTAAACTCCAGCTTGTCTAATACTTCCTCCTTAGACCAAAAATAATTCATATTACATTGGACTTGTTCAAAGTAGCTACAAGTAACTCCACCGGCATTACAGAGAAAATCGGGAACAAGATAAATATTCTTAGCTTTAATCAACTCATCGCAATCTGGCGTTGTAGGCCCGTTTGCCCCTTCACAAATTACTTTGACCTGATCACTGATCTTGGCAAAAGAATCCGGTGTCAGTTGGTTTTCCAAAGCACACGGAAGGATAAGGTCAACATCTTGGGCAATCCATTCATCTCCGTCCAAAACTTCACAGCCTAATTCAAGAGCTTTTTGTTTATCTATACTTCCAAAGGAATCTTTGATTAAGGCCATTTGTTCGATATCAAGTCCATCTAATTTGCGAAAAGTATAAGATCTTTTATCGTGATTATCCCAACAGGATATGGCAATAACCTTTCCACCCAGGCTTGCATATAGTCGAGAGGCAAATTCAGCGACATTACCAAAGCCTTGAAAGCTAGCGGTGGTCTGAGAGATATCGATATTTAAAGCCTTTAGAGCCTCCCGCAGGACATATATAACTCCATATCCTGTAGCTTCCTTTCGTCCCAGAGAGCCCCCCATGCCGACTGGCTTTCCGGTAATAACTCCGGGATAATGACCGCCATTCATAGCCTCATATTCATCCATCATCCAAAGCATGTGCTGACCAGTGGTCATAACATCCGGAGCAGGTACGTCAATAACAGGCCCCATGTTCCTGCCCATTTGTCTTACATAACCCCGGCATAATCTTTCTTGCTCGCCTAAGGATAAAGTGCGGGGATCACAAATAATGCCACCTTTGCCACCGCCTAGCGGTATGTCCACAACGGCACATTTCCAAGTCATCCACATGGATAGTGCTCTAATGGTATCAATAGTTTCCTGGGGATGGAAACGGATTCCACCTTTAGCCGGTCCCCGGGCATCGTTGTGATGAACTCTGTAACCATTAAACACCCTAGTTGTTCCGTCGTCCATTTTGACCGGAATCGTAAAATGATATTCGCGACTGGGTTGACGGAGTAATTCACGAATTCCTTGATCCAACCCAATTTGGTCGGCTACATTGTCAAATTGGGTTTGAGCTATTACATATGGATTGTATGATTCTTTTGCCATTCTTATCGCCTCACCTATATAAGATTTGCTTGGACCTACGGAAGTTTACGAATAACTGTCCTATAATAATTATTAAGTAATTATAAAGTGTTGTAATAATTTTATACTGTTCAAAAGGAAAAAGTCAACTTGGCCCCCAAATTTTTTTCTGCTTTTGTATTCTATTTGCTTCTTTCCTTTAAGGGAATATATTCCCGTCTGGGCACAACGCTCTTATAGGCCGGCCGGATAATCTTACCGGCGCTGACTATCTCCTCAATCCTGTGAGCGCTCCAGCCGGACATCCTGGAAATCGCAAAGATTGGAGTGAACATTTCTGTGGGCAGCCCCAGCATCTCATAAACAAAACCCGAATAAAAGTCTACATTAGCACTAAGGATTTTATACATCTTATTATAACGGGCAATAACCCCCGGTGCCAGTTTATCAACCTTATGGTAAAGGCTGAATTCCTTTTCCAGTCCTTTTTCTTTGGCAAGCTGAGCCGCATATTCTTTTAAAATCACTTCCCTGGGGTCGGATATGGAATACACCGCATGACCAATACCATAGATTAAGCCGGCTCGGTCGAAGACTTCCTTTTTGAGGATTCGGGTCAGATAATGCTCAATTTCTTCATCGTCCTGCCAATCCTTAACATTTTCCTTTATGTCCTGCAGCATACCGTAAGCTTTAATGTTAGCCCCGCCGTGCTTAGGGCCTTTGAGGGAGCCGATAGCGGCAGCCATAACGGAGTAAGTATCTGTTCCGGTCGAAGTGACCACATGCGTGACAAAAGTTGAGTTATTCCCGCCACCGTGTTCAGCATGCAAAACCAGTGATAAATCGAGCAAAACAGCTTCGAGCTTAGTATACTTGCAATCCGGCCTTAGCATGTAGAGAATGTTTTCCGCAACGCTTAATTCCGGTTGGGGAGCATGAAGAAAGAGACTGGTTTTATTAAAGCGGCTGGAATAAGCTTGATAACTATAAACCGCTAAAGCAGGGAACCAGGCAATAAGTTTCATGCACTGTTTTAAAACATTTTGTACAGAATTATCATCAGCATTCTCATCGTAGGAGTATAAAGTCAAAACACTCCTGGCCAGCATATTCATGACATCTTTACTGGGCGACTTGAGAATAACACCCCGCACAAAATCTTCCGGTAGTTTTTCATAATTCGCCAGGAGTTCTTGAAAATCGCTTAAGGCTTTTTCATTGGGAAGATGGCCGAAAAGCAGCAAGTAAGTAATCTCCTCAAAACCAAACCGCCCATCCTGCATAAAACCGTTGACAATATCCTTAATATCAATACCTCTATAGGTCAACCTTCCCGGAACAGGAACCATTTCTCCTTCATCAATAATGTAGGAGTGAACCTCACCTATCTCGGTCAGCCCGACGAGCACACCTTTACCGTCTAAATCCCGGAGACCCCTTTTTACTTGGTATTTATTATATAGTTCAGGGTCAATTTTGCTGCTGGTAGCAGCCATTACACTTAAATCTTTAAGCATCCTGGCTTCAAATTGTTCAAACTCCAGCTGATTCATTTTGATACCCCCTCGTATAAAACATCTGGCTTTAAAACCATCTGCCAATCACTGTTTTCTAGGTATTGTCTTCTTTTCTTCTGTTACTGCCAGACCCTTTGGACTCCCCCTTTTCTGTTTATATTTAGCATCCCAAAAATGGAATAAGGTTAAAACAGGATGTTTCAAGAACATCCTTGGTCCGGAATATCTCATCACTTCTTTAATTTTGTTCCGCATCTCACTCCGGTAGCAATGAATCGTACATTTGGCGCAAACCGGTTTATGGACACCGAAAGGGCAATTATCAACTCTTTGCCCCGCGTAGCTGTATAGCTTTTCACACTCCGGGCATATTTCGGAACCGGTTTGATGCTTAGCGTGGCAAAATATACGGATCATAGCTCTAACGGTTTTCTTTTCTCTTTCTAAACGTCTCTTAAGCAATTTTCCGCTTCTCCAATGGCTTTTTCATCTTCAGCATACCATACCACGAAATAATTTTCAGGCAAATATTTTCTCCAAAATAATACCTTTATCCAGCAATTTTTATCTTTTCTTAATTTCCTCGTATTTTTGAAACCACTCCGGAAAAGCTTTTTTAAACTGTACCGGTTTAAAACTATCCTTCCTGATCAAAACATGGGCGGTACTCCCCTCGGCACAAATTTCCCCCGGGCCATTAATTATCCGGTAACCGTAGACAGTTTTTAGGCCTTGATTTTCTTCCACCCAGGTTTGGACAAAAGCCTTATCTCCGTAGCGGATAGCTCTTTTATAGGTAATATTGGCATTATAAACAGGGGCGTAATACCCGGCTTTTTCCATATCCAGATAATGATAGCCCAGATCTTCAATAAGCCGAGTCCGGCCCAGTTCAAACCACTTTAAGTAATTGGCATGGTAAATTACCCCCATCATATCCGTATCGGCATAACTAAGCTGAATTTCTTGAGTTGAGATGAAAGCAGCGGGCATCTTCTTACCTCCGGCACAAAAATAACTAAACTTAGGCCTTTCTTTGACCTAAAACTGTTGAATGTATTTATTTTACTACCTATCAGAAAAATAGCAAAGAAGATTTTTCCCTCTTGCCAATCAGCAAAATGCATTTTCTTACGTCATAATAATTAAGGAAAATATTATCAGAAAGCGAGGGACTTAAATTGCCCATTTCCTTTCGGAAATTACTTGCACTCTCCTTGATTGGCACACTTCTAATACCATTACTGCTTCCTATGCCGGGCTTGACGGCCGAGCGAACGGCAAGTGAGGCCGCCAAACCTAAAATCAGCCTGGAACAAGCTATCCGGATTGTCAAAGGGAACTTTACCGTTCCGCCGGAATATACGGAGTTTTCCTCAGGCTTTAGTACTTATCAAGACCGCCAGTCGTGGTCGCTGAACTGGAATGCCACAGGCGAAGCGGGGGGCAGCTTCTCTTCGCAAGTCGATGCCCAAAGCGGAGAAATCCTGAGCCTTCATTCCTGGATGCCGGCCGGTGAGAAGCAAGACTATAAACTTCCGGCCAAAACCAGGACAGAGGTTAAGAGCATCGCCACGGAGATCGTCAAAAAATTAACCGGTGCGAAGTACTCTCAACTCAAATTTCAAGAAGACCAAGGCATTATCCCCCTTGACCTTTATGGCTCCCCCTCTTACTCTTTCCGCTGGCAGAGGACATTTAACGGTATTCCCGTTCAAAGCAACGGTGTGAATATACAGCTTAATGCAGATAACGGCCAGGTCATCTCTTATAACCTGGACTGGGATAACTTGAGTTTGCCGGCTCAAAACGGAGCCATCAGTTCGCAAAAAGCTGCCGAAGCCTTTAGCCAAAATGAAATGCTTCAGTTGCAGTATTTTCTCCCGTCTGCCTATAGAATCTTGGCGCCAGGCAGTAAGGAGCAAGTGCAATTAATCTACCAATTAAAGCCGAACAGCTTAATTGATGCTTTCAGCGGCAAGCCTTTGGTACTCAATCAAGAACTGTGGTTAGCAGGTGCCGGCCTGGATGCGGACATCGCAGCCAGGAATGAATCTTCTTTAAAAAAAGAAATCCCCTTAACCCCTGAAGAGCAAGCAGAAATTGACCGCAACACAACCCTTTTAACCCAAGAGCAAGCAATTGCCGCCGTAAAAAAATGGCTTACCATTCCTGCGGACTGCAGCTTGCAAACCATGAACCTGCGGGCCGATAGCAGCCGCCGGGACACCAAAGCATGGTACTTTGAGTGGTCATCCGCGGCAAAGGATAAGCGCCAAAATATAACCGCCAGAGTAGATGCCGCCAACGGGGAACTCTTGTCTTTCAACTTATACAATTCACCCATCCCCTTGGCTGAAAATGCCTCCGAGAAACCTGCCTTAACCAGAGATGAAGCCCAAAAAGCCGCCGAGGATTTCTTACAGAAAATCCAGCCGGCCAAATTTAAGGAAACCCGGCTGAAAAGCGATGACTCCCTGGCATCTGTCATTAGACCCGGCTCAAGTACTTCCTTAACTTTCACTTATGAACGGATGGTGAAGGAAATAGCCTTTCCTTCTAACGGGATAAGCGTCACGGTGGATCTTCTAACCAAAGAAATTACCGCTTATAACCTTAACTGGTGGAGCTTAAGCTTCCCTGAGCTTACACAAGCAATGCCCAAAAACCAGGCTGAGAGTACTTTTCTTAAAGGCCGTCCCTTAGTATTAACCTATATTCTGGTTTCAAACAATGAAGGCAAAGAAGCTAAATTAGTCTATCAACCTGCTCTGGAAGGCAGTGTTTCCAATATCCTGGATGCCAAAACCGGCTCCTTCCTGGATTGGCAAGGTAAGCCTTTAAATAAAGAGCCTCAGGCTCTCAAGTTTACAGATATCTCCGGCCTTCAAGCCGAAAAAGAAATAGCCGCCCTCGGCCTGGCAGGCATCTTCGGGGAATATGGCCAGAGCTTTAAACCCGAAAACGGCCTTACTGTTGAGGCTTATCTTAGAGCCTTGCTGATGCTCAATAACGGAGCAGCGAATTACGGCTTAACCCCGGATGAGGTTCTGAAAAAAGCGCGGCAAGCCGGATGGCTGAAAGAAGACCTGACTCCATCCCAAAATGTTTCCCGAGAGTTATTCAGTACCATCATTGTGCGCTATCTGGGTTTAGAAAAAATAGCCGCCCTGGAGAATATCTACCGCCTGGAGGCTGAAGACGCAGACCTACTTCCTGCCCAAGCCAAAGGCTATGTCGCCCTGGCCACAGGCCTAAAGATCATAGGCTTAAAAGATAATAAATTTAACCCCGGCCAAACCGTAACCCGGGCTGAAGCTGCCAGCTCAATTATAAAGGCTTTAAGCTGCGGCTTAAGATTATAAAAAGGCTTTAAACCTTTGGAACGCTAACAAAATGCATAATAATTGATGCTTACGACGTCTAATTCTTAGCACGAAAAATCTAAGCAGCTCGTAAAAAAATCAGGTAGCCAGTTCATCAGGACTGGCTACTTTTTGGGGTGCAATATGAACAGTTTGGGCAAAGACATCGAGCTATGCAGCAAACTAGTAGCTAACTGCCTTGAGCATTTTCTTTCATTAATTGCTTGGCCGATATTTTAGGCTGATTACCGGCTGAAGGCTGATTTAATTCTTCGCCGGTGCCGCCCATTCCCTCAACGTTCATTCCTGAAACTTTGTTAGGAGTGAATGCTTTTTTATTTTTGGGGCTCATTCGATCATCTCCTTTCTGATAAAATTGAAAGCAATGTTATTTTTCCCCTTTAGTTCTAAATGCATGTATCAACAATAGTCTGACCTGCAGCTTCGCTAGCTTAAGAAGAAAAACTAATAAAGCCTTAAATAATGGTCAAGATAGCAAGAATGCCCCTAAGATACTAAAAAATTAGCTAATAATTACAAAATGCTTCAAAGGATAAACGGATAATTATCAGTGCTTAGGGAATATTAGACAAAGGTATAGCTTAGTGACGGCGAGGAGGTGAAATTATGACTGGACAACTTAAGCTTAATGCCCATGAAATGCTGGAACTTCATGAAATCATCCGCAGTGAAGTAACTTGTGCCAAGAAAACCCAGGCCAATATTGGAGCGATCATGGATGCGGATCTTAAAAGCTTTCATGCAAGATTCCCTGGAAAAGAAAAAGAGAATAATCAATAAATACCACGATTTCTATGACCAGGCGGTAGAACAATAAAAGGAGGTGTAAGTTATGGGCCTGCTTGATAAATTCTTTGGAATCGACAATCTGCTTGGCTGATTCGGACATCGCCTTAGATATGCTCAAAGACTCCAAATTTGCCGTTACCTCTCTGGCTAAAGCAATAACATCAGTTACTAATCCAACCCTGCGAGAGTTTTTAGAAGAGCAGCTTTTCCTGGCCATCGACGAGCATCATAAACTGGCGGATATCGCTACGGGCAAAGAGTGGTACAAGCCTTTTATAGCGCCGGAATCGCAAGTCCAGGATGATTTTGACGCTACGATAACTCTGTAAAGTGAATACGAGGGGGTTTAGACATGCGAGCGCCAAGGACCTGTCCCTGCATGAAATAATGGAAGTTCAGGAACTCCTGCAATTCAAAACAGCCTGCCTGCATAAGTCAACCTCTGATGCAAAACTTGGTCCAGGATCAGGAGCTCAAAGCCCTGCTGGCAAAAGATGTTCAGCAAGCCGGCCAGGCTGTCAGGGATCTAAGCAACCTGCTTGCCAATTCTCCAGGTTTACAATAGGAGGTTAAAGTCTAATGCGAACCATAAATCTGGAAACTGAAAATATTAAAGATCTGCAAGTCCCTGACGACAGAGAATCAGCTCTCGCTTTTCTGCAGAGCGTCAAAAGCGGAATCTTAATGTCTGGCAATGGCCTTAACGGAAACCAGCACCCCTATGGCTCGCACCGTTTTAACTAAACACCTCAAGGAGGCTTTAGCCTTACAAAACGAGCTTACCATAATGCTCCAAAATAAAAATTGGCTGCCAAATATGGACAACCAACAAAATTTTCAGCCGGATAAGGCGGAAGCTCCAGCTTCAGCACCAAAAATGTTTCCTCCGAGAATTAATTTTTCCTAATTTTATTTACACAACTTTCCCACCACCAAAGTGAGCTTGATCCTTGGAAAATTCATATAGTAAACGCACATTAAAACAACAGAAAACCTCCGCAGGGTGGTATAATTAAAGTTGACAAAAACCCAATAATACCAGCCGTTTGGAGGTTTCCTATGACCAGTATTATACCAGATATACAGAACAACGACCAGATGCTTAAGTCTCGTATTGATCATTTTTTTAGCCAACTGAATCTTTCAAAAATGCTTCTTAGATGTAATTTTTATAAAGAGTCGGGTATTCACTGTACCACTATACTAAAAGAACTGTTTTCTTTGGTTTTTTACGGCAAAAATCTCTACAGAACCTTATCCATGCAAAGTGAGGCCTTGCCTTTCAAGAAAAACACTGCTTATCGTTTCCTTAACGCCAGCCGTTTTAACTGGGAAAAGCTGCTTCTACTTGTGATGACACGTCTGATTTTAATTATTGATCGCCTAACTGGACAGGATCGACAATCTGTACTGATATTTGATGACTCGCTCTTCAGCCGTAACCGCAGCAAAAAGGTGGAACTGCTGGCAAAAGTATTTGATCATACCAGCCATAGATTCTGTAAAGGCTTCAGGATGCTGACTTTAGGCTGGTCTGACGGAAACACTTTCATGCCCATTTCTTTTAACCTGCTCAGCTCGACTAAGGATGAAAATATACTCTGCAAGGCTAAGTCTATGGATAAACGAACACTTGCTTACAAACGGCGGGAACGGGCTAGACAGTCAACTCTAGACGTCATGCTTACCATGCTTCGTGCCGCCAAGGACATTCCAGCGAAATACGTGCTGTTCGATAGCTGGTTTACGATGCCTAAGACTGTGATCCGCGTAAAAAGAGAACGCCGTGATGTCATAGGCATGATCCGGCTGACAGAGAAAGTCCATTACCGGTACCAAGGACAGTGGCAAAACGTCAAGGCTATCTATCAAAAAGTCAAACATTCATCTGATCGAAAAAACACAATTATCGGTTCAGTTTGCGTCAAACTTAGGGAGAACAAAACCGCGGCTTCCGAAGAATTTATCGACGCCAGAATCGTTTTTATCAAAGACCGCCGTTCAGATAATTGGCTCGCCCTTCTTTCTACCGACCTTTCTATTAGTGAGGAAGAAGTCGTTAGAATCTATGGAAAACGCTGGGACATAGAGGTCTTCTTCAAGGTCTGCAAATCACATCTGTCGCTGGCTAAAGAGTACCAAGGCCGTAGCTATGATATGCAAGTGGCTGCAACATCCATTGTTTTTCTTAGATATGCTATGTTATCCATGGAAGCTAGAAACGCTACAGATGATAGAACATTAGGTGAACTGTTTTACTACCTTAGAGAAGAACTGGCAGATATAAAACTCTCGCAATCTCTGATGCTGCTGGTTGATACCCTTCGCCAGGTCCTTAATCAGCTACCTTTGCTCAGTCAGGAAATGGCTAACGAGATTATGAATAAATTTTTAAACGCAATACCACATCCTTTGAAGCAAAAATTGTTGTTGTGTGCGTGACTATATAGATTTTTCAAGGATCAAGCAGCTATTTACGGCTGGGAAAGTTGTATTATTGACTTAACCTGGCCAACTCTTTAAACAGAGGTGTCCCTGCTTCTTTCAACAAATCGAAGAAAACTGTCTCGGTGTTAGTTATTACGGCTCCCATTGCAGACATCAGGGCTAAGCCGTTAAGATAATTTTCTTTGGTGCGGGAGCAAACCGCATCGGCCTACAACAAAAACCTGGTAGCCCTCAGCCAGTAGATCCCTGACAGTTTGCAAAACACAGACATGGGTTTCCGTGCCAGTGATGATAACCTTTTTTCTTCCCTTCTCCTTCAGAACTGACATAACATCCGCAGTACACCCTGAAAAAGTCATTTTTGAACAAGTTATGGAGTCTTCTATGTTAATGTTTAACTCCGGAACAGTCGGCCCTAAGCCTTTGGGATACTGCTCAGTGACAAGAAGCGGTATCTTTAAACTTTGAGCCAGCGAGATAAGGATATTAGTGTTATTAATCACTTGCTTCCCGTATTTCATAACCGGAACCAATTTCTCCTGAATATCAATAACCATAAGCAGTGCATCTTCCTGACTAAGATAGTATTTGTCCATGGTTAGACCTCCTTTAGCTTATTCTCTCAATTATTCTAATTATTCTAAGCTCAGACCAGTTTTTTAGCTTGACATTGCCAATAGCTTCTTCTGATTTTTTGATAGTAATCTTAGAACCTTGGCAAAAAGTTCCTCTCTAATTACAAGCTGCATCTTAAAAAACTACATCTTTATAGGCAGGATCTTGAATTCCGATCCTTAATCTGCTTATTTTAGTCCCTCCGAAAAGCTGAATCAACACATTGCCCTTAGTAAAACAATCTTGGCTTGTATTCTTAAAGCCCCGCTTTTCTAAAACTTTACAGGCGCTTAAATAATCTTCGCCAACTCTAATTCCCAGGATACTATGCGCTGAATTTTCCGTGTCAATCATAGCCACTTTATCTGCAAACAAGCCCACTGCCGAAGTCATTACAAAAATCTTCGGCTCATCGAATCTCCAGCCGTCCCCGCCCATCCCGGGAATAAACTCGCCTTTTCCCAGGGTAGCTTGCAATTCCTCTACCGTCATCATTAACTGAACACCGGCTACAGAAATTTCCCTATTGTAATACCTGGCTTGCCAAAGAGGGTATTTTTGATATCCTACAACAACTAAGACCACAAATATGGCCAGACTAATAATAAGCAATCCGTACCTAATTCCGGTCATTTATATCCCCACTCGTATATTGTTTCCATTCCAGCTTTCTTATTACCTTACATGGATTACCCACAGCTAAAGAATTAGCCGGAATATCCTTAGTGACCACACTCCCGGAACCGATTACCGCATTATCACCGATTGTAATCCCGGGATTAACAATGACACCCCCACCTAGCCAGACATTGTTGCCGATTATTATGGGGTAAGCATACTCCCAACCTTGATTACGGATCTGAAAATCAAGAGGGTGGCCGGCTGTAAAAAGGCTGACATTTGGTCCGCACATGACATTATCGCCAATTTTAACTTGAGCACAATCCAAGATAGTACAATTATAATTGGCATAAAAGTTTTCGCCAATAGTAATGTTATATCCATAATCACAATAAAAAGGGGGCTCAATCCAAAAATTCGAGCTTACTTTCCCCAAAAGCCTTGTGATAATCTCTTTTCGTTTCTCGATAGTGCCAGGGGGGGATAAGTTATACTCCCATAACAGTTCCTTAGCTTTCTGGCGCTCCCTGCTCAGTTCTTCAGCAAAAGCCTGATAGAGCTGCCCTTTTAGCATTTTTTCCTTGTCAGTCACAGCTATTCCCCTCCAACCAGATGCAATCGGTTAACCCAACCGATATCTTAATGATTGAATTTAATGTTAGGCAATAGCTTAATTATTATTCTTCTACACCCAGCTTTTAAAAAAACGAATCCCTTTCTTCCTCAAATCTTTCCCACTTTAGGTCTCTAACCCTGTTTACTGTGACAGATTTTTTGAGATCTGATAAGGAGCGCTTCCCTTCAACCTGATAGCGGCACTAATTTGCTGTAAAAAAGCATAGATAAGGACTACATTTAGAATTAGGACACTCGCTTCAGAACTAGGGGCTGCCTTGGCCAAGATAAACCCCGTCGTCAATAGAGCCCAATAACGGAAACTAGCTGTAAGCACGGCTTTGAGAATCAATTTCTTCCCCAGAGAAAGAATTATGACCACTATGATTAGATACCAAAGCAAATGCAAAGTCGGTAAACGGAAAATCCCGTCCACTCCGGTTAATCTCGACCAATCCAGAGTAAATAAATTGTCGAGATACAGCTTCATACTAAAATCATTCTCCAAATTCAAAAACAAATAAACCCAAAAAGCATAGAGCGGAAGAACAGCCAGATAGCCAATTATTGCGGGGATTATTTTAATGATTTTATGGTAGATAAAATAGAAGAAGAACAAAACAAATCCTGCCGTAAGAATAAAATCAAAACTAAACTGAGCTTTTATTAATATGTAGGGTCCGATTGCAGCCGCAGTGAGGCAAATTATCCAGATTAAGAGTTCTTTAAAGAAGTGCTCTTTGCCGGCAGCTGCATAAACTTGAGCAATATCTTGTCTCAGCAGTTCCGGCGCCCCGAACTGACGGATGGCGAGCTGTCTGGCTTCCTCCTTTGGCAAGCCCTCCCGCACTAAAGTATGGTAGCTGTCTAAAAGATGCTGCTGCCATTCCCGCTTCAATTCCTTTTTTCCCAGAAAGCTGACCGGAAGGGAAGCCAGAATCTCATCCAAATATTCAGCAAAGCTGGGTTCAGATTCGCGCATAGAGCGGCTCACCTCCCAGGAAACGGCGCATTACTTTTTGGAATGTAGCCCATTCTTTTTTATTGGCGGCTAAAACCCTCTCACCTTCACCGGTAAGAGCATAGTATTTGCGCCGAGGCCCTTCCGGAGAAGACTGCCAATAACTAACCACTAATTCCGCCAACTCTAAACGCTTTAACGCCGGATAAAGAGTCCCTTCCTTAAATTGCAAGTACCCTTCGCTTAATCTATTAATTTCTTGGGCTAATTCATAACCGTACCTATCCTTGGTCTGCAGCAAAGAAAGAATAATTATCTCCGTACTGCCCTTGATTAACTCTGTTTTAGCCACAAAACCGCCCCACTATATAGAATTACGACTTACTACTATATCGTAACACAACATACTGAAGGCGGCAAGGAGTATTTTAGGAATGGATTTATGGCAACAACCGTTAATTAAGTTTGGATAATTTCTCTTGATATCTACCAAACTTTAAATAAAGTCTACCAAACTTTATTAAAGGGGGGTTGTTTTTGAAAATAGCAATTATGGGCGCAGGATTATCTGGGCTAGCCTGTGCCATAACTTTAGAGAAGTTTGGGATCCAACCAACAATCTTGGAAAAACGTAGTCAGGTTGGGGATCGTTTTGTGAACGGTGAGGCCTTTCTACCGGTTTTAAATAGACCGATAAACGATTGCTATGCTTATCTTTCGGAAAACTACGGCATTTATCTCCAACCCTTAGCCAATATTAGTAAAATGACCTTTTACTCTGAAAATCGGCAAGGGGTAGTTCGTGGCCACTTAGGATTTACAAACTTAAGGGGCAGAGAGCAGGAGTCTTTTGAAGCACAGTTGGGCAGACAGGTTAAGTCGAAGATTATTTTTAATTCTAATTTCACCTATGACCAATTGTTACAGGACTATACCCATATTGTCATGGCAACCGGCGATGCTGCTTATACTACGAAGATGCAAAATTTCAAGGTTGATCTTACAGTTAGTTTAAAGGGGGCAACGGTTGAGGGTAAATTTGATCGTCATCATGTTGCAATTTGGCTCGATAATAACTTGGCACCAAAAGGTTATGGGTTCTTAATACCCTATTCCGAAAAAGAAGCGGTAATAACAATCGGTTACCCGGACTATCCTGAAAATCAAACACTATCTGCCCAAACCCTCTGGGATAGATTTTTTGAGAGAGTCTGCTCAAATATTAAGCAAAATCTTAGAATCACGGACAGTTTTGAAGTTACCAGGTATATAATTGGGCTTTGCGAACATCCCCGGCTTGGGAAATACTTTTTATGCCGGAAATTGTTTCGGGGCCCTAATGCCTGCCTTCGGATTTGGTCAGCTTACATCGCTTCTAACAGGGATCTATGCGGCTTACGACCTTGTGGGGAAAGGAAAGTATGAAAATCTCGTTAAACCGCTAAGAAAGAGCTACCGAAATTCCTTAGTTATTCGCCGGGCGATGGAGCAATTAGATAATCAAAAACTAGATAAACTGGTGTCTTTCCTGAACTTAAAGTTCACCGGCAGTTTACTCACTAATAAACGATATGATCCGTTAAAAATTGCCAGCTACCTTCTAAGGCCTATTACCAGAACCAATCACCCCAAAATAACTTTACCCGAAGCGTAGAGCCTCTGCGGGTTGTCGCCTTCTTCATAACCCTTATTCGTTTTGTTATAACTTAATTGTACCACATCTAAATTTTAAAAAATATTCTTATAATTAGCATCTCAGATGTGTAAAATAGAGCAGCATAATCATTAAGAATCTGCCAAAATCATGAGACTAAAGTTAGCTTTCATCGGCAGCAAAGATTTAGTTAATTATGAGGGGGTTTGGCTTTGGGGCAAAGTCAATTGGATTACGATTATGAGAACAGGCGTCTTGAGCAAACAATAACAATCGCGCAAGCGCAATTATCTGCGATCCGATTAAGAAGCGAAGATAATAAAGAAGCCATTATTGCCGCTAAGAAAGATATGCGGGAAGATACTTCCCACTTGATAGCCAACCTGTGGTCTCTGGAAAACTTCTACGAACTTGCCGAGTTAAGCCAATACGCCAATCAAGTATCGGAGAAAGTCTTCGAGTATGACCGAGACGCCAGAAAGATACAGGCCTTAGAGAGGTTGATTAATTCACCTTATTTTGCGCGGATCGATTTTCAATTCGCAGACGAGGATACTGTCGAGAATATCTATATCGGGCGCTCTTCTCTTCAAGATGAAAAAACTTATGAAATGGTTGTGTATGACTGGCGTTCTCCCATCTCCAGTGTCTTTTACCGTTTTGGCACAGGAGATGCATTCTATCAGTCCCCTGGCGGAAAAATAAACGGCAAAGTGCACTTAAAACGTCAATATGAAATTAGCAAAGGAAAACTGGAATATTTTTTTGATGCTGATCTTCAAATTCAGGATCAATTTTTACGAAAGCTGCTTTCCCAAAATACTTCCGCAAAGATGAAAACCATCGTTGAAACCATCCAGAAAGACCAGGATCTCATTATTCGCGATCTGGAAATGGATTTGCTGATGGTCCAAGGTGCGGCAGGAAGCGGCAAAACCTCTGTTGCCCTGCATCGCATAGCTTATCTGATGTATCAAGGTCTGTCGGCAAAGTTATCTTGCAATGATATCGCTATTATCTCCCCGAATATTTTATTTGAACGCTACATTTCCAATGTCCTGCCTGAGCTGGGTGAAAATAATGTCAATTCCATGGTCTTCGAAGAAATATTGCGTAAAGTATTACAGCGGGAAGCGATCCAGAGCAGGCATCAATTTTTAGAATACCTGCTCTCTGCTGACGATAAATCCGATAGCCGCGCCGGACACAACAAATCTATCGCTAATGCAAGCATGGCGTTTAAAGGCTCTCTCCAATTTGCAGAATTATTGGAACGTTTCATTGCTGACTTGCCTAGGCGCTGGCTTCCCTTTGCCGATGTTTATTATGACGATAAGTGTGTTGCCGAGCGGCAATTAATGCAAGCAGAAATACTAAAAAGCACGCAGAAATCACTCTTAGGCGTAAGTTTAAAACAATTAGAAAAGTCGATTTTACGATCTGTCCGTAAATTGCGCCAAAACCGCTTAGACAAATTAACAGCCGTGCTGAGCGAACAAACAACGCATCCCTTGGAGGCAAAAGCAGCAGCTCGTCTTTTATCCATTCGGGAAAGCACGGCTCTTCTGAAAAAAGTACGCCAGTTTACCGAGTTCGACTGCTTTGAGCTTTATCGTCAGCTATTCAGTGCTAAAGATTACTTTTATAGCTTAGCCAAAGGTATTGAATTACCGGATTGTATTGAAGAGATTATTGACTACACCTGGGAGAATCTGCAAAAGAATTATTTGCCTTATGCTGATGCCTTGGCACTGGCTTTTCTCCATTTAAAAACAAAAGGTTATACAGGCTATCAGCATATCAAACAGGTCGTTATTGACGAAGCCCAGGATTACTATCCCCTACATTTTGCCATACTAAAGCTCTTGTTCCCCGAGTCCCGCTACACCATTTTGGGAGATATCCAGCAAACCATAGGAAAACAGGAAGATTTATCGCTTTATGAGCAAGCAAGCAAAATATTAGCTAAAACAAAATCCACCCTGGTAACCTTAGATAAAAGCTTTCGCTCAACTAACGAAATATTAAATTTTAGCGCCAAGTTTCTTAAGCAAGGTTTTAAGATTAACAGCTTCAGCAGAAAAGGCGAACCACCAGCAGTCTTTAACGCTCCAAATCAAGCAGATCTCGACCGTCTCCTGATTACTGAAGTTCTCACTTGCAGAGATAAGGGCTATGGTTCTATAGGGTTAATCTGTAAAACTGAGCAAGATGCGATCTCCTTATATGGACGGCTTAAAGATCAGCTTGCTATTCAACTGATAAAAAGCAGCGACGTGCCAATTGACTTAAAAGGAGTATTCATCATCCCCGTCTATATGTCTAAGGGACTGGAATTTGATGCCGTCTTGATATGCGATGCAGATAAAGCTCATTTCAGCGGTGAAGATGACAGAAACCTTTTGTATATCGCCTGCACCAGAGCTCTTCATCGGCTCAGCCTTTTTTACACCGGAGAGATAAGTCCGCTACTGTCGTCAAAGTAATTCAACTATTATGATATAACAAGCCACTCCGGACATCTTTATTATATTTTGATTATTGGAGAGGAAGGACCAACTAATTTTTAAAGTTTATCATGAGTACCATCACAATAGGGAGGATTATTGGTATGTTTGACCGTTTCTAATTATCAATCCGTTCGAAAACTAAACAATAATACTGAGGGATACACCCATTTTCTCTATATCCTTAAACAAACGATCAGGTTCAACCAGGTGTCCCATCATCCACAGCCCCGGCTTCCGGGCAGTACCGGCCAAGTATTGTAATAAGGCTGCAACAACGGGAATAGCTGTCAACTCGTAACCATCGGAATGAGAAACGCTGATGTGCCGGTTTATGATCCGCCCATCCTTTAAGCCGGAAGCCCTGACCTGAAGTTCCACCCGATAAGGCGGTTTGTTAAAAGTACTCATTGCCCACCAATAAAGCTTGCCAATTGGCCGGACAGCCTTGGGCACTATTTTGAGCCACAGCCAGACAATCGGCATAATTACCCAGTCTGCGACCCAATGTGACTCAGATATATAGAAGCCGACCTCTTGAAGTGAAGGATACATCTCCGGCAGCGTTCTCAATTCCTCAAAGAACATTGAATAGCACTTCTTCCGCCCGATATCACCTCCGAAATCTATTTTCCGTATATCATATGAGTTTGTTTTCGTCCATTCACCGTTCTTATAAACCTGACCGGGATATTCCTTGAATAACTCGATTAATTCATCAACTGCTTCAGTATACTGAAGGTCTTTTCCCAAATTGAGATAGCACGCTGTTACGGCACTTGCAAGCGAATCCATCTGAGTCGCTGCATACCGAACAAGAGCGGAAGGAAGCCCTGGATGGAACCCGGCCTCCGTAATAAAAGTCCTGCCGGCATGTTCAATTTCTTCTTTAATAGACTGCAAATATGCAAATTTTTGAGCTGAAAGCTGCACATCAAGATAATCAATACCAGAGCGCAGCGCAGCTTGGGCTACAATATTCGTATAGGCAGCAGTGGGTGCTGCGACCACAACGAGAGAATGACCTTGAAACGCTCTTAGCAAGGATTCGGCATCTGAAGCGTTGGCATACATCGCCGATGCCCGTATCCCACCATAATTTTTATTCAACTCCTCAATAAACCCTTTGGCCTTGTCGGGATACCGTGTCCCAATTGTTACTGCTGCTTCGGAATACTCCAATAGATGACGAGCTATCAATCTGCCGGTTTGACCTGTACCACCGAGGATAAAAATTTTGGACATGGCTTTTATCCTTTCTTTTCGCTTATTCACTTATTATTGACGTACGATTACTGATGAATTGATTTCCATTTTCTTTCTACTTCTTTTCTTAGCATTAATGTTTTTGCGAGTTTTCTTCCGGCCTTTGCTGCTCGCTCCAATGCTCTTTCATTGTTTAAGGCATCTCCCTGCTTAAATAAACCCAACACTTTTACTGTATCTATTATCCTATAGCCTAAGGCCTCTAACGATTTTGCCATAACTTCGGCAGTATGCCCCATATCTGCTTCTGAATACTGTTCGCAGACAGCGATAACAACTGCATATTTACCCCCAAGTACTTCATTGATTCCCATCCAGACAGAACGGTCATCTTCTGCGAAGATCTCGAAACAATAACATCTATCAATAAAGGCTTTGACATCAGCTGATACATTGTAGAAATATGTAGGTGAACCTAGGACAATAGCATCTGCTTCCAGCAGCCGGGGATAAATTCTCTGCATATCATCATTAACGACGCATTTATAAGTATTTTTACAACCTTCACAACCAGTACAACCTGCTATATTATAATCACCGAGAAAAATTACCTCAGTTTCTAAACCTTCCTCTCTAGCTGTTTCAATAGCTCTTTGGATAAGAGCCGAAGTATTTCCTTTTTTTCTCTTACTACCGACGATTCCCAAGATTTTAATAATAAACACCCCTTTTATATCACTCTTGCATGCCATCCGAAACTTCTAGGTTTTCTTCCCTTAAAAAGACAATTGCTATCATTCACATTATTTAACTCCCAATGTTTGCTTCCATTTTGAAGTCCATTGCTCGTCCGCTCTATGCAGTCGATTCTTACGCAAGTTCTCCTTCATTCGTATTAACTAAATTACGGGAGTGGATGTGTTAGGCGATGGGTAATACCCCCGGATATCGCCCCGGATCATTAGCCTATTTTTGTATTCCAAGATAGACAGTATGTCCAACAAACCCTGATTCTAAGTCATACCAAAACCTATCCTTTAGCACTTCAGGGTAGACGCTTATGTCTGTGCTTTCAATCTCTTCCTTACTCATAAACCGCGATTCAACTATGAACTGCTCATCTAATTCAGGATCTAACCCTGTTTCTATATCATAATTATCCACTTCTGCCGTAAAATAAAGCTCGACATGATGCACTTTCTCTTTGTGTCCCTCAATGAACTCCCTCACATAGACTAAGCTCTTAGGTTTACACTCAATACCACACTCTTCTTTAATTTCTCTAATAACTGCTTCCATTGCACTTTCTTCATTTTCCAGCCTTCCCCCGGGTAATGTCCACCATTCTTCACCTGTAAGCGGGTTTCTGTGCAAGACAAGTAGAACCTCTCTTAAGCTATTAAGTATAATTGCTGCTGCCCTTACTCTGAATATCATTTAAAACCCTTCCCTAATCTAGATAAACTTTTCGCTTCCCTAAAACATCCTCTAGAGCAGATCTTAAATCAGGAAATTTAAACTCAAAACCAAAATCACTAATTTTTTGGGGAATAGCCCCTTGACCATGAAGTAACATTTCAGACATTTGGCCTAAGGCAATCTTTAATACAAATTCGGGAACGGGAAACCATGATGGTCTCTTTAAAACTTCTCCTAAAATTTTGGCAAAATCCCTCATTCTTACCGGCGCTGGGGACGTTCCATTCACAGGCCCTGTAATCTCATCATGTTCGATGTTGAATCGAACCATTCTAATATAGTCTTCAGTATGAATCCATGGGAACCATTGGGTTCCTTTACCTAGAGGACCGCCAAGGTAAAACTTAAAGGGCATGACCATTCTTCCTCCAAAAATTAAAACATTCTATTTATACCTCCAGAGGAATATCATCTAGCGCCTCCCTCAAGCAACGGTTCATACATCATAATGGCATGGTTTTCTGTCACAAATTCATCCGCAATAATTTGACCATGACAGTCCAAAACTCTACGCCTTATGACATTATGGCGCGTGTAGCCGCCCCACCATTCTTGTTTTATCAAATGCTCGCTCTCATAAATTTGATATTTTAATTGGCAGGGTTGTCCACTTCTCCATTCGCCTTCTAAGTCATGTTCACCTACCCTAATTTTAAGTTGATATTCATAGGGTGTATCATTCCTGATTTGCAAATCAACATAATTATAAACTACAGTCGCACCACTCCCAAAAGGCTGAGTCCGGTTCGCATCAGGAAAAACGTCGTGTGTATGACGCCAACGCTCTGTTACTGTCAAAGGCGTATGAAGTGTCATCCAATAGATGAGGTTTGATAGCTGGCAAAGGCCACCCCCTACTCCTGCGGTAAATGAACCATTGGTCAAAACCATTCCTTCTAAGAAGCCCTTTGCTTTAGTCGGTTTTCTAACCAAACGCCAAAAAGAAAAAGTCTCTCCAGGTTTCACTATTACCCCATCGAGCTTTTCACTTGCTAACTTTAGGTTAGTTACTTTATTCTCTTGTAGCCACATGTCAACATTACGAAGTTGCCTATAAAGTGGCGTCTTATGAGAAGTGACTATATTATTAAAATCTATGGTTCCATAACTTGAGGCGTACTTAATTGAGCGATTGAATGCCCAAACAAAGTAACGCCGCCAGGTAAAGTACAACTTTCCGAGAGACATTCTGATATTTGAACGAGGAACAGATCTTTTAATGTAACTATTGTAGTTTAAAGCCAAATTATTACCCTCCCTCTCCCATATTACGGATATGTCATTTAATAATATTACAGAGTGCTTATAGTGGCAAACTATTTAGTGCTCTGCGTTGTTCTTAATGAAGAAGAGGTTGTTGGAATCCGAAGAGTTTTGCACGGAACAAATAATTCATCCTATCTTTGCAATATTACGTAATTACGCATATACTGTAATTGTAGAAACTTTAAGGAGTGACAATTATGTCAATTACTTCCCACAAGATTTTCGTTCAAAAACGGAACCTTATAAGCATCCCTAGAGACATCAGAGAACAACTTAATATCAATGAAGGTGATGTGCTCGATGTCAGAATGGATAACAATAGGATTATCATAGAACCTATGAAACTTGTTCCTTCAAGCCAGGCATATTTCTGGTCAAAAACTGCTCAAAATGATATGATCGAAGCCAAAAATGACGTTGAATCCGGCAATGTTCGTGAATTTAATACTATCAGTGACTTTCTTAATGGTATCAAACAATGACCAGACGCTTTAAATCTACCCGTAAATTCGATAAGCAATTTAGGCAACTTGACCAGAAAACTTCAAAGCAAGCTGAGAAAGCCATCGAGTTATTCATCTCTGACCCAAGCCACCCCTCTTTAAGATATAGGAAAATTCAAGGAACGGATAACTTCTATGAAATCAGCATGAATATGTCGGTTCGAATCATCATAGAAGTAACATCTGAGGCCAATGATCAGATTAACACTCTTTATATCATCGGAACCCATGATGATGTCTTCCCACCAAAGTAGCCCAAGTTGGCTACTCACAAATCATTTTGCTTTATAGCCCTGAATTAAAAACATCGCAATCGTTCCAAATATGACCACGAGGGTAATAGGTACAAATATTATTCCTAAACCATTTATTTCTCCCATTGCTGTTTGTACAGTTGCATATTCCATATACGTAAATAATATTATAAGTTCTGCCTTCAAACTACGAACCATAGTCCTTGCTATTATGTACTGCCTCTCAGCATTTTCTTCGGTAATAGCCCAAAGATAATTGAAAGCATGAGGAAATTTACTTAATACTGTTAGCAAAACATAAAGTCCAACAGTTACTCCAGGTAATAACCAAATTGACCCCTTACCACTCCATCCATCAGGAACACCAGAAGCATCAATGTTTATGGCAAAATAAAATTGTAGCACTTCGGAAGTAGAAAAATATAGCAGTTAAATGGAAAAACCATTGCCAGCACCCCTCAAATACAATACCCTTTGAGTTGCAAAGCTTAAAGGGGGTAAAGAAAGGAATGTTGACAATGGAACAAATCAATAATATCAGATACCTGTTTAAATATAAAGGGAAAAGCCTGCGCAGCATTTCCTCGGAAACAGGTCACCACTTTAATACCGTTAAAAAATATGTAGAAAAGGAAAACTTTAATTTGGAACTGCCACCAGCCAAATCTAAACCCCGTAAGTTGGCTCCATATACTGATTTGATTGATTCCTGGCTAATTGCAGATCTTAATTGTTTCTGCTAGCCCAAAATAACCGAAAGCTGACGGTGTTGCCTGTCCTGAACTTGCTGGATATAATGACCATATCAAGAAAAGGAAAAAGGATGTCTCTGCTCAGCGTGATCTGTTACCAGCAGACCACCAAAGACATCCCTTGGTCATTGTATGGTCATTGTAACAAATTACGAGTTAATTGAAAATCCTCAAACCGGTTTTTTTATGTTCGGTGTACAGAATTAATTCCTTGTCCTTGTTGCGACAGCGATCTTAAGGTCATCGGAAGCCGTAAGCGTAAGTTTAAGGTTACCGGTGAAGAGACGAGAATCTTAATTATTCGAAGGCTTCGTTGTAAAGCGTGCAAAAGAATCCATCATGAACTGCCAGACTGTTTGGTTCCTTACAAACGCTACTCTTCCTTAAGCATTGAGCAGGTTCTTACTGAAACGCCGTCGCCGCCGGATTTAGCCGCAGATGAAGTCACGTTGTATCGCTTAAAGAGATGGTTTCATAGCCTGCTGCCTCATCTCCTGGGATCTTTAAGATCAATAGCTATCCGTTTGGGACAGGAACCTGTGAAAGAGCCGTCCGTCCTGAATCAGTCTGTCCGCCAAAGAATCGGGCATTATGTTGGAAATGGACCAGGTTGGCTAAAGAGAATTGTCCGACCTGTCGTTAATGCAAATTTATGGGTACATACCCGTTCTGTCTTCTTGTCCGCAGACACTTAAGCTAGACTTGGAAGAAAAGCCTAGAGAGGAAGTGTTTTGCAATGAGAGATCAAAAGAGAGCGGAGAAAATTGCCGAAAAACGTGTAGAACTTATCCTGCCCTTACTGGAAAAGGGCTTAGATCTGGCTTTAGCGCGGGAAAGGAAAGTACGTATTTGTCAAGAATACGGGATATCTGAAAGAACGCTCAGACGATACCTAGCCGAGTACCGGGAAAAAGGATTTATGGGTTTAAAGCCTAAAGGTAAAGGAAGATGTGAGTCCAAAGCAATTTCTGCGGAATTATTGGAACAAGCTATACTCTTACGCCGGGAAGTACCCAGCCGTAGCGTTGCCCAAATCATCCAAATCTTAGAATGGGAAGGCAAAGCAAAACCTGGTGAAATCAAGCGTTCTACCTTGCAAGAGAAACTCTCTGGGCGGGGTTACAGTAGCCGGCAAATGCGGATGTATACGGATAATGGTGTTGCAGCCAGAAGATTTCAGCAACGCTACCGCAATCAACTGATCCATTCAGACATAAAATACGGTCCATATCTGCCGATTGGCCCGGGCGGCACCAAGAAACAAGTTTTTCTGGTCACCTTTTTGGACGATGCGACCAGGTTCGTTTTGCATAGTGAGTTTTATCCTACCTTAGATCAAGCAATCGTTGAGGATTGTTTCCGTAATGTCATCCAAAAATGGGGTGCCCCGGAGGCTGTTTATTTCGACAACGGCAAGCAGTATCGAACTAAATGGATGGCCCGGACCTGTTCCAAACTAGGGATAAGACTTCTTTATTCTAGGCCTTACTCGCCCGAAGCGACCGGCAAAGTTGAAAAGTTTAACCAAACAGTTGATTCTTTCTTAAGGGAATCAGCTTTGGAAAAACCCAAAACCTTAGAAAAACTCAATGAGTTATTCCAGATCTGGCTTAGCGAATGTTACCAAAATAGACCGCACACTGCTTTAAAAGATAACATGAGTCCGGAAGCCGCATTTAAAAGCGACAGCCAACCTTTGCGCTTTATTGAACCTAATGTTTTAGCCAATGCCTTCTTACATTGTGAAGCCCGCAAAGTGGATAAGTCCGGTTGCATTAACTTTATGAGCAAAAAATATGAAGTGGGCATAAATTTCATCGGCTGCACCGTAGATGTTATCTATGACCCGGCAGATATTACAGAGCTTACGATTGAATACGCAGGCTATACTCCCTGGAAAGCACATGAACTGGTAATTGGCCAGCGTGTCGGCAAACGTCCGGGATTACCAGTTCACCTGGCAATTAGTCCGGCAGATTCGTCCAGACTGCTAAGTGCAGCCGCATTGAGGAATAAAGAAAGGCAAATCCGGCAAAACCAGGCTATCTCCTTTCGCAGCGTAGGAAAGGAGGATTAAAGCCATGTTTGAATCTTTTTACAACTTAAAGAAAGTTCCCTTTTCCAGGGATATTCCCACTACCGATTTATATAAATCAGCCGCTTTAGAAGAAACCCTCGGGAGGCTTGAGTACGCAGCTGAACGTAAATGGTTTGCAGTTATTACCGGAGACTGCGGGACAGGCAAAACCACAACAATCCGCTGTTATGCTCAAACTTTAAACCCATCTAAGTTTAAAGTTTTGTATATTTCCGATTCCAAGCTGACCCCGCGCCATTTCTACAAAGGGCTTTTAGAACAATTGGGGCATGAAGCTAAGTTTTACCGGGGTGATGCCAAACGGCAGCTGCACCGGGAAGTCGAACTGATGCAAATGGTTCACCATCAGCAACCGGTTGTGGTTGTGGATGAAGCTCATCTTCTGGATAAAGAAATGCTGGAGGAAGTCCGGTTTCTCTTAAACATGAACATGGATGCCCAAAGTCCGATGGCTCTTATTCTGGTAGGGCAAACAGAGCTTTGGGATCGGCTGCAGATGCAATCTTACGCTGCTATTCGCCAGCGAATTGATCTGCAGTGCAAACTGAACTATTATGACCGCTCTGAAGTAGGAGCCTATATTAAACAACATTTGACTTATGCCGGAGCCACCCAGGATATTTTTTCGGATTCAGCTATTGATGACATCTACCGTTTTTCCAGCGGAACAGCAAGACTCGTTAATAAAGTATGTACCCATGCTCTAATGTATGGTGCGCAAAACGGTCACCGCATTATTGACGACCGGATGGTTAAACGGGTCATCGAGGGGGAACTATCATGAATCCTAAAAATTTAAGTCTTGAAGAATATTTTATCCGAACGGGCTTCTACGATCTGCTGCCATTGGCAACCCAAATAGCTGAAAATCTTAGGTTTAGCCAGGAAGAGATGAGCGAAGCAGTTTGTAAAGTCTATGATAAGTTCTGCCGCTATCCGCCTACTCGAAATAGAACAGCTTGGTTCGCGCTGGTTTTTAAGGAGAAACTGTATGAAGCCCGGGGGGATCTTCTTTACCTACAATCACAGAAGTGATTTCGATGATATCCTGCCGGTTTGCTAAAGGGGCGACCGGCTTCTCTCTTAATATTTTCAAACCGGTAAGCTGACGGACTCGATATTAGGTCAGTTTATCCGTCAAAGATTGGACAGCATACACTAGCTGTGTTTGGTCATTATGCGGCAGCATTAACACTTAATGCCAAACCGAAGCAAAGACACACAGCACAAAGAGTATATAATCGCTTAAAAGAGCAATTCCCAGAGTTTGATGTCTCTGACCACCGGTGTTAGTGTCAATAGTTGTTCGCAAAAACCATACAAAACTCTTAATGGTAAGTGACAGTTTGATATTATGAAAGGCTTTAGCGCGAATCAAGGGCGTGCGAAGCACGTTCATCGAGAGTGGAGCCCCGTACACCCGTGATTCCCTATCCTAGCCCAATATCCTTATCCATGGTGGTTTGACCAAACCACCAGTCTTTCGGCGAGGACGGGGTTTGGGACAGCGCCCCAACTTAAGCCGCATGCTGCCGATCCTCTTTCGTCAGTTGGAGAAGCTCTGGCTTAATGTAGCTGCGTCCTGTCGCCCACTCTTCGGAGTATTCTATGAGATAGGTCGTCACTAGGCGCACATAGGACTCCAGGCTGGGAAATACTCCAATAACGGCAGTACGTCTCCGAATTTCGCGGTTAAGCCGTTCAAGAATGTTGGTCGAGGAAATTTTGCGAGCATCGATTCGTTCGAAGGCATAGAACTGTAAAGAATCTTCAAGCCCAGCTTCCAAGACAGCAATGGCCTCAGGATATTGGTTTTCATAGGTCTCCATCAGGCTCTTCGCATACGCTTTGGCACTTTCCATATCCGGTTGAAGCCAAATCTGTTTAAGTTTTTCCGCAAAAATGGCTTTTCCCTTGGCCGGAACGTGAGCCAGGATGTTGCGCATAAAGTGAACTTTGCAGCGTTGCCAGCTGCAGCCCACAAAAGATCTTTGAATAGCTTTAGTCAGCCCTTTATGGGCATCGGAAACGACAAGCCAAACACTTTTTAGGCCTCGGTTTTTGAGTTTCTCAAATAAAGTTTGGTAAGTGACTTCAGACTCTTCATACATCGGCTCTATGGCTAAGATATCCCGTCGTCCGTCTTCGTCCAAACCGACCACTACAGCCACGGCCATATTTTTAACCTGGTGTCCCACCCGGATTTTCTCGTACAGAGAGTCTACCCATAGTACAGGATAAGTGTCTTGCAGAGGTCGTTCCCGGAAGGCTTTCACTTGATCATTGAGCTCTTTGGTGATCTGAGAAACCTGGCTTCGCGAGATGGAATCGATGCCCAAGCTTTTAGCTAAGCGGTCCATTTTACGGGTGGATACGCCATTGATATAGGCCTCATGGATAACGTTTATTAAAGCTACTTCTGAACGTTTTTTCTCAGTCACGAAGAATGGGACATACCCTCCCTTACGAAGCTTAGGAACAAAAAGATACATGGTTCCCATGCGCGTATCAAACCGTCTGACTCGATAGCCGGAACGGTATCCTGAGCGCTGAGGGGTGCGTTCTGATTTAGAGGCATTGATTTTAGAAGCAACTTCAGCTTCCATGAGCTGTTCACAGAGCCATTTGAGCATTGAAAGCATCGGATCATCTTCGGTGATAAATTTTAATAGCATTTCTTCGAAATTTCGGTTAGTATTAGAGTAGACCATCGGTAAACACTCCTTCTTGGTTTGCTCTTCACTTACCAATTTCGGAGTTACCGATGGTTTTTCCTTCTACTTTTGCGAACTTAATTGTACTTCATCCTGACCGGTCCGTGAGGGCTTATGTATCAAAGCGTAAGAAAGAGATTGGATTAACAAGTAATGGTTATTTGCCTCTTGATCATCCTCCGGGAGAAGCTCAGCTAGACTTCGGTTCAGCTCAGTTCATTGAAAAGGGAGTTTTATACAACGGATATTACCTTAACCTATCTTTTCCTTATAGCAACGGAGGCTATCTCCAGTTATTCAAAGCCGAGAACCAAGAGTGCTTACTGGAAGGGTTGAAGAACATCTTCGAGTATATGGGGAAAGTTCCTACCCATATTTGGTTTGACAATATGTCTACCGTAGTAAAAAACATACGTAAAAATGGTGAAAGAGATGTCACTCAAGGGTTTAACAGGTTCATGCTCCACTACAATTTCCGAAGCAACTACTGTAATCCAAACAGTGGGCATGAGAAGGGGCATGTTGAGGTTAAAGTAGGTTACCATCGAAGAAACTTCCTCGTGCCGATTCCGGAATTTGAAGATCTGCAAGATTACAACAGAGAATTACTTAAAATGTGCGATAAAGATATGCAGCGCAAACACTACAAGAAAAAGAAATTAATCTGTACTCTTTTTGCTGAAGACAAAGCTGCTATGGATAACCTTCCGGAAGTTGCTTTTGAAGTGTATAGATTAGAGCCGGTAAAAGCAGATAAATATGGGAAAATTCGTTTTGACAACAAACTCTATTCATCTTCCCCGAGATATGCTAACCAAGAATTATGGCTTAAAGTAGGGGCCGATATTATAGAAATCATGAATAAAGACTACCAGGTAATAGTAAAACACTCTAGGTTATATGGAGAGCAAAAAGAATCAATGATTTGGGGACCATACCTGAATCTTATGGCTAAAAGGCCGACGGCACTAAAATATACTGGTTTTTTCAAAGAACTGCCATCTACAATTCAAGACTATTTTAATAAATGTGATTACACAGAAAAGAAAAGGTCACTTAAGCTTTTGTCATCAATTCTTCAAGATCAAGATATGGCAACTGCGGAAAAAGCTTTTGCTGAATCTTTAAGGCGGAATCTAATAAATACTGACAGTTTACAAGCTATTTATAACCATCAAAATTCTAACCTTCCGGAAAATAACTTTTTCAAGCTGCCTAGTAACCTTCCGGAAGTTCAGAAGTATAACCCAGACTTACATGTCTATGATCTCCTGATTAAGGAAGGTGATCAGGCATGCAAGCATTGATTAAAGAATACTGTAAGACCTTAAAGATCGGCCGCACATTCTACCTGGATTACAAAGATATTGAGGCTGTTTCCAACGAAGAGTTTCTTCTTAAGCTTTTAAAGCGGGAACTTGCTCAAAGGGAAATCTCCCGCAAAAAAAGACTCCTTAAAAGTGCCGGATTTGATGTTGTTAAAACCTTTCAGGATTATAGCTTTGAGTATATAGACATTCCGAAAACAATAAGTCTGGAAGACCTTAAAAATGCTCACTTTATTAAAAACAAGGAGAATCTTATCCTGTATGGCCCTGTAGGAACCGGCAAAACTCACCTAGCAACGGCTATTGGAGTTGAAGCCTGCAACCAAGGTAAAACCGTCAAATTCTTTCGTACAGCAGCTCTTGTTAACCAACTATCCGAGGCCAAAGCTTCCGGCACATTAAACAAATATATGCGTCAGATCCAAAAGTGCGATCTTTTGATCTGTGATGAATGGGGCTATGTACCTTTTGAAAAAGGAGGTGCCCAATTACTTTTCCAAGTAATCTCAGAGTGTTACGAGAAACGCAGCGTCATTATTACCACTAACCTTGAGTTCAGCCGTTGGAACGGCATATTCTTCGATGAGAAAATGACCAGTGCTATAATAGACCGTCTTATTCATCACAGCCACCTGCTCGTATTTAACGGTCCAAGCTACCGACTAACCCATTCAACCATTAATTTCTAAATATGGAAACAGGGGTGCTACATATTTAACTTCCGGAATGCTATATTTTTTACTTGCCAAAAACAGCATCAAAATGACTAGGAATTCGATCTGGCAGCTCTGGCCACGAGATAACGACAAAACCAATCATTACTAAAATAGCAACCGCGCCAATGATTTCAATTACCAATTCTATTTGTGTAAAGGGAATTTCCAGTACTGGTCTTTTAACAGGAACAGAAGGAGATTCCTTTTGCATATTATCACTCTCCATAAATTCTTAAAATTTTGCTTATGCCATCAAAAAGCTCAGCAATATCCGATAACGGTGGCGGATTACCACCACGCCATATTACATGCATATAGACAAAGTGCGGTAATCTGCGGTCATATAACGTCCCTGCCCCACAGAGCCAGAGCGCCATGAACGGCGTGCCTTAAACACCTAGGGACTTAACTATTTATATTTTAGATTGTTGCTCCTCAATTTCATCCTTGCTTTTACAAATATATCTTTTAAGAATCTCCCTTATTACTAAGGCTCCAACAAATAAAAATTCAGTCATCAAAACATACTGGCTGGTATAATGGAGAACTTCAAGATTTGATTCGCTATATGTCTTATATGTTAAGTAAGAAAACTTTCCTACACATTACCCTATATGAATCAATTATGAGAACTGAAACTCCGAACAAGCAGATAGCTATCGCTAGAATAGTTTCTGCCTCTTCAGAATTCCCGCCGTCCCCCCGCCTTAGATAGCTCTTATCTTAGGCTGGGGGATGTGGTGCCTGAACCCGCCCAAGATGCTTCCGCTTCTGCACCCTTGCGGGAATTCTGGGTTATCAGCTTTAACTTTTTAAAAAGCAACATTCATTTCAACAATTAAATAAATTGGTCTCTCTGAAAAAGAGAATGCTATTTTCAGCCGAGATAAACCAAAGTTACCCGGCGCACCCCGCACTCTTCCATTCTTTGTAGAAGTTCTCCCAGGATTTCAATGAAGAAGCCCAAGATTCAGAGGCTGACAGGACATCAGCCTCTTCAATTTGACTTTTATAATTTACTTCTTTTACGTAATCCTAGATAATATCGTTTCTGTTGTGCAAGCTCGTCAAGTATAGAGTGTAGAACTTTAGATCTACTTTTAACATCTAACCCATATGAAGATTTCTTTGCTTTTTCTGATGCTTCTTTTATATCTTCAATCTTCATAACGGTTGCTACTACACAATAGTAGCTCTTAGATCGACCTTCGTTAAAATTATCTAACATATCCTTTAGCAGTTCTTCTCTTATGTTCTGCAATCTTTTATATTCTATAAATCCATTTTCCTGGATAAAAATAATATCTTCCTCTAGCTTTTGATAACACTTGAATGAATCATATTCTGCTCCCGCTTCCCGATGTTTCCGCCACTTTTCACAATCATAACTTTCCCTGCATTCCCAGCAAAACTCAATCCCCTTTTATTAATAGCACATGTAATAAATGGACAGCCAAGAGTCATGCGTGATTTACTCTTACATCCTCCACATCTACTATTACCATCCGTATGATACATCGGACACAACTGACACGAAAGACCACATATCCCCATTTCTGGGTATTTAATCTCCATTAGTGAATAGTCCCTTTATCTTAATATCATCCAAACAGATATATCCGCCACACGATGTAGCGGCCACGCCGCGCGATTTTTTAGTCACGGTAGAGATGCTGGTTACCCGACACCCCCCGCACAGTTCCCGGCGTGCGGAACTACCGCACCGGGCTCTTCAAGCATATTCGCCTCCGTATTCAAGCAAAACAATCTTCTATCCATTCTATTTGTAACTGTTTATTTGGGTTTTCGGTTATTCTCGGCTTTACCAATCCATACCATTTCATTTTTGCTTCGAACTCTTTCCAGTTGAAGCTTTTTCGCTGGCTTCTGCGGTTCAGCCATTTGTACAGGATTTTCAGGGCGATATTATAGAACTCAGTGATTCCTTTGCTGTTTCCTATTACGCCATAATAGTTAAAGTATCCTCTTAGCTTGGTATTTAACATGCCTACGATCTTCCTCAGCCGGTTGTTCCGGTTCTCTTTGCACCACGCTGTAAATGCTTTTATTGATTTTCTGAGTTTGTTCCGGCTTGTTCTTCTGGCAATGATGTCTTTCCCTTTGTGGGATACTTTCCACCGGTATTCGAATCCCAAGAATTCAAAGCTGGTGTTTTCATGCTTCCTAAACCGGGAGAAACTGATGATTTTGGTTTTTTCCTTAGCCATCTCCAACCCAAACTTGTTGAGCCGTCCGGCCAGCGCTTTGTAAAATCGTTCAGCGTCCCGTTTATACCTGAAGGCGCAGATAAAATCATCAGCGAATCGGCAGAGGTAAGCTTCTGCCTGGCATCTTGGTTTTACAATTTTCTCGAACCATATATCCAGTGTGTAGTGCAAATAGATGTTGGCCAGTACCGGGCTTATGATTGCACCTTGCGGACATCCGGTTATGGGATGGATTACTTTTCCGTCTGTTTCCAGTATCCCTGCTTTGAGCCATTTGTTGATGAGTCTCAGAAATGCTGTATCTTTGATTCTTTGTTTGAGCATTTCCATCAGCCACCCGTGGTCGATGTTGTCAAAAAAACCTTTGATGTCAGCTTCTACAATGTAGCTGTATTTTCCCTGAATTTCTTTGGTGAGTTCCTGTACGGCTTTTTGCGGGCCTGTTCCCGGTCTGTAACCATAGCTGCATTTTTGAAAGTCCTGTTCGTAGATGGCTTCCAATATCCGAGCTGCCGCTCGTTGCAGTACTTTGTCTTTGACTGCCGGGATCCCTAGCGGTCTGGTTTTGCCATCCCCTTTTGGCATGTGGACTCTTCTGACCAACTTGGCTTTGTATTTCTTTTCTTTTAGGGTTGTCAGCAGTTCGTTTAGGTTGTGGTCAAGGTTTTTGGTAAATTCTTTGGCCGTCTCTTTATCCACACCGGCGGCTGCTTTTTTGTTGATATCAGCCCATGCTTGATACAATGCCTGACGGTTAATGAGTCCGTAGAGGTTTCCGAATCTGTGCTTTTTGTCTTGTTTTGCTTTTGTTGCTATTCCCCGCAGTGAGGTTTGCATTGTTTCCTCCAGTCCTGCAGTCCGGACAATGTTTCCTTTGCGGGCTGCATATGCCTGTTAACCCCTTCCCCGTGTAGCCGGCTCTCCCGTCCTCAGAGTACTATGGGTTAATCCGAATTCCTGTGTGCATTGGCTGTCCTCTTTTTCGATTGGATTAGCCTACCTGCTTTCTGGCAGGAGCAACAGGAGCCTCCCAAGTTCCTGATACTTCTCTTTATACATGCCACGTTCTCTGACCCCGACAGACCTTCTGGAATCTTGCCATTCGTCGATTCTTCCGTGTTGGCTTCCATGACGTTAAACATGTCGCCGTCTGCTCTTGTCCGTTTCCGGTACCTCACTTACGGGGCTGAATGTGCTTCCGGAGTTACGGTTTGCCCCGTACCCCGTTTGATGGACAGTATAAACACATAGTATACTGAAAAGCAAGAAAGGGGAAAAAACATGGTGAAACAATACAGTGCAGAATTTAAGTTGGAAGCGGTTAAAAGAGTTGAGGCAACTGGTGGGCCGGTCTCCAAAGTAGCAGCGGATTTAGGTATAAACGAAAATACATTACACGGTTGGATAAAAAGATATCGTGAAAAGCCTTCAGTCCCTTTCCCAGGCAGCGGAAAATTGAGTGCTGAAGATGAACGCTTAAGAAAACTCGAAAGAGAAAACCGGGAATTGCGAGAGGAAAACGAAATATTAAAAAAGGCGGCGGCTTACTTCGCGAAGAACCAGAAATAAAGAGGTTTGAATTTATCAAAGCCAATCGCAGTGAATATCGGGTAGCGAAGCTATGTAAAGTATTAGAAGTATCCCGCAGTGGATATTACGCATGGGAAAATCGCCCGAAAAGCAAAAGAGACGATGCCAACAATAAATTACTTGATCAAATCAAGAAAATCTACGAAGAAACTAATCAAGTTTATGGAAGAGTAAAGATAACAAAAGCGATACGCCAGAGAGGTCAGTGCGTCAACCATAAACGGGTAGAACGGCTTATGAAGGAGGCAGGTATTCGCTCCAAAGTAGCTAAGAAATATAAAGCAACTACCAATTCTAATCACAATCTTCCTGTAGCAGAAAATATACTGAATCGTAATTTTAAAGCAGAAAAGCCCAATCAAAAAATGGTTAGTGATATAACTTACATCTGGACAGAAGAAGGCTGGTTATATGTAGCCGGAATCCTGGATCTATGCGGCCAAAAAGTGGTCGGACTGGCTATGAGCGATAGAATGACAAAGGAGCTTGTCATCAATGCTCTTACCAGCGCATATAAACGTGTGGGTAGACCCAGTGGCGTAATTATCCATTCTGACCGAGGTAGTCAATATTGCTCTCATGATTATCAACAACTTTTAAAGCAATATGGTTTTATCTGCAGTATGTCACGGAAAGGTAACTGTTGGGACAATGCCCCGATGGAATCCTTTTGGGGGAAAATGAAATACGAGTGGTTATGCGAACAACATTTCAGAACCCGAGAACAAGCTAAAGCTGCTGTATTTGAATATATAGAAATCTTCTATAATAGAAAACGGCTGCATCAGTCTAATGATTATCTTACGCCGGAAGAATATTATAATAACGCCATGGTGGCATGAGAAGTCTCACTGACCCCAAATAAGACTTTACATGGGGGCGGCGGATGCTACCCTTAAGAACGGGATGGGGCTTACTCTAAAGGGATACATCATCTGAGCCACAGCCCGCGACCCATTGAAGCATTCGCCGTGGGGTCCCATGTCAAGTTTACCCCAGAGTATTCGTGAATCGCATCCACATAAAAACTTGGAAAATCGAAAAAATAAGTAATCCTATGAAATAATGAGATATCTTGTGTTTTATATGTCTATTCAATGGGGGTCGCCGCAAGCTTTGCTTGGCGCACTAACGTTTTGGATTCCCGACGTCCCCCCGCCTTTAGATAGCTCTTATCTTAGGCGGGGGGATGTGGCGCCTGAATCTTCCCAAGATGCTTCCGCTTCTGGCGCCCTTGCGGGAATCTGGTGTTGTACTAAACCGCTGCGCGGTGGCTTATCAAATACAGGATACCCTTATGTAATTTGAGTCATGATATCATCTTTTTGAATCTATCCCTATTTAATTCGAAAGGATGATTAAATCATGACTCAAAACCGTTATACCCTATCTGAGCATTTTCTGCAAATGAAATCGGAAATGGAACTTCGCGGGTTCTCTCCTCAAACGATGCGGCATTACCTGACCCACTTGAGGCTTTTGGAGAAACATTATGCCAAACCGGCTCCTTTGATCTCTGCGAATGAGCTCAAAGAATATCTCCTTTACCGCGTTAAGTCCGGGATCAGTTACAGCAATATCAATATTTCCTGCAACGCTTTCAAGCTCTTTTTTAATAAGGTTCTTCAGTGTAATTGGTCCGATGATGTTATTATACGCCCCAAACGCTTAAAGAAGTTTCCCTGTGTTCTTTCCAGACAGGAGATTCTAGCGATTATTGATCAAGTCGGCTATCTGAAGCATAAGGCGATTCTTCTGACCACTTATTCTTCCGGGCTTCGCATTAGTGAAACGCTTAACCTTAGGGTCTCGGATATTGATTCCAAGCAAATGCTGATCAGGGTTGTTCAAGGGAAAGGAGGCAAAGACCGTTTTTCTATTCTTTCTCAAGAAAATCTCCGGGTTTTGCGGGAATACTGGAAACTTTTCCGCCCTGATGATTTTCTTTTCCCCGGATATGTCAAAGGTAAACCGCTTTCGGCCAGGCATATCCAGCAAATTTTTCAGGAAGCCAAGGCTAAGGCCGGAATTTTGAAACCGGCTACGGTGCATTCTCTGCGCCATAGTTTTGCGACTCATTTACTGGATAGGGGTACCGATTTACGCACGATTCAAGTTCTCTTAGGGCACAGCGATATTTCTACGACGGCGCTTTATCTCCATCTTTCGGTTAAGCGGATTGCTGCGGTGCAAAGTCCGCTGGATGGCGGTGATACTAATGCCTGAGCTGAAGGAGATTTTTGATCAGGTCTATGCTTCTAAGGATACCGCTATCTCTATGTCTCCCCAGCAGGCGAAGGCTTTTCATATGATCCGCCATTGCCGTAGCGCCAAGCTAGGGGCGCATTCGATGGTTTGTTCTGAGTGCGGAACTTCAACGGTTTCCTACAATTCCTGTCGTAATCGGCATTGTCCCAAGTGTCAGCTGGCTGTGCAGGAGAGTTGGGTTCAAGCTCAGTTAAAGAAGTTATTGCCGGTAGGTTATTTCCATGTGGTGTTTACGATTCCCCATGAGCTCAATTCCCTCGTTTTGCACAACCAAAAGCTGCTTTATTCCCTTTTGCTTCGTGCGGCCGGTCATACATTGATGGAGCTGGCAAGGGACCCTAAGTATCTAGGTGCAACCATCGGCCTTACTTCGGTTTTGCATACCTGGGGCCGGAATTTATCATTTCATCCTCATGTTCATGCCATTGTCCCTGGAGGCGGGCTTAGTAGCGATGGTCTTCGCTTTGTCCGATCCCGCAAAAAGTTTTTTATTCCGGTTAAGGTTGTCTCCAATAAGTTTAGGGGTAAGTTCCTTTATTTTTTGAAGAAGGCCTATACCCGGGGTGAGCTGAAGTTTTTTCATGAGACCACCTTACTTGCCATACCCGGTAATTTTGCTTCTTTTGTAGATAGCCTTTATGCAAAGAAATGGGTTGTTTTTTGTAAGAAACCCTTTAAGTCTCCGGAGCATGTGGTTCGCTATCTTGGTAGATATACGCATAGGGTGGCTATTAGTAATTCGAGAATTAAGTCTTTTGATGGAAAGTCGGTCAGTTTTTTCTGGAAGGATTATAAAGATAAGGGTAAGCCTAAGTTGATGACGCTTCAGTCCGCTGAGTTTACCCGCAGGTTTCTTCAGCATATCTTGCCTGATGGTTTCGTTAAGATCCGGCATTATGGGATTTTATGCAGCAGGAATATCGGTAGCAAACTGCTCCGTTGCCGCCGGTTGGCGAAAGGTAAAATGCCGGATTTTTCACCCCGGCCAAAATCAAGGTATTGTCCTTACTGCGGTAGTTCCAAGGTTACTTTTGTGTGGCAATCCTTTCCTTCTGTCGTCACTTAAGTTTTATTAATTGAATAGTTTTTGCAATGCCCGTTTTTGGGGAGGGGGAAGGTATGTCTATTTTTGAGTTCTATTTAGGCCGTTTTGCATTATTGCTGTCTTTTTGTTGGTGGTTTGCTTTGTTTTCTGTTTAACGGCAGGGACTAAAAAAGATTGAATTTCCATAGTTTTTGTGTTCCGTCGGCAGACGGTTTAGTACAACACACGATTCATGATGTTCCGGTTTTTCGGTTTATTATGTACTTTTCAACAACGCCAGAGATTCTGTTCTTTGGCTGTTTTCTTTTGTGCTGAACATCATAAATCGCTTACTGTTAGCTGAAGCCCGTCTTTCCGCTTGCATTAAAAGAGACTCACTTTCCGAAGAAACGAAAACATACATTCTGCCCACCAAAAGATAAATCTGTATAATGAAAAGGTCAATCCTACTTATTATCTTCGTTCTGCCTTGACGAAATCATTCATTCTACCTAGAAAAACTAATCTGTTTAATGAAGTGGGTTAACGATATTATTTCTTCTCTCTACCTCGCCGAAGCTTTCATGCTACTTAAGAAAAAGAAAACCAATTTGTTTAATGAATTGTGGTGAACTAAATAATTATCTTCTCGCTTCCTGACCGAAGCATTCATCCTTCCTGAGAAATAATTATCTTGTTTGATGATTAGGGCGAACAGAATTATTATCCGCTCGTTAACTGACCGAAACATTCATTTCACCTCGAACAAAGAAAACTATCTTCCTTGACATGAACCGTTAAATAAATGGCCATGAAAACGAATTCCCGGCCCCCTGGCCCTACCCCGTTTATAATTCAATCTATTAAAAATGACTAGGGTTTCAGCTAACGAATAGGAATTCCCGACGTCCCCCCGCCTTAGATAGCTCTTATCTTAGGCGGGGGGATGTGGTGCCTGAAACTTCCCCAGATTTCCACATCTGGCACCCTTGCGGGAATTCTGGGTTAGGCGAAGTAACTCTCCCGCTTGAAATTATAACATATACGTGATATCATTTGAATATGATACGAGGTGATCAATATGTACGAGATCGAGTATTATACTGAAAATGACTATTGCCCAGTAATGGAGTTTATTAGTCAACTTAATCCTAAAGAGCAAGCAAAAATCTTACGGGAAATTGATCTTTTGCAAGAGTTCGGCCTCTTCCTTGGTTATCCTCATATAAAAAAGCTTGAAGGCTCATATAATAAATTATGGGAACTTCGTATCAAACAAAGTACAAACGATTTTAGGATATTTTATTTTAGCTTCGATCAGGGTAGATTTATCTTACTTCATGGCATTCGAAAGACTTCGAAGAAAACTCCTAAAACAGATCTGGATATATCCTTAAAACGAATGACCAATTACCTTAAAGGAAGTGATCAAAGTGAATCATGATCAATTAAAAGAACAATTATTTCAAAATCCAGAAGTTCAAAAAGAATATGATGATCTAAAGGTTCTCTATGATATTAAATGTGAAATTATTAGACTTCGGTTGGAACAGGGGTTAAGCCAAAAAGAACTAGCTGATAAGATCAACACAAAACAATCTGCGATTTCACGCTTAGAAAGTGGCGAATATAATCCTAGTATAGAACTTCTTGCTAAGGTGGCCAATGCACTTGGCAAAGAACTGCAAATCAGCTTTCAATAACAGCGGCTTTTTAAAGACCCGCTGTTTTTTCTTGCAAGAGTTATTTCGCCGTCACGGTAGAGATGCCGGTTACCCGACACCCCCCGCACAGAATCCCGGCGTGCGGAACTACCGCACCGGGCTCTTCAAGCATATTCGCCTCCGTATTCAAGCAAAACAATCTTCTATCCATTCTATTTGTAACTGTTTATTTGGGTTTTCGGTTATTCTCGGCTTTACCAATCCATACCATTTCATTTTTGCTTCGAACTCTTTCCAGTTGAAGCTTTTTCGCTGGCTTCTGCGGTTCAGCCATTTGTACAGGATTTTCAGGGCGATATTATAGAACTCAGTGATTCCTTTGCTGTTTCCTATTACGCCATAATAGTTAAAGTATCCTCTTAGCTTGGTATTTAACATGCCTACGATCTTCCTCAGCCGGTTGTTCCGGTTCTCTTTGCACCACGCTGTAAATGCTTTTATTGATTTTCTGAGTTTGTTCCGGCTTGTTCTTCTGGCAATGATGTCTTTCCCTTTGTGGGATACTTTCCACCGGTATTCGAATCCCAAGAATTCAAAGCTGGTGTTTTCATGCTTCCTAAACCGGGAGAAACTGATGATTTTGGTTTTTTCCTTAGCCATCTCCAACCCAAACTTGTTGAGCCGTCCGGCCAGCGCTTTGTAAAATCGTTCAGCGTCCCGTTTATACCTGAAGGCGCAGATAAAATCATCAGCGAAACGGCAGAGGTAAGCTTCTGCCTGGCATCTTGGTTTTACAATTTTCTCGAACCATATATCCAGTGTGTAGTGCAAATAGATGTTGGCCAGTACCGGGCTTATGATTGCACCTTGCGGACATCCGGTTATGGGATGGATTACTTTTCCGTCTGTTTCCAGTATCCCTGCTTTGAGCCATTTGTTGATGAGTCTCAGAAATGCTGTATCTTTGATTCTTTGTTTGAGCATTTCCATCAGCCACCCGTGGTCGATGTTGTCAAAAAAACCTTTGATGTCAGCTTCTACAATGTAGCTGTATTTTCCCTGAATTTCTTTGGTGAGTTCCTGTACGGCTTTTTGCGGGCCTGTTCCCGGTCTGTAACCATAGCTGCATTTTTGAAAGTCCTGTTCGTAGATGGCTTCCAATATCCGAGCTGCCGCTCGTTGCAGTACTTTGTCTTTGACTGCCGGGATCCCTAGCGGTCTGGTTTTGCCATCCCCTTTTGGTATGTGGACTCTTCTGACCAACTTGGCTTTGTATTTCTTTTCTTTTAGGGTTGTCAGCAGTTCGTTTAGGTTGTGGTCAAGGTTTTTGGTAAATTCTTTGGCCGTCTCTTTATCCACACCGGCGGCTGCTTTTTTGTTGATATCAGCCCATGCTTGATACAATGCCTGACGGTTAATGAGTCCGTAGAGGTTTCCGAATCTGTGCTTTTTGTCTTGTTTTGCTTTTGTTGCTATTCCCCGCAGTGAGGTTTGCATTGTTTCCTCCAGTCCTGCAGTCCGGACAATGTTTCCTTTGCGGGCTGCATATGCCTGTTAACCCCTTCCCCGTGTAGCCGGCTCTCCCGTCCTCAGAGTACTATGGGTTAATCCGAATTCCTGTGTGCATTGGCTGTCCTCTTTTTCGATTGGATTAGCCTACCTGCTTTCTGGCAGGAGCAACAGGAGCCTCCCAAGTTCCTGATACTTCTCTTTATACATGCCACGTTCTCTGACCCCGACAGACCTTCTGGAATCTTGCCATTCGTCGATTCTTCAGTGTTAGCTTCCATGACGTTAAGCATGTCGCCGTCTGCTCTTGTCCGTTTCCGGTACCACACTTACGGGGCTGAATATGCTTCAGGAGTTACGGTCCTCCTTATGGCCTATATAATTCTCTGTGTACGCTTCGCCTTGCTGTTGCCAGTTTCGGAGCAACACTCGATATGGGTGGTTGGCTAGACCTTACCCAGCAAGGACTTTCACCTTGCAAGAAGTACCAAGCTTTGCTTGGCGCACTAACGTTCAGGAGTTTCCGCAGCGTCCCAACCACATTCATATTGGCAAAGTTGCGGAAACTCCGTGTTAGACGATGGCCCATGCCCCCATATCCAGAGACGACCATGGATGGGAGTCCCTTAGATTTCCGACTCTAAATATCTGCTTCATAGATTCTCAAATAGGAAGAATGGATTATGTGCAAAAGAGAATTATATTGGATAGTACTTAATGGTATCTAGTGCTTTCTCAATAATTCCTAGACGTGGGTTATAATCTCTGACATTAATAAGATCATTGCATATCACATATCTTCCATTTTTCTTAAGTGAATCTTCAGAGTAGTAAAAGATCTGTTTATTATCCAATAAAATAATGCATTCATAACCACTTGAATCTTCACTTCGGTATTCTGCTGACGCTAGCCCAATCCCTGTAACTTTTATATTTGTTGGTAGTTTAGTATATTCGTTCAGAAAATTAAAATCGTAACATTTAAACGACTTTGCTTTGATTGCCAAAGTATATACTCTATCCATTTATTTACATCTCCCTTTTTCATCTTAGTTACAAATACAAATAAGCCTTATTTAACCAATTACCTATACATGTTATAGATAAGTCTTTATTTTTCCTTCGTAATCCGCGCATGGATGCGCGGCCAATGCATGGGCTTTCGTCTAACATTCAGGAGTTTCCGCAGCGTCCCAACCACATTCATATTGGCAAAGTTGCGGAAACTCCGTGTTGTACTAAACCGCTGCGCGGTGGCTTATCAAATACAGGATACCCTTATGTAATTTGAGTCATGATATCATCTTTTTGAATCTATCCCTATTTAATTCGAAAGGATGATTAAATCATGACTCAAAACCGTTATACCCTATCTGAGCATTTTCTGCAAATGAAATCGGAAATGGAACTTCGCGGGTTCTCTCCTCAAACGATGCGGCATTACCTGACCCACTTGAGGCTTTTGGAGAAACATTATGCCAAACCGGCTCCTTTGATCTCTGCGAATGAGCTCAAAGAATATCTCCTTTACCGCGTTAAGTCCGGGATCAGTTACAGCAATATCAATATTTCCTGCAACGCTTTCAAGCTCTTTTTTAATAAGGTTCTTCAGTGTAATTGGTCCGATGATGTTATTATACGCCCCAAACGCTTAAAGAAGTTTCCCTGTGTTCTTTCCAGACAGGAGATTCTAGCGATTATTGATCAAGTCGGCTATCTGAAGCATAAGGCGATTCTTCTGACCACTTATTCTTCCGGGCTTCGCATTAGTGAAACGCTTAACCTTAGGGTCTCGGATATTGATTCCAAGCAAATGCTGATCAGGGTTGTTCAAGGGAAAGGAGGCAAAGACCGTTTTTCTATTCTTTCTCAAGAAAATCTCCGGGTTTTGCGGGAATACTGGAAACTTTTCCGCCCTGATGATTTTCTTTTCCCCGGATATGTCAAAGGTAAACCGCTTTCGGCCAGGCATATCCAGCAAATCTTTCAGGAAGCCAAGGCTAAGGCCGGAATTTTGAAACCGGCTACGGTGCATTCTCTGCGCCATAGTTTTGCCACTCATTTACTGGATAGGGGTACCGATTTACGCACGATTCAAGTTCTCTTAGGGCACAGCGATATTTCTACGACGGCGCTTTATCTCCATCTTTCGGTTAAGCGGATTGCTGCGGTGCAAAGTCCGCTGGATGGCGGTGATACTAATGCCTGAGCTGAAGGAGATTTTTGATCAGGTCTATGCTTCTAAGGATACCGCTATCTCTATGTCTCCCCAGCAGGCGAAGGCTTTTCATATGATCCGCCATTGCCGTAGCGCCAAGCTAGGGGCGCATTCGATGGTTTGTTCTGAGTGCGGAACTTCAACGGTTTCCTACAATTCCTGTCGTAATCGGCATTGTCCCAAGTGTCAGCTGGCTGTGCAGGAGAGTTGGGTTCAAGCTCAGTTAAAGAAGTTATTGCCGGTAGGTTATTTCCATGTGGTGTTTACGATTCCCCATGAGCTCAATTCCCTCGTTTTGCACAACCAAAAGCTGCTTTATTCCCTTTTGCTTCGTGCGGCCGGTCATACATTGATGGAGCTGGCAAGGGACCCTAAGTATCTAGGTGCAACCATCGGCCTTACTTCGGTTTTGCATACCTGGGGCCGGAATTTATCATTTCATCCTCATGTTCATGCCATTGTCCCTGGAGGCGGGCTTAGTAGCGATGGTCTTCGCTTTGTCCGATCCCGCAAAAAGTTTTTTATTCCGGTTAAGGTTGTCTCCAATAAGTTTAGGGGTAAGTTCCTTTATTTTTTGAAGAAGGCCTATACCCGGGGTGAGCTGAAGTTTTTTCATGAGACCACCTTACTTGCCATACCCGGTAATTTTGCTTCTTTTGTAGATAGCCTTTATGCAAAGAAATGGGTTGTTTTTTGTAAGAAACCCTTTAAGTCTCCGGAGCATGTGGTTCGCTATCTTGGTAGATATACGCATAGGGTGGCTATTAGTAATTCGAGAATTAAGTCTTTTGATGGAAAGTCGGTCAGTTTTTTCTGGAAGGATTATAAAGATAAGGGTAAGCCTAAGTTGATGACGCTTCAGTCCGCTGAGTTTACCCGCAGGTTTCTTCAGCATATCTTGCCTGATGGTTTCGTTAAGATCCGGCATTATGGGATTTTATGCAGCAGGAATATCGGTAGCAAACTGCTCCGTTGCCGCCGGTTGGCGAAAGGTAAAATGCCGGATTTTTCACCCCGGCCAAAATCAAGGTATTGTCCTTACTGCGGTAGTTCCAAGGTTACTTTTGTGTGGCAATCCTTTCCTTCTGTCGTCACTTAAGTTTTATTAATTGAATAGTTTTTGCAATGCCCGTTTTTGGGGAGGGGGAAGGTATGTCTATTTTTGAGTTCTATTTAGGCCGTTTTGCATTATTGCTGTCTTTTTGTTGGTGGTTTGCTTTGTTTTCTGTTTAACGGCAGGGACTAAAAAAGATTGAATTTCCATAGTTTTTGTGTTCCGTCGGCAGACGGTTTAGTACAACACACGATTCATGATGTTCCGGTTTTTCGGTTTATTATGTACTTTTCAACAACGCCAGAGATTCTGTTCTTTGGCTGTTTTCTTTTGTGCTGAACATCATAAATCGCTTACTGTTAGACGATGGCCCATGCCCCCATATCCAGAGACGACCATGGATGGGAGTCCCTTAGATTTCCGACTCTAAATATCTGCTTCATAGATTCTCAAATAGGAAGAATGGATTATGTGCAAAAGAGAATTATATTGGATAGTACTTAATGGTATCTAGTGCTTTCTCAATAATTCCTAGACGTGGGTTATAATCTCTGACATTAATAAGATCATTGCATATCACATATCTTCCATTTTTCTTAAGTGAATCTTCAGAGTAGTAAAAGATCTGTTTATTATCCAATAAAATAATGCATTCATAACCACTTGAATCTTCACTTCGGTATTCTGCTGACGCTAGCCCAATCCCTGTAACTTTTATATTTGTTGGTAGTTTAGTATATTCGTTCAGAAAATTAAAATCGTAACATTTAAACGACTTTGCTTTGATTGCCAAAGTATATACTCTATCCATTTATTTACATCTCCCTTTTTCATCTTAGTTACAAATACAAATAAGCCTTATTTAACCAATTACCTATACATGTTATAGATAAGTCTTTATTTTTCCTTCGTAATCCGCGCATGGATGCGCGGCCAATGCATGGGCTTTCGTCTAACGTCCCGCCGGTTCCCGCCGCGCCCCGACCGCATGCATCATCCTCCAAGTGGCGGGAACCGGCTGTTCTACGACGTATCGTGCCCCCAGATTCAGACAGCGCCCGGATGGCGATGCCTTAAACTTCTCCAAGGAAACACTAAAAAAGTATCACTAAATCATTGAATCATTGAATCAAATTTATGATGCAAATAACTATATTCTTTGAATACATTAAACCAATATAATGTTTAAGAAGTAAAAGCATGGATTATTTCCCATGCTTCTGATCATTATTTTATTACATCAGCGTTAAACAGATGTAAATAATTAAATACAGCACCATATATATTACTACGCCTAACTTGCTAACTCCGCCAATTTTCTCGAAATATTTGTCGCTAGTAATATTATACTCAGTAGCCTTCCTTACCTTTCTATTAAAATGCATAAAATATAAATGATTACCGAACAATCCGAAAATTATTTTTAATGGGATGGTGAAAAAAAGATAGTTGATTTCTAGTGCTGCCAAGATTGCTCCGATGACCATTTCTACGATAAAGAAAATTACGAAAGTAGCATACATTTTCCTATAGACCATCCATGCTGTGCCAAAAAGAAACGAAGCCCAATTCCAACTAATTTTATTGTTTTTACTCCACGCATTTTTGTATTTGTCTATATTTTTGCCAATAAAAAGGGTTGCTTTTTCGTCAATGTCCATGTATATTTCGTCAGTCAATTTATTACAGTCTTGTTTTTCGCTATTGGATTCATAATCTCTTTCTTCTAGTTTATTAGAAAGATGAGCTGCAAGATATCCAAGTCCAATCGTAATAATCCATCCAATAAGATAAGCACATATAATAATTGTGTAAGTATTAAAAAACATTCCTGCCTTACTAGATATGTAAGCTATCCAGTAAATTTGAGAGCCAACGGGCACGAAAAAAGTAATTGTAGCGGCAAGGAAGCCACTTTCTCCATATGCAATTAAAATCGTCCATAAATGTATTAGTCCACCAGACACATAAAGAATCATAGATAGGAGCCATACAAACCATCCAAAAGTACCAACGGCGGCATCTTTAAACCTCATATCTTAACCTCCTTAACTTATATTCCATCTTAAATATAAATATATGATCTAATCTAATGCATCAATCATCGTTGTTCACCACCATAAAATATTGACCCTACATAACAGAATAATTATTCTAAACTTATATCATCCGCGCCAGGACGGCGCGGCCTTTGCACGATATGTCGTAGAACGTTCAGGGATTCCCGCAGCGTCCCAACCACATGCATATTGACAAAGTTGCGGGAAGGCCGTGTTAGACGACGCATGGATTAAAATATCATTCACTAATAGTTTCCTGATTAATAACCTCTAAAGAAGTTTCTTTTGTCTTCTCGGTTTCTTTATAGAATGAAGTCATAATAATAAAACCTAAAAGTATCGCTGAGAATTGAAAAACGAATCCCCTTGTATTCGTAATATAGACAGATTGTGAAGGTAATATAATTGGGATTTGGAGCCCCATGTAAACTATATTTACAAATAAAGTTACAATAAAAGAAGGTATTCCCCAAAAACAAATCTTGCTCTTGTTAATTTCCCAAAAACCAACCTTCTTACGTTCCTGAACAAAGTGAAACAACCCTAAGAATAATCCAAAAATAAGTAAAATCAGTGTCTTTAGGAAAACTCCCAAATAAAAATAACTAAATGTTCTTTGGACGTATAAACCAAAATAGGCCATAAGTACATCCATTGAATAAGTGATGCCAAAAAATATAACTAATGCAATAATGGATACTAACCAAGTCTTCTTCAATATAAACATCCCCTTTAAAGCACTACCAAGACATTAATTTATTAAGACCTAATGTGTCGTCTAACGTCTTATATAAACAATCAATATTGTGTTATCTAATCCTGCTGTGATAATTCTTTTTAATAAACTTTGCTAACTAATTTCGAAGCAAATTATTATGTTATCCCCCCGTGGGTAACGCGCAAATGTAAACCGTCCAATAAAAAATACCTCAATAATTCCCTGCAAATGCAAAAAAGCTTCCTACAGAAAAGTATTATCCATTCCATATTATATCCAGCGGGCTGCGGATTTTAGCTAGATCTTTATTGCTTACATGCGTATATATTTCAGTTGTTTTGGAATTCTTATGCCCCAACAGTTCTTGAATATATCTTAAGTCGGTACCCGCTTCCAGGAGATGAGTAGCAAAAGAATGCCTTAGAGAATGCACAGATACGTCTTTCTTAATTTGAGCCTTAAGGATCGCCTTCTTAAAAATAGTTTGAACTGACCGTTCCGATATATGTTCATCAGGTTTATCTCCGGAAAATAACCATTTATGCGGCTTATAAGATACTACATATTCTTTTAATACTTGTAGGGCTTTAGCAGATAACAAGGAATACCGATCCTTTTTTCCTTTACCTTGTTTAATCCGGATTAGCTTGCGCTCTTGATCAATATCGTCTATAGTCAGGCTTACTACTTCACTAACCCTCAGGCCTGCGGAATAAGTCAGAACAAGGATGGCCTTATGCTTAATATTACATACCGATTCGAAAATCCTGACCACTTCACCCTGGCTTAGGACAGAGGGGAGTTTATGCTCTTTTTTGGGCCGAGGCAAATCCAAATCCAGGCTCCTTATTCGCAAAACATTATTGAATAAGAATTTTATAGAACTTAAAGCCTGGCTGACATAAGCGTGTGATTTTTTCTTGTAATCAAGTAGTTTTACAATGTACTGTCTTATATCTTCGATGGTAATTAAGCTATACTCTTTATCAATTACTTCTAAAAACCTCCGGGCATGACCCAGATAGGCTTTTTTTGTCTTGTGGCTATACCCTTTTAGAATCAATTCTTCTTCCATAGACAGGAGCAACTTAGGCATAGATAATTCGCGGCTCAGATTTTTATTTAATTCTGTGATCCCAATAGAAGGGTCAATAACTACTCTCTCTTTAGAAAAGGCTCTTAATAAATCATTTATTGCTTCATTAGTATAAGGAATAACCCAGCATCTTTTTTCGGCATTCCAAGCCCGGCCATTGATACTCTTAATTGTTTTCACTCTTTCTTCACTGTAGCGAAAAGTAACAAATAATTGCTGTTTATTGCCTTTTTGACAATTTAAATAAATTGCCATTTTGACTACTCCTTACCATTGATACTAGCCTAATAGTTCTCCATAATTTGCCTTTTTCCTCTGCTCTTTTTCTAAAATAATATGACTTAAGATAAAAATCGGGAATTGCAAAGCACAGCCAACATTGGTATGTATTCTCAAAAA
>JBMNGP010000012.1:0-9715 GCA_050949905.1 Desulfitobacteriia bacterium | reverse complement strand
CAAAGCTGCTGGCTCTTCTGTTGGCCATCTTCTTGGTTTTACCGTCGATATCCAGGCCTGTTTGGGGAGCGGAAATTCAGGGCTACCAGAATCCTTCCCTGGAGGAAACCGCCCGCAAACTGGAGATAGTTGCCAGGGCGAAAGGAATCCCGAGTGTAATTCTTAAAGCAATCGCTTTTGTGGAAACAGGCTGGCGGCAATTTGATAAAAACGGCAATGTTGTGACCAACACCTCTGGCCGAAGACCAAGCCTGGGGATAATGCAGATCACCAGCTACAATCCCAATGACGCAGACTTAGTGAACAAACTCAAGTATGATATTGATTTTAATATTAACTATGGGGCAGATTTATTAAACGCTAAATGGGATATGGTGCCCCAGATTGGCGACGGGGATCGCAATAAGCTGGAAAATTGGTACTTTGCCCTATGGGCGTACAATAGCTGGTCGACTGTGAATAATCCCAATAATGCCGCTGCTCGCGGTAAAGTCGCTTACCAGGACAAAATTATTAAGGTTGCGGCAACCGAATATTATGGAGGGGTAGTAACACCCGTGCAGATCACCCCTATACCTAAGGAACTTTTACCCGCCGGCACCCTCCCCCAGAAAAGCCAGACATGGAATACTCCGGAACCTTTTACGCTTGGGGATCTTAGGGTTGGCGAAGGGAGCGATCCCAGCCGCGGAGAGGCCGGGAGTGAGAACGGAGGCGAGGCCGGGGGCGAAACTGTAGGCACTCTTACCCGGATAGCCGGCGAAAATAGAATTGATACCGTCAATAAAATTGCCTTAGCCGGCTGGCCTCATGGAACAGAAACTGTCATTATTACCAGAGCGGATAATTTCCCGGATGCCTTGGCGGGTGTTCCTCTGGCCAAACAGCATAATGCCCCGATTCTTATTACTAATCCCCATGAGTTGGATGAAGGGGGTAATCGAAGTACTGAAAGACTTAAAACCGCTCAAAGTCATAATTTTGGGAGGAGAGACAGCTGTTAGCAAGGCCGTGGAAAACAAGCTGGCCGAAGTTCTCTATTGGACAGATGATATTGAGCGGATCGCCGGACAGGACAGGTTTGAGACTGCAGTCCTAATTGCCGAAGGATTTTCGCGTGGCGGAGGTGTTGCCCTGGCTACGGGATTGGATTTTCCTGATGCTTTAGGCATTGCTTCAGCTGCAGCCAGTGCCGGCATGCCCTTATTGCTCACTTCACCTCAAAGCCTGCCGGAGGCAACGAAAAATAAACTGCAGGAGCTATTGCCGGAACAAATCTACATTGCCGGGGGAGAAAATGCCCTTCCCCATACTGTTCTGGGAGAAATTTCCGAAGTAACCGGAATTCCGGCGGACAGCATTACCAGGTTTACAGGCAATGACCGCTATGAGACTTCGTTAAGAATTGCCGAAGCCTTCTACCCCAGCACAGAGGAAATATATCTCGCCACAGGCCAGGATTTCAGTGACCCCCTGGCAGCCGGAGCACTGGCAGCTGTGAAGAATTCCTGCCTTTTATTGGTTTCCCCCCAGGGGTTTGCCCTAAACTCGCCTGCCGAGAACTATCTCCGCCAGCTCCCCCCCTCAACACGAGTTACTGTTGTCGGCGGGGAAAAGATTATCACAGCTCTTACCGTTGAACAGATTAAATACCTGTTAAAGCAAATCTAACTAAGCGGCTTAGGGAATGGGAAGAAGATTTTGACATTCTATTATAGATTGGCTAATATAATGCAGATATAATGCAGAAAAGCCCCATCATTTTACTTTTTTGTAACATAAAAGCGAACTGTTTTAACATACCTAAGGTAAGATCGATAGCGAAATATGTTACCCTGAAGACGGTTCAGGCAAATAAAGTAAAACGGAGGTTATTTTGCATGAAAGCCAAAAAGAAAATACTTCTATTAATTGTCCTGGCGATCTTCCTGCTCTATTCGGCTACTTGCTATGCGGCGACTGTTACCGGCCAAATTGCCGCCGTATCGGCAGAACGCCTGCAAGGACAGGACAGGTATGAAACAGCTGTCGCCATTTCCCAGGAGGGCTGGCTGGCTGCGGAAAATGCAGTCTTAGCTTACGGGGGGAATTTCCCGGATGCCCTCTGTGCCGCTCCCTTAGCCCTTATGATGAATGCGCCAATCTTGCTGACCGATAAAAACGTGCTCCACCCCAAAACAGAAGCGGAGCTTAATAGGCTGGGAGTGAAAAATGTTTTAATTACCGGAGGAACCAGCGTTGTTCCGCAAGCAATCGAGGACTATCTTGAAACTAAGGGCTACAATTGCATTAGGCTGGCCGGAGATAATCGCTATGAAACTTCAATTGTGATTGCGATTTATATGCAAACCTATGCCCAATCCAGCGGTACCATTTTCGTGGTCAATGGACTGGATTATCCTGATGCTCTGTCTGTTTCCCCGCTGGCGGCTCAGCTGGCAGCGCCGATTATCCTCACCAGCCCCCAGGGTACCTCTTATGACGGCCTGCTGCAGGAGTATGTTCAGGCCTACAATCCTTATAAGATGGCTTATCTTATAGGCGGGACCGATCAAGTCCGGGACAGCGTGGCTAACCTATTTACCAACAGAGAGAGAATTCCGGGTGCGGATAAATACGAGCGCAATGCTGCCATCATTGATCATTTCGCCGATGATATTGATTTTAGCAAAGCTTACATTGCCACCGGCGAAGCTTTTCCTGATGCCTTGGCAGGTTCAGTTCTGGCAGCTCTTAACGCCGGCCCGATTATCCTGGTCAGCAAAACCCTTTCCCTCTACACCGAAGCATTACTGGAAGCAGCCTTAACTGCTGACACCGAACTTATTGTCCTGGGCGGCCCGGGCGCAGTTTCGGAGGCAACCCTTGAAGCTATTGAAGACACGATAACCGGAACTGCCGGTGAGGAAATTGAGATTTACTTTGTAGACATTTACGATGAAATCAGCCTGGGTGATGACTACATTCTACCCGAAACAGTCCGGGCGGTAACAGCAAGCGGTTCCAGCCTGCAGACGGAGTTTCCGGTAACCTGGAGTCCGGAGGAAATAGATATCAGCGAACCGGGAGAATACACTTTTGAAGGAACGGTGGAAGGGTACGAGACCAAAGTATACCTTTACCTGGAAGTTGTAGAGGACTAAGGTTATAAACAGGAAGTACTAAAAGATGTCTCAGGTGCCTCAAAATTTATTTGGGGCACCTTTGCTTTTGGAATATATCCCCGCTGGAAATATTTATCCAAAGGAAAAATCATTTTTCTGACGAATTATTTTATATTGCTAAACTTTGGCATTTTGTACTTTAGCCTAATAAGCATAGTGCCCAAATGCCAATTGATTAAGATTTGTTTTTGGATAGTTAATAAATCAATCTAAAAAGAAAGGAAAAAGTAGGAGGAAAAATGTTATCCCCAAAACGAAACCCCCAAGAAGCGAGAAGTTATCGCCTATTTAAAAATTTCCTGGTTTTACTCTTAGCAATCTGTTTAATTTTGCCGGGAAAGCCTATTCCTTTAATGGCTGCCCAAAACCCTTCCCGGGAAGAGATAGCCCAAATCTTTGAAAGAGTGGCTCAAGAGAAGCAGGTTCCGGCTGAAATCCTCAAAGCCATAGCCTATACCGAATCCGGCTGGCGCCAGTGGGACAGTAACGGCAATGTTGTCGCCAATAACGCTGGCAGGCCGCCTTACCTCGGCATTATGCAAGTGGGCACCTATAATCCCGCCAATACGAAATTAGTGAATAATCTTAAAAATGACATAGCCGTTAATATTGCTTACGGAGCGGATGCCCTTCTCTCCAAATGGGATATGACACCCCGGATCGGTGATGGCGATAAAAGCAAGCTGGAGAACTGGTATTTTGCCATCTGGGCTTATAACAGCTGGTCAACCCGTAATAATCCCAATAATGCCGCTGCAGCCGGCAGGGTAGCTTATCAGGATAAAATTTTAAAGCTTATGGCTACGGAATTCTACAAGGGAGTAACAGCTCCCGTCCAGGTTACCCCGGTGCCCAGATCTCTCCTGCCTTCAGGGACAGTCCCTTCGAAAAGTGTTAATTGGCAGACCCCTGAGCCAATCCACTATTCCGGCTTCAGTACTGCCGAACCTCCTTTATCCAGTGAAGATGAAGCTCTTTTGGCTGGGGTTCCAAGAATAGCCGGTACCGACAGGATTGACACAGCTCTAAAAATAGCTGCGACCGGCTGGCCGGAAGGCTGTGAAACCGTGGTACTTGTTAAGTCCGGCGATTTTCCGGATGCCTTGGCCGGAGTAGCCTTGGCCAGAAAGCATAATGCTCCGATTCTCCTCACCCCTCAAGATAGCCTGGATAACAGGGTGGAGGAAGCCTTGCTTAACCTCAAGCCGCAAAAAGTAATAATCCTGGGCGGAGAGTCTGCTGTCTCCAGTCAGGTAGAATCCAGGCTGAGGGAGGTTCTCACTTCTCCGGATAATATCCAAAGAATTGCCGGAAGAGACAGGTTTGAGACCGCAGCCCTGATAGCTGCCGAGTTTCCACTGGAAAGCGGAATCGCTCTTTCTACCGGCTACAACTTCCCGGATGCCTTAAGCTTGGCGACAGCCGCCGCTGCCCAGGGCTATCCGCTGCTCCTGGTGGGAAAAGATAACTTGCCCCAGGCCACCTCGGATATTCTGCAGAGGATGACTCCCCGTACCATGTATGTAGCCGGCGGGAAAGGGGCAGTCTCACCGGGTACAATTGAAAGAATCAAAGACTTAACCGGTCTTACCCTTAAGCAAATTACCCGTTTTGCCGGTCAAGACCGCTTTGAAACCTCAGCATTAATTCTTAAACAGCTCTACCCTGAAACACACAAGATCTTCCTGGCTACCGGGCAAAACTTCCCCGACGCCTTAGCAGGAGCAGCCTTAGCCGCCAATACCAATACCCCGATGCTGCTTGTCGCTCTGGACGGCCCGGCAGCCGGTTCGCTTACGGAAGAATACCTTAAGACTCTCCAGGAAGACCTGGAAGTAGAAGTCTTCGGCGGCGAGACAGCCGTCACAAACCAAAGCATCCTCAAAGTCAAAAAAAGATAAGGAATAACCATGTGCATTTAGCGATGCTTGAGGGGCTTGAAGACATAGCAACAGTGATGAAAAAAATTACTGTCAGCTATGTTTATTTCTTTAACAAAAACACCGTCCCCTGTTCCGCTCGCGCTTATTGTAAATGCTGTAAAACTATAGTAAACTGAAAGACGGCGAAATAGAGATTATTGTCCCGAAAGGACTGGAATAAAGCAGTGTCACATCCCAAAAGAACATTATTTTTAATGCTGCTCGATGCCATTTTAATTAATCTGGCTTTATTCGGCAGTTTTTATCTGCGCTTTGAAGAGGGTCTGCCAACTGAATATATACAAACTTACATTAATGCTTCTCTGGTGGCTACAGTAGTCCTGCTTATAGCATTTCACCTCTTTGGGCTCTACCGCAATATTTGGCGCTATGCCAGCGTAGGGGAGCTTCTTTCCATTGTCTATGCTGTTTCCGTCGGGGCGGCAGTTACCATTACAATTGTCTACTTTATCTCACCCCTGCGCCTACCGCATTCGGTGAGTGTTCTTTTCTGGCTGATAGTAATCGTACTAATTGGCGGGCTGAGGTTCAGCTCCCGGGTTCGTCAGGAAAATTCAATATTTACCGTGCGCAATAAAGACCAGCGCAAAGTGTTGATTGTCGGTGCCGGAGATGCCGGTGTCCTAGCTTTAAGAGAACTGAAAAAAAGAGATTACCTGGACGGAATGCCTGTCGGGTTTATTGATGACAGCCGCAGTAAAATCAATCTCCATGTCCAGGGCTTCCCCGTCTTAGGTTCCCGGGAAGACATCCCCCAAATAGTAGAGCAATATGAAGTTGACGAGATTATCATTGCTATACCTTCTGCTTCCGGAGATGTCATCCGGGAAATTGTGGAGATCTGCAAAGAGACTAAAGCCGCGTCCTTAAAAATACTCCCCGGTGTCCATGATATCTTAAGCGGTAAGATTACGGTCAGCCAAATCCGGGAAGTACAGGTCGAAGACCTCTTGGGGCGCGATCCGGTATCCGTGGATTTGGAGGAGGTGGCAGGCTATCTCAAAGGCCAGACCGTCCTGGTGACCGGAGCCGGAGGCTCCATTGGCTCGGAGCTTTGCCGGCAGATAGTCCAATTTAATCCTAAAAAGCTTATTCTCACCGGTCATGGGGAAAACAGCATCTTTGATATCGAGCAGGAGCTGAAAAACCAGCCGGTGGTAACAGAGATCGTCGACATCAAGGACACGGCCAAAGTCAAGCTCATTTTTGAAAAATACCGGCCGCAGGTAGTATTTCATGCCGCCGCGCATAAACACGTCCCTTTAATGGAAGGCAACCCGGAAGAAGCACTGAAAAACAACATCCTGGGGACCACCAATCTGGCCCAGGCCGCCGATGAAACAGGGGTCAAAACTTTTGTCCTGATTTCCACGGATAAAGCGGTCAACCCCACCAGTATCATGGGTGCTTCCAAAAGAATTGCCGAAATGGTCATCCAGGACTTTCGACCGCCGCTCGTCAACCAAGTTTGTAGCGGTTCGTTTCGGCAATGTCCTGGGCAGCAGGGGAAGCGTCATTCCCACCTTCAAAAAACAAATCAGTGTCGGCGGGCCGGTCACAGTCACTGACCCCAATATGACCCGCTACTTCATGACTATCCCCGAAGCCAGCCAGCTGGTCATCCAAGCCGGAGCCATGGCTTCAGGCGGGGAGATTTTTATTCTCGATATGGGCAAACCTGTCAAAATCGTTAACCTGGCCAAAGACCTTATCCGCCTCTCGGGATTAGAGCCGGAAAAAGACATCAAAATTGTCTTCACCGGCATCAGGCCCGGCGAAAAATTATATGAAGAACTCCTCACTTCGGAGGAAGGCACCTCGGCAACCAAACACAAGCGTATCTTTGTGGCCAGGCCTAATCATATTAATAGCGAGCTGCTCGCTCACGTCTTGGGAATTATCAGAGAGCGGGGCAGTTATTTGAGTATGGGAGAAATTGAAGCGCTTATCCGAAAACTGATCCCCAACTTTAGAACTGAGTATGGACAAGAATGCTAATAGCGAGGAAAGCTAAAGATATTTCTAAAGCCTTACCCTTGCAGGGAAACTGTAGAGAATATCAGCCTGGTATATACCAAGTCAATATTTACTGCAGATAACAAGTAATAAAAGATTACGCCCAATCAAGCGAAATTAAGGAGGCACCTGTATGTTGGAAGTCAAACAGGTAATAACGGAAAAAGATACTATCGCTTTGGAGCTAAAGAGAAAAATCGAAAGTCATACCGCCCAGGTTGGAGTCATCGGCCTGGGTTATGTAGGCCTGCCACTGGCTGTGGAAAAAGCTAAAGTCGGTTTCCCCGTACTTGGCTTCGATATTAATCCTAAGAGAGTCGACAAGGTCAATGCCGGTGATAACTATATCGGTGACGTCAAAGACGAGGAATTAAAAGAACTGACCGCAAAGGGAATCCTGCGGGCTACTACTGACTTTGCTAAACTCGCGGACTGTGACGTCATCATTATTTGTGTTCCTACTCCTTTAACAGTTACCCGTGACCCTGATATTTCGTACATTAAGGCATCTTCTGAGCAGATTGCCAAATACATCCGGCCCGGACAGCTTGTCACTTTGGAAAGTACCACTTATCCCGGGACTACGGAAGAAGTTATCCTGCCTCTCCTCGAGAAATCGGGCCTCCAAGTGGGTAAAGACTTCTTCCTGGCCTTTTCACCGGAGAGGGTTGATCCCGGCAACAAACGCTTCACTACAAAAAATACTTCCAAAGTGGTAGGCGGTGTCACTCCTTACTGCTTGGAAATAGCCTATGCTCTCTATGCCCAAACTATCATCAACGTAGTACCGGTTAGTTCCCCGAGTGCGGCCGAACTGACCAAAGTCTTTGAAAACACTTACAGGGCAGTCAATATCGCTCTGGTAAATGAGCTGATGCTCCTCTGCGACCGCATGGGCCTTGATGTTTGGGAAGTTGTGGAAGCTGCTTCCACCAAACCTTTCGGGATCCAGACTTTCTACCCCGGACCGGGTGTCGGCGGGCACTGTATACCTATTGACCCCTTCTACCTGACCTGGAAAGCCAGGGAATATGATTTCCATACCCGTTTTATAGAACTGGCCGGGGAAATCAATGTGGAAGTATCTTACTATGTAATAAATAAAGTCTACAGAGCCTTAAACGAGAACAAAAAAGCAATGAAAGATGCCAATATCCTCGTACTGGGAGTTGCCTATAAAAAAGATATAGATGATGTCCGGGAATCACCGGCCCTCATTATCATGGAACGCCTGCGCAAAGAAGGAGCCAGGATTACTTATCATGACCCCTATATCCCGGTAATTGAGCCTCACGGCGGAAGCACCATGCGTCTGGATAGTATTGACCTGACACCGGAGGTAATTTCGCAAGCGGATTGTATTTTAATTATTACCGATCACAGCTGTATAGATTATGAGCAAGTTGTCCGGCATGCCCAGCTGGTGGTCGATACCCGTAATGCTACGAAAAATGTTAAGAACAACCGGGAGAAAATTTATAAGATCTAACGAGCATGATGGCTACCCCCTTCAGGATGACAAAGAAAAAGCCTGTCGTCTTGAGCCCAATCTGTCTTCGCGTGAAGGCATGCAAACGCCTTTACGCCAAGCGCAGGATCTTAAACAAATTCACTGGAAGGAGCCACGGGAGAACGAGGACGTTTCCCTTTGCACGGTATTCGGTTGGCGAACGAAGCGCTTAAAATATCAAGAAGAGGCAGCACTTTTCTTAACTTCTTGCCTGCTGGGCAGGAGGAAAGGCTGGTAAGCAGCTTAGAGAAGAAGGAGCAAAAAGAAAAAAGGAGTAGAAAAATGTTAAAAAAGGACAAGTTGGGTTTTGGTGTAATTGGTTGCGGACGGATCGCCCCCAAACATACCGAGTCTATTATGGCTATACCGGAAGCCGAGTTAATCGCTGTTTGCGATATAATTCCGGAAAAAGCCCAGGTCTTTGCCCGCAAATACCAGGCCGAACCTTATTTGGATTATCACGAACTACTAAAAAGGAAAGATATTGATATAGTCACAATCGCTACTCCCAGCGGCAGCCATGCTGAAATTGGCATAGCCGCCGCGCAGGCCGGGAAGCATGTCCTGGTGGAAAAACCAATGTCCATGACCTTAACAGGAAGCCGACCTCCTAATCAAGACCTGCCGGGAATGCGGGGTCAAGCTGGGCGTCATCCACCAAAACCGCTTCAATAAAGCGATTAAGCTCTTAAGGGCAGCCCTGGAGGCCGGGCGTTTCGGCAAACTAACTCACGGCCAAGCTACCGTCCGCTGGAACCGCAACCAAGACTACTACGACCAGGCTCCTTGGCGAGGCACCAGACTGCAGGACGGCGGAGTATTAATGAACCAGTCCATTCATAATATTGACCTCCTACAGTGGATGCTGGGACCGGTAGAGTCTGTTTACGGCTATACCACTACCGCTCTAAGGAAGATCGAAATGGAAGATGTGGCCGGAGCCGTCCTAAAATTTAAAAATGGTGCTATTGGTCTGATTGAAGCCGCTTCAACCATCTATCCCAAAAATATTGAAGAAACCCTTAATATTTTTGGGGAAACAGGTTCGGTGATTGTGGGCGGTATTGCCGTTAACAGGATAG
>JBMNGP010000011.1:0-20689 GCA_050949905.1 Desulfitobacteriia bacterium | reverse complement strand
GGATATTTATAGAGGTGCAATACCTTATGTTATTCTAGATATTGCACTCCTAGCTCTCTTGATGTTGGTCCCTGCAATTGTTACCTTCCTGCCCAATCTCTTGTAATTAGAAATGGCTATGCTATGAACAATGGCTGGATTAGGGGATTGCTACGAATACTTGGGCAGGATAAGAAAATTTGAATTCAGTGAAAGAGGTGATATAGCAAAGGGATTATAAGCAAAGAAGGTTTTGTCAATGTCATTAAAGAGTAAGGGAAATTAAAAAGGGGGATTTACATTTATGACTAAAGTGAAAAAGATTCTTATTGTCTTCTTCAGTGTACTCCTCGTACTCTCTCTGGCAGCTTGCAGTGGTGGAGGCACCCAAACCCCTCCTGCCGGAGATGAAGGAAAAGTAACTAAATTAAAGGTTTACAGTGCTTGGGCCGAAAATAACGCCATGAACGTTCATCTGCAGCCTTTTATGGAAAAAGTAAAGGAGAAATCCAACGGTACTCTTGAAATCGTCTGGGGCGGCGGACCGGAAGCAATCCCGACTCAACAGCTGGCTGAAGCCGTTAAAAACGGCATGGTAGATGTCGCCTGGACAGCACATACCTATAATATTTCCCATATCCCCGTCTTGGAAGGCGTTAAATTGGCAACCTATGATTTCGATGAACTGAGAACTAGCGGCGGCTTCGAATTTCTTGATAAATTGTATCAGGAAAAAATGAATAACCATTTAATCGGCCATTCCATGGGCGGGTTGACCTACAATCTTTACAGCACCCAGAAAGAAATCAAATCTATTGCAGACTTTAAAGGGATGACCATCCGTGCTACTCCTGCTTATCAGGCCTTCGTCGAAGGGCTTGGAGCTGCTGTTGTCAATACGGCTCCTGGCGAAGTATATCAGGCTCTGGAGCGTAATGTTGTTCAGGGTTATGGTTGGCCTAGTGTAGGAATCATTGACTTTGGTTGGCATGAAGTTACCAGCTATCGGATCGAGCCTGCTTTCTATCAGGTAGACGGTGCAGTTTTGGTCAGTGATAAAGTCTGGCAGACCTTAGATGATACTCAAAAAGCAGCTTTAACCGAGGCTATGAAGGAAATCGAAATTGAAACCAAAGAATACTATGCAGGCAAAATCGCTGAAGAACGCGGAATTATTGAAGAAGCCGGCGTGCAGACTATTACATTGGCTGATGATGCTGCCGAAGAGTATCTGAAAATTGCTTATGAGAGTGCCTGGAACAATGTCATTAAGAATGCACCTGAAGATGGACCTAAACTGCGTGAGCTGATCACCAAGAAATAAAGTTAAGTCGGCGTCGGCATTTCCGCTTTAACAGAGTTTCCCCTGGAAAGTAACGGCTTGAAGGTTCTTCTCAGGGGATTCTCTATAAATCATCGGAAAATGGAGATAGTAACAGGTAGAACAAGCAAAACTGACCAAATTATAAGGAATGATGAACATGAAAATTGCAATCATTGGTTCAGGAGCCATGGGAAGTCTTTTCGGAGGATTGCTTGCCGGAGTTACTGAAACCTGCCTTTATGATGTTAACAAAACGCATATTGAGGCCATTAACCGGAATGGCCTGATCATGACCCAAGGAGATAAGAAGAACATTGTCAGGGTTAGAGCAACCACCAACCCTGCTGAAATAGGCGGGATGGATGCCGTCATTATCTTCGTTAAATATCCATTTACCCGAAAAGCTATGATGGACGCCATGGTATCCGCTATTGGTCCTGACACCCTGGTTCTCACAGTTCAAAACGGCATAGGCAATGTAGAGATTATAAGGGAGTTTGTTCCTGAATCACAGATCGTTTATGGGCTCAGCACCTTAACCAGTGATATGGAAGGTCCCGGTCATATCGAGATGACTACCACGAAGAAAGTACCGACCTGTATCTGGCCTCTAAACGGGGAAGTTACAGATAAACTAAGGAAGTTATGTGATTTGATGAATCAGGCCGGACTTAATACGGAAATCACTAAAGACGTGGACAGACAGATCTGGCAGAAACTGATGGTCAACGCTTCCGAGAATACCCTTTGTGCTCTTCTTAGGCAAAATGTCACAAGTATCATCGATACACCTTCGTCTTTCGAAATAGCCAAGAAGATTATCTTTGAAGTCGCGGACGTCGCTCAGGCCAAAGGCATTGACATCAGCAGGGAAGAAGGGCTGGAACATGTCATCAAGGTGACCCGTTCCGTTCCGCAGCACGTACCGTCGATGGCGATAGACCTTAAAAATAAAAGACCAACTGAGATCGCCTGTTTGAATGAGGCTATTGCTGCTGAGGGAAAACGGCTTGGTATCCCGACCCCGATGACGGAAACCGTAGCTAGAATGATCAAAGCCATCGAGTCCAATTACGAAAAACTTGTTTATTAATAAATCCCGCCCATTGAAGCTGTTCAGAAATGTAGCGAATACGGGGATTAGTCACACTTAGGGATTTTTTTCTGGAAAATTACTCACAATATAAGCGGGGGTTAATGAATTTAAAGATAGCAGTTTAAATCTCAAAAAACTACTTGGTGACCAACCAAAATAAAGGAGGATAATAAATGGCGGAAGTATTTCATGAAAGACTGAAAGCCCCAATTCCGACCAGGGAATTGGAAAGACGTTCACGTGAACTGAAATTAGCCATGAAGCGGGAACAGATCGACGTAATTTTGGCCCAAAATATTTCCCAATATATGGGCGGGGCGAACCGTTGGCTAACTGATACAACGGCTGAAATCAATTACCCCCAATCATCCTTCATTCCTCTCGAAGGTGAAATTGGCTACATCGCCTGCAGCGGACCGCCGCTCGATCTTTATCCCCCCTCGCACTTACTGAGAATCGGTAAGCCTTGGGACGCTAATCCTTACTTTTCCCCATTTAACTTCACCTGGGATTGGGAAGGTAAGATGTTCGTTAGGTGGTGCGAAGAAAACAAGCCCAAAAAAATCGGTATTGCCGGTACAGAGATGATGATGTGGAACTACTACGATTACATTAAAAAGAATCTGCCCGGTGTTGAAATCATTGACGCTTCCCCCATTATTGATGAAATCCGCGCTCTTAAGAGTGAAGATGAAATTGTGGCAATTGAAAACGCAGTTAAATTGCAAGATAAAGTAATGGGATATATTCCTGCCTTTGCTCAACCAGGAGTTCGCGAGTACGAGCTTCGTAACAAAATCATGCGCTTGATCATGGAACTTGGTGGCGAAGAATTTGTTGTTAACATGGGAAGTGCTCCTCGTGGTGAAAAACTCGATGTGTATCCAAGTTTCTTCCAGAACAGAACACTCCAAAAAGGCGATGTACTCTACGTTCGTGTGGAATGCAGCGGCCCAGGAGGAATGTTTACCACAGTAGGTAGAATGTTCTCTATTGGCTGTGAACCTTCTGCATCCTTGCTCAAAGACTGGGAAGAAGCTGTTGCTGCTCAAGAAAAATTAGCAGGAATGCTGCAAGTGGGAATGGATCCCCAAGTGATCTTTGCTCAATACAATGAGTATTTAGCAAGCAAAGGCTATGTTCAAGAAGAAGGACTCTTCGCTTATGGACAAGGCTATGACTGGATCGAAAGACCTAGCATTCAACCGGGTGAAAGCATGAAGCTGGCTAAAGATATGTGCATGGCAGTCAACACCAACCTTATTTCTGCGGAAAAATCTGTTTACGCTGCTGATAGCTATTTGATCAAACCAAATGGCGCCCAAAAATTACACAAAACCCCACTAATCGTATTCCGCACTTAATATAGGAAAGGAGTGAACATAATGAGTGTAGCTGAAAGAATTAGAATACCTATTTCTGATAGAGAATTAAATAGAAGATGGAATGCCACTAGAGATTTAATGAAAGAGCAGAATATCGATCTCGTTTTAACCCAAGGCAGCAACATGCACTTAGGTGGATATGTTCGCTGGTTTACAGACATCCCTGCTGAATATAACCTGCATATGACGGTGTTGTTCCCTATGGATGATCAAATGACATTGATCAGAAGCTCTATTTCAAGAATTCCTGAATGGGCTTTAAGAGGGGTAAAAGAAGTGCTTTATGCTCCTTTTGCGCCAACTCTTCACTATACAGGCGATTCCGAAGGCGGATTTGCCGTTGACTATATCCGTAAGAAAAATCCTAAGCGGATTGGCTGGATTGGTAAGGCTCACATCAATGCCGGCTTCATGGAAAGAGTAATCGCTGCTTTCCCGAATGTTGAATTCGTTGATATTACTGACGAGTTTGACCTGATCAAAGCTCTGAAAAGCGATGAGGAAATGGAACTGATTCGTGAAACTGCAAGAGTACACGACTTGGTATGGGCTGCTTTTCCTGCCATCGTTAAACCCAATATGAAGGAATACCAAATCCGTGCTGAAGTTGCCGATCTTCTGGGTAATCTGGGTACCGAAGAACACTTGCTCTTCATGGGAACTGCAGAACCCGGCAAACCCTGCGGAATGTCCACCATGCAATATACTAACCGTACCGTTAAAGAAGGGGACTATGGCATACTCTTGCTCGAAGTAAACGGTCCTGGTGGATATTATTGTGAGTCAGCTCGTAACTTCTGTTTCGGTGAGCCTTATAAGGAACTCCAAGACGCCTGGGATGTAGCCGTAGAAGCACAACAACTTACTGCTGACCTGTTAACACCCGGCAGACCGTCTACAGAAATAGTTGCTAAATATAATGAATTCGTTAGTGAAAAGGGCTATAGCCGAGAAGGACGTCTGTATGGACACTCCCAAGGTTATGACCTGATCGAACGTCCTGCCTTTATGGCTTCCCATAAATATGGGAATGAAACCATGATAATCGAGGCTGGTATGAATATCTCCTTACACCCCTACTTTATTGACGAAGTTCAGACAGTCTATATCAATGACAATTACTATGTTACTGAACAGGGTGCGGAAAAAATTCATAAAACTCCGCCGAAGATTATTATTATCTAAACCTTTTGCAACGGGAGATTGTAACATTAAGTAATTGATTTAAGCAGCAATCCAAGGTAAATATCAATTATCGTAATATCAAAGATCGAAAATATCATATAAAATCCTAAATAACAAATTTTTAAGGGCTAATTGTGGTTAATTCACATTAGCCCTTCATTAATGTCTATTTTTAATCTACTAACTAACAAAAATTACATACTTGCTTGTTTGCATAGGTTAGAGCTAAAACTGACCATACTGATAATGCAAAATCAAAAAATATTAGTGGACAAAAAGAAGACGCTTCCATAGCGATGACAAACGTTTGGATGTTTAAAAGGGTGCTAGTCTTAAAGCATCGAGCAAGCAACCTAAAGTATAAAGGAGTTAAGGGAGGAAAGTAATAGATATGGAAATCATTAACCGTATCATAGATTTCCTGATAAATATCCTAGCCGGGATTGCGGCAGTGATCATGGGTCTATTGCTGATAGGCATCTGCTATGCAACATTTTCCCGATTTGTTTTTAATGATCCATTGGCCAGAACTGTTGAACTCGCAGCCTACAGCTTGATTTACATTACCTTCCTTTCCGCCCCTTGGCTGTTAAGGCAGAGGGGACATATAACTGTGGATTTAATTCTTCTGACTTTAAAAGACAGAGTCAAAAGGGCACTCCTCCTCTTCAACGACATTATAGGAGTCATTATTTCTGCCGTCTTTTGTTATTTTAGTTATCTAGTAACCATGAGCAACATCAAAGAAGATGTCAGAATTATGGATTCTTCCAATACCCCGCAATGGCTGCTCCTGTTCGTTATACCGATCAGTTTTCTTTTTCTGGCCATCCAATTTTTGCGCTTTATCCGCGAAGACATTGCTCTGCTTAAAGAAGGGAAAGAAGGTGAACTGTAATGGAATGGTATATGGTGCTTTTATTTATATTTGTGGGTCTCATCGCTATTATGTTTACCGGACTTCCCATCGCTTTTAGTTTTCTTCTAGTATCCTCCATTGTGATGTTTCTCCTCATGGGGGAATTTGGTATCAGACAGCTTGTTTTAGGAATGTACGACAGCCTAAACAGCTTTCCATTTACGACAATTCCCTTTTTTATGATTATGGGGGAAGTATTTTACCAATCCGGAATAGTTACAAAAACCTTGGATACCCTTTCCCTATTTGTGCGCCGGATCCCCGGTCGCCTGAGTGTCATAACCCTCATAGCAGGCGGGGTTTTCGCCGCCTTAAGCGGCTCGGTGGTAGCTAATGTGGCTATGTTCGGAGCTCTGATGCTGCCGGAAATGATGCGCAGAGGTTATGACAAATCTCTAATTTCCGGTTCGATCATGGCTTCCGGTGCCTTGGCCATGGTTATCCCTCCCAGCGCGATAGCCGTTTTGCTGGGGGGAATAGCGCAGATTTCGGTAGGTAAGATTCTTATCGGCTCCATCCTTCCGGGAATTGTGTTAGTAGTTTTTTATATTGGTTATGTAGTGATTTCCACTGTGCGTAAGCCCTCTTTGGCTCCGACCTATGAAGTAGGGCATGTCTCCAAGAGTGAGATGTTTAGAGCAGCTCTGATTGATATCCTGCCCCTGTCATTCATCTTTTTGTTGGTTATGGGCTTAATCTTTTTAGGTGTGGCTACCCCGACCGAAGCCTCTGCCCTGGGTGCCTTGGGTGCCATAATCTTGACGGTGTTTTACAGGAAGTTTTCTCTTAAACTTTTATATAAATCTCTTTTGAACTCCCTAAAAGTAACAGCCATGATCTTAATGATCATAGCCGGCTCTGCCGGATTCAGCCAGATTCTCGCCCTGACAGGCGCGAGCCGGGAAGCGGTGGCGGCTATTCTGGCCTTGCCTGTATCACCTATGATCATTCTCTGGCTGATGCTCTGTATTACCATCCTGCTGGGTTTCTTCATGGAACAGACTGCAATTATGATGATTACTTTACCCTTATTCATGCCGATCGTCACCGCGCTGGGGTTCGACCATGTCTGGTTTGCTGTTCTGATCCTGATCTGTCTGCAGATTGGCCAGCTCACCCCGCCGGTTGGCTTAGCCCTCTTTACCATGAAAGGTGTTGCACCGCCTGAAGTTACCATGGGCGACATTTACCGCGGAGCTATCCCCTATGTAATCTTGGATATTATAATCTTAGCCCTATTAATCTTGGTTCCGTCTATTATTACATTCCTTCCTAATTTAGGGTAGCAAGAGACGGCTAAGTTGCACTGCCTTCCACGTGGCCAGGCTATCCAAAAGTCAAGAGGGAAGAGCCAAGGGATGTTTTATTTAGCAGATTTCTCGACTAGAAGCCAAAGGACAAGTCAAAGGGACTTTTTGTTTAGCAAATTTTTCATCTACAAACTCTAAGTGGTTAAAAAATATCGATAGGAGGATTGGAGTATTATGAACAGAGTGAAAAAGTTTTTGGTTATTTCCTTAAGTTTACTTGTTGCCCTGGTTCTCGCCGGCTGCGGTGGCGGTACTAAAGCTCCGGCGGGTGAAGGGGAAACAGTTACCTTGAAAATCTACAGTGCCTGGGCTGAGAATAATGCTATGAACGTCCATTTGAAGCCTTTTGTAGATAAAGTAAATCAAAAGTCGGGCGGTACCCTGAAAATTGAATGGGCAGGCGGGCCGGAAGCCATCCCAACTCAACAATTAGCCGAAGCTGTCAAAAACGGAATGGTTGATGTTGCCTGGACAGCTCATACCTATAATATTTCGCATATCCCTGTTTTGGAAGGGGCTAAGCTAGCTACCTATGATTTTGATGAGCTGCGGACCAGCGGGGGCTTTGACTATCTCGATAAACTATACCAGGAAAAAATGAATAACCGTTTATTAGGGCATACCATGGGCGGTTTGGAATACAATCTTTATACGACTCAGAAAGAAATTAAAGCAATTGCGGACTTTAAAGGCATGACCATCCGGGCAACTCCTGCTTATCAAGCCTTCGTAGAAGGGTTAGGGGCCGCTGTGGTAAATACCGCTCCCGGTGAAGTCTACCAAGCCTTGGAGCGTAATGTTGTGCAAGGGTACGGCTGGCCTAGTGTCGGAATTGTCGATTTTGGCTGGCATGAAGTAACCGCTTATATGATTGAACCATCTTTTTATAAAGTTGACGGTGCCGTTTTAGTTAGTAACAAAGCCTGGAATAAATTAAACGATACCCAAAAAACAGCTTTAACCGAAGCAGCTAAAGAGATTGAATTGGAAACCAAAGAGTATTACAAAAATAAAATTGCAGAAGAACGTCAGGTAATTAAGGACGCAGGGGTTAAAACAACGACCTTAAGCGGCGCCGTAGCCGATCAATATTTAAAAATTGCTTATGACAGTGCCTGGGAAAATGTCATAAAAAATGCGCCGGCCGAAGCACCCAAACTACGCGACCTGATTACCAAAAAATAAAACAAAGCGGTCAAGTGGGACAAGGGGACGGTTCTCCTGTCCCACTCTTTGGACAAGGGGACGGTTCTCCTGTCCCACATCTTTCTTCAATAATGTCAGCCTCATTATTGCCATCGCGGGCAGTTTTAGAAATCACTGTTTTAGTGTGTTTCTGAAAATGTGTTCTGGAAAAGTGGTTAAAGATATAATACTTTGCCGGAGTGAAAAGAAGGAAGACATTCAGTATAGTACTATCGGAGTTAAATAAAGTAAGAAGAATACCGCATTATCGGAGTAAAAAAGAAAACAGCAAAAAGGATTGGTGGGTATGAAGATTGCCATAATCGGATCAGGTGCTATGGGAAGCCTCTTTGGGGGATTGCTGGCCAGGGTGGCCGAAACTTGCCTGTATGATGTCAATACCGACCATATAGATACCATTAATCAACAGGGCTTGGTTATGAGTCAGGGTGATATCAGGAACGTAGTTAAGGTAAGAGCCACAACTAATCCGGCAGAGATAGGGCTGATGGATGTTGTGATTATCTTTGTAAAATATCTGTTTACTAGGTCAGCCATGAAGGACGCCATGGTATCTGCTATTGGCCCCGAGACCATAGTATTAACCGTGCAAAATGGTTTAGGTAATGTGGATATTATCAAGGAATTCGTTCCCGCTTCGCAAATTGTTTACGGCTTCACTACGCTAACCAGTGATAAGAAAGGACCCGGTCATATAGAAATGACTACCACCCAAAAGGTACCGACTTGTATCTGGCCTTTAAACGGGGTAGTAACGGATAAATTAAGAAAGCTCTGTGAACTGATGAACCAGGCTGATCTCAATACGGAAATTACCAAAGATGTAGATAGACAGATTTGGGAGAAGCTGATGGTCAATACTTCGCTTAATACTCTTTGTGCCTTGCTTCGGCAGAATGTGACCGGAATTATTGACACCCCCTCATCTTATGAAATAGCTAAGCAAATAATTTTTGAAGTTGCCGATGTGGCTCAGGCCAAAGGAATCAATCTCAATAGGCAAGAGGGGTTGGAACATGTCATCAAAGTTACCCGCTCAGTGCCGGAGCATGTTCCATCGATGGCGATTGACCTAAAAAATAAAAAGAAGACGGAAATTGCTGTCCTGAATGAAGCGGTGGCAGCTGAAGGTAAACGCTTAGGAATTCCAACACCTATGCTTGAAACAGTAGCCAGAATGATTAGAGCAATTGAAGCAAATTACGATAGACTGGTCTATTGAAAATCTCCTTTGACTATGGTAGCCTTAAAGTAAGATTTTCCAGGAATAACAGGAATAATAAGGAGGAAACACAATATGGAAAACAGATTTTTCTACGTTAAAGATTACACGAACCCCGCCCCGGAAAAAGCCACCAAGAATTTACTTTATGAAAATGAGCGCAGCAACGGTGTGATTTGGGTTATCCCCCCCGGTGAAGAACTTCCTGCCCACTATCATCCGGATACTGATGATGTCTGGATTATTCTCCAAGGTAAAGGCGAATACTTCTTAGGCCAAGGCAAAACACAAACTATTGAAGCCGGTATGGTCATTCCGGCCGAAAAAAACGATATTCACGGCGTCAAAAATACCGGTGATGAACTGTTAGTATTTGCAGCTGTTTCTGCTCCAATGCCGTCAGTAATGATTAAAGAATAAGAGCGAGAAAATTAAACTAGGATTAGGATAACCAGGGCAAGGCCTTAACCTACCCTGGTTTTTTTCATACCTATGGTATCCGGACCAAGCGCGACATACGCTATTAGCCTAATTCCGCTATAATAGTTTGCGTAAATTTCCCTGAAAAACTAATAAGACCCCATATTCCCATAAAAAAATGAAAGCCGAACTCCTGCAACTTGTACAGAAGTGCGGCCTAAATTTTTAACTTAAACTAAGATAGTACTTTCTAATATGATTTTATAAATTTTCTTTATTTATTATTTTGCTTTGAGAACTTAGTACTTTAACCCGGCACCGATTTGTTCTACAGTTTCCCGGCAGAAGCGAATCCTTTCCAAATCCTTTTCTTGCAGCAGCGGGAATTTTTCCGGGGAACTCAGGGCTTCTTCGACTGGTATCACTTCATAGAAAAAACGGTTACCGCTAATTTTTTTATTAACCCAGGTGGGCAGGGCTTCGGCTTTGAGCACTTCCTTGGCCAGAACACTCTGTCCTGCATTTTTCTCGCTCGCAGCCTCTGTTGGGACAGGGGGACTTGGGACAGGGGGACGGTTCTTCTGTCCCACTTGTCCCACGTCCCCTTGTCCCAGCTGGATGCGGAAGGTTACTTTGGCTATAATGCCCTGTTCTGTGTAAATATCGTCAACAGTTTCCAGGCGTTGGTCGGAGATAAAATTCCCCTGGGAATAAAAGACCGGTACCTTTTGACCTTCAGGGGAGAGGAGATAAACTGCGGGCTGCAGCACATGAGGATGGCCGCCGAAAATAGCATCTACTCCCAAAGCGGTGAGCTTGGAAGCCAGTTCTTTTTGAAAGTCATTGGGCTGGCGCTGGTATTCATCACCCCAGTGCAGGAACATAATTATAAGCTCAGCGCCGTCAGCGCGGGCTTTCTTAATTTTTCCCTCCATATTAAGAAGGGATTTCTCCACATCCTGGGGATCAAAGTTGTCCAGCAAACCGGTCATATCCACAGGCAGGATCAGGCCATTGATATCTAAACTGCCGTCCCAGCGGGGATAAGAATAGCCAAAATTCAAAAAAGCAATCTTGACACCCTTAATATCTTTTATGACATAGGTTTTCTCCTTTTCTTCCGCCTTGACGCCAATAATATCCAGCCCCTCGTTTCTGACTGCTCTAATGGTACGGTAAAAACCGGAAACCCCTTGATCCATCCGGTGGTTATTAGCTGCTGTCAGGATATCTACTCCGGCATCTTTGAGAGCAGTAACAACAGAGTCAGGGGTATTGAACCGAGGATAGCTGGCATAGCCTACTTCCGAGCCGGCTAGAACAGTTTCCAAGTTAGCTATTGTAATATCGGCATCTGCCAAATAAGGTTTAACATGTTGGAATTGATCTTTAAAATCGTAGGTACCGGTTGCCGGATCATAAGCTGCAAAATATAAAGTATTATGTATTAAGACATCACCCACTGAGGCGATGGTAATATCTACAAACTCCGGCTGGGATGGAGGCGGGTTTTCCGGCAGGTTACCTGTTTGATCCGGGAGACGGCCTTCGTCTGCTATCCCGGCCGGCAGAAGCAAATATCCGGCCAGAAACAAGAAGAAAATAAAGATTACCGCTAAAAATGGTCTTTTCCTACGCTTGGGTCTTGGCCATCTTTCATTTCACCTCTAAGCCTTAACTAAAGCTTTCATTTCAAATCATAGCTTTCGCTTCAAATCAAAAGTGGGACAGAAGAACCGTCCCCTTGTCCCACTTGTCCCAACTTAGGCTGTTCACACTAACTGGACGTTTTTTTCCCGGGAAAGTTTGTGGTTGAAAATCAACCGGTCGGTTAATTGAATAATCGAATCCGGAGACAATTCCCGGGAAAGTTCTTCCGCTCTTTGGCGCATATCTAAGAGGAGGTTGGGGTTTTCCACAAAGCGGTCAATAAGCTGATTCAGTTCTTTAGTATCACTGACTCGCACCGCTAAACCGGCCCTGACTAAGATTTCGGTATTTTCTTCTTCCTGTCCGGGAATAAAGAAAGGAATAATGATCGGTATATTTTTATTAATAGCCTCGGTAACCGTCAGCCCTCCGGGTTTAGTGACTATAACATCGGATTCATCCATCAAATCCGCGATATTGGGCGTAAAGCCGTAGATTTTTATCTCTTTGCCGCCTGTAGTTAACCCAGCCAGCTTATTCTCCAGGGAGGTTTTCAGCTTTTGATTATTGCCGCAGACAACCAAAAGTCGAAAATTATGCTTATTTATTAGAAGTTTCTCTAGGCATTTGCGCATATAAGGGACGCCCATGCCCCCACCCATTAATAAGATAGTGAAAGTATTATCCTTATGTTCCCTGCGCGGCTGACGAAATTCCTTGCGAATAGGTATGCCATAAGCATAAATTTTATCGGCGGAAACACCCTTCTCGGTTAAGGTGTCTTTAGTATACCGCGAGCCGACAATATAAGCATCCACGTATTTGTTAACGTAAAACAGATGTGCCATGTAATCGGTGACAATAGCGATAAAGGGTAAGTCGATTTTCCCATCAGCCTTAAGCAAGGAGACAACATTCACAAACAGAGGATGGGTCACAATAAGCAAATCGGGGGTATGTTCCTGGATAAGCTGGAAAATAGTAGTGCTTAGGGTTAAGTTTAAGAAAGTTACGACGCCTTTGTTGACATACTTATGATAAGTAATTTTATAAAGCTTGCCGTACATTTTGGGCAGTCTGCTGGCCAGGAGCTGGTAACCGTCGTCTACCAGTTTTTCCATGAACTTGCTTTCTTCTTTGACAGGTTCAACAATACTAACCGTATAGCCGGAAGCTTCCAGTTCGCTTTTTAAGCACTTGGCAGCCTGATTATGCCCATGCCCTGTTGAAGCTGAAAGAATTAATACCTTTGCCATGGCTTTCCCCTCCTTTAACTGTTATCTCTGTTTGGTAAGTTATGCTAAATCTGCTTTGCCCGCAACCAAAATGCTGTTAGGTTCAATGGAGCAATTCTTTAAAGAAATGTTGCGGCCAATAACAGCATTATGTCCGACTAAAGTCCCCCCTCTAATAACGGCATTGACACCAATTTGGCAGCCTGCTGCAATAATAGCATTTTCGACTACGGCATTCTCTAAAATAATACAGTTATCCCAAATAACACAGTTATCCAAATAGACATTGCTGCCAATACAGCAATTCCTTCCGATAAAAACATTATTACCCAGAATAGTGCTAAGATCCAGTGTTGAATTAACCCCGGTCAGGCAGCTGCTTTTGAGTAAATACAGGCCACTCTCCGCCGCGCTTTCTCTTAAGCTAGGGCGGTTAAGGGCTTCGACCTGAGCTTGCTGGTAAACAGCGGGGGAGCCAATATCGCACCAGTAATCATCGGTAACATAACCGTAAAAAGCGAGCTGCAATTCCAGCAGTTTCGGAAAAAGCTCCCGCCCAAAGTCATAGAAACCATCAGGTATAAGCTCGAATATTTCCGGTTCCATAAGATAGATTCCTGTATTAACAACATTGCTTAAAGCTTCTTGCGGTTTGGGTTTCTCCTGAAAGGCGACGATCCTGCCGTTTTCCCCAGTCACTACCACTCCGTAAAGGGATACTTCGTCGACTGCCTTTAAGGCAATTGTAACCAGTGCTTTTCTTTCTTTATGAAATCTATACATAGAGGTAAGATCTATATCTGTTAAAGCATCACCGCTTAAGACAAAGAAGGTCTCATCGAGAAAATGACGGTTATTTTTTACCCCACCTGCAGTTCCCAGCAATTTTGGTTCATAGGAATACTGCATCTTGACCCCAAAAGCTTCGCCCTGGCGGAAGTAGTTTTGAATATAATGGGGATTATAATGAGTGTTGGCAATAATCTCGCGAATGCCGTGCTTTTGGAGGAGTTTGACGGAGTATTCCATAACAGGAGTATTTAAAACGGGCACCATGGGTTTAGGGAGCGGATTTGTCAAGGGCCGAAGCCTTGTGCCGATTCCCGCGGCCATGATCATTGCTTTCATCGATTCACCAACTTTGCTTTAAGCTTGGAACAAAAACAGATTCTATTCTATAGTATGATCTTACATCCCAAAAAATCTAAAGTCATTATAACAGGTTTTCTGGCTTTTAGGGTAATTTGTCCTATTAAGTTTGTCTTCTTATCCTGATAATTAAGACCCTTAATTATTCTTTTTCACTTCAGCTAATTAATGCCTCTTGTGCCTATTAGCTTTATAAAGGTGCTTCTTATTTTTGGCCAGAGCTGAAAACCAGAAGCTTTGTGAAAAATATTATATGGTAACCCCATTATAAACCAGAAACAGATCCTGGTAAAACAATATATTTTAATTAAGGATAATTCCCTAAGCCCATATTTAAAGATTAAACTCCCGGAGAGCTTTTAAGTCAATGATAGTCAATCCGATCTCATCGAGCATTCCGGTATAAGGCTTTTTGCTGGGGACTCACAGCATAGCTAAGGTCAGGAGACAGCTTAATTCCCGGAAGGAAAGCCTCATTATCTTGAGCTTTATGAAGAATCTGGGTGCTGTTGCCGGCTCGCAGATAAATCCCGCTTGCAGTTATATAGAGAATCTTCTCACCTACCCAGCCTGCGCTAAGCACGGGCTCGGCAACCGTTATCTTTTGCCTGGCCAGAGCCGCAAGATCCAGGATCAAGAGAGAATCTTCGTCCGGAAGCAAAAGCAGCTGCTCCTGAGCGGAGTTAAAATGCTCTCCAAGGAAAATTGCCCGGCTTTCCGGTCTGACCCAGAGAGGCTCCAGAAAGACTACCTCTTTTGTTGTAAGGTCAACCCGGCCAAATAAGGCATAAGCCCGGACGTTGTTTAAGGTAGCAGCTTTGCCCTTCAGGAAAAGGTATTTATCCTCTACTTTCAGCAAATCAAAGAAAAGGGTATGAATCGTCTCTAACTCCAAGCCGCATTTGACCAGGGCAGGCTTAAGATCAAGCGTGAACTCGGTTTCACCTTCCTTGGTCAGAAAACGCAGACCGGTAGCGAGATACCCCGCTCCGCTGTCCAAACGGTAAGCCCGGAATTCTTCCTGTTCCTGTTGCCAAAGGGGATCAAAGACTTCGATTTCCTCGGCTAAGGAAGGGTTAAGCACTAATTTACCGGCACTGTTCCAGCTAAAATCATAAGAGGTACTGAATTTTTCCTTGCGAGCCACCGCAAAAATTTTGGGGGAGCGCAAATCAAGCAAATCCCATTGCCCGCGGAAATCAGTGCTAAAAGGTTTGAAGATCTCTGTTACTACTACCTGGTTGCCGTCCGGAGACCAGACCGGGTCGGCGAAGGAATGGGTAAGGCGGGCGTTAAAGGCATTAATTCGGCCGGTTTGCAGGTCTAGCGCCCAAAGCTTAGCCAGGTAATGGTTATAATAGGCAAAGTTGGAGCCCAGGATAAATCTGCCGTTGGGCGACCAGGACAGGAGCTCGGTAGAGCAGGTGGCCAAGGTTTGCTCGGCGGGATTGCGAGTCAAAGGCCATTTTTGGCGCTGCGCAGTTTGCAGGTCATGAACAACCAAATAACCTTGCTCGATATAGGCCACCTTAAGGCCATCCGGGGCTACCGTGAAGCTTGTCTCATTATGAAAATTGAAAATAGGCTGAGGAAGATCTTCCGGGCTTTCAAGACCGATCAATTTAACCCCTTGAGGGCGGGAATAGCACCATAGGGCTTCAGCACTCGCCCAATCATAAAGACTGCTGCCGTCATTGTTGTCATCGCGTCCGCAAATAAAGGGGCCTATTTGCCGGATAGCCTCGGAGACCGGCCGGGCAGTTATTTTTTTCTCTTTCATTGTTAAGGCTAAAGCCCCAAGGTCAATAGGTTGAGAAAGGTCAAAGTCCCGGAAAAAGAATTCTTGGGGCTCAAAAAAAGGGCTAATCAACCAAAAGCCGTCAGGGAGAAAAGCATTCTCGCCTAAGACCTCGCTCAGGCGGATGGAAGCGGCTGCGCCATCCGGCTCGTTTGAGCCAGAGTAAGCAGAGGCCTTAAGGCACTTGCCGCCAACAATAATCTCGAATAGCCGGGGAAGGTTCTGAGCGGAAAAACTAATCTCACTCAGCTCAACGGGTTCTGAGGAACCGGAGTCAGCCCGGGCTTTGCCCCCTTCAGCAAAAGCTTTTTCATAAGCGGCAGAATGGTCTTGGCTACAGCCGGGGAGGAAGAGAGTCCAAGCCGGAGTTAATAAGGCAAGAAGGAAGAAGAGGAGTATTTTTTTGTTCATCTTCAAGCAACCTCTCAGAACATAGAAAAAAATTGGACAACCAGGGCAAGTCCTTTATATTTCTATGCACTTTAGATTCAGAAAGAACACAATGGCCAAAAAAGTAAGGCGCCCTTAGTCATGGCGCCTTAGCTTCTCTTGCTCCGTTAGGCTCTTAATGCTCGAATTCGATATTAACGGATTTTTTGGCTGGGGAGCTTTCTTTGGGCAGGAAAATATTTAAGACTCCATTCTTATAAATAGCCCGTACTTTTTCGGCGGAAACCCGGGTTGGCAGTGTCATGGACCGCCGGAACTGCCCGGTGTACCTTTCTTTTTTATGCATTCTGTCTTCTTGAATAACATGCTGTTCGCGGTTTAAAGTTCCGCTGATGGTTAAGACATTGTCATCGATATCAATGGAAACATCATCTTTTTTCTGCAGTCCGGGCAAATCACAGGAGACGATAACCTGCTCGTCTGTTTCATAAATATCTGTAAAAGGCAAAGTCATTTTCGGGGAGAACTCTTCTTCGAAGAAGGAAAAGGGGAAGCGGTAAACCCGGTCAATCTCTCTTCTCAGGTTATCGATGTTGCGCATCGTATGATAAGGAATCAAATTCATAAATATGACCTCCTTTAAGTATTTGAGTCGGCCTCATAGCTATATTTGACAAGTATATTTTTCCCTTGGAGCAAAAATATATGTAGCTTAGGGATTGATGTTTAATGTAGCTTAGGGATTGATGTTTAATGTAGCTTAGGGATTGATGTTTAATGTAGCTTAGGGATTGATGTTTAATGTAGCTTAGGGATTGATGTTAAATGTAGCTTAGGGATTGATGTTAAATGTAGCTTAAGGATTGATGTTTATTTGCATCCAGGAATGGCAAAATAATACTAGAAAATATTTTTAAGCAGGCATTTGACCTTTATTGACCTTTATACTAAAATAAAAATGGATCTTAAATTGAGAAACAAGTATTGGGGGGTAAAAATATGAGCTATCTAATTCCAATGGTAGTTGAACAAACCAATCGCGGGGAGCGCTCCTATGATATCTATTCTCGGCTGTTAAAGGACCGCATCATTTTCCTGGGAGGCCCGATTGATTCCAATGTGGCCAACCTGGTAGTCGCTCAGCTTCTTTTCCTGGATGCCGAAGATCCGGAAAAAGATGTCTCTCTCTATATAAATAGCCCTGGAGGCTCAATCACAGCCGGCATGGCGATTTACGACACCATGCAGTACATTAAATCGGATGTCCAGACCATTTGCATCGGCACAGCAGCCAGTATGGGAGCATTTCTCCTGGCAGCCGGAACTAAAGGCAAACGGATTGCTCTGCCTAATTCCGAAATTCTGATTCATCAGCCTCTGATAGCCGGCTCAGGCCTATCCGGCCAAGCTACCGAAATCGAGATTCACGCCCGCCAGCTGCTTAAGATTAAAGAGAAGCTGAATAAGATTCTCTCCGAAAGAACTGGCCAACCGCTGGAGAAGGTACAGCGCGATACCGACCGTGATTATTATATGTCGGCCGAAGAAGCCAAAGAGTACGGCATCGTGGATCACATCTTGGAAAAAGCCGTCAGCCTTGATGCTAAGAAAAAACACCCGCTTAAGTAAAAGCCTTCAGAGGTTGGCGCTCGGGCTGATAACTGAGTCGTCAGAACCTTTATGGCCTTCGCGGCCTGATAGACTAGGATTACATTTTTGAGACGCAGGTTAAGACCTGCGTTATCTTTTTGCAGAAAATCATAAAAAATGTATTATTTGCCATACTAATTAAAGTAGCTATAGGCAGGTCAAGACTTTTATGAATAATTATTAACAAAGGAGGAAATATCCTTGAGCAAAATTCGCAAGGCAGTGATTCCTGCGGCCGGCCTGGGTACAAGATTTCTTCCTGCCACCAAAGCTCAACCCAAAGAAATGCTTCCCATAGTTGATAAACCGACCATTCAATACATTATCGAAGAAGCGGTCCAATCCGGGATTGAGGATGTCATTATTGTCACCGGGCGCAATAAAAGGGCTATTGAAGACCATTTTGACCGCTCGGTCGAGCTGGAAGTTTATCTGGAGAAAAGCGACAAATCTGAGCTCTTGTCCCTGGTCAGGAACATCGGCGAGATGGTCGATATTCATTATGTCCGGCAAAAGGAAGCTTTGGGCTTAGGACATGCCGTGTATAGTGCCCGCAGGTTTATCGGCAGCGAACCGTTTGCGGTACTCCTGGGAGATGATGTTATCCATTCTACCGAGCCCTGTCTAAAACAAATGATCAGGCATTATGAGCAGTATGGCAGTAATATTATCGGTGTTCAGGAGGTACCGCTTCAAGATGTAGCCAAATATGGAATCGTGAGCGGCCGTAAAATAGCGGCTAGATTATACAAAGCGGAAAACATGATCGAGAAAGCCGCAGCCGGAGGAAGCTCCGGCGGTTCCCTTAGCCATCATGGGGCGCTACATCCTTAATCCGGAGATTTTTGACATACTCGGCGAATTGCCTCCCGGAAGAGGGGGCGAAATTCAGCTGACCGATGGGCTGCTGGGGTTAAGTAATTTACAGGATGTTTTAGCCTATAATTTTGAGGGTAAAAGGTACGACGTCGGGGATAAGTTAGGGTTTGTCAGAGCTACGATTGAATTTGCTTTAAGGCACGAAGAAATTGCCGAGCCGCTCATGGATTATTTGGAAGAGCTAGTAACCAGGTACCAACAGGAAGGCCAAAACCTGCGCCTGGTAGCGAAGGGAAGCGGATCTCTCCAAGGGTTCCCCCTGGCTAATAAAATTGGTTTCCCAGGAAAAGTAGCCGATAGGCTAAAATGAAGGAAGAATTAAATTTTCGGCCGGAAAAGAATAGAGAAAAAAGAAGAATGCAAGGCCCAAGAAGCTGACTAATAGCTTATCCTTGGATATGGTGACGGATAATAACGTACCTTCACCGAAAATAGACTGTAGGACATCCCCAATGTGACAAGCTTTTCTCCTGATTATTGGTAATCTTATACAGAAAATACCTATGGTTAGGAGGGAAAAAGATGATTTTTAGCCGCAAAAGCATATTTACCCTGGTGGGGGCTATTGTCCTGGCCGGGGTAATAATTGTCGGCGGTATTTATGGGCCTACAGCCTGGAAAGTATTCCGCGGTCAGGCAGAGAACCTGGAGGATCAGGTAGTAATTCAATCCCCGCCAGTCAATTATGAAGAACCGGCGGGAGGGGAGAATGAGGGAACTCCAGCGGAGGTAAATAATCAAGGTACTTCCTCCGGAGGAGAAGTGGCAGCACCTACTACCGGATCGGAGCAAACCCCTAGCACGGGAACCGATGCTAACGGGATCAAAAAATACCGGGAGCCTGACCTGAGTTTACTGAACCTTGCCCCCTCACTTGAGGGTTATTTCGAGGAAGGGGTGTTAAGTGATGCTGCCAGGACTCTTGCATTCGGAGCTGCCTGGAATATTCACCAGTACACAGATGGCTACTTATTCGGGATCACGGCCGGACCCCAAATGAATGAGCCTGACATCAAGAAGTACATTGTTTTCCATAAGACCTTATGGGAAAAACAAATGGAAAACGAAGTGAATTCCAACAAAGCTGCCACTTTTGATGTTTATTTCCGCAATCTGCTGAACAGAGGGATTGATGCCTTTGATGCCAAGGATAAAATCCGGATAGAGCAGTTCCATCAGGAAATTCACGATCTTGATACTCATCTCTTTAGAGATGACCTGGGTTCTAAGGTCTATGGAGCCACACCTTTTGCAACCAAACGGTCGGAGTAAAGGGTGACAAAGGAATGTTTCCGCCGTCAAGCTCCCTAATATGTTTGGTTAAAGTTGGGTTTTGGGTTTTGGCCTAAGAAAGGCGGGAAAATGGAAGGTAAGCCGGAAGGCAGCCGGTCTAGCAAAGAATGAAGGCCGGCAAAAAGATAGGTGCTTAGTGAATAGAAACTGAGGAACTGAAAGGCTAAGGCCAAAATGAAGAGGCAGGAAGATCTCGAAAAGGAATCCAGAAAGAGAAATCTAGAAAGAGAAATCTAGAAAAAGTGATCCAGATAAAAATGTTATTCTTCCTCGGCACCTCCCCGAGGGCAAGAATAACATTTTTATTTGTACAAACTATCGTCTTATTTGCGGCAAATATAATCATATTTATGCCGAGATATCGCAGTATTTGCACCAAATAAAATCTTATTTGTGTCTAACTATAATCTTATTTGCACCGTAGTATCATCTTATTTGCCTCAAGCTATTATCTTATATGCATCACAATTTTCGTCTTATTAGCGTAAAATGTCGTTTTAAAGAAAGCTCCTTGACAGCTGAAAAAGTATAAATCATAATATAATTAAAGTATTAGAACATTATCTAAATATTTAATTTAGCAAGGCAGGAGAATTTCC
>JBMNGP010000010.1:0-64806 GCA_050949905.1 Desulfitobacteriia bacterium | reverse complement strand
ATCATGAATACCTTCTTCCTTTTTCCTGTAAACGTCGCAGCTTTTGTCCTACCTGCCATCAGAAGCGAGTGGTTGAATTCGGTGAACACTTGCACGAGGAGGTTTTAGAAGATGTAGCCCACCGCCAGTGGGTTTTCAGCCTTCCAAAACGCCTGCGGCCATATTTTATGTATGACAGGAAACTCCTGCCAAAGCTCAGCCTCTGCGCCTGGAATGTACTGTCCGAATATCTTAAAGCAAGTGTATCCAAGGAGAATTCTGCGGATAAGCAGGCAGCAGGCAAAGCCTGCTGCTCGTCCATGCAGCCTGGCTGTGTGATTGCCGTTCAGACCTTTGGGGAATTTCTCAATTTTAATCCTCACTTGCATATTATAGCAACAGACGGCTGCTTCCATGATGACAGACGATTCATAAAAGGCGCCTTACCTGTTGCAGCGGATTTGGAGCAGGCATTTGCTGCGGAAGTCTTTAACATGCTGATAAAAGAAGAAAAGATAAGCTTAAGTGTTGTTGATAATATGAACTCATGGCAGCACAGCGGTTTCAACGTCTATTGCGGACAAGCGGTCAGCCCTTTCGATGATGAAGGTATTGAAAAGCTTTCGCAATATATCGTACGGGCTCCCTTTTCCCAGGAACGGATGATATACATCCCGGAACATGATTCCGCCGACCGAAAAGCCAGGGTTATCTATGAAGGCAAGACCAGCAAGTTAAGCGAAACCTTCACAGCTCTCGATTTTCTGGCCAGGCTTGTAACCCACATTCCCGGCAGGGGTGAACAGATGGTCAGGTACTATGGCTTCTACTCCAACAAATCGCGGGGTATGCGGAAGAAGGAAGAGCAGGAGAAGCAAGACGGCAATAATCCTGATTCTGTTCAAGTAATAGTTGATTCCAATATTGGAAGGAAGAAATTCCGTAAAAACTGGGCACGGCTTATTCAGAAAATCTACCATGTTAATCCTCTATTATGTCCGAAGTGCAACGGGGAAATGCGGATAATATCGTTTATTGAGGATGAAGCTGCCATAAAGAAGATATTGATTCATCTTAATCTCTGGCTGCCGGACAACCATGACCCTCCACCTGGCAGCATTACCCTTCAAGTTCAACCACACAGAAGCTTTGAGTGGTGGGAAGCTGTTAATCAGGTATCAGACCTCGAGTATGTGGATGACAGCATGCAAAAGCCTTATGAAGATGATTTTTCACAGCAGCCACCCTATGAGAACTGGGATATTTGATATGGAGGAATTTGTATTTGCTGCTTCCCGCTCTGTTTGCCATGCGCAAATTTAATTACCGCCTGAAGCACTGCCTGTTTTTTAATGCTCTCACGTTCTCTTTTTGCCGTATGAAATCTTCTCATTATCAACTAATATCAACTAACAGCTCAATTTTCCTCAAAAATACCTTGATATTGCACCAACAAATAGATTAAATCGTATATGTGTGGAAAAGAAAATTCCTATCTACTTAGGGAAAATAGGTCGTTGCCAGGTAAACAAAAAGACTACTTCGAAAGAGGTAGTCTTTTTACATCGAGCTGCTTCTCATAATCACTCGCTCTATTCTCAGTTCCCATCTGAACATTGTAGCACACACGGTTCACATGCACAGAGCCCAGAGGTTTTGGCATGTTAGCGGAGGATTTCTGTTCGTAGCTGCGAAAACGTGCGAGCGAAGTATCTGTGCAAGGCTACAATACCCAGAAAAAGAAAAGACGCCTCTATTGAGACGCCTTTGGCGGGTTAGTTTAGATACAGCCCCTTTTTGAATAAAATATACGATAATGTGCCACAAGGAAAATAGAAGGGGAGCTTTTTAACGAAGACGATATTACTGCTAACGGGTGAAGCACATACCGCCATCCACCCCAATGGTCTGACCGTGAACGAATTTGGACATATCGCTGGCTAAGAAAACGTTGAGATTGGCGGCGTCCTCCACTTCACCAAGACGACCGCCCAAGGGGATAAGGCTCTTCATCCATTCATCAGCTTCCTTTTTGCCTTCGGGGGTTTTGTTTTCGTACCAGTCATGAGATAACTCGGTCCACACGGCGGGACAGGGCATATTGACACGGATATTATATTTACCCCAGTCCTGAGCAATCACACGAGAATAGCCAAGCACCGCAGCCTTGGCTGCACTGTAGGCACACAAACCGGGCGTGCCCTCTGTACCGGCGTAAGAGCTATAATTAATCAGAGAACCACCGGTCTCCTTCATATAGCGAAAGGCAGAGGCACACATTAAAGCAGTACCAACGCAGGAAACAGCGAATTGCAGATACATATCGTCGGCGGTGATATCCTCCGCCGGCTTTTGGGTCTCCAGACCTGCGCAGTTGACTACCGTGGTTAAACCGCCCATCAATTTGACTGCCTGATCGACAGCGGCGTTTACGGCAGCTTGATCGGTTACGTCGCATTGGATATGAGCAAATACACCCGCGCCCAGCTTTTTGGCGGCATCAATGGTCGCCACGGCCCGTTCGTTAGTGGGTGGCACACGGGAAAAGGTCACAACAGAAGCACCTTCCTTCGCCATCGCCAAAACAGTTGCTTTTCCGATGCCAGTAATTCCACCGGTAATAATAACTTTTTTTCCTTCAAGTAACATACCTAGTATTCCTGCCTTCCTTTGTTTTATTTTGCCAGCCGGCCAAAGGGAAAATGTGAAATAAATCCATCATTTTCCCTTTCTCTAAATTTTTAAAGACCATTGCTGAGTGTCGAAGAAGTAAAAATTTCTATAAATATTTATACTGCCAGCTTTGCGTGAAAGTTAATAAATCTGTAACGTTACGATACATTATTAGAACATGTTCTATTTATTATATTAGTCTATTTATTTTGAAGAGTCAAATATTTTGTGGAAAATTTTATTCCTGGATGATAAATAGATAGCGTACGTGCCTTTTGCTAATGTGCATTAATTCTCTTCATAGTAATGCATTACCGCTTTTTTCCATAAAAATATTTTTTAATCTATTGGTGAACTTTATTTCAACCAATTACGGTTGGAAGCCTTAAGAAATAGAGCGGCAAATTCAGAAACTACCCTAGTATTAGAAAAGCCGTTAGTTTTACAGCCTAAATAAAAACAGAAACCCTGAATCCCTTGCGGCATATGGCTTCAAGGGAAAAATTTTATTGATTTTTAATCATATTTATGTAGCATAATATGGCACAATATGGTATAATTAAGGTATTACTGGCGAAACGAGGTTTGCATTATGTATCTGAAAAAAACGTATCGCAAGGAATCAGGTAGAACCTATCTTGTTATCGCCCAGAAATACAGAAATCCAAAAACAAATATTTCTACTGATCGGACTGTTAAGTCCCTTGGTTACTTGGACGAACTGGAGAAAGAATACGATGATCCTATCGCCCATTTCAAAGAAGTTGCTCGCAAGATGACCGAAGAAGAAAAATCTGAGAGAAAGGTAACCTTGTCAATCAATATGGATGAGAAGCTTTCTGTCGGTACCGATAACAGAAAAAACTTCGGGTATGCCGCAATACTTGAAGATTTACCACGAACTTGGTCTGGACGTGTTTTTTAAGAATAAGTCCAGGCATGAGAATTTTGAGTACAATACAAATTCCATCATGCTTTTGCTTGTTGTATCCAGATTGCCTTTCCCCCGGCTCCAAGAAGAAGGCTTTCGAGGAAAAAAGTCGGTATTTCGAGCGCTTCAACTTTTCTTTGGCGGATGTTTATCGCTCTCTTTCCCACTTTTCTAAGATTGCTACAGAATTTCAAAGATATTTGAACGCTCAGATTGCTGCTAAATATGGGCGCAATACTAAGACTATCTATTACGATGTGACGAATTTTTATTTTGAGATTGATGAAGCGGATGAGTTTCGTAAGTCATGGATTGTCCAAGGAAAAACGCCGCGATCCAATTGTGCAGATGGGGCTGGCTATGGATGCCGATGGTATTCCGCTGCATTATGAATTGTTTCCAGGCAATACGGTGGATAAAGAGACGTTTAGGCCGGTCATTGGTGAAGTGAGACGAAACTATGATACCGGCAGGGTTATTGTTGTTGCTGACATGGGGATTATTACGGGAGATAATATTTTTTATCTTCAAGGCAAGGAGAAAGGGAAAAATTTTAACGGGTATGTTTTTAGTTTTTCGGTCAGGGGTGGTACTAAGGCTTTTAAGGAGTTTGTCCTCTCCGCTGAAGGCTATGTAGGCAAAGATGGCAAACCTGCTGATGAAGACACTGACTTCAAGATTAAAAGCAGGATAATTGCCCGGGATATCAATGTGACGCTGCTCAAGTGGAAAAAAGTTAAGAAAACGGTGTATGAAAAGCAGGTAGTTTTCTGGGCAAGAAAATATGCTTTAAAGGCTCAGGCAGAGCGTGAAGAGGTCTTGAAAAAGGCTTATGATCTCGGTAGTCTAATCCTCAAAAATATACGAAGGCCACTTCTTACGGTGCGGCCAAGTATGTGAAGAATCTGAAGTTTGATGAAAAGACTGGTGAAATTCTTGAAGTTAAAGAGCGTCCTGTCTTGGATTCGCAAAAGTCGCTGAAGAAGCAAAGTATGATGGCTACTACGCTATTGTCACCAGTGAACTGGATATGTCTGATATTGAAGTGATTGAGACTTACCGCGGTCTGTGGGAGATTGAAGAGACTTTTCGCGTGACTAAAGGGGTACTGGAAACGCGGCCGGTTTATGTGTCACTTCAGGATCATATTAATGCTCACTTTCTGACTTGTTTCATAGCCCTTACTATTATGCGAATTATGCAAAAGAAAACCGGCAAACTTTATTCTGCCGAAAGAATTGTTGAATGTCTGAATAAGATCTCCTGTTCCAATGAGCATGAAAATATCTATTTGTTTGATTACAGAAGTGAGATTTCTGATGCGATTGGCGATGCTCTGGGAATTGATTTTACGAATAAGAGGCTTCGTCTTGGTGATATTAAAAAAATTTTGGCGCAGGCCAAAAAATGAGGTATTACACTACATATTTATGACAAAATCTAAAAGACCGCTATCCCGCTTGTATCAAGGGATTGCGGCCGTTTTTTTTGTAGATTTGCTGCAAAAGTCAGGATTTATTATATTAGTCTATTTATTTTGAAGAGTCAAATATTTTGTGGAAAATTTTATTCCTGGATGATAAATAGATAGCGTACGTGCCTTTTGCTAATGTGCATTAATTCTCTTCATAGTAATGCATTACCGCTTTTTTCCATAAAAATATTTTTTAATCTATTGGTGAACTTTATTTTCAACCAATTACGGTTGGAAGCCTTAAGAAATAGAGCGGCAAATTCAGAAACTACCCTAGTATTAGAAAAGCTTAGGGAGGCAAGCAGGAGATGAAGGAGAATCAATTTGAGGCGGAACTTATTCAATACCTTACCAGTGGTACCATTAGCAAAGCCGAGCATCTGGAAGGCATCGGCGACATTGCTGTAAAAGAAGCAAAGGCCGATTATGTAGTAAAAACGAAACTATGGAAATACGAACCCCGCATTAAAACCACAGCACAACTTTGGGATAACTTCAAGGCGATTCTTGAACAACACAATCAAAACACCCTTGATCATCCTTTAAGTGCTGTGGAATTTAATCAAGTGAAGAAAATTATCTCGGGCATTCGGACACCTTACGAAGCGGGGCAATTCTTGTACGGTTTAAATGGTGTGTCGCAAATAGAGATTGATTTAGACGATGGGCGTCATGTTTTTTCTTACTGTTTTTGATCAAAAACAAATAGGGGCCGGGGATACGGTTTATCAAGTCGTCAATCAAATTGAGCGACCAGCAGTCATCGCAGGAAAGCAAAGCTGCCGTTTTGACACAACTCTTTTGATTAACGGTCTGCCCATCATTCAAATAGAGGAAAAGCGTGACACCCGGAATGTCGATGACGCTCTCAATCAAATGCATCAATATGCTAGTGAGAATCAATATCGTGACATTTGTGAATGTCAATTAAGTTTTTACAGTTTTCGATAAATAATTTTTTACACCTAATTTTTGACATAAATGGATATTGGAAAGAGCTTTGGAGCTCTTTTTATTTATTTCTAGAGCCTATCTTTATTGTCATAAAGTCTTTTGTAGCGATGTGAATCGGAAGGAGGGCGTAGCCCGACTGGAGATTCACATCGCTGCGGCGGGGCTTTGCATACTGCTAATCCTTGAATATTTTTTGTCTATGTTTTATGCGATAGCTATCTATATCATGGATGTTAATTATTTCGCATTTGTGTATAAGTCGGTCCAATATTGCCGTTGTGATGGCGGGGTCTCCGAGAAGTTCCCCCCAGTCTTCCGGACCTTTGTTTGACGTTATAATTATGGAGGTTTGTCCATAGAGCTTGTTTACTAACTGGAAAAAGAGGTTGGCTTCATTTTTCTCCATAGCCATGAACATCAGATCGTCAATGATGATCAGGTCAGAATCGAGAATCCGTTTGATGATGTTTCGGGAGACACTTGAAATTTCTTGGGTTTTCAAGGTATGGATTAGATCGGCCATAGTTATAAACTTTACTTTGTAACCATTGTGTTTATGGCAAAATAAAATTGTAGCACTTCGGAAGTAGAAAAATATAGCAGTTAAATGGAAAAACCATTGCCAGCACCCCTCAAATACAATACCCTTTGAGTTGCAAAGCTTAAAGGGGGTAAAGAAAGGAATGTTGACAATGGAACAAATCAATAATATCAGATACCTGTTTAAATATAAAGGGAAAAGCCTGCGCAGCATTTCCTCGGAAACAGGTCACCACTTTAATACCGTTAAAAAATATGTAGAAAAGGAAAACTTTAATTTGGAACTGCCACCAGCCAAATCTAAACCCCGTAAGTTGGCTCCATATACTGATTTGATTGATTCCTGGCTAATTGCAGATCTTAATGCCAAACCGAAGCAAAGACACACAGCACAAAGAGTATATAATCGCTTAAAAGAGCAATTCCCAGAGTTTGATGTCTCTGACCGGTCCGTGAGGGCTTATGTATCAAAGCGTAAGAAAGAGATTGGATTAACAAGTAATGGTTATTTGCCTCTTGATCATCCTCCGGGAGAAGCTCAGCTAGACTTCGGTTCAGCTCAGTTCATTGAAAAGGGAGTTTTATACAACGGATATTACCTTAACCTATCTTTTCCTTATAGCAACGGAGGCTATCTCCAGTTATTCAAAGCCGAGAACCAAGAGTGCTTACTGGAAGGGTTGAAGAACATCTTCGAGTATATGGGGAAAGTTCCTACCCATATTTGGTTTGACAATATGTCTACCGTAGTAAAAAACATACGTAAAAATGGTGAAAGAGATGTCACTCAAGGGTTTAACAGGTTCATGCTCCACTACAATTTCCGAAGCAACTACTGTAATCCAAACAGTGGGCATGAGAAGGGGCATGTTGAGGTTAAAGTAGGTTACCATCGAAGAAACTTCCTCGTGCCGATTCCGGAATTTGAAGATCTGCAAGATTACAACAGAGAATTACTTAAAATGTGCGATAAAGATATGCAGCGCAAACACTACAAGAAAAAGAAATTAATCTGTACTCTTTTTGCTGAAGACAAAGCTGCTATGGATAACCTTCCGGAAGTTGCTTTTGAAGTGTATAGATTAGAGCCGGTAAAAGCAGATAAATATGGGAAAATTCGTTTTGACAACAAACTCTATTCATCTTCCCCGAGATATGCTAACCAAGAATTATGGCTTAAAGTAGGGGCCGATATTATAGAAATCATGAATAAAGACTACCAGGTAATAGTAAAACACTCTAGGTTATATGGAGAGCAAAAAGAATCAATGATTTGGGGACCATACCTGAATCTTATGGCTAAAAGGCCGACGGCACTAAAATATACTGGTTTTTTCAAAGAACTGCCATCTACAATTCAAGACTATTTTAATAAATGTGATTACACAGAAAAGAAAAGGTCACTTAAGCTTTTGTCATCAATTCTTCAAGATCAAGATATGGCAACTGCGGAAAAAGCTTTTGCTGAATCTTTAAGGCGGAATCTAATAAATACTGACAGTTTACAAGCTATTTATAACCATCAAAATTCTAACCTTCCGGAAAATAACTTTTTCAAGCTGCCTAGTAACCTTCCGGAAGTTCAGAAGTATAACCCAGACTTACATGTCTATGATCTCCTGATTAAGGAAGGTGATCAGGCATGCAAGCATTGATTAAAGAATACTGTAAGACCTTAAAGATCGGCCGCACATTCTACCTGGATTACAAAGATATTGAGGCTGTTTCCAACGAAGAGTTTCTTCTTAAGCTTTTAAAGCGGGAACTTGCTCAAAGGGAAATCTCCCGCAAAAAAAGACTCCTTAAAAGTGCCGGATTTGATGTTGTTAAAACCTTTCAGGATTATAGCTTTGAGTATATAGACATTCCGAAAACAATAAGTCTGGAAGACCTTAAAAATGCTCACTTTATTAAAAACAAGGAGAATCTTATCCTGTATGGCCCTGTAGGAACCGGCAAAACTCACCTAGCAACGGCTATTGGAGTTGAAGCCTGCAACCAAGGTAAAACCGTCAAATTCTTTCGTACAGCAGCTCTTGTTAACCAACTATCCGAGGCCAAAGCTTCCGGCACATTAAACAAATATATGCGTCAGATCCAAAAGTGCGATCTTTTGATCTGTGATGAATGGGGCTATGTACCTTTTGAAAAAGGAGGTGCCCAATTACTTTTCCAAGTAATCTCAGAGTGTTACGAGAAACGCAGCGTCATTATTACCACTAACCTTGAGTTCAGCCGTTGGAACGGCATATTCTTCGATGAGAAAATGACCAGTGCTATAATAGACCGTCTTATTCATCACAGCCACCTGCTCGTATTTAACGGTCCAAGCTACCGACTAACCCATTCAACCATTAATTTCTAAATATGGAAACAGGGGTGCTACATATTTAACTTCCGGAATGCTATATTTTTTACTTGCCAAAAACACCTCTCGACCAGTCATAATTCTTGACATAGAAAACCTTATAGTCTTGGTGGTAAAAGTAACTAAAACACCACCTCGGTCAAATGACAAATTCGATATTCCAATACACTACTGGCAATATGCAAACCTAAGATTCAAATCTACTGCACGAGTATCAAAGACACAAATTTTAGATTACTCTCAGCTATTGTTTAAGATAGGAATACTTCATCCTAAAGATTTTGCAAATATTCAACATTCATACATTCAATATATTACTACTTCTAGATAACTAAAGTTTAAAGCTCCAAATGGAGCCTTATTTTTATTTTCCAGACCTGCTATGCAGCTCCGGAAACGGATATTACACGACCCCGTTGGGAACGTTCGCCGTTGGGAAGGTTGACCGAAGGGAGACCTTCCCTCGAGCACTAAATCTTAAGATTTGCGCAGAAAGAAAGAGAGTCAACTCTTCCGAAGAAGAATTGACTCTCTCTTTTTCGCTTAACTCATCTCATCGACACTTGTCGAATTATGAGGGGGTACGACCCCGTTGGGAAGGTTGACCGAAGGGAGACCTTCCCTCGAGCAGAGAATGCTATTCTACTACGACAGGACCAATAGTAGCCGCATTTCCAGCAAGGTCGGTAAGTGCACCAGCTTTAACATTCACAGCTGCGCCTTTGATCTGCTTGTCAGCAAAAGTAATTGTAGCAGTCTTAACAATATCATTTAGGGTAGCTGTATTAGCAGCATTACCGGTAACTGTTATTGCAGTACCGCTGGTGAATGCAAAGAAACCATTAACATCAACAGGAGGAGTTATGTCTTTAATGCCTTCACTGAAGGTAAATGTTACTACGTCTTGACCACCAGAAGATACAGAAGTAGCGGCTACCTCGGTGTCAGCAGCTGTTATAGCAGTAGCAGCTACACCAGTGCCAGAAACAGCAGCAGAGAATCCAGGTACTGCATTTACTGCATTGAGAATGTCCTGAACAGTAGCAGTAGCAAGATTGTCTGTATTCAAAGTGATCGTTAATTTATCAGCTGCAAATCCCGCACTAACAGCTGGATTTGCGGCGCCACCAGCAGCAGCAACTATCTCTACTTCAATCTTGTTTCCATAAGCACCGTTATAATCACCTGACATGGTTACTGTAAATTGCTTATTTCCAGTGAGCATTACGTTAGTTGCGTTTGTCTGTGCTGTTACTGCTTTCAATAGCTTAGGAGCTGTTGCGTCAGAACCGGTGACAACAACATTAGCAGCTGCCATAGCTGTTCCAGCCATGTCATATACTTTGTTTACAGCTACACTAACAGTAGCAGTACCAGAAATTGTCTCACCACCGGCAGTAATTTCAACGGTTACTACGTTCTTGGCAGCAGCAGTGTGTGTTACGACGCCATAGGTAACACCAGGAGGCAGAGTCAATTCAGTAGTAGTCAATGCAGTAAATGTTCCAGCAACATTACTAGCAGTTACATCTTCACTGAAGGTAATTGTCAGACGATTCTTAGCTGCATTCAATACTGCGGAGGCAAATTGCGGTGCCAGATTGTCCTTAGCTGTAACAGCAGCAGAAGAATCTAAGGCATTATGCTGAGCACTGTCATCAGTAATTTGGCCAGTTTGGGTAACTTTCGGAGTTACACCGGTATCCTTAGCGCCGCTTTCCTGGAGTTTGATACGGATTCTATTTCCAGCAACTGGACCATCAGTCTAACCCAGCTTGAACGCCAATTATATTATGAGTATCTACTGTGAAATCAGATGCCTGGACAGATTCTGTATTGATAGGCTCGCTGTAGGTGAGTAATAACCCATCAATCTGTCCATCGCCATCAGAGTCTTCAGTTATAACTTTGTTACTTACAAGATACGGTCTTGCGTAGTCCTTGATTTTCTTGGCTGCTGTAGCGGAAGTAGCATCAACAAAGCTATTTAATGCGGTATCGATGGTAATTCCGAGTTCTGTCTTGAGTCTCTTAGCAGGATCAACTGGAACGACTATTGAAATAGTACCAGCAGATTTGAATGAAGTATCAGCAACATCACCGTCGAGTGTCAAAGTAATCGTAGATTTACCGCTAAGGGGATCATTTACGATTGCAACACTCTTAGGATTAGGCTTGGTGCCTCCGATGTCGAGATTACCAGTTAATGTAAACGCTTCCACCGGAGCAACACTTATCATTCTGTCAAGCTTGAACTCAACCTTATTCGGAGCAGTTGCTTTGGCGGAATCATCTACATAAGCAACTGCGTCGGCAGCGCTTATAGCCTTGGTTGTCCAGATGGAACTGGTAAGTCTGTTGCCAGCGCGGTCTTTCAAAGCGCCGGAGACATATAAGGTATGACCATCTAGAAGCTATAGCGCATTTTTCAGGACGATTTCGACAGTCTTGTTGTCGATCTTGTTAACAACTGTACCGGCAGGTAGAGGATGTAACTGGGCCTGCACCTAGCTGATAGGAATAGTTTTCCTTAACAGTCAGGCCGTCATCCAGCATATACTCACTGAAGTAAACGCGAATCTTGGTATTGCCGTCATATACTATTACTCTGCTAACTTCTGGGCGTACGCTGTCAGAAGTATTGAAACGCTTTAGTAGTAGAACGCATCAGGTTACCGCTTCAAGGAGTCGTCCTTGATGTTAGCGATTGTCAGGTAGTAGGTTCCGCCCTTCATATCAGCAGTTGTAAGCGGATATTTAGTTTGGAACTGCTCATCTTACTGCTCCAGTAACATTTACCTTATCGCCGGAAGAATCCTTCAGAGTATAGTTGGTAGGAATGTCTCCACCAATTACGCTCTCATCAAATTCAACATCAATGGTAGTTTGTATCAACATAAACTACCGATTTAACTGTAGGAGCGTGGTATCCTGGACAACATTCAGAGTGAGGGTGGTAGCAGGCATTACGTTGCCAAATTTATCCTCAATCTTGTCGCCTGAGGATTGGACATAGCCAATATAGAAGTTGACAGTTCCAAGAGGTAGTACCTTGTCGCGGCCAAAGTGGATGATCCATTCTTGATCATCAGTTCCGCTTACAACAGAAGCAGCTTTATCTCCAGTTATTTGATTATCGTATTCTGTGTACCAGTGGCGTGAATCGCTTGGTCATAGGTGTGACGATAACGAACGTTAGGCTTATCTACATTTTTGACAGGCTCGGAGAACAGTAATACTACTTCAGTCTCGTCAGCCGACTTGACAGTGACAGTCGGAGCTGTGGTGTCATTGGTCATGGTAAAGATCTTGGTATGGGTGACAGGCTTATAGCCGGCAAAGTCAACCAGCGAATTATCACTTGGTGATTTAACTTTGACTTCATGCTGACCCTGTTGCAGAGGAGTGCTGATCACCAGATCAACTGCACATTTCTCAAGTCGGCAGTAGCAGTTACTACCGGGTGAACTCCGCCTTCAACTTCGAAAGAGCGAAGTAGGTATTGTCACTCTTTGAGCAGTAGTAGCTCAGTTGCCTGATTATCATACACAGGCTCATTGAAGATAACACGGAGCTTCTTGGATTCCAGAACTTTTACTTCGGTGATGTAAGGAACAGTAGTGTCAGTGTACTTAATAGTGGTATTAAATACATCAGATTCTACACCGTTACCATCGATGATACTGCCAATCTGGAATTTGTAGGTTTTACCATTCTCCAATTGTTGATCATTGTCAAGAGTAATTATGACTGTCTTCTTGTCGCTTTGAAGTTCAACCTTCAGTTCTGCAATTGCATCAGTGCCATTCGACAATACTACATCATCAAGCTTGTACTTGGAGACGTTCTCAGCAGAAGTCTTGTTAACTTCATGACTGAAGACAACCTTAATCTGCTTCAAGTTAATAGCTTCAGCATACTCGACAACTACTTTGTCAATGCCGACTTTAGCTTTGAGGATGTCGCTTAAGGCATAGATGCCGCCAACAGCAATAACTTTGGTAGCGCCGGTAACTTTGGTGTTAACAAAGCTGGCAGCTTTAACTTCGTTATTGATGTTGTCAGCCAGAGCTACGAAGGAGCCGTACTGAGCAGCCAGGGGAGCAACAGCTAAAGCGTCGCAGAGGTGGTTATTGAAACCGTTGGCTACATAGACTCTTCTGTAGTCAAAGTCAAAAGCTTCAGCAACTTTGAGGTTGGTTTCAAAACGGTCGGCGCCGTAAATACGGGTAGCACCGGAAACGTCAGCAACCAGGCTCGGTCCGCCAATCGTATAGAACTTGGTGCCAACGAGCTGCTGTCCGGCAGGGATGGAACCGTTCTGTTCGGTTACGATGATGGCGTAGCGGTTCTTAGCTGCATAGGAAGCTACGGACAGAGCATCCGGGATAGCATTGTAGCCAACTACAAAGGAGCCTTGCGGATAGGTCAGCAGCTCATTAATCTTAGCAGCTGTTTCGACACGGGTATTGCCTTTGAGGGCAATGGCCGTAACGTTGGTCATGGCATCGACTTCTTCTGCTACAGCGTCGGAAATAGCACCAACGACGTAAACAGTCTTAGCCTGGAGGGCTCTGATTCTGGCTTTGACGTTAGGATCCAGTTGGTTAACCGGAGTCAAAAGAATCGGGCCGTCTACCTGGCCGGCCAAGGGAGCGGCAGCCAGTGCGTCAACGAGGTTATTTTGGTTGGAAGGTGCCAGGATTACGGTGTCGGCATAGTCCCAACCGGCATGGCTTACTGCAAGAGCTGTCTCAATACGATCCAGTCCTGCCAATCTCAAGGATTCTGCGTTGGCATCGCTTGCTGCAGCAAACATCTGAGCGGGAAGCATGCACAGAACCATGGCAATGATAGCTAAGATAGCTATCTTCTTGGATTTAATCATTTAGTCAAATCTCCTCTCTTTCACTTAAGGGTTTTTTCTGTCTTAGGAAAACAGATTCAAAGTCTGTTCCAACATCAAATTGCATCTGCTTTCCTGCCCATGATGGCGCGTTTAGGTCTTCTTCACCTCCCTTTTCAGAGTCACAGAATCATCTTCAGACATTGCGCAATATCTAAAGGCACCACCCAAACGGGGGCGTCCCCCCTCTGAGCCTCGTTACCTCAGGGGCGGCTATCCCTTTAGACTGCCTTTATAGATAAAGAAGCACACAAAAGTACTCCTATTATCTCACCCTATATATTCTTGAAACTTTCCAATATTCCTGCCAAAGTAAATGATTTTTTTTACTTTGAATGCAAATATAGGCAAGAGAGGAATATCTGCCCTCAGATGCTATCTTATTTTATACTATTTTGCACGAATTGAAAAGACATTTTATGTAATTTTACTGGATATTTCTGAGAAAATATGGCACTTATGCATAAAAAAGCCCCCGGAAAGATTGCTCTCTCCGAGGGTCTTTGGTTTGTTTTAGAGATTAGGCTACTCCATCGGTAGGTGTGATAGGCGCTTGTGGTCCAAGGACATTGTGCTGTGCACTGTCGTCGGCAACTTCGCCTACTTGGGTTACTTTAGGCGTGTTGTCTTTATCTACGGCACCGCTTTCCTGGATGCGGACCAAGACGGTCTTACCGGATACCTGAACATCTTTCACTACATAGCCTTCAACTTGGTAGTCGCTGGCAGCTACGGACGGAGTGTTGATGTTTTCGGAGTAAGTGATCAGGATGCCGTCGATTTGGCCGTCGCCGTCAGCATCTACTGTTACAGCATTGCCGGCTTTGAGGTCGGACGGACGGGCATAGTCTTCGATGTCGCCGGCTTTAATAAGGGCTCCGCTGGTAAAGGTTACCGAACCGCCCAAGAGGGTGGTAAAGGCTCCATTAGCGAAGGTAATTGTATCAGTTGCTGTGGTGAAGGAAGTATCTACAGCATCTTGAGCCAGGGTAAGGGTTACGGTAGCTCTGCCGGTCAGGACGTCATTGACAATAGCTACACCGGCAGGATTGCCGCCGCCAAGGTTAGCTCCTAAAGTGATCTTAGCAGCATCGTAATTGCTTAAGAGCATGTTCACTTTGAACTCAATCTTGTTAGGTGCTGTGGCTTTAACGGAGTTGGCAACCACTTTGAGCAAATCAGCCTCGGCATCGGTTATGATGTTATATTCAGCTGTCAGAGCAGCAGAGATCCTGTTGCCTGCCAGGTCTTTCAGACTGCCGGCAACTACCAGCTTGTCACCTGTGGAGTCAAGGCCGCCTACAGCAGATTTGAGGACGATTTCAATTGTTTTGTTGTCAATTTTGTTGACTACTGCACCGTCAGGAAGGTTGGTAGCTGCAGCGCCGCCAATCTTGAAGGAGTAGTTCTCTCTCACGGTCAGGCCGTCATCGGACATGGCTTCGCTGAAGTAGACGCGGATTTTCTTATTTCCGTCATAGATTACCGCTCTGTCAACTTTAGGAGCAACTTTGTCGCTGGTGTTAAAGGTCTTAGTGGTGGAAGCCATCAAATTCTCAGTTAAGGAATCATCTTTGATGTTGGCAATGGTCAGGCTGTAAGTTCCACCGGTCATGGTAGCGGTTTGCAGACGGTAAACATTGGTGCCGGTCTGTTTAGTAGAGCTAATAACATTTACTTTGGTACCGCTGCTGTTTTTCAGGGTGTAATTGGTAGCTATATCAGCACCGACAACATTTTCATTGAAAGCTACGTCAACATGGGTGCTGTCCACGAAGTTTACGGATTCAACTACCGGTGCTTCTTTGTCCTGAACCACATTGAGGGTTAAGGTGACAGGAGCAAAGACATTGCCAAAGTTATCTTCAATTTTGTCGCCTGTGGAGGAGATATAGCCGATATAGAGGTTAACTGTACCGGTAGGCATTACTTTGGCTTTAGTAAAGTTAATGATCCATTCTTTGTTATTGGTGCCGTCTACGGCGGAAGCAGCGAGGTTACCGGTGGTTTCGTTGCCGCTTAAGGTGCTGTTATAGGTATGACGGAAGCGGACATTGCTCTTGTCAACATTTTTCACGGACTCGGAGAACTGCAGTCTGACTTCGGTCTCATCGGCAGAAATGACGGACACTGTCGGAGCTGTGGTGTCATCGGTCATGGTGAAGATTTTGCTGTGCTTAACAGGAGCATAACCGGCAAAGTCTTGCAGGTCGGCAGCGTCGGATGATGGTTTAAATGTTACTTCATGCTGACCTTGCTGCAGGGGAGTGCTGATTTCCAGGTCAACAGCTTTCAGGTTCAGTTTGGCTACGGCACTGGTTACCGGATGAACGCCGCCTTCTACTTCAAAGAGAGCAGTGTTAAGGGTGGTGGCAGGGCTATTCAGGCCGGCACCCATATCGGCAACAGGCTCGTTGAATACTACGCGGAGTTTTTTGGATTCCAGTACTTTTACTTCCGTAATATAGGGAACGGTTGTGTCGGTATATTTTACGGTTGTATTAAAGGCTGCGGAGGAATCGCCGTTAGCACCTAAAATGCTGTCAATGCTGAATTTATAGGTGCTGCCGTTTTGGAGAACGTCACCATTACCAAGAGTGATGAGGACTGTGCTCTTATCGGCTTGAAGATCGATTTTTAGATTTGTGGCATCCAGTGCCTGGTCATCTAATTCGTATTTGCTGGCTGTTTCAGCGGATACTTCGTTAACTTCTTTGTTGAATTTAACTTCGATCTGCTTGAGGTTGATAGCTTCAGCGGATTCGACAACTAAGGTGTCGATGCCGACTTTGGCTTTCAAAATGTCGGAAAGGGCTGTGAGGCCGCCAACAGCAATTACTTTAGTGCTGCCGCTGATTTTGGTGTTAACGAATTCAGCAGCTTTGACCTGGTTATTCATGTTGTCGGCTAAGGCTACGAAGGATCCGTATTGGGCTGCTAATGGAGCAACAGCCAGGGAGTCCACCAAGTGCTTGTCAAAGCCGTTGGCTACATAAACTCTCTTGTAGTCATAGCTTAAGGTTTGGGCTACTTTGAGGTTGGTTTCGAAACGGTCGTCACCGGCCAGACGCTCGCCGGGGGCGCTGTCGGCTACACGGGTGGTGCCGCCGACTTTGTAGGTTTTGCTGCCTACGACTTGTTGTCCGGCAGGAAGGTTACCGCTTTGGTCGGCTACCATGATGGCATATCTGTTCTTAGCTGCGAAGGAAGCTACGGACAAAGCATCGGCAAGGCCGTTATAACCAACGATGAAGGTACCGTTGGGGTTGGTGATGAGTTCGTTGATTTTAGCCGCTGTTTCCGTACGGTTGGCTCCTTTGAGGACTACGGCGGAAACGTTGGTCATGGCTTCTACTTCTTCTGCTACGCTGTCAGCAATAGCACCGACGACATAGACTTTTTGAGCACCGAGAGCAGCAATTCTAGCTTTAACGGAAGCATCAAGCTTGTCGGCAGGGGTCAGAAGTATGGGAGCACCGGCTTGACCGGCCAGTGGTGCTGCTGCCAGGGCATCAACGAGGTTGGCCTGGTTGGAGGGTGCTAAGACCACGGCATCGGCTTTATCCCAGCCGGCATGGCTGATAGCAAGGGCTGTTTCTATACGGTCGATTCCGGCTAATCTTAAGGAATCTGCGTTGGCATCGCTGGCCGCAGCAAAGACCTGAGCAGGAATCATGCATAGAAGCATAGCAATGATAGCTAAGACTGCTATCTTTTTCGTTCTACTCATTTAGTTTAATCTCCTCTCTTTTCAAAGGTTTCTTTAGGTTTCTGCGGATTTTAGTCCTGAAGCTAAGCTTTTTTCACCTCCTTAAACGGATCGCTATCATCTTCAGACACTGCGCAATATCTAAAGGCAAACTGCTCTAACAGGAGCGTCCTCCCTCCAAAGTTCCATTTTGAGGAGCAGTTAGGTCCTTTAGGCCGTATATATGGTCAAGAAGCCTGAGGCTTCCCACACCCAAAATTAACCAAATAATTTTGGTTTACCAATATTTTCTTTTATTGTAATTACATATTTCCTATTTTACCCTTTATGTAAATTTTCTATTTTGTAGCTTTGCGTGTCTGTTATTTTACAATATTCGGGTTGCTTTGACCAGAGGCAGGGCTGATGTAAATTATTCCATACTTGAATTCCGGCGGGAATTTTCTTAGAATAAGGAAGCGGAATTCTAAGATTTTGAGTGCAGGAGAGTGATTTTCCAATGAAAATGTTAGAGATGCAGAGGACGCCGCAAGCAAAAAGGGCTTACGGACGGAGAATTTGGGCGTTTGGGGCTGTGCTGCTCTTGGTTATCGCTTTGCTGGCGGGCGGCTGCTCCTCCAAAACACCTGCAGAACCTAACGGCGGCAAGGAGCCGAGTGATGGGCCGAGTGATGGTTATACAGCCATTGTCAGCTTGAGCGGTGCGGAGAACCGGACGGAGAAATTCACCCTTACTAAGCCTCAAAACAGGGTGCGCTGCCAGATTGAAGGAACCGAGCAGGAGCTTAGGTACCAGATTATTGACGCCCAAGATAATTTGATTGTTGTTTTCGGGGGACAGCCGGATACGGAAGAAGTTAATGATTATAACCTGCAGCCCGGCGATTATACTTTGAAGGTTGAGGCCCAGGCCGAGTACCGGCTTAGTGTCGAGGAGAAGTAGGTAGTTATTAATTTTCGAAAGGTCAGACCCCGAACAGAAAATCAGGAAGGGACATACCTGGCAGATGGTTTTTTCTGCGGGCTGGTATGTCCCTTTTTTTATAAGGAAGCTCAGAGTGACGGGAGGTGCAGGGCAGCTTAGTCTATGGTCCAGATGGCTGCTGCGCCGTCTCCTGTGGCTGTGCCTTTGTCTTTGGTGGCTTCGGCGGTGTTGCCGGCAATGTCGGTCAGACCGTTGATTTCTATGCTGTCACCGTTAGCGATGGCTTCATTGGCTGTCATGATGATGGACAGCAGGTCGGTATCCAAGGTGTTGGCATCGGTTAGGCTAAAGCCGGCGGTTGTCCATTTGCCTTCATTAATAGCGTCAGCGGCTAAGATATAGTCATCCAGGGTTACTTTGATTTTGGCTGCTTCGCCTGTGACCTGGGTTATGCTGCTGATTGCCAGTTTGGTGGTATCGGGAGTAAAGACTGACGGGGGACCAAACGAGGTCACTGCTGCGGAAGAGTTTACGCCGTCTTTGAAGGCTCCGGCCTCCAGTACTAAGGTATAGTCTCCGGCCGTTGAGGTGCGGATGGGAGCGGCGTTATTGATGCCCGCGACTACTGATGGACCAAGTCTCTCCAGGGTTACGACCCTGTCGGAGGTTTGCATTGGGTAGGCACCGGCTAAGTCTTGTGGAGCACCGGTTGCCGCTTTATCCACTTTGATCATGACCGGGTACACATTGGCTGCCAGGACGGGCTCACTGAAGGTAAGCTCTATTTTTTTGGCTGCACCGTTTGGGTTCAGGTCCATTTTCCAGCTAACCAGGACGGGCGCTGCTCCGTCCCGGGCAGTTATGGTCGCTTGGGAGCCGAGGACATTGTGCTGCTGGCTGTCGTCGCTTACTTCGCCTATTTGGGTTATTTTGACGGTCTGATTACCGTCTAAGGCACCGCTTTCCTGCAGGCGGACGAGGACAATTTTACCCGATACCTGGACATCGGTGACGGTGTAGCCGTCTACCCGGTAGTCCTCTTTGGTCACCGACGGGGTGTTGAGGTTTTCCGAATAGGTGATTTCAATGCCGTCGATGGAGCCGTCGTTGTCTTTATCCACTGTTTTGGCCGAGTTATCGGTGAGGTCGGACGGACGGGCGTAGTCTTTAAAGTCATTGATTACCAATCCGGTGGAGAATTTGACCGGTTGGCCGAGCAGCGAAGTGAAAGCGTCGTTTTGGAGGGTGACGGTGCTGGTGGCAACCGGGAAGGAAGTATCCACGGCATCGGCATTAAGGGTTAGGGTTACTGTTGCTCTGTTAGCCAATAGATCGTTGACGATGGCTACGTCTTTGGGGTTATTGCCGCCTGCGCTCAGGTTTGTTCCCAGGATTATCTTGGATTTATTGGCGCCGGCCAGAGGCATGTTTACTTTGAATTCTACTTTGTTGGGGGCTATGGCTTTGCCGGAATCCGCTACATATTGGAGAAGGTCCGGAGCGCTGTCGTCATTGATGGGGTACTGGACATAGAGTGAGCTGCTGATCCGGTTTCCGGCCCGGTCTTTCAGGCTGCCGCTGACTACCAGGAAATCACCGCTGTTGTCCAAGCCGGCTACGGGGTTTTTGAGCTCTATTTCTATTGTCCTGTTGTCAATTTTTCTGACGATAGTCCCAGGAGGCAGGACGGTGGGCGCGCCTCCGTTAATGGAGAGGGAGTAGTTTTCTTTGACTACCAGGCCGTCGTCAGCCATTATTTCGCTGAAGTAAACGCGGATTTTCTTGGCGCCGTCATGAACGGAAGCTCTTTCCACATACGGAGCCACTTTGTCCGAGGTGTTGAAGTTGATGGTGGTGGAGGTCATGATGTTTTCCGTGAGGGAGTTATCCCGGATATTGGCGATGGTCAGGCTGTAGGTGCCGCCTTTCATGGTTTGCGTGGTCAGGCGGTATACATTGGTTGACCCCTGGCGCTGGGCGGCCGAGATGGGAACGGTGCTGCCGGTGTTGTCTTTTAAGGTGTAGTTGGTGGGGATGTCGGCGCCAATTACTGTTTCGTCAAAGCTGACATCGATATGGGTGCTGTCGATATATACTACGGATAAGACTTTTGGTGGCTGTTTATCCTGGACAACGTTTAAGGTTAAGGTTGTTTCCGGGAGGATGTTGCCGAATTTGTCTTCAATTTTATCCCCTGTGGAGGAGGCATAGCCGATGTAGAAGGCTATATTGCCCACAGGCATTACTTTGCTCTTGCCGAAGCTGATCAGCCATTCTTTGTCATCGGTGTCGGCTACGGCCGTGGCTGCAGCATTGCCAAAGACTTCGTTATAGCCGCCGCTTAAGTGTTCGTTGTAGGTGTGGCGGAAACGGACGTTGGAGCTGTCCACATTTTTGACCGGCTCGGAGAAGAGCAGGCGGACTTCGGTTTCATCGGCAGCTTTGACGGATACTGTCGGGGCGGTGGTGTCTCTGCTTACGGTGAAGATCTTGCTATGCTTGACGGGCGCATAACCGGCAAAGTCACGGATGTTGTCGCCGCTGGGTTTGACGGTTACTTCATGCCGCCCTTGCTGCAACGGAGCGCTGATTTCCAGTTCGACGGCGCTTTTGTTGAGATCGGCGGTGGCTTTGACGACGGGATGGATTCCCCCGGCTATCTCAAAGGTGAAGGGATCCATGGCGAGGGTGGGGTTAGTGACGCCTTTATCCATCTTGGCTACGGGCTCATTGAAGATTACCCGGAGGAGTTTGGATTCCAGGACTTGGACATCGGTGATATAAGGAATGGTTGTATCCACGTATTTGATGGTGGTCTCCATGGCCTCCGAATAGGCTTTGCCGTCGCTGGAGAGGATGCTTTCCACTTTGAATTTGTAATTTTGGGCATTGGTCAAAACATCATTATCCCCTAAGGTTATTAGGACTGTCCTGTTGTCCTTCTGGAGGTCGATTTCCAGGTTGGTATTGTCCAGGGATGAGTCGTCAAGTTTGTAAAGGCCGGGGCTTTCCGCCGAGACTTTGTTGACTTCTCTGTTGAATTTGACCTGGATTTGCTTAAGGTTCAGGGCTTCGGCCATTTCTACGACCAGCCTGTCAATTCCGACTTTGGCTTTGAGGATGTCGGAGAGGACGGCTACTCCCCCTACCGCGATTATCCTGGATTGGGCGGATATTTTGGTGTTGACATATTCGGCCGCTTTGACTTGATTATTGATGTTATCGGCCAGGGCCACGAAGGAGTTGTATTGAGCCGCCAGGGGTGCTACGGCTAAGGAGTCGCAAAGGTGGTTAGTGAAGCCGTTAGCCACATAAACCCGGTTATAATCAAAGGCCAGGGTCTCGGCTACCCGCAGGTTGGTTTCAAAACGGTCGCTGCCGTAAATGCGTTCGCCGCTGATGTTGTCCGATACTAAGGACGGTCCCCCGATTTTATAGATTTTGCTGCCTACGAGCTGCTGGCCGGCGGGAAGGTTGCCGCCGGAGTCGGCGACGATGATGATATAGCGGTTATGCGCGGCGTAGGAAGCTACCGATAAGGCATCGGCCAGGGCATTGTAGCCCACGACAAAGGCGCCGTTGGGGTTAGTGACCAATTCGTTGATTTTGGCAGCTGTTTCACACCGCCCGGAGCCTTTAAGGACTACGGCATCGATGTTGCTCATGGCCTCTACCTCGTCAACTACCCTTTGCTGGATGGCTCCGATAATATAAACTGTGCGAGCCCCTAAGCTTGCCAGGCGGGCTTTGACCCGGGAATCCAGCCGGTCAACGGGTGTCAAGAGAATTGGCGCATTTTCTTGTCCTGCTAAAGGGGCGGCGGCCAGGGCATCTACCAGATTGGACTGGTTCGATGGCGCTAGGATTACTTTGTCAGCATAATCCCAACCGGCATGGCTGATGGCTAAGGCTGTCTCGATGCGGTCGATTCCTGCCAGGCGCAGCGAATCTGCGTTAGAATCACTGGCAGCGGCAAAGATTTGGACCGGGAAAAGCATTAATACCATGGCCATTATAGCCAGGATTGCTTTGGCTTTGAACCTCTTCATTTTGGATTTAATCTCCTCTCTTTATTTTAATCTAAATTATGCTGTGTTAGTCTTTGTGGTTATTATCACCCCCTTAATATGCTTTGGCTGTTTGCCCCCTTTTTTGGATTTGGTTGTGCCTGAGCAGGAAAATGCAAGTCCAAGAATTTTTTCTTGGTTTACTTTCCTTGAATTTATATGACGGCAAAATAAAAAAATGCCCAAGTCTTAAGAACTTGGACAGTGAATTCGGACATATTCTTTTTTATGATGAAATTGTTATTCTTGATGGAGCAATTTGAAGGATTCTTCTTATATTTGGGCGAATGAATTGGGAGCAGATGTTCTTGGCTTGGAGGATTTATGGGCTTGGAGATTGTTGAGATTGTGGATTGTTTGGGGCTGAAGATTATTTGAGCTAGGGGATCTGCGGGCAGAAGATTTTATGGGTTTGAACGTCTTATGGGCTTGAAGGTTTATTTGGCGGTTTTGCGGGGGGATTAAAATGAATCAGCTGTCTTATTGGATATGTGATAACTGTAACAAACCAATCGCCCAGCCTGGGGATGCCTGGGTTGAGTGGTTGATTTCCAAGGGGGTAACCGGTAATTTTTCCTATGTTAAAAAATCTTTGCGGATAGTGCATTCCGAATGCCGCTATAAAGAAGATGAAGTGTATCGGGAATATAAAGCTCAAATAGCAAGCAACCGCTTTGTTAATTTTCAGGGCCCGGATGGATTAATCGATTTACTGGGTTGTATTGCCGAAAATAAGATGCCTCAGGATGAAGTGCTGGAAATTATTAAACGAGTTCACATCCCCAGATATGAACTCGCCAGGCCTTATTTTAATGAGGCAATCAGCTTGGGTCTTGTTGATGCATACGGAGCATACGGCTATTATTCCCAGGCAGATCTCCAAAGGATTCTGGATTTTTTTAGGAAGAGATAAGTAGAAGTCTTATTATGTTTAGGGCGTCTTTCGGAACAGCCTCTTCCCCGCCCAAAGCTATTATTGTCCGGCCTTTTAGAGTTTCTAAGACCTTGGCCTGCTCGGGTGTCGGGCCGCTTGGGGGTATGAGGAGAATGCCGGAGCCATCCAAAGCGGCTAGGATTCCTCCCGTTAGGGCATCAGGGAAGGCCATTCCCGTGGCGATGTAGAGGACATCCCCGGTAGGTGTATTGCGGCGTATTACTTCCGCTGAGGTGGCGAAGCGGTTGGCTCCGCCTATTCTTTCCGGACTGATTAGTTGTTTGGTAACCTCCTCCGATATTACCGCCGGGCCACCGATTACTTCAGCCCGGGTCACCGAGAGCCTCCTTAAGGCCTCTGCCGTTTCCGGTGCTAAGCCGGCTGCCGGAGTAAGGAGGATTGGCTTCCCCTGCAAGGCAGCATGGGAAGCGGCCGCGATAGCATCCGGGAAATTGAGGCCGTTCACGATTATAGCCTGGCCGGTTGTTCCCAGCATATCGGCTACAGCGGCGGCGGTAGCGTAACGGTTATTACCGGCTATTCTGTAGGTATAGGCCAGCTCTAAAAGTTTGCTTTCCACTGCAGGACTGATGGCGCCGGTACCCCCCAGGAGGAATATTTTCTTCGGTTTAGAGTCGGCGATAAAGCGGTAGACTTCAGCCGGAAGCTCTTCCGGATAGGTAAGAAGTATCGGTGCCTGGAGTTTATAAGCCAGCGGTGCTCCGGCCAGGGCATCGGGAAAGTCATCCGCTCTGGCGATTATTACGGTGTCTGCCCCGCCGGGGAAGGCTTCCAGAGCTATTTCCAGAGCCGTAGCGATGCGGTCGTTTCCGGCTAGGCGTTCCGTATTCTGTTCCAGGCTCCAGCCCGCCCGGTAAGTGCCCGGCTCATAGATGGCAGCTTCCAGGACCTTGGCAGGATCTGTTACTCCCCCTCCGACCTTAAGCCATCTGCTGCCGCTCCATTTATAGAGGTACGCAGTTAAGACCGGCTCCGGAGGCGCTGTGGGTGCTATTCCTTCATCCACATATTCAGTTCCGTTTTCATTTAAAGCGGTGTTACTGGTAACAGAAGCGGGCTGAATAGCTTTTAGGCCAGGCGCGGTTAAGGATAAGGATAAAGCGGCGTTTTCTGACGGAGGTTTTAGCTTCAGGCTTAAGCCCAGGGCTTTTTTGGCAGGCACTTCTCCCCAGGATTTGACTATGATGGTTTCACCGGCGGGTATTATGCCCTCGGGAAAGTCCTGAGCTGAAACAGCAGTTTGCAGCGAGATATTTATTTTTTCTTCAACACCCATGCCGGTTACCCTTAAGGGAAAGGTGTCCTTAGGTACGGTTAAGAGGGCAGCGGGCTCCTCTGCTGTGCCTCCGGCATAGATTTTGCCACCCTGCCAACCGAGAGCGGCGGACGAATAGAAGGTTTCGGTTTCCTCCTCTTCCAAAGCCTGCAGTGCCCGGTAGATATCCAGCCGGCCAAAGCCGTATTTATTGTCCCTGCCTTTGGCGCCCAGGTCATAGGCTGAACTGAGCAGGGCCTGCCGGATCTCAGCGGCGGTTAAGTCCGGATATTTGCTCCAGAGAAGGGCTGCTGCCCCGGAGACAAAAGGTGCCGCTATGGATGTGCCTGTGGAATAGGCGCAGCCTGTCTCATTTTTTGTCCAATAACTGGTGAGTATTTTACTGCCGGGAGCGCTTATTTCTACTTCCGGACCGGTCAGGGCGAAGGGAGCGGCAGTGTCATGCATATCTACCGCTGAGACAGCCATGACGGCAGGATGGGCCCCAGGGTAGGCTACGGAGTTTGGACCGGTGCCGGCCTCTCCTCTACCCGCATTATCATTGATTTCTGTATTGCCTTCTTTGTTGCCGGAGGCTGCCACCAGGAGGCAGCCTTGGTCCGCCGCATACTCTAGGGCATCATCCAGTACTTTGGCCTGGGTGTCGGAACCAATGCTTAGATTGATTATCTTGGCTCCGTGGTCGACAGCCCAGATTATCCCGTCGGCGATTATGCTGTCTTCCCCTTCCCCGGTATGATCCATTGCTTTGATCGGCATGATCATAGCTTCGTATGCGACCCCCACAATGCCTTCATCATTATTCAGGGCGGCTATGGCTCCGGCCACAGATGTGCCGTGGCCGTTATCGTCCTGGTCGGCTCCGGGTAAAGAGCTTCTGGTAAAGGCATTGTAGCCTTGGATTAGACTGCTCCGGTGCAAGGTATCATCGACCAGGTCAGGGTGATCCAGATCGACTCCGGTATCAACGACAGCAATTATTACTCCTTTGCCGGTAGCCCCTTCAGCCCAGGCCTGGTCTGCCCGGATTCTCCGGAGAGCCCATTGCAGGGTGTATTCGGGATCGGTTATAGTAATTTCGCCACCGGCTTCGGCAGTTGCTTTGCCGGTCTCTGAAGTTGTGAGTTTACCGATTTCTGAAGTTGTTAGTTTATAAGTCTTGCTCCATTCGGCGCCTAAGACTCCGGGGAAATCCAAGACTTTAGCCAAAATGCTCTTTTTTTGTTCTTCATTAATTATGGGCTCAACAGCAGGGTCATGGGAATTCTCAGCTTTAAGGGATTCCGGCCGGAACTCCAAGGTGCAGTAATTCAATGGGCCTGTCCGCACTAATTCCCCGCCGACGGCAGCGGCCAAAGCATCAAGGTCGGCTACCTGGGTTACTTCTACCACGAGGCGGATTGCTTTAGGATCGTAGGCCCGGTGAAACGACGTTTGGGTGTTATCATTTCCCAGAGCAGGAGTTCTGTTGTCGCCGCTTCCCGGAACCAGAGTTTCGTTGCCATCGTTTCCCGGAACCAGAGTTTCGTTGCCATCATTCCTCGGAACCAGAGTTTTGCTGCCATCATTCCCTAGCGCCAGGCCGGGATTCCAGATTGTAAGGGGAATGGCCAGGATTAGCGCCAGTATGGCAGCTATTAGGGGTCTTAGATACTTTTTAAACATGCTTTTTCCCTCTTGTTTCTCCATGCGGGATATTTTATAATGTGGGTTGTTTTACGATGCAGGATATTTTATGATGCGGGATATTTGATACTCCCTAGTATTTTTTCGTTAGTTTTCGCGTTTCTTCAGGGAAAGACCTCATTTTTAACAGGATTTTTCCCGGTGATGGCGAATTTAAGGTATAACAGTATTGTCAATGAACTCGCATAATTTGTAAAGGAGAAAAAGAATGTTCAGTGACCTTTTTGCCACCAAAATCTTACGCAATTTAGGGGAAAAACTTAATATTTTACCTTTTAAAGCATTTTCGGCCAAACAATTGAATAATTTTTCGCAAGCAAAGTTTACTACTAAGGGGTCAGCCAGGAAAAAGGCTGTGGCTGCCTTGACTATAGGGGCTCTTTTGACCGGGAGTTTTCTGGGCGGAGTGGGAACTCCTCCGCCTCCTGTGTATGCCGAGGATACCGCCGCCGAGGACGCCTATCTGGATGTGACCGTCCCTACCTCTTATGAACGTTTTGCCGGCAATTCCCGCTATGAGACTGCTGTGCAAATATCCAGCAAGAATTGGTTTGAAGCTTATAATGTGGTTTTAGCCAGGGGTGATTCCTTTCCTGATGCCTTAGCGGGGGCGGTGCTGGCTAACAGTGCTGTTGCCGGGGGGCCGTTGCTTTTAACCGAATCAAGCCATTTGCGTCCTGATGTGCTTCAGGAGCTGAAACGCCTCAATGCTTCGACAGTCTTTATCCTGGGCGGTACCACTGCTATCGCGGCCGATGTGGATAAAGAGCTGAGAAATAACGGTATCCAACCTTACAGGATCCAAGGCAAAGACAGGTATGAGACTGCTGCCGGGATTGCTCTGGTGGCTGTGGAGAATAGTTCCAAGGCCTTTTTGGCTTCGGGAACCTCTTTTGCCGATGCTTTGAGTATTTCAGCCTATGCCGCCTCCAAAGGCCTGCCCCTGCTTTTGACCGACAGCAAGGCCGTGCCTCAGGTTACGCTGGATGCCCTGAAGTCCATGGGGGTTGCGGAAGTGACGCTTATCGGCGGGGAAAGTGTGATTAGCCCGGCAGTAGCCGACCAGCTGCAAAAAGAAGGCTATTATGTGACGAGATTAAGCGGCAGCAACCGTTTTGCGACCAATAGCGCCATTCTGGAGAATTTGGATTTTAATACCAGCCAGGTTGTCGTGGCTACCGGGATGACTTTCCCTGATGCTTTGGCGGGCTCGGTGCTGGCCGCTAAGGGGAATAACCCTGTTGTCCTTGTCCCTAAGGATGAGAATGAATTCCTGAACACACCAACTGCTTCCTACCTGAATAATATTAGACCAGGGGTTACGAAATTTTCTATCTTAGGAGGTTGGAGTGTCATTAATTATAAAGTGGAAAACATTGTCCGTACCGGGAAATTAAACCCCAGAATTTCCCTGCAGTTCTGGGATGGTTATGCTAACCTGGAAAGATATAAGCAGCAGCTGTCCTTTGTTCCCGGGAATCTCACCGATTATATTCATATCCTCGTTCCTAATCTGGCCGGTGAAATGAAAGCCGACGGCAGTTTTGGCTACAGATTCGGCAGTGCTGATAATCCCAAGTACTTAGTTTCTCTTGGCCAGAGCAAAGGGGCGAGAGTGGTACCGATGGTGATGAGCAGCGGGACAATTGCCGATGCCATGCTGCTTGATCCGGCGAAGCGCAAGACTTTTGCCGATAGTGCCGTCAAGCTGGTGCAGGAAACGGGCGCCGACGGTATTTTGGTAGATCTGGAAGCCCTGGCCGATAATACCGAGCAGGGGCTGACCAGCCTGATGCAAGATCTTTATGCCCGTCTGCATCCCCAAGGCAAGCTGGTTATGATCTCGGTCGCATCTAAGACTTCCCCGACAGCCCAGTCCTGGTATGCCGAGTATAATTACCGGGAACTGGCTAAATATGCTGATTATGTGCAGATTATGTCTTATGATAAGCATTATTCCACGTCTGCTCCCGGGCCGATCGCCCCGCTGGATTGGGTGAGACAGGTTATGGCCTATGCCGTTACGGAAATCCCCTCGGAGAAAATCCTGATGGGTGTGCCGTACTATGGCCGGGGCTGGAAGTCTTTAGGCGACGGTAAATGGACATCCACTGCTTTTGGCTGGGCGATTGCCACCGAGACTGCCGCTAAGGCGGGGGCGACGATTTCCAGGGCGACTACCCTGACCGACCCAATCGGTGTACCTACTTTTAAGTATGTAGATGAAAACGGCGACCAGCGCACGGCTTACTTCGACGACCGGTTGAGCTGGGGTGCCAAGCTGGATCTTATGGATGAGTTTTGCCTAGGCGGCATCGGCGGCTGGGCGATGGGCTGGATCAACGAAGTCAGTGCCCCGGAACTTTATCCGCTCTTGAAGGAACGGTTTAAGTAGGGGTTTGTTATCTTCTTAAAATCCTTCGCTGCGCGTGAAGGCGTTTGAAAGCCTTCATGGGATGACAATTGGGCTCAGGATGATAATTACCGGCCGCAATGGGCGGCATTTAAGGAGAGCAAATAGCCCCTGGCCAAAGGGGTGGGCTATTTGCTCTTTTCTGTGCTGAATTTACCTTTTTCAATAAATAGATCCGCCCAAGGCGGTCTTTTTTTAAATTTTTATTCTTATTAGGGCTGATTTATCCCTAAACGGGATTTCAAGGCATCTTGGAGCACCTGAGAAAAATTAACACCTTTTTCTTCAGCAACAGTATTTAGCCAAGCTGGGATTGTTAATGTTTTCTTAATAGCCTTATTGCCATATTTTTTCGAATACTCTTCTAAGTCTATACCGATTATGCTTGTAAAGCCATCTTCATATTCATCAGCTATGATACTTTTGATATCCGAGGCTTGAGGGATTTGTTTTTTATCCTCCAGAAAATCTAATAACCAACCTGAAGCTGCGTCTATAGCCATTTCAATAGCCTCTGAAAGTGTATCTCCTTCCGTTACACATCCAGGAAGATCTGGAAAAATTACTGTATAACCGCCTTCTTCACACGGGTAAAAGCAGGCAGGATATATTAATTTCATTATATAATGACCTCCTTTAGTATGATCTTTCTATTGCTATTTCCATTGCAACATCTCACTTCAGTCCTGCTTGTTTTAGGATCGAATTTACAGTTTTCATTTTTAGATCTTTGCCGTGATATGGTATTGTTACTTTTCCGGGCTTTACTGGATGTTTGTAATAGTAGTGAGAACCAGTTGCGTAGTCAAATTGCCAACCATCTCTTTTAATAATATTTTCTAGCTCCCGGAATTTCATTTATTTGGCAACTCCTTCCCATATTTGCATTATAGTACGTGTAACACGTGTTGTCAATAAGTGTGTAAAGGATGTCGAAACACAGGATCTCTTTCAATTACTCTTTTCTGTGCTGAATTTGCCTTTTCCAATAAAATTATTGTGAAGGATGTCATCCTGCAGAAGGTGCGACTGAAGGATCTTTCCTCTTAGAGACAAAAGAGCGAGCGTCTTATTAGGACGGTCGCTCTTCTTTTTCTTGGATTATACTTAGTTTCCAAACCAACTAAAGATGGCTTTAAAGAACTGAATGATGCGCTGGAAGAAACCTATTTCGGTTTTGGCATCTGCATCCAGGGCATAGTTTTCCTGGGCAAGGCTATCTTGGCCAAAGCTCCCTCCGCCGGCAGCATCCGGGGCAAGGGCAGGTTCGGCACCATCGGCCTGAGCCAGAAGCTGCACTTCATACCCCTGGACAACTTCGACCATTTCACTGCCGAAAGCCTGGTGGATCTTGGCAATAGTATCTTCATTATATGGTTCAATTCCTACTTCTACCTTATTTATAAAGACATTGATACCTGTGGTGTGAATTTTGATGCCTTCTGCATTGAGACTGTCCCAAGCCGCAGTGATTTCCCTTTGCTTGGCCATGAGTTCTTGTTCCGTATAATCAACCAGACGAAAATCTATTAACTCCGGGTTCTCAGCCAAGGCCAAGATAGCTCGTTTATCTTGAGGGCTTACTTCGGATGCAAAGGAAAGCACTACAATTTCTTGACCTTTCCCGTCCCTGTCAATATGCAGGCTGGCAAAGATGTCGCGGAGGTTTTCATTAATATAGGTTTGGATTTCAGGTATGGAATTTTTATAATCAGGTGCTTGGTTAGAGACCGGTTGGTCAGGATCCACCTGGCCCCTGTCTACTATTTGGGGTTTAAGTTGGGGTTCCGGTACCGGTTCAATGGCTGGCAAGATGGCTGGTTCTCTAGCCGGTTCTGGGGTACCTGCAGGGTATAGCTGGGGTGTTCTGTTGGGCTCTCTTTGGGGTTCTGTTTGGTCTGCAGCCAAGGCCGGTATGCTGAGAACAAATAAGAAAATAACACTAAGTGCTATAAGCATTTTACATGATTTCATTTTTGTCCACTCTCCTGTTCTTACTATTCTTGTTACTTTTTCGAGATTTCTTTTTTAACAGCTGCTATCACTTTAAGTCGTAGAATACAGCGGATATCTGACTGTTCTATGAAAGTTTTCCGCTTGGGAAATACGGGCAAAGTGGAACAAGGGTGGGACAAGGGGGGTGGGACAAGGGTGGGACAAGGGGACGGTTCTGGGACAAGTGGGACAAGGGGACGGTTCTCTTGTCCCACTTTTATATTAAGCCAACCGGTATCACCCAATTATCTTTAGCGATGGGTATTAGATTTTCATTCAGGCAGATTACTCCGCCTGTGCCCAATTCCCGACCGGTTTTCTCCAGTACCGAAAAATGTTTTATGGCTTCTTTACCCGGATTGCCGCTTTTCTTAATTTCAATTGGATAAAGTTTATTATCCTGTTCAATGATTAAATCAATTTCTCTTTTTTCTTTATCACGATAATAATAAAGTGGGGGCTTTTGGCCAAGGTTATAATAGCTTTTGATAATCTCGCTTATAACCCAGGTCTCAAAAATAGCTCCTGACATAGCTCCCGCCTCTAAGGTTTCCGGGGAAGTCCATCTTGTTAAATAAGCACACAGCCCGGTATCCAGAAAGTAAAGTTTAGGCGCTTTTATTATTCTTTTTAAGGCATTGTTAAAATAGGGCTGCAGCAAATAAATAAGCCCGGAGGTTACTAAAACCGACAGCCATTGTTTGGCTGTGGGAGCGCTTATTCCCGTGTCCTTTGCCAAATCGGTGTAATTGACCTCTTGGGCTGTCCTGGCCGCTACGGCGGAGATAAAACGCAAAAAGGCAAGCTCATCCCCAACTTGCGTCAAATCCCGGACATCCCGCAAGAGATATGTCCCTATATAAGAAGAAAAAAACATTTCCCTATCAATTTCCGGATTGGCGTAGATAGCAGGCAGTGAGCCTTTAAATATTAAGCAAAAGACATCTTTTAGACCTAAGGGCGTCGAGACCTTTGCTTTTGCTAATAAATGACTTTGCTCAGGGATAAAAGCGAGTTCCTCGGTCCGGAAACAAATCTCAGAATGGGAAAGACCCTGTAATTGGATAATTCCAACTCGCCCGGCCAGAGACTCACTGACGTTTTTCATCAGATGAAATACCTGGGAGCCTGTCAGCCAATACTGGCCGTTTTTCTCACTAGTGTCTGCTTTGATTTTTAAATAGGGCAAGAGCTGAGGAGCATACTGAATTTCATCTATTAAGAGCGGCGGCTGATAACGTTGAAAAAAGAGGACAGGGTCATTAACCGCCAGGGCGCGGACCATTGGATCGTCAAGACTAACGTAAGCACGATCGGGTTCACTCATTTGCCGAAGAACAGTTGTTTTTCCGACTTGCCTTGGTCCGGTAACGAGCAGTATTCGATAGGTATCAGAAGTTTTCCTTATGGTTTTCTCTACTATTCTATTAATGTACAAAGGTATCACTCCAAAGCGTTATCATCGCATAAGCTAAGCTAGTAATCATCTTCCGGCACTGGCTCCTACTCCTACTCCTACTCCGACTTCTACTCCGACCAAAATAAAATTATATTTTATATTAGTCATAGTATTGCCCTCTTGTCAAGCTTATAAACTGTGGGACAAGGGGACGGTTCTCTTGGGTGGGACAGGGGGACGGTTCTCTTGTCCCACTTGTCCCACCTAAATTTCCTAATATAGTTAGAGAGCCAGTCCCCTAGAGTGGTGGATTGGCTCCCTATACCAGAAGGATTAAAAACATTTAAACAGCCAGACAGGCTCTTCTACTTCCGGGCATGAATCATATAGCTGGATTGGATCGAGATCCAAGCAATCTTCTTCGCTATAATTGCCATTAATATCCCAGGCCAAAGTACGGTTTAAGACTGTGCAACTTGACATAAATAATTCTTTATTCTGAAGTACTTTAAAGACTCCGTTTTTAATCAACTCTTTAGCGTTAAAGAGTTTGATTCTACCATCATCAAAATAAATATATACCTTGTATTCTTCAGTCGGAATTACCTGAACAACCTCAGGAAAATAATCTTTATCAAGATCGGATGCTTTATTCCAAATATTAAAACAATACTTTTTCTCAGCTTCGTTTATCTGACCCATTGTTCCCAACCCTCCTTAACATAAAGGGGCAATCTTATTTAAAGGCTCGTTATTCCTTGCTAATTCCCAGTTTTGCATGAGTTCATCACTATGCATCTCAGCCCAAGCTAAAACCATCTTCAACTGCCTTTTTGGCAGTTTGCCTTTTATTACTTTCGGATCAATAATACTTACTAGTGCAGCTTCATTATTATATTCAGCATGGAAGTGAGGAGGTAAATGATCTTTCCAGTTAATAGTAATTTTTATTCCAAAAAACATACTAATAATGGGCATAAACCTCACTCCTTATCGTGATAACTCCTAATTGGTATTATATCAAATATAAAAACCACTAACCATAATTCCGTACTTTCTTTTAATGCAAAATAATTTTGACAAGAGCTGGGGCGCTAAGTTTAACCTGGTGCAAAAATACCGTTTGGGTGGTGTCGGCTGCTGGTCCATGGGCTGGATTACCGAGGTCAGCGCTCCGGAGATCTACCCGCTGCTTAAAGAACGGTTCTAGCGGACAATTGGGACGGCTGGGACAGGGCGGGACAGAAGAACCGTCCCCCTGTCCCACTATCTTAAACCTATTCTCCGGGAAAAGGCAGCGATAAATTCCTTAGCTTCTTTGATTCCCAGGAAGTAAGCCGCCAGAAAATAGGTAACTCCGCCGGCAGTAACCGGCAGGATTAGCCGGATAAATTTCCAATGAACGGCTGTTCCCGGCCAAAGCGAGGCTGTCCCTTTTGCCGTCAGGATGACCGCCAGAGCCATGATCAGGCAGGCCAGGCCTGTTTTAAGCAGAAGGCTCAGGATTTGGGAGTAGTCCAAGTTTTTTAGCCTGCGGCCGCTGAGGTATAGCATCATTAACCCGCCTGCCAGCACAGATATGGAATAGCCAAGGGCTATCCCTTTAAACTCGAGAAACCTAATCAGGATCAAGGTGACGGAGATATTAGTTGCGGCTACCAGCACGCCGTTTAGGATTGGTGTTTTGGTATCCTGCAAGGAGTAGAACACCCTGTCTATGACTTCTTTCAGGCCGATGCCGATGATACCCAGGGAATAGAGCGCCATTACCAAGCCTGCGGCCTTAACATCGGCCGGGGTAAATTTGCCGTAACCATATATTAAGTCAATCAATTCTTCGCCGATCAGACTTAGGCCTACCGCCGCCGGGAGGAGAGTGAAGATTAAGACCTTCAGCAGGGTGGTCAAGTTTTGGCCGATGCCTTCCAAGTCATTTTTAGCGGCCAGGACTGAGAACCTGGGGAAATAGACGGCTGTCAGGGAATAAATATAGGACAGGCTCATAACCAGGGTGAGGTTATAAACCGTAGTGAGAATTACTATCCCGGAGGGGAAGCCGGTAGCCAGCAAATTGCCGAAAAGCATGTTGACCTGGTAGGCGGCGGTGCCGAAAATGACCGGCAGCATTAGGCTGAAGGCCTTTCTGATATCCTCATTTTGATAGTTAAAGGAAGGGCGGTAACGGTACCCCTGCCTCCTGGCCGGTGGGATTAAGATAAGAGCTTGCAGGGAAAGGCCTATAAAAGTAGCAATGACAAGTCCCCGCACACCAAACTTATCTCCCAGCAAGTAGACATAAAGAATCACCGTCAAGCTGTAAGGGATGCTGACTATAGCCGGCATATTGTATTTTTGGTAGGACTGCAGCACCCCTTGCAATATGTAGTTAAGGCTGTAGAAAATTATGATGGGAAACATTACGGCCAGGGCAAAAGCGCCAAACCCAGCGTCTATTTGCCCGAACCTGGTGAACTTGATAATCGTCGGAGAAAGGGCAATACCCACTAAACTTAAGATGATAGTGGCCAGCACCATTAAGCTGATTAGATTGTTCAGGAAGGCATGTGCTTTGCCTTCTTCACTTTTGCCCAGATAGCCCGCAAAAATTGGGATAACCACGACGGTTAAGGCCGTCCCCAAGCCGTTAAAGATAATTAACGGAAGGGACAGAGCCAGGGTATACATTTCAACATAAGGTCCTGTCCCAAAATGGGTCAGGTAAGTCTGGGTATTCCATAAGGAAAAAAGCTTGGCTAAGACGGTGAGCAAAGTCACTGTGCCGACGGCTTTAATTGTGCTCTGGCTTTTAAGTTCCATTTAGATCTCCTATTAAATCCCCTTTTTTGTTTTATCTTTCTGATCTTCTTTAGGCGGTTTGACCAGAACTTAAGCAGCAAATCTATTTAACATATAATCTTACCATGCTTTTCCTTTAGCTGACAAATAAGAAAATTAAACAAGAAAAAATAGAGTATCCGCCGGAGAGCAGATACCCTTTCCATTAAGAACCTAATTTGAAGAGTCTTTATTTACAAGCCTGTATTTATGGTTTCTCTGATTTGAAGAGTCTCTGAAACTATTTTCTAGGCTTTTTATCTTTTCCGTTGTTCTAATATTAGGATCTGGAGTTTTTATTTTTGTCTTTTTTGTTTTTCCCTTTATTACCGTCAGCATCTTTGTTATCGTCGGCGTTTGAGAATTTATGGCGCTTATTGTCATCGGCGTTAAAATATTTATTCCGCTTATCTTTATCGAAGCCGTAGTTGCCTTTATCGTTAAAACTATGTTTATCCTTTTTTTTGGGGAAATATTCTTTCCTTAACTCTTTGAAAATATCTCGGGAATTCTTCAGGACTTCCTTGTTCTCCTTTTTGACTTCGATCTGGAGCTTTTTAACATCTTTCCTTAGTTCCCTCATTTGGTCTTTATACTGCTTAGCCTCCTGGGCTTTTTCTTGAGCGGCCTCAATGGCTGCCGCATCGCCGGTACTCTTGGCTTGTCCCAGTTCTTTTTTGGCTGCGGCAAACTCTTTGACCGCCGCTTTATATTCTTTCTTGGCTGCGATATAAGCCTTCAGGGCAATGGTATTCTGTACTTCGGCTTGAATGATCTCCTGCAGCTGTTCAGCCTTTTCTTCCGGCAGGTAACCGGAGATTTTAACGGCAATTTTATCAGCATCATTTTGTACTATTTCGATCTTCTCGATTATTCTTTTTATTCTTTCGGTCTTGGCAGCGCTTTTCTCGCTCTCATCTTCAGCAGCTTCTTCACCGGTTTCGTCGGTTACTTCCCCATTTGGATCGTCATTGGTTTCATTATTTGCTTCGTCGCTAGTATCGTCGTTTATATTGTCGGTAGTTTCGTTGGTAGTTTCGTCATTTGTTTCGCCGGTAGTATCGTCAGCTGTATCCGTTGTTTCGTCTTCTTCACTTACTTCGCCGGATGTATCTCCCTGTTCTTCCTCACCTGCCGGCTTTTCTGTGGCGGCTTCTTCTTTTTCACGGTCAATGATGCTTTGCAGACAAAGATGTGCTCTTTTCATAGTTTTGGCATAAGCATGCATGACACTTTCGATTAAGTCTTTGTCTGTCATGATCTGAGCTTCGGCCAGCCTTTCATTGGCGATTTCCACCAGCAGTTCGGCTTTGCCTTCCTGGGAGAAGGTAAGTGTTACCTGGACGCTTTCGATCATTTTTTCCAGGGGATAAAGCAAGCTTTCAGGGGTGACACCGGCTTTTTCCTTGGTCTCATCATCTACGGCGTCATTTCCGCTATTTTCGTCGTTTGCATCATTAGCTTCATTTGCGTCATTATTGTCGTTTGTGTCATTAGATTCATTTGAGTTCGCGTCATTTACGTCATTTTCATTATTTTCGCCTGCTTGGTCAGTTGCGGATTGTTCAGCGCTTTCTCCTGCGCTATCGGAACCATCCGTTTCCGCTGTTTCCGCTGCTTCATTATTGTTTACAGCATCAGCTTCCAGGTCTGTTGTCTCCTCTGTCATATTACCGTTGGCGAGTGTCTCTGTGCCTGCAGAAGCCGTAATATTTTGCTCTAACACTTCCGCGTTGCTGAAGATTGGGCTCATTGTCAACATGACACAGAGGCACATTAAAGATACAAGTATTTTTTTAATTTTCACCTTCATCTTTGGCTTTTCTCCTTCCATCTTTCTTTTGATCGTCATATTATTCGGAAGGCAAAGGGCTTTTTGGTCCTAATATTTTTTGAAAGAAATTGGTTGGAAGCCGAAAATTTCCCTTCCCCTTGTCTTAGGCCAAAAGAGCATGGTACTATTTAGGAAAGAAAATGTGACGAGAGAGCTTACTCTTGTTACCCTTTGGAGGGATAATTATTAAAAACAAGGGTCTGTTATTTATAGCACTCTACCTATGTATTATCTTTTTCCCGCTGATGCCTAACATTAAGCTCCAGAATATTCCTTTTAACGGCAACTGGCTTATATTGCTGGTATTGCTGGCTTATGGACTGAACTTTGCTCTTAAGCTTTTTAACCGCAGGCATAGAAATGACCTCCTGCAGAATCTTACCAATAACGGCCCGGATCTTTTTTTGCTTGTGGTGCTTTTTTTCATCGCCGCCGGTTTCTTATCTTTAATTAATGCTGCTGACAAGGCTGTGACTATTAAAGAAACCTGCCGCCTGCTTACTTATGTTCTGGTTTATTTTATTGTTAAAACAGAGGTAACCAGCAACGCCTCTGCCCAGAATCTTCTTAAAGCCTACCTTTTGAGCTCACTGCTTGTCGCCTCCGTCGGGCTTTTTCAGTACCTGCGCGCTCCGGGAGAGATTGCCGCTACTTTAGAAAACCCTAATATTTTAGGAGCCTTTCTCATCTTGCCCTTTTTCCCTGCTCTGACTGTGGCTCTTTTTAGCCGGCTGGATTTATGGGAAAAATCTCTCTGGGGCTTGACAGCCGTTCTTATTGGGGCTGCAATTATTCTTACGCATTCCCGCAATGCTTTCTTAGCTCTGGTTCTTGGTTTGGGTTTGCTGGCTGTTATTTTTATTAAGAAACGGATTATCCTGCTGGTGGCGGGAGCGGGGGCTGTGGGGCTGTCACTTCCCCTGTTAATCAATAGGTTTAGCGAAATTCTTAATATGGAGATGAATGTCTCCCGGTTCAAGCTCTGGGAAGCGGCTTGGTATATGATTAAGGATCATCCCTTGCTGGGGATAGGCAACGGCAACTTCCCGATTGTTTACAACCAGTATGTCGAGCTTTATCCTAAAGAGCTGAAATATTTTTATGATGTTACCCCTGTTCATCCCCATAATATTTTAGTTAAGGTTCAGTGTGAATTGGGTTTGGTCGGCACAGCAGCTCTCATCCTCTTAGTGGTGGGGATTATTATTCAGTACCGTAGTTTTTTTAAGTTTGCGCTTAAAAACCCCTTTAATGAGTCGTTTTATAAGGGGTTTGCGGTTTCGCTGATTGTTTTTGGCCTGATGAATATGGTGGACTGCTTTATCGGTACCAGAGTCGAGCTTTTGTTCTGGATACTGCTCGGAATCCAGCATTCTTTTCTTAAAAATGACTGGAAGGGGTTTTAACGGACCGCTTTCGGGCAGGAGTTTTCGAAGGGGGAGAGCTTGAAGGGGAAAGCATCTTTGGAGAGGGAGCGTTTACGGAGTAAGAACGGCTTTAAGGAAGATCCCCCTTCGAAAAGAGTGCATTTATGAAGTAAGAACGGGTTTGAGGAGAGAGTGCCTTTGAAGAGAGAGCGTTTACGGAGTAGGAACGTTTTTGAGAGAGAGTTTCCGAAGTAAAAACGCTTGAGAAGTAGGAGCACTTTAAGGAGAGTGCTTCTGGAGCTAAAACGTCTACGAAATAGGAATGGTTTTAGCGAGAGATCTTCCGAAGTAAAAGCCTTACGAAATAGGAGCACCTGAGGAGGAGCCCCTTCGAAGAGCGTGCGTTTACGAAGTAAGAACGGGTTTGAGGGAGAGAGCTTCCGAAGCAAAAGCACTTTCGAAAGAAGTATTTAAGGAGGAGCGCTTTAGTAAATGCTGAAGGTATTACACCTGCTAAACTACCCCGGCCAAGGCGGCAGTGAAAAGTATATCCTGGGTCTGATGAAAGCTCTTCAGGATAAGTGCTCTTTTTATTTGGCTCATTCCTTGGACGGAAACCTGGTTCAGGCAATGAGCAATTTTAATGTGCCTGTCCGGAAGCTCCCCTTAAGGGGCATTTGGGATCTGAGGGCGGCTTGGCAGCTTAGAAAACTTTGCCGGGAGCAGGCTATCGATGTCCTGCATACTCATTTTTTACGCGAAAACTGTATTGGGGTAATGGCTAAGCTTTTGGGCGCGAGGGTCCGTTTGATCCATACCCGGCATATGCTGCTTGCTAACTCCCTACCTGTGAAGCTCTTCAACAGGGTGCTCTCCCTTTTTGTTAACAGGTATATTGCCGTCAGCAAAGCTGTGCAGGAGCAAATGCTGGACGAAGGGATTCCAGGCCGGAAAATTTCTTTAATATATAATGGGGTGGATGCAGCGGAATTTTCCGGTGCAGCAGATGATCCTTGCGCAGCAGGTCGTTCCAGCGAAAAGGGTCGTCATCCATACGGATCAAGCCTATCGGGTATAGATGGCCGTCCCAGCGCTTCAGACCTCCCAGGTACAGAAAGTCATCCCTGCGTTTCAGACAGGTTCAGCGAAGAGGGTCGTCACCCATACGCATCCGGCCTGTCAGGTGCGGACGCCCGTACCTGCCCATTGGGTCTACAGAAAATGGCTGGCGTACCGGACGTACCGGGTAAAGCAACTTATCCGACAAGCTTTAGAGCTGACTTGGGTATCCCTGATAATACCTTCGTGGTCTCCTGTGCGGCTAGATTTAGCACCGAGAAAGGGCATGACTTTCTGCTGGATGTGATCAAGCTTTTTAATGAATTAAACGCAAGTAATAACTTGGAATTAAAAAATAAAAAGGCTGTTACCTTTTTATTAAGCGGGGATGGAGAACTATACGAAGCGATTAAATTAAAAGCCCGGCAGAGCGGGCTGGCAAATGTTATTTTCCTGGGTTATCGTCAGGATGTGCCTTGGATTCTGAAGAACAGCGATCTTTATGTCTGCCCTTCGCAGATGGAGGCTTTGGGGATATCCGTAATTGAAGCAATGGCTGCCGGTTTACCGGTTATCGCTACTAACGTCGGCGGCCTGCCGGAGATTCTTCAAGGCAGCGGTGCGGGTATTCTGGTGGATTATGGCGATGCTGAGGCTTTTGCCCAGGCTCTTTTCAAACTCATCTATGATGAGGATTTTTATCAGGCTTGTAAGAATAATGCTGTAAGAATTGTTCAGAAGCGCTTTTTACTGTCCGTTATGGCAGAGAAAACATATCAAGCTTATACAGATTTTTAGGCTTTTATTAAATCATTTAGTTTTTTATCAAAAGTATAAACTTCGTATTTTCTTACTGAATGATATGCATACAGTATTGTATCAACAAAGCTTAAATTTCTGTCTGCATAAATCATTAGCGCTTCTTTTAAAACCTCAAGATCATCCACTTTTAAATTATTATACTTCATAATTTCCAGTAGAGCGTTTTTTATTTCGTGCCTTTCTACTTTATAAACCTTTTCCAAAACATAAACAATTTCTACGATTACTTCATTCTTAAGAAGAATATCCTTATTCTCTAACAAGTCGGAAGCTATTATTGACAAATCTTCAACATCATTCAATAAATATCTTAAAACAATATTGGCATCAACTATTCTCATATTTCTCTACCAAAGCCCTCGTCCAAACATCTTTTTCAGTCTCAATTAGTTCCTTATTTTTATATTTTTCTAATAAACCTCTTGCCCTTTTGGGCTGGTCATTGGCTTCTTCTGTATTTACATTCCCATAAGGCAAGACTAATATCTCTACCTTCCTGTCCCTTAGGCTTTCTGGTATATCGATAATATCTGCTAGTATATTGCTGTTAGCAACTTTTCTGACAAACTCCACTATTAGTCACTCCTTCAACTCATAGAATAACTAATTATAATAACTCAAAAAAACGATATGTATTCATATTATAGCATGCACTGAAGTTATAAGTTAATCTGCTCCACGGAAAATAAGGGATTAGTTAATATGCATCCTTCCCCGCAAGTACGACAAAAAATGTTTTCCAGAGAATCTTAAGATCCCTCCAGAATGTCCACTCCTTCACATATTGAACATCATATTTCAGCGTCTCGGCTAGAGTTAGTTCACTGCGCCCGTTGATCTGGGCAAGACCGGTAATACCCGGAGGCATGTCCAGCCTTTTTCGCTGTTCGGCATTATACTGCTCCACGATTTCCGGTATTTCCGGCCGCGGGCCTACTAGGCTCATTGTGCCGTTGATAATATTTAACAGCTGCGGCAGCTCATCTAGACTGGTTTTCCTTAAGAACCTGCCGCTGGAAGTAATCCTGGGGTCGTCTTTCTCCTGAAAGACAAATTCCTCAGGTTTAAATTTGCCCTCCCTTTTTAGCTGTTCAATCTTGTCTTTCATGACTTGGTCAGCGTTCAAAACCATGGTGCGGAATTTGTAAATTGTAAAAGGCTTACCCTTAAGGCCAATCCTGGTCTGGGTAAAAATAGCCGGCCCTGGAGAATCAAGCTTAATCCAGAGTACGATTAGGAGCCATAAAGGCGAGATTAGAATAAGCAAAGGAATGGCGATCAAAAGGTCTAAGATCCTTTTAGCCAGCAAGTAAATCACTCCAAGGTTAATAGTAGGATTCTTCTGTCCCACTTTTTATTTGCGGACTTTTTCTATTATTCTTTCTACGGCGTTGATAACATCCTGGACATCGGTTTCGCTCATCCTGCGGATAAAGCGGCAGAGAGATAATCCGGTCAAAGACCCCTTCGGCCTGAGGAAAATCTCCCCGTTGATAGCCAAAAGTATCCCGGTAATAGGGATGGAAATGTACAGGGATAAAATGAACACTGGTGCCGATATTCTCCTCTTTAAGCATTTCAATAAATTCGGCCCGATCCACTTTTATTCTCTCCAGATTCAACTTAATAATATACAAATGCCAGGCAGGACGGGCATAATCCCGCTTGACCGGAATTTCCAGTTCGGGCATCTTACTGAAAGCCTCATTATAGCGCTCGGCAATCACTTCCCGGATGGTCTGCATAAATCCCAGCTTGGACAGTTGAGCCAGCCCTAAAGCTGCTTGAATATCGGTCATATTGTATTTATAGCCCGGAAATTCGATTTCATAAAACCAGGAGCCCTTAGCGGAGTAGCGGTTCCAGGCATTGCGGCTCATGCCGTGCAGGCTGTACTTGCGCATTTTATCAGCCAGCTCATCATCATCGGTAGTGATCATCCCGCCTTCCCCAGTCATCAGGTTCTTGGTGGCATAGAAGGAAAAAGCGGTGGCATCCCCGAAAGTGCCGATCATCTTGCCCTTGTACTGGGTATAAACAGCATGGGCGGCATCTTCCAGGACAAAAAGGTTATGCCGGCGGGCGATAGCCAGGATCTTATCCATTTCGCAAGGCAGGCCGGCCATATGCACCGGAATAATTGCTTTGGTCCGGGGAGTGATCTTTTCTTCTATTTTAGCCGGATCGATATTCATAGTCTCCGGATCAATATCTACAAAAACAGGCCTGGCGCCACAATGAATAATAACATTGGCCGAGGAAGCAAAAGTCATCGGGGTTGTGATTACTTCATCCCCGGAACCAATCCCGGCAGCGACTAAGGAAGTATGCAGGCCGGCAGTACAGGAATTCACCGCAACGGCATGTTTGGCTCCCACATATTGGGCGAAGCGCTGCTCGAACTCTAGCGTTTTCGGACCTTTAGTCACCCAGTTGGATTTCAGGCACTCCACCACAGCTTGGATTTCCTCATCTTCAATAAAAGGTAAGTTATAAGGCAAAAATTCTTTTCTTCTGGAACTCATTTGACCTACTCCCTTCACCGGATCGCTTGGTTTTTCCGGTTTGTAAGATAATATATTTATCATAGATTAGTTGACAAAGCTTTTTAGACAACAACATCCTGATATTACAACCGGTGGCCAATAAGTCACTCTTAATAATGTCATTGCAATGAAAACCTAATTCTTATGAAAACCTTATTTTTGAAAATCGCTTTGATCTATCAACAGGATCCGTCGCCGAGAATAACATGCTTAAGAGATTTTTGCTTGGGATGACCAGTATATGATAACCAGTATATATTAATTAGCTATTTGCCGGCGAGCTGCTCCAGCCATTTGCGGATAATACTTGGCCAGGAAAAGTGCTTAACTACATATTCCCTTCCCTTAAGCCCCAACTCCCGGCAGTACTCGGGCTGAGCCTTTAATTCCAGGATAGTCCCGGCCAGAAGCTCAGGATTCTCAGGCTCCAGAACCACCCCGCCGCCGCTTTCCCGGACAATCTCCGCTCCTTCGCCTTCTCCCACATAGATCAAAGGCCGGCCGCTGGCCAAAGCCGGAAATACCTTGGAGGGTCTGACTCCTTCGGAAAGCTTATAGCGCCTTAGTGTAGAAAGGTTAATACTGCTTAAGGAATAGTAGCGGGGGATAACCTCTAGCGGTTGAAAATCTATAAACCGCACATTTGGCAGTTGTTTGTCCCGGGCCAGCTGCTCCAGCTTCGGCCTTTCCGAGCCGTCACCCACAAAGAGAAAAATTATCTCCTTTTCCTCCCGTAAAATATCGGCCGCAGAGAGCGCTGTCTCAATCCCGTGGGCATACCCCATTGTCCCGGCATAAAGAATTACAAATTTATCTTTAAGGCCTAAAGCCTCTTCCAATTCCAGATCTCTCTCCCGAGGCTTAAATAACTCCGTATCCACCCCATTAGGCAGAAATAGAATATCTTCGGCCTTAACGTTTTTCCGGAGCAGCCCCCGGACTATGCCTTCAGTCTGAGCAGAAAGCTTCTTAGCTTTACGGTAAAAAAAGCTCTCCAGTCCCTCGCTCATTTTAATCAGGAATTTATTGGTTACTAGGCCCAGTTCCACTGCTGATTCCGGCCAAAGATCAGAAACATTGAATATGTACGGCGCTCTTTTGACCAAAGAAGCTATAAGAGCCGAAAAGCCAATAAATAAAGGCGGCGATTCCACCACGATCAAGTCCTGTTTGCCGCTCCGCAAAATTCCGTAGAGAGAAGAGAAAACAAAAGAAAAATAGTTTAAAAGGCGCAGCCAAAATCTGCCCCGCCTAACCGGGTAAATCCAGGTTCTTAAAACTTGGAGCCCTTCCATCTCTTCCTTCTGGAAAAACTTGCCCCTATATGGCGGAGGGATGACTCCCGTCGGGTGGTTAGGAAAAGCCGTTACCACCGTCACCTGATGCCCTTCCCTCTGCAAGCCTTGAGCCAGTTCCCATAAGCGAACCTGGGCAGCCCCTTTTTCCGGGGGAAAATACTGTGTTAAGAGCAAGATACGCATAGTGTCTCCCATTCGTAAAAAAATCCAATCTCTAATCCAATTTAATCTCTTATCCTAATCCAATCTAATATTATACTCCCGATTCAGCTTTAACACCACCAGCAAAGCACAACTTAGCCAGAGAAACGGATCTTCAAAAAACCGCCCCTCCATCTGGGAATTGACCAGGATGGTTAAGGTCCATAATAAGTAAGCATTGCCTACATAATATTCATTATTATAATTATTAAACATACTTAAGAAATCACTGCTCTGGGCATATAGGGTAAAAAGCCTGCCGCAGAGTACTATCCACAGGATAGCCAATAAGCTTAGCCCCAAGATTCCCAGCTCGGCAGCAATAGTCAAAATAGAAGTGGAAAAGTGGCCGGCCGCAAAACTGCCCAACCCTGTGCCCAGAATAACGTTAGCCTTAAAGGCGGCCAGTGCTTCCTGCCAGAGATTGTATCTTTCCGGATTGGCTGTGGCAAAGTTTTGGATGCTGTTCATTAACTCTCCCCAAATATCCGGGCGAATAAATAAGAAAAGCGCCCCGCAAAAAACTCCCAGTCCTAAGACCCAAAGCACAGCCGACCTGTTGGGTATAAAGATCAGAGCTAAAATCAAAATGATAGCCAGGGTGAGAATTCCTCCCAAGGAATAGGTCATGGCCAATTCGGCCAATAAAATTGCCAGCGCACCCCAATAAACCATTTTATTCCCTTTATCCCTGACATAAAGTTGAATAATAAAATTCGCTGCGATAGCCAGGATTATGTAGCGGGCAAAACCGTCCGGACTGGCAAAGGTTGCGCTGACCCCCAAGGCCTGTTCCCTAAGAAGGTTATCGGCCTGCCAGAGTGCGCTGTCGAAAAACCCTTCATAAAAAGCAAGGGGAGATAGCAGAAGGGCCGTCCCATGTACGGCTTTTAGAGGGAGAAGAGCTTTATCTTTATCCATGAGCAAAGCAATGGAGATAAAAAGTACCAGCAGGAAACACAGCATGCCGGCTTCAGCTACAGTCTTGCCAGGATCAGCCGAATAAATAACACTGGCCGCTCCTAAAACAAGAAAAAGAATTAGGGTAAGTGTCAGAAAATCTTTGAGAACTGCCCTCAGTTTGCGAACCATTTCCGGAAAAAATAAGAGGCGGACAAGTGCGGCCAGGATTATGGCGACGCTCGTTAAAAGAGCCAAAGAAACCGGCCCCAGCATCCGGCTGACTACATCTATTTCCGGATACCAGGTAACCGATATTTCCAAAGCCAGGGCAGCACCCAACAAAGGTACAAGCCAGAGCGGCTTTCTAATCATGAGTACCCCTAGGAGTATGACAGTGATTCCTAGCATCACCCATTGAAACATTTCTTAATCCCCTTTCGTCTGGTATTAAACAAACCGCTTCCTAATTAATTGCTTCCTTTTAACTGCGTCCTCTAATCCCTAATATTTGGAGTTTTCTAGCGTTTAATCCCTGCTAATCTTAAAGTTTGCCTTAAAGCATAACTGCCGATTTTTTTAAAGTCTTTATCCAAAACAACAAGGAGCAGGCAAAAAAGCGTCCCGGCTAAAGCCGAAGCGATGAGCGGGTGCCACCCCCGCAAAAGCCACGCCGTCCCGGCCATCAGTGCCGCCGAAAGCAGAATCACCGGGAGTTGGCTCCAAATACGGATTTTATAGACCTGCCTGCGAACCAGAAAATAATAACCGAAGAAGATATAACCCTCCACAATAATCAGGGCATAAGCTGCGCCGAAAATCCCCAGGAAGGGGTAGAAGGCCATAATGAGGATAAAAAGAATTAAGAGAGCAGTACCCTGAATTATTGTCCTCTGCCACTGCCGGTTGGTAGTAGTCAGGACATCCCCCAGGGAAAAGCTCATACACTCCAAAGCCAAAAACCAGGCTACGATCATCAAGATAGGAATAGATTCATTGAATTTCCCGGCGTAAAGCCACACGGTTAAGGGCTCGGCCAGGACAAAGATCAGGACACTGCCGGCAATACCTACGGCGGAAAGCACTTTAAAAACCTTCTCGATAGTATTTTGGTGCTGATCTTTATTAGACTCTCCCAGTTGATAGAGAACCGGATAAAGAGCACTGGTCATCAGGCTGGGGATGAATACCAGCATGAGCATCAGCTTATAAGCCGCCGAATAAATACCTACCTGGACATTGGTGGAGGTTAAAGAGAGAACCAAAATACTTAGTTGAAAAAAAGTATAATAAAATATCCTATGAATGCCGAAGGGAAGCCCGTTTTTAACCATCCCGGCCAGGTTTTTCAGGTCAATCTGCAGCTTAACCGTTCCTCTTAAGGCCAAATAAATCAAAATCCCTATGAGAAGATAACTCAAAAAGTGGGTTAAAGTGATAGCCACTACTCCCCAGCCGCTGAAAATCACAATCATGGTCAAAACACCGATCAAAACGGTGGTCAGGAACTGGAAACCGGCGGCCAGATACATCTTCTGAACAGCCTGGTAGTAGTTATAGACTGACTGGATCAAAGCATTAATACAGACCGCCACGCCCAAAATAATAATCATAGCTTGCACTGTAGAACTATACCCGGCGGGGAACATGAAAATTAGCATGAAAATAAAGCATACAATTGTAAGGATACCCTTAAAGAACAGAGTATTGCCAAAATACCTGGGGAGGACAGCCTCATCTCTTGAGCCTTCCTGCACCATAAGCTGGCTGATCCCTAATTCGGAAAATAAAATAAAGGTGCCGACAAAAGCATAGGCTGTGGAATAATCCCCGAAAGGCCCCGGGCCCAGATAGCGGGTAACAAAAATGCCTACAACGGCACTGATAGCTTTAGCCAAAATACTGGAGATGCCTAAAGCTGTAGCATTTTTGATAATAAGACGGGTATCCAAACTTATCACTTCTTTAGTTCAATTTTAGGAAGTGGGACAAGGGGACGGTTCTCCTGTCCCACTATCCCACTTTTTCTATTTCATTTAGGACATGCCCGCTCTTCGCTCAGGATGACAAGTGAGCCAAGGATCACACCTTATCCCTTATGTCATCCAGAAAGAGGTGCGACTGAAGGATCTTTATCTCAAGATAATGGCTTACCGTCGGGATGGCTTCCGGAGAATCTGGCATATATCTTTAGCAGCTTTTCCTCCATCTTGCCCCAGTTGTATTCTTCCCTTACGGCTCGAAGGCCGTTTTCCCCCATTTCCTGGCAGAGGCGGGGGTCAGAAAGAAGGATGTTGATCGCTTTAGCTATTTCTTCCGGTTTAGTGGGGTCGACAATGATACCGCTGTTATATTTAGTCAAAAAACGTTTGATCGGCGGCAGGTTGCTGCCCACGACAGGTATTCCGCAGCCCATATATTCAAACTGCTTGATCGGGATATTTTTGTAATACTTAGGGAGAGGCAGGAGTGTTACCATCCCAATCCGGGATCTCCGGATATAGTCTTCAACTTCAAGATGAGGAACCCGGCCGGCAAAAAGGATGTTATGGTCAAGGTCATGCTCTTCAATATAATCATAAACAATTTCTCTGCCCTGAGGATCATCAAAGGGGCCGACAAAGACCAGGCGAATATCCGGCATTTTTTCCCTGAGAATATGAATGGCACGGACAAGATTATAAGCTCCGCGTTCCAGGGTAATGCCTCCCTGGTAGATTACATCGTATTCTTTTTCCGTAGTTGTATCCTGGCGGGGCTCAAACTCTGTAAAATTATAAATTACATCGACCCGGGAATTGTAAGGATCAAATCTCTCCTTTACGGCATCGTCGGCGGTGATTATCTGATCGAATTTTTTGGCCAGCCAAATTTCGGTTTTATCTACCAGGAAGGTCGCTAAGGGCTTTAACAGCCCGGGGACTTTTTTGGACATCTTCATCATATCCGGGTAGTGCTCGTGAACGTCATAAATCAGCTTAGCTTCTGGCAAGGCTTTTTTTATTTTTAAGACTTTATAGATCAGTTCAAAATCATGAAAATGGTAAACATCAGCCTGAACTTCAATGGCTTTTCTGACAATGGTATCCCCAAGCCGGAAGCGGCCATAAAGGGATTTGGCCCGCTCCACCCCAATTATTTTAATCCCTTGTTCTATATATTCCTCCCGTTCATCCGGCACTATAAAAGTTATATCCTCATACTTTTTTCTTAAAGATAAGGCTTGCTTATAAAATATCCTATTATCAAGTGCCTGGTGGCCGGTGGTTAAAATGCAAATCTTCAATTTTTTACCTCCCACTCTCTTAGCTGGGAATTATCGTAATTGGAAATGATCTTTACCGTGAATCATCATAACTATAAATCATTTTGCTGGGAATCTGTAATATAAGCCGGAAATCATAACAGAAATCATCTTTGCCTGGAATCATCTTAACTGGATATCTACTTTGGGGGAATCATCGTATATACTTCGAAATAACTTTCGTCTTTAGGTTCTGAAAATCCTTCTTGTATTATATTACCAATAATCCGTCTTCTAAACCTCGCCTGTCTTAGACTTGGTTTTAGACGATCAAGCGGAAGATACTAATTAAATTGATAAACTGGGGACATTCATTTAGTGATAATTGACTAATCGAAAAAGGATAACGGACAAATTGATTAGACTAATGACGAACTGGCGAATAGCGAACTGGCGAATAGCGAACTGGCGAATGGCGAACTCGCGAATAGCAAACTGGTGAATGACGAATGGTGATTAGAGACTAGGATTAGGATTTAGGATTTAGGATTTAGGATTTAGGATTTAGGATTTAGGATTTAGGATTAAAGGATAACGGCTAACGACTAACGGCTAACGACTAACGAGTAACGAGTAAAGAGTAACGAGTAACAATTAAACGGATTTACTAATCAAACAACTTTAAAACCGATTAAAATTATTTAACAAATTATTCTGAGGTTAATATATTTGATCAAAGTTACTAAGTACTAAGTATTACTAAATACTAAGTGTTACTAAGTACTAAGCAGTTCTTGGTATAAAGCTTTGGTCTTTACGGCATTTTGTTCCCAGGTAAAGCCTTTGCTGACTGTTTCCCGGCCTGCTTGGGCCAGCTTTTCGGCATATTCCGGATTGCTTAAGAGCGTATCCAAGGCTTGGGTGAGGTCTTCCGTATCCTGAGGGTTCACCAGCAGGCCGTTCTCTCCTGCAATAATTACGTCTTCGATGCCCTCCCCTTTGACACCGATTACCGGTATTCCCTGGGCCATTGCTTCAATATACACTACGCCGAAACCTTCCTGCCAGCTGGGTAAGCTAAAAATATCGGCAGAAGCCATTTGCCTCAGAGCTTCGGGGTGATCGAGCCTTCCTAAAAAAACAACGTGCTCTCTAAGCTGAAGCTTGTCCACAAGGCTCTCCAGGTTTGGCCTTTCTTCTCCCTCGCCGACGATATAGTAAGTCAGGTTTGGATATTTCCTCAGCAGTCGGGCTACAGCCTGAATGTTAAGATCCAATCCTTTAGTTTTTTTCAAATTGGAGACGCTTATTAGCTTGATCTCTTTGGACCCTGGTTCTAAGAAAGTTCCCTTCTTATTAGTGTCCTTTGCTGCCTTTGCGTCCTTTACTTCCTTAGTATCCTTAGCGGCCTTAGCGTCTTTAGAGTCCTTAGCATCCAATAAGCTAGGTAAACCTTGATTAATAGGCTCGTAAACTGCTTCCTTGGAACCGGGGGCGATACCGATATCTTGCAAGTCAATCCCGTTATTAATCACTGCGATCTTCGAGGCATAGGGCTGATCCTGAACCAGCCCCTTTAACTTGGAGCTAACGGTAATTATCCGGTCAGCATCATTCAGGACTTCGGTTAACCTGGCTTTAGGCCCTTCGCCCCGGTGGATGGTGGACTGGAAATCCTGGCCATGAACAGTGATGACAACCGGAACCCGGTGTTCTTTTTTCAGCAGAAAGGCAGCATGGCCATCCGGTAAGGCGACATGGGCATGAATCAAATCAAAACGGAATTCTCCGGCCAGGCGTTTTACCAGACTCCGTATCCCGAGATACATGAAATAACCGGAATGCTGCAGGAGAAAAGACCTGGGGAACTCCGGATAACGAGGGTGGTAAACTTCTATCCCCTCCCTGATTTCTTGGGACGGGGTAGCGGCATAAGAGCGCCACTTTTTTTTCAAGGCAGGTAAAGGCCATGGAGCGTAGGGTACGGGAGAGATGACTTTAACTTCCAGCCCCTGCTCTTGCAAGGCCCTAACCTGTTTATGAATAAAAATCCCATAGGCCTGATTCTGGGAGGATGGATACATGTGAGAAATAACCAAAATCTTCATTATCAAGCCCCTTAAATAAAAACTTTACTCTTTGAAATAATTGTAGACCAGCCCGATGGAAATGGCAAAGACCGTCATAAGCTGCAGGTTATAGAAGATACCGGCCATAAAGTTAAACACAAAGATGGACGGCAGGACTGCCAGATAGGCGGCAATATAGAGTGTTGGCTGGTCAAAAGCTATCCCCTTGCCACAAGTTTTCTCCCGCAGGCGAATAGTTTTCAGCGCCTTGACGAAAGGGACTAAGAAGAAGCTTAGATAAATAGCCAGCCCAACAAAACCATATCTTCGGGCATAAAGGGCATACTCATTATCGACAAGGGTTGTCATAACATACTTTTGAGTGCCCCAACCAAAGACAGGGGACTCCCAGATGGAGCCGATAGCTGTTCCCCAGCGTTCCATATGACCCTGGAAGGATGTACTGGTACTAAAGTCCAACCCTTCGGTAAGCCTGTAGAAGAAATCAGCGGAAGCCGTCAAGAATAAAAGCATGGTAAGCAAGAATAAAGCTATGATTTTTATGATAACTTTCTTATCCCGCTTATGATAGAGAAAGGCCCAAATACAGAGTATTGTAAAGAGCAGGGCAATGCCAAAAAGAGCTGTCCGGGAAATTGTTAAGAATTCCAGCTTGATCACCAAGCCTATCAGGATGAAGAGCAGCCAAGGAAATTTGCCCTTATCTTCCGCAAAGAAATAGCGGACAGTAAGGTAAGAAAGGACAATAACCGTAAAGATGCCAAAGAAAGTTGGGGTTATCGAAAGTCCCCAATACCCTGGCGGGATTCCCGACAATAAGGTGTTCCCAGTGAGCCTGATTGAAATAGGGGGAAAGCCAGGTGTTCATATTTAAGGGATTGAGATGCTGCCCCCAGCCGAAGAGAATGAGGAAAACAACTCCAGCCAAAAAAGCCTTTTGTAAAAAGTCAAATTCTTCTTTACCAAAATTAATAGACAGAGTTAAGGTAATGATTAAAAAATATTTAAAGAAAGTAACTAATTCCATAACATCCCTTAGCCCGTAATAGCCGGCGCCACGGATATAGACACCATAGATGTTGGAAATAAAATAGGAAGCTGTTAACAGCCCGAAAATGATAATAATTTGCTTCAGTTCCTGCTTTTGCTTTCTAAGTTCCAGCTTGACATCTTCATCCCAACGAAAGCGTTTCAAGATAAAATGCAAAAAGTTCAAGCCAAATATACTGAACAAGAGCAGTTCATCCAGCCGGATATTGGGTAAAGAGGGATGAAGAGGAAACGACGGCAGGATCATCCCTGAAAGCATTATGGTAACAAGCAGGAAAAGCCGCGTTTCGTTGCTCTTAGTAAGACCGTTATTCCAGAACATATTTCCTCCTTGCATAGGGGAGTACAAGCGGGACAAGGGGACGGTTCTTCTGTCCCACTTCGGTCCCATGGGAAACGGGGAAGGTTCTGATGGGACAAGGGGACGGTTCTTCTGTCCCACTTCTGTCCCATGGTAACGGGTAAGGTTCTTTTTTCCCATTTGCTTGGTTCCCCACTATGTTAGCAATAAAGCTTTTTAGTTTATATGGTAAACAGTAAACGTAAAGGCTACTCGTTACGGTATGATGGGGCTGTCGCAAAACTAATACCTAATAGAGATTCCAGGATAAGGCTGGGAAAGGAATGACCGGAGATGAGCGATTGCTGTCTCAAGGTCACGCTTCTAAAGCCTGGCGAATCGTCCGGACTATTTCTTCCTGCTCTATAAGGGTCAGCTCCGGATAGCAAGGTATGGCTAAAGCCTGGGTACAAGCCTCTTCAGCCAGCGGCAGATCCCCAGTGCGATATCCCAGGTAAGCAAAGGCTTTTTGCAGATGCAACGGCACCGGGTAATAAATTCCGCTGGCAATTCCCTTCTCGCTTAGTGCCTTCATAACCCTATCCCTTTCGGCAAACCTTAAAACATAGAGGTGGTAGATTTGTTTGGCCTCCGGCTCTCTGCCCGGCAGGATGAGCTTATTTTCTTCAGCCAAAGGAGCCAAAAGCTCATCATACACCAGTGCTTTGGCTCTGCGGGCTGCATTCCAGTCATCCAGATAACGGAGCTTCACTCTGAGGATAGCGGCTTGAATCTCGTCCAAGCGGCTGTTGTAGCCGATTTCATCATGGTAGTATTTTGTCTTACAGCCGTGGAAACGAAGCATTCTGACCTTTTCGGCTATTTGGCCGTCATTCGTGACCACCATTCCGGCGTCGCCGTAGGCGCCAAGGTTTTTAGTCGGAAAAAAGCTGAAGGTTCCGGCGTCACCCCAGGAGCCGGCTTTTTGGCCGCGGTACTCCGCCCCGATGGCCTGGGCGGCATCTTCAATTACCTTCAGACTGTATTTTTTGGCTAAGGCCTTAATTTGATCCATATTGACCATCTGGCCAAAGATATGCACCGCAATAATAGCTTTAGTCCGAGGGGTAATTTTGGCTTCAATTTTTGCCACATCTATGTTCAGCGTCACCGGGTCAATGTCCACAAAGACCGGGGTTGCCCCCACATTGGCAATAGTCTCGGCGGAAGCAAAGAACGTAAATGGAGTCGTGATTACTTCATCGTCCGGGCCAATATTTAAAGCGTGCAGAGCTAAAACCAAAGCATCGGTTCCATTGCCGACTGCGATGGCATGCCTTGTTCCGCAGTAAGCGGCTATTTCTTCTTCCAAGGCTTTCATTTCCGGCCCCAGAATAAATCGGGCGGAGTCTAGAACCCCAAGCACAGCTTGATCTATTTCTTCTTTTATTGTCCGGTATTGAGCCTTTAAATCCAAGAGTGGAATGGACATTAACATTCTTCCTTTCTCCTAAGAAAAATACACTTTCTATTTTATTGTAAGACAGGGGAAAAAACCAATATTTTAGAAGGAATATGTTAAATTATATTCTTTGTTCTCGTTTCCGGCAATTTTTTATTCCAGCAGCTCTTCTTCCGGAACATCTCGAAAAGCTTTAGCGGGGAAACCTTTCAGGACTTTGCGGGCAGAGGTGTTTTTCGTGACTAAGGAGCCCGCAGCAATAAAGGTTTCTTCCGCCACTTCGATTCCGGGCAGGAGAATGGCACCTCCGCCAATTCTGGCTCCCCTGCGGATTGTTGCCCCTTTGATATATTTGAAACGTTTTTCTGTCCGGCCCATATAGTTGTCATTAGTAGTAGTGACCATGGGAGCAAAAAACACGCGCTCCTCAATTTCCATATAAGCTGTGATATAGCAACCGGTTTGAATTTTAGTGTAAGCACCAATCTTGGTATCATTCTCGACAGCGCTGGCGCTGCCAACCACCACTTTTTCTCCCAGGCTGCAGCGTTCCCGCACCAAAGCCGTGTCCCCGACAAATACCCCGTCACCCATTACTGTTCCGGCATAAATAATAGCCGAACAGCCTATCGTACAGTTGCGCCCGATTATTAAAGGCGGTAAATCTGCTTGGCTCTTGACCGTACTGGTGGAGGCAGCTCGGGGTGGCCTGCCCACTGAAGCACCACTTCCCAGGAAAGAGCCCTCCCCTATTTTAGTTAGTGGATACACTGTAGTATGATCGCCGATAGTCACGCTTGCCTCTATCTGACAGTCCTCACCGACACTAACATGGGCGCCGAGCCTCGCCCCGGCGCCGATCTTCGCCCCGTCACGGATGACGCAGCCGGGAGCAAGAACAGCTCCGTCGCCAATTACAACGTTTTCCCCCAGTACGCAAAAGGGGGCAATCCGAACCGCCTTCCCCAGAAGAGCACTGCCGGCAATAACTGATGTCGGATGAATATCTGTATGCAAATTAAGGACCTGCCTTTCTTATTTTGAGATTCGCTTTTGCCCAGCATCAGCCTGGCAAAAAAAATCTCTTTTTGCCAACCTTCAATCAAGTATGACACAATTTTACAATATCTCAAGGATGGCTGACAACTTTTCTTCCCCAAGTATTCTTTCCTTAGAAAGTTCGCTTTTTTTGCTAAATCTATAGTTTTTAGCTTAAATCTCAGCTGTTTTTAGTAGTACTGCGTTTATTCCTCCCTATTCGGCGCCTATCTCCCTCGCCGCAAGGAATATGACGATTATTTTTTATATAAATACCAGATATTTCCATGTTAAAATTAACTTGTCACTTCTGTCAGCTGTACCAGTGTCAATTCAAAAGATAAGCGTGAGGTGTGTCCAATGATTAGAAAGTACTGCCCCCATTGCCGGGAATATTCCTATTCGGCATCAGCCGCCAATCCCTGGTACTGTGCCAACTGTGATGAGGATCTTAGCCGGGAACCGGTTCTGGAGATAGACGAGAGAGCGCCGGGAGACTGCGATACCCAGCAGGAGAACTGCGATACCCGGCAGGATAGCTGCGATCCCAAGAAGGATAGCTGCGATGCCCAAAAGTATAACTGCGACTCAGCAGAAAACCTATAATTAATTCTTATCCTTTTAGCCTTAACTGGTACTTTTGGATAACAAGAATTGTACTCCAGGAGGGTTAAAAAGAGAACATCTTTTTATATGATCAATAATATAAATAGTTTAAGTAATTTAAACGATGAAATGAGGGGGGAATAGTGAAGAAGGAACTGTCGCTTTTCACTTTCATGCTGTTACTGGCATCCTTGCTGTTGTCAGCCAATCTTTCATCTGTCCAGGCAGCCCCTGGCGGAATGCGTGTGGTTCCCGTGGATGCTCCCTGCATAGGCCTGTATGCTAATGATCCCGGCACTCCCGGTTATCAGGACAATGTGGTTACTTTTAATAGCGACGGCAGTATGTCTTTTGATTTCTCCAAGGGTTTTGGCGGCAATAGCTATGGGTTCCAGCCGGGTAGCACCTATGTATGGGATGAGCTTTTCTTTATTGAAAACTTAAATGACGGCCCGCTGCAATATAAAATCGAAAATGAAGGCCTCCAGTACATTTACGTTGAAGATTCGGCAACAAACTTGAGTTTTGTTAGTAGTGGCGCAAACACGAGTAATTGGGGCACAATTGAAAAGGGCCAAATCAGGCCAATCAGAATTTACTTCACTGTTCCTGTTGATGCCTCGCTCGGGGTGATAGAAGGTATCTTAAAAATTATCACGGACTGTCCAGGCCCAGGCCCTGGTCCAGGCCCAACTCCAGGCCCTAATGGCGGCGGAAACGGAGGCGGCCAGGAAGCACCAGGAATCAAACTGCAGAAAATAGCTGATGTGGACAAAGCTTATCTTGGTGATACCGTAACCTATACCTTTATTGTTACCAATACCTGCAATGACATCATCCGGGACATCACCATCCTTGACTCTATGCTTGGAGAAATTACCCTGGATAAAACTACTCTGGCTCCGGGCGAAAAAGCTACCGGAACCAAAACTTACACCATAAGTGAAAAAGACTTCCCCGGGCCTTTACTTAACACTGCAACCGCCACAGGTTTTAAAGGAGACACCAAAGTAGAAAGTTTTGCTTCGGAAAGTGTGATCCTTGAAGTTGATACTCCGGGAAAAGATACCGATCCCACCAAAGATAAGGATCAGCAGGCAGACCCAAAAGAGCCGAAGGATTCAACCGGGCCTAAGGATTCCAATACTTCAGGTGAGCAAGGTGTTGCCGGCGACTCCTCCAGGCTCCCGGATACCGGCGGCAATGTCTTCTTTTACATTCTTGGCGGATTTGCACTGGCGGGTGCAGGTATCCTTTTAAAACGAAGGTTTTAATTTTAGAATTAAATCGGATTAAATACTGATATCCATAAGGTTTGCAGCAGGTGTTGCCCGCTTTGAATTTGGAGACTATGTTAATCTTAAAAGATAAAGCTTATTAAATGCTGAGGTTTATTCCAAATGAGCAAAAAAAGAAGCAGATCACACCTAATTCGGCTACTAAGCTCGCTACTCATAGCAGGAGGGATAATGCTGATGCTTTATCCCTCTTTTTCTGATCTGTCTTCCCGCTGGTATGAAAAAGAACTGCGCGCATCTTGGGAAGAAAGAAATATTCTATCGAATTCGCATCTCGATACTGCTGCGGCAGTAAACACTGCCGAGGTGTTTCAAGGAATGGTTCTGAAAATTCCGGCCATCGGCCTTCACACAGCAGTGCAAAAGGGGATTTCCCCGGAAACACTCAAAAAAACTCCCGGCTGGTTTGAGGAGTCTGCCCTGCCCGGGCAAGGGAACACGGCAATTGCTGCCCACCTGAATATGTATGGCAGTTGGTTCCGTTTTTTAGACAACTTAACTCCCGGTGATCCAATTTATCTGCAGCATGGAGGTTATGAATATAGTTATGAAACGGAAGAAAAATTCTCGGTAGAAAGTACAGATCTTAGTATTACTCAAGACTGTGGCTATCCCGCCATAACTCTGACAACCTGTGTCGAAGACGACAAAAGCCGGCGGCTCGTTGTCCGCGCCAGGCTGACCGAAAAGAATAGTTTAAAATAAGCATCGTTAGCTCTGCCAAGGAAATTAATTAAAAAAAATAATGGCTGGGACAGTGGGACAGAAGAACCGTCCCCTTGTCCCACTTGTCCCACTTATCTTATCTGGCGCAAGTGCTCCTGGCGGTCCCGGGCGTACAGGGCGGCTTGCGTCCGATCGGTAAGCTCCAGCTTGCTGAAGATCTGGCTGACGTGTTTTTTTACCGTGTACTCGGAAATATACAGCTTGCCGGCAATTTCCTTATTGCAAAGCCCTTCCCCTAAAGCCTCCAGTACCTCTCTTTCCCTTTGCGTCAGCTGCTGGTAGCTTCGATCTTCTTTCTTGTTAATGATAAATTCCAAGAGAGAGGGATCGTAATACTTCCTGCCTTTATACACCAGGCGGACCGCCGTTAGGAGCTCTTCCGGGAAGGCGTCTTTCAGAATGTAGCCGTCCACGCCTGCTTCTCCCGCCTGCTGAAAATCTTCCCTTTCGGCGGAAGAGGTTAAAATGATGTATTTGCTGGGCGAGTTCTTAGCTTTGCACATCTTTACTATTTCTAAACCGGATTTGTCGGCCAACCGCAAGTCGATTAAGGCAATATCCGGCTCCTGCTTGAGGATTAGTTCGGTCGCTTCCGGGACATTGGAGGCTTCTCCGCTAATCCGGATATCGTTTTCACTGGAAAGGACTGCATACAACCCCTGCCGGACCAAGGGATGATCGTCGACAATGACGACATTCATTTTCAGATTCCTTCCTTTCTGGAGGTACAAAATGACATGCAGCGAAAACCTAAGCTACTCCTCCTGTTTTAAGCTCGCTGACATCGCTCTTTAAGGGAATAGTAATCTTAATCTGTGTACCTTGGCCAACTTCGCTTTGAATTTCCCAGCGGCCATTATAACGGTCTGTTAAGCTAATGATATTGTTTAACCCCAAGCCGTGCCTCTGGGCAGCTGCTAAGGTCTCCTTAACCTGAAAACCGCGGCCATTATCCTCGATCAGAATAGAGGTGAAAATCTGTTCGATATTTAGTTTGATGGCCAGCCTGCTGCACTTGCCATGGCGGATGGCGTTGCCTGCTGCCTCTTGAATAATGCGGTAAATGGCTTGTTTTAAATCAATCTCCAATAATTCATCTTTCCCTATGGCACTAAACTGGATATCCACCTCATTTAAGGCGGCAATATCATTAAGGTATTTCTTAATATTAGCGAATAAGATCTTTTCTCCCTTTTTGATCGAGCTAAGGCGGTAAATCGAAGAACGCAATTCCTGAGCAGCAGCAGCGGCTGCCTCCTTAATCAGGTTTATTTGTTTGGCGATTTCTTCCTTGGGCAGGGACTCCCACTTACCGCTCAGGGCATGGGCACTATAGACAATGCTGAACAACCTTTGGGATACACTGTCATGGATTTCACCCGCTATTCTGTTTTGCTCCTCACTGATTAGCAGGCGGGAAGTCATTTCTTCCAGATTGTAGCGTTCCAGAATCAGGGCACTAAGGTCAGCTAAAAATTTCATTATTTGCCGCCGGCTTTGAGAATTTAGTTCCTGCCGATCGGGTACAGATTTTAGCTCGTTGTAAGTAGCTGCTGAATTTTGTTCTTGTGGCCTTACTAAGGAATCAGCGGAATTTATATTATGTTCCGGGAGAAAGCCGAGCAGGCCATAAAAGCGGGCCGAAGAGCTAATCGCTGCCAGTAGGCAGGGACGGCTTGGCAGGCAAATTTCTCTCATTTCCAGATCAGGGTTTAGGAGTATACCTTGATTGGCAAGCAAATACTGCCTGATCTCAGCGCAAGCGCTGCTCTGTAAAAGCTCTTCGGAATCAGTAAGCGGAATGAATATGAAATTGGAATTGTCCTCTAAAGGCAGCAGAGCATAAAAGACAGCCCGGCAGTGCAGTAAGTTCTTGGTATGCTTGATAATTCGCAGCAAGGTCTTCTTAGGGTTATCTCTCACCACCAGGGTCTCCACTACCTGGTATAAAGACATAAGATGGCTCATCGCTTCCCGGGCATTCTGATTGGCTTCCAGGAGCTGGGCATTTAAGGTCTTGAGATGCTGAATGGCTTTGACCAGCAAGCGGAGAGCAATTGTAAAGAGGATAAAGGCCAGAGCGGTATTGGAGTTCTTGAGTATTAAATCCTTGAAAGCCAAGTTCTCTGGATTAAAGATATTTTGAGATATCAGGAGGGCACAAAAAAGGAAAAAACCTAAATTCAGCCAGGAGTACCTGGAGGAAAGAAGGGTTGCTGTTACCAGAACCGGATTGATGGCGTACCACAAGAAGGGGCTGAATAAGCCCCCTGTGGGGATAAGAAGAACCGCCAGGCCAATAGTCTCGACAATTACTATCAGCTGAATAACCTGCTGGGGCTGAGAGCTGAGGTAGAATTTATTGACAAAATACCCCAGGCAAAATAGAGCTGCAATAACCCCCGCTTTGTAGATCAGAGGCCCTTGCGGTTCCCCGCCTAAATAAAACAAAGAGGTAATTAGCCAGGAGAGATACCGGTAAAGCAGCAGGACATTTGCTTTACCGGCGATCTCGCGCCAACTGCTATACATTGAAGCCACTCCCTGAGGATATGATAATATCCGGCTTTTGGTCTTGATCTTCTTTATTCTGAACTTTGGCTTCTGCTTTGTAGCCGTAGAAATAGCCTTCACTGACTATAAAGTACTCGACATAGCCATCCTCTCTCTCGTAGCGGAGAATAGGCTGATCTTTTTCGTCGGCCAGATTCAGCAGAGCCTTAAAAGAATTCATATTTACAGCCTGACTGGTGCGGATTTTTTCCTGGACAGTAACCAGGCGTTTCTTATGTTTTTTATCAATTTTTGCCGCTTCACTAAGCAGAGGTTTATATTCCTGCCGGACTTTTAAGAAAAAGGCCAAGGGCATCAGCAGGAAAATAGTTATTATCAGGGAATAATTGCGCGCTGTTTCCACCAGGATTGCTGTGCCGAAGAAAGGCAGGTACTGAGGCTTTGTTTCTATTTTTTCGATTGGAATTACCTGTTCAATGATAATAGGCTCATCAAGCCTAAAGAATTCATCATTATCACTATGGCGCGAAATATAGTTTTTATTATGGTCAAGAATAATCTCCGGAATCTCCTGCAAAGACGCTTTATAATCTTTAAATAGGATCTCTCCTTTTACCTGAGGAGTGATAATTAACTGGTATTGCCCGCCGGCCAGGGTTTCTTTTTCTACATTTTCGATAAAGCTTTGAATTGGTCCCAGGTTGACGATAAAGTCTTTTTCAATTAACGTGCTGTTATCTTCTTGCAACGATAGATTAATTTCCTCTGCCAGAGTATATTCTTTTTCCCACTTTTCCAGCGAAACTAATTTCAAAGTTACATTCTGAGTACCTGCAAGCGAGATTGGTTCTCGGGCATTAATGCTTGAAGCCACACTGAATCTGAGATTCTTTGTTATAGCTGGGAAAATACAACCTTGGGGCACTATTAATCCACCCTGAGGATAAAGTGTAGACGGTTTTACTTCGGCCATAAACTTAACTTGGGTTTGTTGCGTAATTTCATTAATCACTACTTTCTCCTCAATAGTTAAGGGTTTTGTCCAACTAATAACAGTAAAAAAAAGAGAGAGTAAAAATATAACACCAAAAAAGATAAGAAGCGAAGAACTCTTACGTTTTAACAGTCCTGATTGTCCCATTATTTTTTACCCCTTAATAAAAGTTATTTAAATTTTTATATTAAATTTTCTACCGGTATACGATATTAACCTTAACCTCTTGTATGCTCATATTATTGGAATCGCTGCTGCTGGGATTCGATACTGGATTACTATTCGAATTATTATTGGAATTATTTGTATCATCAGGATAATCATCCCCGCTCATATCCTCTTGTATGAAATCTTGATTCTGGTCTTCTGTATCCTCAGATACATTACCACCTGACTCCATATTTGGATCGAGAACTTCAAAGACCGGAATATCCAGTAATTCATCACCAAGTCCTTCTTGGTCAACTAACATTTTGGGGCCAGGCGATATCGGCGCTACTTCCAGGTACTTATTAAGTACTGCTGAACCGCCATCCCACTCGGCTGAAATCTGGTAATCTCCCTTCTCCGGAATTTCAAATTGAACTGATTCTCCAGGGGCCAACAAGCCTTGGACAATGTTTTCTCCCTCATTAATAGCTATTTTTTCAATCGGCATATGTAAGTTATTAGTGATTTTTAATTCCTTGGAACTTTGATCCAATAATAATCCGATTAAAGCTTTTTCATCCTCCGTCACAGCTGAAATGTTATTAGATTCTATATTTGCCGAGGTATATGCTGAGGATTGCGAAATCACTGTACTGGCAGTTATTATAAACGCCAAAAAAATAATTTTTTTGTTATTCAATTAAGTTCCTCCTCCATTTTCTAGTCGTGTTCAAATCATTTCAAAACCTATTTATTCCCTATATATATATACAACCTTAGGAGGTTGATTATAATCCAATTATAGTCTGGTAATTTATGGTATTTCAATTATAATGTTTCGACATGGTTAGCTTGCGATAGCTCATATCCCCAGATTAATTCATTAAATAATCTACTTCTTTCATATTTAGCCTGGATAAGAAACATTATTTGACAAAAGACTGGCTAAATCAGTTATTAAATATTAATTGCCTAAAAAAGCAATACAAAAAGTACCTACACTAAGTGCCAGGGAAAATATCTTCGCTATTCTAGGGAGCGACATGTATACCAAAGTATACTTACAGCTACTTCAAAGTAACTGTATTTTAATAATCTTTTTCTGCATCAAAGTCTCTACCAGGGAATGATTAAACCCAGACTAAGTTTGGGTATTATTTTTGTGAAGATACTCGACGTATCTAAAAATTACCTGAGGAGGAATCCCAATGAGAAACAAATCCTTAATACTTGTTGTAGCCCTGCTTGCCATTGCAAGCTTGATGGCTGCAATGGCTTACACAACAGCTTCAGTCGAGAATAATATGTTCACTGCTGTTGTTAAAAGCGATGAGGCCCTGCTGGCACTTCAAGAGAACACTGAAATGACTGATTTTGCTAAGATCAACACTAACGGAGTTATGGTCTTTGATTTCACTAAAGGCTATGCCGGAGCAGACAGCGGTGTACAACCAAATGCTCAATATTTCTTTAATGATGTTTTCTACGTTTATAACAATACCAACCACACTATCAAATTCCGGGTACACTTTGATAGTCTCGGTTATCCGCCCGGCTTATACAAGATAAATGTAGCTGGTACAAATCTATATAACTGTAATGGCACACCAGAAAGTAATGCAAATAATTACTATACTCTTCTAGCCGGAGAAAAAGTAGGAATAGACTTCAAGTTCAATACTAATGATGATCCTTTAGCTGCTGACAAAAAGACTCACCTCTTTATTTATGCTGAAAGAATCTAATGCTATTATCGAAAGGGCAATCACCTAAAAATTATCATCTAACCTAAATTATCATCTAAACTAAACTGCGACGCCAACCATTTTAATTATGGTTGGCGTCATTGTTCTTCTTTCTTACCCTTTAGTTATACTTAAGAGCCACTCAAATAACTCCTTCGGAGTATATTCGACTGTTTAAAGCAAATATAAAATAACTAATAAGAAGGAGATGGTATTTTTGAGATCAGTATTATCTAAACTTACAAGTTTTATTTTTTTTATAATTACTTTCTTTATATTAATTGCTGCAATAGGTACATTTATAACAAAGGAGCCATTTTTGCTGTCCAGTATCCGTTCGAACAGCATGTACCCATTATTTGAGCGGGGAGATTTAATAGTTATCAACAAATATTTCGATCGGGAAAGACTTAAAGCAGGAGATATTATCATCTTTAAAACATCTGACGAGGCAGCAAATAACAATTGGATTGCACATCGGATTATTGGAGGAAATGCCACAGACGGCTATATGACAAAAGGAGATGCTAACGAATATATTGATCAGGAGAATGGGGCGGTACCATTTATTAAGCCTGAATGGATTTCCAATAAAGTATTAGCTATTGGGGGGAATCCTCTGGCAATTCCCCTACTTGGTAACTTACCCCTTTGGATGGAGCGATTTCAAAGGAATCCTTATACTCTGCCCGTTATATGTATAATTCTGGCGGTTGTTATTGGCATTAGCGAAATGACTAGTAATAAGAAAAGTAAAAAGAAAAAGAATCGGAGGTCTGAGCTTGCCCTTATATACATTTTGAGCGGACTCACGATATCCATAATGTTAGGAGCATCTATGGCTGCAACAAGTGAGCATTTTCGCATTCCTTATCATGTTACCGAAGCCGGCAAAGGCTTAATTATGGGAAGTGAAGTAGGTATTATTAAGGTCGGCGAAGTAGTAGAACGTCCGCTTTCAGATTTAGAGAATAACGGTTTTTTTCCGATTGCGGTTGTCCTGACATCCAATGATAAGCAGATAAGCTTCAGCCACCAGTCTCTAACCCTAAAACCGGGTCAAAAGGAAAATGCCACCATAAAAGTAACTGCCCGAACCCCTGGCAAATACGAACCCATAGTCCATGTCGGGATGTTTTTCCCTGTCCTTCCAAAAGCGCTTATTTCTTTTCTAGCAGGTATCAGTTATTGGCTCGCTGTAGGTGTGGTAGCACTAATACCCGGTTTACCGCTAATGCTTTATCCGGTATGGGACAGCCGGATGCGGCGAAGTGTTATTAAAAGCTTTAATAAAGGTATGCGGCAGGTTAGGAACAGCCTTCCGGTAGGCTGAATAACAAATCCGCCGCTAAAGGTGAGATGCTTGGCAAAACCAAACAGTTCATCACCTGGGAGCTTTTTACATCCTGGCTGGATTTTATAGATCAAAAGGTAAGAATTTTAGGGAAAAATGGCTGTACCCGGGATTTCCAAATCATTAAACCAATAGGAGCGAACCGTGTCCTGTTTTCTGTAAGTCATGAAATGATTAATATCCAGGTCTTTAAACCCGTAGACCAGTATTATCTCCTGGTCGGGGTCGACAATCCAGTACTCTTTAACCCCGGAGATCATAAAAGTATTTAGCTTATCCACCATATCTTTAGATCGGGTGCTTGGCGAGACGATCTCAACTGTTAAGGTCGGCGTACCCATATATTTGCCTTTTTCAATGATGGCCTCAACTACATCACAGGCGATAACCAGGTCGGGCTGCATCACGTCAGGGTCTTTAAACCCTTCCTTGCGGAAATGCACATCGAAAGGGGCACAAAACACCTTGCAAGGGTTTCCTTTGAGATAGGTTTTAAACTCAACATGTAAGTTCCCTAAGATTTCCTGGTGGATAACGCTTGGCGAGCTAAGCAAGACAATTTCTCCGTTGATTAATTCCATACGCAGATCGCTTTTTTCGTAGATTTCCATAAATTCCTCATAGGAGACCTTTTTCCCGCCGTACTGGTAGTCCAAAGCCTTCTCTTTCATCAGGAAATAGCGTTCTGCATCCGTAATGTAAGGGGTAAGCCTCACAGCCTTTTTGCCGTTTTTGGTAATCACCACCTCATTATCGTTCATGACATATTCCAAATACATCCCCAAATAATTTTTAAGCTCCGTGGCTGTAATGGTCTTGTTATCGTCCATTTTATCAAATCACCTCGTACGATTATTTTATAATATCGTACGATATTTTTCAATAGTTAGTGGGCCATATCCTCGATTAAAGGCAGCTTCACAGGCTGTCCGGTTTCCTGGCACTTGTAAATAGCGAGAATTATTTCCAGAGCTTTGCGGCCTTCTTCACCGGGAACAGCCGGTATTTTATCATTTTGAACGGCTTTAATCATATCCTCGATTATTTCCCGGTGGCCAAAGCCGTAAACGGTCGGCGGGTCATTTTCCTGGGAAGCAAAGATCTGCTGTTTTTCTTCTGCGCTTTCCGGGAACTCCCATACTT
>JBMNGP010000009.1:0-11417 GCA_050949905.1 Desulfitobacteriia bacterium | reverse complement strand
ACAAATGGTACAGCTGCAGACAACCAAGGTAAATATTGGCAACTGGCACCAGGTCAAAGTGTAGGGATAGACTTCTACTTCAATACTAGTAGCGATCCTCTAGAACCTTCCAAAAAGACTCACCTCTTTATTTATGCTGAAAGAATCTAATGCTATTATCGAAAGGGCAATCACCTAAAAATTATCATCTAACCTAAATTATCATCTAAACTAAACTGCGACGCCAACCATTTTAATTATGGTTGGCGTCATTGTTCTTCTTTCTTACCCTTTAGTTATACTTAAGAGCCACTCAAATAACTCCTTCGGAGTATATTCGACTGTTTAAAGCAAATATAAAATAACTAATAAGAAGGAGATGGTATTTTTGAGATCAGTATTATCTAAACTTACAAGTTTTATTTTTTTTATAATTACTTTCTTTATATTAATTGCTGCAATAGGTACATTTATAACAAAGGAGCCATTTTTGCTGTCCAGTATCCGTTCGAACAGCATGTACCCATTATTTGAGCGGGGAGATTTAATAGTTATCAACAAATATTTCGATCGGGAAAGACTTAAAGCAGGAGATATTATCATCTTTAAAACATCTGACGAGGCAGCAAATAACAATTGGATTGCACATCGGATTATTGGAGGAAATGCCACAGACGGCTATATGACAAAAGGAGATGCTAACGAATATATTGATCAGGAGAATGGGGCGGTACCATTTATTAAGCCTGAATGGATTTCCAATAAAGTATTAGCTATTGGGGGGAATCCTCTGGCAATTCCCCTACTTGGTAACTTACCCCTTTGGATGGAGCGATTTCAAAGGAATCCTTATACTCTGCCCGTTATATGTATAATTCTGGCGGTTGTTATTGGCATTAGCGAAATGACTAGTAATAAGAAAAGTAAAAAGAAAAAGAATCGGAGGTCTGAGCTTGCCCTTATATACATTTTGAGCGGACTCACGATATCCATAATGTTAGGAGCATCTATGGCTGCAACAAGTGAGCATTTTCGCATTCCTTATCATGTTACCGAAGCCGGCAAAGGCTTAATTATGGGAAGTGAAGTAGGTATTATTAAGGTCGGCGAAGTAGTAGAACGTCCGCTTTCAGATTTAGAGAATAACGGTTTTTTTCCGATTGCGGTTGTCCTGACATCCAATGATAAGCAGATAAGCTTCAGCCACCAGTCTCTAACCCTAAAACCGGGTCAAAAGGAAAATGCCACCATAAAAGTAACTGCCCGAACCCCTGGCAAATACGAACCCATAGTCCATGTCGGGATGTTTTTCCCTGTCCTTCCAAAAGCGCTTATTTCTTTTCTAGCAGGTATCAGTTATTGGCTCGCTGTAGGTGTGGTAGCACTAATACCCGGTTTACCGCTAATGCTTTATCCGGTATGGGACAGCCGGATGCGGCGAAGTGTTATTAAAAGCTTTAATAAAGGTATGCGGCAGGTTAGGAACAGCCTTCCGGTAGGCTGAATAACAAATCCGCCGCTAAAGGTGAGATGCTTGGCAAAACCAAACAGTTCATCACCTGGGAGCTTTTTACATCCTGGCTGGATTTTATAGATCAAAAGGTAAGAATTTTAGGGAAAAATGGCTGTACCCGGGATTTCCAAATCATTAAACCAATAGGAGCGAACCGTGTCCTGTTTTCTGTAAGTCATGAAATGATTAATATCCAGGTCTTTAAACCCGTAGACCAGTATTATCTCCTGGTCGGGGTCGACAATCCAGTACTCTTTAACCCCGGAGATCATAAAAGTATTTAGCTTATCCACCATATCTTTAGATCGGGTGCTTGGCGAGACGATCTCAACTGTTAAGGTCGGCGTACCCATATATTTGCCTTTTTCAATGATGGCCTCAACTACATCACAGGCGATAACCAGGTCGGGCTGCATCACGTCAGGGTCTTTAAACCCTTCCTTGCGGAAATGCACATCGAAAGGGGCACAAAACACCTTGCAAGGGTTTCCTTTGAGATAGGTTTTAAACTCAACATGTAAGTTCCCTAAGATTTCCTGGTGGATAACGCTTGGCGAGCTAAGCAAGACAATTTCTCCGTTGATTAATTCCATACGCAGATCGCTTTTTTCGTAGATTTCCATAAATTCCTCATAGGAGACCTTTTTCCCGCCGTACTGGTAGTCCAAAGCCTTCTCTTTCATCAGGAAATAGCGTTCTGCATCCGTAATGTAAGGGGTAAGCCTCACAGCCTTTTTGCCGTTTTTGGTAATCACCACCTCATTATCGTTCATGACATATTCCAAATACATCCCCAAATAATTTTTAAGCTCCGTGGCTGTAATGGTCTTGTTATCGTCCATTTTATCAAATCACCTCGTACGATTATTTTATAATATCGTACGATATTTTTCAATAGTTAGTGGGCCATATCCTCGATTAAAGGCAGCTTCACAGGCTGTCCGGTTTCCTGGCACTTGTAAATAGCGAGAATTATTTCCAGAGCTTTGCGGCCTTCTTCACCGGGAACAGCCGGTATTTTATCATTTTGAACGGCTTTAATCATATCCTCGATTATTTCCCGGTGGCCAAAGCCGTAAACGGTCGGCGGGTCATTTTCCTGGGAAGCAAAGATCTGCTGTTTTTCTTCTGCGCTTTCCGGGAACTCCCATACTTCCACTCGATTGACGGCAATGCCCCCAATTATTACCGAACCTGTTTCCCCAAAGATATTTAGGGTTTCTTCGATATTACGCGGATAGATGGTCGATGCTGCTTCAATCAGGCCAATGGCTCCATTTTTAAATTTCAGGACTGCCCCGGCCACATCTTCCATTTCGATCTTCCTTAGAGCGGTAGTGGTATAGCCGTAAACAGACTCTACCGGTCCCAGCATCCACTGTAGGAGGTCAATATTATGAATGGACTGGTTCATTAATACTCCGCCGTCCTGCAGTCTGGTACCTCGCCAAGGAGCCTGGTCGTAGTAGTCTTGGTTGCGGTTCCAGCGGACGGTAGCTTGGCCGTGAGTTAGTTTGCCAAAACGCCCGGCCTCCAAGGCAGACCTTAAGAGCTTAATCGCTTTATTGAAGCGGTTTTGGTGGATGACGCCCAACTTGACCCCGCATTCCCGGCAGGTTTTTATTAGGAGATCGGCTTCCTTTAAGGTCATGGACATTGGTTTTTCCACCAGGATATGCTTCCCTGCTTTAGCAGCGGCTATGCCTATTTCAGCATGGCTGCCGCTGGGAGTAGCGATTGTGACTATATCAATATCTTTCCTTTTTAGTAGTTCGTGATAATCCAAATAAGGTTCGGCCTGGTATTTGCGGGCAAAGACCTGGGCTTTTTCCGGAATTATATCGCAAACAGCGATTAACTCGGCTTCCGGTATAGCCATAATAGACTCGGTATGTTTGGGGGCGATCCGTCCGCAACCAATTACACCAAAACCCAACTTGTCCTTTTTTAACATTTTTCTACTCCTTTTTTCTTTTTGCTCCTTCTTCTCTAAGCTGCTTACCAGCCTTTCCTCCTGCCCAGCAGGCAAGAAGTTAAGAAAAGTGCTGCCTCTTCTTGATATTTTAAGCGCTTCGTTCGCCAACCGAATACCGTGCAAAGGGAAACGTCCTCGTTCTCCCGTGGCTCCTTCCAGTGAATTTGTTTAAGATCCTGCGCTTGGCGTAAAGGCGTTTGCATGCCTTCACGCGAAGACAGATTGGGCTCAAGACGACAGGCTTTTTCTTTGTCATCCTGAAGGGGGTAGCCATCATGCTCGTTAGATCTTATAAATTTTCTCCCGGTTGTTCTTAACATTTTTCGTAGCATTACGGGTATCGACCACCAGCTGGGCATGCCGGACAACTTGCTCATAATCTATACAGCTGTGATCGGTAATAATTAAAATACAATCCGCTTGCGAAATTACCTCCGGTGTCAGGTCAATACTATCCAGACGCATGGTGCTTCCGCCGTGAGGCTCAATTACCGGGATATAGGGGTCATGATAAGTAATCCTGGCTCCTTCTTTGCGCAGGCGTTCCATGATAATGAGGGCCGGTGATTCCCGGACATCATCTATATCTTTTTTATAGGCAACTCCCAGTACGAGGATATTGGCATCTTTCATTGCTTTTTTGTTCTCGTTTAAGGCTCTGTAGACTTTATTTATTACATAGTAAGATACTTCCACATTGATTTCCCCGGCCAGTTCTATAAAACGGGTATGGAAATCATATTCCCTGGCTTTCCAGGTCAGGTAGAAGGGGTCAATAGGTATACAGTGCCCGCCGACACCCGGTCCGGGGTAGAAAGTCTGGATCCCGAAAGGTTTGGTGGAAGCAGCTTCCACAACTTCCCAAACATCAAGGCCCATGCGGTCGCAGAGGAGCATCAGCTCATTTACCAGAGCGATATTGACTGCCCTGTAAGTGTTTTCAAAGACTTTGGTCAGTTCGGCCGCACTCGGGGAACTAACCGGTACTACGTTGATGATAGTTTGGGCATAGAGAGCATAGGCTATTTCCAAGCAGTAAGGAGTGACACCGCCTACCACTTTGGAAGTATTTTTTGTAGTGAAGCGTTTGTTGCCGGGATCAACCCTCTCCGGTGAAAAGGCCAGGAAGAAGTCTTTACCCACTTGGAGGCCCGATTTCTCGAGGAGAGGCAGGATAACTTCTTCCGTAGTCCCGGGATAAGTGGTACTTTCCAAAGTGACAAGCTGTCCGGGCCGGATGTATTTGGCAATCTGCTCAGAAGATGCCTTAATGTACGAAATATCAGGGTCACGGGTAACTGTTAAAGGAGTAGGAACACAAATAATGATGACGTCACAGTCCGCGAGTTTAGCAAAGTCAGTAGTAGCCCGCAGGATTCCCTTTGCGGTCAGTTCTTTTAATTCCTCGTCTTTGACGTCACCGATATAGTTATCACCGGCATTGACCTTGTCGACTCTCTTAGGATTAATATCGAAGCCAAGTACGGGGAAACCGACTTTAGCTTTTTCCACAGCCAGTGGCAGGCCTACATAACCCAGGCCGATGACTCCAACCTGGGCGGTATGACTTTCGATTTTTCTCTTTAGCTCCAAAGCGATAGTATCTTTTTCCGTTATTACCTGTTTGACTTCCAACATACAGGTGCCTCCTTAATTTCGCTTGATTGGGCGTAATCTTTTATTACTTGTTATCTGCAGTAAATATTGACTTGGTATATACCAGGCTGATATTCTCTACAGTTTCCCTGCAAGGGTAAGGCTTTAGAAATATCTTTAGCTTTCCTCGCTATTAGCATTCTGTCCATACTCAGTTCTAAAGTTGGGGATCAGTTTTCGGATAAGCGCTTCAATTTCTCCCATACTCAAATAACTGCCCCGCTCTCTGATAATTCCCAAGACGTGAGCGAGCAGCTCGCTATTAATATGATTAGGCCTGGCCACAAAGATACGCTTGTGTTTGGTTGCCGAGGTGCCTTCCTCCGAAGTGAGGAGTTCTTCATATAATTTTTCGCCGGGCCTGATGCCGGTGAAGACAATTTTGATGTCTTTTTCCGGTTCTAACCCCGACAGGCGGATAAGGTCTTTGGCCAGGTTAACGATTTTAACAGGTTTGCCCATATCGAGAATAAAAATCTCTCCGCCCGAAGCCATGGCTCCGGCTTGGATGACCAGCTGGCTGGCTTCGGGGATGGTCATGAAGTAGCGGGTCATATTGGGGTCAGTGACTGTGACCGGCCCGCCGACACTGATTTGTTTTTTGAAGGTGGGAATGACGCTTCCCCTGCTGCCTAGGACATTGCCGAAACGAACCGCTACAAACTTGGTTGACGAGCGGCGGTCAAAGTCCTGGATGACCATTTCGGCAATTCTTTTGGAAGCACCCATGATACTGGTGGGGTTGACTGCTTTATCCGTGGAAATCAGGACAAAAGTTTTGACCCCTGTTTCATCGGCGGCCTGTGCCAGATTAGTGGTTCCCAGGATGTTGTTTTTCAGTGCTTCTTCCGGGTTGCCCTCCATTAAAGGAACGTGTTTGTGAGCGGCAGCGTGAAATACTACTTGAGGCCGGTATTTTTCAAAAATGAGCTTTACCTTGGCCGTGTCCTTAATGTCGACGATCTCAGTTACCACCGGCTGGTTTTTCAGTTCCTGCTCGATATCAAAGATGCTGTTTTCCCCGTGACCGGTGAGAATAAGCTTTTTAGGATTAAATTGGACTATCTGCCGGCAAAGCTCCGAGCCAATGGAGCCTCCGGCTCCGGTCACCAGGACGGTCTGGCCTTTGAGGTAGCCAGCCACTTCCTCCAAATCCACGGATACCGGATCACGTCCTAAGAGGTCTTCGACCTGCACTTCTCGGATTGGGCTGACCGTAATCTTGCCGCTTAAAATATCATGGACACCGGGAAGTATTTTTAAGGACGTCGCTTTAGTCTCTTTACATATCTCCACAATCTCCCGGATGACATCTCCGGAAGCAGAAGGTATAGCAATGATAATCTCGTCAACTTCATATTGCTCTACTATTTGGGGGATGTCCTCCCTGGAACCCAGGACGGGGAAACCCTGGACATGGAGATTGATTTTACTGCGGCTGTCATCAATAAAACCGACAGGCATTCCGTCTAAGTAATCTCTTTTTTTCAGTTCTCTTAAAGCCAGGACACCGGCATCTCCGGCACCGACTATTAATACTTTGCGCTGATCTTTATTGCGGACGGTAAATATTGAATTTTCCTGGCGAACCCGGGAACTAAACCTCAGCCCGCCAATCAGTACAATTACTATCAGCCAGAAAAGAACACTCACCGAATGCGGCAGGCGCATGGGTGAGATAAAGTAGACAATTGTAATTGTGCACGCCGCCCCGACGGAAACGGCATAGACAATGGAAAGAAGCTCCCCTACGCTGGCATAACGCCAAATATTGCGGTAAAGCCCAAAGAGATGAAAGGCTATGAGCAGAGCGACTGTAGCCACGAGAGAAGCATTAATGTAAGTTTGGATATATTCAGTTGGAAGACCCTCTTCAAAGCGCAGATAAAAACTGCCGAATAAAGCCAGATTGATTAAAATGGCATCGAGCAGCATAAAAAATAATGTTCTTTTCGGATGTGACACTGCTTTATTCCAGTCCTTTCGGGACAATAATCTCTTTTTCACCGTCTTTCAGTTTACTATAGTTTTACGGCATTTACAATAAGAGCAAGTGGGACAGGGGTGGGACAGGGGGACGGTTCTCTTGTCCCACTCTTGTTCCATCGCTTGTTGGGACAGGGGGACGGTTCTCTTGTCCCACCCCCCTGTCCCATCGCTTGTCAAGGGACTTACTTTTTCGGTCGGTTTCAAAAATCGAATCTAAGGAGCAAATTCTAGAACACCACGAAAGGCGGGGTCCGGGACAGAGGACGGTTCTCTTGCTCTTGCGGAAGGGGGAGCACAAACGGTATGAGGGGACACTGCACAGGGGACGAAGGTAGAAGGCTGTCAAAAATACTGAGTTCTAAGGTTTGCCCTTTCCTTTTAAGTTGCTTTCAATATCCTATAAACTTTATTCTTCTTCAGCCCGCTAATTGCTGCTATTTGCCTAATGGACAAACCCGTTTCCGCTTTAAATTCAATAATCAATTCTCGTGGAATATTTGCGGGCTGGCTCTCTTGATCACTCAGTCTGTTTTTAAGCATGCTGTTAAACAGTAATTTTGCTTCGTGCTCATCCATGACTTCTTTGCTATCTTTTAAATCCAGGAAAGTGTCCTGTGTCTCCGCATTCATGAATTCGAGAAATAATTTCTGAGCCTTCCGGGTATCGTGCGAAAATAAGTCCAATACTATATCGCGATCAATAATGTTCTCAAAGTAACCTTTTTCCTTAAAATAGCCGTTATAAGAGCTCCACCGGTAGCCGCCGGGAGCCTTGGCCAATCCTGCTTTGACCGGATTCTGATGTATATACCGCGTTACCGCAAGCAAATATCTATCATTTTCGATGGCTTCACTGCGGAACCGATCCTGAAATAAATGGCCGACCCTCTTGTATTTTTTATTAAAAAAATAAACATAGCTGACAGTAATTTTCTTCATCACTGTCGCTATGTCATCAAGCCCCTCAATCACCGCTAAATGCACATGATTATCCATTAAACAAAAGGCCGGTAAATAGAAGGCTCCCTTCTGCTTTTTTTGAGCCAAAGTTTCAATGAATCTAATTCTATCTTCATCGTCATAAAATATATTTCTTCGTTCGTTTCCGCGAATCATAATGTGATAATATCCGGAATTACTTCTTTTTCTTTGAATTCTCGGCATAACTCATCACCCCAATTATATTTTAGGGTGGATTTATTTTCCAGTCAAGAAAAAAGTGGGACAGGAGAACCGTCCCCTTGTCCCACCCTTGTCCACACTCCCTTGTCCCACTTGTCCCAACCCTTGTCCCAATGGGGCTTATTCTGCAAAATTCTAAACTGGGCTGTAAATAGAGTAAAAACCTCCCCTTGCGTAGGCTTGAACAAATCCCAAATAATTACAGACTTGAACAATCTAGGCAAGGAAAGGTTTTTAAAAATAAACAAATTAGATTGCCTGGAACCCATTACATTAGCCTGAAAATAATTAGTGCCTGAAAGCGGTTAGATTTGCTTTAAGAGGTATCTAACTTGCTCAATTGTAAGGGGAGTGATGGTCTTTTCTCCGCCAACAACAGTTACGCTAGTTGAAGAGGGAAGCTCACGGAGATAAGCCTCGGCAGGTGAACCAATGGCAAATCCTTGGGGAGAAACTAACAGCAGGCAGGAATTCTTCACAGCTGCCAGTGCTCCGGCTGCCAGGGGGTCACTGAAATCCTGGCCTGTGGCGAGATATATTTCCTCTGTGCTGGGGTAGAAGGCTTCGGCAATTCTTAACGAAGTCTCATAGCGGTCATTGCCTGTAAACCTGGTAATGCTGTCCGCCGGAATTCCGGTTACTTCGGAAATTTCTCCCAGAACAGTATGGGGAAGGGCATTTTCTCCCCCGGCAATGTAGATTTGTTCCGGCAATAGCTCCTGCAGTTTATTTTTCGTTGCCTCCGGCAGGCTTTGAGGTGAAGTGAGCAATAAGGGCATGCCGGCACTGGCTGCAGCTGAAGCAATGCCTAAAGCATCAGGGAAATCCAATCCCGTAGCCAGGGCAACACCTCCGCCCCGCGAAAATCCTTCGGCAATTAGGACTGCAGTCTCAAACCTGTCCTGTCCGGCGATCCGCTCAATATCATCTGTCCAATAGAGAACTTCGGCCAGCTTGTTTTCCACGGCCTTGCTAACAGCTGTCTCTCCTCCCAAAATTATGACTTTGAGCGGTTTTAAGTCTTTCAGTACTTCGATTACCCCCTTCATCCAACTCCTGGGGATCTAGTTATCAGAATCGGGGCATTATGCTGTTTGGCCAGAGGTACACCCTGCCAAGGCATCCGGGAAATTATCCGCTCGGGTAATTATGACCGTCTCCGTTCCATGGGGCCAGCCGGCTAAGGCAATTTTATTGACGGTATCGATTCTGTTTTCGCCGGCTATCCGGGTAAGAGTGCCTACTGCCTCATTCGCCCCCGGCCTCGCCTCCGCTCTCTCCTCCCGGCCTCTCCGCGGCTGGGATCGCCTCCGGTCGCCAACCCTTAGATCGCCAAGCGTAAAGGGTTCCGGCGTATTCCAAGTCTGGCTTTTCTGGGGGAGGGTGCCGGCGGGCAGAAGCTCCTTTGGTACAGGGGTGATCCGGACGGGTGTCACTACCCCTGGATAATACTCGGTTGCCGCAACCTTAATAATTTTGTCCTGGTAAGCGACTTTACCGCGAGCAGCGGCATTATTGGGATTATTCACAGTCGACCAGCTATTGTACGCCCATAGGGCAAAGTACCAATTTTCCAGCTTATTGCGATCCCCGTCGCCAATCTGGGGCACCATATCCCATTTGGCGTTTAATAAATCCGCTCCATAGCTTATATTAAAGTCGATATCATACTTGAGTTTGTTCACCAGGTCTTTATCATTAGGGTTGTAGCTGGTGATCTGCATTATCCCCAGGCTGGGCCTGGGGCCATAAGGGTTAGTTACAACATTGCCGTTTTTATCAAATTGCCGCCAGCCTGTTTCCACAAAAGCGACAGCTTTAAGGATGACACTGGGAATTCCTTTTGACCTGGCAATAACCTCCAGTTTGCGGGCGGTTTCTTCCAGGGGAGGATTCTGGTTGCTTTGAATCTCCGCTGCCGAAACTGGCCTGGCAATAGACGGTAAAACCAAGAGTATGGCCAGTAAAAAGGCCAGCAGCTTTGGTTTTCTCCTGAACATTATTCTTCTCTCCTTTTACTTGCTTTTGCCAAGATCCTGCGGACGTTACTCCCACAGGATGATATAGGAAAATAGAACAACTTAAATGACCTAGAAAATAAAAACAAATTGAATGACTAGAAAATAAAAACAACTTAAGAGTGTTTTCCTAAGTTGTTATTATTCGCCATTGCTTTATTAAATCCTGCCAAGGGGTTAGATTACGGTCTCGCCGGTAATTAGCCACCGGGAATCAATTTTAACCAAATTAGCTCTGACATGGACAAAATGGTCGTATTCTTCTCCGTAAGGGTATTCTTCATCCAGGTCATAATCCTGGACAGTGTAGCGATAGATAGCATTAACCGTGGCTGAATGCTTATCTGCCGATTCAATGTCAACATCATCAAAACTAACTTTGCTGATGTACAGCCCAATCCCGCGGGGCAAGAATTTTTCCGCCTTTTGAATATGATTTTCTAAAATGTCTCCGGTATAAGCGTTGGCTAAAAGCGACCTGAAGGTTGGCATGTCTTTGGATTTCCAGGCATCAAAGAGAATACCCAGAGCCTGTTTATAATCCGAAATAAGTTTCTCCTGCTCGGATTGGGATAAGGTTATTTTTTCTTGGTCATCCCTTTCCTGCTGCAATAAGCTTTCAATTCCGGCATCATGCCCGGAGACGGAAGGGTCAATCTCAGACATCCCCGGGAAGGTTGGCTTGCTGGGCATCGACTTTGGTAGCATTCTCTTTTTCAGCTGGGCTGGTTGACACCGGGCTGGATCGTACCCCCAGTAGATATGCCCAAAGACTCCTACGGCGATCCCTAAGCAGAAGACCAAGACCGTCAACAGCCAATATCTTTTACGCATAAAATCACAATCCCCTCACTAAAGGAATATATAATCATTATTTCCTTGGAAAGGGGATTTTAAACGTCTGGAAAAAATTTAATACTTTTGGGCTCTCCCGCTACTACTTTCTGGCTTTCTTTTTGGCTTTGCTGCCCGCTTTTTTATGAGCTTTGGCCAGCGGCTTGCTGAACTTTACTTTGTATAGTCCTGTAAAACAAAACGCAACTCATGCATATAGAGTTGCACATTTGTTACCTGAAGGTACTCCTATCTATTCTGTGGTTGTACT
>JBMNGP010000008.1:0-3516 GCA_050949905.1 Desulfitobacteriia bacterium | reverse complement strand
ATCAAGCAAATTGCTCTTGCTGAAGATGAAAGTATCAAATTGCCGCCTGAAGGGCTTATTCCATGCATATATGATTATGAAGTAAAAGAGAATATTAAAACCATATTAATTGAAGTAGTTGACTATACGGATGTAAATAATTCATATGTTACAAATAGTTATGCTTTTAAAATAAATGAAGAAACCCTGGAAGGAAAAATATATATTAAATATTTCACGGATAATAATGAGTTAAGTATAGAAATAAAATCAGGAAAACAAATAAATAACTCAACTTTCGCATAGCAAAAGTTTGCTCTAAGCCAGTCACAGACTGGGTTTGGCCAAAATAAATTTGTTTATTGACAGGAAAACACCTTTCAAAGTTGGTAAAATGGAAGTAACCCAACTAACCATAATTCCAACAGAAAGGTGCGTACTTCAATGATACAACACAACTCTCTGTCTGAACAGCATTATAATTACTTTTCTTTAATTTTCTCTTCCCTTAAAATCAGTCAACTTCTTCGAAAAGCAGGAATTCGTAAGACCTATGGCGTTTCAAGCTTTGCAGTATTCCAGATTATTTTTCAGTTAGTCTTTCAAGGCCGGAATTTATTCCGTTTGCTTGAAGGACATTGGTCTGAATCTCTTCCAGGTAAAGATGTGATTTACCGGTTTCTTAATGAATCCCGCTATAACTGGCGAAAGTTCTATCAACTGCTGAGCCTTCAGGTCGTAGAACGCTTTGAAAAACTCACCTCCGCAAAACGTATCCGGGTGTTCATCGTCGATGATTCAGTAATGCACCGGGAGAGAAGCAAGAAAGTTGAACTTTTAGCCAGGATCTTTGACCATATTTCAGGTCGCTTAATTCGTGGTTATAACTTGCTCACGCTGGGTTGGTCCGATGGTTATAGCTTTGTACCTATTGACTTTACTCTCTTAAGTTCTGCTAAGGCTAAAAACCGTCTTTGCGAAATGAAGAAGGATTTAGACAAACGATCCATCGGCTATAAGCGGCGTGTTGAAGCCTTAAGCCATAAACCGGATGCTGTGGTTCAAATGCTTGAACGGGCTATAAAGGCTGGATTCACCGCAGATTACGTTCTGATGGATAGTTGGTTTACACAAGCACCATTGATTCAAAAGCTAATGGCTCAAAAGCTGCATGTCATTGGGATGGTCAAAGAACTTAAACAGCGTTACCTTGTTGAAGGGAAATCCTTGAGTTTAAGTGAGCTTTATGCCTCTGTTCCTAAAAACTCCAAAGCTACCATTTTAGGTTCAGTCCGAGTTCAAACGTCTTCAGGCTTACCCCTTAAAATTCTCTTCGTTCAGAATAGAAATAACCGGAGAGAATGGTTAGCCATTTTAACCACAGATTTATCGTTAGATGATTCTGAAGTTGTAAGAATTTATGGAATGCGTTGGAGCATTGAAACCTTTTTCAAAGTGGCTAAATCACACTTAAAGCTAGGGACTGAATTCCAAGGCCGATCCTTTGATATGATGATTAGCCATACAACCATTGTATTTTCCCGTTATCTCATCCTTGAATGGGAACGAAGGGAAAATAATGATGAACGCTCTTTAGGAGGATTGTTCTACTTTTTTGCCGATGAAGTTGCAGACTTAGATTTAAAAACGGCATTACGGCAGCTTATGGCTTTTGTCTTAACGTTACTACCGAATAAACCAGAGAATTTCGAAGCACTAAGTCAATTACACAAATGGATTTGTGAATTGCCCAGTTATATCAGGGCTTTATTCGCACAATTAGGGTGCGAAAGTTGAGTAAATAAAATTTCAAATGTTCTTGAAATTTATGATAAGACGGATGGATATGTAGTAGTACCTTATTGCAATGAATCAATACTTAAGAAAGGGAAGCCGATTCCGTTATATAATATACTTTATGCGGATGGATTTTCATCAGATATTGAAGAATTTCCAAAAAATCCAAAACATCGAAAAGATAATTACAGCAGTGCATATCAAATTACTATAACCTTTTTAGATAAATATATTAATGTAAAATAAAAAGTTATATGTAATGAAGATTAAACAACAATTAGTTCTTATTAAGTGACACAGGACGTAGATATTGGTTTGGTTTTACCTGAGGAATGGAAATGGTGATGATTAGTTGTAGGGGTGGGGCTATGCCCCACCCGACTTTTTTTAAGAGGGATAACGATTTGCTCGTATGTTTTCAGCGTGCCAGCGAAGGTGGGAGTTCCTATCCTGCGGATTTGGGCAATCTCTTCGGGAGAAGAGTTACCAAAGGTAAAAGTGGTGATATGCTGCCCTGTTCGGCGGTCTGACATCGAAAATGCTGTCGGTAAAAATCTCAAGTTTTAAGAAATAGAGGGATGAGCGGCAGAGCTTTCTTTTACAAGCTAAGCAGATTGAATTTTGTGGAAATATATTCTAAAACATGCTAGGATGCAAATAAGGGGAGGGGAGATGAAATGCCCAAAAGAAATATACATAAAAAAAATATACTGCTCACAGCAGGGCTGTTTTTAACCCTGATTTTCATTGTAAGCTGGATTAAAATCAGTAATCATCCCACTTCTGTTCCGGTATTTTATGCTGACGAACAGGATTTAGGCCTGAAACTCGACCTGCAGTACGCCACAGGGAAAGTAGAACCACATACCTATGGCAATAGAGTGGAGTGGACCTTACCTCAGCTTACCCTAAGCTGGGATTGGAATGATTACCGGCAGCCGGCGGAGGAGCTGGGAAAAACGGACAGTATACTTGTTTTCTGGGATTCGGACCTGGTTTGGCAGGCCGGCGTAACCGAACCGGCTTCTTTGGGCTCTGGCGGTTCCATCTCCTCTCGGCCAGGGGATGAGATTAAAAGGGAACATGGCAGAATTATGGAAAGCCCCGAAAGCCTAACAAATTATGCTGAGCTAAGCCTGCCCGCGAGTGCCAGCGGTTCAATAGCTATCCACCTGTGTCCTCCTTCCATAGAAGATATGGCTGTTCCCCCGGATTATATAGATGTCTATTATGTGCATGCCCGGAAAAAGTTTTTCACAGGCTGGTCCAATAGTATCGTGAAGAAACGGGTTGTAATGGATAACTCTGTCTTCCATGAATCCATAGGACTGTTTCAAGATGACAGGAGTAGTATTCAAATTAGTTTGCCGACTGCAAATGTACCTGTCGAGGGTGAATGGGCAGCCTTTGCAACATACCCTGTGGTTAAAATAGGGGATACGATTTTAGAGCTTAAGGACTATAAAATTCTTTACCAGCCCGGAGCCCCTTATGAGCTTCTCCGGCGGCCCTTTGTTTATACAGCAAAGGGGGATGTCTTGTTTATTAATGAGGTATATCCCAATGAATTGTACCAGATTACCGGGGAGGGGGAAATCATAAAGATTGAGACTCCATTTGCGGAAATATTTGCACTGGCTGCCCATCCTCAAACCAATAGAATAGCTTTGACAGGTAACTTGCCTAAAGGAGAACCGGAGAAAAGTTATATCGAGTTGGATCTGGATCAGAAACAATTTA
>JBMNGP010000007.1:0-8664 GCA_050949905.1 Desulfitobacteriia bacterium | reverse complement strand
GCCATATCTTCTATGGAAGGAGGACACAGGTGGATAGCTATTGAACCGCTGGCACTCGCGGGCAGGCTTAGCTCAGCATAATTTGTTAGGCTCTCGGGGTTTCCCATAATTCTGCCATTTTCCCTTTTAATCTCATCCCCTGGCCGAGAGGAGATGGAACCGCCAGAGCCCAAGGAAGCCGGTTCGGTTACGCCGACCTGCCAAACCAGGTCCGAATCCCAGAAAACAAGTATACTGTCCGTTTTTCCCAGCTCCTCCGCTGGCTGCCGGAAATCATTCCAATCCCAGCTTAGGGTAAGCTGAGGTAAGGTCCACTCCACTCTATTGCCATAGGTATGTGGTTCTACTTTCCCTGTGGCGTATTGCAGTTCGAGTTTTAGGCCTAAATCCTGTTCGTCAGCATAAAATACCGGAACAGAAGTGGGATGATTGCTGATTTTAATCCAGCTTATAATGAAAATCAGGGTTTAAAAACAGCCCTGCTGTGAGCAGTATATTTTTTTTATGTATCTTTCTTTTGGGCATTTCATCTCCCCTCCCCTTATTTGCATCCTAGCATGTTTTAGAATATATTTCCACAAAATTCAATCTGCTTAGCTTGTAAAAGAAAGCTCTGCCGCTCATCCCTCTATTTCTTAAAACTTGAGATTTTTACCGACAGCATTTTCGATGTCAGACCGCCGAACAGGGCAGCATATCACCACTTTTACCTTTGGTAACTCTTCTCCCGAAGAGATTGCCCAAATCCGCAGGATAGGAGGTACTGTCAATAATCTTTCGCAAATTTGTTTTTCTGCTTGGTAATTTTTCTTGTATATCTTTATCTCTTAGTAGACTGGCCATGGGGCCCCATGGCCAGTCTACTAAGAGAGGGTCGCACATTAACCTGCTATAATACTGTTTTCTTTGTTCATTTCCTCAAGGTGTCTCATACTCATATACATTTTTGTGCCCCAGGCTTTACTGGCTACATACCGCAACCGAGCGCAGACAAGCATTAATGCTGAATGCCCATCAGGAAAAGTGCCAACTACCCTGGTTCTTCTGCGGATTTCCCGGTTTAATCTTTCGATGACGTTATTGCTGCGAAGTTTAGTCCAGTGTGCTTGTGGAAAGTCCATATATGTCAGTGTTTCGAGAATGCTGTCTTCAACTTTTTTCGCTGCTTCTTTCAGTTTCATGTCCCGAAGCTTAGCTACAACCGCTGTTGCCTTCTCTTTAGCTGCTTCTTTATCCTCCTGGGCATGGATCGCTTTTAGCATTGCCGCTACTTCTTTCATCTTGGAGCGAGGTGTTACTGAGAAGACATTCCGGTAAAAATGAACAGTACAGCGTTGGAATTTGGCTTCCGAAATGTTTCGTTCACTGCTTCCAATAAGCCCAGACATTTATCCCCGATAAATAACTGGGTTCCGGATAAGCCACGTTCCTTTAAGCTTTTCATGAATTCCAGCCAGCTTGTTTTATCTTCCTTCATTCCTTCAGAAGCGCCTATTACTTCTCTGTAACCATCTTCATTGACAGCCATAGCAATTAGGATCGCAACGTTTTCGTATTCTCCACCCCAATTACGTTTAAGGTAAATCCCATCGAGATAGACATAGGGATATTTTCTTTGTAGAGGGCGATTGCGCCAAGTATCGATGTGGCCATAGACTTTCTGGTTTAACTTGCTGACCGTTCCGGCCGATACTTTTGTGCCCCAGAGTGCCTCAGTTATATCTTCTACTCGCCGGACTGAAACACCAGCTAAATACATTTCGATTAGAGCTTCTTCTACAGAGCTTTCACGCCGCCGGTAGCGCTCTATGATTGCAGTTTCAAAGGCGACACCTTTCAGTTTAGGCACTTTCAGCTTCACCTCTCCGGAAGTGGTCGTTAACTTCCTCTCATAGTGGCCGGAACGATATCCTTTTCGTTCTTTTGTACGTTCATACCTACCGGCATTTGTGAGCTCTGCTGCTTCCTGATCCAAAAGGTTATTTAGTGTTTCCTCCACACTTTGACGTACCAATTCTTTAAGCTCTTGCTTTATTGCTCCTTCATTTAAGTGTATAATTTTATCAGACATATTCGCAGCTCCTCCTGGTTTTGATTGGTGTGGTAACCTTATCTTACCAAGCAGTTGCGTTTATGTCTTTATTCATAAACACTTATTTATGAATTTGCGAAATTAATGATACCTTATCTACGTCCATCCGAAGGTTCGATTGCTGATCCTGACCGGTGCGTTTCTCAGAACGTATCCCGTATCATCCAATTGAATATTTTACTTTAAGTTAAATAAAAAAGGGTACTGTCTCTTAAAATCATTCAAAGACAATACCCCTACTTAAGCCTTGGTACACAAGTCTTTAAAATTATTAATCAACCGTTCACCATAACCATTTTTAGTAATAAAACTTGGCTCGTCGGATGCCTGGCACATTTGGGAAATCCCCTGTTTCATACTCTGTGTCAGTCAATCTTGGGAATTTCATTTACCTCTACAATAGATGTGCTTTTAGTATCACTATGCCATCTAATATGTTTGATATACAGTTCATATAATTCATCAGATGTAGCAATAACCGTATGGTCTGTAAGCATGATAGCAAATTTCGTCATACTATCATTGATTAGCAAATAAGGAACAATCCCCATATCCTCTGCTAATTTAATGCTGCCTTTGTAAAAATAACTTATACGCTGTGTGTTATCTTCACCATTCCATGTAATATATGTTTGTAGGTCACTTCTATCCGTTTTCTCGGCATAAGGAATCAAAAATTCTCCAATAAATCCTTCTTTTTTTCTAAATAGATAGTTACTCTTTTCACCATTCATCACCAACGTCGTCTGACCAACTGCAACACCGTTCTCATAGATATTAGCAGTTATCTGCTGATTTATATTTTTATTAAAAGGGATTTTATCAATAATCCATATAACTATCACTAGCATAATGGAAATAGCAATAATAGTTTTTAACTTCTGTTTCATTTACGCCCCCACGATAAGATATAAATAATCTTTGTTTCGTATTTATCTACTTATATTAGCTTTACATAATCTTGTGCCGCGTAGAAAAGGCGCAAAATATTGACGGTCTTGGAGATCTCATTAATTTTATACACAAGCACATAATTCTTAATCGATACCTTACGATAACCCTCTCTTTCCAACCGTTTATCTTGACATTTTGCATACATAAAAGGATTGCTCTTTAGATAACCATAACATTTATCCACTTCATCAAGGAAATCACCTGCTGCCTTTGGATTGGCTAATTGTACAACAATATAAGAAACAATCTTATCCAAATCTTGATGCGCTAGCTCAGAAATCTTTAACTTATACATTGTATTTTTCTCTGATTCCCCTCAAAGAAGTATCACCGTCGAGTACTTTACCTTCCGCGAATTGTTCCTCCGCCGAAATAAGCTTGCTGTATACATCAAGCATAAACATTTTTTCTTCATATAATTTCATACTCATAATAACCATATCACCATAACCATTCTTAGTAATAAAAATTGGCTCGTCGGACTCCTGACACATTTTGGAAATATCACTTGTATTTTTTAAATCCCGAATTGGAATTATTTGAGGCATAACCTTCAGCTCCTTTCCGTGGCACTATTATACCATAATTATACCCTTTAATAAATTATTCTATTCGTTATTTTATCCATTCAGTTTTATCCAGTTTCATAACCCTTTTTCAGCTTCTTCATGTCAGGTGAGACATTCCAACTACTATTTCCGATATAGCCTGAGGAAAAAATAATGCTGCACAAAGTAAGAAATATGTGCAGCAAGTTAGTTGGTTTTCGTTTCTTTTCCACAGCATAGGCCTAATGCGATTAGATTAAGTATGAGTGTCATTACAGCAAGTATTACGGCAACCCATATTAACGTGCCTACGGTGTCCATAAGTGCCGACCAATCTTGAATTTGTACTCTATGATTAATTTCAAATAACTGCAAACACAGCGCTGCTGCACAAGCACTAAAACTAACAATAATGTAACGCAAGCAGTTTTTCACTGTAACTTTCCCCGGGTGTTTAATAGCTAAAATAGGAACAATCCATGCTATAAGTCCAAGCAAGAAGCTTCCCAAATTTAATATGGCTGAAGTTGACATTAACCTTCTCCTTTCAAATAAAGTTGTTAATTACAAGAAGGTTGATAAGTGCCTATTATTTTGATAAGAGCCTGTTATTAATATTTATAAGTTTAAAATAATTGGATTAAAGCAAATCCAAATATTGATACTACAAGCATTACGGCAACCATGATTCCGATACTTTTGCCCGTATTTTTTAGCCATTGTTTAACATCTTCATTCATAGGGAATCACCTCATAAAAAAGCAGTACCGTTAAAAGATACTGCAAAATATTTTTATGTTAATTGCAAAATTGCCATAACAATAATGAATAGTGCTATACCTACAGCGTATCCAATACCAATTGTTCTAGCAGTACCTTTAACCCACTGTCTATCGAAGAGATTCATACCAATCGCCTCCACCTAAATCATAACAAAAACAAATGTAAGTCTCAACAAGTGGGGGATTATGTATAAAAATCACCTTCGCCTGCGGCCAAACATCTCCAGAGCCAGGGCAAACTCCTCCATTTTAAGAACCCTGGTGATAACAGCAAAAATGATTGCCCCCAGCAGGGTTCCGCTTAAGAGCACAATTACCGAACCAATCTTACCTACTCCAACCAAGGGAGTCAGAAAATCTGCCCAGACCGTTACCGCCGCTCCCATCAGCACGGCTGCTGCCAGAGTCCGAAATAGCGCGCCGATTATCCTGCGGCCGTCTATCATTCCCAGCCTGTGCCGCAGAGTAATAAACAGCAGCACCATCTGGGTCAAAGCCCCCAGGGTGATAGCCAGAGCCAACCCTCCGTGAGCCAGAGGCTCGACCAGAATAAACATCCAGGCAATACTCATGACCATGGCAATAACCCCCAGCCCTACCGGCAGCCAAGTGTTCTGCATGGCATAAAAAGCGCGGGGCAGAATTTGGATTAAAGCTTGGGCTGTGATCCCCAAAGTAAAATAAAACAGCGGGACAGCAGTAGCTTCGGTATCTGTGGCAGTAAATTCCCCATGCTCAAAAAGTACCCTGATTAATGGAAAACGCAGGGTCATCATCCCGACGGCAACCGGAATGGTAATAAAAATTATCAGGCGGACGGAGCTGGAAATAGTCTGGAGAAAATCCTTAAACTTCTTTAAAGCGGCTTGCTCGGACAAAGTGGGGAAAACGGCCACTCCTAAGGCTAAAGCAAAAATGCCCACCGGTAATTGGAAAAGGCGGTAGGAATACCAGACAGCGGTAATGCTGCCGGGCACCAACGCCGACCCCAGGTGGGAATTGACGATTAATTGCAGTTCATTTAAAGTGTGAAAAATAATAATAGGTAAAGAAAGCAGGATAATTTTTCGTACCCCGGGATGTTTAAAATCAATCAGCGGGTAGTAGCGCAGCCCGACTCTTCTTAAAGACGGCACTTGCACCAAAAAATTAACCGCCGCCCCTATTACTACCCCCAGGGCAAAACCGGAAATACTCGCAGCATCACCGGCATCCGCCCAAAGAGCACCAAAAAAGATTACACAGGCATTATAGAGAACCGTGCCGATAGCCGACGGCCAGAATATCTTATAAGAATTAAGGATGGCCATGGTAATTCCGCTTAAGGCCAAAACTACCGGCTGTAGTAAAAGAATCCGGGTTAAATAAACCGCTAAGTCTTTATTTTCCGGACTAAACCCGGGAACTTGGAGAGCAATGAATTTGGGAGCCAGAAGCATAGCGGTAATTACTAAGGTACAAAGAGCCAGGAAAATAAAATTGGTCACCGAGCTGACAACTTTCCAGCCTTCTTTTTCCTGACCTTTAGCTATATACTCCGATAAAACCGGAATAAAGGCAGCACTTAAAACCCCTCCGACCAAAAACCAATATAAGAGATCCGGCAGGATAAAAGCTACGTTATAAGCATCGGTCGCCGCAGTCTTGCCAAAAAGACCCGCCATCAAAGATTCTCTGATAAAACCGAGAAACCTCGATACCAGGTTGGCAGCCATCAAGAAGCCGGCTGCTTTAATCATTTTTTGGGTGGTGGTCATCTTTCGCAGTATCCTTTAAGTATTGATTTTAGTCTTACTGCGAATTATATCACTTTTCCAGATAAGCCTTCAATACTTTAGCCAAAGGTTGAACCGCCCCCTTAGCTTCCTCCAGGGTATTTAATTGGCTGCCAATTTCCAGGAGCAGGGCACCATTGGTCAGATGTTGATTATAACGGGCTTCCGAAGCATATCTTATCTTGGCGAAAAAAAGCCCTGGGTACAGCTCTTCAGCCAATTTTATCAATTCCTGGGCAATTTCATTATTCTTTTCCCAATTAGGATTCATCTGGCCAAGGACAATCATTATCTTGGCAACTTCTTTATTATCTATGGAAACTGTGGATTTTCCCACTTGCGTCGGGATTCCATCCCTATGAATATCCAGCAGAATCCGGATAGTAGGATTTTCCTCCAGCATTTGAACTGCCGTCTGATAAGAATGGTCATAAGATTTATCATAGACTTCGTCGTGGACCACAGCGGAATGAACAGCATTGATACCTTCTTGCTTTAAAGCCTCCAGCAATAATTTTCCTACTTCCACAACTTCCCCGCTTTGCCCGCCTTTGACCCGGTCTACTCCTCCGTCACCGGCATAAGCCTCGGCATTATGCGTATGATAAATTCCTAGCAAAACATCCTGGTCACTGGTAGCCGGTGCCGGTTCATTATAGAAAGGATCTGTCAGCGGTTCCAGGATTGGCCCTTCCATTTCCGGGTCATTGGGGTGATAAGCCCAACCCAGCCAGGGGAGGCCTGCCGCAGGCGGAGCATAAAAACTCAAAAAATAAGTACGGGCATCGGAAATATTGACACCTGTCATCAAATAGAGCCCTAAACCGGCCGCATTATTGCGGATTCCGGCCATGTACTCCCGCTCAGGCTGGGACAGTCCCGGAGCACCCTCCAGCAGCACCATCTCAAAAGGAAAGCCCCTCTCGCTTAAAAGATTAATCAAATGCTGGGAGCTGTCATTAGTAACGCTGGAAAATAAGAGCACAATGAATAGAGCCAACAAGATAATAACAGAGAGCCGTTCGCAACCAAGAATGCACATAAAACAAAGGTTGCCCCCTCCTTCCATATTTTAGAAATATGAAGGACAACCCTCTTTTAGAACAAGGATCTGCTTTGCCGGTAAATTCTGAACATCATTTTAAATATTAGATCCTGCGGGCAATGCCCTCAAGCATGCCAAAATCATGAGGTTTTCAGAGCAGTGACAGGTAGTTAGAGGGAAAATGCCAGGCTGTTAGATAAACTTTGTTTAGTTTAGTTTAGTTCAATTTAATTCAAATAAAAGAAAGATGCCCCTTCCCTTTAATCATCTTTAACCGGGATTTCTCAATACTAGCGTGCAAATCATTATTCGTTTGCCTCACCTGGCGAAAAGAATTGGCAGAAAAAATCAGCAGTGTTTCACATTGGAGGGCTCTGCTTCTTTGCAGATGGTCAATTTTCTCATAGTCTTTCATCATTTGCAGGTAAAAAGCATTGACTTTATGGTTCCAAACCTTGCTGCTAAGCTTACGCCTACTGATTTTGGCCCAGTCCTTAAGCATTGGTATAAGAGCCCCTAGCCTCAAGCAAAATTTATCCCGGTTAAATAATTTATACACCGCCCGAAAAAGGGCAGTGTTACATATTCTTATCCACCAAGGCAGGTAGATCATAGTTTCTAATAAATAAAGCTTGGTTACTTTATCCTGGTTGCGGATCGCATAATCCAAGGCAAAAATCCCGCCCAAACAAAAGCCGCATAATTCAAAACGGCTTAAGCCAATCTCCCTGGCCAAGGCAGTAATAACCTTACTGATTTCACTCATATCCGCCTGCGGCAAAAAATCCGAACGGCCGTAACCGGGCAAATCTAAAGCGATGAGCTTTTTGTCCCCTAAAAAGGTCTTTATTTTTTTACCGGCAAACATCCTTCTGTCTAAATTTAAGCCATGCAGGCAAATCACCGGCTCACCTTTTCCGTAGACGGAATAGTAAAGCTTTAAGCCTTGATAATCAAAATAATTGGAACTAAAACTCATTCCAGATCACCTGCTAACAGCCGGTAAAATTTAGGTAGCCTTTGCTCACTCTGAGCGGGTTTTTTGGCTAAACAAGCGCATCTGGGCCTGCCCAGCTCCGTATGCATTTTTTGCCACAAATCTTGGATATTCTCGCTCAAAATATTCCCATAGCGCCGGCCTAAAAAATCACAAGGGCCGAAATTCCCATACTGATCCACATAACTGTGCTGGCAAGCAGCACCGCAGCCAAATTGCTCAGCCGATTCAAAGTAGGGGAAGACCGAAGCCTTGGGATATTGTTGGTCATGATTTAAAGTAAGGTGCAAATTCTTAAGTTCGCTTTGTTCTTCCGGGGAAAGCACAGCCTCCGGCTGCCCGGACAATTTACCGCAGGGAAGGGGCTCAATTATCCTCATTTCGTCTACCCCTTCCTGCTTTAACATTTTAGCCAATTGGAAGATTTCGCCGCCGGCCAACAATTCTCGTCTGCCTACTGTCTGGCTCATG
>JBMNGP010000006.1:162500-450911 GCA_050949905.1 Desulfitobacteriia bacterium | reverse complement strand
GAGCGTTGTACAAGCATCAAGAAAAGGCACTGCGTAAAATTATCCAAGAGAATCGTAATGTCGTTATTGCTACTGGTACCGGCAGCGGTAAAACTGAATCTTTTCTACTTCCGATACTTAATCATTTATTCATAGAAAAAGAAACTGGGCTTTTGGGGCCAGGGGTCAGAGCTCTTTTGCTGTATCCAATGAATGCTTTAGCTAATGACCAATTAGCGCGTCTACGGGAGATCCTTGCTAATTATGAAGAAATAACTTTTGGCCGCTATACAGGGGAAACTGAAAGAGAATATGAGGCTGCTTTTGATAAACACATAAAAATGTTTGGTAAAAAACCTTTAAAAAATGAACTGATTTCAAGGAAACAGATGTGGCAATCTCCGCCCCATATTCTCTTAACAAACTATGCTATGCTTGAATATTTACTGTTAAGACCGGATGACAGTGTATTTTTTGATGGGCATTATGCCAAAAATTGGAGTTATCTAGTTTTAGACGAATCTCATACCTATATGGGCGCTAAAGGGATTGAAACTGCTATGCTCCTTAGGAGACTGAAAGACCGAATAACTTTGGGTAGTTCAGGTAAACTTAGATGTATAGCTACCAGCGCTACCCTGGGTGGTGGGGAAGAAGATTTTCCGGAGATTGCTAACTTTGCAAATCAGCTTTTTGGAGAAGTTTTTGAGTATAACATAGATAACCATAAGAAACAGGATGTAATAGGTGCTTCCCGTCTTTCTTTAATTCAAAACACGGGGAGTTGGGGGAGTTTACCTCCCGAGATATATGATATTTGTAGACGGATTGTAAATAGTTTGCAGGAGTCTGATAAGATTGCAGAACTTAGAGAAGTTTTAGAAAACAAAGTCCCTACAGATGTTTTTAATAACGCTTTAAATAAGGGTAAGAAGGATGGCTGGCCGGCATTTCTTTACGAAATCCTAAAAGGGGAAAACTTGTTAATTAAAGTGCAAGAAATTTTGGAAAAAGGCCCAATACTTCTAACTGAATTAATAGAATTAATAGAAAAGGAAATGGAACCAAGTATAACTGAGCCAGCTTCAGCCTTGGTTTCCTTAATCGATTTAGCGAGTAAAGCTAAAACAGGCTATAAAAATCAGCCCTTATTGCCTGCAAGATACCATGTGTTTGTAAGGGCAATTGAAGGGGCCTATCTCTCTTTGTGTCCTCAAAGCCAGCTATTCATAGATCGATATGAAAGAATTGAAATTGAAGATAATAGTTATCCTGTTTTTGAAATTTCAAGTTGTCGTCAGTGTGGAGCTCTGTATTTAACTGGCACCATTGCACCAGAAAATAATAGGTTTTATTTGAAACAAGGAGTTGAAACTGCCGCTTTAGAATACTATCTTTTATTAAATATGGGAATAGAGCCAGGCGAAGAGGATGAGGATGAAACAGTCGGAATTACTGATAATTTTAAGGGGCTGGAAGAAAGGTATGAAAAATATATTTTATGCGGAAATTGCGGTGCGATAGACAGAAATAATTCTCTTGCTGGCAAGTGCTGTGATAATCCTAAGATTTTTCATTTACTCAAAATGCCTGTAAAAGATGGTAAGATATATGCTTGCCCAGCTTGCGGCAAAATAAGCTCACAAGGCATCATTTGGCGCTTTTGGGTGGGAGCTGATGCAGCAACAAGTGTTTTAGCTGCGGCTTTATATCGCGAAATAGAACCTAAGCAAACTCAGGATAAAAAAACGGTGCAATTAGAGGTTGATGATCCATGGGATCCGATTCAATATAGTCTCAGTGATACTGAAAAAGCCGAAAGTGAACAGAGAAAGTTGTTAGTATTCTCTGATAGCAGGCAAGATGCTGCTTTCTTTGCTCCCTACTTAAACCACAGTTATAGCCGTATCCTCCGAAGAGGTTTGATTTTGGAGGTGCTAAAGAAAAATAAAGAGGCTGTAGTTGATGATAGCTGGAGAGTGCAAGATATCATCAGCCCGCTTCAAAAGTATCTAGAAGAAATTGATTTGCTCCCTGAGTACAGTAAAGTAGAAAAAAAGACTGAGATTTGGAAGTGGCTTATTTATGAACTGTTAGCTTTGGATAGACGAAATAGCCTTGAAGGTTTAGGTCTCATTGGTTTTTCTTTAGTAAAACCTTCAGGCTGGATGTCCCCGTTGCCGCTATTACAAGCCCCTTGGCATTTAACTCCTGATGAAACCTGGACTTTGTATCAGGTATTACTTGATACTCTTAGGCAAAAAGGTGCTATTGTTTTTCCGGATGAAGTATCTCCCAAAGACGAATTCTTTCAGCCTCGAAACAGGGAATACTATATAAGAGAGTGGACAAATAGAGAAGCTACAAAAATGGGAGTGCTAGGCTGGAATACTGATTTAAATAATAGTAGACTGGACTATCTTATACGTTTAGCCCGTAGGATCAACCCCAAAATTACCAAGGATGAATGTAAGATTCTATTAAGTAATATCTGGCGCAGTTTTGGTTTAAATAAGCAAAATAGTATCTGGGCTCCTTATTTTCGAGAAGATAATCTTAAACAGTTAGGGACTGTTTTTAGGCTACGTAATAATTTTTGGGAATTAAAGTCTTCTCAATTAGACAGCGATATTAAGTGGCATATATGTGATAAATGCAACACTATTACCTTATATAATATACGTGGGATTTGCCCTTCCTACCGATGTGATGGATCATTAAGCCTTTGTAACCCAGATGATTGGTTTAAAGAAAATCATTATTACAAATTATATACCAACCTATTCCCTATCAGAATGAAGGCGGAAGAACATACTGCCCAATTAACCAGTAATGCAGCAGCCCAATTGCAAAATCATTTTATTAAGGGTAAAGTCAATGTTTTAAGCTGTTCAACTACTTTCGAACTAGGAGTTGATGTAGGGGAATTAGAAGCTGTATTTATGCGCAATATGCCACCCTCAACTGCAAATTATGTTCAAAGGGCAGGTCGTGCTGGTCGAAGGATTGATAGTGTAGCTTATGTTTTAACTTTTGCCCAAAGACGTTCACATGATTTAGCTCATTTTCAAGAACCATGGCGTATGGTTTCGGGGCATATTAAACCACCATATTTTAAAATTGAGAATATTAAAATTGTTGCTAGGCATCTATATGCTGTCGCTTTATCTTCCTTCTGGAGAGAGAATCGAGATTATTTTGGCAAGGTGGATGACTTCTTTTTTAAACAAGAAGAATCTGGCCCACTGCTCTTTTTAGAATATCTTAAGCAGGAACCTAAGGAATTACAGGAGTCGCTAAAAAGAATTATTCCTAAAGAGCTACATGAAAAATTAGGACTGGATAATTGGCGATGGGTAGCATTCCTTTATCATGAGGGAGAAGCAGTTTTACAGAAAGCCTGGGATGAAATTGCTAACGATGTTGAGCAATTGGAAGAACTGCGGATTAAGCTGTTTCAAGAAAGAAAAAATGTCGACCATATTGAAAGGTTAATTACTACTTTAAAAAGCAAAAATCTAATTGATTATTTGTCCACAAGAAACGTGATTCCGAAATACGGTTTTCCTGTTGATGTAGTTGAATTGCAGCTGGCTCACCATGGCGAAGAAGCTAAGATGCTACAATTAGAAAGAGATTTGCGTATAGCTTTATCGGAATATGCACCTAGTAGCCAAGTGGTTGCGGGTGGCAAGTTGTGGACTAGCCGGTATTTAAAACGAGTGCCTAAAAAAGAGTGGGAAAGCTATAGATATGCTATTTGTGACAATTGTAATAGCTATTTTAGAGAGGGACGCTCAGAATTAATAGAAAACGAACTCGAGAATAAAGCATTGAAAATTTGTCCAGTTTGTGGGCAATCTATAAGGAATAAGGGTACATTTATTATTCCAGCATTTGGCTTTATATCAGAAAGGCAAGCTCCTGGCAGACCGGGTGAAGAAAAACCAGAGAAAACTTATGCCACGAGAGTGTACTATTCAGGCTGTGAAAATAAAGGGGATAGCGTTTTATTGCCTCTAAACAGCTGTGATCTTGTTGCAATACCCGCTTCCAAAGGGAAGCTGGCAATAATTAATAATGCCGGCGGGAGAAAGTTTAAAGTGTGTTATCGTTGCGGTTATTCAGTATTGGGTAATGAACCGGTTAAGAGCCCTCACTATACTCCATGGGGAACAGAGTGCAGTGGTGTTTTAACAAACAACTTGGCTCTTGGGCATGAGTTTGAGACAGATATTCTTATGTTATCTTTTGAAGGTTATCAGGATAATAGAAAAGGATTTTGGCTTTCAATGCTTTATGGTATTTTAGAGGGAATTAGTGAAGCATTGCAAATAGAGAGACAAGATCTGGATGGCTGTTTATATTATACACGTGAAAACCTTGGACGGCCTGTTCTTATAATTTTTGATGATGTGCCAGGTGGAGCCGGCCACGTTAAACGCCTCTCCAATGAGAAAACTTTGATGATTGTACTGAAAGCTACTTTAGAGCGCCTCATGCGCTGTGAATGTGGTGGTGATGAGGGGAACACAAGTTGTTATGGCTGTTTGAGGTATTTTCGTAATCAATATTGTCATAAAGATTTGGATAGAGGGGTCGTTATTGAATTTTTGAAAAAAGAGTTAGCAAAAACGCGACGAGGTACTGAGTAGTTGCAAGCTTGTTTTCCCGGAAATCGAATATTCCGCCAATTGTTTTTGACTGGCAGGATAACTATTTATGAATTAATATAAGTTATTTCGGTTGATATATAAATTACTTAGGTTGAAAGGTATTCATGCAATTCTCTTGGGCCGGCCAGAATGTCCCGGCCTATATATAACGTCCCATCAGCTTTGGTTTTAATACTCCATTTAACAAGGGTTATTTTGCCTGCGGATATTTCCAGCCCTGTTATGGAATGCGGATGGACACAGCTTCCGGAATTAAAATACGGTGGCCTGCCTACCCTCGGCAACATAGGACGATGAGTATGCCCGGTTATTAACATTTGATTTTCCCGGGTAACCCATTCGGTCAGGCTTTTTTCTATCGATTCTTTTTTGCGATAATTTTTGGCTGTACTGGTGGGATCATTGAAGCCAAGTATCTCTAATTTTTTCCAGATATGTCGGACTAAAAATCTTCTTAAGCCCCAAAAGGTATAGTCGAGGATACTGCCTTGATGGCCGTGGATAAGGAGGATTTTTTTAGCATAATCTTTATACTGAAGAATTAAGCCTTCATGTATTTCCATATTTTCAAATAAGGGGACGGATTCCTTTGCTTGGGCATCATAGAAGCGGTTTAAGCACTTTTGAACAAATTTATCCCGGCACTTTTCCATATCGTGGTTTCCGTAGATAAAATAAAGCCGCCCTTCCTGATAAAATTTTTGCAGCAGCAAAAAGGTCTCTTTATGAAAAGATACAATGTCCGCCATTTTTTTAAATTTCCAAAGCTCATCACCGTCACCCAGCTCTATATAGGTGAAGTTATTTTGGTAATAGTGAGATAAGGCTCCAAAATAAAGATTTTCGTTTCTTAAAAAATCATCAGCCCAGCTGCCGTCACCTCTGTGCACATCACTCATGAGAATTAGCTGGGCAGAATCATCTATCGGCAGTGTTTTTGCTGATAGAAAAACACGATTAACACGCTTTACAGCATTCATTTGGAATCACCGCCTCGAATCAGCTTGCTGCTACAATATATTCAGGCGGAAGGAAGATGCTAAAAAGTAGACCGGCGCTTTCATGCGGGCTGATTATTTTTACATATAAATGTTTTTTTACATGTTTTTCAAAGTAGGGGAACTTTTTAGCCCTATCCTGAATCCTATTAACAGAAATGCATTTCTTCAAGGAAATAAACAGGAGTGGATGAAAAGCGTGAAATTAGATTTAATCGAGAAGGCTCGGCAAGGCGATCTCGAGGCCTGGGAGCTTTTAATCCGCGAAATCTACCCTCAGGCTTGGAAACATGCTGTCTACCTGCTGCGAGACAGCGCTCTCGCTCAGGATGCCGTGCAAAACAGTATGCTCAAGGTTTTTAACAACCTGGCGGGCTTAAAAGATGACGGTGCCTTTACCGGCTGGTGGCGGCGGATTTTAACCAATGAAATTTATCTTTTGCTGCGTTTTAAAAACAGGGAAGTGCCGGGAATAATACCGGATTTGCCGGGCGGGAGCGGGCTGCCCGTGGAAGATGCCGTTACCCTGAAGCTGGAATTGGAGCAGGCAATTAAAAGCTTGCCTCTCGATCAGCAGCAAATAATTCTGGGAATTGATGTCAGGGGTTTAACTTTGCAGGAAGCAGCCGCAGAGTATAATCTTCCCCTGGGCACGGTCAAGTCGCGATTATTCAGGGGGCGGAACCGCTTGCAGGATACTCTGAGACATTATATTGATAAAGGAAAGGGGCGAACAGATATGACTAGAAATCAAACGGGTTTAACGGATCGGATATATGATTATTTAGAAGAAACTATGGAGGGGGCAGCCAGAATTGCTTTTGAAAAAGAGTTGGCGGCTAATCCTGCCTGGCAGGAAGAATTGAAAAAGCAGAAGGATTTTCTCACCCTCCTACATTCCCTGACAGGTAAAATCACCTTGAGTGCCGCTGAAATAAAAGAGAAGGTCCAGGCAGTTATTGATAAAATTGAGGATTATGAGGAAATTGTCGATACTACTTCTTATAACCAGGGAAAACCTATGACCATGACCTCCCATATCTGGTTCAAAAAGCCTGATTATTACCGGACAGACGGGGAAAGTGCTTCAACCGGCCCAATGACCATTATTATTAAGGACGGTATCATGCTGAGCTGGTTTGCGGCTACCCGTCAAGTCCAAAAACTTATCTTAAGCGATGCCTACCAGGAAAAAGCGCGCTTTAGTTTTCCGGAAACCCTGAAAGCGATGGCTGAAAATAAATCCAGCCGGGTCTTAGGGACGGAATACCTGCAAGGCAGGCCGGTTATCCACGTCCAATTCAGTGAAAAAGTCCCCGGTATCGGAGAAATGATTACCCATCACTGGATGGATAAAGAAACCTGGATCCCGGTTCTCACCGAATATTATAATGCCAAAGGCGAACTGGTAAACCGCATGGAAGTAAGGGAGCTGCGTATTAATCAAGGACTGCCTGATTCCTTGTTTGAATTGGAATTGCCCGAAGGGGTGACCATCCCGGAAGAAAATCCTCCGGTAGTCAATCTTCCGCAGGCTATTACAACTGCCGAAACAGCCAAGCGTTTTGGTAGTGCTCCTTATGTTTTGCAGAATAAGGATTATAACGTGAAGCATCAGTGGGTGGAAGTAAAAGAAAACCTGGGGGCAATGCTTAGCATGTATACCGTTCCGGGTGAGCCTAATCCTTACCTGGTGATCACCCAAGGGCCGGTGTCCCATACCAATCTGCCTCCCAATGCCAATGTAGAAAAAGTAGAGTTTGAGTTTGCGGGTAGAATAGTGGCAGGCGAACTAATAAAGGTCGATATGGGAGGAGTCACCTACATGCTGGCATGGCAGGACAATGGTTTCCACTACTCCTGCGGCGGGGCGCTGGAGAAGGATGAGCTGCTTACTGTCCCCGGAACAATGACGCCGGTAGGACAAGAGTAAACAGTAAAATAATCAAGAATGGCCGCTATCCCTTGTTAAAAAGGGATAACGGCCATATTTAGCACTCTTTAGGCAGAGTATTAGTAGAGTAAAAGTTATTAAAGCTAGCACGATATCTGTGGCAAGAATAACAAAGCCGGTTATTCTATAAGTTCCCATACTGAAGCTGAAGGAGTTCCCGGCTCGTCACCTTGAGTCCACCACTTTGCCCGGTATTGTTTGCCGTTATGCCAGACTAGATCATTTTGAGCATACTGGTTGTAAGGTCGCCACTCGTCTGTAATTTCTCGCCAGGGACTGGGAGCATCCCCCCCATAGGGATAGATTACGGTTGGTTCTATTCCGGGGTCTACATCATGCCAGTTCTCAAAAACCCTGCCACCATAAAGGACATAAGAACCACTCGTATATCTTTTACTTGGATCCCATGCCGGATAGTCAGGAAGACTACTAACAGTTACGGTACAAAAGGCTTGATAACCGCCATCTTCAGTTTCTGCCGCAATTATGGCTGTCCCTTCGCTAATTCCGGTCACTAGGCCACTGGAAGTAACTTCGGCTATTCCCGGATTATCACTACTCCAGATTACATTGCGGTTTGTGGCGTCAGGGGGAGTTATGATCGCTGTTAATAATTCAGTGTTACCAACAGATAAAACAAGGCTAGTTTTATCCAGGCTTATACCGGTCACACTTTTAGTTCCCGGAGTTCCGGAAGTTGTGGTCCCATCGGCAAAAACAATTGTTTCGCTTATAACTACACCGTTATGATTATGGGCATAGATATGAATGCTCTGGATAGAAGCAGCAGCTTCATTAGTTGTGCCTTTCACCGCAACAACAATTGTCCCTATTAGGGATTGCCGGTTATCGGCATTACCAATATCAAGCCCGTCAAAAGTCCCGGCAACATAAACAGATGGCTGGGGATAGACATCAAGGTCGGCTCCTACTGCCGGGGCTGGGGTAGTTTGCATGGTTATTGGATTTGTGAGCTCTTTTCCTGTACCAAAGGCTTGAGCTATGGAGTTTTGAATATCTGATACCGGGTTTTTTTCATAGACCAAAGTTCAATTTTGCTTTCGGCATAGGCTCGAATCATTCGGACATTAGTATCCAAACCTGCCTCTTTAGCCTGGGTTTTTATTGCCGAAACTTTGGGAACCAATACCATAGACAGAATGCCGATTATGGCAATTACAATCATTAATTCAATTAGCGTAAACCCGGTATTATTGTATCTTTTCATCTTTAATAAGCCTTCTTATAAATTATTAAACTGGTTAGGTTTCAGGAAAAAGTTGTATTTAAACACTTTTTTCTTTATTATAACGTGGTAGTAAAAAAAATGGTGAATTTTTTTCCAAATTATAATAGTTTTTAATATCTTCATAACTTCATTTTTAAATTATTATGATTCAAAATTGTACTAATAAATATTTAATCGGAAAAAATCGGCAAGATAAATTGACACTTCCCTCAGTGAGTGTTAATATCTACTAAAAAGGGGAGCTGTGGAAACGGCTGAGAGGGAAATTATTCCGACCCTATAACCTGATCTAGGTAATGCTAGCGGAGGGATTAAATATTTCTTAATACTGTAAGAATAAAGCCTTCTGCTCTTAACCGGACAGGAGGCTTTACTTTTTTAAAATTCAATAAGGGAGACGAAATAAAGATGATTAACGCCAGTGTAGCCATTCAGGTACTGCCCAAAGCAGAGGGCAACGAAGTCCTTAAGATAGTAGATGAGGTAATTGCCTATCTTAAGTCTACCGGACTAAAGGTCTTTGTTGGGCCTTTTGAAACAACAATTGAGGGAGAGTTTGAAGAGCTTATGGAGATTGTCAAACGCTGCCAGATGATTTGTATCGAACAAGGGGCTCCAAGTGTCATGTCCTATGTCAAGATTAATTATGTACCGGGCGGCGGGATTTGGACTATCGATGAAAAAGTCAGCAAACATAACCACTAATTTTTATCCCCTACTGTTATTAGCAGTCTTATTCCTTACTTGGCACTTGGCGACTGCAAGCGGTTTAGTGCCTGGCTTTATGCTGCCTTCACCGCTGGATGTCCTGCGGGCTTTTATGGATTCTTTTCCGGAGCTAATGCGCCATACAGGAGTATCCCTGACCGAAGCCTTTACGGGTTTGGGCTTAAGTATAATTCTAGCTTTTTTGATTGCTCTTTTGATGGATCGTTTTGCAGGCATATACAAGGCTTTGCATCCGGTTTTAGTTATTAGCCAGACCATACCGACGGTTGCGATTGCTCCCCTGCTGGTCTTGTGGTTAGGCTATGACATGGCTCCAAAGATAACGCTTGTGGTCTTAACTTGCTTTTTCCCGATGACCATCGCTCTCTTGGGGGGGTTTAAGGCCTCCGACCTGGATGCTATTAATTTGATGCGGGCTATGGGCGCCAAGAAATGGCAGATCTACCGCTACATTAAGCTGCCCAACGCTTTGCCGGGCTTTTTCTCGGGTTTACGCATATCTGTTTCCTATGCCATTGTCGGTGCTGTCATAGCCGAATGGCTGGGCGGCAACAGCGGCCTGGGAGTTTATATGACTCGTGTCCGCAAGTCCTATGCTTTTGATAAAATGTTTGCTGTTATTTTCCTTATCGCTCTCCTTAGTCTGCTCCTGATGAAAGGAGTAGAACTATTGGAAAAGAGAGCCATGCCTTGGGTTTTTACTGCCCGGGAAGAAGAGTGGCAAAAACTATCCTAAAAGCAACTACTTGAAAAACGGCTTTGCTAAGCTCCGCCTATATTTCATTGTTTGATGGTCCTGCCGGCGGTATAGCAGGTTATTTTAAAAAAGTAAACGGGGTGAAAAGGTATATGAAAAAAGTTATAGCATTTCTGACTGTAGTACTCTTAATTGTGAGCTTGGCCGGCTGTGGGGAGCAGTCCGGTGAGGTTACACCAAATGGTGAGGCCAAGGAAAAGGTTTCTTTTGTTTTGGATTGGACACCCAATACCAACCATACAGGTGTCTATGTGGCTGAGGATCAGGGTTATTTTGAGGAAGCCGGTCTGGAAGTAGAGATTATCCAGCCGCCGGAAGGAGGAGCTTTACCCTTGGTAGCAGCCGGCCAAGCGGAGTTCTGTGTCAGCTTCCAGGAGGAGATCGCTGCTGCGCTCACTTCCAATAATCCGCTGGATGTGACAGCGGTAGGCACGATTCTGCAGCATAATACTTCCGGTATTATTTCCTTAAAAGAGAAAGGGATCTTAAGCCCTAAGGATATGGAGAATAAAGTATATGCTTCCTGGGATACGCCAATTGAAAAAGCCATCTTAAAACAGGTTATTAGCATAGAAGGCGGGGATTACAGCAAAGTTAAAATGGTACCCAACACCGTAACCGATGTTATCTCCGCTTTGCAAACCGATGTTGACACGGTTTGGATCTATTATGGCTGGGATGGCATTGCTACTGAAGTTAAAGGTTTAAATACTAATTATTTTGCTTTTAAAGACATCGACCCGGTTTTGGATTTTTATACTCCGGTTATTGCCGCTAGCCCGGCTTACTTGCAAAAAAATGAGGATACAGCCAAGAAGTTCCTGGATGCTGTAGCCAGAGGCTATGAATATGCCATTAAGAATCCGGAAAATGCAGCTGAAATTCTTGTGAAGTATGCACCGGAAGTGGATTTGGGGATTGCTAAAGCCAGCCAAAAATATTTAGCCGGCCAATATAAGGCAGAAGTTGAGCGCTGGGGTTATATAGATCCCGAACGCTGGGATAATTTCTACGCCTGGATGTATGAAAATGAGCTTATCCCTAAAAAGTTAGAGTCCGGTACCGGATTTACCAATGAGTATCTGCCTGAGTAAAAAGACAGGCTTCCTCCTATGTATCCTGAACGATCTTAACAGACATTAGCAGTAGTGCTTGAGCGGCTGCTAGGATTCTGGTTGTGAATGAAGAAGTATAAACTGTAAGGAATAAAAATGAAAAAAATCAGGCTCGAGACCCGCAATATTTGCAAAAATTATGCCGGGGAATTAATCATTAAAGATATTAATATTTATTTAAGAGAAAACGAGCTGGTAAGCTTGCTTGGGGTAAGCGGTATCGGCAAAAGCACTCTTTTCAATGTCATTGCCGGGGTAACTGTGCCCGAAACCGGGCAAGTTCTCCTTGATGGCCGGGATATCGCCGGACAGGCCGGCAAAGTCAGCTATATGCAGCAAAAAGACCTTCTTCAGCCGCACCTTAAAGTTCTGGATAATGTAGCTTTACCTCTTTTTATCCGGGGAATGAAAAAGAGTAAGGCGAGGGAAGAAGCCCTAAAGTATTTTGAGGACTTTGGCATTGCCGGCACAGAAGAGAAGTATCCGGCTCAGCTTTCGGGAGGGATGCGCCAGCGCGCCGCTCTCCTCAGAACTTATCTTTTCTCCGGGGATGTGGCTCTTTTTGATGAGCCTTTTTCGGCCTTGGATGCTATCACCAAGAGGGCTATGCACCGCTGGTACTTAGCTTTGATGGAGCGCATTAACATGGCGGCCTTGTTTATTACCCATGATATTGATGAGGCTATTTTGCTCTCGGACAGGATCTATATTATGACCGGGCCGCCGGGGGTTATCGCCAGTGAGCTTACCATTGAGCCGTCCCGCCCGAGGGGAGACGGCTTCTTGGTTTCTGATGCCTTCCTTAATTATAAACGGCAAATTATTAAGCTGCTTTCCTTGGCTTAAAACCCTGTGTTTCCCTCAAGCTATGTTTTAAATATTTCTATCCTTATGATTAACCCCTCCCGCTGTGTATAATCATTAGTAATTATGGCAGCTCGGGAGATTTTTGTTAAATAAGAACTGTTAATGGAAAAAGGATTCGTTCCTAATTATGGAGAATTATTATGAAAATGGATAATACCGAGATTACATCTTACGCGTTTACATATTAATAGATTGGAGATATGATATCAGATTGGAGATAAGATATTAAAGATTTAGCCCAGGAAGGTCAGAGAGATGGCACTCAAAGATAAGTATCGCATCTACCTGGTTGAAGATGACGAGATGCTGGCTGAGGAGATTTCCAGGCTGCTTAAGAAATGGGGCTATGAGGTCTGTGTGGCTAAAGCATATAACGACATCTTGCAGGAATTTCTGGCCATACAGCCCGATGTGGTATTAATGGATGTAAATATCCCCAGCTTTGACGGCTTTTACTGGTGCCGGAAAATCAGGGATATTTCGGCTGTCCCGGTTATCTATATTTCTTCCCGGGACAGCAGTATGGATGTCATAATGGGCATGAATAACGGCGGTGATGACTATTTGGTCAAACCTTTTGATAATGCCGTCTTAGTGGCTAAGCTTCAAGCTATTATCCGCCGGACCTATGAATTAAGTGTCCGGGAACCTCATGTCCTTAGATACCGGGGGCTTACCCTTTATCTTGACGAAGCAATAGCCGCCTATGAAAATAAAAAAATGAACTTACGAAGAACGAATTGAGAATTTTATGTCTGCTAATGGAGAATCGGGGTAAAGTAGTGAGCAGGCAAGCTTTGATGCGGAGTTTATGGGATGACGAAATCTATGTCAATGAAAATACGCTGACCGTCAATGTCAATCGAGTCAGGCTCAAGTTAGAAGAACTTGGGCTGCAAGACTTCATCACCACCAAAAAAGGAATGGGGTATGTGATTCTATGAGCAAGATCGCTTATCTTAGAGGGCAGTGGGAATGGCTGGCAAGCCAAGCCGGTATCTTTGTCATAATCAATTTAATTTTATTAAGCAGTACTCCTCTGGCAAAAACTCTAGGGGAGATTTTTTATCTGGATTTATTGGTTATTGTTCTGGCCGGGGCAGGCTATGGTTTTCATTTTCACAGAATGAATAAAGTCTACGGAAAAATCAGAGAAGCCCTAAGCGGGGATGAGGAAATCGAGTCACTATTTAAGCAGTTTTCTTCCGGCGGGGAATACAGTGTCCCTGGTATCACTCTGCTGGAAGAACTGCTCCAATATAAAAATAAAAGTTTCCTGGACAAGGAGAATGACTACCGGCAGAGGATGAACGATTTAAAAGATTACCTCACCCAGACCGTCCATGACCTGAAAGTGAATCTTGCTGTTTGTGAAATGGTTGCCGGCAGGCTGGCAGATGAACCGGAAAATAGAACGGAGATTGCCGGCAAACTTCTATATCAGGTTGAGCTGATGAAATTTAGGGTAAGTCAGGCTTTGGCGATTACCAGAGCCAATCATTACAGTGAGGATATCCTTGCGGAGAAAGTAGATTTGGCACAGGTTGTGAAGGAGGCCATTGGCGATAATGCCGAATTCTTTATTCAGAAGAATATTAGTGTTCACGTTGCTCTAAAGCAGATCCTCAAAAAAGTCAGGGAACTCACGGAGCTGTTCGGGATTGAGGATCAACTGGACAAATATCCTTACCAGCTTTCGGGCGGCCAAAGACAAAGAGCGGCGGTTTGCCGGGCTTTGGTCAATGATCCCAAAATACTCTGTGCCGATGAACCTACCGGAGCGCTGGATTCTAAAGCGTCGTCCGAGCTTTTAGCGTGTTTTCAAAATGTCCGCCATAAATTTGGAACTACGGTCGTGATGGTAACGCATGACGCCACTGCCGCCAGCTATTGCGATCGGGTTATGTTTTTAAAGGACGGCATGATCAGCGGCCAACTGGAAGCGACCGCTAGCGAAGTGTTCTTTAAAAGGATTCTGAACATGGTAGCTTTGCTGGGAGGTGAACAGACTGAACGCCTTTAAAATCTCCTGGCTGCTTTTAAAAAATAATTGGAAGCTTTATCAGTTTTATTTGGCAGTGTTGATTTTAACCACAGCCATTTATTATAACTTTTTGGCGGTTAATTATAATCCCTACTTACAGGTTCTCGGAGAGCAGTACATCTATGCGCAAACCGCGAGTGCGTTATGCAGTATCATCCTTTTTGGGACTGTCCTGTCCTTTATGTTGCATGCCAACAATTTTTTCTACAAGCTGCGCTATAAAGAAATCGGAACTTATATGCTGATGGGTATTCCTGCCGGTAAAGTGGGTACTGTTTTTGCTTTGGAAAGTATTCTGCTGGGGGGCATAGCCGTTTTGATCGGTTTGCCCGTCGGTTTGCTGTTTTCGAAATTATTTTTTATGCTCCTGGGCAAAGCAATGATTCTGGATATCAGGATTCCTTTTTATATTCCCTGGAAAGCAGTCGGTATGCTGCTTAGCATCTTAGCCCTTATTATCCTGGTGCTGGGGCTAAAAAACTATCGGCTGGTGTCTAAAAGCAAGCTGATCGACATCTTAAATGCAGCTAAAAAAGAGCAAAGATTACCCAGACTTAAAGTGATGCGGGGCTTGGTGGGAATTGCCTGTATCGCCGCAGCTTATTACCTGGCTTTAAATATGCTTAATTTGCCTTTTTACCTGCCGCTTAATTTTCAGGAGAGTACTGTCCTAATCTTAATTTTAACCTGTGTTGGTACCTATTTTTTCTTTGGCAGTTTGCTGGCTGTTATTTTCCGAGCCTTACTGCGGAGGAAAAACCTTGTCTACCGAGGAGCGCGGCTGGTAAGCTTCAGTAATACTTTATTTCGGCTGGGGACACATTACCGCAGCCTGTCTATGACCGCTATTCTTTGTGCGGCCACTCTGGCCGCTTGCAGCGGGAGCCTGGCCTTGAAATATTTTGCCGATCGCAATACGGCGGTTGAAGCCCCTTTTAGTATTTGCTATCTTAACCAAGACGAGGGTACCAACCAAAAAATTAAAGAGCTGATTGAAAAATCTCCCCATCAAATACTTGCCGAGCATGAGACTCATTTTATTAAGGGTCAAGTAATCTCCGATTCCGGCCAGGGAAAACAGACTGCACCCTGTCTGATTACCGGTTATTCCGAGGTGAAGAAATCATTATTGGCAACTCAGCCCAAGGATTACCGGCAGATTATCGAAGATATCAAGCCCGGGGATAAGGAAACAGTATGTATTTTGCATTCATATTTGATTTTTTCGGGCTTAAGCCATGTCGGCAAAAGCTTTGTGCTGGAGGGCAGGCCTTATCTTCTGACTAAGGAGATTAAAATACCGTTCATCGGAGTAATGGGGGAAATAGGGCAGTATGAGACCTATATGGTCACAGATGCTGAGTACCAGGAGTTATTGCAGAAATAATCAGGAATGGACAATGTACGGGATTAATATCACAGAGCCCCAGAACAGCGGCGAACTCGTCCAGCAAATAGCCGCTGTGCTGAAAAACCCCAGGGAGAACCTTAACAGCTATGCGGGACAATACGAGTACAAGTATTATCTGATCGGCGCCTTTTATTTTATGGGCTTGGTGATGGCCATTGTCTTTATGATTTCAACTTTTAGCACCATGTATTTTAAGATTTTAAGCGATGCTATCCTGGACAGAAAACAGTATAAGATCCTGATGAAAATAGGGATGACGGAAAAGGAAATTACTGGGAGCATTTATACCCAGGTAGGAATCGCTTTTCTCCTGCCCGTTTTTCTGGGAATTTTGCATGGCGTTATGGCCATTAAAGCCCTGGAAGGTTTTCTTCATTATCAATTTACCGGCTGTATTCTGGCAGGCATTGGCGTCCTGGTTTTCTGCATGGCAGGTTTCTATGTTCTGGTTAGCAAGAAATATCAAGAGATGGTTGTAAAGGGGTGGGGAAGTTATGAGACAGCCTGAGGACAATAGTCAAGAGTTCGCAGGCAAGGGGTTAGGAAGTCAGGAGTTGGCCAGTCAGAAGTTGGCCAGTCAGGAGTTGGCCAGCCAGGAGTTTGGAAGTCAAGAACTAGGCAGTAAGGAGATGACAGGTCATTTTAATATGGCTGGCGAGCGTGCCCGCCTGAACTTAGGACTGGTACTTTTAATTCTGCTTGTGCTTTCTTTAACTGCCTGCAGTAAGTTCCTAATTCCGGCGCCTAAGCCTTACCTGGCGGAAGACAGGGATAGCCGGTGGGTTAATGATCTTACTTATCTGGAAAAAACGTTGCCTAAGGTGCATAAGAATTTATTTTTCCAGCTCTCTGCAGAGGAGTTTCACCGCCAACTGGCAGAGCTTAAAGAAAAAGTTCCCGCTTATAGCGATGAACAGATTGAAATTGAATTAAGCGTCATTTTAGCCGGGATTGGTGATACTCATACCGGATCGAGTATTGGTGCGGAATTCCGCTATCCGCTGGAGCTTCATTGGTTTGCGGAAGGTATCTATATTGTCGGCACAAACCAAGAAAACGCCGAATTGCTCTACGGCAGAATCTTGAAACTAAACGGTAGAAAAATTGAGGAAGCTGTGCATAGGATTAAGCCTGTTTTGGGTGAGGCTAATGAAAGCTGGTTTAAGGCCCAGATTGTTTATTATCTGCCGATTCCGGGGGTTTTGCAGTATTTTGGCTTAATTACGGGAGAGGAAATGGAATTAGGGGTGGAGCTCAGGAGTGGTGAAGAAAAAACAGTGCTCTTAAAACCGGTTAGCTACAAGGAATATGTGCCGGCTGAGCGCCCGGCTGAGCCTGTCCCGCTCTACCGGAGCCACCTTGATGAGAACTATTGGTTTGAGTATTTGGAAGAAGAAAAAACTCTTTATTTTAATTACGGCAGCTGCCGGCAAATGCGTGAGAAGCCGTTTGAGATCTTTAATAAGGAATTTTGGAATTTTGTCCAGGAACATGAAGCTGATAAGCTGGTTGTGGATATCAGGGATAACCGCGGCGGCAGCTCGCCGCTACTTAATCCTTTTATCCAAAAAGTAAAAAGAAGCGGGTTTAATGAGCTGGGTAAACTCTTTGTTATCATTGGCCGGGATACTTTTTCTTCAGCAATCTTAAATGCCATTAGCTTGAAGAAGGAAACAAAAGCATTTTTTGTGGGAGAGCCTACGGGAGGGGAACCAAACCACTACGGAGAAGTCAAGCAATTCCGGCTTCCCAACAGTGAAAAACCAATTCGCTATTCGACTAAGTATTTTCATTGGCCGGAAGAAGATGTGAAGACACTTAAACCGGATAAACTGATTGTCGAAACTTTTGCCGCGTACCGGGAGGGAACCGACCCGGTTTTGGAGTGGATCCTGGACGGTGAGTTTTAAATTTAAAATTTTGTTAAAAAATTAAACTTTTCGTAAAGTACTGAAACTCGAAACTTGATATGGTATAGAAGAAGAGAATGTCGAACGAGAAAGAATCTTAAACCATTTTCAAGTGGAGAGTGAATATAGATGACCTGCGGCCAAGGAACACACTTAAACCAAAATAAAATAAGACAAAACGCTATAGTGGGTCAAGTTCCAGGAAGCGGAAAGCCGCAAGACTGCCGGCCGACTTCGCTAGGTTATATGCCTGGCTTAGACGGACTGAGAACTTTAGCGGTCTTGGCAGTGATCGCTTACCATCTGAACTTGCCCTGGGCACCTGGAGGGCTTTTGGGTGTGTGTTTGTTCTTTGTGCTGTCCGGGTATCTGATTACCAATATCCTGCTTAGCCAATGGCAAGTGTCCGGAACTATTATCTATAAGGATTTCTGGCTCCGCCGGGCGAGGCGCTTGCTGCCGGCTTTGTTTCTGATGCTGGCAGTTGTGCTGCTTTGGACTGTATTTTCTGCTCCGGATCGTCTCGCATCCCTGGGACGGGAGGTACTGGCAGCACTTTTCTACCTCAGCAACTGGCGCCAAATTTTCAACGATGTTTCTTATTTTGAAAGCTTTGGCCCTTTGTCTCCCTTGGGTCACCTGTGGTCGCTGGCGGTAGAAGCTCAATTTTACCTTTTCTGGCCGCTGCTTTTGGGGCTGGGGCTGCGCTATCTGCCGCGGAGGCGCTGGGTGGTCGGAGGAACGGTTGCTTTAGCGTTAGCTTCGGCTGTGACAATGGCTTTGCTTTATACCCCAGGACTTGATCCCAGCCGGTTGTATTATGGAACTGATACCCGCGCTTTTGCTCTGCTTATCGGTGCCGTTCTGGCCTTTGTTTGGCCAAGTGGCAAGCTGTCCGCCGCCTTGTCCGGCTCCAAGCGCCGGGCTTTGGACGTGGTGGGAGGAGCAGGGCTAATTGTCGTGCTCGTAATGATAGTGCAAACCAATGAGTATCAGCCCTTTCTATATCAAGGCGGACTATTGCTTTTTTCGCTGGCAGCAGCTTGTGTTGTAGCAGTCCTGGCTCATCCGGCCAGCCGTTTGGGAAGGCTATTCGCTCTTAAACCTTTGCGCTGGCTGGGAGCTTGTTCTTATGGCATTTACTTATGGCATTATCCGGTTATTATCCTAACAAGCCCGGCCGTCAATACGGGAGGAGTAGACATTCCTCGTTCTGTGGCGCAAATTGCAACCAGCGTGATTTTGGCTGCTTTGTCTTTTTACTTCGTGGAAGAACCTATCCGGCGCGGCCAATGGAAGAGTTTTGGGCAAAGGCTGTGGGAACCTTGGCGCTGGAGACCTTTAGCTGTCAGCGGCAAAATTACGCTGGTTAGTATTGTTATGGTTATGTCTGTGTTTTGTTTAACTGTTTACGGGAATATGCAGATTTCTGAAGAAAGAGGCCGTCAGACAGCCCAAGAGCCAGAGAGTGCTAAGATTGAAGCAGGGCCAACAGGGGGCTTAGAGAGCTCCGAGGCGGAAGAAAATGGGCAAGGGACCGACTCTGGGAGTCCTGTAACGGAGGAACAAGGTCAAGTGACGGAGAGTAATACTCCTCGGACTGATAGTGAGATTAATCCTGAGGTAAACCCTGAGATAAATTTTGAGACCGGTCCTGGGACAAATTCTGGAACGAATTCCGAGGTGAATCCCGGCACCCAGGAGGAGAGCACCAAGGGTGACCCGGAAAGTGAATTCACAGGCCAGGGTATTACGGTTATCGGTGATTCTGTTTTGATGAACCTCAAACCCTTTTTGGAAGAACGCCTGCCCGGTATTATCATTGATGCCAAAGTCGGCCGGCAGATGTACGAGGCGGCGGATGTCGTCTCCGAGCTTCAGGCTCAAGGTCAAATAAGGAAAATTGTGATAATGGGATTAGGCACAAACGGCTCCTTTACAGAGGAACAATTAACGAAGGCCTTGGACTCTCTGGAAGGGGTGGAACAGATTGTACTGCTCAATTCGCGAGTTCCCAAGCCTTGGCAGAATGTAGTTAATGAGACGCTGGCAAAGGTCGCCCGGACTTACCCGCGAACTAAGCTTGTAGACTGGTATGCGGCCAGCAAAGGCCATAACGAGTATTTTTACAAGGATGGTGTTCACCTGAACCCTACAGGGGCTGAAGCTTACGCCGAGCTTATTATTCAAGAGATTTCCTCCTGGGTAAACTGTGATAGGAACGGAGTCAGAACAGGAATAGAGTTAGAATCGGAATAGGGTTAGAATAGGAATAGGGTTAGACTGGAATATGTTTTATAATATAGAAAAAGAGTATTTTCCAGCAAACATTTTATTCCAGCATTTAAGCCAAACAGGATCATTTTTGGAAATGGGGAGTTCCAATGAGCGCTTGGAAGACCAAGGTACTGGTTGTTGAAGATGAAGATTCTATCCGGCGGTTTATTACGCTTAACTTGGAGGCGGCCGGTTATGCAGTTGGGGAAGCGGTAAGCGGAGAAGAAGCGCTCGCCCAGTTAAAGACCTTTTCTCCCGATGTGCTGGTATTGGACTTGATGCTGCCGGGGATGGACGGGCTTGAAGTCTGCCAAAGAGTACGCGAGATGGCTCCGGAAACCCTTATTATCATCTTAACGGCCAAGAGTCAGGATTCGGATAAAATCCTGGGTCTGGAGCTGGGGGCGGACGATTATATGGTTAAACCCTTTAATCCCTTTGAACTAATTGCCCGAATCAAGGCTATGCTCAGGCGCAGGGAGTCTTTTCAGGGAAATAAGCAAGTTTATGCTTATGGCAGCTTGTACCTGGATATTGCCGCCAATAAACTGCACAAAGATGAGAGGGAAGTGGAACTGACTCCGATAGAATTTTCCTTATTAAAAATGTTTATGGAAAATCCGGGGAAAGCTCTGAAAAGAAATGAAATCCTCAATGCCATTTGGGGAGAAGATTATTTTGGCGATACCAAAACCTTGGATGTTCATATCAGACGGCTGCGGGAAAAAATCGAGGATAACCCGTCCGAGCCGGAATATATTAAAACCGTTTGGGGGTCCGGCTACCGCTGGCAGCCGGCGCCCGGCAGGAGAACGCCATGAAAGGGATACGGGGAAGACTCACGGCCTACTTCATGGCCGTTATCGTCATTTCGGTTACTATTCTGGAAGTATTGCTCATCTATACCGTCCAGCAAAATTATTACGGCAGCTTAAAAGGCAGTTTGACCAGCCAGATAAAAATCAGTGCTGATATGTATGCCAAATACTACTCTGATACCTCCCTGGAGGACAATATTTTATACAATGTGGATGCCTTTTGGAACCAAAGCAATGCTGAGGTGCAGATTATTGACCAGGCGGGAAAAATTGTGATGGACTCCCTGGGAACAATACCGGAAGTAAAGGCGCCCACCGACGATATTCGCCAGGCCTTAAATGACAGAACGGGAGAATGGGTCGGAGAATTAAACGGCCAAAAAGTAATGGCCGTTGCTTATCCGTTAAAGGCCAACGGGGAGATTGTCGGAGCTTTGCGCTTTATTGCTTCTACCGCCGCCATAGACCAGGAAATCCGCAGTACGGCGAAAGTCTTCATTGCCATCGGCCTTTTTGTAGTTCTGATTGTTGGTCTGCTAAGCATCTTTTTGGCTAACACCATTCTTGTCCCTTTGAAGGAAGTGACAGGTGTTGCTGAGAGCATGGCTGCAGGAAATTTTCAAATCAAATGCCAAAAAGAGAAGGATGATGAAATTGGCAAGCTGGCAGAAACCCTAAATTACATGGCTGATGAAATTACTAAAAAGGAAAAACTGAAGAATGATTTTATATCTTCGGTGTCTCACGAATTGCGCACACCCTTAACTTCGATTATGGGCTGGGCAATCACCTTGCAAAGTGAAAAATTTCAGCAGAAAGAGATGTTAAAGGACGGCCTGGGCATTATTGCCAAGGAAAGTGAACGGCTTACCCGCATGGTGGAGGAACTCTTGGATCTTTCCAAATTTGTTTCCGGTCGGTTTAAATTGGAATATGAAACTGTGAGTCTAGCTAACCTTATGGAACATATCCGTAAACAGCTGACACCGCGAGCTACCCGGGAGAATATCCGGTTTTTTGTAGAATACTCGGAAAATCTGCCTAATTTATTAACAGATGCCAACCGCTTGAAACAGGTGTTTATTAACATCCTGGATAATGCTTTTAATTTTACACCTGCCGGAGGTTTTGTACGCTTTCAAGCCCAGGTTCTGGAAGAAGAATTAAAGTTTACGATTACCGACAGCGGATGCGGCATTGCCGCCCAGGAGCTGCCCATGGTCAAAGAAAAGTTTTATAAAGGCAAGAGTTCGCATTCCAAGAACGGAATCGGTTTATCTATTTGTGAGGAGATTGTCACCCTTATGGGAGGGCGGCTGGATATTAGCAGCGAGCTGAATGTTGGCACTACCGTTGTGGTTACTCTACCGAAAGAGGTGCATTCCCATATTTAAGAAAAGCCTGCTCCTCTTGATTCTGTTCTTAGTTCTGTTTCTAGGTGGGTGTACCAATCCTCAGGGCGCTTCGGCCGGAAAGATCATCCCTCCGACTTTAAAGCACTGTCCCTTGGAAGGCAAATGGGAGGTCATGGAGGAATTAAGTATTTATGGGAATATGAAAGATACAACTCAGCAATGGCTGGGGAGTAGCGCTCAGTTTACTGTGGGTGCTGCCTTATTCGGCGGCCATGTTTGGGACAAACCATCTTACAAAATCAAGCGGGTCAATACAGCTAACTATTTGCTCACTAAATATATCTCCCTTTCCGATCTTCTCCTCCCGGATACCCAAGAGGTTGAGGTCATAACCGTCTATACGGCGGCCAATTTTCTGGGGGAGTTTATGAAAATCGATGAAGCTAGGATGATTTCCTTTGTACAAAACCAGGCTTTTCTTTTAAAAAAGGTTGCGGATAAGGCTGATAGCTCTCTCAAGGCTGTGGGTCCCCAAGTAGGCGGTATAAATGAGGATAGTAATGAAGGGATCTCAGGCGTCCTCTTAGGACTGAAGATTCCTTCAGACAGTGGCTATACCTATAAAACCTTGTGGGTGGACGCCCACCGACAGTTGCTTCATCCCCCCTTGGAGGCTCAAGATGTTTTCTTCCCCAGAAGCAGCGGCTTTTGGGAACTTAAAGTTCAGGATGTTTCCTCCCAAGGAAAAACAGCCAACATTTTGATAGCCCGGGATGTAACGACCAAGGTTCCGGTCATGCAGCCGGCTTGGATAGACTCTCCGGGAATCTTATCCCTGGAAAGGAAGTTAAATAACGAAGGGATAGCAGACGAAGAAGAGCAGAAGCTTACAGCTGAAGCTCAGTTCGAACCGGCTGCAAAAAGCATTGTTTATATTGGCAATGATTATGTAGCTCTTGAGGTGGAGACCAGCGGCAAGAGTGAGTTGCGGATTCTGCCGGTTGACAAATTATCAGCACCTGAAGGGATTAAGGTTTCCGACTTGGTAGGAAATAAGGGGTTAGAAGTTTATCAAGGAACGAGAGAACAACTGGTTAGAGCCTTACGCCAGCAAGGGAATACTGTGATAGCCGAGGATATTCTCGGGGAAAATATCGGTCTGGCGCGTAAGAACGGCCATTGGTATCTGGTAGGGAGGATTAACTACCAAAGAGGCGCTAAGTTAACCCATTATGACTTTCATCTCAACATCATCCCGCCGCCCAATTTGATTATTTACGATACTTTGACTCTGAGCTGGCGAAACATCAAAGATCGTGTCCCGGATGCCGTAGATGCTTATACCTCGCCCAATAAAGATATCGCGCTGATTAAAACCAAAAATAAATTATATATTTTCGCCATTCGTGGAGAACAATTGGCAGGCAAACCTTTGGCGGTGTTTGAACTGCCTGAAGGGACGGCCATAGTCATGGCCGAATGGGCGACAGGCTCCTATGTGGACAGCTGGGAGAAAGCGTTTCTTGCTTATGGTGCAGTCGAATCAAAAGGGGTGCTGAGTTATGAAGAATAATCAAGCGCATTTTCGGGGATGTTTAATTGGCGGGGCAATAGGGGATGCTCTCGGCTATCCGGTGGAGTTTATGAGCATGGAGCGGATTAAGCAAAAATACGGCCAGGATGGCATCAAAGACTTAAGCTATGCTCAGCCAAGCGGCAGGGCAGTTATTTCCGATGATACGCATATGACTTTATTTACAGCCGAAGGAATGTTATGGGCAGATGCGCGCGGCCGGGAAAGAGGAATCTGCAGTTATGCCGATTGTCTTTTTTACTCCTATCAGCGCTGGCTTTATACTCAAACCGGAAAACTGGGCGATGAAAGCTATCATTGGATCCTAAAAGACGAGAACCTGGATTGTAAGACAGAACTTCTGGCTATGCGTGAACTCTTTGTGCAAAGAGCTCCTGGGAATACTTGCTTATCTTCGCTGGCTGCCAGCAAAAATCAACAATATGGCAATCTTGCTAATAAGGTTAACAACAGCAAAGGCTGCGGCGGTGTGATGCGTGCAGCCCCAGTTGGGTTATACTTTTACAGATCACCGGAGAGTGCTTTTCAAATTGGTGCCGAATCTGCGGCCATTACCCATGGGCACCCCAGCGGTTATCTTTCTGCCGGGGCTTTGGCCTACATAATTGCCGAAATCATCAGAGGTTTAAGCATAAGGGAGGCGGCTCTGGGAGCATTAAAAAATTTAAATAACTATGAAAAACAGGAAGAATGCTCGGAAGCTCTTTATAGGGCGATAATCCTGGCAGATGAAAACATTAGCCCTTCCAAAGCTATTCAGGAACTGGGTGCAGGTTGGGTAGGGGAAGAGGCTTTAGCTATAGCCCTTTATTGCGCACTTAAATCACCTGATGATTTTTCCAAAGCTGTCTGCCTGGCTGTTAACCACAGCGGAGACAGTGACAGCACAGGCTCGCTATGTGGCAATATTGTGGGTGCTTATCTAGGCCTGGAAGGAATTCCGGAAAAATGGCCTGAGAGGATTGAATTGGCGGAGATAATCTTAAAAATCTCAGATCAACTTTTAGCAGCAGTGGAATGATCATAGAGTTATATATTGAGTGTTATTGCTGAAAAATAAAGGTAGCCATATTTGGGGTGAACTGCATGGGAAAGAAAAGCGCAGCTTATGTTACTGCAGCCATCATTCGTAAGGGAGATCGGATTTTAATCTGCCGACGGGCTGAGGGCGGAAGCTGTTCCGGTCTTTGGGAATTTCCCGGGGGAAAGTTGGAGCAAGGGGAAAACCTGGAAGAATGTTTGCTAAGGGAATGCCGGGAAGAGTTGGGGCTTCGCCTGAAAATAAAAGATGTCTTTGCCCAGACTTCTTATAACTATGGTGACAAAGATATGGAGTTTACTTTCTTTAATACGGAGATTATTGGCGGTGAACTAAAGATGAAGGTTCACCAGGATATCAAATGGGTGAAGCCGGAGGAACTTCGAGTTTATACCTTTTGTCCGGCCGATGTGGAGGTTGCCGAGAGGCTGGCAGAAACCCAAGCAACTAATCGCACCGACAAAAAGATAGAATAAATTATTACTAAATTTAAAGGATAGAGTAAGTTATTACTAAATTTAGGAGTAGTTAAGAGATGTTGCATGCCAAAGGCCAAAAACCAAAGAAAGAGCCCAGACACAAGCCGCGGAACTTGTTTTTAACCATTATCCTGGCGCTTCTGCCCATTCTTATTATCTCGGGAATAGCTTTCAGCGCCTACCTAAGCCGGCCGCCGGAGTTGCCTCCGCAGGATCAAGGCCGGCAGGAAGAGGTTACGGATGTAACGCCAGATAATTCTCTAACAGAAGGGGATAAAGGGACAGCAGGGACAACAGAGGAAACGACTGAAGGAAAGGGAGAAACTGCCGAGGGTACCACAGATCAGACCGACGAAGAAAAGCCTGCCAAGCCTCCTAAACAGTATAAGGAAAATTTTTATACCTTTGTCCTGACAGGAACAGATTATGATGGTTATCATACCGATACCATTATGGTGGCTTCCTTTGATACGGCGGCCAACAAAGTCAATATTGTTTCGGTTCCGAGAGATTCGCAGGTCGATGTGCCCGGTGATTATAAGAAGATTAATGTCGCTTATGCCAACGGCGGAACAAAGGAACTGAAAAGGCAGCTGGAGTCCATTCTGGGATTTGCGCCCCAGTATTCCGTGCGGGTGGATCTGGAGGCCTTCCCAAAACTAGTGGATGCCGTAGGGGGAGTGGAATTTGATGTGCCTCAGGACATGGATATGGATGATGGCACTCAGAACCTGCACATCCATCTGCAAAAAGGATTGCAGCTTTTAGACGGGGATAAAGCCCTCCAGCTGGTCAGATTCCGGGGTTATCCCAGTGCTGACCTGGGCAGGATGCAGATCCAGCAGAAATTTTTAAAAGAGTTGGCTAAGAGAATCTTATCTCCAGCCAATATTCCCAAGATAGGTACTTTCATCGAAATATTCAGCCAAAGTGTCAAAACTGATATCGGATTACGAGACCTGCAATGGTTTGCCCAGCAGGCAATTAAGCTTAACCCGGAAACAGATATCACAGTACAAACCCTGCCGCACCTAGCTGACGGTTACTATCGGGGACAAAATTACCTGTTCCTCTCGCCGGAAGGAGTGGTCGATATGGTGAATAGTACTGTCAATCCTTATACAACCGACATTTCTGTAGAAGATGTCAACATTGTCAGGATAGAAGACAGCCCGCCGGGGGAAGGGGAAAATGAGAAACTGACAGAGCGGGAGATCTTAAAATACAGTTCCCGGATGTTTCTGCTGGGTTCGGCGGTGAGCACTCCAAATCCACACGGACTTCAAATTTTTGTAACAGCTTATTTTACAAGTGCCTATTAATATAATCCTTCATTTCCTTGACGTCTTTAAATTTCAAGGAAGTGGCAATTATCTTGGCCGTACCCGTTGCGACGGGATCCTTATCTTTATGGTAATCGAATTTGCAGGTTCGCCAAATACCATCTTTGCCCAGACCAAGATAGATCTGAGAAGCTTTTTCGGGCTTCATCCGGAAATGAGACAATAGTCTTTTTATCTCTCCTTGATTAAAGCGAATAGGCATTAGTAACCGATCTCTTTTCTGATTTTTTCTTTATCTCCATTACATCTAAGCAGTTTTAAAAGATATAGTTGTTTAGTTTCGGATTCCACTTTGGAGAAGATGTCAATTTTTTCAATATAAATAGCAAGAAAGGTTAAAATGCTTTCCAGCAGATTTTCAACAGCTTCATCTGGAGAACGGCCTTCACCATAGAGATCTACTTCAGGGAGAGATAATGTATAAATGCCTAATTCTTCGTCTAGTTCCAAGGAAGGGTTAAATGGTAAGGCAGTTAAGAGCTGATCAAGATAAGTCGTTTTGATGTGGGAAACTTTTTCCTTTTCATTGTTGGCGTTATAGGTTATTATTTCGAGACCCATTAAAGCCATATTATTTAGCTCGGAATAATATTTCTTAGTGTCCCTAATATTATATTGAGGTATGGAAATAGACATTTTCGGTCGCCCCTCGTTATTTTTCATTTTAGTTGCTCACCTCATATTATATTGAAAGTAGTTACTGTAGTCAACGTGGTTACGGTGACTACAGTAACTAATCTATAATATTATATGCAAATTGCTATAAAAAATGAGAAAAATAAATGGAACTGTGAAGCTTCCGACCAGAGCAGAACAGTGTGCAGGCCAATAGGAATGTGGAACGAATCACATGAATAGGAAATGGATAAGGCAGAGGATTAATGATGATTCTAAGTGTCAGCAGGAGGACGGATATTCCTGCTTTTTTTACAGATTGGTTTTTCAAACGCCTGGGAGAAGGATTTGCCCTAGTGCGTAATCCCTTTAATTATCACCAGGTCTCTAAAGTAAAGCTGGACCCCTCAATAATTGATTGTATTGTCTTCTGGACAAAAAATCCCGGGAAGATTTTGCCTAAGCTTAAAGCTCTTTCCGCTTACAATTATTATTTTCAGATCACGCTTAACGCCTATGATCAAAAGCTGGAGAGGTATTTGCCTCCCAAGGAGGAAATAATTGAGTCCTTCCGAGCCCTAGCCGAAAAGATAGGCAAGGAAAAAACCGTTTGGCGCTATGATCCGATCATTTTAACTAAGGATATAGATATGCGGTATCATGCCAAGAACTTTGGCAAAATTGCCTCGCAATTAAAAGGACATACAGAGCGATGCATTATCAGTTTTGTCGATGCCTACCAAAAGTCAGAGCGAAACCTAAAGGCCATTAATCAGGAGTTAATTACTGAAGCTAAAAAACTGGAAATTGCCAGATTGCTAGCCGAGCTCGCTGCGGAAAATGACCTTAAGCTGATGACCTGCTGCGAGCAAATTGACTTAACTTCCCTTGGTATTGAACATGCTAAATGCATTGACGATAGGCTTATTTCCAGGATTAGCGGCCGGGAACTAAAAGTCCCCAAGGATAAAAACCAGCGCGAGGCTTGTGGTTGTGTAGCCAGCGTTGATCTCGGGGCTTATAATACCTGTCGGCACGGGTGCTTATATTGTTATGCTAATTACAGCGAGCGCGCTGTTAAGAATAATGTTTTAAAACATGACCCCAATTCTCCTTTGCTTATCGGCAATCTGGAACCCGGCGACAGAATTAGGGAACGCCGGTAGATTTGGCAGGGGAAATGTGCCGATACTTGAGGAAAAGCAGCGAATATAATAAAATTAACTCGTTTATTAATTTTTTATTCCTGATGAGTACTGAGGACATCTTGTTTTGACGGGAGAGATTAAGAGTGAGTGTTATTAACATCCTGGCAGGGCCTGTTATTGGTTCCTTCATAGGCTATGTCACGAACTTTATTGCCGTTAAGATGTTGTTTCGACCCTTACGCCCTATAATGATTGGGAATTTTCGGCTGCCTTTTACCCCCGGAATTTTTCCCAAAAGAAAAGAACAATTGGCTAAAGCCTTAGGTAAGGCGGTCGGCAATAACCTTCTAACAAGTGAAGACATCGAAAATATGTTTCTGGCTGCGGAGGTTAAGGGGAAGGTTGTCAGCGAGATCAGCAGTTTCTTATCTGCCGACAAAGAACAAACCCTTAAGAAAATGCTGGCTTGTTATTGCCAGGAAGAAGCTTATTTAAGTGGAAAAGCGCAGTTAGAAAAGTGGGCATGTGAAAAAATTATTTCCGGTATTTCTCAGTTGGATCTGGGGGAAATCATAACCAGGGAAAGTGCACGGGCTATTAAGGAGAAAACACAAGGAACAGTGCTTTCCTTTGTGGCTAATGATAAATTGATTGTTTCGCTGACTGCTCCCATAGGCGCTATGGTTCAAGCTTATATTGAAGATAATGGCTTTAATATCATTAGGCCGCTTGTGCATAAAGAGCTGGAAACGCTCGAAAACCGGCCGATCAGTGATCTAATCGCCGAGATGGGCTTTAAGAATGAGCAACTGCTTGAGGGTGTTGACAAGATCTATACTTTCTTTATCCGGGAAAAAGTAGCGGAATTTATTAAGGAGTTTGATATCGCCAGCGTAGTGGAAGAAAAAGTCAAGGCTATGGATGTCCTGGAGATTGAACAATTGGTTTTGTCCGTTATGAAGCGGGAGTTAAACGCCATCGTCAATTTAGGAGCATTAATCGGCTTAATAATAGGGACTATTAATATATTCCTTTAGAAAATTAGATTTCAAGATTAGAGTTAGAATTAAGTGTAAAGTTTGATTTATATTAGAGAATATAGATGAAGCGGCCACTGTTACAGGGCAGTAATTAATCTCCCTAAAGCAGTGGTTTAATTTTGCGGCAGATCTTAGATTCCGGAGCAATACAGGATTAAATTTGGTGTAATGAAGGGAAATTGTGGAGAAATGCAGAATATCTTGGTACGTTTAATTATTTGGAGGTGAAAAACGGTGAAAACTCTCGCTTTTATTGATGCTGAGATTCAACCGCGCAGCGGTAGAATTCTCGATATCGGCAGTGTTAAAAGCGATGGGAGTATATTTCACTCCAATTCATTAGCGGATTTTCTGAAATTTTTGGCTGGGACAGAGTATATCTGCGGTCATAACATTTTGAACCATGATTTAAAATATCTTCAGAATCCAATTCTTGCCGGCGGCTTGCAAAATCTTAAGTTTATTGACACTTTGTATTTTTCACCGCTTCTCTTTCCGGCTAAACCTTATCATGCCTTGCTTAAAGATGATAAGCTGCAAACTGAAGATATTAATAACCCCTTAAATGACGCCCAAAAAGCTCAAGAGCTGTTCTTTGCTGAGGTAACGGCTTTTCAAGAAACAGATTATATTTTAAAGACAATTTTTTATTCACTTTTACAAGACAAAAGGGAGTTTTGCTCTTTCTTTGATTTCCTTGGTTATCAGGGAAAAGCCTTAAATTTGGAAGCTATGATTCGGGTTAAGTTTCATCCCTACATATGTGAAAAGGTCAATTTAACTGAATTGATTGCCGAATACCCAATAGAATTGGCGTATTGTCTGGCCTTAATCAATGCCAATGACAGGTATTCGATTACTCCCCCCTGGGTTCTAAAGAATTACCCTGTTGTGGAACGGATTATGTATTTATTAAGAAGCAACCCTTGCTTAGAAGGGTGTGCGTATTGCCAGGAAGCTCTGGATATACATAAAGGGCTAAAAAAATTCTTTGGATTTGCTTCTTACCGAAAGTTTGCGGGCCGACCTTTGCAGGAAAAAGCTGTTCAGGCAGCCGTCGCCAACAAGTCCCTCTTAGCCATTTTTCCGACCGGCGGGGGCAAATCAATTGCCTTTCAAGTGCCGGCTTTAATGAGCGGGAATAATACCAAAGGTTTGACCGTGGTTATTTCTCCGTTGCAATCCCTGATGAAAGATCAGGTTGATAATTTGGAAAAAGCGGGTATTACGGAGGCAGTTACTATTAATGGTCTGCTTGATCCGATTGAAAGAGCCAAGTCTTACGAAAGGGTGGAAAACGGATCGGCTTCTATCCTTTATATTGCACCCGAGTCTTTGCGCTCCAAGTCAATCGAACGTTTACTTTTGGGAAGAAACGTGGTTCGGTTTGTAATTGATGAAGCCCACTGCTTTTCAGCCTGGGGACAGGATTTCAGGGTGGACTATTTATATATCGGCGACTTTATTAAATACCTGCAGGAGAAGAAAAACCTTGAGGAGCCCATCCCTGTTTCTTGCTTTACTGCTACAGCCAAACGCAAAGTAATTGAGGATATCCGCGCCTACTTTAAGGACAAGCTTTCTCTTGACCTGGAGATCTACCGAACAAGTGCCGCCAGAAGCAATCTTAATTATCAGGTCTTTCCCAAAGACAGTGACCTGGATAAATACAATACCATTAGGGATTTGCTGGCTGAAAAAAACTGTCCGACTATTATCTATGTTTCCCGAACCCAAAAAGCCTATGAGTTGGCGGAGAGATTGACCAACGACGGTTATCAAGCCAAACCTTATCACGGTAAGATGGATAAACAGGGAAAATCTCAAAACCAGGATGCTTTTATTAATGGCGAAGTGCAAATCATGGTGGCCACCTCCGCTTTTGGGATGGGTGTCGATAAGAAAGATGTCGGTTTGGTTATTCATTATGATATTTCCGATTCCTTGGAGAATTATATTCAGGAAGCGGGGAGAGCCGGACGGGATGAAAATATTTCGGCCGATTGTTTTGTGATGTTTAATGATGAAGACTTAAGCAAGCATTTTGTGCTTCTGAACAGGACCAAACTTAGTATCCAGGAAATCCAGCAGATCTGGCGGGCTATTAAAGACCTGACCAGATTCCGCTCCAAAGTATCGCAATCAGCCTTGGAAATAGCCCGCAAGGCGGGTTGGGATGACGGCATCTCTGAAATTGAAACCCGGGTAAAAACTGCAATTGCCGCCTTAGAGAATGCCGGTTATGTGAAACGCGGCCAGAATATGCCCAGGGTATTTGCCGATAGCATTCTGGCCAAAAATGTGGAAGAAGCAACAAAGAGGATTTCTCAATCCTCAAAATTTAATACCGAGCAAAATAAACTGGCGGTTCGCATTATTAAGTCTCTTATATCCAGCAAAAGCAGGAAAAGCTTCAGCGGTGAATTGCCGGAAGCAAGAGTCGATTACCTTTCCGACTATTTGGGAATTCCCAAAGAGATCGTCATTCAGATTGTAGGGCTTCTGCGAGAAGAAGGAATCCTGGCAGATAGTAAGGATTTAGCGGCTTACATCAAGAAAAAAGAAAGCCTCAACCGCTCGCTTACTATCCTCAAAACTTTTTGGCAAATTGAAAAGTTTCTTCTGGGTGTGGTGGAAAAAGAAGAAAAAACACTGAATATTAAGGAACTTACTGAACTTGCTGAAGAAAGCGGTTGTAAGGACGTGACACCCGGCAGAATCAGAACAATTTTTAATATCTGGGTAATTAAGAATTGGATTAAGAGGCAAACCCTAATATCTTCCAAGAATCATCTTGCTGTTTTAAGCCTCTACGACAGGGAAGAGTTGGAAGCAAAGCTTATTAAACGATACGAACTAGCGCTGTTTATTGTTGAGTATCTTTACACCCAAAACAGGCAAAAGTCACCGGCTGAGCAAAGTTCAAAGGACCAGGAGCCCGCGGAAGAAGAGGTTTTAGTGGAATTTTCTGTCCTGGAATTAAAAAGAGAATTTGCCGCAAGAAATACACTTTTTCGAACCGAAGTAAAGCTTGAAGAAATAGAAGATGCCCTCTTTTATTTGTCCAGAATCGAAGCATTGAAAATCGAGGGCGGATTTATGGTCCTGTATAATCCAATGACTATTGAACGGCTGGAAACGGATAACCGCAAACGGTATAAAGTGGAAGATTATCGCCAGTTGGAAGAGTATTATCAGAATAAAGTGCAACAGATCCATATCGTCGGCGAATATGCCAGAATGATGATTAGTAATTACAAAGCAGCCTTGCAGTTTGTCAATGATTACTTTGAATTGAATTACTCCTCCTTCTTAAGTAAATATTTTCCCGGCAGCAGGCAGGAGCAAATTAAGAAAACTATTACCCCTAAAAAGTTTAAACAAGTATTTGGCGAGTTATCACCGGCCCAATTAAGTATTATTAATGATAAAGTATCACAGCATATTGTAGTTGCAGCTGGACCGGGAAGCGGCAAGACGCGAATTTTGGTTCATAAGCTGGCTTCTCTGCTCTTAATGGAAGACGTTAAGCAGGAACAGTTATTGATGATTACATTTTCCCGAGCGGCAGCAACGGAATTCAAGAAACGATTAATAAAGTTAATAGGTGGTGCTGCCGGCTATGTGGAGATAAAAACCTTTCATTCCTACTGCTTTGACTTATTGGGCAGAGTCGGCACGATTGAAAAATCAGGAGAAGTTATCCAGGAAGCGATCCGGAAAATTAAAAATGGGGAAGTCGAGCCGGGCAGAATTACTAAAACAGTTCTGGTGATTGATGAAGCTCAAGATATGGATGAACTTGAGTTTGCGCTGGTCAAAGCTTTAATGGCTCAGAATGAAGGGCTGCGGATTATAGCAGTCGGCGATGATGACCAGAATATTTATGAGTTCCGGGGCTCAAGCTCAGAATATCTGATTAATTTAATAATTGATCATCTGGCTAAAAAGTATGAGTTGGTTGATAACTACAGGAGCAAACAAAACCTTGTTGATTTTGCTAATCAGTTTGTCCGCAGAATATCCAATCGGTTAAAAGAAATCCCCATTAATGCCGTGCAGAGAGACAATGGCAGGATTAAAGTAGTTCGTTATCGGAGGAGTAATAATTTAATTATGCCTCTGGTCAATGATATCCTTTCCCAAGAATTGGCGGGAAGTACCTGTGTTTTGACTTGCGCCAATAAAGAAGCCTTGCAGATTACAGGTTTGCTTCTAAAAAATAGGAGGCAGGCTAAACTGATTCAATCCAACGACGGATTTAACCTATATAATCTTCAGGAAGTGCGTTTTTTTCTCAGTCAGCTTCATTTGACTGAAGATACATATATGCTCAGTGCCGAGGCCTGGGCAAAGGCTAAAGGACAATTAAAGGAAAGGTTCGGGAACAGTTTAAATTATGAGATTTGTTTGAACATCATTAAAGATTTTGAGGAAACCAATCCTAAGAGCAAATACAAATCCGATTTGGAGATTTTTATCCGGGAATCAAAGCTGGAGGATTTTTACGGCGAAAACAGTGAGGCAATTTTTGTATCCACGATTCACAAAGCTAAGGGCAGAGAATTTGACAATGTCTTTTTGATGTTGAATAACTTCAACCCCAGTACGGATGAATCTCTCAGACTGCTCTATGTTGCTATGACCAGAGCTAAAAGCAACCTTTCCATACATTACAACGGCAACTATTTGCAGGATATAAAAACAGCCGGACTCCAAAGGTTGGAGGATAATGAAGATTACTTGCAGCCGGAGGAGCTGGTGATGCAGTTAACTTACAGGGATGTTTGGCTGGACTTTTTTCAGTCCCGGCAAGCAGTGGTTTCCAGGCTGCAGAGCGGAGACGTGCTTGTTGTTGACGGTTGCTGCTGCCGCAATTCAAAGGGGCAGGAAATATTAATGTTCTCCAAACAATTTAGGGAGAAAATTCAGGAAATGAAGCAACAGAACTATGTACCGAGCACTGCAAGAGTACGTTTTATTGTTTACTGGCAGAAAGAAGACAGCACAGGGGAAATTCTCATAGTTTTACCGGAACTTATTTTTGCCCAAAATTGAAGCCGCTCTCCTTTTTGGGCAGGAATTGCGAGGCCGGGAGTATCCTTGCCGGTTATACTTTTAATTGTTGGGAGGTGATACGATGGAATGGGTAGCAAGATTAAACGATGCTGTGGCCTATATTGAAGATAATCTGGCCGGGGAAATCAGCTTTGAACAGGCGGCCAGGATTGCCTGCTGTTCTACTTTCCATTTTCAAAGGATGTTTTCTTATATCGCCGATGTTCCCCTTGCCGAATATATCAGGCGCAGGAGATTGACCCTGGCTGCTTTTGACTTGCAGAGCAGCAGTGAGAAAGTAATTGACATTGCTCTGAAATATGGGTATGATTCACCGACTGCATTTAACCGAGCTTTCCATAATGTGCATGGCGTGTCTCCTACTGGGGCCAGAAATAAAGGAGTTGCGCTCAAGGCCTATCCTCGTATCAGCTTCAAAATAACAATTAAAGGAGATGCGGAGATGAATTACAAGATTGTAACTAAGGATTCATTTAAAATCGTGGGAGTTAAAGAGCATTATAATCTGAAAATCGAAGAATGCTTTGCCCAGGTGCCTCTTTTCTGGCAAAAAACTGTACAAAGCGGTATCGTACCTGACATATTGGCACTAATGAACCAGGAACCCTATGGTCTCCTCGGGGTAAGCACCTGCATGAACGGCCAGGATTTTGATTATTACATTGCAGTGGCTACCACCAAAGAGACACCGGACGGCATGGCAGAATATACCGTACCTGCCTGCACCTGGGCTGTTTTTGAATGTATAGGGGCTATGCCTGCTGCTATCCAAGAACTGCAAAAACGTATCATTACGGAATGGCTGCCTACCTCCGGCTACGAATATGCCAATGCTCCCGATATTGAAGTGTATTTTGAGGGAGACCAACAGGCTAAGGACTATCGCTGTGAAGTCTGGCTGCCAATTACAAAGAAAGAATAACAATCTGGTAAATTGTGCCTTGCCGTAAAGCAATAGGCGTACCTGAAAGCATATAAGGTTGGTATATTGAATTCTTTTGTAAATTAATAGAAAATAGTGGTATACTCTAAGAGGCAAGTGCGCAGCAAATATAGCGCGCAAGAAGGCAGCAGAATACTAATTAATAACTAAGATTTAATCATTTTAATAACTAAGATTTAATCATTAAAACCGGAGGGTATATGAAATTAGCTATTTTTGATTTTGATGGGACACTTTTTCTGAAAGATACGCTCCCATTTCTACTCTGGCGCTGGAAATATTTAAAATGTTCCAGGTTTACTTTTTATAAAACCGTCCTCTCTCTTTTGCCGCTTTTCCTGAAGTATAAATTGGAGACTGCGAGCAAACTTTCCCGGGAACAAATAAAGCAGCAGGCAGTCCGGAAGTTTAATCAGCTTTTTTACGGCAGGTCGGAACAAGAGCTAATGGCCTATTTTGCTGCTTGTACGCAGAACATCGAAGGGCTCTTAAACGAGAATGTTGTGACCGAAGTGGAAAAGGCTAAGGCGGAAGGATTGCACACGGTACTCTTGTCCGGTACCTATCTTTATCTTTTAAAAAATGTCGGGGACTATTTGGGTTTTGCTACGGTTATCGGCAGCGAGCTGCATTTTAAAGATGGTCTGTATGACCACACTAAGGAATTTCAACCTCTGATAGGCGATTTAAAACTGAACAAAATCCAGGAGGTTTTCGGGAAAGAAGCTATTGACTGGGAAGCAAGTAGGGCTTATGCCGACGGCTATTCGGATTTAAGCCTGCTGGTGGCGGTAGGGAACCCGGTAGCCGTGAGGCCGGACAGTCAGCTAAAAGCAGTGGCTGAGGAGAAGAAATGGAGGATAATTACCTAGGGAAAAAGGACAATTACCTAGGGAGAAAGGATAATTACTCGGGAAAAAGGATAATTAAACGGATAAATAGAAATCAGCTTGAAGAATATTAAGCTGATTTTTTTCTTGTAACGAATTCTTAGTTTGTAACGAACTCTTGGTTTTTCGGATATATGTTGGGAGGAGGTGAATAGATGCAGAAAAAGGATATGGAGCAGATTTATAAGGTGTATGCTAAGCAAGTCTATAAATATTTGTTTAGCCTTTCTCAGAATGAGCAGCTGGCCGAAGAGCTGACGCAGGAGACTTTCTATCGGGCCCTTAAATCTTATCATACCTATAATGGAACGTGTAAAATTTACGTTTGGCTTTGCCAAATTGGCAAACACCTTTGGTATCAGACGCTGGCCAAAAATAAACGAGCACAGCTTACGGAATTATCCCCTGAGATTCCAGCAGTTGAGCATTCGCTGGAAGATAAGCTGATCCTTAGTGCCGGCAAAATGGATTTGTTTAAAAAGCTGCATTTATTACCTGAACCTATGCGGGAAGTCATGTATCTAAGGCTTACAGGAGAATTCAGTTTCCGGGAGATCGGTGAGATTCTCGGAAGGGATGAAAACTGGGCGCGGGTGACTTTCTATCGGGGCAAACAAAAAATTATGAAAGGGAGAGTTCTATGAAATGCGAGATTATTAGAGATTTATTACCTTCATACATCGAAGGTCTTACCAGTAGAGCAAGTAATGAAGAAATAGAAAAACACCTGGAATTATGTCAGGAATGCCGTCAATTTCATCAGGAAATGACCGGCGATTTACCGGCAGAAGAGAAGCTGTCGCTGCCGGATATTAAGGAGATTGATTACCTTAAAAAAGTACGCCGCAAAAACTGGCGCAATGTTGCTGTTGCTGCGGGCATCATCGCAGTTATTATGCTGGTTTTAGTTAAGATGTTTATAATTGGATTTGCGGTATCTTCGGAAGACATTGCTCTGACCTATCAAGTAAAAGATAATCACCTGGAGATAAACCTTGAGCTTAAAAATGGCCATGATTTGATTCTGCCTCGGGCTCATCCGGAATTTATTTACGACAACGAGCGTCAGATTATTGGAATTAAGCAGTATTATAAACCTGCCTGGATATTCAATAATCCCTTTGATGATGTTGGGAACAAGTTTTCTCTAGGAACGGAATTGCCCGCACAAGATGCTGAAAAACCATCCACAAATATGCTTATTATTGAACTTGCCGATAAAACTATTAAATTTGTGAATGGTGTAATAGTAGATTAATAAAAAAATCTCTAAAAATAATTTCACTTATTTTCCATCTTTGATAAGAGGATTTTGTTTGTTGGTAGCGAATAAAACAAAAGTCTATATGTTTAATACACCTTGTTAACCCGAAAATGAGCTATGGTTCAAGGAAAAAGAGGGAGGTAAAAAAGTGAAAAAGAGACTATTGGTATTTCTTGTTGCACTGCTTGTATTGTGTTTAGCTGCGGTGGGATGCGGCTCCAAGCAAGCACCGGCCGGCGACCAGCAAGGTGGGCAAAACGGTGGTGAAGAGCAGCTAACTATGAAAATTGGGGCGGATGTTACTTTCCCACCTTTTGAAATGATGGAGAATGGCGTTGTCACCGGTTTTGACATTGACCTTATTAAGGCTATTGCCGAAGTAGAAAATATTAAAATTGACGGCGATATTCAAACTATGGATTTCCAAGGCTTAATTCCTGCTATTCAAACTAATTCCATTGATGTCGCTGTGGCCGGAATCACCATCAGAGAAGACCGTGCTAAGCAGGTGGACTTCTCCAAGCCTTATTATCATTCCGGAATTACTTTGCTGGTAAGGGCGGATAGCGATATCACAGGTGTTGATGACTTAGTCGGTAAGACTATCGCCGTTAAATTAGGTACCACTGGCGATATTATGTTTAGTGAAAAAGAAGGTATTGAGATTAAACGTTTCAATAATATCGACGAGGCTTACCGTGAGCTGGTGAACGGCGGTGCCGATGCTGTTCCCTTTGACAATCCTATTCATCAACACTACATGAATACTACCGGCAAAGGCCAGGTTAAAGTTGTTGGCGAATTATTAACCGGGGAAGACTATGGGATTGCTGTTTCCAAAGACCGTCCGGAACTTCTGGAAAAAATCAACTCCGGTTTGGATAAGTTGATTGAAAACGGGAAATATGAAGAAATTTATAAGAAATATTTCTCCGATGAATACGGTTTAGTAAACAAATAATTTTATAGTTAATTAATTAAATAGTTGTGGTGTGTTAAGGTGGAATCAGTGCGCAGCCTCGGCTGCGCCATTTTTAAATGAACGGCGAAATGGAATGATTTACACATAGGGAGTTGGTGAGAGATTTGGATTCAGGAACATTAGAAATTATTTTCGATGCTATGCCTATGCTCATTGAAGGTGTTAAACTTACCGTAGTCTATTCTGTTGCTGCCATTATTCCGGCAACTATTGTTGGTTTGATCTTCGCCCTTTTAAAACTCTCCTCTCTTGGTTTTCTTAGACGCGTTGGTGAAGTCTACGTACATGTCTTTCGCGGTTTACCTCTGTTGGTGGTAATATTTTATATTTATTTCGCTTTACCCCAGCTTTTGCCCATGCATGCCTGGTTTGGAGATTCTTACAGATTTATTGCAGCAATAATAGCTCTGACCTTAAATGAGGGAGCCTATATTACCGAGATTATTCGGGCGGGTATTTTATCAATTGATCAGGGGCAAACAGAGGCTGCTTACAGTATTGGAATGAATAAATTTCAGTCCATGCGTTTTATCATTCTGCCGCAAGCCTTCAAAAGAATGATTCCACCTTTAATGAACCAATTTATTCAAACGATTAAAGATACTTCTCTCTTGTCTGCTATTTCTGTGGCCGAGCTTACCAGACAAGGACAAATATATATTTCCACAAGCTTTGCCGCGATCCAGATTTGGACAGCGGTTGCCATTATGTACCTTATTGTTATTCTTAGTCTCACGGCAGTATCTAGCAAATTGGAAAGAAGGTGGCAAATTGATAAGCGTTAAGAATATTACCAAGAAATTTGGCCATCTTACCGTGCTTACTGATGTTTCAGTGGAAGTCGCTCCCCAGGAAGTTGTGGTAGTTATAGGTCCGTCTGGTTCTGGTAAGAGTACTTTTTTGCGCTGCCTAAATGGTTTGGAGAAGGTGACGGAAGGGGAAATTTTCATTAATAACGTGGAAATAACTCACAATAAGACTAATTTATCCAAGGTGCGCAAAGAAGTAGGCATGGTTTTTCAACGCTTTAATTTGTTTCAGCACTTAACCGTGCTGCAGAATGTTACTATTGGCCCGGTGGAAGTTCTAAAGCTTGGCAAGAAGGAAGCTGAAGCCAGAGCCTATACTTTACTGGAGAAAGTTGGTCTGAAGGATAAAGCTAATTCTTATCCCGATCAGCTTTCCGGAGGTCAGCAGCAAAGGGTTGCTATTGCTCGGGCTTTGGCTATGAACCCCATTGTAATGCTTTTCGACGAGCCTACTTCAGCTCTTGATCCGGAAATGGTCGGGGAAGTGTTGGCTGTCATGAAGGATTTGGCTAGGGAAGGAATGACTATGCTTGTGGTCACTCATGAAATGGGCTTTGCCAGAGAAGTGGGCGACAGGGTCTTGTTTATGGATGAAGGAAGGATTGTGGAAGAGGGAAAGCCTGATCAGCTTTTTGGTAATCCTCAGGAAGAAAGGACGAAATTATTTTTAAGTAAAATCCTATAATGTTCATGCCAGAATTGAAGATATCAGTTCCGATAACATTTAACAGAAATAAAGATATCAGTACCGATGACATATATAGGTACTGATTTTTTTGTTTACTTTTTCGTAGCTTCTTTATTCTTGGGTATGATATCGTCATTAATGTTAATAATAAGCACAGCTGGATAATGTTTCGGTTCTTGGCAAATTGTATACATTGTCCATAGATTTGTGGAGTGTTACTATAAGTAAGTAAAAAGCGGAAGGGCTTTTTTTCTTTGTAACAAAACATAAAGGGGACGAAAAAATGAACAATTTCAAAAAGATCGTTGCTCTAGCTTTGTCTCTGGCCTTAGTCCTTGTTACCTTAGCGGGCTGCGGGGGCAATGCGGGCGACACCGATACCAAAGCTGCCGACACGTTGATTTATGCGCAAGGCGCCGAACCCAGAGGCCTGGATCCGGCTCTTGTCGATGATGGTGAGTCGGCCAAAGTAATAATCAATATTTACGAAGGACTCTTAAAGTACGCCCAAGACTCTACCAAGCTGGAACCTTGCTTAGCTAAAGAATGGGAAGTAAGCCCGGACGGTCTTACTTATACCTTTAAGCTTCAAGAAGGTGTCAAATTCCATGATGGAACAGACTTTGACGCTGAGGCCGTGAAGTTTAACATCGACCGCCAATTGCCACCTAAGATGACAGAAGATATGGCTTATGCTTCTTTCGTGTATGCTTCTGTCAAAGATGTGGAAGTCGTCGATAAGTACACTGTTAAAATTAACTTAAAAGAACCTAGCACGCCCTTCCTTGCCAATTTAGCTATGGTTATGAGTGCACCTATCGTTAGCCCAAAGGCCTTGCAGGAGAATAACAACAATGTGAACCAAGCGCCTGTGGGCACCGGCCCTTACAAATTTGTAAGATGGGCTAAAGACGAAAACATTGTATTGGAACGTAACGAGGAATACTGGGGTACCAAAGCACTTACCAAAAATGTTATCTTCCGCTTCATTAAAGATAACTCAGCCCGGGTTGTTGCTTTAAATAACGGTGAGGTTGATATGATTGACGGAATCGATGCTACAGTTGTTAAGCAAATTACCGATGCAGGTAACAAGGTTTTCCAAGCACCCGGTATGAATATTAACTATTTGGCTTACAACACTTCTAAAGCACCATTTAACAACGCTAAAATCCGTTATGCCGTATCTCAGGCTATCAACGTTCCTGAGCTCGTGGAAAGTCTTTATCAAGGTTATTCCGAAGCGGCTACTTCTATCCTGCCTACCTTCATGGAAGGGTACGACAAGAGTATCGCTCAGGCTCCTTATGATCCTGATGCCGCTCAAAAGGCCTTGAAAGACGCGGGAGTTACGTCTGTTAAGATTATGACTTACACCAATCCCAGACCTTACAATAATGCAACAGGACAGGCTTTGGCCGAAGCTGTTCAAAGTTACCTGTCCAAAGTCGGTGTAACTGCCACTATTGATTCTTATGACTGGACAACTTATAAGGAAAAAATTAAAGCCGGAGATTATGATATTTGTTTCTACGGTTGGATTGGTGACAACGGTGACCCGGATAACTTTATGTATTTATTAGCTCACGAAGATCCGACCATGAACGTTGCTCTTTATAAAAACCCCGAGTTTAATGATTTAATTGCCCAAGGGGTTAAGGAACCTGCCGGTCCCGAGCGCAACGCTATTTACACCCAGTTGGAAAAAATCGCTGCAGCAGATGCTGTCTGGCTTCCGATTTCTCATGCTCAAACTCTTGCCGCTTACAGGCCAAATATTCAAAACTTCGTTTATCATGTAACCGGCGTTACTCCTTTTGCAGGAGTATCCAAACAATAACAGCTGAAAGAAGCTCAATCCTTACCTGCTTTCAGTATTGCCTTAAAGTATTTACCTGTTATTCGATAGTATGTGGACTGCCGGGAGCCGACTTTTTGACCGGTTCCCGGCGTTAAGCCGGTCCCGACGTTAAGGCCGGTTCCTGGCTTTGTTTTACAATGTCATCCTGAGGGAGGAATGGCCGCAGGATCTTTTTATGTTGAAAGGTTGTTGTGCGATGCTCAAATATATCTTGAAAAGAATACTGATGTTAATACCTGTGCTGATTGGTGTCTCTATCATTGTTTTCCTGATAATGCGCGTTTTTTCACCAGATCCGGCACCGATTGTATTGGGCCAGCACGCAACGCAAGAAGCTATAGAAGCGTGGCGTCAGGCCAATGGTTTAAATGATCCTATCTTTGTCCAATATTTTAATTTTTTGAGCGGAGCCTTAACGGGAGATTTGGGTATTTCCTATTACACTAAGGTGCCGGTTGTACAAGAAATTTTCTCACGTTTCCCAGCTACCATTGAATTGGCCGTCGTTGCCATTATCCTTGCTTCTGTTTTTGGTATCCTTATCGGTGTAATCTCAGCGGTTAAAAAGAACTCTATCTTTGATAATGCCGGTATGTTTGTAGCTCTAATTGGGGTTTCGATGCCGATTTTTTGGCTTGGTATTTTATTGATTATTTTCTTTTCCGGCACTTTGCATTTATTGCCTTCCGGGGGGAGAATCGACCCTCTGTTATTCCCTGCTGATATTACCGGCTTTTATCTTATCGATACTTTGCTGGCAGGAGATTTGGAGGCCTTTGGTGATGCCCTGAAGCATTTGATCCTGCCGGGAAGTGCTTTGGCAATGTATTCTATGGCCATTATTGCCCGGATGACCCGCTCCAGCATGCTGGAGACTTTACAGCAGGATTATATTCGTACCGCGCGGGCCAAAGGTATTGCGGAGAGCAGTGTAATTCGCAAGCATGCTCTGCGCAATGGCTTGATACCAATTGTCACCGTTATCGGCCTGCAGTTTGGCAGCCTTTTAGGCGGAGCGGTGCTGACGGAAACAGTTTTTTCTTGGCCTGGGATCGGTGCTTATACCGTAACTTGTATTTTAAAGTCCGATTTTCCAGTTGTTCAAGGTGTTGTGCTGCTTATCGCCACGATCTTTGTGGTTATGAATTTAATAGTTGATGTTATCTATGCTTTCCTTGATCCACGTATTAAGTATTCACGAAAAGAGGGGTAGTCTGGATGAAAAAAGAGCAAAAACTTAAGACCGAAAACTTAACACAGGCTGCTGAATACGTGGAAAAACCGGAATCACAGCTGAAAGAAATGTGGGAAACACTCAGGCAGAATAAGGCAGCTCTTGCCGGCCTGTTGATTATAGGAGTACTGGTGGTTATAGCTATTACCGTTTGGTTGAGCCAGCTGCTGGGAATACAGATTTTACCCTATGACCCTAATTATTCTGATATGAGTAAAAGCTTTATCCCGCCTAATTCCGAGCACTGGTTTGGCACGGATCAACTGGGCAGAGATATTTTTTCGCGTATTTTGGACGGCACAAAAATATCATTATTCGTTGGAATTACGGCGGTTGCCATCTCCCTTTCAATCGGTGTCTTTTTGGGAGCAATCGCCGGCTATCGAGGCGGAAAAATTGATACTGTTATTATGCGTTTTATGGATATGATGCTCGCCATTCCGTCTATCTTACTAGCCATTGCCTTTATGGCCGCTTTGGGGAAAGGCTTGGATAAAGCCGTTATCGCTATTGGCTTGGTTTCCATTCCGGAGTATGCACGAATAGTGCGCGGCAGTATTTTAGCCGTTAAAGAAAATGACTATGTCCAGGCTGCGAAGGTTATTGGCAATAAGCACAGCAGGATTATTTTTAAACATATCCTGCCCAATGTGCTTTCCCTGATTATTGTCCGGGCTACCTTGGGGATTTCTACGGCGGTACTGGATACTGCGGCTTTGGGCTTTTTGGGCTTAGGGGTTCAGCCTCCTTTTGCGGAATGGGGCGATATGCTGGGTAGAGCGAGGGGCTTTATTTTTACGGCACCTTACACCTTAATATTCCCCGGGGTTGCCATTACTCTAACTGTCCTGGCCTTTAACCTTTTGGGTGACGGCTTAAGGGATGCTCTCGATCCCAAATCCAGAATTAAGTAAGGGCGGTGAAGAGATGTTACTGGAAGTAAAAAACCTGAAAACGGAATTCAAACTGAAAAAAGGGATTGTTAAAGCCGTCGATGACGTTAGTTTTCAAATTGATAAAGGTGAAATATTAGCGATTGTCGGGGAGTCCGGTTCCGGGAAAAGTGTTACGTCCTTGTCGATTATGGGGCTTTTGCAGAAACCCGGCAGAATTGCCGGCGGGCAGATTTTGTATAAATCGCAGGACTTAACAAAATTAAGCCGGCAAGAACTGCAAAAGATCAGAGGGAACCAGATTTCCATGATTTTTCAGGAGCCTATGACTTCGCTTAATCCTGTCTGGCGGATTAAAAATCAGATTATGGAAAGTATTCAAACCCACCTGAAACTCTCTTCTAGAGAGGCTCTGGAGCGGACGGTAGCAATGCTTGATACCGTAGGTATTCCTTCTGCAGCCCAAAGAGCAAATGATTACCCACACCAGATGAGCGGCGGCATGCGCCAGCGAGTGATGATTGCCATGGCTTTAGCTTGCGAGCCGGAACTTTTAATTGCCGATGAACCGACTACGGCTTTGGATGTGACCATTCAAGCCCAGATCCTGGAGCTTTTATACCGGATGCGGGAAAAATTCGGGATGGCGGTGCTTCTTATTACGCACGATTTAGGTGTGGTTGCGGAAGCGGCCGACCGGGTTATTGTTATGTACTGCGGCAAAATTGTGGAAGAAGCCGATGTTCGCAGTTTATTTACCCGACCCATGCATCCCTATACCGTAGGCCTCTTGAATTCTATTCCCCGGATCAATGACGACAGTGAGAAAAGGCTGTATATGATTAAGGGTATGGTGCCTAATCCGCTCCATATGCCCAAGGGCTGTCCTTTTGCCGACCGCTGCGACAGGCGTCTTAAGCGCTGCAGCCAAGAGATGCCGGAGCTTAAAGAAATAAACGGCCATAAAGTACGCTGTTTTCTTTATGAAGACGCTCAGCAGGCCGTTAGGGCGGAGGAGGTGCAAACCTCTTGAAGGAAGTACTGTTAGATATTCAAAATCTAGCCAAACATTTTACGGTCGAGACGGATTTTTTCGGCAGGCCGGTTTCCGTTCTGAAAGCTGTAGACGATGTAAGCTTTACTATTCAGAAAGGTGAAGCTTTCGGCTTAGTGGGAGAATCCGGCTGCGGTAAGACTACTCTCGGCAAGATTCTGGTTAATCTCTATAGCCCCACCGGCGGTAAGATTATTTATGAAGGCAGGGATCTGACGGCTTTATCTGCGGAAGAGAGACGGTCTTATGCCAAAGAGATCCAGATGATTTTTCAGGATCCTTATGCTTCTTTGAATCCCCGGATGACTATTGGCGACATTATTGCCGAGCCAATTCTCATTAATAATTTGCTTCCTCGGGCAAAAGTGGAAGAACGGGTCATCTCCCTGTTAAACAGTGTCGGGCTGGCCAGGCACCAGCGCAACCGCTATCCCCACGAATTTTCCGGCGGCCAGCGCCAGCGGGTCGGGATTGCCCGGGCTTTGGCCGTAGAGCCGAAGCTTATTGTCTGTGACGAACCGGTTTCGGCTTTGGATGTCTCCATTCAAGCCCAGGTTTTAAATCTCTTGGATGATTTAAAAGAAGAATTTGGTTTAACTTATCTTTTTATTGCCCATGGGCTAAATGTTGTTAAGCATATCAGTGACCGCGTCGGGGTGATGTATTTGGGTAAGCTAATGGAAATTGCCCCGAAGAGGGAGCTTTACGCTAATCCTCTGCATCCTTACACCCAGGCTTTGCTTTCGGCTATTCCGCTCATTAACCCTGACAAGAAAAAAGAACGGATTATTCTGAAAGGCGATGTGCCGAGTCCCATTAATCCTCCTGCAGGCTGCCGTTTTGCGTCCCGCTGCTTTAAAGAGATGGAGCAGTGTAAAAAACAGGCACCGGTCTTGCAGGAAGTCACCCCCGGCCACTATGTTGCTTGTCATTTGTTTGCGGACAAAGAAAACAAGTAAAGATCGAAAGATAAATCATTATGAAAAAAGGAGTGCCGTTTGCTTTCTAAAAGGAGCGGTATTCCTTTTTTTCTATACTCGCCATGAGAATTATTTCTTTTGTAATTACTGAAAGATATCCTTGAAATACCAAGGGGGGACAGCTATAATGTATACATACCGATAGGGGGTATAGGTACTAGGGGTTATTGCCAGCACCCCTTTTTAAGAAGTGAAATATGGAGGTGTTCTTCTTGTCCGCTAGAATAACTCGGCGAACTTTCTTTAAACGGTCGGCGGCGGCCGGAGTTTTAAGCTTTTTGGCGGCATCAGGTCTTAATAAACCTCTTTATGGTTTGACGGATTCACAAGAGGTAGGTACAGTAATTGATCTGACCAAATGCGACGGCTGCCACAGCCTGGATACTCCTCTTTGTGTCAGCTCTTGCCGGCAAAAGAATGAAGCAAATTTTCCCGAACCTGTTCAACCTATTAAGCCTTACTGGCCGCAAGACAAATTTGAGGACTGGTCTAAGGAGCGGGAGCTAACAAATCGCTTAACACCATATAACTGGAGTTTTGTTGAGCATGTCCAAGTTGAAGAAAACGGCAAGCTCGAAGACGTTTATATCTTGCGCCGCTGTATGCATTGTGACAATCCTACCTGCCAAAAGCTCTGTCCTTTTAGTGCTATCAGTAAAGATGAGAGGGGAGCGGTGGCGATTAATGATCAAATTTGTTTAGGAGGAGCCAAATGCCGGGATGTATGTCCCTGGGGTATTCCGCAGCGCCAGGCCGGAGTAGGCTTATACCTTAATATTGCTCCTACTTTGGCCGGCGGCGGGGTAATGTATAAATGCGATAACTGCCGGGATCTTTTGGCCCAAGGTGAAAAACCCCGCTGTGAGACAGCTTGTCCTAAGGGTGCTATTCTTACCGGACCTAAAGAAGAAATGAAGAATTATGCCAGGAAGCGGGCGGAGGAAATCGGTGGTTATATCTATGGAGACACTCAAAATGGCGGAACTTCTACTTTCTATATTTCCAAGGTTTCCTTTGCTAAAATTAGCAAGGCTATTGCCGAGGCTAAACAGGCTAAAGGCGACAAGCGTCCCGGAAGGCCTTTGCTGCCGGAGAAGGTTGAAAACTACCTGGAAACGGAGAAAGGCATGGCCATAGGGGCTTTGACCGCACCTGTTGCCGGAGCTGCCTTAGCGGCTTTTACTGCGTACAAGACTATGAAAGGGGAGAAAGCAGATGAATAAAAAAGTCCCTCGCCAAAGTAAGGTTAACCGCTTCATTCACTGGGGCACCGCACTTTCCATCATTCTCCTGATTATCTCCGGGCTGGGCCAGCTGCCTCTATATAAACGCTATAATATTGTCAAACTTCCCGGTGGAGAATGGCTGGGAAGCTTTTTCAATACCCTTGATTTGCATTATCTTGCCGCCGGGATCTTAATTTTTGTGGTAAGCTTCCATCTTGTTTATCATACCTTGCGGCGAGAATTTGACTTATTCCCTAAAAAAGGGGATCTAAAAGAATCTTACTTGATTATTAAAGCAATGTTTACGGGCGGTGAAGAACCGCCGGCTGAGAAATACCTGGCTGAACAGAGAGTTGCTTACCTCTTTATTGGTGCTAATGTTATATTGTTGATTTTAACCGGTATTGTAAAAGTAGTTAAAAATTTTGCCGGGGCTTCTCTTCCTTACAATTTAATAGCTGCATCAACCCATCTTCATAATCTGGCTACCGTACTTTTGATTCTGGGCATAGGAGCCCATCTAGCGGCTTTCCTGGTTAAGGCCAACAGGCCGCTGCTTCGGGGGATATTCTTGGGGACAGTCTATGAAGAGTATGCCAAGGAACGCCATCCTTTATGGTACCGCAGAATTGCGGAAAGAAACAGGAATAAAGCAAATTCCGGAGTTTAATTAAATATATCAGTACGGATTCGAATGATTTTTTAAGCTTTTTTAATTTTTTAAGATTTCTCTGATAAATTTCCCTGGCTATCTTGACATTTCCTGACCTTAAGAGTATATTATTATTACAAAGGTAAAACAAGGTCAGAAGATCAAAAATGATCAAATAATATCTTTGTGGAGGTGTTGTACTGTGTTTAATTTGGTTCCTTTTAGAAACAGAAGTTTGGGTAGAAGGAGAGACTTTTGGGACATGGACAGCATCTTTGAGAGTTTTTTTAATGATTCCATGTTTCCGTTCTACTTTACTGCCAGTGGTCAGATGAAAGTCGATATTAAAGAAAACGAAAAAGAATATGTGCTTGAAGCTGAAATCCCGGGCGCTAGAAAAGATGAAATAAACTTGGAAATTGACGAGAGCAGGCTTACTATCTCCGTGGATAGAAAAGAGGAAATAAACGACGAGCGGGAAAATTATCTTCGCCGAGAAAGGCGTTCCGCTTCCATGAGCCGCTCCTTCAGTGTAGATAATATTCTTCCGGATAAGGCAAGCGCCAAATTCGAAAACGGTATTCTGACCATAACCTTGCCTAAGAAAGAAGCTAATGTGCCCAAATATAAGAAAATTGATATTCAGTAAAGGTTATAATAAACGTACTAACTAACAGTATCTCTGGTAAGATATAAATGGCTGGCCGAAACCCCAGAATTTGGATCGGCCAATTTTTTTTGTGTTGAGAATAATTCTGGTGGAATTCGGAAGGAAATTTTTCTCACTTGTAGAAATATAAAAATAAAAGATTTTAATGAAATTAATGAAATTAAGTTGAATTATTAGGTACTATATATATGACAGTAAAAAAATGTAAATACTTATTCTAATATATTAAAGGAGAAAACAATTATGATTCACGTTGTCACGGATAGTTGTGTTGATCTGCCTGCTCACTTGCTTAAGCAGTACAATATTCGGGTTGTACCTTTGTCCATAAGAGTTAATGGCAAGGAGTATACGGAAGGCGTGGATATTACTCCCCAAGAATTTTACCGGGAAATGGCTGTTTCTACTCAGTTGCCCCAAACCTCTCAGCCTACGCCGGCTCAATTTGCCGATGTTTTTAAAGAATTAACTGGAAAAGGTAAAGTTTTGTGTTTAACGATTTCGTCTAGGCTAAGCGGTTCTTTTAGCTCAGCTCTTTTAGGCAAGGAAATTGCCGGCAATTCCAATGTGACTGTATTTGACACCTTGGCTGCTTCTATTGGCCAGGGATTGCAGGTCATTAAGGCTGCGGAATTGATTAATGCCGGCTTATCTCTGGAAAAAATTCTTGAATTTCTTCAAAAAATGCGGGAAGAAATGAAATTCGTTATTCTTCTGGATACCTTGGAGAATATTGTTAAAGGCGGCCGCTTAAGCCGTTTCCAGGGTTCCTTGGCTAAATTATTAAACATTAAGGTAATCCTGCACAATGTCCAGGGAAGCGTTGAGATTCTAGAGAAAGTGCGGGGCAAAAATAAATCCCTGCAAAGATCTGTTGAGCTATTAGGGGAACGCTGTGCTGATTTCTCCGATAGAGTTATTGGAATTACTCATGTTGATAATTTAGAAGATGCCCAGAGTTTGGCGGAAGCAATTAAGGCTCGTTATCATCCCCAGGATGTCCTGATTCATGAAATGGGTGCCACTATCTCTACATATGCCGGTAAAGCGGGACTTATTGTTGCGTTTTAGCTTATAATTATCTAACATTAGATCAAAAAAGGAACCACTGGTAGAAAGAGATTTTCTCTTTTCCAGTGGTTCTTCTTAAATCTCGTCTTGCGTCTTAATTTTTTCAGGATTTGGATCAGGGTAAAGCGGGTAGGTAAGTCTTGGCCTAAACCAGCAATTTTACTATATTTGACCAGGTGTTTTTCCGTGACATTTTTCCTTGGTCCTGCGTCTTATTAGGTGGGAGGGAAAAATAGTGAGCAATTGCAAAGAGCCCTTAAGCATGAAGAATGATACACAGCCAAAGAAAAATCAGCAGCCGCTGGAAGCGGAAAACCTTCGGCAGTGGTGTGCCGAGACCTGGCCGGAAGTTTACCGTTATAGCTATTCCAGGGTTCGTAATCAGGAGGAAGCCGAAGATATAACTCAGGAAACTTATACGAAGGTTTTAGCCAACTGCTGTTGGGGAGAACAGCAATCTTCAGCCCTAAGTTTAACCCGGGAGTTTCCTTCCCTGAATTATCTTAAGACAACAGCTTTGAATCTTATCCGTGACCGCTGGCGCCGGCGCAAAACACGGGGAATTCAGGTTCAGCTGGAGGAGGCTTTATTGGTTGAGGATAGAGAGTTCATTAACTTATGCGATAATACACTGGTGGAAGACACATTGCAAAAATTAACTGAGGAACAGCAGACGGTTTTAAGATTACGAATTATCGAAGGGTATTCGCGGGCTGAAACAGCCCGCAAGATGGCGAAAAGCGAAGCTGCCGTCCGCGGCTTGCAGTACCGGGCCATTCAAAATTTACGAATTCTCTTGCGGGAAAACTTTAAGGAGGTAAACGAGAGATGAAACTTTCTCCTGAAGAATTAAAAAGACAAGCTGCCGAAGAAAGGCTTGATCAAATGATAGATCTCTTTAATCAAGAGCGTGATCCTTACAAGGCCTTGGAAAAAGAGAGAACCCGAGGAGCTGGGCCGGATATGGACTATGAGGCTGTGGAACAGGCGGCAACAGTAAGGCTTTTGCGAGCCCTGCGGCCGCAGGCTGAGCCAAGTCCCGGCTTTGAAGCCAAGCTCAACCAAGTGTTAACAGCTGTACCAACCGGCAAAAGAGCCAAACAAAAGAGGAATTCGTTTAGAATCGGCGTTCTTGCCGCCGGAATACTCTTAGTCCTGGCGTTTACTTTCGGGAACAGCCTTTTTAAAGGGGATATTGTCCTGGCTATGGAGAAGGCGGTGCAGGAGCTTTCCAGCTACCACGGAATAATGGAAATAACCACGGAAAATACTCAAGGGGAGAAGTGGTTGATCCGGCAAGTAGAGATTTGGTACGAAGGGGACAAATATGCCTTGCGTCAGAAGGAGGAAAGCTTAACCGTCAATAATAATGAGCAGAAATGGCAGGTTAGAGAAAAAGACAAGGAAGTAGCTATTCTCCCCTTGGTACCGGACTATACGAAAAAGGGTTTTGATTTGCGGGAGGAAGCTGTGCGGGCCAAGCAGTATCCGCATACTATTGCCGGTCAGGAACAGATTGCCGGAAGGGAAGCCTTAAAGCTTAAAATCTCTCCGCCTGGAGGAGATCCCTATCACCTTTGGGTCGATACGGAAACAAATCTGCCTTTACAACTGCAGACTGCGGTCCAAAACGCCCTGCAAACCACTTATACTTTTGTTTCCTTTGAAGCCAATGCTAAGATTGATCCCCGGATTTTTAGCTTCGAAACTCCGGAAGGATTTAAGGTAATTGAAGAAAACCCCGGCCAATTGGTCAATACTATAGATGAAGCCGTGAATATCAGCGGTATAACCCCTCTCCTTCCTCAAGAGGTTCCCAACCGCATTTACGCTTTTGCCAAACGTGTTGTTTTGGATTATGGCGAGACTTCCATAGTGCAAACACTTCCAACGGAGCCTTTTGAGCCTGCAGGATACGGGTCCTGGGGGGATAATAACGGTGAGCCTGTGGAGGTAATCCGCGACCGGCTCCGCTGGCAGCAAGAGGGTTTGGAAATTATGGTTGAAGGACCGCGGAATTTGCAGTTAGCCCAGCAAATTGCCCCTAACCTGACTCTGCCGGATCAAAATACGGATCTCACTTCCCAGGCGGTAGTGAAAGTACCTGTAGATATGGAAATAGTCACCAATGACCAAAAACAAGTTGACGGGGGGCACACTCCCTGGCAGTTAGATCCCCTATCCGTAGCACTGACCTTCGTCAATCTCCTGGTCACCCCGGAGGGAATTGTCGGTGAACCGGAAATACCGTATGCAGACTTTAAAATTGGCAAGAATACCGGTAGAGAAGTGATTGTAGAGGTCTTAAGCGGCCCGGCTAGCAAAGTTTATCTAAAGCGTCTTGCCCGCCAGGATGAATCAGGGATTTGGTCGGTTGTCGGTTATGACCCACGTTAAGCCGTTAGGTCCTTCCAGTTAACTCAAGCCGAGTACAAACATGAGTACCCCCCAAAGAGGGTAAAAGTAATTTTAGCCTTTGAAGAAAAATCAAGGAGAGACAATATGGAAAAGAAAGTAATACGGAAAATCTTTGTAGCAGCATTGGTAATGAGCTTGTTTGTCCTTATAGCAGGCTGCCAAGCCCCCCCTACCACGCCGGACGGCCAACAAGACGGCGGACAAACAAACGGCCGGTCTGAACAAGGCTTAACGAAAGAAGAAATCGAGTCGCTCTTAGCTCAAAAGGACGATGTCTTTAAAATTACTTGGTCACCGGATGAGAAGATGGTCATCTATATCCAGCAAGGCCAGCCCGCAAAGCAGGGCATGGATGAAGCTTATCTCTGGACAGTCGGCCAGAAAGAAGCCAAGTTTGTGCGTGATGTTTCACCGACAACCCACGGCTTTGGCTGGTCACCGGACAGCAAGTATTTCATCATCAGTGAGAAGCTGGGAGATGGGGCGGTAAATACCATTGTTAAGATCGATTCTTTGCAGGAACTAGACTTTAAACCTAAAAGTATAGGTATCCCTGTTTGGAGCCACGACAGTACTGCTATAGCTTATGGCAATGAATCCCATGAATACGGCACAAGTTGGGGATATCTCGAAGTGTATAAATTAGGTGCTGAGAAAAGCGAATATATCTTTAAAGCCAGAGATTATTTTTATAAAGTTAATTCCTGGGATAAGGAAGGTAATATCGCCTATACCGAAATGGATTTAAAAGGTCAAGAAACTAAAAAAACAGTCCAGAATATTAGACCAAGCATCTCCGGGGTTCATTTAGGAGATACTAAAGAACAAGTGAAAGCTGCTCTGGGAAATAATTATAAAGAAACCCCGCCCAGTGGGGAAGCAGGTCATTTCCCTGAGCAAGTATACGAGTGGGACTATGACGGTTATAGAGTTTTCATAGGTGCCGAGTCGGGCCAAGTGCTGGAAATATATGCAGAGTCTCCTCAGGCTGAGACGAATTTAGGTATTAAGATGGGAGACCCTGCTTCGCAAGTGTTTGAAGTTTACCGGCCAAAATATATCGAGCCGGAGAGTATTCACGGCGGAAAACTTTATGGACTCTTTAAGGTTGAAGGCGCTGCTGCCCTGTTCTTCCATTTTGATCTTAAGGAAGGGCAGACACTTGAAGATATCAAGCCGGATAATAAGGTCGTCAGAATGATCTTAACTTATCCGGAAGTTTTGGATGATTCGTTTTAAGAATATTATTTTAGGAAGAGTCATAGAATTCGTAAGAAGAATAGAAACCCGGGAGCATCTTGATATGATGATATGCTCTCGGGTTTTGTTAAAGATTTATAATTCTTAATTCTTAGCTGTTAAATCGTGTAATACCATAACACAAAATATTTAAGGAGTAATATTTTTTTTGCTAAATTTTTTTACAAGGAGTTTCCTTGGCTTGTAGTATAATAAATCCAATAGAGTGTTCTAAAAAACGCACCCCAGAAAATAATGAACAGTTTGCAGCAGGGCTTTTAAAGCTGATTAGCGATTATTAGATATTTAATAATTATTAGATATATTGGTTCTTAGATATTATTAAAGAGATTTGGAGTTAATCATTTATGAGTTTAAGGTTTATTTACGGTCGCTCAGGCAGCGGCAAGACGTATCGCTGTCTGCAGGAAATAAAAGAGAGATTTGAGAGTGGGGCAGCTTACCCCTTAGTACTCTTAGTTCCCGAACAGTTTACTTTTCAAGCGGAAAGGGATTTGATTAAAGTCCTTGAGACTGGCGGAATTCTTCAAGTTGAGGTCTTAAGCTTCCGGCGGCTGACGTTCCGGATTTTTAATGAAGCAGGCGGGATAACCTATCCTCATGTCCATCCTGCCGGCAAGTGCATGATTATTTACCGGATTTTAAGTAAGGCCCAAAAAGAGCTGAAGGTCTTTGCCCGCTCAGCCGAGCGGCAAGGTTTTGTCAGCACGGTTTCAGCTTTGATCACAGAATTTAAACGTTATAATGTAAGGCCGGAAGATTTGCAACTGGCGGCGGAAAGATTGGAGGAAGGTAATCCCCTTCAGGACAAATTAAAAGAACTCAGTACCATCTATGCCCGCTTTGAAGAGACTATCGCCGCCAGGTACCGGGATGCCGATGATGATTTGACTTTAGCTGCGGCCAAGTTCGATGAGATCGGCTTATATAACGGAGCGGAGATTTGGCTGGACGGCTTTGCCGGATTTACCCCTCAGGAATACAAACTTATCACTAAATTGCTGCTTAAGGCTCAGAGGGTAAATATCAGTCTTTGTACGGATAAACTGCAGGAGAAGGGGATTTCAGAAACTGATGTCTTCGCGTCGGTTAAAGGCGCTTACGCACGGCTGGTTAAAATTGCCCGCGAAATAGGCGTGGAAATTGAGCAGCCTGTTTTTTTAGGGGGAAATCCTCTGCCCAGGTTTAAAGCAAGTGCGGAGTTATCTCATCTGGAACGGAACTTTTACGCTTATCCCTATAAGGTCTCAGTAGGGACGACCGAAGATATTTCTTTGCTGGCTGCGGCCAATATTTTTGCGGAGATTGAGGCTGCCGCCAGGGATATCATTCGACTCACCAGGGATAAGGGGTTCAGATACCGGGATATCGGGGTGGTTGCCAGGAATCTGTCCGCTTATGAACGGTTGCTCGAGGTTATCTTTACCGAGTATGAGATACCGTTTTTCTTGGATCGCAAAGTAAGTGTCAGTAATCATACTTTGGTAAGGATGATCCTTTCATTGCTGGATATCTTTATTGACAATTGGTCTTATGAGGCGGTGTTTAGTTATTTAAAAACCGGGTTGACCGGGTTATCCTGGGAGAATATTGACCGCCTGGAAAACTATGTCTTAGCTTGCGGCATCAGGGGAAACCGTTGGACCAGTGAAGAAGATTGGCGAATGAGCCCTGACTTCCTGCCGGATGAAAATAGCCTGGCCGAGCAGGAAAAAATGCTCCAGGAGATTAATAGCATAAGATTGAGCGTAACCGGACCTCTAAAAAAATTCCGGCAGAAGACTAAAGGCAGAAATACGGCTCTGGAATGGTGTACGGCTATCTACGATTTTTTGGTTGAGTGTGGAGTACCTGCCAGAATAGAAGAATTTGTCAGGAGCTTTGAGGATAGCGGCCGGCTTAGCCTGGCTAATGAGTACTCTCAAGTCTGGAACATTCTGATGGAAGTTTTGGAGCAAACGGTTGAAGTAATGGGAGAAGAGACCATTGGTTTGGAAAGGATAGCCAATGTTCTAAAGATTGGTTTTGCCGAATACCAGATTGGACTCATACCTGCCGCCCTGGATGAAGTACTGGTCGGAAGTGTGGACCGTTCTAAAAGCCATGAGCTGCAAGCCTTATATATTCTAGGCGTAAATGACGGAGTATTTCCCTCAGCTTCCTTGGAAGAAGGAATATTGACTGATGCGGAGCGCTCGCATTTGCACCAGGTAGGACTGGAATTAGCCAAGGACACTAAAACTCAGGCCTTTGATGAACAGTTTTTAGTCTATAAAGCTTTGACCATACCGGGGAAATACCTGCGTCTAAGCTGGCCGATTGCCGATCAAGAAGGGAGAAGCATGCGGCCGTCGCTGATAATCTCCAGAATAAAAAAGCTTTTTCCGGAAATAACCGTTCAAAGTGATCTTAATAAACCCTTAACGGAAGCGGCCAAGCTTAATATGGAACTCCTATCCGCGAGGACTTCAGCTTTCCGGGAGATGATTGCCGCTTTTCGGCAGAAGGCTGACGGCGAAGCGCTCTCTCCCCATTGGGAAACTGTCTATCACTGGTTTGCGGCGCAGGAAGCTTGGCGGGAGAAGTGCCGGGCGGCATGTTCTGCTTTTACTTACAAAAATATTGCCCAGCCTGTCAGCAGGGACAAAATTACCGCTTTATTTGGCAGCCCTGTCTATGCCAGTGTTTCCCGTTTGGAAAAGTATACCGCTTGTCCTTTTAGTTTCTATGTCCAGTATGGCCTTAAGGCTAAGGAAAGAAAAATCTACCGCCTTAGTCCTCCGGATATCGGTACTTTTCTGCATGCTGTCATTGAAAGGTTTTCCCGTCTGGTAGCGGAGCAAAATATTTCCTGGCGGGATTTTGACCGCGAGTGGTGTGAAACCAAAGTTTCTGAAATAGTGGAGGAAATGCTGCAAAAAATGCAAGGTTCAGGGCTTGCTGCTTCCCGAAGATACACTGCTCTGGCTTTAAGGCTGAAAAGGGTAGTGACCAGAGCTCTTTGGCTGATCGCCGAGCATATGCGGCGGAGCAGTTTTGAGCCGCTTGCATATGAGGTTGGGTTTGGCGATAATGATAAATTGCCGGCTATTGTCCTGGAACTCGATTCCGGTGAAAAAATTAAGTTAACCGGCCGGATTGACCGCGTGGATGCCCTGAAAACGGAAGAAGGAACTTATCTAAGAATCGTTGATTATAAATCGGGAAGTAAAGATTTTAAGCTGCAAGATGCCTATTATGGACTGCAGATTCAGCTCTTAACCTATTTAGATGCCCTGTGGGAGAATCCGGGTTCAAATATCGCAGGGCCGGTGCTGCCTGGCGGTGTGCTTTACTTTAAAATTGATGACCCGCTTGTGAAATTACAGGGCAGTGAGGAAGAAATTGAAAAGACCATCATGAAAGCCCTAAAAATGAAGGGGCTGCTTCTGGCCGATGTCAAGCTATTAAAAGCCATGGATAAGACTATGGCCGGCAGTTCTTTGATTATCCCGGCTTCCCTTACTAAGCAGGAAGAGATTGGCAAGGCTTCTTCGGTAGCTTCCCTGGCTCACTTTAAGGCCTTAAGAAAATATCTGCGCAAACTTCTGAAAGGTTTGGGAGAGGAAATTATGCGCGGAAAAGTTGAGATTAGCCCCTATAAAAGAAAAAACCTGACTTCCTGCCGGTATTGTAGTTTCACTGCAGTTTGCCAATTTGACCCTTCCTTAAAGGAGAACTCCTACCGCTTACTTCCGGAGCGCAAGGATGAAGAGGTCTGGAAACTTATCACTGCAGAGCAGGATTAGATTAGTTTAGATAAAGGTGGATAGAAGAATGGGAGAAATGCGCTGGACTTCTGAACAACTGGCAGCGATTGAGACCAGGAATTGCGACCTCCTGGTAGCCGCTGCAGCCGGGTCAGGCAAAACTGCGGTCTTAGTCGAGAGGATCATCCGGATGATAACGGACGAGCCCGGACCAAGCGCAGGGCAGACAGCAACAGATGATTCAAAGCCGGTAGATGGCCGGAAATCAATCGATATAGATAATCTCCTGATCGTTACTTTTACCAATGCCGCCGCGACGGAGATGCGGGAGAGGATCGCAGAGGCCATCTCCAAGGAATTGGAAAAGAACCCCGATGCGGAAAGGATGCGCAGGCAGCTGACTTTATTAAATAAAGCAAGCATTACGACGATTCATTCTTTTTGCCTGGAAGTCATTCGCAATAATTTTCAAATGCTTGATCTTGATCCCGCTTTTCGCATTGCGGATGAGACTGAAACAGTACTTCTGAAGCTGGAAGTTCTCCAGGAGCTTTTTGAGGAAAAGTACGAAGAGAATGGCAGCGGAAGCCAGGTGTTCTTTGAGCTGCTGGAATGCTATGGCGGCAACCGGGACGACCGGGTCTTGCAGAATATGGTTTTAGGTCTCTATGATTTTATCCAGAGCAGCCCGTGGCCGGATAAATGGCTGGATGAGAAAACAGCTTTGTTTGATTCTCCGGCTTGGCAGGATTTAAGCGAAAGCAAGTGGGGCGAAATACTCTTCAAAGCTACGGCCTTGGAACTAAAAGGTTTGCATAATTTACTGGAAAGAGCACTGCCGATAATAGAGGCTGATGCCGGCCTTAATGCCTATTATCCCGTTTTTCAGGATGATAAGTCAGGAATTGAGAAGCTCTTAAGCCTCTGTCAGGCAGAGGACGCTTCGCAGGCTCAAGGTGTGTCCAAGTGGGATGCTTTTTATCAGGAAATCCAAAATTTTAGTTTTGCTAAATTACCCAGAGCGGGTAAAGATTGTGATCCTAAGCAAAAAGACCTGGTGCGAGAAATCAGAGATACGGTCAAAAAAAGAATCGGCTATTTAAGGGAGACTGTGTTTACCGCTTCTTCCGCGGAAATCAGGCAGGAGTTGGAGAAGTTATACCCTCTCCTTCAAGGCCTGGCTGACTTGGTCAAGCATTTTACCGCCAGATATGCGGCCAAAAAAAGCGCTAAGTCTTTAGTGGATTTTAATGATCTGGAGCACTTTTGCCTGGAAATACTCTCCGAGGAAGATGAACAGGGAGAGAGAAGGTCTTCCAAGATAGCTCAGGTTTACCGGGAACGCTACACCGAGATCCTGGTGGATGAGTATCAGGACAGCAACGATGTCCAGGAAACTATTTTCCGGATGATATCCAGGGCTGAGCTTGGCGAGCCCAATGTCTTTATGGTCGGTGATGTCAAGCAGAGTATTTATCGCTTCAGGCAGGCTAATCCGGACTTGTTTCAAGAAAAATATAAAAATTACACCGCGCTTGCGGGCATTTGGCCTTCCCTTGCCCCAGCCGGCGGGAATACTCAAGCTAAAAACTTCTATGGCAAGATCCTCCTCTCGCAGAACTTTCGCAGCCGCCGGGAAGTAATAGCGGGAGTGAATTTTATCTTCCGGCAAATCATGTCCAAAGCAGTGGGGGAGTTGGAGTACGATGATGATGAGGCCTTATACCCGGGAGCAGAGTTCCCGGCAAGTGAAGATCCGGCTGTTCTGACCGGAGGTGAGATTGAGCTTCATCTTCTGCAAACCGGAGTAAAGAATAGTTTTTGCGGAGAGAGTGAGAGGGAAGAAGATGCTCTTGCTCCTAACTTGCCGCAGGAGTACTTGGAGGAGCTTAATTCACCTGAATCGGAAAACGAGGATAACATCCCGGAAGATGCGGAGATGCTTGATAATATCCAGTGCGAAGCCCGTTTAATTGCTCAAAGGATTAAGGAACTTCTCCGGCCTGATGAAGCAGGCCGAGTATTCTGTGTCTTTGATAAAGAAAGCAGAGCATACCGGCCGGTGGAATTAAGAGATATAGTGATTCTTTTGCGTACAACCAGGAATTGGGCGGAGGTTTTTGTGGAAGAGCTGGCGCAAGAGGAGTTGCCGGCCTTTGCCGATACGGCTACCGGTTTTTTTAAGACTGTGGAAATTCAAGTTATTTTATCTCTTTTGCAGATAATTGATAATCCCCTGCAGGATATCCCTTTGCTTGCGGTTCTTAGATCGCCCCTGGTTTCTTTTACGACGGAGGAACTGGCTGAGCTCAGGCTTACGGCTCGCCATGACCCACTTTTCGTAGCCCTTAAAGCCTTAGCCCAAACAAAAGCAAGTACAGCTTCCCAAAAAGCCGGAGTTTTTTTAAACAGCTTGAGCCGGTGGCGGAAAATGTCTCTTTATCTGTCCACTGATCAGCTTTTATGGCAGCTTTACCAGGAGAGCGGCTATTTTGCGGCGGTAGGGGCAATGCCGGCTGGTCAGCAAAGACAGGCCAATTTGCGGATTCTGTTTGAGCGCGCCAGGCAGTTTGAAGAAACAAGCTTTAAAGGACTGTTTAACTTTATTTACTTTATCGACAAACTTAAAAGCGGCCAAGGAGATATGGGAAGCGCCAAGATGCTCAGCGAAAAAGATAATGTCGTCAGGATCATGAGTATTCATAAGAGCAAGGGACTGGAATTCCCGGTGGTGATTCTCGGCGGCTGCGGCAAGAAATTTAATCTTCAGGATTTAAGAAAGAATATCCTTTTCCATCATTCCTTAGGGTTTGGCCCCGATGTGGTGGATTACAGAAAGAGAACTGTTTATCCCTCCCTGCCCAAGCTTGCTATCAAGGAAAAGCTTAAACTGGAAACCTTGTCGGAGGAAATGCGGATTCTTTATGTGGCTATGACCAGAGCCAAAGAGAAACTGATTATTACCGGAGCAGTAAAAGATACGGCTAAAGCTTATGCCAGATGGAATAAATATGGCGGTGCCAGGGAAGGGAAACTACCTGCCTATCAGACTGCTAATGCTGATAACTACTTAGACTGGATAGGCCCTGTTGTGCTAAGCTCTGGGAAACGCAGGGCTCAGGAAGAGGCTGAAGCGGCTAAGGATCCGTTCTTTCAGCCGAAAAAGCCTTCCGGATGGCTTATCCGCTCCTGGGACAAAGCAGAGCTTTTAAAAGGCAGTTCCGGGGAAGAAAAGGATGAGCAGGACTTCAGAGAGTGGCTGAAGGGTTTGGCGGTAGCGGCATCGATTAAAGAAGAAACAGAACTGACAAAGGCTCAGGTAGAGCCGGTGGAAGACCTTGCAAAGGCTGAGAGCTTAGAGGCAGAAATCATCAGAAGGCTAAGCTGGCAATACCCTTACGGCAAGTTGAGCAAGGTGCCTGCCAAATTGACCGTCACAGAGCTGAAACGGCGGTTTCAGGATATAGAGGAGGAAAGCACTTTCCTAAGCCAGGGTGTTCCGGCCTTAATTAAAAAACCTCTTTTCTTGGAGAAGAAAAAAGGTTTAAGCCCGGCCGAAAAAGGGACTATTATGCATTTTTGTATGCAGCATTTGGAATTGAAGCGGGATAACCTTGAAGAACAGCTTGAAGAGATGGTTAGGAAGGAATTGTTGACCGAGGAGCAGGCCAAAGCGGTAGATGTCCAAATGATTAGAAGCTTTATTGCTTCGGACTTAGGGAAGCGCATGCTTAATGCGCCGGCTTACTACCGGGAAGTGCCTTTTAATATCGAGATCCCTTGTCAGGAGGTATATCAAGAGCTTGCGGAAGAATGTTATACCCAAGAGACTGTCCTCTTACAAGGGGTGATTGACTGCTATTTTGAAGAGCGGGATGGGCTTATCCTAGTGGATTATAAGACAGATTATGTGCCGGAGGGAGGAGAGGAGATTATCAGGGACAGATACAGGCTGCAGATTGCTTATTATGCCCGAGCCTTGGAGAAACTGACCGGGAAAACAGTGCAAGAGAAGTATATCTACCTCTTTTATAATGGAAAATCCCTGTTAATTCATTAGATTACTTTTGATGCTCTTTAATAGCTGCCGATTTTCTCTAAGGTATCGTCCTGACGCCTTTGCCAGAGTTCGGAGGGGCAAAGCTTACGGGCATATTCTTCGGCAGCTTCTTTATTGTTGAAGTAGATTTTTAGCTTTCCGTTTAAATTATAAGGAGTAACCAGGTAAGGCAGTTCCGGGGGTTGATTTAGTACTTCGTGGAATTTGTTGATAAAGGCCTCAGCCTGATATAAAGGAAGCTCGGCAAAGGGGCAAAAAATACCCAGTTTCTTCGGTTCATGGAATTCAACTATTTTTTTTTGTTTTTTAGGATAAGCCTGGAGATATTTATCAAGGCTTTTGACCAAATCATCGGGAGTATTAATCCCGGCCAAAAAAGCTTCCACTTTTGGTATGTTAAGCAAATAATCACCGACAGTAATATGGTGGGATCTCTGATCAGTACTTCCCAACAACCTGGCAACTGCTTTATCTAAAACTTTTTGAGCTTCGCGTTCTCCGTAGTTATCGACATAATCGGCAAAATCAATAGGTATTTCCAAGAATTCATTAATCCCTTCTTTGAAATAGTGAATGTAATTAGATAATTGCTTGACTTTGGTAATCAAAAAAACAATGGTCGATATTTGGGTCAGGCGAAAGGAATCAGTCATTTTGGCTCCCTCTTTTCCATTAATGATTCACTTAATTTTACCATATTTTATTTATGTAATATCATTAGCTTTGCATAAAAACTTTTTCGAAATTCGAGTAGCTTAATGCGTTTCCTTTATCAGTAAAATATGGTGTATACAGTAAGTTGATTTTCTTCCGTGATTCAAAAGGGGCATCGACTTAAGAAGTAGCCCTATCCCACATTATACCAGTATGTTTTTTATAAGATCACGGGGTCATAGGTTAAATCGTTCAGCAGATAGTTCTCACCGGCATCAACTTGCTTTAGCGTTGCTTCATACACGATCTCATGATTTAATCGTCGTCGGCCCTTGGAGCTTTTACCATACTTTTTGTGTATTAGTTGGACGAAGGTGTTAAAGGCTTGATGCAGACAGCCTTTCAGGATCCTTGTTACATGGAGTAGTGAGCCCTGGTATCCCGATATGAGCTTTAGCAAGAGCACTGCACAGTAGGTCAGAAGAGCAATCATGATTTGGTTTTCAACCGCTGCCGGACTTTTTCCGTAAAGATGTTTAATCTGGAGGTGTTGCTTGATCCATTTAAAGAAGAGTTCGATTTTCCAGCGATTTTGGTAAATGCTGCTGATTTCTTCGGCACTTTTTTCAAAGACGTTGGTCAAAATCATCACAGGGTTTCCCTCAGTATCCTTTGTAACCACTAACCTTAATTCATGCTTCATCAAGGTGTAATTCTTACCCAGTATGACGGTCAGATCTTCTTCAATCGGGCTGTCTTCTTCGATGAAAGCGGCTCTTAACTCCTGAGTATAGGCGTTGTCTTTCAGTCTGGTTACAAAGCGGATTCCCGCTTCGCAGTATTCATCAAACTTTTTGTAGTCCACATAGCCTCGGTCAAAAACGTTGATAACATCCCTGTCTGTTACGACTAAATCATTCATCTGGGTTCTGTCGTTTTTCTTGGCTTCGGTAATGATAGACTTAACAGGGACCATTTCTTTGAAAAAGTCTAGCCCTAGATGAAGTTTGATGCCACTTTTAGTTTTTCTGAATCTTGCCCAGGGGTACTGAGTTAAGCTTAAGGATACTGTGGAGGAATCAACAAGATTAAGTCTTCCGATTTCCTGTCTTACCGTATCAATAGAGGTTTTACTGCCGATATGTCTTACAAGTTCAGCAAGCAATTGTTCAGCAATATTTGTCGGTAGTGTTTGTAGCCTTCTGGATAGCTGAGAAGCACTGATGGATTCAAGTTGAATAGCTTTGCTTAGTTTGTCATTAGCGAGACTTTTGCTGATTTCATCTAATCCCTGGTGCTGCTCGAGCTGAGCAAGCATGTGCAGTTCGATAAGCTGGTGAGAATGGAGTTTTTTTACGTAGCGATCAAGTCCTGGATTCTTTAACTTGATCCTTGCCCAAATATTTTTTGACAAAATGGGCTCAAACAGTTGCAAAAATGTGGATTGCGTAGTATTCTTGTCCTGCATTTTAGTCTCCTTATATTTAGAGATTTGGGACAAAGACTACCTACCTCTAATTATAAGGATTTTTTATTGGATTAATAGCCCTATTTAAGAATATCTTCAGTTTTTGACAGAATACTTTGAATTACTGACACAGATGCTTGTTGACAAAAATTAAAATGCTTTATGCAAAGCTAATGATGTAATATGGTATTTTTAATTTATTTGTCTACTGAAAGTGAGACAAATAGCGGTTTTTTTGTGGTATTTTAAATAAATATTTTGCCTAGTTGATAATCAAAAACAGCTTAATGCATGCTAAATTAATGTTTTTTTATTTAATGCTATATTGTATTCAAAAGAGTACATTGGAAACCTTAGCAGCCTGGATAGACTGTTGGTATCCAAATTTTCATGGAGGAGGTGAAAACAATGGGGACTTTTCTGGTGTTCTTAGCCGGAATTTTGTTTTTGGCAGGTATTCTTTTTATTCAACCACGGGCTAAGCAGGACTTGAAATGGAAGACAGTACTGATTTGGGCTTTATACGTTCTGTGGTATGCGATTACAGGAATAGGAGTTTCATTTGTCTATATTAATTCAAGAGTAGGGCACGTGAAAGCAACTAGTACGGCTATCTTTCTGTTTCTCGGTTTGTCGGTAATTTTGGCCGTTATACTGGCTAGGTTTTTAGGTTTTATAGGTAAAACACAAAAGGTAAAAGAAATTGATGCAAACGCAAAGGCATAAAGAGGTGAAATTGATGTTTAGATCTTCGGATCAAGAAGTAAATCAACAGAATCAGGGGTTGCGGATGAACCGTCGCAAGTTTCTAAAGGCAGGGGTGGCCTCTGCTCTAACTGCAGGAATGGTTGGGGCGATTAAAGCATTACCGGCTGAAGCCGCCGAGGCAGTTGCCAATGTTTCGGGGCCGCAAAATGGTGCTAAGTCCAAGATTCATCCTAAAGTCGATTATAGCGGCGCCACTGTCAAATTTGTTGAACATAATGAGGAGTGGTTGGGAACTAGCAAGATTGTTGGCCCTATTCAACCATACCATGAAGCTGATCAGGGTTTCTTTTTGGCAAACCGCGGCAAATACTCGCCTGAGGCGCAAAGGGCTTTTTATCACTACCATTTTGTCATGAAGCATCCTTTCAATAATGCTATTGCTTCATTCGCCATGTCACTCGCTCCCGATCAGATGGTCAGCGGACAGCCCGCGGCGGAAAAATTGCCCATCCCTGATCCGGAGCAAATGTCCCAACATATTAAAGACTGTGCTTATTTTCTGCGGGCGGATGAGGTTGGAATAGGCAAAATGCCGACTTACGCTTACTATACGCATAAAGCGCCCAGCCAGGACGATTTATTGAAGGATGATCTGTCAAAATCGATTCCGGTGACGGAGCGCCTCCCGTATGTGATTGTGGTTATGATCGACCAGCATCTGGAGACTATGCTGGCGTCTACGGGCTATGACGGTATCAGCGCCGCCCAGTCTATGCGGTCCTATCACACAACAGGGGTAATAGCGGTAATCCTGGCTAAATATATTCGTAACCTGGGTTATAATGCCAGGGCTCATCACTTTACCAACTATGCGGCAGTCATGGATCCCTGCATTATTGCTGCCGGACTTGGAGAGCTATCCAGGACAGGAGATTGTACAGTACATCCTCGCTTGGGTTTCCGTCATAAAGTTGCAGCTGTTACTACGGATTTACCACTTGTGCCCGATAAACCTATTGATTTCGGGTTATTGGATTTTTGCAGGGTATGTAAGAAATGTGCGGATAATTGTCCTGCTGGTGCCATTACACATGATCGGGACATGGTTGAGTATAATGGTTATCTTCGTTGGAACAGTGATTTTAAAAAATGCACGGAATTCCGGGCAACCAATAAAGATGGTTCTTCCTGTGGCCGTTGTATGAAAGTCTGCCCCTGGAACTCCAAAGAGGAATCCTGGTTCCATACCGCCGGTACTTGGATTGGCAGCAAAGGACAGAGTTCAGCCAAACTTCTTAAACAAATTGACGATATGTTTGGTTACGGTGACGAGCAAATTGAGAAATATAAATGGTGGCTGGAGTGGCCGGAAAGATATGGACTGCCGGGCAATCATTAATCAGTTGAAGCCCTCATGATGAGATCGAGCCTTTGATAAGATTGTAAAAAATTAGCGGCGGAGGTTACCTCTCGCCGCTAAACAGACTGCAGTTTTTGTTTTGTGTTTTTACATTTGATACTATGCTATGATATAGACAATTATATCAAATTACTTTATGATTCTTTGGCAAGATTCCATTGCAGCAGGTGATTTGTAATCTTTTCATAATCAGCGGGATTGAAGTTTTCTAGTCTGGCCACTTCTCTAAACATTAAGTTTATCAGGATCTGCTGCTCGGCTAAATGGCGGCAGTCTTCATAAAAATAATGATCAGTTTTAGATTCTGTTAATGTTTTCATATGAGGATTCTGTGTAAAGATCTCATTTTGGAGGATCTGGTGGGCAATTTGCTCTGTTGTTGCAGCAAGTTCTTCCTGATCAAGAATGTGAGTACTATTTTTAAGGATCACTTCCATTACACCCTGGATATTATTTTCCCTGATTGCTTGTTGGTAGTTGTACTCAATGGACCGACGGATTTTGGCTTTTAGGGCATCCAGACTTGATACATCAGGATCGATTTGACGGGCAATGTCGTCGGTGATATTAATCGGTTTAGAGGGATATACTTCAAGAACAGTAGCCATAAAGTTAACTATTTTCCCCGCTGCCGCTAGAATCGGACTACTTTGGGGAAATTTAATGGCCATTTGAAAGCAATCACCTTTCTTTTTCCCAATAACTTTTTTAAATTCAGGGTACATTCTCTCTTCTCCAACCCTATATTTCAGGTTGGCTATATCAAGTTCCGGAACCGGCAGGCCGTCATAGTCGGCATTAATGCTGATGGAAACGATATCTCCTTCCTGAACGGCCATATTGTTTTTAGACCACTGATCCGCGAGGTTTAGAATAGTTTCAATGACAGCAGCGTCTAAATCCGCTTCGGTGTACATGGATTGAGGTGTAATCTCCAGCCCCTTATATTGACCAAGCTGAAAGTAATGCATTAATAGGACTCCTATCTAATGGTTTGGCAGAATCTGCTTTTATCTTATCACAGTGAAAATCAAGAGACTTTAGCATATGCAAATATCTTAAATCCTTTCACATTAAAATAATTTCCTGTATCAAGAGCAAATTGACCACCATCATCATTATTAGTCTTAGAGGAGAGGAATACAATGGGTGACTGTATTAAGATACCGGGAACGATCCTTCCCGAGTCATTTAATCGAGTGGATCGCTTGGAAAAGTATCTTCACCTTGGCAATATGCGTTCGTTTTCTAAAGGAAGTATTGTGCTTGCTCAGGGCACGGAATTTAATTCCCTTATGTATGTACAATCGGGATGTCTGGAAGTAAGCATGGGAACAGATGATGGTCATAGTAACCTGACTTTTGCAGCAAATCTACAAAAAAACGGCCGCAATCCCCTGATACTAGCGGGATAGCGGTCTTTTAGTTTTGTCATAAATATGTAGTGTAATACCTCATTTTTTGGCCTGCGCCAAAATTTTTTTAATATCACCAAGACGAAGTCTCTTATTCGTAAAATCAATTCCCAGAGCATCGCCAATCGCATCAGAAATCTCACTTCTGTAATCAAACAAATAGATATTTTCATGCTCATTGGAACAGGAGATCTTATTCAGACATTCAACAATTCTTTCGGCAGAATAAAGTTTGCCGGTTTTCTTTTGCATAATTCGCATAATAGTAAGGGCTATGAAACAAGTCAGAAAGTGAGCATTAATATGATCCTGAAGTGACACATAAACCGGCCGAGTTTCCAGTACCCCTTTAGTCACGCGAAAAGTCTCTTCAATCTCCCAAAGACCGCGGTAAGTCTCAATCACTTCAATATCAGACATATCCAATTCACTGGTGACAATAGCGTAGTAGCCATCATACTTTGCTTCTTCAGCTACTCTCTCGGAATCGAAGACAGGACGCTCTTTAACTTTAAGAATTTCCCCAGTCTTTTCATCAAACTTCAGATTCTTCACATACTTGGCCGCGCCGTAAGAAGTGGCCTTCGTATATTTTTGAGGATTAGAAGCGAGATCATAAGCCTTTTTCAAAACTTCTTCACGCTCTGCCTGAGCCTTCAAAGCATATTTTCTTGCCCAGAAAACTACCTGCTTTTCATACACCGTTTTCTTAACTTTTTTTCCGCTAGAGAGCGTCACATTGATATCCCGGGCAATTATCCTGCTTTTAATCTTAAAATCAGTGTCCTCATCAACAGGCTTGCCATCTTTGCCTACATAGCCTTTAGCAGAGAGGACAAACTCTTTAAACTCCTTAGTACCGCCTCTAACCGAAAAACTAAAAACATAGCCATTAAAATTTTTTCCTTTGTCCTTGCCTTGAAGATAAAAAATATTATCTCCCGTTATAATCCCCATGTCAGCAACAACAATAACCCTGCCGGTATCATAGTTTCTTCTCACTTCACCAATGACTGGTCTAAATGTCTCTTTATCTACCGTATTGCCTGGAAACAGTTCATAATGCAGCGGAATACCATCCGCATCCATAGCCAACCCCATCTGCACAATTGGATCGCGTCGTTTTTCCTTGGATAATCCATGTTTACGAAACTCATCCGCTTGATCAATCTCAAAATAAAAATTCGTCACATCGTAATAGATAGTCTTAGTATTGCGCCCATATTTAGCAGCAATCTGAGCGTTCAAATATCTTTGAAATTCTTTAGAAATCTTAGAAAAGTGGGTAAGAGAGCGATAAACATCCGCCAAAGAAAAGTTAAAGCGCTCGAAATACCGAGTTTTTTCCTCGAAAGCCTTCTTCTTGGAGCCGGGGGAAAGGAATCTGGATACAATAAGCAAAAGCATGATGGAATTTGTATTGTACTCAAAATTTTCATGCCTGGATTTATTTTTAAAAAACACATCCAGACCAAGTTCATGGTAAATCTTAAGTATTGCGGCATACCCGAAGTTTTTTCTGTTATCGGTACCGACAGAAAGCTTTTCATCCATATTGATTGACAAGGATACCTTTTTCTCAGATTTTTCTTCTTCGGTCATCTTGCGAGCTACTTCTTTGAAATGGGCGATAGGATCATCGTATTCTTTCGCAAGTTCGTCTAAGTAACCAAGGGACTTAACAGTTTTAGCTCTGGACTTGCCTGTAGTCTTGTCACGATAAGCTTTTTCAATAGAAAGATAGACTCTACCATCCTTTCGGCGAGATTGCTTAAGGTTCAAAATAAACACCTCCGTAGGCAGTGAAATACACAGTTATATTATAGCATATAATCCTATATATTACTATACATAATAATGCATTAAAATAAAAAAAATATACCCTTAAAGCATTGAGCTGCAAGGGATTCAGAGTTTACGTTTATATTTAAGCTGTAAAACTAACGGGAAAATAGGTTGGAAGTATAAGTAACTTTTTGCTTTGCATAAAATCATTCCAAATACTCGTTTCCCCAACTAAATCCTGAGATTATTTGATATACTAGAATCAGAATAGCCGGGCTCTATCCGTCAGCAAAAACCGAGAAGGAGATATAGAAGTGGATAAAGACCTTAAGCAAGAGGCCTTAAAAGATTTTGCCCAAAAAACTGAATTGGAAAGAACTCTCGCAGTTAGCCTGCAAGGCCCTCCCGAACTAAAACTGGAAGAAAAAAGGCTTTTCCTGGGTGAGTTCCGGGAGCGTGTCCTGGTTGCTTTAACCAAAGCCCAAGTGATGAGTAATACCGTTTATCAGGAAATCGAGGAAGCGCTCCAGGATAAAAGATCCGCCAAAATGCTAATCCACGGGGAACTAGCCTATAAATACCGGGAAAAATACCAAAGAATGGCCACTGAGACAGGCAAAAGCTTTACCGTTGTTCACGATCCCGACCTCCAAGGAGATATCGGACTGGCGGTAGCTAGCGACGATGCTGTCGAGCAGCCGGATATCTTTGTCCCAGATTAATCGTTATAGTCCCTTTCCACATTTTAAGGTTCTATTTTCGCTGAAGTGATTAATAGCATTGTCTTAAAAAATAGTAATTAAGTACATTAATATCCTTATTTTTAGAGATTTGGGTAAAGACTACCCTAACTCTTATTATAAGGATTTTTTTTGGATTTATAAGAATAAAGAAACATCCCTATCTTCGCAAAATTTCTCTAGTATGATCACTTGTGCCTTGGTGACATTTTAAAAAAGCTGTGAATGTCAATTAAGTTTTTACAGTTTTCGATAAATAATTTTTTACACCTAATTTTTGACATAAATGGATATTGGAAAGAGCTTTGGAGCTCTTTTTATTTATTTCTAGAGCCTATCTTTATTGTCATAAAGTCTTTTGTAGCGATGTGAATCGGAAGGAGGGCGTAGCCCGACTGGAGATTCACATCGCTGCGGCGGGGCTTTGCATACTGCTAATCCTTGAATATTTTTTGTCTATGTTTTATGCGATAGCTATCTATATCATGGATGTTAATTATTTCGCATTTGTGTATAAGTCGGTCCAATATTGCCGTTGTGATGGCGGGGTCTCCGAGAAGTTCCCCCCAGTCTTCCGGACCTTTGTTTGACGTTATAATTATGGAGGTTTGTCCATAGAGCTTGTTTACTAACTGGAAAAAGAGGTTGGCTTCATTTTTCTCCATAGCCATGAACATCAGATCGTCAATGATGATCAGGTCAGAATCGAGAATCCGTTTGATGATGTTTCGGGAGACACTTGAAATTTCTTGGGTTTTCAAGGTATGGATTAGATCGGCCATAGTTATAAACTTTACTTTGTAACCATTGTTTAAAGCTTCTATTCCTAAGCCCACAGAAATATGCGACTTCCCAACTCCGGGAGCCCCTAAAAAAATTAGATTAAAGCCTTTTTCCAGCCAGGACAGTTCTTTGAGTTGATTAAATTGGCGCTGACTAAGGGTTTGTTGTTCGTCCAGGTTAAACTCATCTAAGGTCTTATATTCTGGAAAGCTGGCTTGTTTCAACCTTTTTTCGAATTTCCTTTTCTCTCGGCCGTCAATCTCTGTATGAAGGACTGTTTCTAAGAACTTTTCGCAGGTTTGGGATTCTTCGACGGATTTTTCTATAAGTTCATTGAATGCTTGGGCAGCATGATGCATATTCACGGTTTTTAACAGACCTATCGTGTTTTCTATGTAACTCTCCAATTAATTATCCTCCATGGTTTTCGCTCATAATCTTGACGTATTCGGATATGTCCCGTATCCTGGGCTTTATCCCTATTTTGGATGAAGCAGCCTCTGTCAGCCCAGTGATGGGGGGATTTGAATTGTTTTGGGGCTGCCCTTTTTCTTCTGTAAAGACGGCGTAGTGTTTGACTGCATCTTTAAAATCGACGGCACTGATCAGTTTATGACTCATACAATAGTCCAGTGCTTTCCCTATGGACATTGAATTTATAGATTCTATCGATGTTTCGATCAGCGTCAGTTGATCTCGGATATAACGAGGTTTTTCTTTCTGAATTTCCTCGAAAAAAGCCTGGGCTTTTTCGCTATCCGGAAACTTCTCGGCAACCCGTTTCATTAGGGGGATGATCCTTTGGCTATTATCCCGTTTGTGGTTGTTATTTCTGACGAGATTCCCTTTCGTATCCGGTATTTCAAATTGAGCTAATTCTTTATTGGTCTCAATATCGTAAATTACAAGGTGCTTATTGCCTATTTTATTGACTCCTACGTAAGTGTGAGGGCCTTTGTAAGTGCCTCGTGGCACGGTGTACCGGTTTCCTTGGATGGGAACGGTGTTGTCTTTTCTAACCTGGTACGTTATACTGAGCGTGCGTGAATTGGAAATTAACTTTTCCGTGACCGGCTTTAAGTATTTTTTCTCTTCAAGAAATACTTCAGCCGGTATTTTTCTTGTGGTAGCATGAACTTTACCATTTCCTCTCCTTTTCAGCCATTTCAGGCAATCTTCGTTCCATCGGCCAATTCCATAGAATACTCTGTGGCTGGCAAAGTTGTCTTTGACAAAATCCACCACCTTTTCAATGCGTCCTTTGCTTTCCGGATCGGCTTTACGACACATATACACTGAGAATTTGCGTTTTTGCAGATATGAGGCAAATTCCTTGGTGTAGATCAACTCGCCGTGGTTTTCGCTTACAAGGATGAGATGATCTTGGTCATACACTGCTTCTTGAGGATATCCTCCGAAATACTCAAAGGCATTTTCATGAATGACGATAATATCGGCGGTGTTAAAAGGACGCGCTTGCCATTCACAATATTTATACCTGGAGTTCGAGAGGACAAAACACATGACATAGAGTGTCACCACGTTTCCCTCAGAATTTATGACTTTTTTCTCTCCGAAATCTACTTGCATCTGCTTGCCTAGGGGCGGGTCATCAGCTGCTTCATATTGTCTGAGGATAGGCTCTTTAGGTATGTTGTATTCTTCTCTGATGGATCGAACATAATTTTCGTAATGTGACTTCATTAAAGGCTAATTTATGGTACTTTTCCTCAAGCCAATCAAAAACCTGAGCCGCTGTCATGGAAGGGTATTGTTTGATCCAGCCAATAATTTCTTCACGATAAATATCCGGTTTTTTGGTTCGATGCTGCTCTAAGAGCATTTTCCTTTCGAATTCATCAGAATTCATCTTAAGATATTTGCTGACTGTAGGTCTGCTGATACCAAGCATCTTTGCAATTTTGGTATTGCTGAATCCTTTTTGCTTTAACCGTTTAATGTCGATATACATTTTCCAACCTTCTTCAGTTTTCAAAGATCAATTCCCCCTTTTGCACTCTCAGGATTGATTATACAAAAGAGAATTTGGTGTTTGCTATTTAAAATTTAAGCGTTAGAATTTCCAGTTGATTTGAGACCTCCTTTACATTTATTAGGAGAAACCTGTAAAATCTTATTTATCGTTTTCTGCTAAATTCAGTTTATCATCTACAAAAGCTTTTCTGGCAACGCTAATTAGATATTAATTATGCAATAAAGATTTAGGTTATTTAAAGGTGAAAAACCGTTCCCATCATTTATGCTATTAACTTTCTAATATCTTTTTGAAAGAAATAGAAGGAATAAGTCAAAATTTTTCGAATCTTAAAAATTATAAGGGGTGGTAGAAATGCAAGAAATTAAACATGAACGTCTTCTTAGTAAAACTGAAGTAATATTATTAATTTATGACAATCTTATTAAAGGAGGCATCATTGATAAAAAGGCTTACATTAACAAGGCCAACGTAAGCTCTAAAACTATTTCCAGGTATCTAAACGATATTAATTCCTATCTGGAAAAACAATATGATTTTTTGGAAGCCGGATTACAAATTGAATATTGTCCCAAGGCTAAAGGCTACCGACTGCGTAACCATGAGAAAATGTACTTGTCTCATAAAGACATTATGGCAATTACCAAGGTACTTTTAGGAACCAGAAGCTTTACTGAAGAAGAGACAAAAGATATAACTGACAAACTTATCTCAAATTGCCATTTATCAGAACAAGGTATTCTTAAAGAATTATTACATAGTGAATTAAGTAGATACGATACAGTCGAACCCTATCATGGAGATAATCAAATAAGAAAGAAGCTTTGGGATATATGTTTAGCCGTTAAAGGACAAAGAAAAATGATAATTAAATATACCAGAGTTGGAGAAAACGGAGAACTGGAACCGCATCCTGTTACAAGAAAAATCATACCACTTGGAACCATCTTCTCCGAATACTATTTTTACTTATTGGCTTATATTGAAAAAAAAGATGGTAAGTACATGGAAAACCCAGTTCCCTATAGGCTAGATAGAATTAAAGATTACGAAATACTAGACGAAGGCTATCCCATAAATTATAAAAACAAATTTGAAGCAGGCAGGTTTCGGGAGACTTCAAATTTTATGCAAGGAGGAGAAAAACGGAGAATACGGTTTTTCTTTAACGGAACCTCCCTTGAATCCATTCTAGACAGATTTCCCACTGCTAAAATTATTGAGAATAAGAACCCTGGATATATTATTGAAGCTTATGGCACTTTCGAAGGAGTCAAGATGTGGCTTTTAAGCCAGGGAGATGCAATAGAAGTGATCGAGCCGCCCGAGTTCAAAGAAGAAATGTATAACACACTCAGTGCTATGGTAAGCAAATACTCTAGTTAAAATAAATCTGTTGGGAAGGAGAAAGGGAATGGAGAAGAAAATCGGTTTAGTATTAGCGGGAGGTGGTGGGAAAGGGGCATATCAAATAGGGGTATGGAAGGCCCTGAAAGAGTTTGGAGTGGATAAAAATATCACAGCTGTCTCGGGATCTTCAGTCGGCGCGCTAAATGCCGTTTTATTTGCTCAAGGGGATTATGAGTTAGCTGAGAACATCTGGCTTAATATTTCTACAGAAGATATTCTCAATTTTGATGTGGAGAAATTAATAGGTGTTTTGCCAAATATATTAAGGACAACGCCGATAATATACTTCTTGAAAAACCATGGCTTCTTTTCCAGGAAAGGCCTATTAAAAATCTTAGATACTAGTATTAATTTCCATCTAATTTCCGGCCTAGATCTATATGCCTGCTGCTCTGATATTACAAAATTTCCTCCTAGTATTAGAGAAGTAGATGCATTAGTCCACTGGGCAGCAGGCAAAAAATTTGGCAGCGAAACGTATTTTAACCTAGGTAATTATTCAGAAGATCAAATAAAAACTATCCTCTTGGCATCATCTGCTTTGCCGGTTCTATTTGACTCCGAAGAAATTGACGGACGCTATTATTATGATGGAGGTTTAAGTGATAATGCACCGGTTAAACCAATTTACGATTCTGGGTACAAAATAATACTTGTCATTCAACTCAGTCGGGACGATGTCCTCGACCATAATCAGTTCCCCGATGCCCAGATATTAGAGATTCTTCCGCAAGATGATCAAGGAAGAACAATAAACGGAACTCTTGACTTTACTTACGAAGGTAAATTACGCCGCATAGAACAAGGATATAACGATGCTGTAAGAATTCTAAAGCCGATTTATGAGATGGGATTAACCCAATCCAAGATTAAAAGCACTTTACATAACTTGTACAGGGCTGAATCCGTGTTCAAAGACAAACGTACCGAGATCCTTAAGGAAAGAGAAGATCTAAAAACTGAAATTAAAAATCAGTTTGGTGTTTAAAGGAGGTTTTTTGTTATGGAACTTGCATTACGGTTAAAGAATAGCCAAGAATTAACCACTCAAGATAAAGCCGCTATTGACGAATTTATCTTAAACGCTATTGAAGTACATAAGGGTAATAGTGCAGCAATTAACAAATTGGTTATGGATAGTGTAACAGCACTTACTATCAGCGAAGCCAGGAGCGACGAATTAAAGAATCAAGGCTTTCTCAAGAGATTATGGAACGGCTTTACAGGAAAAAACCAAAAAATAAGGGCAGATATTGATAGAAATTTAGCTAAGGCTCAATATGCTTCTCAACAAATGATTCAAAAGCTCGCCGAACAAAATTTACTCACATTTGATACCATAACTGCAGTCAATAATAAACTAAATACTTTAATTATTGAAGTCGAGGAAGAAATAAATAATATTTATCGTGCTCTTTTAGCATTCTTTAAGCAAACCAGATCCGACTTAATCCAGATGGAAGATAGAATCTCTAAACTGGAACGCAATGTGGACCTGCTCCATTGGAATTCAACAATTGAATACCGGATGTATGACGATCAGGATTATTGCCAACTATCAGATGTTGAAAAAATTGTTTGTGTCACAAACGATTTCTATCATCTCACTAAAGGCCAATGGAATACTGCGGATATTATGTTGTTAAAATCCACTTTAACTGAAATAGGTTTAGCTGTTAAGGGCGATATATCATCAAAAGAATTTTACGATTACTTAATTGGCAAGCCAGAACTTATAAATAGATTGTTTAAAGATATCACCCTAGACGGACTAGTCAATATTGAGGAATATCAAGCCCCACTAATAAAGGGAATTGAAAAGCTGACAAAATTGCAGTGCGAAGAGAAATATTTATTGGATACCGTTATAACACATCTGGAACAAGCTAATGTGAATTACAAGCAAAGAGACATCCAGCTTTCCATGATACATCACTACTTAGCAAATACTGCCTACATGAGAACTGATGTAAAAGTAAATATCTTTGACTTCGTTGTTGAGTTATTGTCTAATCTCAGTATGATTAATTCTTCTATTCAGGAAATAACAATTCCTGAGATAGCGAGTGCAGAAGAATCTAAGGAAATTAAAGAACCCTTATTCGACGAATCATCAAAGAACGACCGCGGAAACACGAACGGCAATATAATTAATGGTGGTTATGTTGCCCAACAAGGTGACTGGATATTTTATAGAAATACTTCCGATAAAAATAAGCTGTATAAAGTAAAAACCGATGGATCAGAAAAAACAAAAATATGCGATGACAACATAAAATATATCAATGTTATTGGCGAATGGATTTATTATTGTAATGAAACCAATGGCATGAATATTTATAAGATTAAACTTAACGGTAAAGATAGGACAAGGCTAAATTCAGCTCCATCGGAAACTGTTCATGTACTGGGGGATACTATTTATTATTTTGATATAGACGAAAAAAAGATTTATTCAATGGATACTTCCGGTAATAACATCAAAAAGATAATAGATAGAAAGAACATATATAGTAAGACTTTTAATGTAGAAAAGGATATTATTTACTTTATGTATCAACAGGACATTGATTGTTATCCCTCAGTAGAACGTATCATGAAATATGATTTATTAAAAAATTGCACCTATCAATTATATGAGTTTTCGCAGGGGCTAATAAATATGATGGTTGAAGAAAATAGCAAGTTCTACTTTCAAGATTCATTTGAAATTTATATAAATAATAATCGAGCTATATATGAAGATATTTTTACGAACTGTATAAATGTTTCTTATGGAGATATTTTTTATGGCTATATTACTGGGAAATGTATCAATAAATTGATTAACAATAAAAAAATTGAAATAGCAAAAGTTGGATTCACCGTACAGACAATTAATGTATTAGAAGACTGGCTATATTTCGAAGATGAAATAGGAATTGTAAACCGTATAAAAAAAGATGGTGCCGAGATGGAGAAAGTCACTTGAGATTCTCTTCCAGAAGCTTAGTTATTTCTTTAAGGAACTGTAAAGTATCATTACCAATTGACTTCATTAATTCCTTAAAATCACTTTTTGTTGGATCAATAACAAATTCATTAAAATCGTCCAGAGAATTACCTATTGGGATGTTGTCCACGATATCATAGTTATCTTGATCGTTATCTTGAATAGGTTCTTCAGTAAGAGTAAATTCGTCTTTCACCTGCAAATATCGTTGTAGTAAATTAGAACTAGCCATTTTATCCTCTCCTCAATTAAAAACTTAATCCTTATAGAATTATTAGCATAACTGCAAGGACAGAAGGGTACTGTCAATAATCTTTCGCAAATTTGTTTTTCTGCTTGGTAATTTTTCTTGTATATCTTTATCTCTTAGTAGACTGGCCATGGGGCCCCATGGCCAGTCTACTAAGAGAGGGTCGCACATTAACCTGCTATAATACTGTTTTCTTTGTTCATTTCCTCAAGGTGTCTCATACTCATATACATTTTTGTGCCCCAGGCTTTACTGGCTACATACCGCAACCGAGCGCAGACAAGCATTAATGCTGAATGCCCATCAGGAAAAGTGCCAACTACCCTGGTTCTTCTGCGGATTTCCCGGTTTAATCTTTCGATGACGTTATTGCTGCGAAGTTTAGTCCAGTGTGCTTGTGGAAAGTCCATATATGTCAGTGTTTCGAGAATGCTGTCTTCAACTTTTTTCGCTGCTTCTTTCAGTTTCATGTCCCGAAGCTTAGCTACAACCGCTGTTGCCTTCTCTTTAGCTGCTTCTTTATCCTCCTGGGCATGGATCGCTTTTAGCATTGCCGCTACTTCTTTCATCTTGGAGCGAGGTGTTACTGAGAAGACATTCCGGTAAAAATGAACAGTACAGCGTTGGAATTTGGCTTCCGGAAATGTTTCGTTCACTGCTTCCAATAAGCCCAGACATTTATCCCCGATAAATAACTGGGTTCCGGATAAGCCACGTTCCTTTAAGCTTTTCATGAATTCCAGCCAGCTTGTTTTATCTTCCTTCATTCCTTCAGAAGCGCCTATTACTTCTCTGTAACCATCTTCATTGACAGCCATAGCAATTAGGATCGCAACGTTTTCGTATTCTCCACCCCAATTACGTTTAAGGTAAATCCCATCGAGATAGACATAGGGATATTTTCTTTGTAGAGGGCGATTGCGCCAAGTATCGATGTGGCCATAGACTTTCTGGTTTAACTTGCTGACCGTTCCGGCCGATACTTTTGTGCCCCAGAGTGCCTCAGTTATATCTTCTACTCGCCGGACTGAAACACCAGCTAAATACATTTCGATTAGAGCTTCTTCTACAGAGCTTTCACGCCGCCGGTAGCGCTCTATGATTGCAGTTTCAAAGGCGACACCTTTCAGTTTAGGCACTTTCAGCTTCACCTCTCCGGAAGTGGTCGTTAACTTCCTCTCATAGTGGCCGGAACGATATCCTTTTCGTTCTTTTGTACGTTCATACCTACCGGCATTTGTGAGCTCTGCTGCTTCCTGATCCAAAAGGTTATTTAGTGTTTCCTCCACACTTTGACGTACCAATTCTTTAAGCTCTTGCTTTATTGCTCCTTCATTTAAGTGTATAATTTTATCAGACATATTCGCAGCTCCTCCTGGTTTTGATTGGTGTGGTAACCTTATCTTACCAAGCAGTTGCGTTTATGTCTTTATTCATAAACACTTATTTATGAATTTGCGAAATTAATGATACCTTATCGACAGAAGTTGTCCTTGCAGTTGGTTTAGTGCGCCACGCATGGCGATTAACTTGACGGTGAAAGTCCGTTATGGGGGTATGTAGCGACCAACCATTAGCTCAAGGCAAGGGTGTCCACCGTGAGGTGGAATCTGAAGGAAGCCGGCGGCAAAATTCCGACCCGAGGAACACGAACAATATTAGGCGCAAAACGTGGGGTAAGACTGCTAAACAAGTTAAAGCCCAAAAGCTACACGGACATGTCAGCGTAAATGTTGCGGGCACATGGAATGAAAGTGAATCGTCTTACCGTGGGAGGCCTCACGGACAGGTGGAAACAGAGTAAGAAACCTGGTTGAAACAAGATTTATCGTGAGGAGTCAGCAGAAGCCATAATACGGAGGTGTTCTAGACACCGAAGGAAGGGCTGAACCAAAGGAGGTGTGGGTCAATGAAGGTTACCAAAAGTGGCAATTTAAAACACAGACAACTTCGCTTCGAAGACTATCTGCAAAGGGTATCTGCGGAACAGAAAGAGTATGCAGAAGTGTGTGCGTCATCGAGGATAACCGAAACCGACAGCACCAACACGAACAAACAGACGGAAGGACTGCTGGAGGAAATTCTGAATGCCGAGAATCTCAATCGAGCCTATAAACAGGTCATGAGGAACAAAGGCGCAGGTGGAATCGATGGTATGCAGGTGGATGAACTTCTACCCTTCCTGAGAGAACACAAGAAGGAACTCATAGAGTCCCTCCGGGACGGCAAATACCGTCCAAAACCCGTGCGAAGGGTAGAAATACCCAAGGAGAACGGGAAGACCAGAAAACTAGGAATCCCAACCGTCGTGGACAGACTTATCCAACAAGCGATAACTCAAGTGCTGTCCCCCATCTTTGAGAAGCAGTTCTCAGACAGCAGTTACGGTTTCCGACCGAATCGGAGTGCCCATGATGCCCTGCGGAGATGCCAAGGACATGTCACAGACGGCTATAAATACGTGGTTGACATGGACTTGGAGAAGTATTTCGACACGGTAAACCAAAGCAAGCTGATACAGATTTTATCGGAGACGATTAAAGATGGGCGGGTCATATCCTTAATCCATAAATTCTTGAAAGCAGGAGTTATGGTGGACGGGATGTTTGAAGAAAGTCCGGAAGGAGTACCGCAAGGAGGACCCCTAAGTCCCTTACTTGGGAACATTATGCTTAACGAATGCGACCACGAACTGGAAAGGCGTGGGCACCGCTTTGTCCGCTATGCGGATGACATGGTGATCTTCTGCAGAAGTAAGAAAGCAGCAAGGCGAACCCTCGACCACATCCTCCCTTATATTGAGGGAAAGTTATTCCTGAGAGTTAACAGGGAGAAAACGAAAGTATCGCATGTAAATTACGTTAAGTACCTGGGATATAGCTTCTATATCTACAGGGGAGAAGGACGGTTAAGAATCCATCCTAAAAGCATTCAGAAGCTCAAGGATAAAATCCGAGAAATTACTGGGCGTAGCAATGGGATGGGAATCGAACAACGCCGAACCAGAGTTAACCAAGTAGTACGTGGCTGGACAAATTACTTCAAACTGGCGGACGCAAAGAGTCTGCTCATGAAGCTTGATGAGTGGCTGAGAAGCCGTATAAGAATGGTGACTTGGAAACGATGGAAGAAAATCCGAACACGCTTCGAAAGTCTGAAGAAATTAGGCGTAAGCGAAGAGCAAGCATGGATGTGGGCGAATACAAGAAAAGGCTATTGGCGTACTGCCCATAGCCCCATCTTGACAAAAGCCCTATCCAACGAGCGATTTAAGCGGATTGGATACCTCAGTTTTACGGAATGTTATTCTGCGAAGTAACGTGTAAACTTTGGAAGCGCCGTATACCGAACGGTACGTACGGTGCTGTGGGAGGTCGGCTGGCCAAATAATGGTCAGTCTCCTACCCGATTCCTTATAAAAACAAGTTCTATTTCTGTAAGGAGTGATTGAATTGAAAAAGGCATTAAAGAAATTTGTCCTCGGTTTTGTCAGCATCCTCTTTGCTTTGACTGTTTTGTTTCTGGCGTTAGGTGACAATTCGGATAATAACGCCGCTTTGACAGAAGATGATATTAATACCTTAGTTTCTAATCAAGAATATAAGCAGGTTCTGAGCTATATTAACAAAAATTATAAAAACTCGGATAGCCAGGAGCTGGTGGAGTTGGCTATCGCATCAGTCGCAAGAAGCCAATCTATAGAAAGTATTGCTGAGCTTAATGAAATACTTTTCAAAAATGATGAAAGAAAGCCACAGTACGTTGATCTGGCTATTTTAAAATCTTTTTCAGAAAACAGCCTTACCTTCGAAGAACCTGATAAAATCAGTGATTATTATGTTAAACATGAATTCGGAATGTGGATAAATTAAAGTCGGGAGTATAAATTATTTTGTGTAAATGGTTTTTTTATCCTTTAGTTTGGCAAGACTATATCTAGCTCTTATCTACAGACAGGATAGGGAAATGCTGGAGAGCACCCCGAGCGGTCTGTAGAGTTCTGCTAGGGATAGCCAGAGAATCATTTGATGATCTGGCATTTTCCTTTTATCCCTAGGAGAATTAAAGCGATAAACTCCGGGGTCCGGGGCAGAGCCCCGTTCTTTTAAAGATTCATGACTTTAAGTCTATCTTCAAATTGAATTGCAAACTGTGAAATACATTCTGCCCAATTTTTAACCGGCATAGTCCATTTCTTGGAGATTTCTACTGTCGCTAAGTATACAATTTTGCGTAAGCTGTCATCGGTCGGGTAAGCGGTCTTAGTCTTGGTTACTTTGCGCAATTGTCGATGGTAGGCTTCTACAGGATTTGTTGTATAAATCAGGCGACGTATTTCGTAGGGATAGCTAAAGTAAGTTGTTAACTCTAACCAATTACTTTCCCAAGAGCGTATAACTACAGGATACTTTTTACCCCACTTTTTCTTAAACTCTTCAAAAGCAAATTCTGCTTCTTCAAGCGTTAAAGCTTGGTAAACGTGTTTCAGATCTCCGATCAGTTTTCTTTGATCTTTGTAGGAGACATATTTGAAAGTATTGCGGATTTGGTGAATCACACACAACTGGATCGAAGTCTTTGGAAAAACAGTATTAATAGCCTCTGAGAAGCCTGTTAAACCGTCTTTACAAGCGATTAGGATATCCTCTACGCCACGACTTTTTAAATCGTTGCATACGCCAAGCCAGAAACTGGCGCTTTCGTGTTCACCAATCCAAATGCCTAGAATTTCTTTTTGCCCTTCAACCGTGATCCCTAGAACACTGTAAGCCGCTTTGTTGATGATCCGGTTATCCTTTCTGACTTTGAAGTGAATTGCATCTAGATACACAATAGGGTAGAGACGTTCAAGTGGTCGGGCTTGCCATTCTGTAAGCATAGGCATCACTTTATCGGTGATTTTGCTGACCAGGTCGGCTGAAATTTCAATCCCGTAGATGTCTCGCATATGAGCTTCAATGTCTCGAGTAGACATGCCTTTAGCATACATAGCAATAATTTGATTTTCTATTTCGCTCGCATTCTTTTCATACTTTTTGATGATCTGAGGTTCAAAGTCAGCATTTCGATCACGTGGAATTTTGATTTCAGTCTCGCCCATAGAGGTTTTTAGTATTTTGGTTGAGTACCCATTCCTGCTGTTGCCGGAGTTATTACCTGCAACAGAGTGCTTCTCATAGCCCAGATGGTCACTCATTTCCGCTTCAAGAATCTCTTGAAGTGTGTCTTTGAATAGATCTTTTAGCATGTTATGGACGTCTTCTACGGACTTACATTCTTTAGCGACTTCCTTCGCTAATTGGTTCTTTAGATTTTGCATAAATGGTCAACTCCTTTATGGGTATTATTTCCATTTACACAAATCTATAGACGTCCTCTTAAAGTCTGTGGATAACTCCTACTTACCAACAATTGGTTATTTATTGTCTGTTTTATTCATATTTGATGAGACTAAGTCTGAAGCATCTATTTCACCTTCTCTTTTAGGGTAACTCTAATAAGACCTATCAATCTAAGGCTTTTGAAAACTTCTTACTTGAATTAGTTGCGCTTAAGCAGCTTTTGGAATTGGTATTTTTGGACTTATTCGCTCAGCAAATTCCTTCGCTCTTTGCTGCATCACAGTTACAATGGCTTTCAGTACTGGAGAAGCAGCTAAGCGGATGTGCTGGTAGCGGCCATTGCCGACAACATTTCCAGGCACTTTCAGCACCACCCGACGGATAGTTTTCACCTCACAACGTTGTAGTGAATCTGGAAGAAAAGCCTGTTTAAACCATACAACTAAGTTATAAGCGATTACCTTAATCCAGCTAAATAGCAGATTTGTCATCATAGAATGCAGGCTGTTTTGTTCTATGGCATATCCCTCTTTTATTTCGTCAATGCGGTTTTCAATATTGGCTCGCTGGTTATAGGAACGTATAAGGGGTAATGGTTTTAGTTCCGTATTCGTGATGACAGCCTGATATGAGTAGGTGGTGAGCATCAAAGATAATTGATCTTTTGTAGTCTGCTGTGTTTCGTGAGATTCCCGATAAATAACGCAGCGTCTAGCCTTGGTCCATTTGGTCAGCAGAATGGGAATATCCGCAGCAGCCCAATGGTCATCTTCTGTAGCAAAACGAATTTCCTCTTCTTTTTCCGCAAGGGTCTCCCAAAAAGCGGGGTGTTGCTCAAGATAAGAGATTGCTCTCTTTACGGTAGCCTTCCTGGGCAGTTTGAAGATATAGTACCAGCCCTTTTCTTCAGCGTAATTCATTACCTCTTGGTCAGCAAAACCGCAGTCAGCACGAATTCCTTCAATGATGTATTCTGGCGGCAGCATCGCTTCAACTTCTTTGATAAAAGAAAGGAAATCTTTCATTCCATGAGTATTACCTGGATTTAATTCCATATGAAGCAGCTCACCTGTTTCGGCGATAAAAGCTACCCGTACTTTGTAAGAAGGTCTTCCGTGGTAACGGGGATTATATCCATTAGCTCCACCTTCCTGCTCGCCAAATAGAGTAATGACTGTATCATCAATGTCAATCCAGACTAAACGTTTAGCTTCCAACTTTGCTTTTCTGTGGAGGAGTTCTTTATTGATAGAAATAAGTTGAATAAGATGACTCCAGTTTAGTTTCTTCAGGAAAGTGCGGAAGGTGCTTTCATCTGGAAAACGTGTGAGCTCCTTAACAGTCAGATAACCTGGATCAAATTTGAGAGCATCCATATGGGAGAAACGGGTATGGCCGAGGATGGAACAGTCAATGAGATAATCAATAAGCTTCCTAGCATTGTACAAGGTATTTTCCTTTTGTTCCATAAAAATCCTATTACTAATTATGTCATCAAGGTTAATAAGATCTTTAAAAATCTCTATAAATTGAAAGTTCGCAGCTTCAGTTACCGAGTTATTGTCGAAGGTAACAGTACGCATTTTCTTCATAACTTTTTTAATGCGTTTGCGTTCCTGTAAAATTTTAGGTCTGCGTTCTCTTCTTGTTTTTCTTGTTTTTTGTTCTGGCACTTGGTGGTGGTTTTGTGCTACCATAATGTTGGGACACTTCCTCTCATGGTTGTTGTTTGGTCACTATAACCATTTTGACAGGAGGAGCTAAGTGTCCTGTTTTTTTGATAAAAATTTTTATGCTTTTTTTATTTTGGAAAGCCTTGGTACTGTTGGATAAGAGCTATTTTTTAAAGGCTACTTTCCGAATCCATGTTCAAATATTTTAGCATGAAAAGATCCGAAAGATCTTAACATGTGCAAAAAACTGATAAGTATTTCCTGACTATCAGTACCATTTATGGAAGTATTGATTAAAATCAAGCTATTTTTTGAATTTATTAGCATAGCCTAAAGATTAATTTTTCGTACTCAGTTAACATGGGGATACAAAACAAAAGTTTTAAGGAGAGAGCTTATGTCATCTATCACGATTTTCAGAGAGATAACGCTCAAGCAAATTGTCACTGAAGCCTCGAAAGAGAGAACCAGACAGGAATTGCGGCAACAATTAATGTCTTTAAACAACGATCAGCTGGAATTTGAAGAAAATAAAAATAAAACCCTGACCGAGTTCTCTCTGAAAGGGGCGGACGTAAATCAAATCAATAAAATCCGGCAGCAATTTGATACCCAAGCTACAAAATACCATATCGGGAGAGATGAAATACACCTGAATATGATGGCGCTGGATGAACTGAAGGTAGGGGAAGAAGTTGTGATCGGCTCAGTTGAAGGTCCTTTTGAAATCAAAATCGGCGACAAACTGGATGTCGCAGTGAAAGCTGAAATTGTCCTCAAAGACGGAATTGTTGTGGAGATACGGCAATGACCTTAAAACAAAAATCTGCTGTTACCTATAAATTTGAGGCACGTCAAGCCTTAGCCCGGGGTGTTGACCAGGTAGCCGAACTGGTGAAAGTAACTTTAGGACCAAAAGGACGGAATATTGTAATCGGACAGTTTATAGGTTATCCCTTGATCACTAAAGACGGAGTAACGGTAGCCAAGTACATACATTTGCCTGATCCGCAGGAAAACATGGGAGCCCGTCTCTGCTGTGAGGTTGCCGGACAGACCAACGAACTTGTTGGGGACGGAACTACCACTTCCATCGTACTGGCTCAGGCTATAGTCAAGGGAGGACTGCCCTTGATCGAAGCAGGTCTGGATCCTCTAGGACTAAAAAGAGGAATGGAACTGGCTATTCAAACGGCTACTGGGGAAATCGAAAGGAGAAGTGTTCTTGCTACACCGGAGAGGATTTTACAGGTAGCATCTATTGCCGCCAAGAGTGTCTCGGCCGGGAAGCTAGTTGCCGAGGCAATGACTAAAGTGGGAAGGGAAGGGATGATAACCGTTCAGGATACGATAGAACGGAGAACGTACGTCGAGGTTACCGAGGGTATAGAACTGGCCTGCGGATACCTCTCTCCTTACTTCGCCGGGGACACTGAACAAATGACGGTGCGGCTGGAAAACCCCTATGTACTTATGACCGATCAGGTTATTGACAATCTGCAGCAGGTTAAACGCATACTTAACTGGTGCACATGGGAGAAAAAACCGCTGCTTATCGTAGCGCATCATGTGACCAGAGACGCACTGGGTTTATTTATTACCTATAACCAGGAAGGACAAGGTAAAGTGATTGCCGTTCAGACGCCAGGTCATGGGTTTTATCGTTCCGGGATACTGGAAGACCTGGCCATCGTGACCGGAGGGACTGTTATCACGAAAGATCTTGGGCTGTCCTTGGAAAACACGGGAAAAACCATGCTTGGCCAGGCCGAAAAAATTACTGTTAACCGCCATCAAACGACCGTAATCGGAGGTAAAGGCGACAAAGATAAGAAAGAGAAACATATCAGGAGTCTGAAAGTCTTGCTGAGACAGACTTCAGACTCTGATGAGAAGAAGAAACTTCAGGAGCGGATCGCCAGACTTTCCGGAGGGATGGCGGTGATTTGCGTCGGAGCCGAAACCAAGATGGCTCAACGGGAACTTAAGGATCGGATAGTCGACGCCGTACAAGCCTCGAAGGCAGCCGCAGAGGGCGGTGTTGTGCCGGGGGGAGGGATTGTCTTCTTGCGGGCAGCCGAAGTTCTGACCGGACTACCAGCCGCATCGGGAGCGGAACAGGCCGGAATCGCTCTGATTCAGAGATCACTGGAAGTCCCGCTCCGCCAGATCGTCGCCAATGCCGGCGGTAGCGGGGATAAAATTGTGGGAAAAATTCGCCTAATGGAAGAGGAAATGGGCTATGATGCCTTGTCGGGGAAATTTGTTGACATGATGGCGGTTGGAATTATTGATCCAGCCAAAGTGGCCATAATAGCGCTCCAGAAAGCCATGGGAATTGCCTCGATCCTCCTGACTGCGGAAGGGTTAATAGAAAGGCCAAAGCCCTCGTAAATAGATTTTATGTACTTACGTTAACAAGAACGAAATAGTATTGGCGTTAACATGAAGAAAGAAGGTCCATTCTTTATGAAAAAATTCTTGCCTGTATTTGCAATTGTGATCCTTGTCATCACCATTTTCTATGGCCATCATGCCAATAAAATGGATGCCGACGTCGTTCAGGGGTATTACCAGCAAATGCTCCCGGCTGCAGTGCGCTATGAACCGATTAATGATAAGACGGCCAGGGCGATCGGAGCAGACGGTACTGTCATGGCCTATCTCGGAGTGAGTAGCGATGTTGGATACGGCGGTCCTATCCTGGTGGGGACAATTCTGGGGATGGATGGCGCCGTCAAACAGGTTATGATTCTGGAGCATAAAGAAACTCCTTCTTATATTAACAAAATTACCCAGGCCGGTTATTTCCGGCAATACGCAAAGAAGAAAGCCGATGATCCTCTGGTTCTGGACTATGATTTGGACCGAGTTTCGGGAGCGACATTATCGACTCGGGCTATCGCCAAATCGGTGCAGGAAGTTTCCCATGTTGTAGCTGGCAAAGAACTGAAGCAAACACCCAAAAAAGCGGAGATCCCGATAAAAATAGGAATCCAAGAAATTACCGTCGCTTTGCTGTTTATCTTTTCTCTATTGATGCCCCGTTTCAAGCGCTTGGCCAAATTCAGACTTGTTTTTCTTGGACTCAGCGTTATCATTTTGGGTTTCTGGTTAAACAGATCCTTATCGATGGGACATATCAGTGCTTTGTTCTTAGGATATTTTCCAGCACCAGCTGAAAACCTGATTTGGTATCTGGTCCTTTTTGGAGCCATAGTACCGGCACTGTTTACCGGAAGAAATTTATATTGTACCTATGTCTGTCCTTTCTGCGGGTTACAGGAGGCAGCCCATCTGATTAGCAGGGTTAATCTGCCCCTTGGTAGGTATCTGAAATGGTTTCGCCTGATCAAAGAGGTTCTTTTGTTTTTGGCCTTATTCTTCGCCTTCCTTTTTATTAACCCTTCCTTTTCCAGCTATGAGCCTTTCGGCACCATTTTTGGCTTAAATGGCTCCAGTCATCAATGGTATTTACTTTTTGTGATTCTATTAACCAGCTTTTTCTACCGTCGTTTCTGGTGCCTAACCCTTTGTCCGGTGGGAACCTTTTTGGATAAGGCTGCGCTTCTAGGCAGGAAAGTTAAAGAAGTCATTGGCTTCTCCTCCAAGAAAAAAGCCGGAAAGGCTGGTGTGAAAGTTGAAATCTGAAACGGAAAACAAACAAGATAATAGACAAGCAATGACGCGAGTGAAAGAACCAAAGAAAGTTGCCCCGGAAATCAATACAGAAATCACCCCGGGAATCAGCTCGAAAATTAACCCGAAAGGCGAACAGGCGGAAAAGAAAAAAAATCAGACTTCCACCATCTTTCTTTGGACGGTATACGCCCTCAGCATTTTGCTGATTATTTTGATTATCTGCGATAACCTGCAGTCTTGAGGGAACAAAAGTAAAAGATGAGGGGTATTAACATGGATACTATTGCCTTAACCGGCGAAAAGGCCCGGCAAGCCCTCGCTGCCGGAATTGATTTGGTTGCTTCCTGTGTAAAAGTCACTTTGGGTCCCAAGGGACGCAATGTGGCTCTGGACCCGATGGTAGGACTGCCTAAGCTTACGAGTGATGGAGCCAGTATCGCCTCCATTATTTCTGTACATAATCGCTTTCAGGATCTGGGTTGTCAAATCATCAAGGAAGTTTCGGAAAAGACCAACGACAGTGTCGGAGACGGAACAACGACGTCCATTATCCTAGCCCAGGCCATGATCCGGGAAGGCTTGAAAGCTATTGCAGCTGGGATGAGCCCCACTTTCCTGATTCAAGGCATGGAAAAAGGGATCGAAAGCGCCGTCCAGGTCATTGAAAGCAGAGCGGTCAGAATATCAGAGCTGGCTCAGGTCGCCCAGGTCGGAGCTATTTCCTCGGGCAATCTGGAAATTGGGCGCTTGCTCGCCGAAGCTATTGGAAAAGTCGGATTTCAGGGAGTTATCTCGGTGGAGGAAGGCAAGGCGCTGCAAACTAGGTTGAAGTTTGTTGAAGGATTAAAGTTTAATAAAGGATGTTTCACTCCAAAAATCGTCAAGTCCTGGGAGAAAAAAGAAGAGTTCTTAGAGAAGCCTTATATTTTAATTGTGGACGGTAAGATCAGCTATATTGATGAGATCTTTTCTATCCTGCAGCTGATTGTTAAAAGCCAAAAGCCTCTGTTGATCATCGCGGAGGATCTTGCTGTTGACCTCCTGGCGCTTTTCCTTTCCAATAAACAAAAAGGAACCATGAATGTTGTTGCGGTGCAGACTCCTGGTTATGGGGACCGCCGTAAGGAATACTTGCAGGATATCGCGGTTATTACCGGTGGCATGGTTATTTCCGAAGAGACGGGAATAAATCTGGAAGAAATTCGGGAGGAACATTTAGGAAGGGCGGAAAAAGTTTACGCAGATAATAACAGCACAACCATTATTGGAGGACTGGGTGACAAGCGGGAAATTGCCAGCCGTTGCGCGCAAGTCCGTCAGGAATATGAGTCCCGCCTTCCCGGTTGGCGCAAGGATAAGCTTGAAGAAAGACTGGGCTGGTTGCAGGGAGGTGTGGCGGTTATCGAGGTGGGCGCGGTTACTCGCTTGGAACTCCTGGAGAAGAAAGACCGGATCGAGGATGCTGTCAACGCTGTCCGGGCGGCGATTGCTGAAGGTATCGTTCCAGGCGGGGGGACTGCTTTGCTAGGAGCAAGTTTTGCTCTGGCAGCAATCAGTCTGGATGAACCAGAAGCGGAAGCAGGTTTGCGGATTGTGCAAAAAGCGTTGGAAGTACCGGCTTGGCAGATTGCCTACAATGCCGGGTGCAACGCGGATGCTGTCGTGGATAGAATACGCGAATTGCCTGAGGGGTATGGGTATAATGCGCTGGACGACACCTTCATGAACATGTTGGAAAGTGGAATTGTGGATCCTGTCAAAGTCACCTGTACAGCGTTAAAGAATGCTGCTTCCATTGCTACATTAGTGATTGGTACGGAAGGAATAGTATTGAGCCAAGGGCCTGTTGTTTGGTAATGTTATGTTTCCAAAGTTGCCTGGTAATCTCTCAAACCCTTTAGGTCTTAATATAATAATAACCGTCTGTTTGTTCAATCAATCTTAATTTCTTTAGCTTTCTGATAATTCTTGCAGACGTTATTCTATTCATACTTAGGATGTTACTAATAAACTGCTGACTGATTTTAATATTCAGCTTGATTTTGGTTTCTTCTTGTACTCCGAAGTTATCGGCAAATGTTGAAAACAGATTACAGATTCTCCATTCCGAATCATGAAACAGTAATTCCTCAACATGATAAAAAATGAATAAAATTTGTTTGTAAGGGATTCTATGATAAATAGTGTCACCTCTAGGTCTTCTGCCAGTAAAGCCAAAAGGTCTTTTCTATTCACATAAATTATTTTGGTAGCTTCGGTTGTTTTAAAATAAGTAAAAGCAGGAATATTAAAAAGAACATTTGATTCCAGAAAAATACTTCCTTCCTCAAGTATACAGATGATCTTTTCAATATTAAGTCTATGCTAAAAAAGATTTTCATTTTCTGATTTATGCTTAATCTGGAATATTACCAATCTCATTCTTTGTACTACTATCAGGTTTTGGTCTAATAGTATTGGAAGGATGACTTTTTATGCAAGATAATCCCAAAATTGTTCCTGATTCTTTTCATCCAATAAAAAAGCTGCGTGATTATGCTTTTATTGGAAATGTTCGTGGTTTTCAAAAAGGGGATACTGTCGTATTGCCTGGAGAAAAAATTCATAAGGTGATCTATGTCCTTGCAGGAAAACTGAGTGTAAGCTTTCTTAATGATGACGGTAAGCAAAAATCAATGTACACGGCAGGCAGACATTCTATCGTGGATAGGTTATTTCCATCTGAGAATTGTTTTGTTCATGTCGTTTCAGAAGAGAATAGTACTGTCTGTTTTTTTACCAAAGAACAGCTTTTTTTATCTTCAGGCAGGATGAAGAAATAATTTACGAGTTTATAGTAAACTATTCATCAAAATGTTTTCATTTTATGAATGAGGCCAAAGAGATGGCCCTATATAATCCGTCGGCCCGGGTTCTGCGGCTGCTCCAGGAACTCTGCCTTAGTGAAGGTAAACCAGTCGGGAATGTTTATGAAATTAATATTCGGTTAGCGCAAAAGTCCATTTCAGAAATAACCGGAGTACACTATGTGACAATCAGTAAAATTTTTCGTTGGTTGAAAAGAGAGAACATCCTGTATAAGACTACAAACAAGATCACGGTTAAAGATTTGGACAGGCTTAAAGCCTTAGTGAATGAGAACATAAAATACTAGGGGCTACCCCCAAAATATAATGGAAACCTATAGAACGGACACTTACAAAAAGAGCCAATATCTATAGGTTCTTTTTATTTATGTACGCCCAGCATGGGCGTTATCTATACGGTGAAAGTCCGGAACGGGGGCTGGCGAGCGCCTACCGTAGCCGAGAACAAGGGTGTCCGTCGTGAGGCGGAATCTGAAGGAAGTTTAAGGCAAATGCACGGCTTGAGGTACACGAACCCAATTTGAGGCTGTCATAACTGGATGAGTCTCCATAACAAGATTAAATCCAAAGCCGCCAAGAGTTATGGCAGTATACTTGGGCAAGCGCGGGCAGAAAGATAACGTTCTTATCTGGGGAGGTCTGCAGGAAACGCGAAGTTACTTCGTAACCGCACTCGAAAGGGTGCGCTGAATCTGCAGAAGTCAGCAGAGGTCATAGTACGGGAGTAAGCGACGGCGGAAACCGGAAGGACCGAACTTAAAGGAGAGATGAGCCTATGCGTTCGCATGATGAGCAACGAAAGCAGCCAACTTCATATGAAGGCTTACGGCAGAAAGTAGCGGTGAAGCCGCAAGGGTATGTCGGAGCGCCGAGCTCATCGTCGGCACAAGTAGACCACTCATCTCGCGAAGACCAAGGCGATTTGCTGGATAGAATGCTAGAACGAAACAATCTTCGACTTGCCTACCGGCGAGTGGTACAAAACGGAGGAGCGCCCGGCATCGACGGAGTGACGGTAAAAGACTTAAAAGCTCACTTGTGGGAGTGCTGGGACACTGTCAAAGCAGAACTCCTGACGGGAACCTACAAGCCAGCACCTGTCAGACGGGTGGAAATCCCCAAACCCGGAGGCGGTGTCCGCTTGTTAGGCATCCCCACCGTAATGGACCGGCTCATCCAGCAAGCCCTACTCCAAGTGATGACCCCAATATTTGACCCGTATTTCTCTCCGAACAGCTTTGGTTTCCGGCCTGGCAAACGGGCCCACGACGCAGTCAAACAAGCTCAGGCCTACATCCAAGAAGGATATCGCTATGTCGTGGACATGGACTTGGAAAAGTTCTTTGACCGAGTGAACCATGACATCCTCATGGCGAGAGTAGCCCGAAAAGTTAAGGATAAAAGAGTCCTAAAACTTATCCGAGGATACCTTAATGCCGGAGTCATGGAAAACGGAGTGACAAAAGAGACAGTCGAAGGAACCCCTCAAGGAGGCCCCTTAAGTCTGCTGCTGGCGAACATCTTACTGGATGACCTAGACCAGGAGTTAACCAAAAGAGGACATCGCTTTGTGCGTTATGCCGATGACTGTAACATCTTCGTCAAGAGCAAGCGAGCCGGAGAACGGGTAATGAAATCGGTCATTCAATTTGTAGAGGGGAAGTTAAAACTCAGAGTAAATCGAGAGAAAAGTGCTGTAGATAGACCGTGGAACCGAAAATTTCTCGGGTTTAGCTTTCTACCCAATCGCCAAGCGACGATTCGCCTGGCCCCCAAGACGATAGAACGATTCAAAGAAAAGATTCGGGAAATAACCAGTCGGACAAGACCGATGTCGATGTCTGAGCGAATCCACAAATTGAATCAATATCTCATGGGATGGATAGGATACTTTAAACTGGCCGCGGCTAAAAGTCACTGTGAAAAATTGGACGCATGGATACGCAGAAGACTGCGCATGTGCCTGTGGAAACAGTGGAAAAGAGTGCGAACACGAATCCGGGAACTCCGCGCCTTAGGTCTGCCAGACTGGATTGTGTTCATGATGGCAAACTCTCGACGAGGGGCATGGGAAATGTCCCGAAACACAAATAATGCCCTCAACAATTCCTATTGGGAACGTCAAGGGCTAAAGAGTCTGCTTCATCGTTATTTGGAAATTCGTGAACCTTTAGGAACCGCCTAGTGCGGACCCGCATGCTAGGTGGTGTGAGAGGACGGAGGCTAGCCGCCTCCTCCTACTCGATGTCTTCTTATCTTGAAATAATTTTCTCAATCTTAAGTCTAGCTAATATCCAAATTGTCAAAATGAATAAAAATATACTTGATAAAGAATATGAATAATTCTAATGAATTTGCGGAGGTGAAAAAAGAATAATCAAATTAATGATCGAAGGGAGGGTAGAGGGATTAAAAACATTTAGGGAAGTGATTCCAAACGAAAAAATATATGAAATTTTAAGGAGAAGAAGATATGGAACGAAGAGAATTTTTTAAGCTCGCGGGGATAGCGGCGGTGGCGACAGGCGCGGCGTCTGCCGGTATTACAGGCTATCTGAACGGGATTGACCCTTATACCAACACTGGTTGGGAGAGGGAAAGCGTTATTCCTGGTACACTTTTTGACCGCACTCCGTTTGAAATTGATCATCTTCCATTTAATAAGGTAGGTACACCAAAACGAGTGGAGATGTACGCTGATACGATGCTCCGCAGGTCAACCTTAAGTCAGGCTTTTGACGTACCTCCAGGAATGAATTTTGAAGATTATCTCAAAACCGTAGTAGATGTAAACAATCTGGAGAAAACACCTTTAAGTGTTATTAAAGATAAAGGTTTGGTCGAATTCTATCAGGGCATCCTTGATCGGGACGGTTGGAACTATTTTGCGGAAGATTTGAGGCATATCTTGGAAATTCAGCCGTTTTCCAAGAGGATCAACACTGAAGCTGCTTTCGATATTGCTATAGCAAACGCTTACGCCTGGGCGCAGAGTGTGCATATTGGCTACCATGTTTCCAGGGTTTCTTCCAAGGATAGCGATTTCCAAGGTGTAGCCGCAAAAAGGTATGAGGTGAAGGATCCTAAAGAAATGAGCAGGTTGATCAAAAAAATCGGAACCTTATTTGGCTCACCAATCGTACGCATTGTCAAACTGAATCCGGAATGGAGTTATGAGCGGGCTCCAGACAATATTCGCGGTTACAAACGCGGGGAATCCATCGAGATTCCGGAGCACTGGCAATATGGAATTATTATGGGTCACCCCCTTTCGTGGGAGACGCGCGAAGGAGCCCCTATCTTTTTCCATACGATGGAAGGTTATGGAAACTCCAGTGTATATGCGGCCAGAATGTCCGAATTCTTGAAAAGGCTTGGTTATCCTGCTAGAGAAAACTCCCCTCACGCTCGTTATGAGTTTATTATGCCTCCGCATATGGTGGCTGCCGGAGTGGGAGAGCAGGGACGGTTAGGAGTTGTCATAACACCGGAGTTTGGGCCGAATTTCCGTCCGAGTATGGTTGTGACTAACCTGCCATTAGAGCCCGATAAACCAATTGATATCGGTGTGCGAAAGTTCTGCATGAACTGTAAGATCTGTGCGGAGCAGTGTCCAAGCGGGTCTATATCCTTCGACGGGCCTAAGGAGATCAATGGCCGTGGTTATGACGGTTGGTACATCAATGCTTCCACCTGTCACAATTTCTGGCTGTCAGTTCCCAATGGAGGTTGCCGCGTTTGTCTTGCAGTGTGTCCATTTTCCAAAAAGTCTAACTGGCTGCATACCACTGCCAGGGATATCGCGATACGCGACCGCACCGGTGTGACAGCTAAAGGCTTGACCTGGATGGAGAAGGCTTTCTATGGAGAGAATACGCCGGAACATTATCATTATCAGGAAGGTTCACGTGAATTCGGACTCGTTGGCAAGAAACCGTGGTTCTTTGAATCTAAAGATTTCCTAAAAGAAAGCTAGAGATGGAGGTAAGGGCATGTTTGAACTGATTATCAACAGTATGGTTATAGTCAGCCTTTTGGTAGCGATCTACGCTCTGTTCAATTATCTAAAAGAGAAAAACGAAAAATTTGCGTGGTGGAAATGGTCGCTGTCAATTCTATGGCTGCTTGCAGTTTTACTTATTTTTGGTTTTATCGGAACAACAATCGGTGAGGGGGAACCCGGAGCTGCCCTGCGAGGCGGCGGCTTATTCTTGGTATTATTAGCGATCAGCGGTGTTGCGCTTTTCCGACTCCTTTTCGGGGATATGAAGGGGAAGCAAAGAGTTGATCAACCAGTTGAGCGGAAAGCCAATTCGGAAGTCTGATAATTTTCATAGTAACTTCGTGGGGGTACTTTTGGGGAATGCAAAAAAGGTGGATTATCACAGGGGTGGCTATCATCTTTTTAATAGGGGGCTATATATACGGAATCAATCAAAGCAAGATGGATGAAGAAGTTATGGCCAAACTGTTTAAACAATTAATACCGGAAGCAGGAAGGTTCGAGATGATGACCGACAGAACGGCCCAAGCGCTCGATGCAACCGGTGAGCTTATCGCTTATGTCGGTTTGAGTTCTCATATTGGCTATGGTGGTCCGATGTTGGTCGGAACAATCGCTGATCCTTCGGGCAAATTGAGAGAACCTGTAATCCTGGAGCACAATGAGACTCCTACCTTTTTAATGCGCCTGGCTGCCGGCGGATATTATAAACAATATGAGAATTTATCCGTTAGCAGCATATTGATGCTAAATCAGGACTTAGATGCCATAACCGGCGCAACTTTGTCCGGTCGTGCCATCAGTGAAGCCGTAAGGGAGAGTGCACACAGTATAGCGCGTGCGGCGTTTCATCTGAATCCGGAACAGCCAGTGGTCGAATGGCAATTTGGTATTAAAGAAGTTGCGGCTATCTTACTGTTTGCTATGAGCTTTGTTATTTACAAGGTTAGAAAACTTCGAAAGTATCGTTTAATACTTTTAGGAGCCAGTACTTTTATTCTCGGATTTTGGCTGAACAGATCGCTGTCTGTTGTCCACTTCTCTTCATTACTTTTAGGATATTTTCCTTCACCCAAAAGTAACTTGTTATTTTATATCGTTCTGGCAGGTGTTATTTTACCCATTTTTCTTACAGGCAAAAATTTATACTGCATCTATTTGTGTAGCCATGATTTTATTACCAAGGTTAAGATCGAAAATTTTTTCTGCTGCTTTAAGGACATCATCTCTATAGTCAAAAAGGTAGTAGTTTTGGTCAAGATGTGAGCAGGAATACTGAATTAAGCTGTTGCGTATTTGTTTGATGGAATACTTTTTATCCATCAGATACTCCAACACCCGTATAATCAAGAGAGAAACAAAGCAAATGAGGAAGTGAGCCTTGATATGGTTCTCAAGCCGAAGATGTACTGGCCTTGCCTTAAATTCACTCTTGATTACTTTAAAAGACTCCTCGATTTCCCATAAACCTCTGTAGATATCACGAATTTCTTTGTCTGTGAGGTGTTTTTCGCTTGTTACGATGGCGTAGTATCCATCGTATTTTTCTTCCTCTTCAATTTTTTCATAGTCCAGGTACATCTTGATTCCGTCCGAAATTTCACCTGTGCCTTTTACGAACTGTATATTTTTTATGTACCCTGCAGCCCCAACGCTGGTTGCTCTGGTATATCTACCCGGATTAGCAATCAGATCTTTTGCCTTTGAAAGCACCAGTTCTCGCTCTTTCTTTTGCTTATCGGCATACTTTTGAGAGAAGTATACCATTTGTTTTTGGTAGACTGTCATCTTTTTGGAACGCGAACCTTTTTTATCTTTAAGCTGGATTGTCTTGGCATAAACTCTTGATTTATGAGTGAACAGGATTTCTGCACCGTGCTTGTCGATCTCTTTAGTTTGCAAATAACCATCAGTACTGAGCACCCATTCTTTGAACTCTTTATCCGCGCCAAGAACGCTTTGTCCGTAAACATAGCCGTCATGGCCCTGAGAATCATCGTTGTTAATGCCCGCCAAGAGGGCAGTATTATCGCTGGTATTAAGACCCCGGTCTGCAACGACGACAATTCGTTTGAGTGCATAATTCTTCTTAACCCTGCGAATGATTGGAATTAGTGAAGTTTTTTCACTTTCGCCACCTGAGAAAGTATTAAATGCCATTGGAATGCCATTGGAATCCATCAGAAGTCCCATTTGGACAATCGGATCTGGTCGATGCTCCTTTGAAGGACCTTTTTGACGCAATCCTTTTTTCTTAAGGTTGCCTTGTTCATCATACTCATTTTCATCGTTATAGGGGATTTCAAAATAGTAATTTGTAACATCGTAATAACCTAGTTGTCCATCACGTCCGATTAGCATAGAGACTTTTTCGTGGAGATGTTTCTGGAGTTGTTCAGAATATGTGGCAAAATGGTCAAGTGCGCGGTATACATCATCTAAGGAAAAGTTAAATGATTCAAAAAAAATATTTTTACTTTCGTAAGCTTTCTTTTTAGATGCAGGGAAAAGTAAACGGTTATAGACTAGCATGCTAAAAATACTGTTGAGGTTAAAGGAGACATTGAGGTGTTTTTGTTTATTCTGAAAAAAATTATGAATACCTAAGATGGAGTAAATACACTTGGGAATGGCATAACCAAGATTTTTGCGGTTGGATGTATGATCGTTTGCCCGTTTTGCGGACTGCAAGAAGCGGCTTATAAAATAAGCGGTAAAAACATTCCGTTGAGAAAAGCGCGTATTTGGCTGGTCGGGTTACGCAAGGTGTTATTATTTGCGGTCCTGATGGGAGCGGTGATAACCACTAAAGCTACCGCGATAAATTATGAGCCATTTGGCGTAGCCTTTGGCTTAGATTTGAAAGCAGAAAGTTATTTGTGGTATATTCTTTTCGCTGCGCTTGCATCCGCTTTTTTGTTTCGAAGATTGTGGTGTGTGGGATTCTGTCCGACAGGTGCGTTTTTGGATATACTACAGAATTTGGCCAAAGTTATTCGAAAATGTTATAAAAGAGAAGAAAAAGGTATTTCATAACGATTCTTAGTATCCCGATATTAGTTTTACCATTGCTATCGGACTTTGTCCGTAGAATCTTCAAGCTCTAGGACATTACTTAGTTTTTAGCTGCCAAGCTTTTACAGATTTCATCCAAGCATTGGTGTTGCTGAACCTAGGCAAGCATGAGTAGTTCAATGAGCAACTACTCCAGAATTTTTGGAAAAGTGTAGTCTATGCTAACGAAAAAACATTTTTTCTATGCTAACATAAGAATAATAATTCTTCTGCCTAAGAAGCTTTGCCGGTTGAGAGTTGTTTGATAACTGGAAGATTAAGAAAATATCTTTTCTAACATAGAGAGGGGGGATTATCATATGTACTCTTTGGTCGGCATGATAACTCCAACTGTAGCTGTCATTCTCTTAATAATTGCTTTAATCATTTTCGGGCCGGGAAAACTGCCCGACCTGGGCAAAGCCTTAGGAGGCGGAATTAAGGAATTTAGAGCAGCTACCAAGGATGAGCAGGAAGAAAAAAGTGAAAAGAAAAATGAAGCGTCTTCATAACAGTGAGAAATAAGTATAAATTGGTGATTCGGATTCTGTGATTGCAATGTGGATTGTTTTATCTCAAGAAATGCAGGGGAAATTTCAGGAATGGGAGGAGATTGTTTACTATAATCAGTAATTTTCGTCCGGAAATGGATAAGCTAAAATGCTTTATTGAGCAGGAATTAACTTTTAAATCCCTTTATTATCAAGAAGTTTTGGATTTGCCGATGAACAAATTAGACTGGGAAGTTTGCCCGTCTTTGGTCTTTGCGCTTTCTATGGGAAATGAGGTTAAGAAGAAATTAATTTTTAACTTGGCTTTGGTAACTCAGTATACCTATATGGCCCATAAGATTCACCAACTGGCCTCAAAGGAAGAGCTGCCGGAACGTGACAGACAATATGCCGTACTTTTTGGGGATTTTGTTCTGGGTAAAGTATTTATCTTGCTCTGTCAAGATGACTTACACGCTTATGCTGAAGACTTCTTAAGCCTCATTAAAACAATGAACGAAGGTGTGGTCCAGAGGTGGAGTCTTAGGAACAAAAGAAAAACGTTGGCGGATAAAGAGCTAATTCTCGGGAAAGAAAGGGCTTTAATTACCGCCTTAGCCGCTAGAATATCGGCAGGTATTGTTGGAATGAAGGGTAAGCAGATTGAGTTAGGTAAGCAGGTAGGCTACAATTTGGGCATGGCCTGGGGGGGATGGGACGAGTCTTTAGATGTTGCTATTCTTATTAAATACTTGGCAAAGGCTAAAACTTCGATTCTAAAACTGGACGGTTCCAATCCAGAGTATCTGCGGGACTTATACAATAATTTTTCCCAGTATATTGGTTTGGGCTTTTCACAATCAATTCCTGCCGAGCCTAATAGACTAAAACCTAAGCTTAGACTAATTGCTAAAGAGTCCAAAATAGGATAGTATTTATTTAATTGAATATATAGCTAGACTAAATAGCTGATTATACGGGTGCAGAAATGCTTAATAGGGAAGCGGGTGAGAATCCCGGAACTGTCCCAGCAACCGTGAAGCTGACGAAATGATGATATACCACTGCAACGGTCAGGACGACCTAGTACCGCGGTGCCATGGATGGCAAGGAGCGGTGCGACGGTCAGGACGACCTAGTACTGAGGTGCCAAGGACGGCAAGGAAGCAGTACGACCGGCGGGAAGGTATCAAAGTAGGATGAAGCCAAGTCGGTAGACCTGCCTGTATGTAACTCCTGGGATTGGGGAAGAGAAATATGTCTTAAGGTTTGCTTAAACTTTTTGACGGAAAGTCTTTGGTAATAACCATTTCCAGGAAGGAGTGGTTATTTTTTTATTCATTTAAATACCGGGAGATGAAATCATGTCTATTAAAGAAAAGCCGTTTTTCTGTTCCTGGAGCGGCGGCAAGGATGCCTGTCTGGCCTATTACCGGGCGGTTAAGGAAGGAGGGCTGCCGCGATATTTACTAACCATAATGGAAGATAGCCAAAGGTCCAAGTCACATCATTTGCCGGTTGAGCTCTTAAAGAAACAGGCTAAGGCTTTGGGTGTTCCGCTTATCTCCAAAATTGCCGCTTGGGATGCTTATGAAGAAGTGTTCATAACTGCACTGCAGGAGTTTAAATCCCAGGGTATCGCAGCCGGGGTATTCGGCGATATTGATCTGGAAGGCCATAGGGAATGGGTAGAAAGAGTCTGTGCCGAGACCGGCCTTCAAGCCTTTGAGCCCTTATGGCAAGATGCCAGAATGGATTTGCTCAGGGAATTCATCAGGGAGGGCTTTCAGGCTGTAGTTGTTGCGGTGAAAGAGCAGGCTTTAGAAAAAGAAATTTTAGGGCGAACGCTGGATTTGGAGTTAATAAGGACTTTTGAAAAAAGGGGTGTTGACCCTTCGGGTGAGGAAGGAGAGTATCATACCGTAGTTCTTGACGGTCCGATCTTTTCGGAGGGAGTTAAAATTGAGCTTAAAGAGCAAACTTATCAAAACGGTTACTGGTTTCAGAATATCTCAGTTTTATAAGAATTAACGGAGGGAATATTATGTCATTATTAAACAAAGTAATCACAGGAATAACACCGGTATCAGAAAAAGCAGCGGAAGAGAGCAAGCAACATCTGGATAATCTTCTGAAACCTATAGGCAGTCTGGGTAAGCTGGAGGAAATAGCCGTGCGTATTGCGTCAATAACCGGCCAAGTTAAGAGTAATCCTCTGGCTAAAAAAGCCGTGGTGGTTTTTGCCTCAGACAATGGGATATGTGAGGAAGGGGTTAGTTCAGCACCGGCAGCAGTGACGGCCATCCAGTTTCTCAATATGACCAAGGGACTGGCCGGGATCAATGTCTTAAGCAACCAGGCGGGTTCTGATGTTATCCTGGTAGATATCGGCGTAAATGCTGATTTGCCTTATGACCGGATTATCAATAAAAAGATCCGCCGCGGTACCAGAAATATGCTGAAGGAAGCGGCTATGACTAGGGAAGAGGTTATTCAGGCCCTGGAAATTGGGATTTCGATGGTTGAGTATTTGGCAGCTAAAGGTTACCAGGTTATCGGCACCGGGGAAATGGGTATTGGCAACACCAGTACTTCCGCTACGGTGATCATGGGGCTTACGGATTTTTCCGCTGAAGTTGTTGTAGGCAAAGGAGCCGGGATGACGGAAGAGGATTATCAGCATAAGATCGAAGTTGTAAAAGCTGTTGTTGCCAAACATCGGCCGAATCCCGAAGATCCGCTCGAAGTTTTAAGCAAAGTAGGGGGTTATGACCTTGCTGCGATGGCGGGAGTGTTCCTGGGCTGTGCTTATCACAAAATCCCGGTAGTGATTGACGGCGTGATATCTATTACTGCCGCACTTGTTGCAGCCAGGCTAAATCCCCTGGCGGTTTCTTACATGATCCCCTCGCATTTTTCTGCGGAACCCGGGTATGCTGCAGTGCTGAAGGAACTGGGGCTAGAGGCCTATTTGCAGTTGGAGATGCGCCTAGGTGAAGGCTCCGGCTGTCCTTTGGCTTTTTATTTAATTGATTGTGCTCTAGCCATTGGACGGGAGATGGGTACGTTTTCCCAGGGTGATATTGACGGCAGTGTCCTAGTGGATATCCGGGAAGAACAGAGAAAGCAGAAATGAGGGAGTTAAGTGCTGGTTTTTATATCAGGCGGCGTCCGCAGCGGCAAAAGTTCATTGGGAGAAAAGCTGGCGGCAGCTTTAGCCGATGGGAACAGGAAAATCTATCTGGCAACAGCACGCTATTATGATGAAGAAATTGCCAAGAGGATTCTGATACACCAGCAAAATAGGGCGGATAAAAGCTTTTTAACTATGGATAAAAGTTCCTCAATAGGGGATATGGCTCCTTTGCTTAAGAAACAAGATACCGTACTCTTGGATTGCCTGGGGACCCTTTTGGCTAATGAAATGTTTGAGGAAGCAGTTGAGAGTGAAGTAAGTTTTTCCCAATTGGGTTATCTTCAAATGATCTGTGAGAAGATCCTCAATGATCTTGCCAAAATTCAAAATAAGGCCGCCAATCTGATTGTTATTTCTAATGATGTTTTTAGTGATGGCATCCTCTATGAAAATTCCACCGAAGCTTATATTAAGGCTTTGGCTCAGTTGCATATCCGACTGGCCGCAAGCAGTGACTTGGCCATAGAGTGTGTATATGGGGGTTACCATTGCCATAAAGGAATTGTTCCTAATCAATTCTCAAATTAAATCAGGACTATAAGGATAGGAATTATTAAACTATGAAAGATTTTCTGAGTGCGATCGTAATAGCTTTCTCCTTTTTAACGATCATTCCGTTGCCAATGCTCAAGTGGACAGAACGGAGGCTTAAGTTTTTGCCGGCGTTGATGCCGCTGGTTGGCTTAGGGATCGGTTCTTTGGGCTATGGTTTATTTTGCTTGCTGGATAATTTGACTTTCTCCGCTTTTAGCAAGGCGGTCGTGATGGCCTTATTCTATCCTTTTATTACCGGCGGCCTGCATTTAGACGGCTTGATGGATACTGCCGATGCCTATTTTTCCAGGCAGAGTATAGAGCAAAAACTTAAAATAATGAAAGATTCGAGAGTGGGTGCTTTTGCCGTTATAACCCTGGTCAGCCTGCTTTTGCTTAAAATTGCTTTCTTTTCCGAACTCTTCTTAGCAGGGAGGGAAAAGGCTTATCTATTGCTTTTTATTCCGGTCTTATCCCGGATAGCCCAAGCCGCAATGCTCTGTTTCTTTCCCTATGCTAAAGAAGACGGCTTAGCCGTAATGTTTGGCAAGAATCAAAAGCAAGGTGTCTTTTATGCACTCGCACTTTTTATGGCTATGTGTGTCGGGTTTATCTATTTCCTGGATGGTTTTTACAGTATGCTCCTCCCCCTAGGGTTAATGCTCTTTACCGCCTTTTATTATTTCTTTGCCAGAAAGAATTTTGGCGGGATTACCGGGGATATAGCCGGGGCTTATGTGGAATTGGCAGAACTTTTGCTGCTGGTTATTTTAGTAATGATTAAGCAGATTGTAGTCTAGTTGAGGACTTTGGGGATAGGGGGGGATATCAATGATTTTCATCATCGGTGGCAAATATCAAGGCAAAACTAACTATGCTCTGACCCAGTACGGTGAGAAGCTGAAGATTTGTGATTTGACTTCTGAAAATATTGCAAAGATGTATGAGGCCGATCTAATTAAAAATATCCAGGATGGGGTGAGGGTTTTATTGGCTGAAGGATACTCTCCCTGGCAATATTTTCAGGAAAATATTGACCGTTTCGAGCAAAAGATTTTGCTAGGTACGGAAATTGGCTGTGGCATTGTGCCTCTGCTGGAGGAAGAAAGAAGCTGGCGGGATGAGACGGGCAGGGTATACCAGCTCTTGGCTGGCCGAGCCCAAAAAGTTGTGCGGGTCTGGGCCGGAATCCCGGTTATTATTAAAGAAGATTAAAGACGGAGAAATTACGAAAGGGGGGCTAATGGTATGAAGGGATTATTTCACATCTATACAGGCGAGGGGAAAGGTAAGACTACAGCAGCCTTAGGCTTGGCTTTAAGAGCTTACGGAAGAGGGCTGAAGATCCTTTACTGCCAGTTTTTAAAATCCGGTAACTCCGGCGAGCATCAAGCTTTAGTCCGGCTCCAAGATTTAGTGCAAGTTGTGAAAGCTCCGCCGTTAAAAGGATTCTTCAATGACCTGGCAGCGGGGGAGCGGGAGCGGGTATGTGGTGAGCAGAGAAGGCTATTCACGGAAGTTGCCGAACTGGCAATGACCGGTGAGTATGACCTGCTTATTATGGATGAGGCGGTTGTTGCTTATAATCTGGGAATTCTTCGGGCTCAGGAAGTAGAGGATTTTGTCAAAGGACGCCCGGAAAAATTGGAGTTAGTTATTACCGGCCGGGGAGCTTCAGAACATTTAATCGCTTTGGCTGACTATGTTTCCGAGATCGTGAAGGTTAAACATCCCTATGACCGGGGCATCAAAATGCGAAAGGGTATTGAGTTCTGAGATGATTTATAACCTTTATCTCATTCGACATGCTAAAACCCAAGGGAATTATGAAGGACGCTATGCGGGCGCGGGCGATGAACCGGTTAGTGAAGCCGGGCTTCTTGAACTTAAAGCCAGGATTGTCTCCGGTTACTACCCGAAAGTGGAGAAAGTTTATGTCAGCCCACGGGAAAGGTGCAGGCAAACAGCCTTCTGGATCTATCCGAAACTTCCTTACCAGATTGTACCCGGGTTTGCCGAGTATAACTTTGGGGCATTTGAAGGAAAAAGCTATGCGGAGCTTAAAGCCAATCCTCTTTACCGGAGATGGATCGCCGGCGGTGGGAAGGAGAAAGCCCCGGGCGGCGAAGATATCCAGTCTTATAAAGAACGCTGCTGCCGGGCTTTTAGCGAAGTAGTTGAGGATATAAGACAAGGCGGCTGGAAAAGTACGGCTTTGGTAATCCACGGGGGGACAATCATGGCTATTCTGGAAAAATATATTCCCGGCGGGAAAAGTTTCTTTGATTGGCAGGTTCCTAACACCCAAGGTTATAAGCTGAGTATAGAAGATAAGCAGTGGGAGCAGGAAAAAGTCATTAAAAACTATCAGCATCTTACCGCTTCTTCCATCCTAAAAAACTAATTTCTGTTAGCTAAGAAGAAAGTATTCTTCTATCAAAAATAGCTTCACTGAAATAAAATATATACCCAGAAAATTACGTAACTAGGAGGGAATAATTTGATGCGTCGGAGCACAGCAATTATTACCATACTTATGCTTTTTTTAGCCACGGTACTAGTCGGCTGCAGTGCTTCTAAGGGGGGGCAGTCTCAAGCCGAGAGACAGTCTCAAGAACAGCCGCAGGTTACTCAGGGAGAGCAGCCGGATGTTGCCGGGAACTTAAAGACCAAGTACCCGCTCACTATTGTCGATGATATTGGGGCAACCGTTACTATCCCGGCTAAACCGACAAGAATTGTATCCTTATTGCCCAGTTCCACGGAAATTCTCTGTGCCCTTGGAGAGTATCCTGTGGCGGTAACCAAGTGGGATGATTATCCCGCCGAGGTTAAAGATAAGGCTGAGTATGTTTTTGAGGATGCCTTAAACCCCAATTTGGAGCAAATTCTTGACCTCGAGCCCGATTTAATAATGTATTGGCTGGCATCCGCGGAAGATACCAAGAAAATCAAGAGCTTGGGGATACCGGTAGTGGTATTTGAGGCCCAGGGTATTGATGATGTTTACGAAAGTATTGCTATGACCGGCCAAATAACGGACAGGCAGGAGCAGGCAGCTGCAATTATCGAAGAAATGAAAGCTAAGGAAAAGCGGATTGAAGAAAAGCTGGCCCAACTTCCCGTTGAGGAAAAACGCAAAGTTTGGATGGAAGTCGACAGTAAGTTATTCACGGCCGGAAAAGGGACTTTTCTTCATGAAGTCATTACGAAAGCCGGCGGGATAAATATTGCTGAAGATGTTCAGGGATGGGCCCAATTTAACAGTGAACAAGTAATTGCGCGCAATCCGGATGTTATTTTTGAGACCTATAGTTATTCCGATCCTAATGCCGCCCAAATAATCAAAAAGCGCAAAGGATGGGAGAACATCGGGGCTGTCAAAAATAATCGGATAATTAGCTTGGATAACAATATTATCAGCAGGCAGGGTCCTAGAATTATTGATGGTTTGGAGCTAACCGCCAAGGCTATATACCCGGAATTATTTTAGAAGCTTTGTTTATGAAACTACTCAAAAATAATGTAATAAAAAAAATGTTATTTGAATGTTATTTAAAGTAATTTGAATGTAATTTGAATGTAATTTGGATGGGTCAATGAAGAATAAAAAATACTTTTTGCTTTTAATAGGATTCTTCTTATTTATATCTATATTGGTTACTTTAAGCCTAGGCTCGGTCCGGGTGCCTTTTGGCCTGACCTTTAAAATTATTTTAAACCAATTGCCCTTGCTGGAGTTTGAGCAGGTTTGGCTTGATACCCAAGAGTCTATAGTGGTGGATCTGCGTCTGCCCCGGGTTTTTGTGGCGGCACTAATCGGGGCGATGTTAGCAACTGCAGGTGTTGCTTTTCAGGGAGTATTGCGTAATCCTTTGGCAGATCCATATATTCTGGGCATTTCTTCCGGTGCCGCTGTAGGCGCTGCCGCAGCAATTCTCCTGGTTACCACGGCGGGCACTTTCCTGGCAAAAATTGCTGTTCCTCTGTTTGCTTTTACTGGAGCAATTCTCTCCTTGCTCCTAGTATTTGCCTTAGCCTGGAGGAGAAAACGGGATACAGTAACGATGATCTTAGCCGGAGTAGTGATCCAGTCTTTTCTGGGAGCGTTACTCTCTTTCGCAGTGACAATTTCCGGGGATAAGCTAAGATCGATAGTCTTTTGGATGATGGGTAGTTTAGTATCTACCGGCTGGTCCGATTTCGTTTTTCTCCTGCCGTACTTCTTAATAGGATTTCTCTTGATCTTGGCGTTTTATCGCAATTTAAATATTTTGTCTTTAGGTGAACAGGCAGCGGAACATTTGGGAATGAACGTGGAGAGGATAAAAATTCTTGTTTTGGTGGCCGCTTCACTCTTAACGGCTTCGGCGGTTTCCGTCGTAGGCATAATCGGCTTTGTGGGTTTAATTGTTCCCCATATGATTAGGATCATCGCCGGACCGGACCATAAGATCCTGATACCGGCTTCTTGTCTTGCCGGAGCGGTTTTCCTCTTGTGGTCGGATACCTTAGCCAGAACTATCATTCCGGCTATGGAAATCCCTATCGGAGTAATCACGGCCTTGGCCGGAGCGCCGTTTTTTGGCTATCTCTTGAAGAAAAGGGTGTGAGAAAAATATGTTAAACGCGGGAGAAGTGTGTAAGAACAAAATTCAAGCCAAAGACAAATATCGAGACTATGTTTTTGAGCTTACTAAGGTGTCTTATAAGTACAAGGAAAAATTAGTGTTACGGGACGTTTCCCTGCAAATACCCAAAGGCCAAATAACAGGTATTATCGGACCTAACGGCAGCGGCAAAACGACTTTGCTGAAAGTTTTAAGCGGAGTCAATAAACCTTGTGCAGGACAAGTGCTGCTTAATAAACGGCTTTTACAAGATTATTCCCGCCAAGAAATTGCCAGGCAGATCGCTTTTTTAGAGCAGAATAATACCAGCTCTTTACCTTTCACAGTGCGCGAGGTAGTGGAGATGGGACGTTACCCCTGGCTGAAGCCTTTAGCCCCGATGACTTTAAAAGACAAAGAAATAATAGCTTCTGCCCTGGAATGTTTTGATTTAACTGCTAAACAGGATCGGGTGGTAGAAACGTTAAGCGGCGGGGAAAGGCAATTGGTTTCTTTGGCGAGAGCCATGGCTCAGGAACCCCAAATTTTGATCTTGGATGAGCCGACGACTTACCTGGATATCGGTCATCAAAGCATGGTCATGGAATACCTGCGCAAATGGCATAAAGAGTCAGCTACGACTATTATCATGGTTATTCATGATCTGAATCTCTCCAGTCAGTACTGCGATCATTTGATCGTCCTGGAGGACGGCAGGTTTATTCAAGCCGGTAGAAAAGATGAAGTGCTCTGTGAGGAACTAATCGCCAAGACTTATAAAGCCAGTTTTTCCATGATCAAACATCCCGTCTCCGGGGCACCGCAATTCCTTCCTTGTTTCTCCGAATAAGGCAATAAGGTTGTTTCGATAGCATTAGCGAAGTAATATCCTTGACAGGGGGAAGTATATGGCTAAAACCATAATGATTCAGGGCACCATGTCCAATGCCGGGAAAAGCCTTTTCACAACAGGGCTTTGCCGGATATTTAAACAAGACGGCTATAGAGTTGCTCCGTTTAAAGCTCAGAACATGACTCTCAATTCCTATATTACCAGAGACGGTTTAGAAATGGGGAGGGCTCAGGCTGTTCAGGCCGAAGCCGCCGGGATTGAGCCCAGTGTCTTAATGAATCCAATTCTGCTGAAACCGATGAGCGAGAAAGGTTCGCAGGTAATTGTCGATGGAGAAGTTTTTGGCAGCATGGATGCGGCAGAGTATGCCAAGCAAAAACCAAAGCTTATCTCTCATATCATGAATGCTTATCATACCTTAGCCGCTCAGTACGATATTGTAGTTATTGAAGGAGCCGGCAGCCCTGCGGAGATCAACTTGAAAGATAATGATTTGGTAAACATGGGGATGGCCAGGACAGCAGGGGCTCCGGTTCTGCTGGTTGCGGATATTGACCGGGGCGGAGTGTTTGCTTCTATCTACGGTACAATCATGCTCCTTGAAGATGAGGAAAAAAAGTTAATCAAAGGGACAATTATTAATAAATTCCGAGGGCATCTTGACTCTTTGCATTCGGGGCTGCAAATGATTGAAAAAAAGACAGGCGTGCCTGTCCTGGGGGTAGTGCCTTATCTGTCTGTCGATATCGAAGAAGAAGACTGTCTTACGGAACGGATTAATGAAAGAAAAGCAGTGGAAAGGGTTGATAATGAGTATAAAGAAATGCAATATGATTTATTGGCGGTTGAAATAAGAAATTCTGTAGATATGGATGCTATCTACAGAATTTTGCAAGGGAATTTAATACCTTAACCATTTAATAACTTCAGCCATGGTGGCATTTTTACCGTACATTAGAATTGCAGTCTTAAACAGTTTTCCGGCTAAGCGCATGACCAGCAAAGTAGTCAGCAAGAGGAGCGCTCCGCTGGCCAAGATTTCCCACAGAGGTGTTTGGGAGGAAATGCTCAGGCGGGCAAGCATAACGCCGGGTGTAGTTAAGGGAAAGAAGGTTCCGATCCGGGCGATCATCCCAGAGGGGTTGGCCATAATCGGGCCAATCACAAAGAGGGGCAGCATGGGGATTAAAAAGATCATACCTTGAAAGCTACTGCCGGATTGAGCATCTTCCATTGTAGCTCCGATAGCAACGAAAATTGCCGAGTAGAGCAGGTAGCCGGCTAAAGCGAAAAAGACCATCGGTAAGAGGTCAGGCACGAAAAGGTATTCAAGAATCGGGATTTTAAAGAAAAACTGGGCCGCCGGGATACCGAATAAAAGCCAAACACCGACTTGAATTAACCCTAAGACGAAATATCCTAAAATCTTACCCTGCATCAGGTCTGTAGCTCGAACTGAGGAGAGGATAATTTCGACCATCTTATCTTTCTTCTCTTGCAGGGCACTTTGAAAAGTCATTGTGCCGGAAGTAAAGACAGTCAGAAAGAGGATTCCGGCAAAAACGGCCGGAATAATTTTTTGGGGCAGGGAACGTTCCGCCTCTTTTTTGGTCAAAGGAGTAACATTGACCTGATAAGGCTGTTTAAGATAGTCAATTTGGCTTTTACTCAACCCTAATTTTTCCATTTTATAATCATTAAAGACCGTTTGCAGGACTCCGGTTAAGGGGGCAATGGTGCTTTTTCCTTCATTATCGGTATAAACTGTGACCAGACCTGTGGCTAGTGAGTTTTCATCGAGGACAACATACCCTTGATCTTTTTGTCCCCGGGTTTTCGCTTCTAAAGCTTGGGGATTGTCTTCAGTCAGGATCATAGTTAATTTTTCTGAAGAAGCCTGGCTGATTCTTTCATAAATACCTAGTTCATCAACTACATAAAGCGTAAAGGGTTGATCTGTTTCGAATTTAGCTAAAAGGGACGGTACAAACCCGAACAGGAGCATTAGCAGAGGGGTAATCAAGATGGATATGAGGAAGGCTTTATTCGTCACATTACGTTTGATTTCCCATTTGGCAACTTTAAGGGTGTTTTTCATTGCTAAATACCTCCTGTTACGGTCTTAACAAAAATGTCGTGCAGGGAGATGCGGGTCAGGTTCATCTCTTTAATTTCTATATCCGGGGGCAATTCCCTTAAAAATGCCGATGGAGAGGTACCGCTTTGTAAGTGAATAATGTGCTTCTGGCCATCTTGTTCTACTTTTTGGACATAAGGAAGCCTACTGAAGCGGGAGGGGTCGTTATTACCCAGGATTTCACATCTGTAATTAGCATAGCGGTCTTTGATTGAATCCAAGTTGCCGTAAAGGACTCTCCGGCCTTTATCAATCATAAAGATTCTATGGCACAGCGACTCTACCATGTTCATTTGGTGGGAAGAAAGAAGAATGCTTGTACCCCTTGCCGCCAAGCTTTTGATCTCTTCCATGAAAAGGTTTTGGCTAACCGGGTCGAAGCCGGAAAGCGGCTCGTCCAGAACCAATAATTCCGGTTCATGGATAATAGAGGCTATAAACTGGACTTTTTGAGCCATTCCTTTGGACAATTCCTCAATCTTGGCTTTAGCTCTGCCCTTCAGATCAAATTTTTCAAAATAATTATCAGCTCTTTGGCGGGCTTTGTCTAAGGGATAATTCTTTAAACTGGCCATGTACATGAGGATATCCATTATTTTAGCATCTTTATAGAGGCCTCTTTCCTCAGGAAGATAGCCTATCTTGGAGGTATTTAATTTTTGGCTTTCATCCAAGTGGTAAGTAATTGTCCCGGAATCCTGATGAATAATCCCCAGGATACAGCGGATAATAGTTGATTTGCCGGCGCCGTTGGGGCCTACAAGTCCTAAAATTTCCCCTTTCTGGACTTCAAAGGAGATGTGATCAACCACAGTTGACTGGCCAAAACTTTTGCTTATGTCTTGGACGGATAGAATTACCGACATGAAGACCTCCTGTAGTTTGTTAATACGAAAGAAAAGATCTTACTAGTAGTATTCGCAAATTAAGGCAGTACAGTCTATTCCTATTTCTGTAAAATATGAGACCGTCGTTATCAGTCTGCGAAGGTAGAGCTGGCAAATAATTTGCAATAATCCCCTCGGAAGTAAGTAATTCCAAGGCCGATAGGCTTTTTCTCAGAGTTGTAAAGTTTTTGCTCTACTACCAGTAAAGGGATGGTGCTGTAGAGAGATAAGTGCTTGCTTATCTCTTCATCCGGCAGCTGAGCGGAGATTGTTAATTCCTTCTCCATAGCAAAGAGGGAAGTATATTTGGCAAACATCTCCGGGAAAGTGCCATACTTAATTTCTTTTTCCACTACGGGCATCCCTTTGGCGTAAATGAGGTATTTTTGATCATAAGCGGCAGGTTCTCCATGGCTGTAAAAGAGCCTCTTCACTAAAATTATTTTCCGGTTGGCGTCAATATTTAAACTGTCGATGAGCTTGGCAGTTGGTAAAATGATATTTACTTCCAGCAATTTGGTGGAATCAATGTTGTTAAGGAAATTGGACATTTCGTTATAGTAGAGGATGTACTTCTCCGAGTCCGGCTCTTTGACAAAACTGCCCTTACCGGGAATTGACGACAGGTATCCTTCACTGACCAGCAGGGCAAGTCCTTTCCTGACCGTCATCCTGCTTACCCCATATGTTTCGCATAAAGAGTTTTCGGAGGGGATAGCATCTCCCGGCTGCAGAGTTCCGCTTTTGATCTTGTTTTTAAGGTCTTCAGCTATTCTCAAATAGACCGGTAACTCCATGATCTCACCTTCATTATCTTACCTAAAATTGGTGTTGGCCAGAAATTCCTGCTGAAAATCGGGCTGGGCGGCCAAATCCAAATGTCTGATCTTTTTCAGAATTGCGGCTGCCTGATCCCGGGTCTGAGAGGAGAGAAGATAATTAATTGCACCTCCACCGGCGGCATTGCCGATGGAGCGTACCGGAACCTTTGGCCAGGAAGGGATAAGCCCAATTAATTGAGCGTTAGTTATATCTATATAATTGCCAAAAGCACCGGCCAGTAATATTTCGTCCAAGCTGTTCTCCTTAAGGCCGGCGGCCTTTAAGAGCAGCGAGCAGCCTGTATAGATAGCACTTTTGGCTAATTGCAAAGCCCGGATGTCTTTTTGGGAAATATAAATGGCTTGGCCGTTAAAAGCCTGCTCCTTCGTGGCTAGGAGAAATACGTTAGTATTGTTGATTTTGAGCAGCTTGCTTGCCAATTGCCGGTGCTCGGGGCGGCAGACAGCCAGATATTTTTCGGCGCTCAGCAGGAGTCCGGTCTTACTAAGCAGGCCGGCTTTCAGCATGGCGGCGACAGCATCCACCAGGCCTGAACCGCAGATCCCTTTGGGTTTTTCCTCACCAATCACGGTAAGCTTGACTTTTCCCTCTGTTATTTCCACCTTGGAAATCGCTCCGGCAGAAGCGCGCATGCCACAGGAGATATTAGCCCCCTCCAGGGCCGGCCCGGCTGCTGTGGAAGTTGTGAGCCAACCGTCTTTGCTGCCCACAAGTATTTCCCCGTTAGTACCCAGATCGATAATCAGCTTAAGTTTAGCTGTTTCTTTTTCCGGCAGGGAGAGCAGAACCGCTGTAGTATCTGCACCGACAAAGCCGGCTATTAACGGCAAAAAAGTTACAATTCCTTGGGGATTAATTTTAATACCCAGTTCCTTAGCCCGACAATTGATTTCCCCTTGAATTGTGTTGGTATAAGGTGTTCTGCCCAGGTATTGGGGATTAAACCCCAAGAACAGATGCTGCATGGCGCTGTTGCCGGCAATGACCAAAGCATAGATAGAATTAGGGTTAAGCTTGTTCGCGCCCACAGCCATATCTATTAAAACATTGATAGTTTGTACAACTTTAGCCTGCAAAAGGGCCAGGCCTTCAGAGTTTTCAAGTGCCGCCCCAATCCTGGTAATGACATCGGCGCCTACGGATATTTGGTTGTTTAAAGCCGAGTAGGTACCGATGTTTTGGCCGGTATTAAGGTCATAGCAATAAGCGACAATAGAAGTAGTGCCAAGGTCAACGGCCAAACCATAATTATGGAGGGTTGTATCGTTTTCTTCGATCGCTAAGAGGGTATTTTGCCCGCTGACCAAGGTGATTCCTTCCAGGTCATCCTGATGATAAATACGGGACAGTTTTTGCAGGAGGCCTAAGGGCGGAGCCGGCAGCTTAGTTCCTGCCTGTTTTTGTATATGCTCCCAATCCCCTTGGTAAGAAGGTGTTTGGAGGACCGCTTTGGGCAAAAAATTTTTTTGGATCAGCGGCTTTAATCTCCGGGGATAGGTAGCATGAGGATTGGTAGCATGGGGATGGGTGTTATTAGAAGTTAAAATTTGAGATGAATTCCACTCTTCTCCCTCCGGCAGAAAGACATTTAAGTCGCAGGTGATTATTTCCTGGCAAGCCAGGACTTCTTCCTGGCGGCTGTTTTTTTCAATTTTCAGCTTACATTTCCCGCATTTGCCCTTTCCCCCGCAGACCAGGTTTAAAGGGCTCCCAGCCAGGGCACAAGCCTGAGACACCGTCGTTCCGGGTTGAACCTCGATTTCTTTATTTTCTAAGGGAAAAATTACTTTAAATTTTTCTGCTTTAAATTTTTCCGGCATGTAAGTGCAAAACTCCTTTGGCTTGAGATCAGTTTACCCACCTCCGGCAGATTTTTACCCCTTCGGCAGCGTTGGCGGTGGCAGAATCTGCCCCAATCATCTTGGCGAATTCCGGCGTAACAGGGTTACCGCCAATAATAATTTTAACCTCTTTTGCCAAACCGGCTTCCTTCAGGAGGTCGACAGTATTTTTCATGGATTCCAAAGCAAGAGTCAGTACCCCGCTCATGCCGACAATATCCGGCTGGACTTCTTTGACTTTCTCCACAAAGGCCTTGGGCTTAACATCAATCCCCAGGTCGTGGACTTCAAAGCCTGCCGCTTCAGCCATACTGCGGAAAATATTTTTACCGATGTCATGTAAGTCGCCTTCAACGGTACCAAGGACAATTTTACCGACGGTAGTGGTATTACAGCTGCCAATAACGGGTTTTAAAATATCGATGGATTGAGTTAAAAGTTCTCCGGCATAGATTAAATCGCCGACAAAGTATTCCCCGCTTTCAAACAAATCACCGACTATGGCCATACCTTGCTGGCAGGCGTTGACCACGGCTTGCGCTTCTTCCGGCGTAGGGTTTGCGGCTACAAATTCATTGAGCATTCCCAATAATTCATCTTCGTTTAAATCACCGACTGCTTTGGTTAAAGCTTGGATATCAATCATGATTATATCCTCCTCTTAATATTTTTGTTGCTTAATCCGGAGCTGAAAAAAGCAAAAATTTAATTCGTTTCGCGTGGCTATCGCTAATTTCTGATAATAACTTAACTCCTACAATAAGAGGAAAATCAAGTACTGGAAAAGTTTATCCTCAAAGACTTGCAGCTTGGCCAGCTCCGGGCTATCCGCCCAGGCATCAAGATATTTGCTTTCCAGTTTGCGGGAAGCCGCAGGGGCAACAGCATAGTCTTCCTTCTTAAACTCCAGGCCGGCATTTTCGCCGGCATTTGCGTATACCCCGTAATCGCGGACAAATTCGGTAACGGCACAGTAGTTATCCATGTTGATATCACTAACGGATAAAGGCGGTTTATCCAAAGCAAAAATGAATTTCCCGCCCGGTGCTAGGATATCCAGCATTTCCTGAGCTTTCTGCAAGCACTGTTCTTTGGTCGAGCTTTTAAGCATTGTTACAGGGTAGAGGCCGGTAATGATATGCTTTTTGCCCAAATTTTCTTTGATCAGCTTGGCATCGCCATATTCAAACATAAGTACGGTATTGGTCGGCAATTCATAAAGATAATCCAAATAACGGGTCCAGTCATCTTCGCAGTACAGTCTGCAGTGGATGCCTAAAGAAGCATATTCGTCCACCATGCGCTTAAAGCTTGGCCACCACAAGCGGGCAAAGTCTTTTTCCCGCATATAAGTAGGCATATGCAGGGGTAAGAAAACTGTGGAATAAGGTGACGGATTTACCGGCAGGCCTTTTTTAAAGAGAATGGGGTAGAGGGCTTCACAGGCCTCCGCCAGTTTTTCCGGTCGGCGCCTGATGTCGAGGCTTATTTCTTTAAAGCCCCGCAGCTGATCGGCTATGAAGTCGAAAGGAGCTTCGGTAAAGCCGTTGGCCGTAGGGGGTACCCCAGGACCATAACCGTATTTTTCCGTGAGTTTACTGATGATATTGCCGGTTTCTTTAAAATCGTTTTCATAGCCCAACAAGCTAATGGCTAGCCTAAAGGCCATTTTAACCGGATCGCTTGAGTCAAGGGCTTTGTACTGCCTGGGGAGTATCCTTTCGATTAGACAATCCAAAGGTTTCTCTATCAGGTAATCATAGTCTTCAGGAAACATGCCCACTACTTCGGGGTGCTGGATAAAACCGCTGGAACTCATCACAAAGGATTGGGATTCTAAAGAGCGGTAATAAGAGGGATAGCGGATAGAACCGTCATAGGGGCAGCTATCGGAGTAAATCGTCCGGCACAGCTTGTCCGCAGCTTCCTCGACTAGCTGGGGATTCCACTGGGCCTCAGCCATATCGAGCCCGCCGAACTGAGCAACATAGCCGATAGAAAATCTGGTGTTAACAGGAACCCTGCGGGGGATTCTGCTATCCTGGACATCTTGGAAAATACTGATCCTCTCTTTTTGTAACGACTTCGGATCTGACAAGAATAATCACCTCGTTTTATATAATAAAAATGTGAATCCTGCTTAAAAGTTATATGTATTAAAGAGTTATATGTATATAGCTGTATTTACATCTTAACATTTTCTCATTCCCTCTTACAAGATAATCCAGTGCTAAAAACGGAAATTTAAGTGAGCGAAATTGTCCTAATCTTTGAGCCTTGAGAATATATTACTAATAAAAAAGCTTAAGCCAGCTTGGGGGAGTGCGGGAAATGCAAATAGACCTTCATCATGCCGGTATCTATGCTCTCTGCCGAATCACGGGCATGAGCAGCTATTATGCGGAAATTGTAGCTTATTCCTCCCAGTATGTTGATGATGCCCTGTATGGCGAGGTGCTTCTTTTTAAAAATGGTGGGGTTTTTAAGCAGATCCAAACAGCTCACCGGCTATTAAAACCCAGGGAGCTTAATCTCAATGAGGCTTTGGATGTTTGGCTGCCTTTTCACTTTCTGCCTAACGGTGACCCCAATAACCCGGATCCTTTCCTTACTGCGCCTAATTCCAAAGTCTTAGCGCTTCTTCTGGAAGATATTCGCTGTTCCTCTTCTGAACATATTCTCTACAGGCTGGGGATAGGCCTGCATTGTTTTGCCGATGCCTATGCCCATCAGGACTTTAAAGGTTTATATGACACCTATAATGATGTCGAGCTCATTTCCGGCTTAGGGGAGAGGAATGTTAGGGAATACGGCGGACGCTTAGCCTTAAAGCTATTGGACCGCAGGTCTGCAGGTTTATTTTCCATTGGGCACAGCGAAGTTCAAGCTAATCCCGATATTCCTTACCTTACCTGGGAATATGCCCGTTGGGGCCAAGTTGTCCAAATTAATAATCTGGAAGAAAGATACCTTCCCGCGCTGAGAAATATTTATGACTATCTTGTTTATTTCCTGGGTAAAAACCCTCAGTATGGTTCCAATTATCCGGTCAAGGCCTTTGACGCCTATTTAGAAGTTTTCCGCGAATTGCTTTCGTTTGTCGGCACCCAGGAGGAGAGACATGAAAATTGGCTCAAGTATATCAAGAAGAATCGCTTTTCCTTACCTGACTTTGATAAAACCGACCGCTCTCTGGCCTACGATAAACAGGCTTGGTTTGAGCAAGCCGTCGAGGCCGTAAGCGTTCCGAAAACCAAAAACCTGTACAATCAAAGTTTCCAGAACATTGTTTATCGCCAAAAGGAGGGTTTTGCTGATTCCCACTGGGTTAAATTTATGCAGGCGGCAGTCGAACATCGTTTTCTCATTATTCATTGTTTTCTGCCGGAATTAGGGTTTGTTGTCGGGTAACATTTTTTACCAGACTGAATATACTTTAAAATGAAAATAATTATTGACAATTTGGTTAAGGCTTAAGTATAATAGAAAAAATTCTTTATGGAGAAAAGTCATGTTGGAAATGCTTAGAGGTAAGAGTTCTGTAGAACAAGTCAATAACTTCAGCTATATCTACTTTAGCCTGTGCTTTTATTTTTATTTTAGCACCGGCTATTTTTGCTTGTTTTACAAAAAAATATTGGCGCTCTTATCTAATGAGCATCACTCCAAGATTTGTCTTCAAACTTGAAATAGCTTAAGCAAATAAAATTTTCAGCAAATCCGGACAAACGCTGAAAGTGGTAACACTGAAGAAGGCTCATTAGAAAAATGGGTCTTCTTTTTTATTCACTAATTTATTTTCTCTTATTTGCCCCGGCGCCGGGCAAAAACAGAAAGATGAGTGAGAGAAACTGTGAAGAGTAAAAAATGAGTAAATGGGAGGTTAAGTTATGATTATTGTGATGGAGCCCAAAACTCCGGTGGAAGAAATTAAAAAGATGAAATTACGGTTACTGGAATTAGGCTGTGAGGTTCATGAATCTCAGGGGGTTAATTATCATATTTTTGGCCTTGTCGGCAATACCAGCGCGGTTGATGCCGATAGGCTGAGAGCCTTGGATGGAGTTGAAAAAGTAATCCGAGTCCAGGAACCCTATAAGATTGCCAATAGGCTTTTTCATCCCGAAGATACGGTTGTTAAGATCGGGGATAAGAAAATTGGGGGAGATTATTTTGCGGTGATTGCCGGCCCGTGCTCGGTAGAGAGTGAAGAACAAATCACATCTATTGCCGAAGATGTCCAAAAAGCCGGGGCAGGGTTTTTAAGAGGAGGAGCATTTAAGCCCAGGTCTTCACCCTACAGTTTTCAGGGTTTAAGAGAAAGCGGTCTGGAGTTGTTAAAGCAAGCCCGGGAAAAGACCGGACTGCCGATTGTTTCGGAGTTAATGTCCATTGAGCATTTAGAACTGTTTGTTGCCGATGTGGATGTGATTCAAATCGGCGCCCGCAATATGCAGAATTTTGAACTTCTCAAAGAAGTTGGCAAGATTCGCAAACCGGTAATTCTCAAAAGGGGATTATCGGCAACCGTCGAAGAACTGCTCTTGGCTGCCGAATATGTTTTGGCGCAGGGCAATGAAAATGTAATTCTCTGTGAAAGGGGAATCAGAACTTTTGAAAAATACACTCGCAATACCCTTGATTTGGGTTCTATTCCGGTGATCAAAAAATTAAGTCATTTGCCGGTTATTGTTGATCCCAGTCATGCCGGAGGGCTCTGGTGGCTGGTTGAACCCATGGCTAAAGCGGCACTGGTGGCTGGTGCCGATGGAGTTATGGTGGAAGTGCATAATGATCCAGCTAATGCCAAATGTGACGGCCAGCAGTCTATTAAGCCGGAGAGGTTCCGCAGTATGATGGATTCCATGAAAGAACTGGCTAGAATTCAAAAGAAAGTTATTTAACGGCAAAGAGAGCCGAAGTTAAAAGTTTTCAACGAGAAGAAGAAAATGTCAGTAAACGGAGGAAAAAGTATGGGGGAAGATGGCTTTAAGGAAGCTGACTTGGGAGAAAACAAATTTAGGAATGAAAATTTTTCTGAGCAGGACTTTGGAAATATGGAGATCACCGTTGTGGGCTTAGGTTTAATCGGCGGCTCTTATGCTTGGGGTTTAAGAAACTTAAAGCCGAGGAAAATTTGGGCGGTTGATATTAATCAGGATGTTTTAAGAGAGGCTGAAAAACTGGGGGCCATTGACGGGGGCTTCCGCACAGGCAAGATCCCTTTAGCCCAATCCGACTTGGTAATCATTTGTCTTTATCCCGATTTAGCCGTAAAGTTTGTCCGGGATAATATGTCTAACTTTAAAAAAGGAGCAGTGCTTACCGATGCTGTGGGGAATAAGCAAGTCGTAATTAACGAGCTTAGAGCCTCCCTCAGAGCCGACCTGGACTTCGTAGGGGGGCATCCCTTAGCCGGTAAGGAATCGAGCGGTTTCGCTCAAGCCTCTCCGGCAATCTTTCGGGATGCCAATTATATACTAACTCCTGTTCAGGGCAATAAAGCCAGCAGTTTAGTTTTGCTGCAGAATATGATTAAAGGCCTGGGCTGTCGGGAGCCAATTTATCTAACTCCGGAGGAACATGATAAAATTATTGCTTATTCCAGCCAATTGCCGCATGTGTTGGCTGCAGCCCTGATAAACAGCTGCCGGTTAAGCGGGATTGGCAAGCTGATAGGCGGAAGTTTCCGGGACGTTACCCGAGTAGCAGCGATGAATGCTTCTCTTTGGGCGGAACTATTGCTGGGTAATAAAGAAAATATTTTGACAGAGCTGGAGATTTTTAGGGATAATATAGAGAGTATTCAATCAGCGATCCAAAACGAAAACCGGGCTGAACTGATAGAACTTTTGCAGAAGGCCGCGGCAATAAAAAAGGACCTGTGAGAAACCGCCTTTTGTTTACTGAACAGGGATATGCAGGCGTGTTCCAATTACCATCCTAGTAATGCTGATCGATTTTGTATAAGTGCAAGCCGTCATCCTAAGCGAAGGATTTTGGCCAAGTTAAAGGCCCTTCAGTCGTTTCTTCCCCAGGATGACGGAGTAAAGATTTAAACGAGGGGGTTTATTTTTGAAGAACTTATACCTGGAGCCAACACCCTTGCAGGGACATATTCGGATCCCCCCTTCCAAGAGCATCAGTCACCGGGCTGTTATTTGTGCCGGCTTGGCCGCAGGAGTCAGCAGGATAGAAAATGTGGTGCTCTCAGAAGATATTGCGGCTACTTTGGAAGGGATGCAAGCGACGGGGGTAAGAATCCAAAAAATACAATTCTTAGAGGAACAAAGAGAGATCGAGAATCAACCAGGAATTATTTCAGCCGGTAATCCTCAGGAAGTACGGGCAAACAAGGGGCAAGGCTCTGCGGGCGAGCCGGAGAATAAGGAATACCAAGCTATAATGGCTAAGAGCATCGAAACCGGTGAGGCATTAATAATTGATATTCAAGGCAGTTCTACTCCTAACATGGTTAGGGATACCATAGATTGCCGGGAGTCCGGTTCGACCTTACGGTTTCTCCTACCCTTAGCTGCCCGCAGCGGGACGGAAGTTACTTTTCTCGGTCGGGGTAAATTAGGGGAGCGACCTTTAGATATTTATGAACACCTGTTTACCGAACAAGGCCTGATCTTTCGGACCAAGGGGGAAAGCTTTCTTCCCTTGACTGTTCAAGGCGGCTTAAAGCCCGGGGTTTTCCGGTTGGAGGGCAATGTGAGCTCCCAATTTATTTCCGGGCTGATGTTTTTGCTTCCTCTTTTAGAGGGTGATTCGGAGATTATTATTACAACCGAATTAGAGTCTCGCGGTTATGTAGATTTAACTTTGGAAGTTCTCAGCAAATTTGGTATTAAAGTTGCAAACAGTGATTATCGCCAGTTCTATATTGAGGGCGGCCAAAAATATCAGCATCAACACTACCGGATTGAGGGTGATTACTCCCAGGCGGCTTTCTGGATTGTGGCCGCAATTTTAGGCGGCAGAATTGACTGTTGGGGTTTAAACCCCGATTCCCTGCAGGGAGATAAAGCTATCTTGGATATTGTTCGGAAAATGGGGGCCGATATTGAGCTTAAGGACGGGATGATTAGTATTCCGGCCCGCTCCACACGGGGAACAGTAATTGATGCCGGGCAATGCCCCGATCTGGTACCGGTGTTGGCTGTCTTAGGAGCTGTTAGTGAAGGTACTACCAGGATTATTAATGCCGGAAGACTGAGAATCAAGGAATCGGACCGACTGAAAGCCATTGCTTCTGAGCTCAACAAAATTGGCGCCCGGGTTCAGGAAACTCAAGACGGCTTATGGATTGAAGGGGTCAGGAACCTGCAGGGGGGAACTGTGGACAGCTGGAACGATCATCGGATAGCTATGGCCTTGGCGGTAGCAGCCGTTAAATGCCTTAAGCCTCTTATCATAAACGGCTATGATGCCGTTAAGAAATCTTATCCTCATTTTTGGCAAGATTATGCGCAGTTGGGAGGAAAATGCTATGAGCGGAGTTTGGGGTGAAAATATTAAATTATCCATTTTTGGGGAATCCCACGGAAGGGGTATCGGTATTATTTTAAGCGGTCTTCCCGCAGGCTTGGAGTTGGACTTGGGTTTTCTTAAAAAAGAATTAAGCAGGAGAACACCGGGCAGATCAAAGCTCTCGACAGCCAGAAAGGAAGAGGATGAGTTTACAATTTTAAGCGGTTATTTTAACGGTAGGACAACCGGTTCACCATTAAGCTTTCTTATTGAGAACAAGGACCAGCGAACCGGAGATTATGACGATCTTAAAGAGACCCCTCGTCCCGGCCATGCCGATTACCCGGCCAGAGTTAAATACTTAGGATACAATGATTACCGGGGAGGAGGACATTTTTCAGGCAGGCTGACGGCGCCGCTGCTCCTGGCCGGAGCTATTGCCCAGCAAGTACTCTCGCAACGTCAAATAGTTATCGGCAGCCATATCTTAAGCATCGGGGGGGTTAGGGAAGAAGGATTCGATCCTGTCCGGATTAGCCCGCAAGTTCTCCAGAAGCTTAAGGCTAAGGAATTCCCGGTTCTGGATGAGACACAGGGACAAAAAATGGAAGCTGAAATTTTGGAAGTTAAAGCTGAGCAGGATTCTGTCGGGGGAATAGTGGAGACTGCTGTGGTTGGGTTACCGGTGGGAGTAGGCTCACCTTTCTTTGATTCGGCAGAGAGTAAACTGGCCCACCTCCTCTTTGCCATACCGGCGGTTAAAGGGGTTGAATTCGGCGCCGGCTTTGAGGTGGCTAAGATGCGGGGTTCTCAGGCCAACGACCAGTTTAGGTGGCAGGAGGGCAAAGTTGTTACTTCTACCAATCATAACGGGGGTATTCAAGGCGGCCTTACCAATGGGATGCCTCTTGTCTTTCGCACCGCTTTCAAACCTACGCCCTCTATCGGCCTGCCCCAAAGAACAGTCCATCTGCTCCGGAAGGAAGAAGTGGCAATTAAGATCAAAGGCAGGCATGACCCCTGTATTGTCCCCAGGGCGGTTCCGGTGGTGGAGGCTGTGGCAGCCCTGGCTATCCTGGATCTGATTATAGCAAAGGATGGAACAGCATGGATGAGTTAACAATTCTTAGACAAGAAATAGACCGCCTGGACCAGGAGCTTCTGCAGCTTTTAGCCCTAAGGATGGAGACCGTTCGCAAAATAGCGGATTATAAGCAAACAAATAAGCTGCCAATTCTTAATCAATCTAGGGAACAGGAAGTGTTGGCCAAAACTAAAGCTTTCCCTGATCCTTTCTTACAGGAACAAGCGGCCAGGTTTTTAGAAACGTTAATGGATATCAGTAAAAAATATCAGGCCGAACATTTAAGAAGAGGCCCTGATTTTAAGGGCGAGCCTACCCATACCACTAACGGCACAAAGGCACAAGCTGAAAGCGCAGAGCTGGAAACTCCGGCGACTAAAATTACAGGGGCTGAAGCTGGGAGAAAAATTACCGTCGGGTTTCAAGGGGTTCCCGGTTCTTATAGTGAGCAGGCTCTCCATGAGTATTTCGCTCAAGGGAGCGAAGGTCTTTTAGAGCGTTCCATTAATTACCTAGCTTTTGCGGATGTTTGCCGAGCCCTGCAGGCGGGAGAGATTGATTATGGTGTCTTGCCGCTGGAGAACTCTTTTACCGGGGGAATTGCCGAAGTATATGATCTTCTTTGCCGCTATGGTTTTTACATTGTGGGCGAAAAGTGCCTGCAGGTTGATCATAACTTGCTTGCCCAGGCAGGGACAAATTTGAAAAATATCCGGGAAGTTTACTCCCACCCCCAGGCTTTTCTGCAGTGCAGCAATTTCCTGCAGGGTTATCCTCATTGGAAGCAGGCGCCCTGCAGTAATACGGCAGTCAGCGCCAAACTGGTGGCGGATAATGCTGCGGGTGACAAGGCGGCAATAGCCAGCCGGCGGGCAGCCGAGCTGTATAACTTAGTTGTCCTGGCAGAAGGGATTAATAATTCGCCTGAAAATTATACCAGGTTTATTATTATCGGCAGGGCACTTCGGGTCTCAGAGGCTAACAATAAAATAAGCCTGGCGGTGGCTCTTGCTCATGAGCCGGGTTCCCTCCACAGGACATTAAGCCATTTTGCCCAAAACGGGTTGAATATGCTGAAAATTGAATCCCGTCCTTTACGCCAAAGAAATTGGGAATATCTTTTTTATATAGATTTCGAGGGCAATTTGGCAAGAACGGAGGTTCAAAAAGCGGTTGCCGAAATTAAAATGGATAGTACTTTTTTCCGGTTGCTAGGCAATTATTGTTCCGATATTTATTTTTAAGAGCTGTTTTCTTTGGAGAATTTGGCTTATAATAAGATGTACAAACCTTTGCCAATGGAGGTAGTTGAATGAACTCAACCAGTAAAGAGCAATATTTGGCCCAAAAAGGAATTACAGTTAAGACCCGCGGCAGGGTAAGGAATATCCCCGGAGACAAAAAGCTGGGTTCTTTGGAAAGGCTTTTGATTATCCTGTTGCTTATTTTCGTTATGGCTATTCCTTTGGATTTGTTACTGGATCAAGACATAATGACTTATGTCGGCCTTATCAACTACCTGATTATTGGTTTGGCGATCACCGTCAAACCCGTATTGGTTATTGATATTATGTGGAGAAATAACACGAGGTTCGATGAGATATACGGGGAGAAAATCACTAAACTGCAATGGGTGATAAGGGCCTTTGGGCTTCTGCTTATTGGTATAGGTGTTGTAATCTATTATTTTCTAGTTCTCCAATAGACCGTAGTCCCTAATACTAAAGAAAGACAGGTGCCTGAACTGCCCTGTCTTTTTCTATTGGGAACATTTGCTTGCACAAATTTGCGCAGATTTCCTTTATAATAATTACTGTTTAAGGTTGATTTCGTAATTTATCATCTAAGATTGATTTCGCAGTTGGGATTTTATTTTTCTCTAATATAGCTATTCATCTTTAATATTGCTTTTCATTTTGCAGAGGATCAGATTCAATATATTCTAGAAGGGTAATGACCATGAGACCTATTTTTGATAAATCCCGGACAACTTTTGAGAAAATTTTCTTTAGTCTTATTTTCTGTTATTTAATTGCGGTTGTTATTGCTTGCAATTTTAACCTGGATATTTTTGTTTACGCCGGGTTTGGTACTTACGTTATTCTGGGACTTATAGCTTTTGTCAGACCAAGGATTCTATTTGAAGTCCTGAAGAAGGAGAATGAGGATTACCTGGTAAGAAATCAAAAAAAGATACCCCTGATTAAAGCCGGAATAAGATATGGCGGACTAATGCTGGCCTTGGTGGGGGCATTTTTGAATTATGTGTTTATCGTGTATTATTAAAAACAAGACATAATTACCTTTAGCAAATTTACCTTGTATCACTTGAATGTCTCAAGCGGTGCAAGGTTTTTTGTTTAAATTTCCCCTGGTATTAAGTATAATTGGCTTACGGCAGTTAGCTGGGAGAAAAAGTTAACAAAAATAAAGTAGTTGATGGGAATAAAGCTAATGAAATGTAGTTGATGGGAATAAAGCTAATGAAGCTATTGACTTGTATAAATACTTTGATTAAACAAAGAAGTAAGTTGGCAGGAAATAGTCTATTAAGTTGAAAAAATAATTAAGGAGCGAAGGTTGTTTATGAATTATGCGGATAGAAGTAATTCTTTGAAGGGGGTCAAAAATCCTGTCTTAAAAAAATATGCAGGTATTTATGACGACATCTATTTAAGCTACCTGGAGCAGATTCAGGCCCAAGGGCTCACACTTGACCGGAATCTCGATGGGGAACGAAATACCCTGATTACTAAGCTTTACTCCAAAGGCGTTAGCTTCCGCAATGGGGGGAAAAGCCTTTATCTTAACTGGCTTTCCTCAGCTTGTGAGGCTTGCCGGCAAGGGGTAGGCAGTGTTACTTTTTTTCTTTCATTAATGTGTCACCGCCGTTGTTATTATTGTTTTAATCCCAATCAAGAGGGCTATGCTTACTTTCGCCGGCACCTGAGGGATTGCCGGGCTGAACTGGACCAGTTGGCCAAATCCGGGCAGAAGGTTTCCTATATCGCTTTGACAGGGGGAGAACCTCTTTTGCATAGGCGGGAGACAGTGGGATTCTTTAGTCTGGCTAATGAAAAGTTCCCCCATGCCCATACCAGGCTTTATACCTCCGGTGATTTGCTCGATGTGGAGCTCCTGCAGCAGCTGCAGAAGGCCGGGCTGACTGAAATACGCTTTAGTGTCAAACTGGAAGATGACACTCACACCCGGCAAAAGGTTTATGAACGCATGGCCCTGGCTCAGGAGTATATCCGGGATGTTCTGGTGGAGATGCCGGTAATTCCCGGCACCTTTGAAGACATGAAAGAACTTTTGCTTACTTTAAATATTATGGGGATAAAGGGTATCAATCTTTTGGAATTTTGTTTTCCTTTTCATAACAGAGAAAGCTTCCAAAAGCGAAACTTTAAAATAAAGAATCCTCCTTACTTAACTTTGTATGATTACTGGTATGCCGGAGGATTGCCGGTATCGAAAAGCGAGCTGGAATGTCTGGAACTTTTGGATTTTGCCCTGGCTGAGCAATTAAGAATAGGCATTCTCTATTGTTCACTGGAGAATAAACATACCGGCCAGGTTTACCAGCAGAATCTTAAACACCCGAAATCAGATCTCTTGTATTTCTCACCTCAAGATTATTTCCTCAAAACCGCTAAGGTTTTTGGCGATGATATTCCTCTTGTTTTACGAAGATTTAAGCAAAAAAATGTTCTAAATTATAATCATAACAAGGAATACCAATTTTTAGAATTTCATGTTAAAAATATTAGGCATTTAAAGGACCTTGAGCTGGAGGTTGGCATTTCTTCGGCTATCCTGGAAGAACGTTCTGACGGAGTGTTTTTGCGGGAACTGAAAGTGGATGTTATCGAGCCGGCTGCTTTCAGCCTTCAGGATTTATAAAGAAGCGCCTACTTGGTGCCGCCGGGTAAGAAGGGGATTAAATTCTCTACTCTTGGATGAAATACCTTGTACCGGCTTGGGACGGATAAAACCTGATGGATGGCTTGGTGAGGAGAATATCCGGAAAGCCTGGTATTGTCCGTACACTGCCTTCCGGGATTTCCTCGTTAAGCTCAACCATTTGCAGGGCTTCGGTGGGACAGGCTTCAATACAGGCGGGCAGCAAGTCCTGCTTCAGCCGCGTATGGCAGAAAATACATTTGCTGGCCTTGCGTTGCTTTAGGTCAAACTGGGGAGCTGCAAAAGGGCAGACCGGCAAACATTTCATGCAGCCGTCACAGAGGTCGGTATCGATCATCACAATCCCATCACGCCGTTTGCTAAAGGCTTTTTGGGGACAGATGCGGAAACATTCCGGGCTGTCACAATGATTGCAGGAGATGGATAAAAAGCTATTATCGGAAGTTGGCGAAACCCGTCGCCAGCGGACACCGGCTGCTGTTTTGTTTTCATTTTTGCAGGCTGCCTCACAGCCCCGGCAACCGATACACAGGTTGGCGTTAAATAAAAAACCCAGTTGTTTGATCATCGACCTTACCTGCCTTTGGCACATTCTACATAGACATCATAGAAAGCGAGTATTATTGGTTCCGTTTTGGTCGGCTCCCATATCGGTAAAAGCGTTGGCGATCAGAGTGTTAAGAGGGTTCTTCTCCTCCCTGGTAGGCTGCCACTACCCCCGGCGGCACGCTTGGCGTGATCTGAACTCTTGCGCACAATACTGCCGCAGGCATTAAATATTTTGACTTGATTTCCATCCAATAACCCTCGTTCGGCGGCATCGGCAGGATGCATTTTGACTATGCCGAGGTTATCATGTTCAAACCAGCTTAGCCATTCGGACTGGGAATGAATACTGAGGAGATTTTGGGGGGATAGCAAGCGTAAAGGATATGAACTTGCCTGAGGCCATCTGAATTTGGCGATGGCTGGCAAGTTATTTTTTTTGGCTTTAGCTGAGTAAAGTTCAAACTTGCCGCTGGGAGTGAGAAAAGTCTTTCCGGCCCAGGGGGCTTCCGCTTGTAGGAGCTTGCGGGGACCGTCTGTTAATTCTTCCCAGTTTTGCAGGCCATAGAGCCTTAAGACTTGAGGGGTGAATTCTTTAGCCAGCCAATCTTCGGCAGTGAGCTGGGAAGGGAAGTTGGAGAAACCCGGAGAGAGCTTATTCAGTTTAGCTGTCAGCTCGCGGGCAATTTGCAAGTCGCTTTTGGCTTCAAAAAAGGGGGGCAGGGCTTTTTGGTTCAGAGCCAACCAGTGATGCCAATAGCTGAGATTTAAATCATCTTCTTCAAAATGACTGGCTGCCGGCAGCAATAAATCGGACATAGCGGCAGTTTTAGTCATATATAAATCCACTGTTACGATGAGGTCTAACTTAGGGAGTAGGGATTGCCATTTATTTAAGTCCTGATCTTGAGATAAGGGATTGCGGTTGGCTATCCACAAAAGCCTTACCGGAGGATCCTTTAAGTTCAGAAGATCGGAGGCAAAATTATTCAAATCGACCTGACGGCTTAGCTTGTGGCTACTGCCGGGACCTTGGTGATTCAACAGGTTTTGCGGGAAATAATCCTGGCTGAAGTTAAGATAGTATGCCCCTCCGCCGGGCAGGCCGAGGTTGCCGGTCAGAGCCATCAGCGCATTAATAGCGCGGATGTTTTGGCCTCCGTTGGTATTACGCTGCAGACCAAAACCAATCCAGAGCGAGCAAGGTTTAGAGCCGGCCAAAAGGGCAGCAAGTTCCAAGATGGCTTCCGCTTTAATTCCGGTTGCTTGGCTCACCTGTGCCAGGAAGTCCTGAAGGGTATTATGCCGCAGATAGTTTACAAAGGGTTCAAAACCCCAGGCACGCTTCAAGGCAAAGGGCTGATCAAAATTGCCGTCCTCGATTAGTATTCTGGCCAGCAGCAGGGCCAGGAGGCCGTCGGTTCCCGGGCGGATTTGCAGATAGAGATCCGCTTTGGCGGCTGTGACCGTAAAGAGCGGGTCGATGACCACCATTTTCGCTCCCTTTTGGCGAGCCTTGTTAATGAATTTCATTTGCTGAATAGCCGTCCAAGCCGGATTCACGCCCCAAAGAATAATTAGTTTGGCATCAGCCATTTTTTCCGGGTCAGGACTTAGGGCTTTTCCAAAGTCATATGTAAAGGCATCTTGACCGGCCGCCAGGCAGGGATTGCCTTGCGGTTTGGTATGAGCTCCCAGGCTGTTGAACATTCCTTCCACCGCATAATGCAACAGCCCGATATTGCCGGAACATTTATTATAAGCTACAGCCAGGTTTGAGCCGTAAAGCCGGTTCAATTCCAGGATTTTTTCGGCAATCTCGCTCAGAGCTTCTTCCCAGCTAATCCTTTGCCACTTTCCTGAACCCCTGGGGTATTGCCTTAAGGGGAAGCGAAGGCGCTCCGGACTGTAGACAAATTCGGTCGAGGCATAGCCTTTGGCACAGAGTTTGCCCTGGGTATAGCCGTTTTGCGGATCGCCCGCCACTTTCAGCAGCTTTCCCTCCTGGACGTAAGAAAGGAGCGAGCAGGTATTATAACAATTGCGGGGACAAACATTGCGGAAAACTTCTGTTTTAGCTTTGCTCACGCTCCTCCTCCTCGCTCCCTTTGCCCAGTCTATCTTGCTTACCCTTTTAGTTCTTATCTTTAGTTGATCTTTAGTTGAGGCTAGACTTTTTTGATATGTTTAATCTTGAAGGCCGTCATCAGGTCTAATTTGGTATCGAAATCGTTAAGGTTGATTTCCAGGATCTCTTCAATTCTCCTTAAGCGGTACCTTAAAGTATTAGGATGGAGAAAAAGAGCGTCGGCTGCAGCTTTGAGGTCACAGCTGTTTAATAAATATTGTTCTAAAGTTTTGACTAAATCTCCGCTTTGTTCCGCATCATAGCGGACCAGATCTCCTAAGGTATCCCAATAGAATTCCGCTAATTCCTGCTGGTCGTGATTATAAAGAATGCGGGCGAGACCCAGCTCGCGGAAAAAGGGTGTCTTTGATCTGATATTCATGATGCGGCCCAATTCCAGAGCGACTTTTGCTTCTTGGTAGCTGCGAAATATTTCGTTAGCTGTTTGATAAGTTCGCCCTGAGCCTACCCGTACAATCCTGGGGCTAAGTCTTTCTTCGGCCAGAGCCATTATTTTTTTGACCAGGAGATCGAGATAGGCAATACGTTCGTGGGCATTGCTTTTATCTGCGACAAGAATAACCGCCACTTCCCCTTTTTTGCGAAAAACAATTGGTGCTTGTGACAATTTGGTTATTTCAGCGGTGATAATATCCTGAAGGGTAAGAACAAGCTCTTTATCGGCAGAGTATTGTTCATAATCATCCAATTCAAAAACCAGAACACAATGCGGGAGACGGAAGTTCCATCCCCAGAGTTCTCCCCTGGCAATAATATCTTCATTAGAAACGATATTTCCATATAATAAGTCAAAGATAAAAGCATCCTGGTACCGGCGTTCTACTTTTAAATGCTGTTCTTGCGTCAGTAAGGCAAGGGTGCATATTTTGCCGGCTTGCTCAGCCATTTGACGGATTTCTTCGGCTTGGGGGTTCTTATGTATTACTATAAGATAGCCACATATTTCATGGTTACTGCGCAGAGGAAAGAGAAAACCGGGTTTGGCTTGGCCTTCGCCTGCCGTAATTCGGTAATAGTCTTTAACCGCTAAAGGTGAAACTTTTAAATACTTTTGACTTAGTTCTTCAGTCTCTTCCAGCAAAGCGGAGCAAGCAATAACCCGGTAAGATGGGTTGGTAATAAGGACGGAACTGGCCGTTTGCTGGCTGATCTTTTGGCATAATCTGTGCACGCAGTTTTCATAAGTTAATTCTGCCAATAATTCGTTTTGAAAATTGAGAAGGTCTGTCGCCAACATTTTCATCTTCTCCTTTCAAGAAAACCAGTGCCATACTTTGTACTTAACCAGGCTGCTTCTTTAAGCATTAGTAATTATACCTTTAGCTGAAATTTTCCTTCTTAAGAGGCATTTTAAATCAAATAGGGAGCGCTTAGTCGGCTTGTTCCTGTAGGGTAGCATAATCCCAGGTCAGGTAGCTGCGGGCCAAAAGGGCTAAGCCTCGGTAATAGGGAGTTTGAGCGGCTGAGATGATGTTGGCGGTAAAGTCCTCCAGCCATCTTAGCGGGTGTTCCTGCAAAAAAGTGAGCTGGGCTTGTTGGAGCAGGTTGGCTTCCAGTTCTTGACCGTCAGCGATTGCAGCAATTTGTTTGGCGATTAATTGGGCCATGAACTCCATTTCCAGACCGAAATGATCATCCGGTTCGGTATTTTTGCGCTCAAACTCGACCCCAAAACGCCGGAAGAAAGCTCTGACTTGCAAAGTCGGTTCCCCAAAAGTCAGCTTCTCCTCAGTTAAATAGACTGATTCCCAGGGGGGAGCCGGCAGATGGCCTGGCCCGAGAAAGAGACGGGTGTAATCTTGGCGCAAAACACTTAAAACCTCTGGCCAATTCTCTTCGTTAATGTCCTGGGACCAGCTATTGAGGAGGGACAAGGCTTCTTGGAATTCGGGACTGTCTATTGCTAAGGGGAATTCAGCAAAAAGCTTGCGCTCAATTATCATTCTTATAGTTTCTTCGTTAGGAATATGAAAGAAAGAAGTGCTTAGAAAAAAATAGAGGCTTTTTCTTATCTCCAATAATAGTAAGGTTTCGTTGGTAATTAAGTTTTCCTCGGTTGTCATTTAAACCCTTCCCTTCTTAAAGCCTAAAAAGTTTGGCCTGTCTGCAGTCGAAAAGCCGACCGTTGATATAGTCTATATTACCTGGCTGAGCACGAAAAAGAAAGAAAGTTTTTATGCGAAATTTCAGCAGGCTTAACAAAGAAGGATCTGCTGAAAACTGCGCCGGTAGAGACTCTCTAACCCTTTGCTGTAAAGATGTTTGTTATTTCTTACAAAATTTGAGGTCTATCTTTGTTCAGGCTTACAAAGGCCTTTATGAGAAAATAGCATTGCAATCAAGAACAAGAAAAGGGATTAAGAAGAGGGAGGTTGACAAAGGCATGGAAAACGAAACTAAGGTTAAGAAAAATTATACCTTAAGCCGTCGCTCATTCCTTAAATGGAGTGCCGCCATGGCAGGCTCAGCAGCCCTGGTGGGTTGTGTGCCTTTTGGGCAGGGCGGCGGTTCAGAGCCTGCTATTGCTCAGGCGGGACAAAGGCAAGCCGGTGTGGAAACCTTGCCATCGATTTGCTGGCATAACTGCGGTGGGCGCTGCCAGATTAAAGGGCAGGTTAAAGATGGGGTGGTAGTGAGTTTTACCACGGATAACGAAGGCCCGGATACCGAGGACAATCTCCAGGCCAGAGCATGTCTTAAAGGAAGATCCCAAAGGCAGCGCTTATATCATCCGGATCGCCTGAAATACCCAATGAAAAGAGTAGGCGAACGGGGAGAAGGCCAATGGGAAAAAATCACTTGGGAAGAGGCCTTTGATACAACGGCCCGGGAATTAAAGCGCATTATTGATCAATATGGCAATGAGTCTGTCTATTTCATCTATGCTTCTGGTGTGGGTGGTGCTTTTAACCAGAGCTATATGGGCGGGCCGACCGGGCGCCTCTTAAACGCTCTCGGCGGATATTTGGGATTCTACGGCAACTATAGCCAAGCCAACTACATGTATGCAATTCCTTATATGTTTGGTTCCCCTTACGGGGGGAGCTCTCCCAATACATTCCCCGATGCCAGGCTGATTGTGATGTTTGGGGACAATCCGGCCAGCACCAGAGTCGGCGGCCTTAATTCCAGTTATTATCTCAAATTAGCCAAAAAGAACGGAGCAAAAATTATCATTATTGATCCCCGGCATAGTGATACTGTGGGCACCTTTGCCGACCAGTGGGTTCCAATTCGTCCAACTACGGACAGCGCTTTGGTAGCCAGTTTGGCCTATGTTATGCTGAGCGAAGGACTGCATGACCAGGCTTTCTTGGATAAATACTGTGTAGGTTTTGATGATGAGCATTTGCCGGAAGGAGTTCCCGCCGGCAATTCTTACAAGAGTTATGTTCTGGGTTTAGCGGACGGACAGCCGAAAACACCTGAATGGGGTTCCCAAATTACGGGTATTTCGGTTCAGGTTATTAAACAATTAGCCAGGGAAATGGCTACAACCAAACCTTGCTTTTTCATTCAGGGCAGAGGGATGCAGCGCCACGCCAACGGCGAATTTCAAGCTCTCTCTGTACCAATTCTGGCCTTAATGACAGGAAATATGGGTGTTCTTGGTTCCAATCCAGGTTTGTATGAAGGGTTTAATTCGGTGAAAATGGGAGCTTTTCCCGCAGGCCAAAACCCTGTTCAGGCTAAAATATCTTTCTTTATGTTTACCGATGCAATTGAAAAGGGCAGCAACCATACTAAAGAAAACGGCGGGCTGCAGGGTGCGGAGCGTCTAAAATCAGGGATTAAGTTTATTTGGAATTACGGCGGCAACGCTTTGGTCAACCAGCATTCCGATACCGGGCGCACCACAGCTCTCCTGAAAGATACCAGCAAGTGTGAATTCATTTTGGGTATTGATACTTTTATGACTCCCAGCATGGAATATGCCGATATAATCATGCCGGATATCACCCAATTTGAGCAAGAAGATATAATTACCCGTGCCTTGGGGCAGGGGCTTGCTTTGTATGGGCAAAAGCTGGTTGAACCCTTGTACGAATGTAAAAGTGTATACGAAATATGTCTGGAACTGGCTAAACGGCTTGGCGTGGAAGACAAGTTTGACGAAGGAAAAACAAGGGAGCAATACTTGCGTGAATTTGTTGCCGTAGCCCAGGCTGCCCATCCCGATTTTCCCTCCTTTGAAGAATTCAGAGCCAAGGGTATTTATAAAACCCAAGCTAAAAAAATTGTTGCTTACGAGAATTTTGTTAAAGATCCGGAAGCCAATCCCTTACCGACTCCTTCCGGCAAAGTCGAGATTTTCTCCCAAACTCTTTACGCTATGAACAGGCCCCAGGATATCCCGGCTATTCCTAAATACATTCCGGTGGCCGAGGGTCCGCAAGATCCCTTAAAGGAAAAGTATCCCCTGCAATGTATCGGTCATCACAGTAAACGGCGGGTACATTCCACTTTTGACAATATGCCCTGGTTAGAAGAAGTCGAACCTCAAAAATTATGGTTGAACCCCCAAGACGCTGCCGCCAGGGGAATCCAGGACGGAGATCTGGTCAAAGTGTTTAATGACCGTGGCACGGTCCTGGTCAGAGTGAAGGTGACACCGCGGGTTATTCCAGGGATATGTGATCTGCCGCAAGGCGCATGGTATAGCCCTGATGCCAAGGGAGTGGATCAAAGAGGCTGCATAAACACTCTCACCACCTGGAAACCAACTGCACTGGCTTGGGGCAATCCGCAACATACAAATCTGGTTCAAGTGGAAAAGGCTTAGGAGGTGATTTGAATGGCCAAGCAACTGGGGTTTTACGTTGATCAACAATCTTGTATAGGGTGTTTTACTTGTCAGATCGCCTGCAAGGACAAAAACGATTTACAACCCGGTCAACTCTGGCGCCAAGTGCGGGAATTTCAAGGCGGAGACTCCCTGGAGGACAATGGTGTTTATAGAAGCAATGTCTTCGCTTATTGGCTGTCGTTATCCTGTAACCACTGCGAAAAACCTAAATGTGTAGAAAACTGCCCCACCGGAGCGATGTATAAAAGGACAGAAGACGGCATTGTTTTAGTCGACCAGGATAAATGTATTGGGTGCGGCTATTGTACCTGGTCTTGCCCTTACGAAGCTCCGCAATTAGCAGGCAAGACCGTCAGCAAATGCAATTTTTGCATTGATTTGCAGCAGGAAGGGAAAAATCCCGCTTGTGTCGATGCCTGCATTATGCGCATAATTCAATTTGGCCCTATAGAAGAGTTGCGGCAGAAATACGGAAAAGTTGACGAGATCAAAGGACTTCCGAGCGCGGACATAACCTCACCTTCTTTGGTTCTTACCCCTCACCATAAGGCTATAAAATAGGAAGGAGGTTCATTATGAAAGAATTGCCGTTAATCATTTTTACCCTAACAATGCAGGCGGCTATAGGGGCTATTGTTTGGGCCACTGTTCTCCGCTTCAAAAATAAAAAAAACCAGGCATCTCAATCCAGCACTTTAATCGCTTTGCTTCTCAGTACCATTGGTATGGCTGCTTCCCTGGTGCATTTAGGCAAGCCCCACTTAGCCCTTACCAGCATGTCCAATCTGGCCAGTTCTTGGTTAAGCAGGGAAATCTTCTTGAGCGGAGGATTCTTTGTCTTACTTCTTGTTTTCTGGTGGTTGGAAAGAACCGGGAAAGCCCAAAACCTGCAGAACAGTTTTAGCCTGCTCTTATCTCTAACCGGACTGGCCGCTGTCTTTGCTATGTCTCAGCTCTATATGCAAACCATTATCCCTGCTTGGCAGAGTGTGTACACTATAGTTGATTTTTACGCTACCACCGTCGTCCTTGGAGCTATAGTTTACTATGTTACTTCCGGTCAAGAAAAATTAGATACAATTCCCCGTTTGGATTTAGTTATTTTAGGTGTCGTGCTTTTGCAAACAGCTTTTTTGCCCGGTTATATGACAGGCTTAGGGGCTCTGGCCGGTGCCGGTCAAGAAAGTGCTGCTCTTCTGGCCGGCAGTTTGAACTTGGCGGTATTCTGCCGCTGGCTTTGCCTGCTGGGAGGTATTTTTCTCTTGGTTCTTTCCCGAACAGGCCGGCTGGCAAGCCAAGCTAGTTTCTTGTATGTAGCTGTCACAGTCCTGGCGGTAGGCGAATTCCTGGGACGTTATCTTTTCTATGCTTCGGGCATTCCAATTGGCTTCGGGATTCTTTAAAATTTAATTAGTTGAAGGACTGTTGCCGGCGCACTAAAAAGTTTGTCGGCAACAGTCCTTTTTTGTCGTGGCTGAAGGCTTGGGATAGCCAAGTTATTCAAGGGCTGTCCAAACTGCTATCGCGGTTTTTCAGCCTAAAATAAATTCCCCGCAGCTTGCTTTTAGTTATGATTTTTTGGGCGTAATTTCTGGCATACAGTAAGAAGGGGTATTTGGAAACCATTACTCTGACTCCATGGTATGTTTCTCTGCCGTACTTTTTCTTGTACAAGCCTCCGCCACCCATTTCGTAAAACTTAAGTCCTCTTTCTTTCCAGTATTTAATAGCTTCCCACTGCAAGGCTTCATTTGGCCTGTAATGCTGGTACTGGCGATAACTGGCTCCGCCCCAAAGCATGAATAATTTATTGTAACCTGGAAATAGCCGGTAGCAATGCAGTTGCCGTCCGGGTCAAGAGCTTTTAAGCAGAGGAGCATCCCGGTATCTTTTAAGTTCTGCAAAAGTTTCTTAACCCGGGTTAAGGAATAGGTTGGAATCAGGTTTTGCTTAGCAAAGACATCCTGCAGCTGGCGGTAGTATTCTTCCGCATAGGCTTCTGAATAGTCTTCCACAATGCTGCAGCCTTCTCTGGCGAATTTGCGAATACAGGTGCTACATTCGCTTTTTAATTTTCCAAACAACTCTTCTTCACTTTGGCTTAAATTTATTAAATAACCGGGGTGCAGGAGGTAACTAAACCCCAAGGCCTTAACTTTAAAGATATTTAAATCAAATTGACTGTTTTGGTTGTTTTCATTCCTAAGGCTAACAGTAAATCGTATATTGGTTTATTGTTTTGGACGGTAGCATTATCGTTATCATCAATAATGGTGAAAGCGAAACGTTTGCCGTCAGGCCACTGAATACCTGGCATAAAAGGCTCACTCACTTATCTTAACTTTTGGTATGCTGCTTTGACTCTATTATTGCCAGGATAATCCAAAATATTACGAGCTGAAAAAAGGTAACCTACGTTACCGTCTTTTTAGCATTAATGTTATATAGTTTAAACATAATAACTAAGCAATTCTTAAGGATAATAAATATTTTCTAGAAAGGTGAGCGAAATGCTGAGAAAAATTATTGAGATTGAGCAGGAAAAATGTAACGGCTGCGGGTTGTGTGTTGACGCTTGCCACGAAGGAGCTCTGCAGTTGGTTGATGGCAAGGCCGTACTCCTTAGTGATGAGTACTGTGATGGCTTGGGAGATTGTTTGCCGGAGTGTCCGACCGGGGCTATAAAAATAATTGAGAGGGAAGCCGCCGCTTATAATGATGAGCTGGTTAAAGCCAGACTCCAGGCTTTGCACAAAGCAAGTAAAACCTTAGATGAGCAGCCTGTCCAAAAACTTCAGCCGGCTGCCGGAAGCTCTGAGCAGACTATTGGTTGTGCTTGTCCGGGAACAAGAGCGGCCATGCTTAAACAAACCCCTGCTGCCCCCCAAAAGGAAGGTGCCAAAGAGGTTGAGCGCCCCTCGGAACTAAGACAATGGCCGGTTCAGTTAACGCTAATCAACCCTCAGGCTAACTACCTGCAAAATGCCGACTTGCTGATTGCTGCTGATTGCACTGCCTATGCCTATGCTTCGTTTCATGAAAAATTTATGAAAGACAGAATAACCTTGATAGGCTGTCCTAAACTGGATGATAATGAATATTACACCGAGAAAATTGCCGCAATCCTCAAAAGCAATAATCCCGCCAGTATTAAAGTAGTGAGAATGGAAGTTCCCTGCTGCAGTGGGATTGTGAGAGCTGTAAAAGAGGCTATGCTCTTAGCCCAGACAGTTGTTCCTTACAGTGAAGTAATTATTAACTCCCAGGGACAAATTATTAAGGAACACTAATGTTACTATTGCAGGTATCCGATAATCTTTAGGGAAAGGTTCCATCATCTAACCAATTACTATTTACGGATTTAAGGAAGAGGATAATTAAGGGGGATAAAAAAATGAAAGCATTTGTTGACAAAGAGCTTTGCATTGGTTGTGGGGTTTGTGAAGTGGAATGCCCGGAAGTCTTCCGGATCGCAGACGATGGTTTGGCTGAGGCAATGGAAGGAGAACTGCCTGAAGAAGTGCAGGAAAGTGCCCAAGAAGCCAGAGAACAGTGCCCGGTCGAAGCCATTATAATCGAATAAGCTGCAGCCATCCTTAAGCCAACTGCCCGCCGTCAATTTTTAGTGGGCAGTTCTGCAGTTCGTTTGCTTAGATTTAAGCAAGTTAACCCCGCCGTACTGAAATAAAACAGTGCGGCGGGGTTATTGCGTGCGCATCTAGGTTTATTAGCCGCCCCGCTATACTGGAGCCGGGAAACAGCATGTTGTTAGGAAAAGATTATGCGTGTTAGAATTTTAATACGCATTAAATTATTTTTTGGATCGGCTTCGAATCTCTGTATTATCCTAACTTAGTATAATAGCCGGTTTAAATCTTTTGCGGAAGTTTTTGAAGTAAAAAACTTTTCAGCCCCGTCTATAATCATGAAGGAAGGGAGGGGAAAAAGATAGACCAGGAGGCAATTGTCCATAAGGCGTTAAATGGCGATCAGGATGCCTTCCGTTCCTTAGTCGAAGAATATAAAAATTTAGTTTATGTCATTTGTCTTAATGTTGTTCAAGATTCTTTTGAAGCTGAAAACTTGACCCAAGAGACTTTCTTACAGGTCTATAAATCCCTTCCCCAGTATGAGTTTCGCGGTTTTAAAACCTGGCTTTCCAGGATTGCCTTGCATAAAGCTATTGACTACAAACGGAAGGCTGCCAACAAGGTGAGGAGGGAAAGCATCAGCTTGACCGAAGTGGCCGACAAGCTGGCTGATGAGAGTATCCCTGTTCAGGATTTGCTTATTAAAGAAGAGGAAAAAGCCTTACTGGCTGAGTGTTTAAAGCGCATACCGGAGCATTATCAAACAGTGATTCGCAAGAGTTATGAAGAAAATAAAAGCTGTAAGGAGATCGCCAGGGAAGAAAATATCAGTGTCAGAACCGTGGAAACAAGACTTTACCGGGGGAAAAAGATTCTTAGACAATACTTTGAGGAGTTGAGCAAAACATGAGCGAGAAGAACATATGCTTAAAAGGCTTCAGCCACCAGTTATGGCAGTCTTATGCAGACTCCTCTTTGCCTGCTGCTCAAGTTCTGAAGCTGGAAGAGCATCTCCTGGAGTGTCCTCATTGTCTTGATATTTATCTGGGTATTGTGGAAAAAAAATTAGCAGCGGCAAGTGCTCCTCGTTTGGGAGAGGATTTCACAGCTAAAGTCCTGAAAGCTATTGAGCAGGAACAACATCTGACCAAAACGGCCGTTAAGCAGGCCGGTGATTCCGTTCGAGGTTCAATTATTTCGACTGAGGTTAATAGGCGAGTGCTAACAAGAGATAAGGAGGCTCACCGCAACAGGAAAGTCAACCTCTTGATCTCTTATTGCGCGGCGGCCGGTATTGCCATGTTTTTCTGGGTAGGAGGCTATTTTGACGGTTTATCCGGCAGTTTAGGCAAGAGTACAGACTACCTGCATCCAAGTGAAGCGGTGGAAAAAGTATCGCCTTCGCAAGGCCTTATTCAAACCGGGTGGACAAAAAGAGTGCTGGAGAATGAACGTCCATCTGTCCTTGATTATTTTAAGCTAAAAAAGGAGTAGATTTATGAAAAAGAAAAGTAAATTTGTAACATTTATTTTATCCTTTATTCCGGGTCTCGGACATATCTATTTGGGACTGTTGCAAAGAGGGATGGTTTTTCTCTTAGCCACCGCCTTTGTCTTCTTAGGCGGGATGTTTTTCCTGGTGCTGCACATTTTCTATGATCCCATTCCCTTTGTGATTTTGCCCTTTATTTGGCTGGCGGCTTTGGTGGACAGCTTGATACTTGCCGACCGTATGAACCGCAGGCTCAGTGAAGCTCAAACAACGGGCGTACATGAAGGCGAGGCCTGGAGATTCTTTGAAGAGGAGCTAAAAAGCCAAAACAGCAAAATATTGGCCTTAACTTTCTCTATCATCCCCGGAGCCGGGCATATGTACCTGCAGCAGATGGAGAAAGGTATTCAACTGATGGCTGCTTTTTTCTTGACTCTCTACCTCAGTGACTTTCTTAATCTCTCCCTACTTTTAATGCTTGCCCCTATCCTTTGGTTCTACAGCGTTTTTGATGTTTTGCACCAAGTTTCCAACCCGAGTAGAAAACCGGAAGCGACTTTTCTGGGCGATTTCTTCCGGGAAAATCATTTTTCCGGCAAGGCAGGCAAGTATTTAGGGATTGGGCTGATTGCCGTAGGCTTGATTTTAATCTTTGATAAAATAGTCTTGCCCCAAATTGCCTATCTATTGGATGGTCAATTTCGAGAATACTTCCGGACGGGGATTATTGCCCTGCTCTTTATCGGCGGCGGGCTTAAACTAATGCTGGGCAGTAAAGCAGGAGAGAAGCCGGTTTCCGTACCAGGTCCGGAAGTCTCGGGAACAGGGGAAAGCTTTCGGCAAGACGGTGATATCTCGGTTAAAGGAGAAGAACAATGAGAAAATGGCGAGTTGGTACCATTTCCATGGGCATCCTTCTAATTGCGACCGGCATCCTGCTGCTTTTAAGCGAGTTTCAGGGGTATAACGGCGCAGCATTAATCTTACGCTGGTGGCCGGTTATCCTGATAATTTTAGGATTAGAAATCCTGGCTTATCTTGTTTTCTCCCGGGAAGAACAGCCGCGGATCAGATTTGACGGCTTAAGTATTTTCCTGACTGTCTTTATAATCCTTGTCAGTGCTGGGGTTTACGGCATCAACAGTTTCTTCCGGAGTGATTTTGCAACTGTTTTTTTAGGAGAAAGAGGTTATTACCAAAACCACAATATTATAAATAACAGCTATGAAATGGATGCCAAGCAAGTTAGTAAACTGCATATGGAGAACAATAACGGCCAAATCCGGGTGGATAAATATGACGGTCAGACTATTAAAGTCGATACCGCCGTAATTATTAAGAATAATGATGAAGAAGCAGCCCTTAAACTGGCTCAGGATTTAATTGAAATGAATGAAGGCCCAACACTCTCCATTTACACCCGAGATGCCGGATTATGGCAGGATACTGACAATTATCGGGTAACTGTAAACTATGCCGTCAAGGTTCCTAAGGAGCTGGAGTTGGAAATAAATAATAAAAACGGTGAGATTATATTGAAAAACCTGGAGGGAAAAGTCCGGGCTTGGGCTGAGTATGGCCGGATTGAAGCGCAAAATATTGTGGGTGATGTTTGGCTGGAGAATTTATGCGGGGAAATCAGAGTACAAGATATTAAGGGGCAAGTTGAAGTCCTTAATGAAAATGGCGAGATCTTTTTAAGCAATAAAGAAGCCACCGCCAAGAATATAACTTTATGTTCCAACCAAGGCGGCAGTATCAGGGTTCAGTTGCCGGGCACCCAGCAGGGCTTTTTCCGGGCCGAGGCCGATTATGGGGAGGTTAATTTGGAAGGCTTTGCTTCGCAATTAACCGTAAACAGGGAGGAAGCCAGGCAATATTTCGAGGGTGTCATTGGCAGTAACGCACCCCAAATTACTCTTAAAACAGGGAACGGTAGCATTATATTGGAGGGGAAATAAGATCCTTTACTGAATTAACCAGTGACTAATTCCTTAATAGCCTGAGCATAAATTTCTGTACACTTCAGCAAATGTTCAATCTCTATATATTCATCCGGCTGGTGTTCGACTTTGGGCATGCCCGGAAAAGTCGGGCCAAAAGCAACTGCTCGTTGAAAGGCTTTGGCAAAGGTTGTCCCGCCCATCCCCAGAGGCTGAGCTTCTTGATCTCCTGTATAATCCCGGTAAACCTTTAAAAGGGTCTTAATATGAGGTTCATCTTCCGCAAAACGAAGCGCTTCCAGGGAATCGATAATCGTAAGCCAGCCTTCAAAACACTCATACGCAGACAGTACTTTGGGTTTGACCTCAGCCAGCTTTTTATCAGCAGGAAAGCGGATATCCACTTTTAAAGTAACCGACTTTTCATTAAACAGGATATACCCCGGACTCTGGGTGAGCTTGCCTGTCAGTTCGTCCTCCAGCATGAGCCCCAGAGATTCGCCGTAATATTCCTGACCTATCTTGGAATTATAGGTAGCCAAGAATTTCTTTTGCTCCCTGTTGATATCCAATTGGCTTAAGAAGCGGATTAAACAGGAGACCGCATTGTAGCCTTCCTGGCAATTAAAGGCATGGGCGGACTTGCCGTGAGCGGATAGCTTCAACTTTAGGCCGTCTTTATGGAGTTCAATTTGCGGAGCTTTTTCCGGGTTAGCCGCTTTCTCTTGCTCCAGGTATTTTTTTAGTTTTCCTTCGATAGAGCGAACTAAATTATCGGCCGGAGACTGATTATTATCATTATCCTTTATCTCTAGGATAGCTTCACAGTAATCCGGCACAATATTCAAAGATTCACCCCCGCCCTGCAGGTGTTTAATGACGAGGCGGGATTCCTGTTTGGTGGGATTATTTTGGGGGGACTTTGAGAAGTCTTTTTTAATTTCCAGCCAGATTAGTCCTTTTTCGGCAATAACCAGAGGAAACTTGGAATCAGGCACAAAAGAAAAGTCTGGTTCTTTAATTTTTTGCAAAAGCTGGGGAGTGGTATGCCAAACTGTTTCTTCATCGATCCCGGCGATAATCTGCACTTTGCCTTGTGGTTCTATGCCTGCATCCTTAACTGCTTTAAGGGCATAAAGAACGGCGATAGCCGGCCCTTTATCATCGATTGCTCCCCGGCCATAGATTTTGTCGTCTTGAATATGACCGGCAAAAGGGGGGAATTTCCAACCTTGGCCCTCCGGGACAGTGTCAAGGTGAACAATAATTCCGATTGTTTTTTGTCCTTCGCCAAATTCGATGATTCCGCCCAGATTGCTAATGTTTGCGGCCTTAAAGCCCAGTTTCTTCCCCAGGTTAAGGAAATAATCCAAGGCTTGTAGAGTACCCTCTTTTTTGCCGGAGATACTTTTAATTCTCAGGCAATCCTGGAGAGCGTTAATTAATTCCTCTTGGTAATTTTCAATACTTGCCGGTATGGACATAAAGCCTCCTTAAGTTGAAAAAAAGGCGGGTTAAAATGCTGTTTGACCGCCCTTTATGCTGCTTTGTTATTATTGTTGGGAAGAAGAATCCAGATGGTCGGAAATTGTATTTTTTAAGACTGTTAGACTCTTGTAAATGGTAATAACCTCTTCCGGGGGAATGGCAGCAAGGATTTCTTCAAAATATTTATCTAAATTACCGTGAATATCCCGGAATTTCGTTTGATGTTCAGGGGTGAGTTCCACATAAACTACTCGCCGGTCGGAGGTGCCTCTGATCCGGCTTACAACCCCCTGGTCTTCAAGCCTGTCCACTATCCCGGAAACAGTGCTGTTAGTTAGTCCCATTTTTTCGCTTAGTTCACTTATTTTCATTTTTCCGGACTGGGCCAGGTAAAATATGATCATAGTTTGCGGCATGGTGAAGTCACCAAGGTTAAGCTTTCTTTTGAGATATTTATCAATTAGAGTTCTTAATTCTTTTAGAAGAGTAAACAGCGATTTTTCGGCCATTATATCCATAGTATACCTCTCAAAATATTATTTAATATCCAGGGTTTCTAACTTTTGCCCTCAACCTTTATATCATAAAAGTATGTGTCCTTCAAGGTGATAGAGGATTACTTGGTAAGATGGTTAAATATTAATTAACATCAGCGGTATGCCTAAGCAAATAGCAGGTAGAAGATTTCTTTTAACAGTTAAAGCGCTAATTTAGGCATTAAAGTTAGAAAAAGGTTTTAAAAGTTATTAGCTATAGCAGTTTGAGGGAAGATCTTAAACTTCTTTTCTTAAGCCTTTAACAAATTTTACGATATAAGAATTATGTTTAGATTAATTTTCCTTTTTCACTTGCTCTTTATAGGGATGCCCGACTATAATTATTTTGGTAAATGAAGACAGAAATATTCATGGGGTTAGAGTAAGCATGAGACTTGTGAATATTAATTATGTTGCAGAGGGTTCAATACTGGCCAAAGCAGTCCGCGACGCCAATGGCAGGGTTCTATTGGGCGAGGGTGTAGTTTTGACGTCTAAATATTTGGACAGATTGGCCAAATTAGGTTTTGATATGCTGTTCATTAAAGATGAACGTTTTGAAGATATTGAGATTAAATATGCCATTTCCGATAAAACCAAGGAGCTGGCTTATAATGCTGTTCATACTGTGACTAAAGCCTTGGGCGACGACAGCAAAACAGGTATTGATACCGGCTCTGTCCGTAATGCGGTCTCTAATATAATCGAGGATTTGCTCTGTAGTTTTGATGTCTTGAGCAGTTTAACCGATATTAACGGTTATGATGAATATACTTATCATCATTCGGTGAATACCACAGTACTTTCCTTAGTCTTAGGTATAGCCAAAGGCTATCCTCAAAGTAAACTGCTGGAACTGGGCATGGGTGTTTTATTGCACGATGTAGGCAAAACCAATGTTCCCAAACAAATCATTAATAAGAAGAGTTCCTTAAGTAAAGAGGATTTTGAAGAAATTAAGAAACACCCTGCCTTTGGCTATGATTTTGTCCGCAGATACCGTGATTTTAGTATTCATTCGGCGCATGTTGCTTTCCAGCACCATGAAAAATGGACCGGCGGCGGGTACCCCCGGGGACTAAAAGGTAGTGCTATTCATGAGTATGGCAGAATTGCTGCGATAGCGGATGTCTATGATGCTTTGACCAGTAAAAGACCTTACCGTGATGCGCTGGAACCAAATCAGGCTTATGAGTATGTAATGGCTCAGTCCGGTTTTCATTTTGACCCTCAGCTGGTGCGGCTTTTTATTAATAATATTGCCGCTTATCCGACCGGAATGGGAGTTTTGTTGAGTAACGGCTTACGGGGTAATGTGATTAGGCAAAACCGAGGTTTACCCAACAGACCGATTGTTCGTGCCATTAACTATGGCGATAAACCTTTGCCCAAACCGATTGATATTAACTTAGCGCATCATTTGAACCTTGTTATCGTTAAAGTAGAGAACTTTTGATTATGGAAGATTAGTCTAACCCTAAGTCGGGTCGAAGGCTGCTGCAATTGCCAATTTGATTTGGGAAGTGCAGCAGCTTTTTTTGACGATAAATGTTATTTTTTCTTTGTCAAGGAGAGTTAGAAAGTAAGCGAACCATCCTATAGCCGAACGATATAAAATATATTATAAAAATTGTTCGGATTTTCATTGACCTCATTTTTATTGTCGGTTAAAATATCTTTAAAGACAGCAGCCTTGAAATTGAGTATTAATCAAGGAGATAAATGTATAAGAAGCAATAAAGCACAAAAAATAATTTTAGAGCAGCAGTAAAACTGCTAAGGGGGATTGTTCGTGATTAAAGTTGGCATTGTTATGGGAAGTGTTTCGGATTATACGGTTATGGAAGACGCTGTGCAAACCTTAAAGCAATTTGGGGTATCTTTGGAAGTTAAAGTATCCTCTGCGCACCGCACCCTAAAAAAAACCATTGAGTGGGTAGAGAACTTCGAAAAGCAAGGAGGAATGGTTATTATTGCCGGAGCCGGCTTAGCTGCTCATTTGCCTGGAGTAATAGCCGCTGCCACAACTTTGCCGGTGATCGGAGTGCCCATCAAAACAGGGGCTTTAGAAGGGGTTGATGCTCTCTATGCTATTGTGCAAATGCCACCGGGTATTCCGGTAGCAACCGTAGCAATAAATGGAGCTAAAAATGCTGCTTTGCTGGCTATCGAGATTTTGAGTTTACAGAATCAGGCTCTTAAAGATGCTCTGCTGGCTTATAGAGCTAAGATGCAAGCCGAGGTCATAACTAAAGACCAAGAACTTCAGAAAAAGATTAATTCTTGATAGAGCTAAAAACGGTTTATACCCTTTTGGAGGAGGTTATTGAGAGTGAAAGCTAAAGTTACGGTAACACTGAAAAAGAGTATTCTTGATCCTCAGGGCAGTGCGGTGGAAAAGGCTTTAAAGACTATGGGTTATCCCATAGACTCCGTCCGGATTGGTAAGTTTATGGAAGTTACCATAGCTGAAACCGATAAGGCTAAAGCTGAAAGTGTAATGGAAGAAATCTGCCGCAAGCTTTTAGCCAATCCCGTCATTGAAGATTATTCTTTTGAACTGGAGGGCTGAACTTGAAAATAGGTATAGTACGTTTTCCAGGTTCCAATTGTGAGGTAGACTGCCTGGAGGCTTGGCGGGTTATGGGGGAAGAACCTACGCTCATTTGGCATCAGGAGACTTCAGTTCAAGGATTTGACCTTATTATTTTACCAGGCGGGTTTTCTTACGGCGATTATTTGCGAACCGGTGCTATTGCCCGTTTTTCCCCGATAATGAATGATGTGATCCGCTTTGCGAAAGACGGTGGTTTGGTCTGGGGAATTTGCAATGGTTTTCAAATTTTAACCGAATGCGGGCTTTTGCCGGGAGCTTTACTGCGCAATGCCGGGTTGCATTTTATTTGCAGTCCGCAGTATTTAAAAGTAGAAAATAATAGCTTAGCTTTTACCAATTGTTATCAACAAGGACAAGTGATTCAAATCCCCATCAATCATGGTGAAGGGAATTATACAATTGATGATGAAGGGCTTAAAGATCTCCAGGATAATGAGCAAATTGTTTTCAGATATGTTACAGCTGAAGGGGAGGCCAGTGCCAAAGGCAACCCCAATGGTTCCCGGGATAATATCGCCGGAATTGTGAATAAAGCAGGTAATGTTTTAGGGATGATGCCTCATCCGGAAAGAGCCGTGGAAGAAATAACCGGTGGAGTGGATGGCAGAGAGATGTTTCAATCCATTCTTAAAGCTTGGGAAAGGAGGGTTTAGGATGGAAGCTAGGGTATGGCGGGAAATGGGTTTAACAGACGAAGAATATGTCCGTATCCTTGAACTTCTGGGCAGAGAGCCTAATTTTTTGGAAGTAGGCATCTTTGCTGTGATGTGGTCCGAGCATTGTTCCTATAAGACTTCCAAACCAATTTTAAAGAAGTTTCCTACGGAAGGGCCGCAGGTCTTGCAAGGACCCGGTGAAAATGCCGGGATTGTGGATATAGGTGATAACTTGGCCGTTGTTTTTAAAATGGAATCCCATAATCACCCCTCGGCTATTGAACCTTATCAAGGAGCTGCTACCGGTGTGGGTGGGATTTTGCGGGACATTTTCACCATGGGGGCTCGTCCTATAGCGGTTCTGGATGCTTTGCGTTTTGGCCCTTTAGAAGAAGAACACAATAAATATCTTTTAAGCGGCGTGGTGGCCGGTATTGGTGGTTATGGCAATTCTATCGGGATTCCGACTGTAGGCGGAGATGTCTATTTTCATAAATCCTACAGTGGCAATCCTTTGGTTAATGCTATGGCCGTGGGGCTTTTAAAGCATGAGCATATCGTCAAAGGAGTGGCTAAAGGTGTAGGCAATCCGGTGATGGTCATAGGAGCTAGAACAGGGAGAGATGGGATTCACGGGGCTACTTTTGCTTCCGTGGAATTAAGTGCAGAATCGGAAGCCAGGCGTTCTGCTGTTCAGGTTGGTGACCCTTTTATGGAAAAACTCTTAATGGAGGCTTGTTTGGAATTAATCGAAGCTGATGCCTTGGTCGGCATCCAGGATATGGGGGCAGCAGGGTTAACTAGCTCATCCGTGGAGATGGCCGGCAGAGGCAGCAGTGGTATTGAAATGGATTTGAGTCTTGTCCCTCGGCGGGAAACAGGGATGACTCCCTACGAAGTAATGCTTTCCGAATCCCAAGAAAGGATGCTGGTTATACCCAAAGCCGGACGGGAGACGGAAGTAGCAGAAGTCCTGACTCGCTGGGGGCTTGAAGCTACGGTCATCGGCAAAGTCACCGGTGACGGAATGCTGCGGCTCCTGGAGGACGGAAAAATGGTTGCTGAAATACCGGTCAAAGCTTTAACTGAAGAAGCACCGGTCTATTCTAGACCTGCGGCCGAACCTGCCTATTATCAAGAGCTTAAAGGTACGTGCCTCGACTCTCTGGAGTTAAAAGGTACGGCTGAAGAAGTTTTTTTGGCTTTAATTAGTAACCCTACTATCGCCAGTAAAGAGTGGATCTACCGGCAGTATGACCATCAAGTTGGTACCAATACGGTGGTTTTGCCGGGAGGGGATGCCGCAGTCTTAAGGATCAGGGGGACGAAGAAAGGAATTGCCCTGACGACTGATTGTAATTCCCGCTATGTTTATCTCGACCCTTATTTGGGAGGAGCACTGGCTGTGGTGGAAGCAGCCCAAAATATTGCCTGTGTCGGTGCTCAGCCTTTAGCTATTACGGATTGTTTGAATTTTGGGAATCCGGAGAAACCGGAGATTTTTTGGCAGTTGGAACAGGCTTGCGCCGGTGTGGCTGAAGCCTGCCGCGTACTGGGCACTCCGGTAACGGGAGGAAATGTCAGTCTTTACAATGAAACATCAGGGACGGCTATTTATCCTACGCCCATGATCGGCATGGTTGGTTTAATTGAAGACCTCAGTCAAGTCCTGGGGAATAAGTTCCAGGCTGAAGGAGAGCAGATTTACCTCTTAGGGGAGCCGGAAGGCGAGCTCAGCGGGTCGGAGTACCTGGCTAGGTTTGAAAACCAGGAAGCCGGCAAACTGCCGGAACTGGATTTGCAGGAAATCAAGCGGAGAATCGACTTTTTGCTGGAACTTAATAAACAGGGTTTATTGCTCAGTGCTCATGATGTCGGTGAGGGCGGCTTAGCCGTAGCCTTAGCCGAAATGACGGTAAAATATGGAGCTGTGATCAATCTTGAAGCCGGTAATCAAGTTAAGACTCTTTTCGGGGAACGGCTGGGCCGAATAATTATCTCCACATCCGCCGGCAAGGTCTCCCAAGTTGAAGCTTTAGCCAAGGCAGCGGGGATTCCCCTTATTCACCTTGGTGAAAGCGGAGGTAACATGCTTAAGATTATGTTTAATGGAATTTGCTGTCTTAATGTTCCGCTGGCAGTTTTTCGGCCGTTGTTTGAGCAGGCCATTGCAAAAATTATGAACTCCAAGGCCTAGCTTTTTTCTAAACTTAAAAGTGCAGTCCGGAGTTGAATGTTAGATACTAGGGTTTTAAGGGGGAAACTTTGGGATGGATATACTCTCGGCTGATAAACCTAAAGAGGAATGTGGAGTCTTCGGAATTTATGCCCCTGAACAAGAGGTTGCCCAGTTAACTTATTATGGGCTTTATGCCTTACAGCACCGGGGACAAGAAAGCGCCGGGATTGCTGTTTCCGATGGACGCAAAATCGAGCATTATAAAGGAATGGGCTTAGTGTCCGAGGTCTTTTCGGCAGAAGTATTAAGCGGCCTGCAAGGCAAAATGGCCATTGGCCATGTCCGCTATTCGACAACCGGTTCTTCTCTTTTGAGCAATGCCCAGCCTTTGGTTGTTTACTTTCAAAAGGGTATGATTGCCTTAGCCCATAACGGCAACCTCGCTAATGCGGTGGAATTAAGGGCTGAACTTGGCAGTCAAGGAACTGTTTTTCAAACAACCATTGACAGTGAGGTAATCCTGAATATGATTGCCCGCTATCGGAGGTATAGTTTGGAAGATGCCATTATCAAGACTATGATCGATCTGCAAGGTGCTTATGCCCTGCTAATCATGGCTGAGGACAAAATTATCGGCGTTCGTGATCCCTTTGGAATCAGGCCTCTATGTATTGGTCGCCTTGGCCGGCGTTATTGTTTGGCCTCCGAGAGTGCGGCGCTTGATACTATCGGTGCTGAATTCCTGCGTGATGTGGAACCCGGCGAAGTTGTAACAATTGATGAGGAAGGCTTGCATTCCCGGCGGGGAACACTTAAGGAAAATTCTGCTTTTTGTTCGTTTGAATATATTTACTTCGCGCGTCCGGACAGTACATTGGATAATCTTAATGTTTGGGAAAGCCGTAGGCAGATGGGAGTGGAATTAGCCCGGGAGTGTCCCATTGACTGTGATGTCGTTTTAGCTGTACCGGACTCCGGGACACCGGCAGCTATTGGCTACGCCAAAGCTTTAGGGTTGCCTTTCGAAGAGGGGCTTTTGAAGAACAGATACGTCGGCAGAACTTTTATTCAGCCAACCCAGGAGATGCGGGAAGTTGCGGTTAGGATAAAGCTGAATACTAACTCCAGAGTTATCCGGGGACGCAAAATAGTGATGATCGATGATTCAATTGTCAGAGGGACTACCAGCTCCAAATTGGTGGAAATGGTAAAAAGCTGTGGGGCTAAGGAAGTCCATTTACTGATCAGTTCCCCGCCGGTTTGCTATTCTTGTTACTATGGTATTGATACGGCGGAGCGGGAAGCATTGGTAGCCAATAAAATGAGCGTAGAAGAGATCCGGAAGTTTGTCGGTGCAGATACGCTGTATTATTTGTCCGAGGAAGGGTTGAAAAGGGCACTGGGTAATAATCCTGTTTGCCTGGCTTGTTTTAACGGCAATTATCCGATAGCTATAGCTCAAAAAATTACTAAAGAGGATCTAGATATTAAACCCAGTTAAGGGAGCATTAAATAATGCAGGTTTTAACAGTGAAAGGACTGCAGCAAGGTAGCCTTAATTTGTAGAACAAGGAGCGAGTGTAAGGGGTAAGTTAAATCAGGCTATGCCAAGGAGGGATGGATAATGGGGCATACCTATAAAGACGCCGGAGTTGATATTCAGGCCGGCAATGAAGTCGTAGAACGAATCAAACCGGCTGTTTTGAGCACTTTCAGGCCCGGAGTTCTGGGAGGGCTGGGCGGATTTGGCGGTTTGTTCAGCCTTGACCTGGACAAATACCCTGATCCTGTCCTGGTTTCCGGGACTGACGGGGTTGGAACCAAACTGCGCCTGGCTTTTCAATTGAATAAACATCATACCATTGGTCAAGATGCCGTGGCGATGTGTGTCAACGATATTTTGGTTCAGGGAGCAGAACCTTTGTTTTTTCTGGATTATCTAGCCGTTGGCAAATTAATTCCGGAGAGAGTGGCAGCTATTGTCGAGGGGGTGGCCGAAGGCTGCCGACAAGCGGGCTGTGCTTTGATCGGGGGAGAAACTGCCGAGATGCCCGGCTTTTACGCTCCAAACGAGTATGATATTGCCGGTTTTGCGGTGGGGGTAGTAAACAGGGATAAATTGATTGACGGTTCTCTAATCCGGGAAGGGGATATCCTGCTAGGATTGTTCTCGAGCGGCCTGCATAGTAATGGCTATTCTCTAGTGCGCAAAGTATTTGAGGATTATTCTTTAGAAAAATTTTGGCCTGAACTTGGCAGTACTTTGGGTGATGTCTTACTTACACCTACCAGAATTTATGTCCGTAAAATCCTTCCTCTTCTGGAAAGGGTTAAAGTACCGGGAATGATACATATTACCGGTGGAGGTCTGACTGAGAATATTCCCCGCGTCTTGCCTTCGGGCTTAGGTGTCGAGATTAATACAGCAAGCTGGCAGGTACCTCCTATCTTTCGTTTATTGCAGGAAAGCGGGCAGATAATGCAAGCCGAGATGCTTAGAACTTTTAATATGGGGATAGGCTTTATTGTGATAGTTCATCCTGAAGATGAGCAACAGGTCTTAAAGATCCTGCAAGCCAATCAGGAAGAAGCTATCAAGATAGGGAGGATAATTCCGGGTCAGGGAGTGAGGTATATATGAAAGTAGCGGTATTGGCATCTGGTCGTGGCAGCAACTTGCAGGTTTTGCTCGATAAATGGCAAGAAGGTTTTTTGCCTGTGGAATTTATGGGGGTTGGTTCTGATAATAGCAAAGCACAGGCTCTTATCAGAGCTCAGCAGGCCGGAATTCCCACCAGGGCTTTTCCCAGGGAGCATTACCCCGATAAACTTGCGCAAGAGGAAGACATCCTGAACTGGCTGGAAGAGCTGGACGTGGAACTCTTAGTTTTAGCCGGATACATGAAGGTCTTAAGTGCTCATTTCATCCATAAGGCCGAGTGCTCAATTGTCAATATTCATCCTTCCCTTTTACCTGCTTTTCCGGGTTTAAACGCTCAACGCCAGGCTTTGGAATATGGAGTGAAAGTTAGTGGTTGTACAGTGCACTTTGTCGATGAAGGTATGGATACTGGGCCTATTATTCTGCAGGAGGCGGTGCCGGTATTTGAAGAAGATACCGTGGAAACTTTAGAGCAGCGGATCTTACAGGTTGAACATAAGATTTATCCGGAAGCAATTAGATTGATTGCCTTGGGCAAAATTAAGTGCCTGGGGCGCAAAGTAACCATCCTAAGGCACGCCTAAACAAGAGAAAAGGGAAGAAGACAGCATCGCCGGCGGGTTGGCTGATACTATGGTAGATTATTTATAGGGATTAATGGAGGGATAACAAATGGGAAAAAAAGCTATTCTCAGTGTCTCGGATAAAACGGGCTTGGTGGAATTCGCTAAGGGTTTGGTTCGAGTAGGATTTGACTTAATCTCTACCGGCGGGACTTTTAAAGTCTTGGATGAAGCGGGTATTCCGGTGACCTATGTGAGCGAGATTACCGGTTTTCCGGAAATTCTCGACGGGAGGGTCAAGACGTTACACCCCAAGATACACGGCGGAATCTTGGCTAGAGACACCGCTGAACATTTGGCGCAGTGTAAGGACTCAGGCATTGATCTTATTGATTTGGTTTGTGTCAACCTTTATCCCTTCCGGGAAACAATTGCTAAAGAAAGCGTTACCCTGGAAGAAGCGCTGGAAAATATCGATATTGGCGGGCCAACTATGGTCAGAGCGGCTGCTAAAAACCATACCAGGGTTACTATTGTTGTCAATCCCCTTAATTATGGGGAAATTCTCCAAAGTATAGAAGAGAACGGGACAGTGTCATTGGCGTTAAGGAAAAAGTTGGCGGCTGAGGCCTTTGCTCATACCGCCGAATATGACCGCTTAATAGCCGGTTATTTGGAAGGCCAGCTGGATACTGAAATTTTCTTCCCCCAAAACTTAAGGCTTACGGCTACTAAGGTTCAGGATTTACGCTATGGCGAAAACCCCGGACAGAAAGCGGCTTTCTATGCCGATCCGGAGGCCGGTAAAGGAACTTTAGCTTATGGGCGGCAGCTGCAGGGTAAAGAATTGTCTTATAATAATTGGATGGATATGGATGCTGCTTGGGAAATTGTATCCGAATTTGAGGACACTGCCTGTGTTGTTATTAAACATACCAACCCTTGCGGGGTTGCCTTGGGCCAATCCGTTTTAGAAGCTTATGAGAAGGCACTTGCGGCTGACCCGGTATCGGCCTTCGGGGGTATTATTGCCTTTAACCGGGTAGTTGATGAAGTGACTGCCGAAGCTATCAAAAATCGATTTTATGAAGTTATTGTTGCTCCTGATTTTACAACCAAGGCGCAGGAGATTATGGCTGCCAAAACCAACCTCCGCCTTTTTACTGTTGGCCGGGAAGAGTGCTGTAAGACACGGGGCTTTAAAGTGAGGACAGTTAATGGTGGTTTTCTGGTTCAGGAAGAGGACCAAGGGATAACACCAAGCAGTAGGTGGCAAACAGTCTCCCGCTTGCAGCCGACGGAGGATGATCTGGCAGAAATGGAATTCGCCTGGAAAGTATGCAAACATGTCAAATCAAATGCCATTGTGGTTGCCGGCCAAAATCAGGTCTTTGGAGTGGGGGCAGGCCAAATGAACAGGGTAGGGTCGGCTAAAATTGCTTTAGAGCAAGCCGGCGCTAAAGCTCAAGGGGCTTACCTTGCTTCCGATGCTTTCTTCCCCTTCCCGGATTCAGTTGAACTTGCTTCCCAATTTGGCATTAAAGCTATTGTCCAGCCGGGAGGATCAATTAAAGACCAGGAAGTTATTGAGGCTGCGGACCGCTTGGGAATTATCCTGGTCTTTACCGGGAGAAGGCATTTTAAACATTAAATAATAAAAATATGAGGTGGTAAGCCCATGACCGGTCATGTTTCTCCTCAAGGGGCGGAGGATAAGAAAAAAATTATGCTGGTAGGTTCGGGAGGCAGGGAGCATGCCCTGGCTTGGAAGATTGCTCAAAGCCCACTCTGTGCGGAATTGTTCGTCGCGCCGGGTAACGCCGGAACAGCGAAATGGAATGTACCGATTCCGGCGACTGATATCAGTGGGCTGGTTCGTTTTGCCAAAGACAAAGCAATTGACTTAACCTTAGTCGGGCCGGAAGAGCCGCTGAGTTTAGGAATAGTAGACAGTTTTCGGGCGGCAGGGCTGAAAATTTTTGGCCCTAGTAAGGAAGCCGCCAAGTTGGAGAGCAGCAAAGCCTTTGCTAAAGCAGTGATGGATGAAGCTAAGGTGCCGACGGCTCGTTACCGTACTTTTACTTCTCAGGAGGAAGCCAGGGCTTACCTTGGCCAAAAGGGAGCACCCATCGTGATTAAGGCTGATGGGCTGGCGGCAGGCAAAGGGGTGATCGTGGCCAATCTTATTCGAGGAAGCGGTTGAGGGTTTGGCCAAGATTATGGGCGGTGCCTTCGGTTCGGCCGGTGACCAGGTAGTTATCGAAGAGTATCTGGAGGGGCAGGAAGTCAGCCTCCTGTGCTTTTGTGACGGTAAGACGGCAATTCCCATGGTTGCGGTCCAGGATCATAAAAGAGCCTTAAACGGCGATTTAGGTTTAAATACCGGGGGAATGGGTACTTACAGCCCCCCGCCTTTCTGGACTAAAGAATTGGAAGAAGAAGTAATGAAATCCATTGCCCAGCCGACCCTGGATGTAATGCGGCAAAGAGGCACACCTTTTACCGGAGTGCTGTTTCTGGGGCTGATGATTACTGCTGAGGGGCCAAGGGTCCTGGAGTATAATGTTCGTTTCGGTGATCCGGAAGCCCAAGTGGTTATGATGCTGCTTAAGTCCGACCTTCTTCCCATTTTGGAGGCCTGTACTGAGGGCAGGCTGGAGGGCATGAAGATCGAATGGTTTCGGGATACGGCAGTTTGTGTTGTTATGGCTTCCCCAGGCTATCCGGGGAATTACCGCCGGGGAATACCCATCTCCCTTCCCGCCTTTGAGGAAGAGGATCAAGTGATATTCCATGCCGGCACCGAAATGCGTAATAACAAGCTTTTAAGTGCAGGCGGCAGAGTATTGGGAGTTACGGCCCGGGGAGAATCCTTGGCCCAGGCCAGAGATAAAGTCTATAATCTTATAGCCCGAATAGATTTTTCCGAAGCCCATTACCGGACGGATATCGGGGTTAAAGGGCTGAAAAGGTAAATTAAGTGAAGGATTCATCTTTATACTAGGAACAGAGTACAGGTTGCCAAGGACATTATAGGTGAAGAGATGTCGGAAGAAAAAATTAATTGGGCTCAAACTGCGGAGCTTTTAGGAATTTCCCAAGCCACGATCCGCAACTGGATTCGGCATGGATATCTGGGGCCGGTTGATGACAAGGGAAAACAGTTTCTTAAAGTTGATATTTTAATGCTCAAAGAGGCTCTGGCTGCCGGGAAAATCGACCGGCTCAGAAGAAGGGCCAATAAGGCTCAGGCCGCCAAGACATTCCTGCCGGTTGAGTACCTCAAAAATGAGGATAATCTTCTCCGGCTTAACCGGTTAAGCGAATATATTAAGGAGCGAGGGAATTAATATCAGGATGGCTATTTTTGTGCTGGCCTTAAATTTATTTTCCCGCAGCGGCGATTTGCAGGTGCCTAGCAGCAGGGAACTTAGCCCTTTACGTCCGGAACATTTTTGCCGCCGAGCTGTTTATGCGGAAATGCATGATTTTATCAGGGAAATAGTAAATGCAAGAACCCTGGAAGCATGCAGGCCTAGCAAGTTGGAAGAAAGACCGGCAAGAAGAAAGGAATTGGGCGAACCTCAAAGGGGAAACTTGCGAAAGCCCGGTAAGGAGTCTGACCAAGAACAATTAGGGGAGATAGAATGGGCTAGCCTCATAAGCAGTAAGGACTTGGCATATCTCTGGAACTATCCTTTGCCTGAAGAAAGAGATGTTTTGGGTGTTATTTACCAATCCTTGCTGCAGGAGGGACGCAAGGCCAGGCTAGGCTCATATTTTACGCCTCCGGAGCTGGTTCTTGGGATGGTGAGCGATACTCTTTTACCTAGGCAAAAAGTACTTGATCCCTGCTGTGGGACGGGACAGTTCCTTTTAGCTTGTGCTGACTACCTGGAAGAGCCCCGGAATCTTTTTGGGCTGGATATTGATGGCTAGCGGTGCGGATTGCCAGAATCAATTTACTGCTTAAATATCCCCAGGATTTCAGCCCTCAAGTTTATGTCCTTGAATACCCTTAAGGATTTAGCCTATCAGCCTCAGGCAGAGCATGACTATAGGGGTTACTTTGATTTGCTGATAACCAATCCTCCCTGGGGGGCGGGGATTGAAAAGGCTGTCGCGGCCAAACTCAAGAGCAGAGTTTCCGGGTATTAGTTCGGATGAATCTTTTACTTATTTTTTATTAATAAGCCTGAAATTGTTAAAAGACGGCGGCACTTTATCCTTTATCCTGCCGGAATCAATTCTTCATATTCGCCGGCACGCCGATATCAGAAAGTATATCCTGGAAAACTGCCGAATTAAGAGAATAGACTGTCTAGGGAAAAAATTTCAAAACGTCTTATCCTCGGTTATTCGCCTCGATCTCCAGCAAAGAAAGCCGGATGGCCAGGAGATGGTTATGATCTGTAGGTCAGGAGCCCAATATTATGTTGCCCAAAATAGATTTTCCAGGAATAAAGGATTTGTTTTTGATGTTTACCTCAATAGCCAGGACGAAATAATGCTGAGCAAAGTCTATGAAACCAAACATATAACGCTGGAAGGTAAGGCTGATTGGGCTTTAGGGATTGTTACGGGGGATAATGGCAGATTTTTGCTGGCTGAGCCTGCTGCAGGCTGCGAGCCAATCTATAAAGGCTCGGATGTTTCAGCTTTCAGGCTGAAAAAAGCCAGTACTTATATTCAGTTCAGGCCGCAATTATTCCAGCAGGTGGCGCCGGTACACAAATACAGGGCTAAAGAAAAACTGATTTACAAATTTATCTCCAGAACTCCGGTTTTTGCTTACGATGATCAGGGAAGCCTGACCTTAAATAGCGCCAATATTCTGATACCTAAGGTGAATTATCCCTTAAAAGCCATTCTGGCCTTATTTAACAGCAGCCTCTATGCTTTCATTTACATGAAAAAGTTTCATGCTTTAAAGATCCTGCGGGGAGACTTGGAACAGCTACCGCTTCCGCTCTGGGATAGTTCAGTCTTAGAGACTATTGTTAACCTGGTGGATAAGGTTTTAAAAGAGGAAGAAGATTTCTCGGATTTGGATAATTATATCTTGGAACAATTTCATTTCACCCCTAAGGAAAAAGAATACATAAGAGCAACTGTGCAGGCTGGTAATGATTAAACCCTAATGTATTAATCAATACTCCGCTCATGAAAAATCAGGATTTTAACAAAACCTAATTAAAAAACCCTGGCAAAGTTGTAACTATTGCCAGGGTAAAAAGACTAAGATCATAAATCAGATCAGATAGATATAAACAATAGCAAAGCCAACCATTAGAAATTCCATGAATATTATTGGCAGGAGGGACTTGAGAAAGTCTGCTTGGAAATATTGGTAGGACACTATCTGGCAAAGATGAGCAGGTGAGGCCATGGTTCCAAAAACCCCGGCGATATAAGTCATGGCGATGACATCTATATTTCCTGGAGACAGGACAGCAACCAAGGGTAAGGCCACGGCCACAAAACCCTGGGGGCTGCCGACCAGCAAGCCGACAACAAAGGCTGTAATCCAGATAATGGCGGCAGGGGGAATTCCGGAGCTCTCAAAGACGGTGACAATTTGAGCGATGGTTCCGGTATTTTCCAGCATTTGTTGAAAAAAGATAATAGATAAAGCACTCCAAAGCATATGAAAGTCATAGGCGGAAAACAAGATGTCTTTAACCCTAGATAAATTCATTTTGAGGATGACTGCCATTCCACCCAGGACCAGAGCCATGGACAAGGCGGTATTCATCTTAAAGAATACCACTAAGATAAGATTGGCAGCAATCGGCCCGGCAGCCAGGAGGATACTGCGGACAGCTGTTTTGACATTAATACTCGTTGTCTTTGGTGGGGTATCGGCCGTTAGGCCCGAGGTCTGAGAAAGATTATCCGCATCCGCCGCAGCCGGTTGGCGGTAGGGTTTGCCCAAGAGAAGGACAAAAATTCCTATAACGGCGGAAGCTACAGTAAAAGCAAACATTTTACCGGCCAGGGTGCCGACCGGCATACCGGTTATTTCACTAGCCAGCAGAAGGGCGGGTACGATTGGATTGGAATACTCCCATATATGGCGGAACCAGTAGTTAATAGCAGTCAGTCTTTCCGGTGATAAACGATAGTTTTTAGCTGCTTCTTTAACTAAGGGTGCTGAGAATATTGCTCCGCCCACCGAGGGAAGAAATCCTAAAAAAGCCGGCATAAAGCCAAGGAGAACGCGATCGCTGCCAAACAGTCTGCGGGCTGCTGCCGTAAAGCTTTGGAGAATGCCGCTGGTTCGCAGTAAATATTCCAAACACATCACAAAGTAAAGTGTAAATAGCATAAACCAGGTGCCAGGTCTGGAAATTGTTTTCAAGGAGGCATTAGCCAGGTTGCTGATGGTAGGCTGAGTAAGTACAAAAAGAAATAAGGTCGCCACCAGCATGGCATTGCCAAAGGGCATTTTCCTTTTTAAGAGGATAACCATTAAAGCTAAAACCAAGAGCATCTTCATTAAGATCAGCATGGGCATTAGACCTTTCCGGTGTATTTTCATAACAATAATTATAGTTACTTTCTGTCCGAATTGATACTAGGAAAAAAATTATCCTAAAGCCGGTCAGAAGTCGTTAGATTAGAAATAATTATTCCGTCTATAGAATTAAGAAAAAACTTCAGAATGCAATTAGCTCTTTTAATGGAACAAAATCCCCTCTCTGCACTTAGAAGCAAATCCCATTCTTTTTGGAGGGTTAAGAATGAAGAAGATATCTCAAGTTACTTTAGTGACAATTCTTTGTATTCTAGTAGGCTTTTCTTTGTTGGGCTGTTCTCCCGGCGGCAAAGCGCCTAAGGCTACTCCCGATACACATAGTAGCGACAATGCTGGTAACAGCGCCGCAGGCCAAGAAGGTAATAATCCTATGGATAACGGTCCAACAGGTCAAGAAGAGAATACACCCGCCGGCTCCGGTGCAGGAGGCCAGGATGCGGTAGAAGGCGAACTTCAGCAGTGGGACGGGGTGAAAGCCCGAATTCTTACCGAGAATTACCCGGAGGAAATAAGCAAGTATCTGGAAGAAAACAGAGCTAAGGAGACCCAGCAGGCTTTTAATGTTAATAATCGAACCTACCTGGTATTGACTATGGGACAACAATCTTCGGCCGGTTATGGGATTGAACTGCAAGAATTAAAACTAGGGGACGGGACTCTTACCGCGGTGGTTAGTTACCAAAAACCCGCCAAGGATGCTATAGTCGCGACCGTTATTACTTATCCGAGCCTGGTGATTGAAACTGATGATATCTATGAAGGTCATTATCTCATTGAATATGACATTCAGAGATAGCCTTTTTATCCTATAAAGTCTCCCTCACCCTTAGGCACTCCCCCCAATTTGTGTCTAGGGGTTTTTTTATAGCGCAGAGAAAGCAGAAGCTATGGACGTCTAACTTGAACAGGACGCACCATAGCTAAGGAAATACTATCGGGTTATGGCAAGATAGTTAATTAGGATTATTTATAGGATTATTAGATTATTTATAAGATTATTAAATAGTTTATTGACTAAGCCGGTTACTCGTCTTTGGCTTCAGGCAGCAGAAGGTTTAAGCCAATACCGGCTAAGGTTGCCCAGGCCACTCCGTGGCTGCTGACCCCGATACCGACGGCAAAGATTACCGAAGCGATAATTAAATTTTTGGATTTAGAGAAATCTACTCTGGCTTCAATCAGGTTGCGCAGGCCGGCAGCTCCGATCATCCCGAAGAGCAGGATGGAGACACCACCCATTACTGCGGTGGGGATGGACATGATGGCAGCCTGTAAGGGATTGACACAGCTTAAGATAATGGCGATAAAAGCAGCTACCCAGAGGTTAAAAGTACTGTAAACTCTGGTAACGGCCAGGACACCAATATTCTCCCCGTAAGTGGTGAGTGGAGGGCCGCCCAGGAAGCTGCCGATTCCGGTAGCGACACCGTTACCCAGCAGAACCCTGTGGAAACCGGGGTTTTTGATCGGGTCGGAGTGAGTGATGTTACCAAGAACAATCATATGGCCAAGGTCTTCGATAATAGTGACAAAAGCTAAAGGAGCAAACATTAAAATCGCCGCTTTATCTAAGGCTGGAATTCGATGAGCACCAAAGTCGACGGGAAGAGCGAAGAAATTGTGCATTGCATCCACAATAGGCTGGTAATGGACGATGCCCATAGCGAAGGCAGCAATATAACCGATGATTATGGCCATTAGGATAGGGATAATTTTGAAAAAGCCTTTGGCAAAAATGGAGAAGAAAATGGCTACGGCCAAGGTAAAAATGGCTATCCGCCAATCTTGGGAAGCCATATCGGCAGCGACAGGGGTTAAGCTGAGGCCAATAATGGCTACTACCGGTCCGGCTACAATCGGGGGGACAAGCCTATGGATCCAGTTTGTCCCAAAGACGGACATCAGGAGAAAGACGACAACATAAATGATACCGATAGTTAAAGCTCCGCCCATGGCGGCGGCAATATTATTCTGATCTTTAATAAAATAAGTTAGGACGCCGATATAAGCAAAGGAAGAACCGAGATAGGCCGGAATTTTACTGCCTGTAAGGAGCAGGAAAACAATGGTGCCGATACCGGATGACAGTAAGGCCACAGCCGGGCTTAGTCCGGTAAGGAAGGGAACTAAAACAGTAGCACCAAACATCGCAAAAACGTGTTGCAGTCCGAGCGGAATGGTCTTGCCAAGAGAAAGTCTTTCGTGAATTTGTACTTCAGTAGCCATGGTAAACCTCCTTTAAATATAAAACCTCTTCCGCCCGTGAGGAGGAAGAGGTCAATGACCTAGAATATCATATAATTTCCTTTCCAGTCTCACGGGACCAGTTTAAAGGTATTTAATAATTCTCCAATCAGAATACCACTGGAAATGAACTTTCGCAATAGCTTTTTCGCATAATTATTATTATTTTCAAGGAAAATTCCTGGGAAGATGCTATTAAACCGGCTTTAAATATTAAACACTTGAGTCTTTAAATTTATTAACTTTTCTATAAAAAGACAAGCATATTTTTGAAAAGACAAGCCTGTTTCCAACCTGTCAATTATATCTGCTATAATTATAATATTGGACTTAAAGTGAAAAACATTTCAGGTCGGAGAGTTTATCTTTTGACTGTTAGGCAGATAGCGAGGAGGGGGTTGAAGCTTGCCCAAATATGCTGAAGTATTGGTTGATGTGGCCAACAGGCGTCTTGACCAAAGCTATCATTACTTGGTACCGGCCGACCTGCCAATAAAAGCGGGCATGACCGTGGTTGTGCCGCTTAAAAACCGCCGGGTTCAGGGTTTGGTAGTCAGATTAAGCACCGAACCTCCCGATGTAAGCGCAGATGTTCAAGTGAAGCCAATCGAAACTATTCTCGAAGGAGAATCTTTGATACCGGAGGAATTGCTGGAGTTAGCCTCTTGGCTGGCTGAAACGACAATTTGCCCTGTATCTCAGGCTTTGCATACTGTCTGGCCTTTTTTGAAAGGCAAGGCCGAACAATGGGTTCTTCCTTTGGCCGGAATGGAAGATGAGGATGTAAAGGTTTTGGAATTATTAGACCCGGATACTTTTAAGGTTCTACAAGTATTAAACCGAGCCCGCCGAAAGGGTCTGCCGGAAGGGCTGCTTTTAAAAAGAGCTAATGTTAAGCCTAGCCTGCTGGAAGAAATGCTTAAACAGGGATGGATAACGAAAGAGTTAAGGTTTACTAAGGCCGGTTCTTCTGCACCCCTGCGCGCTCCGGCAAATTCGCAGGCTAGGGAACTTACCATATCTACCGGGGAAGGAAGTAGCAAAAAGCTTACGCCCAGTCAGGACGAGGCTTTACAGAAAATTGACGATTTGTACCGGAAGAAAACAGGGGAAACTATTCTGCTGCATGGAGTAACCGGAAGCGGCAAGACCGAAATTTACAGGGAAATGGTTTGGCAGGTGTTAAAGGACGGCGGGGATGCCGTTATTCTGGTGCCGGAGATTTCTTTGACCTCTCAGATAGCCCGTGTTTTTCTGAAACAATTTGGAGATTCTGTGGGTATTATTCATTCAGGGGTAAGCCAGAGAGCAAAATTAGCTCTCTGGGAGGAAATATTGGCCGGGAAGAAAAGGATTATAATTGGGGCTCGTTCCGCAGTGTTTGCCCCTTTGCCCAACTTGAGGCTCATTATCCTGGATGAGGAACATGATAGTGCTTATAAACAGGACGAAAATCCCAAGTATCATGCCCGAGATGTGGCCAGGTACAGAATGAAACAAAGGCAGGGCCTGGTCCTCCTGGGAAGTGCTACCCCTTCGCTGGAAGCATATGCTGCTGCGCAAAGGGGTAAAATCGACCTGGTGAGCTTAGGCGAGAGGTTCAACAGCAGCCCCTTGCCCAAGGTGGAAATAGTTGATATGAAGCAAGAACTTGCTAAGGGTAATAAAAGCTTGTTTTCCTATGCTCTGCGGCATAAGCTCAAGGAAAGATTAGAGCGGGGGGAGCAGAGTATCTTATTTCTCAACCGCAGAGGGTATTCAACTTTTGTTTTTTGCCGCGAATGCGGTTATGTTGCCCATTGTCCGCATTGCGATGTTTCACTTACTTTTCACAGCCCAAAGCAGGAACTTCGCTGCCATTATTGTGACTATAAACAGGAGGTATTTTCCTCTTGCCCGGATTGCGGCAGCAGGTATTTTCGTTTTTTTGGGCAGGGAACCCAAAGGGTGGAAGAAGAAGTGGCCGCTCTATTTCCTAACACCGAGGTTTTAAGGCTCGATGCCGATACCACCGCCGGTTTAGGCAAGCATCAAGAGATTCTGGAAGCATTTCGCCGGGGGGAAGTCCCGATTCTCGTCGGGACACAGATGCTGGCCAAAGGGTTGGACTTTCCTAATGTTACTTTGGTGGGAGTAATCTCTGCCGATCAACTGCTGCACATGCCTGATTTCCGTTCACGGGAAAGAGCTTTTCAGCTTTTGACCCAGGTAGCGGGCAGAGCAGGGCGTGGCACTAAAACAGGAGAAGTGGTCATTCAGACTTACAGTCCGGAGGATCGTGCCATATTCAGGGCCGCCCGCCAGGATTACCCTGCTTTTTTCTGGGAAGAAATTTCTTACCGTAAACAACTAAGTTATCCTCCCTTTGCCCATATTCTCAGGGTGCTGCTGTTTCAGGACAAGGAAGAAAAGGTGATAAGGGCTGCCCATGACTTGGCGGATTGTCTTAGGCTGGAATTGGAAAGCAGAGCTGAAGGGGATTATCAGATCCTAGGCCCTGCCCCGGCAGTAATAACCAGGTTGAAGAACCAATACCGCTGGCAGGTTTCCGTCAAAGGGAAAAACCCGGACATTTTAAGAAAAATCGCTCATGCCGGTGTGCAAGCTTTTTTTAATGGTATAGCGAGCTCCGGCATTAAACTCAGTATTGATGTTAATCCCCTTGCCAATTAGAATTGGTTTTTGCTAAAAAGTTTAAGAAAAGGTATAATTAAATATTAGGTTAGAGAAGTAAGAGGATAGATTCAAGGTCAGAAGTTATATGGTAGATATAGAGAATTATCTAGATTATATATAGATATTAAGAAGTGAATAGATACAAAGATGGATAGATACAAAGATGGATAGATACAAAGATGAGTAGATAATAAATGAGTATTTTCGGTAATGAGAGAAAGGAGCAGATTAAATGGCAGTCTATCAGATCGTGCGGATGGGGGACAGCATTCTTAAAGAAAAAGCTCAGGAAGTTAGCAAAATAACTCCGAATATTCATAAGCTGCTGGACAACATGGCTGAGACTATGTATGAAGCTAAAGGAGTTGGTTTGGCAGCTCCTCAAATAGGCATTCCGAAGAGAGTTGTAGTCATCGATACCGGCGAAGGCTTGTTCGAACTAGTTAATCCGGTAATTTTGGAGAAAACAGGGGAGGAAGTTGATCAGGAAGGCTGCCTGAGCATACCTAACCTGGTGGGAGACGTCAGACGAGCTAAGAGAGTGGTTGCCCAGGCTCTCAACCGGCAAGGGGAGATGATCGAATACGAAGTTGAAGGACTTTTAGCCAGGGCTTTTCAACATGAAATTGATCACTTAAACGGCATCTTGTTTGTTGATGTTGCTGAAAAAATATATGAAAAAGCGTAAAAAAGGGGGGTAAAAGATGAAACTGGTTTTTATGGGGACTCCGGATTTTGCGGTGCCTTCTTTACAAGCACTTCAGGAAGCCGGACACCAAATCGCGGGAGTTTTTACCCAACCTGACAGGCCTGCCGGCAGGGGGAAAAAAATGATGCCCAGTCCGGTAAAAGTGCTGGCGGAGAAGCTCAACCTCCCTGTTTTTCAACCTCTGAAAATTAAAACACCCGAAGCTATTGACTCAATCCGAAAACTAGAACCGGAGTGTATAGTAGTTGTGGCCTATGGCCAAATCTTATCGCCAGAGATTCTTAATTTGCCTCCTTATGGTTGTATCAATGTCCATGCTTCCCTGCTCCCTTCCTACCGGGGTGCTGCTCCCATCCACTGGGCTGTGCTGAACGGCGAACAGAAGACCGGTGTCACCACCATGCTCATGGATGAGGGGCTAGATACGGGTGATATGCTCCTAGCTGCCGAGTACCCAATATCTTCTACAGCTACGACCGGCGAAGTGCACGATGCCTTAGCCCGGTTAGGAGCCGAGGTTTTATTGAAGACCCTAAGAGGTCTGCAGGATGGCACTTTGAAGCCTGTTCCCCAGCCGCAGGAATTTACTTATGCTCCTCCCCTAAAAAGGGAGCACGAAAGGATAGATTGGTCGCACAGCGCCTTGGCCATTCATAATCAAATCAGAGGCCTTAATCCCTGGCCTGGTGCCTATACTACTTTTCGGGGGCGAGCAAGTCAAAATCTGGCAAAGTGAATTACCTCAACGAGATGAAAGCTATCAGACGAAAAAGTCTTTGCCTGGGGGAAATTTTAGATCTATATAGCGGCGGTATTTTGCTCCAATGCGGTGACGGTGTTTTAAAGATCCTTAAACTTCAGCCTGCCGGCAAGAAACAAATGACTGCAGCGGATTTCTTTAATGGGCGCCGCATTCAGCTTGGCGAGTATTTGGAGTAAATTCTCCGGGGTGTAAGGTTTGGGATTGTTATTTTGCCTAAAAAGGTTATACTAAAGATAGAAGAGAAATCGTGCCAAAAGAGAATAAGGCAGTGTTTTAAGCCAAATTTAAGCTAAGGTTAATACACTGAAAAGGCAGGATTTCCTGACGTTCCTTCATAATACTAAGAAGTGTTATATGGCAGAAGGAGGAAGAAAATGTTTTTTGATCCTTTTTTGTTGCATCCCTCAACTATTTTATTAATACCGGCCATAATTCTTACTATTTATGCCCAATCTAAAGTTAGCGGTGCTTACCGGAGGTTCTCCCGGGTTCGCAGCAGTTCAGGGAGGACAGGCGCTGAAATTGCCCGCATGATTCTTGATGATAACGGCCTTTACGGAGTTAAAGTTGAGCAGGTGGCAGGGGATTTGACAGACCATTATGATCCGCGGGCTCAAGTTGTGCGCCTGAGCAGTGGCGTTTATAACAGCACTTCGCTGGCCGCCATTGCCGTCGCAGCCCATGAAACAGGGCATGCTGTCCAGCATGCTGACGGTTATGTTCCCTTAAAGATACGTTCTGCTTTCGTGCCGGTTGCTTCTTTTGGCAGTCAAGCAGGACCATTTATGATCCTTTTGGGGTTATTTATGCCGTCAATGAACTTTTTGCTGACTCTGGGTATTTATGCCTTTGCCTTTGCAGTTCTTTTTCAGATTGTCACTTTGCCGGTCGAATATAATGCCAGCAGCAAGGCTCTTGCTTTTTTGCAGGGAAACGCAGTACTCTATGGCCGGGAAGAAATGGATGGAGCCAGAAGTATGCTCAATGCCGCAGCCTTGACGTATGTTGCTGCTGCACTGACTGCGATTTTGACCTTGCTAAGATTTGTCTGGATAGCTCAAGGACGGGATGATTAATAATCAACATGAAAAGTGGAGAAGGAAAAAAAACAGACGCACGGCAGATTGCCGTGCGTATTCTTACAAGAGTGGAAAAAGAAGGCGCTTACGCTAATCTTTTGCTGAGGGCGGAGTTGCCTGCCCTGGAGGATTCTCGGGAGCGTCATTTGGCAACCGCTTTAGTCAACGGGGTCTTAAAGCAAAAGCTAACCCTTGATTATGCTTTGCGAAAATATTTGAGGAAACCCATGTCGGCTCTGCCGCATGAAGTACGCGCGGTTTTAAGGATCGGAGCTTTTCAACTTCTTTGCCTGGGCAGGATTCCAAAACCCGTAGCGATCAATGAGAGTGTAAGTACCGTTAAAAAAATTCACAAATCTTTCGCACCGCTTGTCAACAGTGTTTTGCGGAAAACTGCAGCCGCCGGCTGGGATTTGGCTTGGCCTGACAGGAACAGAGAAACAGTCCGTTATCTCTCAGTGAGGTATTCCCACCCCGAATGGCTGGTTACAAGGTGGCTCAAACGTTGGGGCTTAGAGGAAACTGAAGAACTCCTCAAAATAAACAATGAACCTGCCCCTACTTGTATCCGGGTTAATACGCTAAAGACCGGCAAAGAAGAGTTAATCCAAACTTTGCAGGAGAAGGGTATCAAGGCTGTGCCCAGCCTCAAGGTTCCGGAGGCTTTGTACATAGATGACTATGGGACGATAGAAAAAATAAAAGAGTTCCGGGCCGGTCATTTTACTATTCAGGATGAAAGTTCCCAACTGGTTGCCCATGTTTTGGGAGTACGGCCGGGCGAGAGAGTCCTGGATGTCTGTAGTTCTCCGGGAGGTAAAACTACCCATTGCGCTCAATTGATGAAGAATAGCGGGGAGATTGTGGCTGTAGATATTTATCCCCACAAACTGGAACTTGTTGCTGAACTTGCTCGGCGGCTGGGTATTACTATTATCAAAACCCTGGAAGCTGATGGCCGGGTTCTGGAAGGGGTTCATGGCGAGTTTCAGCGGGTTCTGGTTGATGCACCCTGTTCCGGCTTAGGTGTTATCCGGCGAAGAGCTGACCTTCGCTGGCAAAAGAGAGAAGATGAAATCGAGAAATTGCCGGATTTGCAGCTCGCTATTCTTTTGCAAGCCTCAGAAAGAGTGGCTGCCGGCGGCGAACTTGTTTATTCCACCTGTACAACAGAGCCGGAAGAGAATTTCGAGGTTGTCAAAGCCTTTCGCAAGCTCAAACCGGAATTTGTACCTGTTGATTTTACGGCGGAATTGCCTTTTACCGTAACGGAAGAGAGAGACTTAAGACAAATAAAGAAAGGTGTCTGGCAAATCCTGCCCCATATACATAACATGGATGGATTTTTCATAGCCAAACTGAAAAAGCAAGAGGCTTTAAGCCCAAGAAATAAGCAAGAGTGCTTTTAGCCTCCAAGAGCGGTATTTCCGCGCCGGAAAAGCGTTCAACATAAAAGTCAAGGAGACGGCTGGTATAGCCGTTTTTTTGGGTACAAGGGTTTACGGTAACAATACTTTTTTTGCTAGCCAGGTTTATAATATTCGAAATGGGAGAATAATACTAAATATGGAAAAATTGGATTGTCGTTCTTTGCTGGAAACGGATCTTACCCAAATCTGCCTCGAGAACAACCTTAAGAAATTCCGGGCAAATCAAGTTTTCCAATGGGTTCAGCAAAAAGGAGCTCATCATTGGCAGGAAATGAAAAATATTGGGCAGGAAGATCAGAAGAAGCTGGCGCAGGTACTGTCACTTGAGCCTTTAGCCATTAAGAGAGTGCAGTCTTCCTCGGACGGAACCCGTAAGTTTTTGTTTGGTTTGGCTGATGGGGAGAATATTGAAACTGTGCTTATGGACTATGAAAACATTTTTTCTCGGGATAGGCATACAATTTGTCTCTCTACTCAAGTAGGCTGTCCGGTAGGTTGTTCCTTCTGTGCTACCGGTATGGCCGGCTTTCGAAGAAACCTCCAGGTGGGGGAGATTACCGGCCAGGTACTGGAAGTTATGAGGAAGATGCAGGAGGAAGATCCTGATTTCAAGGTTACAAATATAGTTTTCATGGGCATGGGCGAACCCTTGCTTAATTACGAGGCGGTAAGGAAAGCTATTCAAATTTTAAACAGTCCTAATGGCCAGAACATTGGCATGCGGCGGATGACTATCTCCACCAGCGGGGTTGTACCTAATATAATCGAACTTGCTAAAGATAATCCTCAAGTAGGTTTGGCTATATCCCTCCATTCGGTGCAGGATGAAGTCCGCGATAAACTGGTGCCCATGAATAAAAAGTATCCGATAGCTCGACTGATGGAAGCTTGTCGTGAGTATTCGGCTCTTACCAACAGGAGAATTACTTTTGAAGTAGCCTTAAACAACCAAAACGCCACTCGAGTCGAAGCAGTAGGATTAGTTAAATTATTGCAGGGGATGTTGGCTCATGTTAACCTAATTCCGGTTAATCCCGTGGAGGGAAGCAAAGTTAAAAGGGCGAAACGGGAAGAAGTGGCCAGGTTTAAGAAAGTCTTGGAAACAGGCGGTATACCTTTCTCCGTCAGGGAAGAAAAGGGTGTCGATATCGATGCTGCCTGCGGCCAGCTAAGACAGCGCGTGGAGTGTGAAAGGAATGAATCTGTTGACCAAATTTGAATTGGTGGCCGAGTTTATCGTTACTTTTCTTTTTCGAAAACCTTCAGGCACCATTCAGCCTGTCCAAGTTGCTAGGGAGCTTCTCCGAGCAATGTTAAAAAATAAACAGGTTAGTATTTCCAATGTTTATGTGCCCAATATTTACCGGGTTTATCTTAATCCTGCCGACTTAGCTGTTTTAGAGAGTTTTGGCGAGACTTTTCTGATTGAATTGGCTAAACATCTTTATGATCAGGGTTGTAAACAGGGCTATACCTTTCTGACTTTGCCTGTAGTGGAAATTAAGAAAGACGATAATATCCAGGAGGGTTTAGTTGCCATTAAAGTGGAATTCAATGATTCTGTTGTCGCTAATTGGCAAATTGAAGAGGAAAAAGACTTGCTAGACGGCGAAGAACTAGAAAAAACAACCGTTCTGGTGGACAGTGTAAGATTAACAAGTTCATTAGCCGGAGAAGCTAGCAGGAAATCCCGTCCTTATCTCGAAATAATTAAAGGCTCCGATCAAGGAAAAATTTTCTATCTTGACCAGGATGAGTTTATCGTGGGTCGCAATGTGGATTGTGATATTGTGGTTCAAGACTTGGAAATCTCCCGGCAGCACTTGCGGCTTTTTACGGAAAACCGCAGATGGTTTGTACAGGATCTGGGCAGTACTAACGGGACTTATGTCAATAAACTTAGAGTCGATAGATATATGGTTAATCAGGGGGATAAAATCAAGGCCGGCCAAACTCAGTTTCGATTCAATTTGAAAATTTAGAGCGGTGGTTAATGATGCAATTCTTAACTGTTTTTGGAAGAATTCTCTTCGTTGGCCTTATTTACTTGTTTTTACTGCGCATCTTGACAGTAATGCTGGCTGACTTAAGGGCGAAAGGGGTATTGACCAAAGTTGAGTCAGACTTTGGTTGCCTGGAAGTTTTAAGTGGTTCGGAAATGCTGCCTAAAGGGCGAAAAATTAGAATAGATTCCCGCGGACTTAGTATCGGCAGGGGTAAGCATAATGATATTGTTGTCCCCGACCATTACTGTTCCTTAGATCATGCTGAATTTAAGCATGCCAAAGGGATAACCACTGTAGAAGATATCGGCAGTACTAATGGAACTTGGGTTAATGGAGAGAGAATAAATTCGCAGGTTCAACTAGTTGCAGGTGACTTTATTAAAATTGGCAGTATTACTTTTCTTTATTCGAGGTGGAGAAATGAAAACAGTTAGTATTTACGAAACAGGGTGTGTGCGTAAAAACAATGAGGACTTTCTGTTAATTTTACCTGAAGCTAATTTGTTTGCAGTGGCTGATGGCATGGGAGGACACAATGCCGGGGAAGTAGCCTCCCGCTTAGCTATTGAAAGTCTCCGGAAAAAGGCCTCCAAACTGCCGCCCGTCGCAGCCGATTCCCTCCGGGATTGGATGTTAGGGGCTATTACTGAGGCTAACCGGGAAGTTTTCGAAGCATCCTTGCAAGAGGCAGGTACCGAAGGAATGGGAACTACCATCACTGCTTTAGCTTTGAAAGGGAATAAGGCGGTGATTGGCCATGTGGGAGACAGCCGAATTTACCTTTGGCGCGATTTAACCCTTTCTCTTCTTTCGGAAGACCATTCGATGGTCAATGAGCTTGTCCGTTTAGGCCAACTAAGTGAAGAAAAGGCTAAACATCACCCCCATAAAAATATTCTTTCCCGAGCTTTAGGAGTAGAAAGAACCATTACTGTTGATTGTTTTCAGTTGGATACCCAGCCTGGGGATATTTTTCTCCTGTGTACGGATGGCTTTTCCAATGTTATCGAGGATGAAGAGATGGCAGCGGAGTTTTCCGCTACGGGAACATGGGATGAACATTTGGAAAGACTGAAAAATATCGTTCTTGAGCGAGGGGCTCCGGATAATTTTACAGTTATTTGCTGTATTTTGGAGCGGTGATTAAGATGCTTTATAGTTTCTCCTTGCGGGTATTGACTTTAACCATTATGTGGATAGGCCTTGGAGTACTGAAAAGCGTTAATATGCTGGATAGTGGGTTTTACTTTCAGGCCGCACTATTTTCACTCCTGGTGATCGCAGGGAGTGTGGCAGAATTCATGTTTAATTATGAAGGTGACGGCAATCTCTTGCCGGTGGTTCAGACTGTTTTAGCAATTGGGCTCGTATTTTTAGTCCGTATTAATCCTTCTTTGGCACAGGATCAATTTGTCTGGGCTAATCTTGGTCTGATTGTTTTCTATGTTATTCTTTTCGGCTTAAGAGATTACAGAAAATTAGAGGAATACCAGTATCTCTGGGGGTTCGGGGCTTTAGTCCTTCTGTTGGTCACTCTGTTTTTCGGGGTTACAATCGGTGGGGCAACCAGCTGGATTCGGTTTGGTCATTTCGGGTTTCAGCCGGAAGAACTGGTCAAGGTTACCCTGCTTTTGTTTATGGCTTCATACTTAGATAATAACAGGGAGCTGTTGAGGGTCGGAACTTTTCAAATTGGCAGGCTCTCCTTACCCGACAGGAAAACATTAGGCCCTTTTGCCTTTATCGGTATATTTGTTCTAGGGCTGTTAGCTGCCCAAAAAAGCTTAGGTACAGCTTTGGTTTTTTTCTTGTTAATGGTTTTTATTATTTATATGGTTACCGAAAGGCTGCTTTATCTTTTATTAGCCTTTCCGGTAATGCTTATGACCGCAGCGGCAGGGTATTTGCTGTTTGGTCATGTCCGAGTCAGGATAGCTACTTGGCTCAACCCTTGGGCAGAATACACCGAGGGGGGATTTCAAATTGCGCAATCCCTTTTTGCTATCAGCGGGGGAAAACTTTTGGGAACCGGTTTGGGTAACGGGATAGGTGCTTACCAAATTCCTCTGGCCGATACAGATTTTATTTTTGCGGTAATGGCGGAAGAGCTTGGCTTTGCCGGAGCTATGGCGGTTATTTGCCTATTTATTATCATTGTCCTACGAGCGTTAGCTATTGGGGTCAAAGCTGTGGACAGGTTTGGCCAAATCTTAGCTGCCGGGATTGGCATCTTAATCGGGGTTGAAGTCCTGATCATCTTAGCCGGAGTTACGAAACTGCTGCCTTTAACCGGCTTACCCCTTCCCTGGATGAGTTACGGGGGAAGTTCTATGCTTACCCATTTTCTTCTTCTAGGGCTTTTGGCTAATATTTCTCATTGTTCTTCCTTTAGCCTCAGTGAAGCTCCTATAGGTAAGCGGGCTGGTGTTGTGTCATGAACGGAATCAGGAAAATTGCTCTAGTTTTAGTATTTAGCTTTATCTTCCTAACCCTTGGGTTAGTTTACTGGCAGGTTGTCCAGGCAGACACCATGTTGGACAACCCGGCCAACCGCCGGGCGGTTTTTTTGGAAAAGAGGATCACTCGCGGGGGAATCTATGACCGTAACGGGGTAGTACTGGCTGAAACTAAGGAAACAGGCAGCAGCAAAGTCCGGGTTTACCCCCAGGGAGAAATGTTTCAGCCGCTTCTTGGTTATGCTACAGTTCAATATGGGTCGGCTGGGCTGGAAGCTACGGAAGCTGAAAACTTGCTTGGCCTGAATGACAATTCTGTCCTAAGGAAGATTCAGAATACCTTCGAGTTACCCAGAAAAGGACATGACCTCATTCTTACTTTGGATTCCCGCTTGCAGGAAGTTGCTTACCAAAAACTAAGGGGTCAGGCTGGGGCGGTCGTAGCCCTTAACCCCCAAAATGGTGATGTTCTAGTACTTGTCAGCCAACCAAGCTTTGATGCTAATCGCCTGGAGGAAGACTGGGAGAAAATCAGGCAGCAAGAAGGAAGCCCTCTGTTAAACCATGCTTTTTCTCAATACCCGCCTGGTTCAATTATGAAGGTGGTTACTTCGGCGGCTCTCTTTCAAGCCGGTTTGGATACAACTGACCTTTATAATTGTGAGGGATCAACCATAATAAACGGTCAGACTATTCAGGAACAAAACGACAAAGCCCATGGCTGGGTGAACTACGATCTGGCCTTAGCTTATTCCTGCAATACTTATTTTGCTGAGCATGGTATTAAAGCGGGCCTCAACAGTTTTATCCGGGCAGTTTCAGATTTCGGCTTTGGGAAAGAGATTCCGTTTGATCTTTATGTGCCTGTTAGTTCTATTACTCGGGATGAAGCCGTTCCGGACAATTTAAACCTTAATCTCTTTGCAGCCAGCACTTTTGGACAGGGACAGGTAATGATCAGTCCTTTCCATGTAGCCTTAATAACAGCGGGAATTGCTAACAAAGGGAAAATTATGACCCCTCATCTCATTGACAGAGTGCTGGATTCCAAGCAAAATATAAGGTATGAAAGCAAACCTGAAGTTTGGCTGACTCCTTTAAGCGAGCAGGAGGCCGAGAAGGTCAAGAGCGGCATGATTCTGGCTGTTACCGATGGGACTGCTTCTCCCGGTTCGCTATCTGGGGTGCAAATCGCAGCCAAGACCGGTTCAGCAGAACCTGGAGGGAATCGCAAAACTCATGCCTGGTATATAGCCTTTGCCCCTGCCGAGGAGCCTGTAATTGCCGTGGCAGTTTTAGTAGAACATGGCGGAACAGGCGGTGGGGCGGCAGCCCCGATCGCTAAGGCTGTAATAGAGAAAGCTTTAGAACTGAAAGAAGGTGGAGATTAATGGGCAGGATGTATGGCGGAAGATATGAGATCGAAGAGAAGATTGGGGCAGGCGGAATGGCCATTGTCTATAAGGCTAGGGATACTCTTTTAAATCGGACGGTGGCTATTAAAGTCTTAAGGGAGCAATTTGCTTCGGACGAGGGTTTTATCCGCCGTTTTCGCCGGGAGGCGCAGTCGGCGGCCAGCCTGTCCCATCAGAATATAGTTTCGATTTATGACGTAGGTAAGGATGGCCAGGAAGAATATATTGTCATGGAATATGTCAAAGGCCAGACTTTAAAAGATATTATCCGTAACCAGGGACCTCTTCCCTTTGAACAAACCATTCTTCTGGTTCGGCAGATAGGTGAAGCTCTCGCCCATGCCCATGCCAATCATATTGTTCACAGGGATATTAAACCCCAAAATATCATTGTCACCAACGATGGTCGGGTCAAAGTCACAGATTTTGGAATTGCCAGAGCTGCCTCGGCGGCAACTTTAACCCATACGGGAGATATTGTGGGCTCCGTTCATTATTTATCGCCGGAGCAGGCCAAGGGCGCTCCAACCACGGAACAATCCGACCTTTATTCCTTAGGGATAATTCTCTATGAACTAATCACTGGCAAGGTTCCCTATGATGGGGATACTCCCATAACTATTGCGCTTAGACATATTCAAGAGGAACCTGAACCACCGGGTAATATTGTCCCGGGGATACCGGACGAACTAAATGTCATTACGATGAAAGCCTTGGCCAAATCTGTTGAGGAGCGCTATAAAAGTGCCAGTGAATTATTAGGAGATTTGGAAAGAATTTTGACCGGGCAAACTATTATTTGGGATAGAAAAGCAACGGAAAAGAGTGCGGATCCTTTGCAAACCCAAATTCATAAAGGGCTAAGGGATAAAGTGGCCAAAGAAAAGGGTAAGGATAAGCTGGAAGACACTCTGCATAAAGGCAGAAAGAAGATCCCTCTGCCGGTTGTGTTTTCCCTTTTGGGCATTTTGCTTTTTGCCGGGGTTGTTTACGCCCTCTACAGCTTCCTTCATGTTCCTGATGTTCAAGTCCCGGATGTTAAGGGTCTGACTATTGAGGAAGCCGAGCTTAAACTTAGGAACGCAGGACTTATCTTGGGGGAAACAACCTTGGATTTTAGTGACGATATTGAAGCAAATAAAATTATTAGCCAGAGCTATCAGCCGGAGACCTTGGTCAAAGCCGGGCGGGCAATCGATGTTGTCGTTAGCAAAGGGGTAGAATTTATTAAAATACCGGATGTCACTTCCACTAACCCATTGCAGGAGAATGCCATCAATGCTCTGCTGGCCGCCGGTTTCGAGGCTGACAAGATTGAAATCAGCTCGATGCTTTCGCCTACTGTCCCAGAGGGCAGGGTAATTGGGCAAACCCCCGCACCCTCGGCGGTGTGGCCTAAAAATGGTGAAATTAAGCTTTATATCAGCAGCGGACCGGAGCTAACCATCGATACGATGCCCGATGTCATTGGGATGCCTTCCGCTCAAGCCAAAGAGATTTTGCAGGATTATTATAAATTGGTGGTTAGGCCCGAAACAGAAAGATCAGAGTTGTTTCCTCCCGATGCCGTCATATCTACTTTGCCGGTTGCCGGCAGGCCGGTTAAACAGGGTTCGGAAGTAACTATTGTAGTGTCCGAAGGACCTGGCCCACCGCCCTAAATCGGGGCGAGAAGGAGAAACGCCAGTTTACCACAGCGGAGCTTTGACCAAGCTGAGTTTTCAGGGTAATATCCAAGTAGACTATACTGGGGGAAAGTCAAGCATACATGCTCATCCAAGGAACGCTGATTAAAGGTTATGCCGGGTTTTATTATGTCTATACCACTGACCGGGTATGGGAGTGCTCCTTACGCGGTCGTTTTCGTATCCAAAAGCAGGATTTCCTTCCGGGTGATAGAGTTATTATTCTTCCGGGTGCCGGTAATAAAGCCACAATAGAAAAAGTGCTCGAGCGCCGGAATTATCTCCCTAGGCCAAGTATTGCCAATGTTGATCAGGCCATCTTAGTTTTTGCCCGCCAAACCCCGGATCCGGACTATAATCTTTTGGATCGCTTGTTGGTTCAAATTGCCAGAGCGGGCATCGATCTCCTGCTGGTCTTTACGAAAATTGACTTGATTAAGGATTTAAATGATAAAAATATTGAATACTACCGACAAATAGGATACCGGGTTGTAAATGTTTCCAATAAAACCGGGGAAGGTCTTAAAGAGCTGCCGGACTACTTAACAGGAAAGATTTCGGTTTTAGCCGGACCGTCAGGAGTAGGAAAATCCAGTCTCCTAAATTCCTTGGAGCCCGGCAGGAAGCTGAAAACAGGACTGGTTAGTGATAAAATAGGAAGGGGCAAGCATACCACCAGGCATGTGGAGCTGCTTCCCGTAGCGGGCGGACTGGTTGCGGATACTCCCGGATTTTCATCGCTTTATTTGCCGGAAATGAAGAGAGAAGAATTGCAGAATTATTTTCCTGAGTTTGACCAATATAAAGGGGACTGCAAATTTAAGAGCTGCTTGCATGACAAAGAACCAGCCTGCGCTGTTAAGGAGGCCTTGGAAGACTCCAAGATTCTTCCTACCAGGTATGAACATTACCTGCAGTTTTTGCAGGAGGTAATTGCCAAGGAGCGTAGGTTTTAAAAGCCTATAAAGAAAAGAGGTATGTATTTATGAGTATTACGATTGCCCCATCCATTTTATCAGCTAATTTTGCCCGTTTAGAGGAAGAAGTTAAAAAAATTGAAGATGCCGGGGCTGAAATTTTACATATTGATATTATGGATGGGCATTTTGTCCCGAACCTTACCATTGGGCCGGGAGTAGTGGAATCTCTGCGGAAGGTATCTTCCTTGGATTTTGATGTTCACCTGATGATTGAGAACCCGGAAAATTACGTGGAAGCATTTGCCCAGGCAGGCGCCGATAACCTGACGGTGCATATTGAAGCTACCAGGCATGCTCACCGGCTTGTTCAGCAGATTAAATCCTTAGGGGTAGGTGTGGGTGTTGCTTTAAACCCTGCTACACCGCTGGAAGAGCTCACTTATCTTTTACAAGAGTTGGATTTGGTGTTATTAATGACAGTTAACCCCGGATTTGGCGGACAGAAGTTTATTCCGGCGGTGCTCCCCAAAATAGTAGCTTTATCTGGAATCCTCAAAGAAGTTAATCCTCAGTGCCGCATTGAGGTTGATGGGGGGATGAACCTCGATACTGTCAGGTTGGCAAGCAAGGCTGGGGCAGAAATACTTGTGGCCGGGGCGGCTGTTTTTACGGCACCTGACCCAGCAAAGGCTATGGTTAGTTTACTTGAGGCAGCCTTGGAAGAACAATAATTCTCATGGTGGTGGCAGTATGAATGTGGCAATTGTTGCTAACGGTGAATGGGATTTAGAGTGGGGCCGGAGGGAATTAAGAACCAGACCAATTGATATCCTCATTTGTGCCGACGGCGGAGGGGACCTAGCTCTTAGGGCGGGGAGAGTTCCTGATGTTTTAGTGGGGGATCTTGATTCCATTACCACAGAGAGTTTAAAGCTCTGCCAAGAAAACAACACCAAAATTAAAAAGTACCCTAAGGAAAAGGATCAGACCGACTTGGAATTAGCCTTGGAATTCGCTGAAACCTATTTACAGGCTTATGGCCGGCAGGATGATGAAATCCTGCTTTATGCCGCCGGAGGAAAAAGGCTGGATCATCTCTTGGGGAATATTGCTCTCATGTTAGGTTACGCTCAAAAGCAAAGAATAATCAAGATGCTTGATAAGAGTTTTGAGGCCTATGTTTTACTGCCCGGCACCAAGATTATTACTGGGAAAAAAGGACAGGAGTTATCGCTCGTGGCTTTAACAGAGAAAGCTTTGGTTACTTCGCAAGGCTTATATTATGAATTAAACGAGCTGGCTCTTTTCCAAAATTCTGCCCGGGGGATAAGCAATGTCTTAACTACAGAGAGAGCCGAAATTACAGTTCACAGGGGAATAATTCTGCTGATTATCCTGCTATCGGCTGACTAAATTAAGGCCAAAAAAGTAAATACCCCGGCAAAATATTACCGGGGTTTAGTTGGTCAAATAGGATTATGTCTTGAAATTAGATAGCACGCTGGACTTTACCGGAACGCAGGCATCTTGTACAAACCTTGACATGGGTGGGAGTACCGTTAACAACGGCACGGACACGCTGGAGGTTCGGTTTCCAGGTGCGCTTGGTGCGAATATGGGAGTGACTGACGTTCATTCCAGTAGATACTCCTTTGCCGCAAATAGCACAAACATTAGCCATGATTACTACCTCCTTTTCACCCCAAAATGACACTATTACAGTGTAGCAGATGTTTAAAAAATTGGCAAGAGGCTGGTATTTAATTTGACTAATACCTATCTGGTATATTATCCTATTCATTAAGATATAATTACTATCTTTATAATATACTTTATAATATAAATTGGCTGATTTATCCTGGCTTAACCCGCCAATACGTGACCTAAGAATTTAGTTGGTTCTTTTGCGGCGTATTCATTATATTATTATCTAATACATAGAGGAAAGTGAGGTTTCAAAAATGGGAAAACTAATGGAAACCAAACTGGGAAAAATTGATATTTCGGAAGAAGTAATTGCAACCATTGCCGGGGCTGCAGCTATAGAATGTTATGGATTGGTAGGAATGGCTTCCCGGAAAATTTCCGACGGTGTTTCAGGTTTGCTGAAAAGAGAAAACCTATCCAAAGGAGTTGTTGTTACTTTTACCGATGATATTGTTATTATTGATCTTAATATTATTGTAGGTTATGGAACCAAGATTTCCGAAGTTGCCGCCAATGTTATGGACAGAGTTCGCTATACTGTGGAAACCATGACCGGCCTTAAAGTAGCAGAAGTTAATGTTAATGTTCAAGGAGTAAGATTTTTGGAATAGGAGAAAGAGAATATACAGTATTGCAGACCTAATGTTGAGTAGGAGGATAAGTTGAAAGTGGTGACTGACACTAATACAGTGATTGATGGTAATAAGCTCAAGCAGATGCTTAGATCCGGGTCTGGATTTTTGGAACAGCACAAAAAAGAGATTGATGCGCTTAATGTTTTCCCAGTTCCCGATGGGGATACGGGTACCAATATGAATTTAACCTTTCGGGCGGCATCTCAGGCTACCGAAAAAATTACCGGCAATTCTATTCATGAGGTAGCCGGGGCAGCTTCCACCGGTTCCTTGATGGGAGCCAGAGGGAATTCAGGCGTTATCCTCTCGCAAATCATGCGGGGGATAGCCAAAGGTTTGGATGGGCTGAAAGAAGCTAATGCCCTGCAATTTTCCCATGCATTGCAGACAGGGGTGGAAACGGCTTATAAGGCTGTAATGAAACCTGTAGAAGGTACGATTTTGACAGTATCCAAAGAATTGGCTCGTGGTGCTTATAGTAAAGCTAAAAGCGGCGAAACAGATATTTGTCTCGTGCTGAAAGCGGGATACGAGAAGGGTGAGGCAGCTTTAGCCAGAACCCCGGAATTGCTTCCGGTTTTGAAGCAAGCTGGAGTAGTCGATGCCGGAGGCCAAGGGTTTTTAACTATTATCTATGGCTGGATTTTAGCGTTGGAAGGCAAAGATGTCCAGGTTCAAGATGTGGCGGTCAAAGAAGTACAACCGGCTGTGGCAGGCATTACCGCTTTGGAAAGCTTGGAATACCCTTATTGTACGGAGTTTTTGGTGCAAGGGAAGGGCTTGGAGCCGGAAAATATTAAACAGGATCTAACCGGCAAGGGAGACAGTTTATTGGTAGTTGGTACCGAGGAAGTAGTTAAAATTCATATTCATACTAAAAATCCCGGCTCTATCCTGGAATATGCCATAAGGCACGGTTCACTGCATGAAGTGCAGATTCATAATATGCTTGCTCAGAATGAAGCTGCTGCTCACGCTAATAAAGCTGACGGAGCCTCCGAAGCAGCCAATAATTGGCCGGAAACCAGGAGTGAAGAACAAACACCGCCGGCAAACAATGCGGCGGAGACAGCATCTAATAAGCCGGAATCTCTGAAAGAATACGGAATTGTAGCTGTGGCTATGGGGGAAGGGATAGCTGAGATCTTTGCCAGCCTGGGTGTTGATCAAGTTGTCTTTGGCGGGCAGACCATGAATCCCAGTACCAGTGATTTAGCTGAGGCTGTTCAGAAAGTCCCGGCAAGAAAAGTTTTTTTGCTGCCCAATAATGGGAATATTATCATGGCGGCCAGTCAGGTTACTGAAATTACCAACGAAAAGGAAGTATACGTTATTCCCGCCAAGTCTATTCCGCAGGCCATAGCTGCCCTACTCGCTTTTAATGCCGATAACGCACCGGAAGAAAACCGGGAAGCAATGTCTAAGGCTTTAACTCAGGTGGCTTCGGGGGAAGTAACCTATGCCGTCCGCAATTCCCTGTTTGGTGATTTGGAGATTTCCGAAGGAGATATTTTAGGCCTGGTGGAAGATAAGATTACTACTACCGGCAGGGATATCCTGGAGGTTGCCAAAAAGGTTCTGGAAACCATGAATTGGCGGGATAAAGATTTGGTGACAATTTTTTACGGCAAAGATATGGCCGAAGAAGATGTCCAATTGTTAGCCGACTGGCTGGAAAACGAAAAACCGGATATCGAGATTGAAGTTTACTCGGGTAAACAGCCCTTATACTACTACATCTTAGGCGTAGAATAAGATTCTTTCCCTCCGGTTTAAGGCCGGAGGTTTTTTACATAAAAGACTGCGTTTAGGCAAAATGTTTTCCTTACGACTGAAAATTATGATTGGGGAAAAAATATGAGGTGATAAGATGAAAGCCGGTAGTGTCTTTGATATGTTGGGGCCGATTATGGTTGGCCCTTCGAGTTCTCATACAGCAGGTGCAGTTCGCCTCGGGTTGATGGCCAGAAAAATATTGGGGGGCAAACCGCTAGCAGCCCGGATACTGCTTCATGGCTCATTTGCCGAGACAGGTAAAGGACATGGGACTCACCTGGCCTTAACAGCAGGTCTTTTAGGGATGCAGCCGGATGATGAGAGGATCAAGTTTGCTCCGAAACTGGCACAAGAAGCCGGCTTAAGTGTTGTTTTTGAAAACGTCAACCTGGGTGAGGTACACCCCAATACGGTAAAATTTTACCTGGCAGGTACCGCCGGGGAAAAGGCAGTGACTATGGGGTCTTCGGTTGGCGGAGGCAGGATAGTGATTACGGAAGTAAATGAGTTCTCCGTGGAATTTATGGGCGAGTACCCTGCTTTAATTCTCCTCTATGCCGACTCTCCCGGCATGGTAGCGGAAATCACCAAAGTTTTGGCTTTAGAGGGCATTAATATTGCGCAAATGAGAGTATCCAGAGAAGGCAGAGGTAAAAGAGCATTAGCCATTATGGAAACAGATGAGCTTCTCCAAACTGAAGTTATTAATAAGATAGGAGAACTTTCTAAAATAGAACGGGTGATGTTCATAGAGCCATTGAATTGAATGGAGGCGGATCATGCGTAGTTATCAGGAATTAATACATAGGGCAGCTCAAAAAAATACTTCCATCAGTGAAGTTGTTCTTGCTGAAGAGATAGAGCAAACAGGCCAGCCCAGAGAGCTGCTGCTGGAAAAAATGGCTGAAAATTACCTTGTGATGCAGGAATCTGTCGCCAATGGTCTTACCGGCAAGTGGAAGTCTTTCTCCGGTTTGGTTGGCGGAGATGCTGCCCTCTTAGAAACTTGGCGTTTCCAAGGGAGGTCTCTCCTGGGGGAGAGGGCGAATCAAGCCGCAGCTCGTGCCATTGCGGTGGCTGAAGTTAATGCCGGGATGGGGAGAATTGTTGCCGCTCCTACAGCCGGTTCCTGTGGGGTACTGCCGGGGGTTCTCCTTACGGTCAGGGATAGCTTAAGATCCAGCGAGGAAAAAGTTATTATGTCTTTATTTACAGCTGCAGGGCTGGGAATGGTTATAGCGGAAAGAGCAAGTGTTTCCGGAGCGGAGGGGGGGTGCCAGGCTGAGATTGGCTCTGCGGCCGCAATGGCGGCTGCTGCGGCGGCTGAATTGGCGGGAGGCTCTCCGGCCACTACTGCCCAGGCCGCGGCCTTGGCTTTAAAGAGTTTCCTAGGATTGGTTTGTGACCCTGTAGCAGGCTTGGTGGAAGTACCTTGTGTGAAAAGAAACGCTATGGCGGCGGTTATGGCTTTAACGGCGGCCGAAATGGCTCTGGCCGGAATTAAAAGCGCCATCCCCTTGGATGAAGTGATTGATGCCATGGCCTCAATTGGGCGCAGTATGCCCTGCAGTCTTAAAGAAACTGCACAGGGGGGCTTAGCGATTACTCCCACGGGGGCAAGCCTCAGGAAGAGGGAGTAGTTTATTTGTCTTTCCTTGGGTCATTATAATTATGGCCATGTATGGGCAGATAAATGTTAAGTAGGTCAAGATAGTAAAAGACAATCGGGTGAGAATGTGGGACAGGCAAAAAATATTCTTGAAAGTGTTAAAAGAGCTGTGAGAGCTGAGGAAAGACAAGGTCATATTAATACTGGGGCAATCGGTAGTTTTAGCAGCTATCTGCTCGAAGTTTTAACAACCGACCTGGATGTTTTTCCGCCTGAAATGCTTGCTAAAATGAGAAATTTGCTTCAGGTTTATAGTGAGGCCAGCCCTTACAAGCGACGGGGATTATTATTAGAGCTGCAAAAGCTGCTGGAGAGCCCGGAAGTGTATGCGGGGGATGATTGCCAGGTAAATAGCTCGCGACCTGAGGACCCCGCTCGTCCTGACCGCCAAGGTGATTTTGTCAGGAAACAACATTTTGTTTCCCCGAATCTACGCTACATAAAAGGAGTAGGGCCCCAAAGAGCAAAACAGCTGGAGAATTTGGGTCTGAACACGGTTCACGACTTGCTGAACCATTTTCCCCGGCGCTATGAAATACGGGTTCGCAGAAAAATAATCGATCTAAAGGATGGCGAGTTGGCTACTGTTGTCGGCCGCGTAACCGGCTGTCAAGTCAGCAGGGGACGAGTTAAGGTTATTAAATTAAATATTGAACAAGAAGGCCGGAGTATACATGCTGTCTGGTTTAACCAGGAATATATCGCCAAACAATACCCTCCGGGAACGGAAGTAACAGTAACCGGAAAAGTTCAATGGAACCGCAGGGTTCCGGAGCTCTTGGCCGGTGAGATCAGCAAAGGCCGGCCGGTTGGCCCGGAGGAAGAGATCATCCCAATCTATCCGGAAACAGCCCGTTTAAACTCCAAAATTATTCGGGGAATTATGAAAACAGTAATACCCCAGGTTGATCAATTATTCCCGGAATATCTGCCGGAGAAGGCCTTTGATCTAGTCAGCCGCCCGGAAGCCTACCGGCAAATTCACTTTCCCTCTTCAGCTGAACACCTGGAAAAAGCTCGTGCCAGGCTGGTTATTGAGGAGATTCTTTTTTTGCAATTGGCTTTGGCCGAGTTGCGTGCTCCTCAGCAAAAAAAAGAGAGTCCTGTTTTGAATGAAGGGGGAGATTTAGTAAGAGAGTTTATTGGCTCCTTACCCTTTAAGCTCACCCAAGCTCAGAGAAGGGTAATACAGGAGATCTTTCAGGATATGGCCAAGCGCCAGGGGATGACCCGTTTACTCCAAGGTGATGTGGGGTCTGGCAAGACCGTGGTGGCTATGGCTGCTATTCTCCAAGCCGTGGGATCCGGCTTGCAGGCGGCAATGATGGCACCAACCGAAGTTTTGGCTCAGCAGCATTTTGAGTCCTTAAGCTTAGCCTTTACTCCCTTGGGAGTAAAAGTGGTTCTTTTGGTTGGCAGCCAGGGGAAAGGGGAAAGAGAAAAAATCCTGGGGCAGATCTTCAGCGGGAAAGCTCAGGTGATCGTCGGAACCCATGCCTTAATCCAGGAGACCGTGCGCTTTAATTCTTTGGGGTTAGTTGTCACCGACGAGCAGCATCGTTTTGGAGTCAGGCAGAGAACACTGTTGGAGGATAAGGGAGAGAATCCTCATGTCCTGGTGATGACGGCTACACCTATTCCTCGCACCTTAGCTCTAACCTTATACGGAGATTTGCAGCTGTCGGTCTTAAATGAAAGGCCTCTCGGCAGGAAACCTGTGATAACCAAAAAAATTTCGGAACGGAACCGCCTGAGTCTGGATAAGTTTCTGGAGCAGCAGCTGGCTGCAGGGAGACAAATATATGTAGTATGCCCTTTGGTTGAAGATACGGAAAAGTCGGATTTAGTCTCGGCTACCCAGACAGCAGAGAACCTGCGGAGACGCTTTCAGCATTATAAAGTAGCCTTACTGCACGGCAGGATGAAAGGTCAGGAAAAAGATGAAATAATGAAAGCTTTCCGGAAGGGCAAGATTGATATCCTGGTCGCAACCACAGTGGTAGAAGTAGGCGTGAATGTTCCCAATGCCACCGTTATGGTCATTGAAGAAGCCCAACGCTTTGGGCTGGCTCAGCTTCATCAGCTGCGCGGCAGGGTCGGCCGAGGAAAAGAGCAGTCCTACTGTATTTTAGTCAGTGATGTTCGGGACAGTGCGCGCTTGAATATCCTTTGTGAGACTGACGATGGTTTTAGGATTGCCGAAGAGGACTTGAAAATAAGAGGCCCGGGCGAACTCTTGGGGTTTCGCCAGCATGGCATTCCGGAATTAAAACTTGCAGATTTGACCAAGGATGCGCCTTTGATCGAAAAAGCTTACCAGCTGCTGCAAAAAGCATTGGCTGAGCCGGGCAAATATGAAAAACTCTATCAAGAAGTAGATAAGTTCTATCCAAAGGCTAAGATTGGATTTAATTAGAAGCTGGAGTTTGCCTGGGACCGGCAAAGGCTCTTGCCACTAATTTACTGGTATTTTCTTTTAAGGCTTTGTTGATACTATCTCTTAGACATGTTTAGGAGGTAGTTACATGGCCAAAAAGAATAAAGACAAAATGAAAGAGATGGAAAATCTGAAGTATGAGGTTTCCCAGGAGATGGGTCTTCCCCAAACCAAGAAAAAGAAGAAAGAGAAAAATTGACTAATATAACCTAACAATCCGTTAAATAGGCAAGGATAAAGGGAGTCAATCCTTTATCCTTGCTTATTTTTTCGTAGCAATTATTCAGTGAATTATTTTTTTGGTTTTTTCTGTTAAAGAACTCATTTAGAGCATCACGCCACCGGTACTAATTAGCCGGGGAGGGTTTTTGCTTTCCTAGGTAGAGATAAAGGAAAAAGGCTATAATAATGGGCAGCAAAGCCAATAGATACATAGCGCTGTAGCCAGTGAATTTAGCAACAATGCCCCAGAGCATGGAGCCGATACCAATTCCTAAGTCAAAACCGCTCATGAAAGTTCCGTTGGCAGCTCCTCTTCTTTGAGGTGGGACATTATAGACAGCCATGGCCTGCAGGCTTGGCTGGACAGCGCCGAATCCTATCCCGTAGCAGATAGCGGCAGCAATAAAATAAGCAAGGTTTTGAGCGAGGAAAAGGATAACCATGGTAAGACCGATAAAAATCATTCCGGGAATAAGGGCATAGTTAAATCCTTTTTGATCAGCCAGTTTGCCAAAAGAAGGCCTGGCCAGGAATAAGGTCAGAGCATAGACGGTGAAAAAGATTCCAATGTTAGCGATGTTGAATTCTGCAGCATACAAAGCGATGAAAGTTACCACGGAGCCATAAGTTAAGGTTACAAAGAAGACAAGCAGGGCTGGTTTGTAAGCTTTCTTTTCAAAGAGGGGAGGTTTAGCCGGAGGGTTAGGCGCATTGTCAGCCTCGCCCGCAAGCGGTTCGCTGCGGGGAGGATTGACCCGCTGGTATTTAATAAAAAGAGCAAACAAAGTACCCATAACAGCCAGGGCTCCCGAAATGTAAAAGAGATTTGTAAACCCCCAAAGGTTGACAACCTCCAGGCCCAGGACAGGAGCGGCGGCCATCGAGATGACTGTAGTCAAGCCATAAAAACCCATGCCTTCTCCCAGCCTCGCTTTGGGGATAATATCCGTAGCAATTGTTCCGGCTGCGGTAGTACCCAGTCCCCAACCTATACCGTGCAGCAGACGGAAAATAAAAAGCATGACTATGGTTGGAACCAGGCTATAACCCAAAATTGAGAGAATGATAATAATTAGACCAAAAAAATAAACCCGTTTTCGTCCTTGGGTGTCTAAGGCGCGCCCCGCAAAGGGGCGTAAAATTACGGCTGTTATGGTAAAAACTCCGGCAACTAACCCGACAATATCTTCTGTTGCTCCTAACGCCTGCACATATAAAGGCATCGTAGGCAGAAGCATCTGGAAACTCAAAAAAACGAAAAGATTAACAAGCATAATAAATATGAAGTTCTTGGTCCAGAGCGGCGGTTTGGCTGTTTGCTGATTTATCGATTTAGAATCTGTCATAATTCCTCCTGCTAATAGTAACTTTTGCTTTCAGTTCAGAGAATCCATAAGATATATTTTGCCGTATTTTTACTTTTACTGCAATACTATTTTCGAGAACCTTTTTAAACCGGGAACTTTTTGGAGCCGGGACTTTTTGGTATGTGTTTAGCCATTTCTTCATCTGTAATTAATGTGCTTTACTGCCGGTAGGTTTCCATATTTTCATCTGAGATGCCGGGGTGAATGCATAAATTTAAAGAATTAGCTATAATCCGGGAACTGCGGTCAATTAAATCATCAACTTCCTTAGGGGTTACCATTAAACTATTCTTGAAAGGAGATAGGGCTCGCTCCATAACATCCATGAGGACTCGCTCATTTTCCGGATTATAGAACCTGGCCAGGGATGGCTCGGATTCAATTTGCCCCAAAAGTTCTTCAATTGTTTTATGAGCGATAACAGCGGCATTAACAACGGTGGGTACACCTATAGCGATTACTTTACAGCCGAGGGTTTCTTCGTTCAGGCCTTTACGATAATTGCCTATGCCTGAACCAGGGTTAATTCCGGTATCAGCCAGTTGAATGGTTGTGCCGATTCTTTCCAGGGCACCGGCTGCTAAAGCATCGATCGCAATAACATAATCAGGCTGGACGTGTTCGACTAATCCCCGGATTACTTCCGCAGTTTCGATGCCCGTTAGTCCTAGGACTCCAGGAGAGATTGCCGAGACCTTACGCATCTTTCCCTGCATTTCCTCAGGTGTATAATAAAATAGATGGCGAGTAACAATTACTTTTTCCACAACTTTCGGGCCGAGAGCGTCCGGAGTGGCTTGCCAGTTGCCGAGGCCAATAATTAGAATATTTGTATCTTCCTTAAAGTCTAGCAAATTAGTTAGATGTCTAGCCAAAATTTTGCTTATTTCTTTGTGTTCCTGAAAATTATTATCTTTGATGGCCGGGGCATCAATTGTAATGTAATTGCCTTTGGGGCGCCCAAGTTTTTTTTCGCCTTTCTGGTTGGTAATAGTAATTTTGGTTACAGCCGCCTCAGGGTATTCTTCTTTCTTCATAATCACCCCTGCAACTTCACTGCCGGTTTCACCGCGCAGCAGATCATGGGCTTCAACTGCCAAATCGAGATAAATATTCATATTTTGATAGAGACTGGACTTTTTCATAATAAGCACTCCCGGATAAAAATTCTGGATAGATAATTCATTAGCACTACATAAGAGCTTTAGAGCACGGATGATGGCTTTACTCCTAAAATGTTTCAAAGTTCAGGGTTGAAAAGAACTGGCCGTTTGGCCAGCAAAAAAGAATTATGATGAGAAGGTAAAAGTTGTAGTTTCGAAACTTTTTTTAGTATGTTATGTTTGGCAAGGAGATATTCATTTTAAATAATTACTTTAAAAAACAAGATTATGATATACTTAAAGTCATTAGCTTTGCATAAAAACTTTTTCGAAATTCGAGTAGCTTAATGCGTTTCCTTTATCAGTAAAATATGGTGTATACAGTAAGTTGATTTTCTTCCGTGATTCAAAAGGGGCATCGACTTAAGAAGTAGCCCTATCCCACATTATACCAGTATGTTTTTTATAAGATCACGGGGTCATAGGTTAAATCGTTCAGCAGATAGTTCTCACCGGCATCAACTTGCTTTAGCGTTGCTTCATACACGATCTCATGATTTAATCGTCGTCGGCCCTTGGAGCTTTTACCATACTTTTTGTGTATTAGTTGGACGAAGGTGTTAAAGGCTTGATGCAGACAGCCTTTCAGGATCCTTGTTACATGGAGTAGTGAGCCCTGGTATCCCGATATGAGCTTTAGCAAGAGCACTGCACAGTAGGTCAGAAGAGCAATCATGATTTGGTTTTCAACCGCTGCCGGACTTTTTCCGTAAAGATGTTTAATCTGGAGGTGTTGCTTGATCCATTTAAAGAAGAGTTCGATTTTCCAGCGATTTTGGTAAATGCTGCTGATTTCTTCGGCACTTTTTTCAAAGACGTTGGTCAAAATCATCACAGGGTTTCCCTCAGTATCCTTTGTAACCACTAACCTTAATTCATGCTTCATCAAGGTGTAATTCTTACCCAGTATGACGGTCAGATCTTCTTCAATCGGGCTGTCTTCTTCGATGAAAGCGGCTCTTAACTCCTGAGTATAGGCGTTGTCTTTCAGTCTGGTTACAAAGCGGATTCCCGCTTCGCAGTATTCATCAAACTTTTTGTAGTCCACATAGCCTCGGTCAAAAACGTTGATAACATCCCTGTCTGTTACGACTAAATCATTCATCTGGGTTCTGTCGTTTTTCTTGGCTTCGGTAATGATAGACTTAACAGGGACCATTTCTTTGAAAAAGTCTAGCCCTAGATGAAGTTTGATGCCACTTTTAGTTTTTCTGAATCTTGCCCAGGGGTACTGAGTTAAGCTTAAGGATACTGTGGAGGAATCAACAAGATTAAGTCTTCCGATTTCCTGTCTTACCGTATCAATAGAGGTTTTACTGCCGATATGTCTTACAAGTTCAGCAAGCAATTGTTCAGCAATATTTGTCGGTAGTGTTTGTAGCCTTCTGGATAGCTGAGAAGCACTGATGGATTCAAGTTGAATAGCTTTGCTTAGTTTGTCATTAGCGAGACTTTTGCTGATTTCATCTAATCCCTGGTGCTGCTCGAGCTGAGCAAGCATGTGCAGTTCGATAAGCTGGTGAGAATGGAGTTTTTTTACGTAGCGATCAAGTCCTGGATTCTTTAACTTGATCCTTGCCCAAATATTTTTTGACAAAATGGGCTCAAACAGTTGCAAAAATGTGGATTGCGTAGTATTCTTGTCCTGCATTTTAGTCTCCTTATATTTAGAGATTTGGGACAAAGACTACCTACCTCTAATTATAAGGATTTTTTATTGGATTAATAGCCCTATTTAAGAATATCTTCAGTTTTTGACAGAATACTTTGAATTACTGACACAGATGCTTGTTGACAAAAATTAAAATGCTTTATGCAAAGCTAATGACTTAAAGTATAAAAAAATAGTATTTAAAACTGAAGAGATGCTTTTATAATGTAGGAAGGAAAGCATGAGAATGCGAATTATCGCAGGAGAATGGAAAGGGCGCCGCCTCAAAACAGTCAAAGGCTTAAAAACCCGCCCCACTTCTGATAAGATTAAAGGAGCTATCTTTAACATCCTTGGGGACAAAGTACTAAATGCTAGGGTTTTGGATTTATTTGCAGGAACGGGTAATCTATCCTTTGAAGCGCTTTCCAGAGGAGCCAAACAAGCAGTTCTGGTTGAGAAGAATAACAGTGCCTGGGAAGTACTGAAGGAAAATAGAGCGTTAAGCGGAGCTGAAGAACGCACTCTTATATATAAAATGGATGCTTACTGTTTCCTTCGGCAAAACCAACAAGAAAAATATGACTTAGTTTTTCTTGATCCCCCATATCATCAAGGAATGGTGGACAAAGTATTGTCCGTTTTACGAAGAAATACCCTTTTGCATCCTTCTGGGGTTATTATTATTGAAACGGCTTCTGATGAAGAACTGCCTAAAGATATATTACCCTTTGAGCTTAGGCTGACCAAGGTTTACGGAGATACTAAAATATGGTTTTTGCAAGAAACTGAAATGCACAAGGAGGGATAGAGTTTTGGAAAACCGTTTATTGGATCTGGTTGAACAACTGGAAGAAATTTTGGATCGGGGGACAAAAGTACCTCTAACCGGCAAAATAATGGTTGATGAAGAAGTCGTCCTGGAGATTTTAGATGGAATCCGTGCCGCCTTACCGGAAGAAATCAGGCAGGCGAATCTTATTCTTGATGATAGTGAACGCATTATTAATAATGCTCGGGATGAAGGGCAAAAAATTGTGGAGCGAGCCGAAAAACAAGCTGAATATTTGCTTGAAGAAAATGAGATTGTAGCGCAATCTAGGGCTTATGCTGAAGATATTGTCAAGAAAGCCCACCAATATTCCAGGGAGGTTAAAATCGGAGCTCTTAAATATTCTGATGATTTATTGCATGATGTGGAATTAAAACTGGAAGAGACCATGAAGGCCTTAAAAACTAACAGAGAAGAATTGAATGCCATGGCTCGCTGGGACGAAAAAATCCAAAATAATATGCAGGATTAACTTTTCAAGGGGATTGTTTTGGTCAATAAATGCCCCAAAAAGCCGCTAGCAAGCAAAAGCAAGATGGATAGGACAAAATAAAAAAAGCTCCATTTTAAGGAAAGCAGCCAAAGATCCTTTCCTGTGGTCAGGGATGTAGGTAAGGCCATGGTTGGCATAAAACTTAAACGAAGTAAGATTTGGCTCAGCAGAAAGGCTAAAAAAGCATGGAGGATACGTCCCATAACAAAGGGCAGGAACCTAAGATCAGTTGTAGCTGTAAAACTTGCTACTTGGGCAAAGACCGATAAGCCGCCAAAGCCGAGCAGAAAGGTGATAAATCCAATTTGGGAATTTAAATTCCCCAAAGCGCTTATCGCGGCTTGACACCCCAGAGTACTTTCCATAAGCCCTTGGATAAGAGCTTCTCCGCCTGCTGCAGAAAGCAATCCGCCGGGAATTAGCGCCAGGAATTGAGCGAGTACTGTACTGATTCTAAGGCTAGTCATCATTTGCGTAATAACTGAGAAAAATAGTATAAAACCACCGACCAGGAGGATGGTAGCTATGCTGTCTCTGATTGCGTCTGCTAACTGCTCACCGATCGGTTTTTTGTTTTTCAGTTGGGTTTGTTTTAATTCCCGGTAGGCTTGAGATAGGGAAAATGAAGAATTGAGCCGGCTATTGGGAAGCGGGCCATAGTAACGAAAGATAAATCCTACCAAAAGATTGGCCAGATAAACCGAACTGGCAATAATTATTCCTAAAGCCGGGTTACCTAGCATTCCGGAAGCTACGGCTCCAAACATAAAGCCTGGGCTGGGGTTACTGGTGAAGGCCAAGAGGCGTTCGCCTTCTATTTGGGTGATTTCACCTTCCCTTCTCAATTTGCAGGTGAGAATAGCGCCCAGCGGAATGCCGGATGTATGAGTCATAGCCAGGACAAAAGAAGCTTTGCCGGGCAGACGAAAGAGGGGGCGCATGAGCGGTTCCAACAGGACACCGAGAAAATGTACAAATCCTTGTTTCATTAAGAGTTCGGTAATGATAAAAAAGGGCAATAAAGCCGGCAGGACATAGTTAATCCACAGATTTAGGCCCTTCGCAGCCGATCTTAGTACTTCTTGAGGATAGTAAAACATGCTTACGGCCAACAGCAAAAAAGGAAAGAGTCTGAGGACAGATTTCACCGAATCACCAGCCTTTTGATGCTCCACAATCTAATGTATATGAACAGGGAAGCTGTTGAATTCTCAAAGAAAAATTTGGAATTATTGCCAGCCAAGATATTGAAAAGTTGTTTTATAATACTTTTTAAATATTGCCTTGGCGAAATATTTCGCTTAAAATAGTAAAGTGCGTAAGATCCTCTACCTGAAGTTACATAACAGCTTCTAATGTGATAAAATTTGATGTAGAGGACGGGCTGGCTAAAAATAGAGGAAATCAGAGTGGAAAGAAGATTTTTAGAGGGATAGTTATGGTAATGTGGGGACTTCGTAGATCGAGAGCGGCACTGCAAGGCAGACTTGGGGATTTGAATTTAAAAGGGTAGAAAGAGAGTAAAGGAGTTGTCGCTAATGAAAGTTCTCGTCATTAATTGTGGGAGCTCATCACTAAAATACCAACTTATGGATATGGGGACTAAAAACCCCATAGCCAAAGGGTTGGTTGAAAGAATCGGACTTCCGGGAGCTATGCTTACCCATCGACCCGCGGACGGAGAAAAAGAAATCATAACCGCCGAATTACCGGATCATGTTGCGGCTATTAAATTAGTACTCGAGGCAATTGTCCATCCGGAATATGGGGTTCTTAAGTCTTTAGCGGAGATTGATGCTGTAGGGCACAGAGTTGTTCATGGCGGAGAAAAGATCAGTGAATCAGTATTTATTACGGAAGAAGTTAAGCAAGTAATTACGGATTGCATAGAATTAAGCCCTCTGCACAACCCGCCAAATCTTACTGGGATTTTGGCTTGTGAACAATTGATGCCCAGCACTCCTCAAGTTGCAGTTTTTGATACTGCTTTTCACCAATCTATGCCTGCGGAAGCCTATCTTTATGGAATCCCGTATGAATTATACGAAAAATATAAAATTCGCCGCTATGGTTTTCATGGAACATCTCATAAATATGTCAGCCAGAGAGCTGCTGAGCTTTTAGGTAAGAAGCCCGATAAATTAAGATTAATCAGCTGCCATTTAGGTAATGGCTCCTCGATTACGGCAATTAAACATGGCAAGTCAGTAGAAACTTCGATGGGTTTTACCCCTTTGGAAGGTCTATTAATGGGAACCAGGTCTGGAGACCTCGATCCGGCTATAGTATCATTTATTATGAATAAAGAAAAATGGACGGGAGATCAAGTTAATGATTTCCTTAATAAAAAATGCGGTGTTCTCGGTATTTCCGGCTTAAGCAGTGATTTCAGGGATCTGGAGAGGGCCGCCGAAGAAGGAAATCGCCGGGCGCAATTAGCAATTGATGTGTTTGTTCATGATGTCAAAAAATACGTTGGAGCTTATGCTGCCATCCTGGATGGTGTTGATGGGATTATCTTTACTGCCGGGCTTGGGGAGAATTCGCCTTTAATCCGGAGAGCTATTTGTGATACTCTGGGTTATCTCGGAGTCAGTATTGATGAGGAGAAAAACCAAATTAGAGGACAAGAAGTGGATATTTCCAAGTGGGGTGCTAAATGCCGAGTACTCATAATTCCTACGAATGAAGAATTGATGATTGCTTTGGAGACCAAAGAAATTCTCAGGCAAAAGTAATTTCTCGAGACTCTTTTCTTGACAAAGAAATAGCGCCTAACTATAATAACAGTTGTTGCTTAGAGGTAATTACTCTGAAAGTAGTGATTGCTGTTGAAAATAAATGTTGCGTCCTTAAGAAGACACGAGGGCAGTTCGGCAAAATATGAACTCTGCGAATCCTTACCGCCCATTCAACTAGCTAGGGAAGAATACCCTTTGTCAACTCCGCTTAAGGTTAGGTTAGATGTAACCAATACAGGTAAGTCCCTGATGGTTAAGGGTAAGGTCGAGGCTGAGCTAAGGGTGCAATGTTCGCGCTGTCTCAAAGAATTTACGTATCCGCTTTCCTTTGGCTTTGAAGATGAATGGCTGCCGATAGAGAATGCTGCCCAGGATGAAGAAGTTACTGCACTTGTTTTTGAGAAAGATGAGTTTTCTATTAAGGAGCGGATAATTGAACATATTTTGCTTCATCTGCCGATGAGATTCTTATGTTCAGAGGATTGCCAAGGTTTGTGCTCAAAATGCGGTGCTGACCTTAATGTCAAACCATGTGCTTGTACTGACGAGGTTATTGATCCTCGCCTGGAAATACTATCAAAGTGGAATAAGGGGGTGTAATATAATGGGTGTTCATCAAAATAAACAATCAAAATCCCGAGTTCGCATGCGCCGAGCTATGAACAAATTGTCCGCGCCTAACCTTGTGGAGTGCCCCCAATGCCATAAACAGAAGCTTCCACATCATGTTTGTCTGAACTGTGGCTATTATAAGGGCAAAGAAGTAATCTCCATGGGAGAATAAAAACTTGTCTTTGAAGCAAAAGCTGTTGACTTTCAATTTAGTTCAACGGCTTTTTGTTTTAAACAAACAGTTGACTGGAAAAAGTAAGTTAGCTGTGGGAATATTTGGACATATAATAAATAGATAGATATGCTAAGGGAAAAAGTAACAGGGGGAAAGATCATTGTGAGAATAGCCGTTGATGCCATGGGGGGAGATTATGCTCCTCAGGAAATAGTTAAAGGTGCCGTCAAAGCTGCTGAAGTTTACCCTGGCCTCCAGCTTGTCCTAGTCGGACAAGCCGAAAAGATTAAGGAACATTTACCCGACGGTAAGCTTAAACCAAATATGGAGATTTATGAGGCTCAAGAAATAATCGGGATGGACGAACATCCAGCTGTAGCGATTAAGAAAAAGAAAGATGCTTCCATCGTTGTAGCAACCAGGTTAGTTAAAGAAGGATATGCAGAGGCTTTAGTTTCAGCCGGCAGCACAGGCGCTCAGATGGCTGCGGCGCTCTTGGGCCTAGGGCGCATCAAAGGCATCAGCCGTCCGGCCATTTGTACGGTCTTACCTACACTAAAGGCGGGGAAACTTCTGCTCGATGTCGGAGCTAATCCAGATGCCAAGCCTGAATATCTTTTGCAGTACGGGATGATGGGCAGTGTTTATGCCGAAATGATTCTGGGTATTCCTAACCCGCGTGTTGCTTTACTTAATATTGGCAGTGAAGAAGGCAAGGGTAATGAGCTCACCCAGACAGCTTATCAATTGTTTAAGGCTTCCTCCCTCAATTTCATTGGTAATATTGAAGGACGGGAGATTCCTTACGGTACGGCCGATGTAATTGTTTGTGATGCTTTTGTCGGCAATATTGTGCTGAAAACTATCGAAGGGATGGCCTCGTCTCTTTTCCAACTAATAAAAGAAAAGATTACTGCCAACTCCGTGCGCAAAATGGGAGCTTTGCTTATCAAACCGGGCTTGAAAGAAATTGCCCAAAAACTAGATTATTCTGAATACGGGGGGGCTCCCCTCTTGGGAGTAAATGGGACAAGTATCATCTGCCATGGAAGCTCCAAAGAAAAAGCAATCTATAATGCCATAAGAGTAGCTAAAGAGTGTTGCGAACAAAAAATTATTGAAAATATCACGACTCATTTTGCGGAAGGCCTTGCAAAATAGGACCCAATTTACGAAAAGCACCTTGCATTCTTGATAAATACTGGTACAATTCTGAATAAAAGGTTTAAATCCTCAGATAATAGGATAGAAATGACCTGAAACTTCACTTGTGCTAATTATGACCTGAGAGGGGGTGGCATGATAATGGATATCTATGAAAAGGTAAAGAGTATAGTCATTGACCAACTGGGAGTAGAGGAAGAGGACGTTACACCGACTACATCTTTCCAAGCCTTAAATGCAGATTCGCTGGATATTGTAGAATTAGTAATGGCCCTGGAAGAGGAATTTAACCTTGATATTGCCGATGAAGAGGTTGAAAACATTAAAACTATTGAAGATGTAGTCCGCTATATTAAAGAAAATCAATAAACATGTAAGCCCCGATGGACAGAAGAAAGGCATTTCTAAACCCAGTTTAAGCAGGTTTGGATTGGCTTTAGTATGTACAGCGGGGCTTTTAGTTAGTTGGAAGAGGTAGTATATATGCTCAAAAAACATAATCGGTATTACTTGAAAAAGAAGAAAACGTGTGATTTCCGCCAGAACCTGGGAGAGGTGGAATCATTCTTGTCCAAGTTAGGCTTTAAAGATTCCCACAGTAATTTGATCTGTACTGCTTTGACTCATCCCTCGTATACCTTTGAAAACCCTAATGGGGGGATCGAGAATAACCAAAGGTTAGAATTTCTTGGTGATGCTGTCTTGGATTTTATTGTGGGTGAATATCTTTACCTGGCCTATCCAGGAAAGCCCGAAGGGGAACTAACGAAAATGCGAGCTGCTGTTGTTAATGAGACGACCTTAGCCCGGCAAGCTAAAAAAATAAATCTCGGGCAGGCCTTGTTTTTAGGCAAAGGAGAGCAGTCCTCCGGAGGGCGGGAAAGGCCGTCGATCCTGGCGGATGCCTTGGAAGCCGTTATCGGAGCGATTTATTTGCAGTATGGCTTTGAAACAGTTCGTAAGTTCATCCTGAAAATGCTGGTGCCGGAGATTGAAGTACTCGATCAGGGAAATTACGGAGATTTTAAAACCATGCTACAGGAAAAAGCTCAAAAAGAAGAAGCTGATGTTACTTATAAAATCTTAACCGAAAGCGGCCCGGATCATGATAAGCTTTTCACGGCCGGTGTCTATATACAAGGTGCACTCCAAGGCAAGGGCAAGGGCAAGACTAAAAAGGAAGCTGAACAGCAAGCGGCCCGTTTGGCTTTAACAAAGTGGGAGGCGCATAAAAAGTGACAGCGAGAAAGAATTCCCAGGTTTTCCTCAAGTCTATTCAAATTCAAGGGTTTAAGTCCTTTGCCGATAAGATCAAGCTGGATTTACAACCGGGTTTAAGTGTCATTGTGGGTCCTAATGGCAGTGGCAAGAGCAATGTCGCAGATGCCGTGCGCTGGGTGTTAGGAGAACAAAGTGCCAAAAGCCTCCGGGGAAACAAGATGGAGGATATTATTTTTGCCGGCAGCTCAGCTCGCAAGCCGGTAGGGATGGCTGAAGTATCCCTCATTTTTGATAACTCGACCGGGCTATTCCCCTTGGATTATGAAGAAGTAGTCATAACCCGCCGGGTTTATCGCGACGGTGAAGGGCAGTTTCTTATTAATCGCACCCCCTGCCGCTTAAAAGATATCCAGGAACTTTTCTTGGATACCGGTTCAGGTAAGGAAGGATTTTCCATTATCGGGCAGGGCAGGGTGGAAGAAATCTTGAACCTTAAAGCGGAGGAACGCCGCTTGTTGATTGAAGAAGTTGCCGGAATCAGCAAGTTCCGGCTGCGTAAAAAAGAAGCCTTAAAAAAACTGGAGGATACTGAGCAAAATATTAGTCGGCTAAGCGATATTATTAGCGAAGTGGAAGCCAGAATCGAGCCGCTGGCTAAACAAGCTGAAGTTGCCAAGATCAGCAAGGAGCTGACTGCTGAGCTTAATGATACGGAAATAAACCTGATTGTTAATGAACTCGGCGAAACAAGCAGTAAGTTAAAAAAATCTCGAGAGCACTTAGAACAGTTAAATGTGGAATTAACGGCTTTAACAACGAGAATTGCGGAAGAAGAAGCCTTAGCTATCAGGAACAAATATGCCCTTAATCAATTGGAACAGAGGGTTCAGGATGTGCAAGCCGAAGTTTACGCCTTGGAAAACAAGGTCAAAGAGGCAGCACATGAGCTGGCCTTGCTGTCGGAAAGGCAAGGGTATGTTAAAGATCAGCTTTGCAGGCTGGCTAAAGAAATCAGTGCGGAAGAAGAAAAAGCAAAACAAGGCCAGGAAAAACTTAGCCTGCTCTCTGAGCGGGAAGCTGAACTAACGAAGGCGCTTGGGGAAATCTCCGGGGATCTGGCGGAAAAAGAAGCCAATCTTCTGAAATTGAAAAGTATTAGCGGTGACAGCCGTTTAGAGGAGCTAAAAAGTGAAATATTTGAAGCTTTAGCCGAAAAAAGCAAAGTGACTAACGAGCTGGCTGAATTTGACCATGAGAAACAAACTTTGCGGAAACGGGAAGAACAATTAAATCAAGATAGCAAAAAAAAGGAAGAGGAAAAAGAACTTCTTGACCAAGCAATAAAACAGCTCACTGAAGAAAGACAAGAGATCCAAAAAAAAGAAAATGAAGTAGAACAACGCCTTACTATTCTTAAACAAGAAATAGATAAGGCCAAAACTCAGAAAGACCAATTGGCAGAAAAGGCTCTAGTCCTTTCCAGAAACCTGGATCAGAAGGCTGCCCGTTTGACTGCCCTGGAGGCTCTGGAAGAAAATATGGAGGGGTATCAAAAGGGAGTAAAGGAGACTATTTTCGCCTATCGTCAAGGTGAAATCAATTGCAGCTCCCTTTATGGTACAGTAGCCGAAAATATCGAGGTTAAACCTGAATATGAACTGGCCTTGGAAACATCGTTAGGCAGCGCTTTGCAGAACATTTTGGTTAAAACCACTGAGGATGGCAAAAAATGTATTGCTTATCTGAAGAAAACCAATAAGGGCCGGGCAACTTTTCTGCCTTTGGATGCAATTAAGGGTGGCAGGTATACTCTTGACCGGCAGACACTAAGCCACCCCGGATTTAAAGGCCTGGCAGTGGATTTGGTTCGGTATGATAAGCGTTTTCAGGCGGTTATGGAGTTCTTATTGGGAAGAATTATCATTGCGGACAATATGGATTCAGCCGCAGAGATTGCCAGAGCTAATAATTATCGCGTAAGAGTAGTTACACTCCTGGGTGATCAGGTAAACCCCGGCGGCTCTTTGACCGGTGGCAGCACCAAGAGCCAAAACAGCGGACTCTTAAGTCGAGCAAGAGAAATTGAGGAATTAACGGAGCTAATTAAAACAATAACCTCCGAGTTAGAGACCCAAAAGCAAGCTATTCTTCTCAAACAGCAAAATATTGATGGTCTTTTCCTGACCAAAGGGAAGCTGGAAAAAGAATTGACAGAATTAAGCGAAGCCCAAGGAATCTTGGCTGTAGACAGAAAGCATAAGGAAGAACGCGCCGATCGACTCGCCGAGGAGCTTCTGGCTTCCACCTATGAGCTTAAGGAGGTTAGCAATCAGTATCACGAAATCTGCGGTAAAGAGCTGGTCTTAAATGAGGAAAGGGAAGTTTGTGACCAAAAAATTAAGGATCTTTATGGTCAGCAGGCTGAATTAGAAGAGCTAGTCAAACAAACTAATTGGCAGATTCAAGACCTAAGCGAAGAAATAACCGGTCTAAAAGTTGAGGCTGCCAAATGGGAACAGCAGCTTAAGCAGACCCGTCAGCTTCTTACGGAAGAAACAGAACGATTAATGGCCAGTACTCAGCTTATTGAAGAGAAAACGGCGGAATTAGAAAAGCAGCACCGTTTCGAGGAAGAGTTAATCAGTGGACAAGCCGAGGCTGAAGTCCTGATCCAAACTGTAACCGGAGAACTTGATGAACGAAAATTAAATCTGGTGGAATTGCGTCAGGAAAGGGAAGTACTGGCGGCAGCTACTATCCGCCAAGAAGAAGAGGTTCAAATTAAACAGCGGCGTGCTAAAGAAATGGAACAGCAGCTTCACCAGACGGAACTGCGGATTACCCGTTGGCAAACCGAATGGGAGGCGGGATCTGCTAGGCTGCTGGAGGAATACGGTCTTAGCTGGGAAGAGGCCCTTCCTTATCAGACCCAAGAGAAAAAAGAGCTTCTGCAGGAAAAGATAACACAGCTGAAATCTCGGATCGAGGAGCTGGGCCCGGTTAATTATACATCTTTAGAGGAATACCCGGAAACCCTCAAACGCTTTGACTTTCTTACTTCCCAGAAAAATGACCTGGTGGAAGCAGGAAATTCTTTGCTGGAGCTTATCGCTGAACTTGACAAGAGTATGATGGAGCGCTTCGAGGTTGGCTTTAGAGCTGTGAATGAAGCTTTTCAGGAGGTTTTCCGCCAGCTCTTTAATGGGGGTTATGCCGAATTGCAATTAGATGATCCGGATAATCTGCTGGAGACGGGAGTGAAGATTATTGCCCAGCCTCCCGGCAAGAAAGCCCAGCTCTTGTCTCTCTTATCCGGAGGAGAACGGTCTTTTACGGCTATTGCCCTGCTGTTTGCTTTTTTGAAAGTCAAGCCCAGTCCTTTCTGCTTATTGGATGAAATTGAAGCAGCTCTGGATGAGGCTAACGTGAAACGCTTTGTCCAATATCTCCAAACCTTATCAGATCAGACTCAATTTATCCTCATTTCTCACCGCCGCGGTACAATGGAGTCAGCTGATAGGCTGTATGGAATTACCATGGAGGAATCGGGGGTATCAAAGCTTTTGACGGTAGAATTAGAAGAGCGGGTTAGTTAGAGAGCCATGGAAAATCAGGCTTGCAAGCTGGAACAAGCGGCCTGGCGTCGAGTTTGTGCGGCTGATTCAAATATGGTAAAATTTCTCTAGTAAGCGTGCTTATAATCAGACTAAAGGAGAGAAAAAAAGTGGCCGGATTATTTAACAAACTTAAAGAAAGATTAACTAAAACTCGCCAAGGGTTTGTGGATAAAGTTGGAGAGATTTTTACCGGTGCGAAAAAAATTGATGAAAACTTATATGAAGAATTAGAAGAAGCATTAATCCAGGCTGATGTAGGCGTTAATACCGCTTTGGAGCTGGTGGACCTACTACGGAAAACGGTTAAAGAACAGAAAATATCGGATCCAGCTGCTTTACAGGAAGTATTAAAAGAACAAATTACCGCTTTACTGGGAGAACAGAGCCCTTTAAAGTTTGCTCCTACCGGACTTACAGTCTATTTAGTTGTCGGTGTCAATGGCGTAGGCAAAACGACAACCATTGGCAAACTGGCCAGCAATCTTAAAGCTCAGGGTAAAAAAGTAATCCTGGCGGCAGGAGACACTTTCCGGGCTGCAGCGATTGAACAGCTGGAAGTTTGGGGAGCAAGATCCGGAGCGGAGGTCATTAAGCAGACCGAGGGAGCCGATCCGGCTGCTGTGGCTTTTGATGCCCTGCGGGCCGCCAATTCCCGGAGAGCCGATGTCTTATTGGTAGATACGGCCGGGAGGTTACATAATAAAGTTAATCTTATGAATGAGTTAAGTAAAATAAAAAGGGTAATTGAACGGGAAGTACCTGGAGCACCTCATGAAGTACTCTTGGTTTTGGATGCCACCACTGGCCAGAATGCGCTTCAACAAGTTAAGCTTTTCCAAGAAGCTGCAGATATTACCGGGATTATCCTAACTAAACTCGATGGTACGGCTAAGGGCGGGGTGATCCTGGGTATTCAAAGCGAAGCCAAAGTACCGGTCAAACTAATTGGCATCGGCGAAGGGGTCGAGGATTTAAGACCGTTTGATCCCCGAGAGTTTGCAAGGGCTTTGTTTGCAGGTGCGGAGGAGGAATAGCCTTGGTTTTTGCACTGATAGGCGGAACAGGAGTGGAGAAGCTTACTTTAAAGAGTAGATCTACTCTAACGGTTGATACCCCCTATGGTTCAATTCTTTTGGAAACAGGTAAGTTAGGAGATATTAGCCTTGTTTTCTTGAAAAGACATGGCGAAGGGCACAGTGTTCCACCCCATTTGATTAATTATCGCGGCAATATCTGGGCTTTGAAAGAAATGGGTGTGCGAAAAATCTTGGCAACCGGAGCAGTAGGTTCGATCTCAGCGGATTTTCAGATTGGGGATATTGTTCTCGTGGATCAGTTTCTGGATTTTACCAAATCCCGCCCCCAGACTTTTTTCGAAGGAGGAGAGCAGGGGGTACTGCACATTGATGTTTCAGAACCCTACTGCCCACACTTAAGGCAAAGAATTCTGCAAAGTGCAGAGGACTTTGGTGTACCAGTTAAAAACGGCGGAGTTTATGTCTGCACGGAGGGGCCGCGTTTTGAGACTCCGGCGGAAATAAGAATGTTCCAAGTTTTAGGCGGCCATCTGGTCGGAATGACCGGCGTACCGGAAGTTATCCTGGCCAGGGAATTAGGGATGTGTTATGCTACAATTGCTTTGGTAACCAACAAAGCGGCCGGAATTGCCAAGGAGCCGTTGACACATAACGAAGTAATAGCTACTATGAACATGTTAGGGGAAACCGTTGCCAAATTAGTAGAAGGTGCCTTGCAAAACCTAGATTGCGAACAAATTTGTTACTGCTCAACCGGCAATAAGGAAGCAGGCATGTTTTAGAAAGGCGGAAATAAAGTGAAAGCTCTTGCATGGCAGGGTGATCATCTGCTTATACTTAATCAGACTAAGCTACCGTTTGAAGAACAATACCGTGAGGTCCGCTCATATACGGAAGTTGCGGAAACCATTAAGAATATGGAGATCCGTGGGGCTCCGGCTATTGGAGCGGCAGCGGCTTACGGCTATGCGCTGGGAGCTTTAGAATTTGAGGGTGAGGCCGAGGGCTTGCCGGAGCATATGGATAAGGTTAAGACTGTGCTTGCCGCTACCCGTCCCACTGCTGTCAACCTGTTTTGGGCTCTGCGGAAAATGGAAGATAAGTATCGGGAACTGCAAAATCAAGACCTGGCCAAGATTAGGCAAGTTCTGATAGAGGAAGCAAATTTAATAGCCGAAGATGACCGGCGAATGAACAGGTTGATCGGCGAATATGGCAATACCCTTGTTCCTGAAAACGCTAATATCCTAACCCACTGCAATACCGGAACCTTAGCCACTGTGGAATATGGAACCGCCCTGGGAATTATCCGTGCTGCTCAGGAAAAAGGTAAAAAAATTCACGTTTATGCCGGTGAGACCCGGCCGTTTCTGCAAGGGGCTCGCCTCACGACTTGGGAGCTTTTGCAGGAAGGGATTCCGCATACCCTGATAACCGACAGTATGGCCGGCTATTTGATGCAGCAGGGCAAAATTGACCTGGTTATAGTGGGAGCCGACAGAATCGCAGCAAATGGCGATACTGCCAATAAGATAGGAACTTATTCCCTGGCGGTTCTGGCAGCAGCCCATGAGATCCCTTTCTATATTGCTGCTCCGACCTCGACTATTGATTTAAAGATTGCCGGCGGTGAAGATATTCCGGTCGAAGAAAGGGACGGCCGAGAAGTTAGAATGATTATGGGTGTCAAAGTTGTTCCTGATGAAGTGCAAGTCTATAATCCGGCTTTTGATATTACTCCCGCCAGATATATTTCCGGGATAATAACTGAGAAAGGGATTATTACCTCTCCTTACTCTGTGAACTTGGTTAAGATGTTGGTTAAATAATATGTATTTATTATAAAGATTCGGCTCAGAAGTCTGGTTGTATAGCCCTCTGAGCCGATTTTTTAAAATGCTTTATAATATTAATCCATGAAGCCCCTTATTGTTCGGATTTAGCCTAAGATATGTATATACCCAAGTTGGTTTGCCTGAAGTACTTCCCCTTTGGCTATAAAGCCCTAAAATATTGATAATCCATATTAAAGACGAAAGAAGGGTTACTAATGGCTAAAATTTTAATAAGGGCTATGGTTTTACCGATGACCGGGCCCCAGGACTTTTTAGAGCAGGGAGAAATAGCTGTGGAGGATGACCGGATTGTTTCCGTGGGAGAAAGAGGAGCTCACCCGGTTGGTTTTAGGCCGGATAGAGTACTTGACTTAAAAAATGATGTGGTCATGCCCGGACTGATTAATACCCATACTCATGCGGCTATGACCATGCTGCGCGGTTATGCCGATGATATGCCGCTCATGCCTTGGCTGGAAGAGAAAGTCTGGCCTTTTGAGGCTCGCATGACTGCTGAAGATATGTATTGGGGAAGCCTCTTAGCTCTTTGTGAGATGATTCGTTCCGGCACTACCACTATGGTCGACATGTACATGCATGAAGAAGAAACAGCCAAGGCTGTACTTGAAGCTGGGACCAGGGCGGTTCTCTCCCGGGGGATGACCGGGTTTGATCCCAAAGCTGCCCAGAAAGCTTTGCAGGAAAACATAAATTTGCATCATAATTATCATGGGAAAGGCGAAGGCCGTATTAAAGTTATGTTCGGCCCTCATGCCCCTTATACCTGTCCGGGGGATTTTTTGCGGCTGGTTAAACAAGAAGCCGATAAGCTTAAAGCTGGTATTCACATCCATGTGGCTGAGACGAAAGCCGAACTGGCAACAATTCAAGAGCGTTACGGGACTACTCCGGTACGCTGGCTGGAAGAGCAGGGTCTTTTCGGTGGCCATCTTATAGCGGCTCATTCCGTTTACCTGGATGAGGAAGAAATGGCTATTTATAAAAAATATGGCATCTGTGTGGCTCATAATGCGGAAAGCAATATGAAACTGAACAGCGGAACGGCACCGATCCCTAAGATGCTTGAGCTGGGCATTGCAGTAGGTCTTGGAACCGACGGCACATCCAGCAATAATGACTTGGATATGTTTGGCGAGATGCGCAGCGCTTCCTTGCAGCAAAAACTGGTCGGGTCACCGGAAGATTTGAAGGCTTATGAAGTACTGGAACTGGCAACTAACGGCGGAGCCAAAGTTACAGGTTTTCAGGATATTGGCAAGCTGGCTCCGGGCTATAAAGCGGATTTAATCTCCCTGAATTTGGCACAAGCTCACTTTTACCCCAGGTTTTCTATTCCTTCCCATTTAGTATACTGTGCCAGAGGCAGTGACGTGAGGACCGTAATGGTGGACGGCAGGATCTTAATGGAAGATTATCGGCTGTTAACCCTTAACGAGCAACAGATTTGCGCTGAAGTAGAAAAACGCGCTAAGAGAATTGCTGCCGAAGTATAAACGATAATTGCCGCCGCTGTAAGCCGCCGTAGTATGCTGTCAAAGCATAGTAAGCTAACACAGAGTAAGTTAACATGGTAAGCAGAGTAAGCTGACATAGTAAGCAGACTTCTTGACAAACTGCCTTTTTCAGTTTAAAATAACTAAGGCGTAAAGCAAAAATACTTTACAGTGAGGCCGGGAATAGAGATGAAACAGATTGCCGAAACGGCATTGTTGTTTGACTTTTATGGACCTTTACTAACGGCTAAACAAGCAAAAATTTGGGATCTTTATTATCAAGAGGATTATTCTCTCTCTGAGATTGCCGAACAGGAAGGAATCAGCCGGCAGGCAGTGCACGACTTGCTGAAACGGACGGAAAGGATCCTGGAAGGCTATGAACATAAGCTTGGTCTTGTGAAACGCTTTCAGAAGGAACGGGATAAATTAACCAGGACTCAAGCTTTACTAGAAAATATTACCAGAAATGACTTTGCCACTGAGGCTGCCTGGCGGCGTCAGCAGGAGATTAGTGAGAGGATCAGGGAGATTATTGCCGATACATTAGGGGACGCGGATAGCTAGGCCTGAAATGCCTAAGCTGTGCTATGGTTTAGGTTTACTACTCTTTTCTAAATCTTTTTAGGTTATAATCTTTTTAGGTTTGCTTCCCTTTGAAGTAGAAACTTCTTGAAGTGATTTTAAGGGGCATCGGTTTATCATTCTAAGGCAGAAAGAAGGAACAAAGGCATGGCAATGTTCGAAGGCTTAAGTGAAAAACTTCAGGCTACCTTCAAACGGCTAAGAGGTAAAGGCAAATTAACCGAGGCTGACGTTAATGAAGCCATGCGTGAGGTTCGGGTTGCCTTGCTGGAAGCAGATGTTAACTTCAAGGTTGTCAAAGATTTAATAGCGCGCATCAAGGAAAGGGCTGTCGGCCAGGAAGTGTTGGAGTCTCTTACTCCCGGACAGCAGGTCATAAAGATAGTTCATGAAGAAATGATCAGCCTCATGGGAGGAGCCGAAAGCAAAATTCAGATTGCTTCTAAACCGCCGACGGTTATTATGCTGGTTGGACTGCAAGGTGCAGGTAAGACTACTCAGGGAGCAAAATTAGCCCATTTACTTAAAAAACAGGGCAAACGTCCACTGCTCGTGGCCTGTGATATTTACCGACCGGCTGCGATCAAGCAGTTGGAAGTTTTAGGGGAGCAAATTAAAGTCCCTGTTTTTGCCGAGGGGCAGATTTCTCCGGTAAAAATTGCTGAAGATAGCCTGGAGTGGGCTAAGAAAAACGGCAATGATGTTTTAATTATTGATACGGCCGGCCGTTTGCATATTAACGCCGAGTTGATGAAGGAATTGGCTAACATCAAGGAAAAAGTTAGCCCTCAGGAAATCCTGCTGGTAGTTGATGCGATGACCGGTCAGGATGCGGTTAATGTAGCGGAAGCTTTTAATCAAGAGTTGGGGCTTAGCGGTGTTATTCTTTCCAAACTGGACGGCGATACCCGAGGCGGTGCTGCTCTTTCGGTTAAAGCCGTCACCGGCTGTCCGATTAAATTTGCCGGAATGGGAGAAAAAATTGATGCTTTGGAAGTATTTCATCCCGATAGGATGGCTTCCAGGATTTTAGGAATGGGTGATGTTCTAACCCTCATCGAAAAAGCTCAGCAGAATTTTGATGAGAAAAAGGCCAGGGAAATGGAAGAGAAAATCCGTAAACAGGAACTTAACCTGGAGGATTTCCTGGATCAAATCAACCAGCTTCGCAATATGGGTCCTCTTTCATCCATTTTAGAAATGATCCCTGGGATGGGAAAACAACTTAAAGATGTGCAAATTGATGAAAATGAGTTTAACAAAATTGAAGCGATCATTTATTCCATGACTCTGGAAGAAAGAAAAAAACCCATGCTGATTAAGGATTCCCGCAAAAAAAGAATCGCCAAAGGCAGCGGTACTACTGTTCAGGATGTTGGCAAGCTTCTCAAACAATATGAGCAAACTAAGAAAATGATGAAACAGCTTTCGACCCTTCCCGGCATGGGCGGGGGCAAGGGAATACCCAAAGGCACGGCCAAAAGCTCCAAGAAAGGAAAGAAAGGCAAAAAAGGCGGGCGGGGTAAAAAACCTTTTATGAAGTTTCCCTTCCCTTTCTAAGTTCTTTAGTCCTTTTCAAGGCTAAAAATATTATTAAATTTACTGGGCAACGACAATTTTTACCGGCTAAATGCCTATTTGGCTGACAAAGCTAGACCTTGTAAGGAGGTGAAATACATGGCAACATCTATTCGTTTGCGCCGCATGGGTGCCAAAAAGAATCCCTTTTACCGTCTGGTAGTCTGTGACTCAGCATCCCGCCGTGATGGAAGGGCTATTGAAGAAATTGGCTATTATGATCCCACCAAAAATCCTCATGAAATTAAAATTGATGAGATCAGAGCCTTGGAATGGTTGCATAAAGGAGCTCAGCCTTCGGACACAGCCAAATCTCTACTCAGTCAAGCCGGGATTATGGAGAAATTTCATAAATCCAAGTAAGCATGGGGGTGACTCCTGTGAAGGAAGTTGTAGAAGTATTGGCCAAAGCCTTGGTCGATAATCCAGATCAGGTTATCGTAGCTCAAAATACTACCGAGAAGACTGTTCATCTCCAGCTAACGGTTGCTCCTGAGGATATGGGTAAAGTAATCGGCAAGCAAGGCAAAATTGCCAATGCGATTCGAACCATTGTTAAAGCTGCCGCTGTCAAAGACGGCCGCAGAGTTATCGTTGATATTGACCAGTAAGGTTTAAAAAGGGCTTGAGGCCCTTTTTGACTTTGCAGAGGTTTTTGGGAAATAATATAAGTAAATCTATAGGCCAGCTTTCACGTTAGGACCCTAATACCTACAATCCTGTGGAATTATTTTAAAGAGAAAGGACGTTAAACGGTGGAGACTGTTGTAATTGGGGAAGTCTTGAAACCGCAGGGGATCAAGGGCGAAATTAAGATTTACCCCTTAACTGATAATGCAGTCCGCTTTAAAAAGCTTAAAAACGTATACTTAAGCCGGGGGGAGACCAAGGTTTGCTTTGAAGTGGAGAGCGCCCGGCTTGACCCTAAAGGAATGGTTTTTCTAAAACTAAAGGGTCTGGGTACTCCCGAGGATGCTGAAAAGTACCGGGGTTTTCAGGTTAGAGTGGAGCGGGCGGAAGTTCCTCCGCTGCAAAACCGCTGGTATTATTTTGAATTAGAAGGTATGAAGGTCTATGAAAATGACGTCTTGTTAGGTACTTTGCTCCGGGTTCAAGAGACCGGCGCCAATGATATTTATATTATTCAGGGTGAGCATGGTGAGTTTTGCATTCCGGCTTTAAAATCCGTTGTTAAAAAAGTTGATGTCGCGGCCAAAAGAATGGATGTCAGCTTACCGCCGGGACTTTTGGATGATTAAGTCCTGCCTTTATTGTTGACTTAAGTTGGGGACGAGGTTTACAAAATGAAGTTTACCGTACTGACAATTTTTCCAGAAATGTTTGCACCGCTTCAGGAGAGTATCCTAAAAAGAGCTCAGGAAGCCGGTTATATTCAGATTAAGCTGGTTAATTTCCGGGATTATGCTCCAAGCAAACATAAGAATGTTGACGATGTCCCTTACGGGGGGGGGAGCGGCATGGTTTTAAAACCTGAGCCGATCTTTCTCGCTCTTGAGAATATCCGGAAAACCGACCTAAAGCAAAGAATAATCCTTTTATCTCCCCAGGGTCAGGTCTATGAGCAAAAAACCGCTCGGCGGCTTTCAGCTTACGAGGAACTAATTTTTCTCTGCGGCCATTACGAAGGGTTTGACGAACGCATTAGATCTTGGGCTGATGAAGAATTATCCATCGGCAATTTTGTCCTCACTGGGGGAGAACTGGCTGCTATGGTGATCATTGATTCTGTAGCCAGGCTAATACCGGGGGTTCTGGGTAAGGAGGCTTCTTTCGAGCACGATTCTCATAGCCAAGGGCTTTTGGAATATCCGCAATATACCAGGCCGCCGGAGTTTATGGGAATGCGAGTGCCGGAAATTCTCCTATCCGGACATCATGCCAAAATTGAAGCTTGGCGGCGGAAAGAATCCCTGCGCCGGACTTTTTTGCGGCGTCCTGATTTGTTTAAGCAAGCCGAGTTTACTGCCGATGATTATCCTTTGCTGGAGGAATTGGCAGAGGAGTATCCTGAGCTGGCAGCCTGCCGCGCCCAATGGAAGCATTTACAGCCGCACCGCAAACGAAGAAACTCCCAAGACTCTTAACTTTAAGCCCTATTATTTAAGCTTTTTTAAATAAAATTTAACAAATATTTGCCAATTACTAGCATAGACTTACATCGGCTTAGTGTTTATCTTGAGCAAGCGCTCAGAAAATTAATTTGGGGGGATAATATGGGCGAGCTCTATGTAGCCTTAATTCATGCGCCTGTTTATAATAAAAACGGAGAAGAAATAGCCACCTCGATTACCAACTTAGATTTGCATGATATTGCCCGCTGCGCAGCTACTTATGGGGTCAAGGCTTACTATGTTGTTCACCCAGCTCCGGCCCAGCAGGATTTGGCCCGCAGGATTATGAGTTTTTGGTTAGAAGGCTATGGGGCTGAATATAATCCGGATCGCTATGAAGCTTTTGCCAGAGTGCGCCTGGTGTCTACCTGGCAGGAAGTTCTGGCTGAAATAAAGCAGGAGCAAGCCGGGAAAAAAGTATATTCGGTAGCAACGGATGCTAGACTATATCCCAATACAATCACTTATCAGGATTTGCGCCGCCAGCTTAACGCCGGGGAGAATAGCTATGTCCTTCTTTTTGGTACCGGTTGGGGCCTGCTGCAAGAAGAAGTGGAAAAAGCAGATTACATACTGAAGCCCATTTATGGACCGGGAGATTATAATCATCTCTCTGTCCGCTCCGCCGCAGCCATTATTCTGGACCGTTTAAGAGGGCATTAATAAAGAAAAGAATAATAGATCAACCGGTGTTGCGTATTTTTTTGGTCTATGGTAATATAGTACAGTGTGTAAAACGGATGGTCCTCTGGCTTATAGGTTTTGTAATCCTATGGAGAAGTTAATGAACATCTAGGCAAGGAAGGGGGGAATTAACAATGGATTATATTCGCATTATTGAAGAACAGCAATTAAAAACTGATATCCCTTCATTCCGCCCAGGAGATACAGTGAAAGTTCATGTTAAAATTGTGGAAGGATCCCGGGAGCGTATTCAGGTTTTTGAAGGCCTGGTAATTAGAAGAAAAGGTGATGGTCTCAGGGAGACTTTTACCGTTCGCCGGGTCTCGAACGGCGTTGGGGTCGAAAGAACTTTTCCCCTGCATTCTCCGCGTATTGACAAGATTGAAGTTGTTCGTAAAGGTATTGTTCGCAGAGCGAAACTTTACTACATCCGCGATCGTTACGGAAAGGCGGCTCGTATCCGGGAACGCCGCTAAAAGAGAGAAATACAGGAAAAGGAGCTGGAGAAATTCGGCTCCTTTTTTAACCCCTCTTGACAGGAATTTGAACCTGGTTGAGGAAATTAGCTACATATAACACTTGTTAAGGTATTTAGGAGTCTGTTTATGACTATCCAATGGTATCCCGGTCATATGACCAGGGCAAAAAGAAAACTTGAGGAACAGTTACGTTGGGTTGATGCTGTGCTGGAATTAGGGGATGCACGCTTGCCGCAAAGCAGTAGGAATCCACTTTTACAAAACTTGCTGAAAAAAAAGCCTAAGCTATTGTTGCTCAATAAAGCAGATTTGGCAGATAGCCGGAAGACTGAGCAATGGCTGGCCCGCCTCAGGACAGAATGTCCTGTCATTGCTGTTAGCGCTCAGACTAATTCCGGTATTAAAAGGATTGTACCTTTACTGGAAGAGATCATGGCGGATAAACTGGAGCGTTTGGCTCTGAAAGGGGTCAGGGGCAGGCCGCTAAGAGTAATGGTTGTTGGTATTCCTAATATCGGCAAATCATCCCTCATTAATCGCTTGACAGGGGGGGCTCAGGCCAAAACGGGGAATAAGCCGGGGGTAACAAAAGGCAATCAGTGGATTAGGATTCATCAGAAGGTAGAACTGTTGGACACCCCGGGAATGCTCTGGCCCAAATTTGATGACCTGGAAATTGGCAGGAAACTAGCGGCAACCGGTGCGGTAAGAGATGAGGTCTTTGATCAGGAAGAGCTTGCTGCTTGGCTCCTCGGTTGGCTAAGCTTAAACTACCCGCAGGACCTCAGGGCTCATTATGATTTAACCCTAGAAGAAATGAATCTGGAAAGCATCGGCCGGAAGCGGGGCTGTCTGGTAAGCGGCGGTCGGGTAGACACGCTCAAAGCCTCTCAAATCTTCTTACGGGAATTTCGCAGTGGCAAAATAGCCAAAGTGACAATGGATGAATTAAATGAAAGATAAGGTCAAGAGGAAGGAGGCCGGTCTTATGGAAGAATGCGCAAGAATAAACAGCCTCATGAAGATAGAAAAAGAATTAACCCGCGAAGGTTACAGCCTGATCGCCGGTGTTGATGAAGCCGGCAGGGGGCCGCTGGCAGGGCCGGTAATGGCGGCAGCCTGTATCTTGCCCAGGAAGTTTGATCTCCCTGGCTTAAATGATTCTAAGAAATTAACGCCGCAAAAGAGAAAATATCTTTTTGAGATGATTAAAGAACAGGCTTTGTCATACTCCGTTGCTTCAGCTTCTCCGGAGGAGATCGACCGGATTAATATTTTACAAGCCACTAAGCTTGCTATGCAAAGAGCTTTGGCTGCTCTAACCGTCCGGCCTGATTATGTGTTAATTGATGGCCGGGAGCGCTTGGAACTTGCTGTTCCCCAAAAAACTGTTATTGACGGGGATGCCTTAAGCGCCAGTATAGCAGCCGCTTCCATCCTGGCTAAAGTAACCAGAGATGAATTCATGTGTAAAATGCATGAGCTTTACCCCGAGTATAGTTTTGATTTACATAAAGGTTATCCAACAAGACTTCATCTTGAAGCCCTCAAGAAGTTCGGTGCCTGTCCCCTGCATAGGCGAAGCTTTTCCCCTCTCAAGGAGAAGTCGGCCGCTACCGGGAAGCTTGGTTAAATCCTCCAAACTGAGCTTAATAAAGCTGATTTTACTTAAAAGGCTGGTTTTTTGGAATCAGTCTTTTTTAGTTAGGTATCCGAAAATACCATACCTGGAAGTGCCGTTTATTTTTAGAATTCCGAAAAAGAAAAATTTGACGATAAGTTTTTCCCTTTGTGACTAATTATGACAACATTTACCAAGGATATTTTCTTTACAACAGAGAATTATATGAAACTTGCTTTTCCATTAATCTCTTGCAAAATTAATGATGCAAAGGAGATATGAAAAGAACTATGATTCCTCTGCTGTCCGTATTTCATTGTTTGCCGGATGGGGTAATAATCACTGATCTTCAGGGTAAGATTTTGTATGTTAATAAGGCTATTGAAGTTATTTCCGGGTACAGCAGACTGGATTTAATCGGGAATTCACCTGAAATTCTCAATGCCGAGGAAAACTCCGCAGCCATCCAGCTGGAGATTTTGGGGACAATCAGGCGGAATGAGAACTGGAAAGGAGTATTAAAACAACGCCGGAAGGATGGAACAATCTATTGGGGAGAATTTGAAGTTTTCCCTGTTTATGACGGCTTGAATCCCTATTATTGGAGAATAAACACTTAAAACTTAAGCTTACATAGAATATGACGTTTTATCTTGAGCAGCCGCCCTTGACATGGGGCCCCTGGTGTCCGTGTTTCTTAGGGCCGGCCAGGGCCCGCTGCAGCTAATGCTTTTGCGGCCCCTTTACCAGGAATAGGTTAACACGGACACCTCTCCCCATATAAAGGGTCTTCGATGAACGGCTGCTGCTAGGCGACCATTTTCTTCCCTGTAATCTGGTTACTCATAACAGCTTCATAATATTTAGCAGGTGCCATGTACCCAATGCTGCCATGCCTGCGACGATTGTTGTAATAATCCATGTATTCACTGATGACTCTGTATGCATCTGTAAAACTGGTAAACTCATTTCTACTATAGCATTCATCTTCTAAAATAGAATGAAAGGACTCAATATAAGCGTTCATATTAGGACTTTTAACTGGGATTCTTTCGTGAGTTAATTTCCATTTCCAACATGTCTCTTCAAATATTTTAGCTGTAAACTGCGGGCCATTATCAGTTCTTATTATCGGAAGTTCCATGCCGGGCTTTAAATCACGTTTATTAAGCGAATTAATAAGTACTGCGCAGGCATCCTTAGCTGTAGCGCTTAATCCAAGGTGATAGTCAATTACTGAACGGTCAAACACGTCTATAAGGGATAGCTGGAAGAAAAACCTGCCCATACCCTCAATGTAACCATATTTCAAATCCATTTGCCAGTGTTGGTTAGGGGCGGTTACTTTATCTCGCTTAGCCAGCTTTCTCGGCCGGTCTAGATATATTTTTCTCTGAGGACGCAATACGTTAAGTTCTTTACAGAGCCGGTATGTTTTCTTATGGTTTATGATAAGCTGGTAATCCTCTTTCAGGGTTGCGTTGATTTTTTTATAGCCGTAAGGGAAACCATCCCCGGTAATTATGTCTTTAATATATTGCTTAATTAACTCGTCAGAGATTTGCTCACCTTCTAGATTTAATGAATACTCTGATGTCTTACGCCCCGGTTTCTTTTTTGGCAATTGCTGGTCAGCGGCGCTTATGGTTTCTTTGATTTTATGATAGTAAGTGGATGAAGCCAGGCCGACAGAGCTAAGGACAAGAGAAGCTTTATAGCCCTTATCTATCCACCTTTTAGCTATGGCAACTCTGTCGGCTACCGAGGGTTTTGGATGTCCCTTAACTCTCTTAAAATAGCCAACTCTAATTCTTTGTCAGCAAGAAGGCGTTTTAGCCTGTCATTTTCAGTACTAACTTCTTTAAGCTGTTTTTCAAGAGCTTTTTGACGGTCATCTTTAGCTTTAGGCATTGTCTTTACGGAGCCGTTTTTACGTTGTTTACTTAACCAAGTATGAATAGTATTAGCCGATATTTCATGCCTGCGGGCTACCAGGGCAACGTTTCCTGTTTCCTGGCACTCTTTTATAAGTAATTCCTTGAATTCATCGCTGTATTGCTTTTTTTTCATGAAATCTACCCCCTATTACTATGTTAACGTATTACATGTACTTTCTCCAAATCTATTAGGGGGCTATATAGATGATCCTCTAGGGGAGACAAGTGCCTGGGCTTGCCTGCAAAGAGATGTTACGGAGCGGATCAAGCTTCAGCAAGAGCTTAAAGCAAGTGAAGACAGGTATCGTAAGCTGGCGGAGCTTTCTCCGGATATTATCCTGGTACATAGCGAAGGCAAAATTAAATATTTGAATCAAGCCGGCGCCAAATTTTTTGGTACCGGGGAACCTCGGGATTATCTTGACCGGGAAGTAATAGATTTTGTCCATCCCCAATACCGGGCTGAAGTAAGGGAAAGAATTAATAATGCCTCGGAAAGCCCTGAAGCTGTCCCCTTGAACGAAGAAATTTATATTTTACCCGATGGTTCGACACTAGTCGGTGAAACCAAAAGTGTTTCTATTAATTTTAACGCAAAAAAGTCTGTCTTAACTGTCGTTCGTGATATTTCCGAACGTAAGACTGCTGAATCGATCTTAAATCGGCAAAAAGTGGAACTACAAGAACAGCTTAGATTTGCTCAAGCTTTAACCAAACTGGCTGAAATCACGATCAGGAATGATCAGACCGGCATTATTCTAGATTCCATGACTCGAATTATTGCCGATACTATTGTGGCAGATCTCGGGATAGTTTATGATGTTGATCTTAAGCAAAACAAATTAATAATGAAATGCCAAAACACTGAAGATAAGGAAAGTCAAGTGTTGATTCCTCCTCATGCTCTGAATAGTAACGAAGCAGCCGCAAGTTTTTTCCGCAACAATAAAACAAAATTGGAAAGCCATCTGGATGATAACCGCCTGGAGCGTATTTGTGCGCAAATGGCAAAACATGTCCACCATGACTTAAAAATTCAGAGTTTCTATTGGTATCCTTTTGCTTTTACTTGCCGAGGTTATTATGCGCTGGTCTTAAGCCAGTTTAATAAGCCGCGGCGGTTTTCCGCTCTGGAAGCCGAATTTATTAATTCAGCGCTTCAACAAGTGGAGATAGCTATTCAGAAAATTACTTATGTGGAAGAGAACAAGAGAGCCCTTCAAGCGATTAAAGAAAGTGAAGAAAATTATAAGGATTTATTTGAAAACGCTTATGACATTATCTTTATCTCCGACTTGGAATGGAAACTTTTATCCTGCAATAAAGCGACACTTAAGACTTATGGCTATACTGCCGAGGAAATCAGTCAGTTGAACCTCTACCAGATTGTTCATCCCGATTACTGGAAACTATGCCGGGAGAAATTACATGCCAAGTTTTCCGGTACTGCCACGCAGACAGGCCCATATCCCGTTCTGACCCTGACCAAGCAGGGAGCTAAAGTTTGGATAGAAGTCAGTACCAGATTGATCTACCAAAATGGTCTGCCGGTTGGCTTTCAAGGTATAGCTCGTAATATTACCGAACGCAAATACATGACTGATGCTCTGAAGGAAGCTGAAAAAGAAAAGGAATTGATTCTTAGTTCGATTTCGGAGCTCGTTGTTTATCTTGATCTCAATATGAAAATCAAATGGGCTAATTCCGCAGCAGCTGAGTATTCTGGGGTTAGAGCCGAGGATTTAAGAGGCCGCATTTGTTATGAATTATGGCGGGGAACAAGCAGTCCCTGCCCTGGGTGCCCCGGGATAACAACCCTAAAAACCGGAATCCGGGAGCAGAAGGTAATGACTACGCCGGATGGTAAAAGCTGGCTAATAAAGTCTTTTCCGGCCTTTGATACCGAAGGTAATTTGTTGGGGATGGTGGAAATTGCCAAAGACGTTACCGAAGCCGAACAAATGAAAAAAGAAATGGCCCGTCTGGAGCGGTTGAACCTGATTGGAGAGATGGCAGCCGGTTTTGGCCATGAGATCAGAAATCCAATGGCTGCGGTAAGGGGCTTTCTGCAGATTCTGCATAGTAAGCCGGAATGTTTGCCCTTTGCCCACTACTTTGAACTGATGATTGAAGAGATTGACAGAGCCAATTCCATTATAGGGGAGTATCTTTCTCTGGCCAGAGATAAGATGATTGATTTGCAGGAGTATAATCTTAATTTCCTGATTGAGGCCATCCACCCCTTAATTTTAGCCGATGCTATTCACAATGACCAAACTATTGAACTGGAATTAAGGGAGATCCCCAAGGTTTTAGTTGATAAAAAAGAAATGTATCAATTAATTTTAAACTTGGTGCGCAATGGTTTAGAAGCTATGCCTAAAGGAGGATGCCTTAAGATTAAAACTTTCTCCCAAGATAACGAAGTAATTATGGCTATTCAGGATCAAGGGCAAGGGATCGATCCCCAAATAATTAACAAGCTGGGGATGCCTTTTGTTACCACCAAAGAGAATGGTACCGGGTTGGGGTTAGCTATTTGTTTTAGTATAGCGCAAAGGCATAAGGCCAGGATTGAAGTGGAATCCACCGCCGGGGGAACAACCTTTTTTGTTAAGTATCCAAGCTCAGGTCTTCAATGAATTTTGCTTTAAGAAGACATTTAGTTAAAGGGCAGAGAAGACTAGAAAATTACTGCTTAAAATTAATATACTTAAGTTTCGCACCCTATTAAACATCTAGATATTAGGATTTATTTGAGTAAAAAAACAATGAAAAACCGCATGAACACTGCATTTTTGGTATAATTTAAGTGCCAACCAAAACTAACCAAAATGAGGTGCTATCATGCGGAAACCTATCCAAGAAATTCAAAAAGTACTGAACACACACAGTTATTCTATTAACAACATCATATTCGAAGTGATGAAAACATTCAAGTTAAAATCACTCTGCTGCCGGGTGGGTTTTCAAAAACACGATGGTTACAGTGCTTCTGAAATCATCACAATCATGTTGGTGCTACCCCTGATGCTCTTAAAAAGTGTCAATGCTCTGTACAAAAGTGAATATCAAAAGGTTACCGCAATGAAAAAAGATTCTATTTACCGTTTGAAAAATAACGAAAGGATGCCTTGGAGATCTTTGTTATGGGCTGTCGCTAAGCAGTTTCAAAAACTGGTGAATCCTGAGAAAAAGATCGCCGACAATTCAGCTTTCATTCTGGATGATACCACGCAAGCGAAAACCGGCAGAAGGATTGAGCAGATCTCCATAATTCATGACCATGTTGCAGGTAAAGCAGGAAACAAATTAGGATTCAAAAACTTAACATTAGGTTTATTCGACGGTAAAAGCTTCACCCCCTTGGATTTCAGCCTACATTCTGAAAAACGTTTAAAAAAGAGAAGACATCGTAAGGAGCAGTATCGAAAAGAGCGTGCTCCTAAAACAGCAGGAGCAAAACGAGTTCATGAATGTAAGATGGATAAAATCTCAAATGGTCTGAATATGCTTAAGCGTGCCATCAAACATGGATTTCGGGCCAAATATGTTCTGGTTGATAGCTGGTTTAGCAGCAAAGAGCTTATTCTAACGACTCAGCATCTAGCTCAAGAATCAATGCACGTTATCTGTGGGATTCGCAAAGATAAAAGAAATTATGTTTACGAAGAGAAGGTTTTAAATGCTAAACAGTTGCTTAAGACTCTCCATAAAGAAGGAAAAGAAAAACGCTGCAGGAAACGAAATACCCGCTACTTTGAGGTTGCCGTAACTTACGAGGGCATAGGAGAAGTCAAGCTATATTTTTGTCGTTTCCCTTACCAAAAAGAATGGAGATTATTTCTTTCAACCGATACCACCCTTTCATTTTTAAGCATGATGGAGATTTACTCCGTCCGCTGGACAATAGAAGTATTCTTTAAAGAAGTAAAACAACAGCTCAAATTAGGAACTTGTCAGTCCAGGGATTTTGATGCTCAGATAGCTCACGTTACAACCTGCTATATTCTCTACATTTTCCTTGCCTATTTTCGTCGGGTAAACGATTATGAATCATTGGGCGGTGTATTCCAGGTGATTAAAGATGAATTAGTAGAAAAAAATCTGGCAGAAAGACTCTGGAATTTGTTTGAAGAATTATTGCAAGTGATCATTGATGGTATAGCAAACCACGGTTTTGTAGACATTCTGGAATTTAAAAGTTCCGTTGAATATCTATACATTAAAGAATTATTTAAGCAGTCTTTCTTGAATAAGCAGCTTCAAGTTCTTGAAAAAGCCTGCTAACCAGCAATAATCACAAAATTGTTTCTTAAGATTTCCCCTAGAAAACTACGTTTTCGGGGTGCGAAACTTTAGAATATAAATATCAAAATAATAATAAAGCGGAAAAGGTAAACTCAAGATGGACTTCAAGGTAAATAAGCGCCTAGTTAAAAGTTTAAACAAAAAGGAATTAGGCCGGTTGGGGGAAAGCCTCGCGGTGGCTTATTTGCGTCAGGCCGGCCTGCAGATCATCCGGCAGAACTACCGCTGTGCCAAAGGCGAACTGGATATTATAGCCAGGGATGGAGAATGGCTGGTTTTTGTGGAGGTGAGAACGAGGGCTTCCACCCACCGGGGCTCGCCGGAAGAAAGTATCACCGGCAAAAAAATCCAAAGATTGAAGGCCTTGGGAGCCTATTACCTTCTGGAAAACGGATTCAGAGAATGGCCGCCGCTCAGATTCGATGCTGTGACGATTATTTTTATTGCCGATGAGCCTGTTATCAACTGGATCAAGAATATTTTTTAAAAGGTGTAACCTTTATAATTTGATAGTATGCTAATATTTGCCGAAAATTAATGTTGGAATTGAAAGGAATTTACCAGAACTGGTCGAATTCTTTACTTTGAGGTGAGAACATGTTTGCTTCAGTGTGCGGGATGTCGGTAGAAGGCTTATCAGCACAGCTGGTCAGGGTTGAGGTTGATATTTCTAACGGTCTTCCCGCCTTTGATATTGTAGGGCTGCCTGCCGTTGCTGTTAAAGAGGCTAAAGACAGGGTAAGGTCTGCTCTGAAGAATTCTGGCTTTCAGTTTCCTTTACAGAGGATTACGGTTAATTTGGCTCCGGCTGATTTGCGCAAGGAAGGCTCCGGCTTGGATTTGCCGATAGCTGTTGGGATCCTGGCCGCTATGGGGGAAATTGACTCAGCGCTGTTAACTAATTATGTTTTTGTGGGCGAGCTTTCCCTGGAAGGGCTTTTAAGGCCAATACCGGGCATTCTGACGATGGCTGTCGGCTTGCGCCGGATCAGAGGAGAATTTTCCGAGCAGGGTAGTGTAAGGCAAGACTTGTTAATCAATGAGAATACTATTCTAGTCATTCCTCCGGGCAATCTTGCCGAAGCCAGGCTGGTACCCGACTTGCATAGTGAGAGCTCGCTTACTTTAACCGAACTGGTAAAAATATTATGCCAGGAGCAACAGTTTGCAGTAGAACCATCGTCTGATTCATCTTCGGAATTTGCTAAGCCGACTGTGGATTGGGCGGATATTCACAGCCAAACTCAGGCCAAACGTGCCTTGGAAATAGCTGCCACAGGCGGGCATAATTTGCTTATGGTAGGTCCACCCGGTTCGGGTAAGACTTTATTGGCCAGAGCTTTTGCCGGGATATTACCCCCCTTAACAACTGAGGAAAGTTTGGAAGTAACCCAGCTTTACAGCTCGGTCGGCCTCCTGCCAAGCAAAGGAAAGCTTATTAGCCAGAGACCTTTCCGCAGTCCCCATCATACTGCAACCGTAGCTAGCATTATCGGCGGAGGCCAAAAGTTGCGTCCGGGGGAGTTACCGTTAGCTAACCATGGTGTTCTTTTTTTGGATGAGCTGCCGGAGTTTTCGCGCGAAGTTTTGGAAGCTTTGCGTCAGCCTTTAGAAGACAGGAAAATAGTCTTAACAAGATTGCGAGGCGGTAGGGAATATCCTACGAGGGTTAGCGTAATAGCAGCGATGAATCCCTGCCCCTGTGGGTACTTCGGGGATCGCGGGAGAGTGTGCTCTTGTACGCCCCTCCAAATTAATAATTACCGGAGCAAAATATCTGGCCCTCTTTTAGATAGGTTTGACCTCCAAATTGAAGTGCCCAGGCTAAGCTATACTGAGCTGAAGGAAGAGAAAAATGTAGAAAATTCAGATCAAGTCAGAGAAAGGATTGCTGCTAATCGGCAAAGGCAATGGCGGAGATTTAAAAGCAGTAAAACTAACGCTGAAATGACCGGCCGGGAAACTAAAAAGGTATGTGTTTTAGATCAAAATGGTGAATCTTTGTTAAAGCAAGTTTTTGATAAAAATTTTTTTAGCGCCAGAGCCCATGACCGTATTTTAAGAGTAGCGAGAACAATTGCTGATATGGCGGGTTCTGAGGAAATAAAGGTAGAACATATTGCCGAATCACTACAATACAGAGCTTTAGACAGGCAGGTGAATTTTGACTGATACAATATTGAAAAGTATAAGGCTAGAACTCTAAGGTATTAGAAAATAAGTGAAAACAAAATGAGAAAATTAGCTGTTTAAAACTGCAAAACTTAATTAAGAGAAGAGTTAATAGTTATAGTCTAATTAAGACAAGGAGTAATGAAAATGATGGGAAATATTCGCAACAAAGCTTGGTTGGTTTTAGTAGCTGCTGTCCTTTTTAATTTTTTGGCAGGATTGCTTTATATTTGGAGTATTATTAGTAAGGCAATGATGACCGAATTTAACTGGACATCCTCACAGGCTTCTTTACCGTACACCGTGGCACTGGTTGCCTTTGTTATTGCCATGGTGCTGTTCGGTAGGCTACAAGATATGAAAGGTCCGAGATTATGTGCGACAATAAGCGGTTTGCTCATGGGTAGTGGCCTGATTTTGTCAAGCTTGACTCAGGATCCTTTTTTAATGATTATTACTTTTGGAATTATTACCGGAGCAGGTACGGGAATATCCGCGATTGTGACTACAGCCTCCTGCCCTTAAATGGTTTTCTCCCCATAAGAAAGGTTTAATTTCAGGTATTGTCCTAGGCGGAGTTGCGGTAGCATCTGTATTTTATTCTCCCCTAGCTAATTATTTACTTAACCACTTCGGGATATCGAAAACTTTCTTAATTATTGGAATTGGAGTTGGGGTAATAATGGTTATTCTGGCTCAATTCCTGAATAATCCTCCCGCAAGCTATAGACCTGACTCCGCAGGACAACAGTTGGAGAACCGCAACACTCTCAATCTCCCCATTAAGGAGCAAGTTAGAGACTCGAATTGGCGGGATTTGTTAAAGTCTTTAGGTTTTTATAAACTTTGGTTGATGTTTGCCTTCTCTTCGACCACAGGTTTAATGATTTTTGGTCACGCCGCTAATATTGCCAAATTCCAAGTTGGCTGGGAAGGCGGATATTTATTAGTAATTTTCTTAGCCATATTTAACCTCGTCGGGAGGCTGATCGGGGGAATAATATCCGATAAAATCGGTCGTTTTAATGTCATGCGGATAATTTTTGCCATCCAAGCAGTGAATATTTTGCTGTTTTGCGTCTATCACTCTATCGCCATGCTTAGCGTTGGAGTTGGCATTGCCGGAATATGCTATGGAGCGTCATTTCCTGTATTTTCAGCCACCATAGCCGATTTATACGGTATGAAATACTATGGGGCTAATTACGGCTTAATGTTTACAGCTTGGGGAGCAGGCGGGATCATTGGCCCTATGACTGCGGCCAGTATCTTAGACTCTACAAGCAGTTATAATAATGCCTATATTGTGGCCAGCGTTTTATTGTTAATTGCTTTGGTCATTGCTTTTACCTTTAAGAAAAGTTCGCTTCAAACCAATTCCTAAAAGACATATTTCAAAAACTTAAAAACCTAATTAGCTTAGAACTTAAAAGTAAAAAATTCAACAATCTGGTACGGTTAGCCTACGGCTAACCGTTTAACCGTTCTTCTATCAGCCATACGTATTCCATCGCCTTTTGATTATTTTGCAGGCCATCATACCAAGGTAACCCTAAAATAGGTTTTTCGGCGAAGTAACGGGCTTTGAAGATTAATTCCGGACGGTATTCGTAATGCATGATATCAAAATTGCCCCATTTGCCCCCCCAGACAAACCCGTATTTTTCGAAGGCGTGAACTACTTCCTTAGGATAGGAGTTTAATCTCTTTTGACCTTCTTCGCGGGTAGACCAGCGCCAGTAATCATATTTGTTGCTGTTGAGATCAATCGCTATGCCGAAGGCGTGAGAACTAAGCCGATTGGTACCACCGATCAGCCGGTAATTATATGTACCATTGCAGGGAAAAGCTGCGGCATAAACTTTATGGCTGCGGCGGGCGAGAGGCAAAAGCTCTTTCATGACGGATTGTAAGGCAATAGAGGCATTATTTTGTTTGTTGAATTCCACAAATTTGTAACCAATACTAACTTTCACCAGGTTCTTCTGAATCTGGCTTTTGTTTGCTCCATATACTTCTTTTAAGAGCGGATAAATACGGACACAGCCGGGATTATAGTTATTAGGCAATATCTCGGTAATATCGGAAAGCGGATAAATTTGTTCTAACATATCTTGGATATCTGGGTTTCCAGCTTTTTGCCAACGATTTTTTGTCTTTTTATCATCATAGAGAATCTTCCGGCCGGAGTTCAGAATAACATATACCTTACCGTCTTCTTCCCTGGTAACGTCCTTAATATGTTCGGGATAAGAGATCATTAAGGATAAAATATCTCTTTTCAGCACAGCGTCATAGAGGGGGTCTTCGATCATCAAGGCAATTTGGTTATCCTTTAAGGTAATTCTGTTAAAAATAAGTATGCAACAACCAATTATGATAGTCAGTACTATCATTAGAGAAAAAACTTTCCTAAGTCTCATTTCCATTCATCCTCCCGGAAGAGCCATCCTTAGAAAAGACCTATAATTCAAATCTATGGTCTTGAGACCTAAAATATTAGGGATGACCGGTAGAAAATAAATTGGGATTTTCTGAAAATACCATGAATTATTAGTAAAAACCCTGAGAATAGCTTAGAAACTCTTCAGTAATAATACTAAAAAAATCTTGACGATAGAAAAAAGAAAGCCTATTATATGAATATGTATTCAAGTATTCAAGTGATGCGCTCCAGAATTATTAATAGAAAAAGAGTTGGAGGTAAGCAAGTGGAAGGGAAATTTGAGGGAATCAGGTGTGACTGCACCGTAATTCATGAAGAAATAGTAGAAAAGGTTAAACTATTAATGCCCGCTGAAGAAAACCTTAACGAACTGGCCGCGCTCTTTAAAGTTTTTGGTGATACTACCAGAATAAAAATTCTTTGGGCTCTTTCTGAATCTGAGATGTGTGTCTGTGATCTGGCCTTTTTGTTAAATATGACCCAATCGGCTATTTCTCATCAATTAAGATTTTTGAAGCAATCCCGTCTGGTTAAAAATCGCAAAGAAGGGAAAGTAGTATTCTATTCCTTAGCTGATGAGCATATCAGATTAATCTTTGCTCAAGGGATGACCCACGTCTTGGAATAAGAGAGGAAATTGCTCTCAAGTTATATTCTGCTGGAATGAGAAGAGAAATAATTAAAATCTTCCAAGTATAGATCAAAGAGAAAGACAGAAATAATTAAGTATTGGGAAAAAGAAAGAATAACAGAAGGAGAAAAGGCATGAAGACAAGGAGAGAAGAAGTTGTCCAAAATAAAACTTTGCGGAGAGTCTATTTTCTTCAGGGACTCGGTTGTGCCCATTGTGCGGCTAAGATTGAAAAAGAGCTACAAGGCTTGGCCGGGGTAGCCAGAGCTAAGGTCGATTTTGTAACAAGTAAAATAACGCTTGAAGTTGAAGAATTAGTAAGATCGGAAGAAATAACAAACAAAGTAATTGCTACAGTTACCAACATTGAACCCGGGGTAATAGTAAGCGAAGCAGATTTTAGTTTTGACCAATTAGCTGCAAGTAAGGAACCTGCCCAAGCTAAGAGTGATTCAGCCGGAGAAACAGACTGGGGGACAGCAACAGAAGTCCATAAAGCCTTTCGGAAACTGAAGCTAGGGCGAGGGTCGAAGCAAAAAATAGCTTTTACGCTCGGAGTAGGAACCTTTTTGCTTGTGTTAATTTTTAATTTGTCTTTCTGGCCGGAGCTTATTCTTTATTTAACCAGTTATCTCCTAATTGGTGGAGGCGTTGTTCTCAAAGCGGGAAGAAATATTGTCCGCGGCCAAGTCTTTGATGAAAATTTTTTAATGGTCATTGCTACCTTTGGCGCTTTTGCTATTAAAGAATTTCCGGAAGCGGTTGCGGTCATGCTGTTTTACCAAATTGGAGAATATTTTCAAGAGAGAGCAGTTAATCGCTCCAGGCAATCGATAAGTGATTTGATGAATATCCGGCCTGACTATGCCCATTTATTAGAAGGAGAGCGGGAAAGGCGGGTTTCACCTGAGGAGATCACAGTAGGCCAAATAATAATAGTTAAACCGGGCGAAAAAGTTCCACTCGACGGTAAAGTGCTCGAAGGAAGATCGGTACTGGATACTTCCAATCTAACCGGAGAGTTTGTTCCGCGGGAAGCGCGGGCAGGCAGTACTATCCTGGCGGGTTTTATTAATCTGAGCGGCATACTTAAGGTCGAAGTGACTAAATGTTACGAGCAATCAACAGTGGCCAAAATATTGGATCTGGTCGAAAATGCCAGTTCCCAAAAAGCCCCAACGGAAAACTTTATTACGAAGTTTGCTAGGGTTTATACCCCTGTCGTAGTGCTGGGAGCAATACTGCTGGCAGTAATCCCGCCTTTAATAATAGCAGAAGCTACCTTTGGCGAATGGTTCCATCGAGCGTTGGTCTTCCTGGTGGTATCCTGCCCATGTGCATTAGTTATTTCCATTCCCCTAAGCTTCTTTGGCGGGATAGGTGGAGCATCGCGTAACGGAATTCTCATTAAAGGAAGCAATTATCTGGAAGCCTTAAATAGTGTCCGCACTGTGGTTTTTGATAAGACCGGAACCTTAACTGAGGGGGTTTTTGAGGTAAACCGCATTTTCCCCCGCGGAAAAATGAGCGGCGCAGAATTACTAGAAACAGCAGCTTTGGCTGAAAGCTATTCCAGCCATCCTATCGCTGTTTCCATTATAAAGGCTTACGGTCGGGAACCGGACAAGAGTAAAATAAGCGAGTACCAAGAGATACCCGGCCGGGGGGTAAGAGCTATTCTTGAAGACAGGACAATACTCATTGGCAGTAGCAGTTATTTGCAGGAGAAAGGCATCTCCGTGGCTGAAGTGCACGATGGCGGTACTATTGTTCATATTACAGTTGATGGAGAGTATGTTGGCCATCTTGCTATTGCGGACAGGGTGCGTTCCGATACCCCCAAGGCGCTTCGAGGATTAAGAAAGGCGGGAATTAAGCAGATTGTCATGCTTACCGGTGACCAAAAGGAGACAGGGGAAAGAATAGGGCAGGAGTTAGGGTTTGACCAAGTCTATGCCGAGTTGCTTCCGGATCAAAAAGTCACTATCTTGGAAGAAATTGAGAGGAAGAAAGTGCCCGGTTCCAAGGTAGCTTATATCGGGGATGGCATTAATGATGCACCGGTGCTGGCCAGAGCAGATATTGGCATTGCGATGGGCGGACTGGGTTCAGATGCGGCAATTGAAGCAGCCGATATTGTTCTGATGACTGATGAGCCCTCCAAGATTGTTGATGCTGTGAGGATAGCTCAAAAAACAAGATCTATTGTCTGGCAAAATATTATTTTGGCCTTAGGGGTTAAAGGCGGAGTATTATTACTGGGAGCTTTGGGAGCAGCGACCATGTGGGAAGCAGTTTTTGCCGATGTGGGAGTGGCTTTGATTGCTATCCTAAATGCTATGCGGATCCTAAGGATAGAGCATCCCGAACTTCTGCCGTCCAACTGAAAGCCGACAGGATCTTAAGTTTTTTCAACAAGTATAAAGTAATTGCTGTGCAACTCCCATCTGTTTTTTAAGCAAACTAAAGAAAGCTGTCGAGGTGAATTTAAGGGTAGAGCATTCACCTTAGACAGCCTTCTTTGTTTCTTTTTACTTAAGCCCTAAACCTTGACGCTTAGCCAGGATATGTTTTTCAATATCCTCCGCAGCTTCGGCGGGATTATCCCCCAGGGCAATTTTGCCGCCGGTTAAGCCTTCAAGATCTTCAGTCAATAGTTTTACCAGCTTGGGAGCGCCGGTGACAAAAGGCGTAGGCGAGAGATGAGTATAGGCTCCATAAGCGATGGCGAAGACGGCGTCAATAGTAGCTTTTTGTTCCATCCATTCCGGAGCTGTTACGGCAATCGGCAGTTGGGGAATATCGACATCCAAATGATTAGCCAGAGCAGTTACCAGCATGGAAATCCGGCCTGTATCCGTACAGGTACCAAAACTTAAGACCGGAGGAATACCTAAAGCCTGGCAGACCTCTTTTAAACCTTCACCGGCTTGTTCTTGAGCTTCTAAAGAGCAGAGGCCGGCAACTTCGAGAGCATGGTTACCGCAGCCGGCACTGACAACTAAAATATCTCTCTTTATTAGTTCTTTGGTAATACTAACTGTATTCCAGTCATGGGGGCCGTTTCTCAGGCTGGCGCAGTTTACTAGAGCCACGACACCTTTAATTTTGCCGGCGGCGATTACTTCCACTAACGGGTCAAGTTTGTTTCCCAAGGCCTTAAGTACTGCCTCAGTAGAGAATCCGGCAATGGCTTTTTGGACTTTGGCAGGGACTTGGGGATTAACAGTTCTTTTTCTTTTCTTAAAGTTTTCAATTGCTAAGTCAATTAGCCTCTCGGCCATTGTCTCCACTTCGGAAGGATTATAGGGAAGCATGTGGTTAAGACCAGGAAGATTAATGATGGTACTGACAGCTACTAAAGTGATTTGATATTTCTCAGCGTACATATCGATAGCCGGTGGGGAACAGTTTTCTTCCATGGCTAGGACGTCTACCGTACCAGTGGCCAGTAAGGGTTCAATTGCCAGCCAATTGCCCATGAGGCCTACAAAGACATCATCAATGGGAAACCTTTGTAAGAGTTCCTGGCCGGTTTCGATTGAACCTACAACTCTTAAACCTTTGGCACCAGCAGCTTGGGCTTTCTTTTGGACTTCCTGAGTACGGGCTTTTTGGATAGTAGCAACTCCCGCCCAAGGCTGGTGGCCGTTAAAAACGATGTTGACATAGCCGGGATCCATAATTCCTAAGTCCACCTTGACTTCATGGGGCTGAGGAGTACCAAAAAGAATATCCTGAACCATTTCCAGGCCGATCTGAGCCGTATAGATGGTCGATAGCCCCAAGCGCAGTGCTTTTTTAGCTAGAGATACATAGTCACCGTCAACATTGGTTAAGCAGCTGGCCACAGAATTTTGCTCTTCATGGACAACACCGCTCGGATAGATATTCAGGTCTTTCCACACTTGTTTTCTCTTCTTGGGAGCAAAGACTTCTACCATTTTACTGGGCTCAGCAGGGTCTTTAGCCATTTCGGCTTCAAGAAAATCAGCTAACTGGACAGCCAGCTGATTAATATCTTGATTAGTATTTATACCTACTTGACCGCAAAACCATTTTAATTTTTCCACATCGGTAATTTTAAAGGGAGTTTTTCCCTGCCCCGTTGCTCTTAGGGTTCGGAAGGCTTCATAGGCGTGATGGCTGTAAGTCCCTGCCCCCATAATGTTTCTTAACAGAATATTGCGCATGGCCATGGCATCCGGCCCAATACCGCACACTCCTGCTTCCTGTCCGGTTTTTTCACTTATGCGGCAGGGACCCTGGGTACAAAGCTGGCAGCTCAAGCCTTGAAGACAAAATTTGCATCTGATTTTCTCCTGTTCCTGGTAGCGATCAAAGACATTGGATAGTCCGTCTGCCCTGATCCGGACGAGCATTTCTTCCACCGAGTCATGGTAACTTACCCGGCCCTCGGTCTTTTCGAGGATGGTTTCAGGCATTGTTCAAACCTCCTACAATAATTAATTTGATAAAAGTTGATTTCTGTTTATGAGTTTGGCCATTAAGAAGGATAATATGTACCGAGAGATACGGCGGCTCATTTTATACTGTACTCTTTTTGGGGCTCCACACTTTCTTTGGCTTTCTTGGCGGTCTTCGCTTTGGCTGGTTTCTTTTTACTTTCTTTAAGGCTGGCTTGCAGAGCTTCCATTAGGTCAATGACATTGCGCTGAGGAGCCTGGGGAGCAACCTCTATCTCTTGACCCTCAATTTTCTTGTTGATTAATTCCCTTAAAGCTTCCCGGTAGTCGTCCTTATATTTTTGCGGATCAAAAGGTGCGGTAAGGTTGTCAATAAGTTTAGTTGCAATATCCAGCTCTTTTTCATTGACTATATCTCCCTCCGGCAGCCCCGGAACCTGGCTGACTGGGCGCACTTCATCAGGATAAAAAATTGTTTCTAGAACCAAAATATTTTTGAAAACCCTGAGTGCAGCCAGAGTCTGTTTATTACGAATAGTCATTTTAGCTATGGCAATTTTATCGGTATCATTCATTGCTTTTCTTAAAAGAGTGTAAGCTTTACTGCCATTTTCCTGGGGGGCAAGATAGTAAGATTTATCGAAATAGATGGGGTCTATTTCAGTGAGCTTAACAAAATCTAAGATTTCGATATTGCGATCATCGATTTCCGCTTTGAGGGCCAGGATATCTTTTTCCTCAATAATAATGAAGTGTCCTGTTTCATATTCATAGCCTTTGACTATTTCTGCTTCGGCTACTTCTTTATTACAGGTAGGACATATTTTTTTATATTTCAGGGGAGTGTGGCACTCTTTGTGTAAGTAACGGAACTTAATATCTTTATCCTCCGTCGCTGTAAACATTTTAATAGGAATGTTTACCAAACCAAAGCTTACTGACCCTTTCCACATCGTATGCATACCATAACCTCCGGCAAGTATTAGAGCACCCCGAAATTCTCATCCTTTTGCTTACTAGAAGTTTGTTTTTTTATTTAGTCGGTAATGATTCTAATAAAGTACTCTACAGATAAGAAATCCAGAGTAAATATTTTTTCTAGTCTTTAGTCTTTGTTGAAAAAACTGTCTTAATGCACAATACCAACGAAGCTTAAACTAAACCGATCTGATAAGACTTCAAATTAATTAATTGCACCTCAAATATTTTAACTTGAACAAGCTTAAGAAAAAGAGTAAAATTTAAATATTATTTATTTTGATTATCAAAGTAAAATCCCCGACGATTTGCTCTCGCTTAAAGAAAGCCCCAGTGCAAGAGTCCGTAAAGAAACCCTACTGTTCCCAAAACCTTTGAGAATAGAGTGGAAATTAATAATTTATTAGATATCTATCACTTGGTCTATGGTTCTGAGTGGTTGTAAAAAAGCTGAAAACTGGAGGTTATTTATTTTGAAATTACCGCATTTAAGAATTGGCAATCTCCGCCCCAAATACCCGATTATTCAGGGAGGTATGGCTGTTAGAATTTCTACCTCCCGTCTGGCTGCAGCAGTAGCCAATGCAGGGGGTATAGGCATTATTGCCGCTTCAGGGATGGAACCCCAAGAGCTAAGGAAAGAAATCAGGCAGGCTAGGGAGGTATCAACGGGAATAATAGGCATCAACATTATGTTTGCCATAAACCGTTTTAAAGAATTAGTATTCACAGCTTTAGAAGAAAAGATTGATTTAATAATCCAAGGAGCGGGTTTTTCCAGAGATATTTTTAAATGGTGCGCTGAAGCCCAAATACCGCTGGTTCCCATTGTTTCTACTTCCAAGTTAGCGAAAATCGCTGAAGGTCTGGGAGCCTCCGCAGTTGTGGTGGAGGGTAAGGAGGCCGGAGGCCATTTAGGGACAGATCAGTCCATGCGCATTTTGGTTCCGCAAGTTAGGGAAGCAGTAAACCTTCCGGTTATTGCAGCCGGTGGAATTGTTGATATCCAAGATGTACAAGAAGCATTCGGTCTGGGGGCTGATGGCGTGCAAATGGGCATTAGGTTTGCGGCCAGCGAAGAAGCTAATGGTGCCCAGGCCTTAAAAGAATATTATTTAAAGGCTAAACGTCAGGATATAGTGTTGATTAATAGCCCTGTAGGCCTACAAGGGCGGGCATTGAAAAATAAGTTTTCAACCGAAATTATTAATGGCCAGGTTAAACCCCCTCAAAACTGTAAAAATTGCTTAAAAAAGTGCCGTAAAAATTTCTGTATTATGGATGCCCTCAATAATGCTCAACAAGGCAATATTGATCAAGGTCTAATATTTTTAGGTGAGTATATAGAAAAAATCAGCGAAATATTACCTGCGGGCAAAATTATCGCTGACCTTGTTGAAGCTTATGAAAAAATATAAAAAAATGCTATTTTTTTAATGTCCTAGTTAGTTCTCTGTTAAATCCTCAGTGGGAGATGTAATAGTATAATCAGACCCGTTACTAATAGCAGGAGTTTTACTGTCGAGCATTTTTTCCAATTTGCTGATTCTTTCCTGCAAATCGGTAATTATTTCGGCAACTGGGTCGGAAAGCCGATGATGATCTAAATCTACTCCTTTAGCTGGGTCTTTCCGCGCCTTAACCCTACCGGGAATTCCTACTACCGTACTGTTTGGCGGTACATCCTGCAGGACAACAGACCCTGCACCTACCTTAGAATTATCGCCGATTACAATGGCTCCCAGAACTTGGGCATCAGTACTTATAACTACATTATTGCCAATGGTCGGATGTCTTTTCCCTTTTTCCTTACCTGTTCCGCCTAAGGTTACACCCTGATAGATGGTCACATCGTCACCGACTTCCGAGGTTTCACCTATCACAGTGCCATGGCCATGATCAATGAATACCCGCCGGCCAATTTTGGCCCCGGGGTGAATTTCTATCCCGGTTAGAAATCTGCTGAGATGAGAGATCAGCCTCGCCAATAAAAACAGTCTTTTCCCATAAAAAAAATGGGCAATACGGTGAATAATAATGGCATGCAGCCCAGGATAGCATAAGAGGACTTCTATTGTACTTTTGGCTGCAGGATCCCTTTCAAAGACTGTAACGATATCTTCACGAATATTTTTGAGAAAGGACATAAAAAACTCCCCAATCTTTTGATTTCCGATGAAAATAGTAGGAATTAACTATGCCTTATATTATAACTGATGACAGATTTCCTTGGCAAGTAACATTCGAGAAACATTAGGAAAAAAGAGGACCAAGTGGCCCTCTTTTTATCCGGTAATACTATTCATATTTTTTTCTGCAAATTCGACCATTTTTTTAACCATGTTACCGCCTATTTTACCACCGATGCGCCCACCAATCCTTCCTGCATCCCTAGAAGTGAGGTCACCATTATAACCCTCATTTAACTGAATACCCAACTCATTAGCCACTTCAAATTTAGCGTTGTTGATATATTTGGAATATTCATCTTTGATACTTCTAGCAGCACTGTTACCTTGAATTCCTAATTCGCCTGAAACCTCAAAATTAAAATCAGCAGGATTGGTTTGGATATATCCTAATTCCTTCGAAACTTCATACTTGAGTTGATCCAATGCCGAATTTCTCCCCATCCTTTTCACCTCTTTAAAAGTTTTCTATTATAGTTTGGGCAATTTAAAAATTAAAAATTCGATACAATTTCAGGAATAAAAACCTTAGGTATTCAGTATGTAGAGAAAAGTTCAAAAATTGAGAAAATAGTGCTTTTAAATGACAAATCTAATATAATAAAATTAAATTAACTCCGTCAAAACCTCCTTACCTAGTTAAAATGAATTATTAAGCCGGGAGGCTTACGCTGAGATTTTAGTTGGTGAAAACAATGAGAAAAAGATTTTTGACCTTAAAAACCCAGGTTTTTCTTTTAGCCTTTTTTTGCGGCTTGATACCTTTTTTTCTTGCAATAGTTTTTTTATATACTAATTTCACTAATTTTTTTGAAGTCCATCTCGAAAAGGAAGCCTTGGAAATTGCCTTAGGGGCAGCTGAAAATGAGCGGGTAAAAAAAGCCTTTACTTCTGAAAAGCCGGATACCCGTCTTTTACAGGCCATATCTAATGAATATAAGAACCAGACAGGATCTTATGTGATTTTTATCGATATGACAGGTACGGCGCTCATTGACCCCTATCCCATCCATGTTCACACCCAGGTAATTGGGGAGGATAGAGAGATGATCTTGAAAGGGGAAGCATATACATCCAGGTCTTCTGCTTATTCTACCCCGTCGATAAGAGCCTTTGCTCCAGTTATGAGTAATAATCAGCAAATAGGTGCTGTGGTAGCAGCTTTTTTGGAACCAGATATAAAATTAATATTAAGAGAATTATACCAATCCGTCTATAAGATCATTCCTTTTGCTTTACTATTGATTCTAATCCTCTCGTTATTTTTGGCCAATAATATTAAAAAGAGATTATTCGGCATGGAACCGGATGAAATTGGGACAAGGTTAATCGAAAGGGAGGGGATCTTGCATTCAGTAAAAGAAGGAATTATCGGTACAGATTATAATCTTAAAATAACCGTTGTTAATAACTCTGCTGCCGAATTATTCCCCAAAAATACCCAGCTTCTAGGCCGCAAAATAACGGATTTGATTGCAGATTCCCCACTGCCGAAGATTATCCAAACCAAAAAACCCGAGTACAATAAACAGCTCTTAATCAATGAAAAGATAGTTATCTCCAATAGTTTCCCAATTTTTATTAAGGATAAATTCGTTGGCACAGTTATGACTTTTAGCGGTTTGGATGAGGCAAATCTTTTAGCCGAGGAATTAACGGGAGTCAAAAAAATAATGGAGGCACTGCGAGCAAGGACACATGAGTTCTCCAATAAGCTGCATGTCATTTCAGGCCTCCTCCAGTTAGGTTCCATTGAAGAAGCCCGAAAGTATGTGACTAGTGTGGTCATTACTGAAAGTGGCTTGATTGGTTGTTTGTTGAATAATTTTCAGGTAAATGCCGTTAGCGGTCTTTTGATGGGGAAAGCCAGCGAAGCCGAAGAGCAGAGAATTAAATTTACAATTGCTCCGGATAGCTGTCTTTTTTCCCTGCCGGAGTATTATGATGAACATGCTATAATTGTAGTACTTGGCAATCTTATCGAAAATGCTTTCTATGCAGTAACAAACTTGGAAAATCCTGAAGTAATTGTATCTATTAAGCAAACCGATACGGCGATCCAGATTAAAGTAAGCGATAATGGCAGGGGTATCCCTGAGAAATACAGAGATTTAATTTTTGAGCCCGGTTTCACAACTAAGGAAGACGGAACAGGCTATGGGCTTTATAATGTGATAAGCAGGGTTAATGTTGCCAAAGGGGAAATTAGCTTTACAAGTAATGAAAAAGGAACAACCTTTATGGTGCACATTCCTTACGATGCGATTTTAGATGAGGAACAAGGAGGATCTGCTGAATGGAATTAATCCGAGTATTTATTATTGAGGATGATCCCATGGTCGCCAGTATTAATAAGCAATTTACCGAGAAAGTTGCACCTTTCAAGGTTGTGGGAACCAGTAATTCCGAAGCTGAATCTTTGCACAAAATTTTGGAATTAAAGCCGGATTTAATTCTCCTTGATATTTTCCTGCCTAACGGTAATGGACTCAATCTTCTTAAAAAAATACGTAAGGAAAATATACCTACCGATATAGTAATAGTTACAGCTGCCAGGGATACAGCAACTATTCAAGAAACTCTACGCTATGGCGCTGTAGACTACTTAATCAAGCCTTTTAGCTTTGAACGTTTGCAGCAAGCTCTTCTTAATTACCTGAACCTTAGGCAAATGATTAATGAAAACGCTGACGTCAGCCAGGAAGAATTGGATCAATATAACTTCGCCGTGGATATCAGCGGGTTAAATACTTTATCTTCTTTGCCCAAAGGGGTTCACTTCTTTACTTTAAATCAGCTCTTAAAGTTTCTGGACAGCCAGGATAATTCTCTTTCCTGCCAGCAGATTGCCGATGCCTTATCCTTGTCGAAAATTACTGCTTGGCGCTATTTGGAGTACCTGGTAGAAAAAGGTAAGGTGGAAGTAACCCAAGAGTACGGCTCCATAGGTAGACCCACTAAACAATATAAAATTTGCAAATAAAACCCCCGCCCCTAAAAAGATCATTAAAATTAAAATTAGCCAAATTCAAGGTAAAAACTAATTGTGCCAGATTTTGCTATTCATGCATATTATTATCTTCAAAATTAATAGTTTATAGTTAGGCAAGTCTGCTTTATTAACCAGCGTGTATTTTTTGAATATTTTATTTATGATTATGAAATTTTGGCTATCGTAAAAGGGTTTTAGATAATAAATGTTGAATTTTGAAATACTATTTGGAAGAACCAGAGGGGGTACAATTTTTGAAAAAGATACTGGCAGCAGTGATTCTCTGTTGGGTTATGGTTTTCTTAGTCCAATTTGATTCTTTTTATTTTGTTGAAAATACCCTGTCGGACAAATTAACACTTAAAACACGCCCGGTAGACCCGCGAATAAAAATCTTGGCAATTGATGAGGACAGCCTTGACAGGATTGGCAGCTTTCCCTGGCCGAGAGATAAGATGGCGGGGTTAATCGACATTGTTGCCGCGGGAGGGGCAACAGCTGTGTGGCCGGATATCCTCTTTACCGAGCCAAGTTCCGATCCGGATGAGGATCTGGCTTTAGCACAGGTTGTTGATAAGTATGATAATGTGTACTTACCGGTCTATTTTGATTTTCAAGCTCTGCAAAAACCAACAAGGCAATTGGAACAGGAATACCTCAAATTACCGGCTGTTGATATTCCTGCGGAAAGAATAGGGCATATCAATATTCTTACAGATAAAGATAATGTCGTGAGAAAGGTCCTGCTCGGTATTCCTAACCTTGAAGAAGAAATAGTCCCGATTATTGATGTCAGACTGGCCAATCTTCTCTTGCCGGAGGACAGTAAAATTACCTGGGATCAATATTATAACTGGCAAAGGGGTCAAGAGGAAATTTCTATTGACGAGAGGCTGCAGGTAGGCTTTGCTTATGCTTCTTCCCCTGCTGAATCCAAGTTTGAGGTTATTCCAGCCTGGCGGGTTATGGAAGGGGAAATCAAGCCAGCGTATTTCGAGGGCAGTTTGGTTTTAATTGGCCCTTATGCAGAAGGACTGCAGGACCAATACAATACACCTATCTCCAGAAGTATGATGAACGGTGTAGAGGTCCATGCCAATATTATTCAAGCCTTGTTGGATAATGAACTGTATACCAAGACAAATAAGTCCAGAGCAATAATGATAGTTATTCTGGTCACTCTTGGCAGTTTTGCCTTGTTTGCTTGGGCTAAAGCACGGCGCGGAGCGGTTATTTTGGCCTTTTTAATTCTAGGCTATTCAGGGATTGTTTATTATATCTATAACTCCCATAAGGTTCTCTTACCGTATTTTTATATCTTGCTGGCCTTTATTCTGACCTATGTGGCGACAATGATAGGCGAATATTTAAAAGAACGGCAGGAAAGGAACAGAGTATCGGGGATATTTGGAAGATATGTTTCCAAAGAGGTAGTCAACGATATTCTATCGGCTCAGGAGGAAATAAAACTAGGTGGGGTTCGGAAGGATGTTACCCTGATGTTCGTAGATATTCGGGGCTTTACTTCACTTTCCGAGAAGATGGAGCCCGAAGATGTTCTTAAAAACTTAAATGAATACTTGGAGCTTTGTACCAAAGCTATCTTTCAGTATGAAGGCACTCTGGATAAGTTTATCGGTGATGGAGCCGTGAGCATCTTTGGAGCACCTCTTGCCCAAGAAGACCATGCCGAACGCGCGGTTCGGGCAGCTTTAGAAATCAGAGATCAGGCAGAGGAACTTGCCGAAAATTTACGGGATAAGTACGGGAAGCCCATATATTTTGGGATAGGTATAAACTCAGGCCCGGCAGTAATCGGCAATATTGGCTCTCAAGACCGCCATGATTTCACAGCTATTGGGGATACTGTCAATTTGGCGGCATGGTTAGAAGCCAACGCCAAACCTGGCCAAATATTAATCAGTAAAGAAACTTATGAACGGGTAAAAGATATCTTTGAATGTACGGCTTGTGAACCAATCAGAGTTAAAGGTAAGGAAAAGTTAGTTGAGGTCTATCAAGTGGAGTGGGAACTTGATGACGAGGAATACGATGATGAAGATTACGATGACGAAGAATACGATAATGAAGACGATGATGAGTATGGGGATGATGTTCCGGAGGCGGGAAGAGGTAAAAGAAAATGAAAGTCAGCGGAGACTGGTTTTAGACCGTTCGGGAATTTCTTCCCGGCGGTCTTTAGTTTTGCTGGAATATAAAAGGCTCTCGGTCCGGTAGGCTTGTTTTCACCAAACCAAGGTTTAACGGAATAAAATAGTATAAAACAAAATGCAGGAAACTTAGGCAAATTTTCACTAAGAATAATCCGGCTAAGGTTAGCATAAAGGAATATTGGGTAGAATTGACTGTGCTGAAAGGAGTTATTAATAAATGCAGGTTGCACTTTCCTTTGAAGAAGTAAAACAAAGAACTTTGGTTCCTAAACAAGTTGTTGGTTTGACTGCAGCTCTTTTGACCGGTGCTGCGCTTACTCCGCTGAACGTTTTATCTGCCCAGGGAATACCTGAAGCTCAAGTTAAGCAAAGCAATGAAATGCAAAGCAGTATTATAGAATTAGACTTAAAGCCAGTCGGAAACTTGAAAACTATGGAGGAAAAGGCTGGAGCTAGAAGTTTTACCTGTTTAAATGTCAGTACCATTTCATTAATTGAAGCCCAAAAGGAGCTGGCGGAGATGAAGGATAAGGTTATCGCTTCAGCCTTATCCTGGCAGGGGATAGTTTATAAATGGGGCGGTCGGACTAGATCTGGAGTGGACTGCTCCGGCCTGGTACAGCAAGTATTTCTGGAGCATGGGATTGAGCTTCCCAGAAGTTCCTACGAGCAATTTAGAATGGGGGTAGGTATTCCTAAAGCTCATCTCCAACCGGGGGATCTGGTCTTTTTTAATACTAATGGAGCAGGAGCAAGCCATGTGGGAATTTTTTTAGGTAACGGCCAATTCATTTCTGCTACCAAAAACTGTGTAGAAATCCAGGATCTAGATCAACCTTATTGGGCGAAAACTTATCGCGGGAGCAGAAGAGTTTTGACTTAAATTGATGACAAATAATTAAAATGATTGATTGAAAAATGATTGATTGAGACTTGACAGTTGGAGAATATATACTTTATAATCGAAAAAATTAAAAGTTACGCTAGGCAGAGGAAATATTCCCAGATGATGATTTGAGGCGGAACCGCTCGTTACAGCGGATAATGAGTTGGTCTTTTTTAAGCTGGCGAAATGGGTGGATACGGTGAACTGCCGCAAACCCAAGGCAACGCGGGATAACCTCTCGTCCCTGACTGGGATGAGGGGTTTGTTGTCTAAGGAAAGACTGGAGGTTAAACAATGAAAATCCTGGTTAGCAAGAAAGTGGCTGAAGCAGGGATCAAACTACTAAGTGAGGAACATGAAGTTGATACTTTCTGCAGCTTAACGGAAGAGGAATTGGTCAGAATTATACCTCAATATGATGCCCTGGTCGTTAGGGGAGATACCAGGGTAAGCAAGGCAGTGATCGAGGCTGCGGATAACCTGAAGGTTATTGGCCGAGCCGGTCTGGAAGTAGAGCATATTGATATCCAAGCAGCTACCAAAAAGGGGATAATTGTTCTTAATGCCCCTCAAGGTAACAGTACTTCTTCGATTGAATACACATTAGGGATGATTCTGGCCTTAAGCCGCAAAATACCTCAAGCCTATACTTCAGTGCAAAACGGTAGCTGGGAGAGACAAAAGTATACGGGAACCGAGATAAGAGAAAAAACTTTGGGTATTATTGGTTTGGGGAGAGTGGGTACCGGTGTCGCCTATCGAGCTAAAGCTTTTGAGATGAAGGTTTTGGCTTATGATCCCTTTATTAGTGAAGAAAAAGCCAAAGAGATGGGGATTGAACTTGTTGACTTTGATGTCATTCTCAAGAAATCTGATTATATCACCTTGCATTTGCCCACTACGGCGGATACCAGGAACCTCTTGGATAAAGATGCGTTTTCCCAAATGAAAAAAGGTGTTAGAATAATAAACTGTGCCAGGGGTGGAATTATTAATGAAGAGGCCCTAATCTGGGCTTTAGAGAGGGGGATAGTGTCCGCAGCCGCTTTAGATGCTTTCGCAACCGAACCTCTGGCTGAGTCTAACCCCTTACTGGCTATGGAAAATGTAATCTGCACCCCTCGCATTGCTTCGCGGACAGTTGAAGCAGAAAATGAAGTAGCCTTAGGGGTAGCTAAAGGTGTGCTTTCTGCCTTAAGGTCAGAACCGGTAGCGCATTCTTTAAATATTCCACCGGTTTCTAAAGATGTGATGAAAACAATTAAACCCTACCTCCATCTGATGGAAAAGATGGGAGTTCTAGCAGTTCACCTCACTGAAGGCCGAATCAAAAATGTAGAAGTAAGGTATGATGGGCAGATCAGTACAGTTGATACCAAAATGCTAACCTTAGCGGTTATTAAAGGGGTTCTTAATCCGATTTTGCAGGAAGCGGTTAACTTTGTAAATGCTCCTGAGGTAGCCAAAGCCAGAGGCATAGTCGTTAAAGAAGTAAAAAGCAAGGAAACAAAACATTTTCTGGATTTGATTACGGTTACGGTTAAAACTGATAAAAGTGAACACCGGGTGGCAGGCACCCTCTTTGGCAAGCTGGAAGGGCGGATTGTGGAAATAGATGATTCCCGCGTAGATATTGAGCCAGTTGGCTGGCTCCTAATTATACCCCATGAGGATTATCCCGGAATGGTCGGCAAAGTAGGCACAATGCTAGGCGATAATAATATTAATATTACCAGTATGCAAGTCGGCAGAACTGAAGCGGCAGGAACCAATATAATGATTGTTGGGGTGGAAACGGAAATAACTTCAGGTATTGTCAATAAATTAAAAGAAGTAAAAGGTGTTCAGAGTGTGCAAAAGGTAAATTTTGATTTGGAATAGGAGAGATATTTGTGGCCTTAAGATTTGGCACGGCGGGGGTTCCTTTATCTGCTAAGGATAGTACTACTGAATCCGGAATTAGACGAATTAAAGAACTGGGACTAGATGCTCTGGAAGTTGAATTTGTCCGTGGTGTCAGAATGAAGGAGGATAAAGCTACGAAAGTCGGGGTGCTGGCGCAAGGGGAAAGTGTCAGTTTATCCTGCCATGCCCCTTACTACATTAATCTAAATTCTCACGAGGAAGATAAAGTTACCGCCAGTAAGACGCGAATCCTCCAGACTGCCAGGATTGCGAAGTTACTAGGGGCGGAAAGTATTATTTTTCACCCTGCTTTTTATGCCGATGATCCCAGGGAGGCTGTAATGACCAAAGTTATTAAGGAACTTTCCGAGATAAGGGAAGAATTGGCTAAAGAGGGTAATGAAGTAATACTGAGACCGGAAACAACGGGAAAACCCTCTCAATTTGGGGATCTGGCTGAAACAATTAGAATCGCACAAGAAATTCCAGGAGTACTGCCTTGTTTGGATTTTGGTCATCTTCATGCCAGAGATAACGGCAAATATAATAGTTACGATGAGTTTTGCTTTATTCTCGATGATACTGCCGAGGGTTTGGGAGAGCGTTGGGTTTCTAATGCCCATTTTCATATTTCCGGTATTGAATATGGTCCCAAGGGTGAGAGAAAACACCTGATCCTCAAAGAAGCAGATTTGCAATTTGCGGAATTGCTAAGAGCTCTTCTTAGTTTTGGCATTACAGGTACTGTCATCTGTGAAAGCCCCAATCTGGAAGAAGACGCTTTACTCCTGCAAAGAACATACCTTGATTTCCAGACAGGAATTAAAAGTTAAAAGGAAATTGCCAGAATTTACATACCAAAGCAGGAATAATGACTTCGGCACAGAAAAAGTATTCACTTAGGGGTGAGTACATGGATTTTAGTGCGGAAAATATTTTGCGAGCAGCTATCCTGCATATTCCGGGAATTGGCAGTGGGAGGCTCCGACAGCTGCTGGCTTTTTACGGGTCAGCCAAAACGGCCTGGGAAGACAAAAACAATTCAGTTCCAGTCTTGTCGGAAACTGCGTGGTTTCTGGATTTTTGCCAGGCCAGAGAGAAAATTGACCCGGGAAAAATAGCATTGAGACTTGAGGAAAAGGCAATATCCTTAGTATCTCTTGGTGAGGAACACTATCCATTTTTGTTGGCTGAATGTCCGGATGCCCCACCTTTGCTTTTTTATAAGGGTGTCTTGGAGGCTGGACAGGAAGGCATAGCTGTGGTTGGCTCGCGCCGGGCAACACCTTATGGTAAAGCAGCCGCATCCTATTTGGCAAAGAACATTGTCAAAAATGGTTATGTAGTTGTCAGCGGTTTAGCTAGAGGCATTGATACGGCTGCCCATAGGGGTGCTCTGGAGGGAAACGGAGTTACCTGGGCTTTTTTAGCAGGAGGGCTGGACGCAGTATACCCTGCAGAAAACCTCCCGCTCGCTCATTCAATTCTGGAAAATGGCGGGGCATTAATCAGCGAATATCCCCTGTCAAGCCCGGCGGAACCCGGCCGTTTCCCGGCCCGTAACCGCTTGATTAGCGGCGCGGCGAGAGGAGTAATAGTGGTGGAGGCTGCCCAAAAAAGTGGTTCCCTGATTACAGTTGACTTTGCTTTGGAACAAGGACGGGAAGTTTTTGCTGTCCCCGGCCCCATATTTAGTGAACAGAGTAAAGGGACGCATAGATTATTAAAGATGGGTGCCAAGCTAGCCACCGAGGCCGAAGATATTTTCCAGGAATTACCGCCAGGCAGCAGCTCCCGTTTAAACCGGAAGCTAGTTAGCAATAGCAATTTAAGCAGGCCGTTGGGCAAAGCGGAAAAAGACAGGGGAGACAAGCCTATAGAGAAATGGCAAGAAATTCTCGCTTGTTTAAGTGACCTCCCTCTTCATATTGATAGGCTGACGGTTATGTGCCCGCTTTCCGCTCAGGAAATTGCACTTGGTCTGCTGGAATTGCAGTTGGCAGGCAAAATTATTCAAATGCCCGGTCAGCATTATGTGTTAAACCGTTGTTAACGAGCTTAGCGGGAATCATGACTGCAAATCTTCAAGTTTAATCTTTGGTGATTTTATCAATAATAGAAATGACTATTTATGTTCTTATCCGTACTTATTACTTTAGTTGAGGCTTAAGAAGTAATACGGAATATAAAATATTTGCTTTCTCCTTTTTCTTAATGGTAAGATAAGGCAAGGTATTAGTTTAATTTACTCGCGTATTATAGATAGTGTTGCAGGTTGTTAGAGAATAGGAAACAAATTCTTTGAGGTGAATTATGGGAAAAACCCTGGTAATTGTTGAATCTCCGGCTAAAGCAAAGTCTATTAGTAAATTTCTTTCCAGAAATTATGTCGTTAAGGCTTCAATGGGTCATTTGCGGGATCTGCCCAAAAGTCAGATCGGTGTTGATGTCGATAATGATTTTGAACCCAAGTATATAGCTATTCGCGGCCGGGGAGATTTAGTAAAAGAATTAAAAGCGGCAGCTAAAAGTGCGGATAAGGTTCTTTTAGCCTCTGACCCTGATAGGGAAGGGGAGGCTATAGCTTGGCATCTGATTCATCTCTTGGGCTTAGACCCCGGTGAGAACAGCAGGATTGAATTTCACGAAATAACCAAGCCGACAATTCTCAAAGCGGTTAAAAACCCTAGAAAAATTGATATGGATAAAGTTGATGCCCAACAAGCCAGGCGCGTCCTGGATCGCCTGGTGGGATACAAGTTAAGCCCCTTGCTTTGGCGCAAGGTGAAAAAAGGATTAAGTGCCGGACGTGTCCAGTCTGTGGCGGTGCGGTTAATTTGCGATCGTGAAGATGAAATCCGCAGTTTTGAGCCGGAGGAATACTGGACTTTAGCAGCCGAATTTAGTTGTAACGGAGCCAGTTTTACCGCTAAACTTCTGCAGAAAAAAGGTAAGAAAATCACTATTGCCAATCAGGAACAAATGAATGAGGTTTTGCAGGAGCTTAAGGAAGCCAGCTATCAAGTAGGAGAAGTGAGGTCCAAGGAAAAGAAAAAGCAGCCCGCTCCTCCTTTTACTACCAGCAGCCTGCAGCAGGAAGCTTACCGCAAGCTTGGGTTTACGCCTAAGAGAACCATGATGCTGGCGCAGCAGCTCTATGAAGGTATTGACCTTGGGAAAAGCGGGACATTGGGTTTAATTACTTATATGCGAACTGATTCAGTCCGCATTGCCGATACAGCTCAGGCCGAAGCTAAGGAATATATAATTAATAATTATAATCAAAGTTATTATCCCGAGGAACCACGGAAGTTTGCCTCTAAAGGCAGGGCGCAGGAAGCTCACGAAGCCATAAGGCCGACATCGGTTTGGCGAACGCCGGAGGAGGTTAAGGAATTCCTGAGCCGAGACCAGCTGCGTCTCTATAGGTTGATTTGGTCAAGGTATCTTGCCAGTCAAATGAGCGCCGCTATTTATGATACGTTGACAGTCGATATTCTTGCCGGTCAGTATTTATTTCGCGCTAACGCTTCCACTGTCAAATTTCCCGGTTTCTTGACAGTTTATGAAGAAAGTAATGATGATTCCGAGAAGCAAGAAAATCAAGAGGGCTGTCTGCAAGGAAATTTGCAAAAGGGGCAAATATTAAAACTGCTTGCGCTACAAGAAAAACAGCATTTCACCGAACCTCCGCCGCGTTATACAGAAGCATCCCTGGTAAGGAAGATGGAAGAAGAAGGTATTGGCCGACCAAGTACCTATGCGCCAACCATTGATACTATCCTGACCAGAGGTTATGTCGTTAAAGAAGATAAAAAGTTAGTACCGACGGAATTGGGGGAAATAATCATTACCCTGCTTAAAGAGCATTTTCCTGATATTGTGGACTTGGAGTTTACCGCTAATATGGAAGAAAAGTTGGACAATATTGAAGAAGGAAATGCCTCTTGGAAGGATATCATTAGAGATTTTTATGGGCCTTTTGCGGAAACCTTGGAAATAGCCGAAGAGAAGATTGGCAAAATAAAGGTAGAAGATGAAGTTTCGGAGGAAGTGTGTGAGGTTTGCGGCCGCAATATGGTCATTAAGATGGGGCGTTACGGCAAGTTTCTTGCTTGTCCTGGTTTCCCCGAATGTAAAAATGCCCGCCCCCTTTTGGAGGAGGCTGGGGTTGATTGCCCTAAATGCGGCAGCAAGCTTGTAGTTAGAAGATCCAAGAAAGGACGTAAATTTTACGGCTGTAGCAGGTATCCCGAATGTGACTTTATTTCTTGGGAAAAACCCGCTCCGCAACCCTGTCCTCAATGCGGAGGGCTAATGATTGAAAAAAATTATAAAGGACAAAAGAAGCATACCTGTACCAACAAAGAATGCCGTTTTTCGATGGATTTAAGTGAAACGGAATCCGGTTAAACATAATAGACTGCAGGTGAAATAGCGTGGCTCATGTTATTGTTATCGGGGCTGGTTTGGCCGGCTCGGAAGCAGCTTGGCAATTAGCGGAAAGGGGCATGGAAGTAGAACTCTATGAAATGAGGCCTCTTAAACTTACCCCTGCCCATTGTACAGATAAACTTGCCGAATTGGTCTGCAGCAATTCCCTTCGGGCAGCAGGGCTGGAAAATGCTGCCGGTCTCTTGAAAGAAGAAATGCGCCGCTTGGGTTCCCTGATCATGGCAGTAGCCGATCAAACCACAGTTCCGGCTGGTGGTGCTTTGGCTGTTGATCGCCATCTTTTTGCGGAAACAATTACCCAAAAAATTTCGCACCATCCCTCTATTGCCCTAATCAGAAAAGAGGTTCAAGAAATCCCCAGGGACAAAGTAGTAATAGTTGCCTCAGGGCCTTTGACTTCGGATGCTCTGGCCACAGATATCCAGAAACTGACCGGAGTGCAAGCCCTTTCTTTTTTTGATGCCGCTGCTCCGATCGTGGAATTGGATTCGGTAAATATGAATATAGCTTTTTGGGCCTCACGTTATAACCGGGGGGAGGCAGATTATCTGAACTGCCCCTTAAATAAGGAGGAATACGAAGTCTTTTATGATGCCCTGGTTAATGCCGAAACTGCCAAGATTAATAATTTTGAGAATGATCTTGTTTTTGAAGGCTGTATGCCGATTGAAGTAATGGCTAAAAGGGGTTTTATGACAATGGCATTCGGACCTCTCAAACCGGTAGGAATTGTCGATCCTAGGACCTCTAAAACACCCTTTGCGGTTGTCCAGTTGCGCAAGGAAAATATCCAGGGAACCCTCCTTAATTTGGTCGGCTTCCAAACCCATCTCAAATGGGGAGAACAACAAAGAGTTTTCAGACTGATTCCGGGATTGGAAAGGGCTGAATTCGTCCGTTATGGTGTTATGCATCGCAATTCTTTCTTGAATGCACCCCAAGTTCTCAAGGCGGATTTTAGCCTGCGTACCAAGCCGAATATATTCTTTGCCGGTCAGATTACCGGAGTGGAAGGTTATTTGGAATCCGCAGCCAGTGGCCTCATAGCCGGACTAAATGTTTTTCGCTTTTTAAAGGGAAAGGATACTTTGGTGTTTCCGCCAACCACTGCTTTAGGCGGACTGGCTCGTCACTTAGAAGGGTCGCCTAGTGTAAATTTTCAACCCATGAATATTAATTTTGGCTTAATTAGTCCCCTCGGCTATAAGGTTAAAGGAAAAAAAGAAAAAAACTTACAATTATCTCATAGAGCCTTAAAGGATCTGGATGAGTATATTAGGGAGAACAATATCAAATTGTAATGAACCTGCTGTTTCTATTTGATGAACAAAGCTCTCAGCGTTACAGGCTTTTGGTAGGGAAAAGGGAGGTTTAAAAGTATGCTGATAGATAAAGCGTTGGACGCTTTCTGCGCTTATTTGAAGAGCAGGAATTCTTCTGAACTGACAATAGCAGCTTATCAAACTGACCTCATTCAATTCTGTGAGTTTGCTGCGCATGAGCTCGGTCTTGATGTTCAAACTCTGGATGTTCGGCAGATAGATAAATATATCATCCGCAGCTATTTGGGTCTTTTAACGGAAAAAAAGTTAAGCCGGAAAAGCATTGCCCGCAAACTAGCCTCTTTGCGTTCATTTTTTAAGTTTTTATGCCGGGAAGGTGTCTTAAGCCAAAGCCCGATGCAAAAGATTACAACTCCCAAAATTGGCCGCAATTTACCGCGGTTTCTTTTTCAGGAACATATGGAAAAGCTCCTGCGAGCTTCAGATCTCAATTCCAAACTGGGCTTGCGGGATCAGGTCATTGTTGAGCTGCTCTATGGTTCAGGATTAAGGGTCAGTGAACTCGTAGGGCTGAATATTGCTGATGTCGATTTGGAGGCATGTCTCCTAAGGGTTAGGGGAAAAGGCCGCAAAGAGAGAATAGTGCCGTTGACCGATCCCGCTAAGGATACAATTAGAAAATACTTAAGCCAAAGAGAGGATTTCCAAGAAGCATTGCTCCTTAATTATCAAAACACCCGTCTTACTTCCCGGTCAGTAAGAAGAATCCTCGATAAGCTGGAAAAGAACGCGCAGCTTAATCAGCATATTCATCCTCATATGCTACGCCATACTTTTGCCACTCATCTGCTAGACGGGGGAGCAGATTTAAGAAGTCTGCAGGAGCTCTTAGGGCATAAAAAGTTATCTTCAACGCAAATCTATACTCATCTTACCCGGGAAAAGCTCAGGGATGTTTATCGCCAGTCTCATCCTCGAGCCAAATTGCCTCGCAACACTTAAATATTCATAAAAACATTACAATTGCGAATATTTAGCTTGACGGAATATAAAATGATAGGTAAACTGCGAGATGGGAGGAACTGTTATGTTTCAAGCCACAACTATAATTGCCATCAAAAAGGGATCACAAGTAGCTATGGCCGGTGATGGGCAAGTAACCTTTGGCCAGGCTACGGTGATGAAACACGGAGCCCGCAAAATTCGCCGCTTATACCAGGATAAAGTAGTGGCCGGATTCGCCGGTTCGGTAGCCGATGCCTTTACTCTTTTTGAAAAATTTGAAGGAAAGCTGGAAGAATTCCACGGTAACCTCCAGAGAGCGGCTGTGGAATTAGCCAAAATGTGGCGAACGGATCGGATGCTTAGAAATCTTGAGGCCCTGCTTATTGTTGCCGACAAGGATAATATTCTTTTGATTTCCGGTTCGGGAGAAGTTATCGAACCGGATGACGGGATAGCTGCTATTGGGTCTGGCGGTAATTATGCCTTGGCTGCGGCCAGAGCCTTAGCTAAACATACTGACCTAAGTGCCGGCGAGTTGGTCAAAGAAGCAATGAAAATTGCTGCATCCATTTGTGTCTATACTAATGAAAATATTGTAGTTGAGGAGCTTTAAGGAGGAAGGTTAATGGAACAGCTAACGCCCAGGGAAATTGTTGCCGAACTGGATAAATATATTGTTGGCCAAAAGGAAGCAAAAAGAGCTGTAGCTATTGCCTTACGCAACAGATACCGCCGTTCACTGCTTCCGCCTTCTTTGCAAGAAGATGTTTTGCCCAAGAATATTTTGATGATAGGGCCAACTGGGGTAGGCAAGACAGAAATAGCCAGACGCTTGGCTAAACTAGTGAAGGCTCCTTTCACTAAAGTTGAAGCTACTAAATTTACTGAGGTCGGCTATGTAGGGCGAGATGTGGAATCCATTATCAGGGACTTAACTGAAATTTCCCTGCGTATGGTCAAGGCTGAAAAAATGAAAGAAGTAGAGAAAAAGGCCGAAGCTAATGCTGAGAGGCGTTTAGTAACCATCCTTGTTCCTGGGAAAAAGAAAGAAACTTCGAATATAAACCCTTTTCAATATTTATTTGGCCAGGAGAATGAACAAGCTAAAGAGCCTCCCATCTCTCCTGAGGTGGAAAAAGACCGGGAATTTATTCAGGAAAAGTTGGCTAAGGGGGAACTGGAAGACCACATCGTGGAAATTGAAGTTGAAGAAAATTCACCCTATGCCGACATGCTGGGTGCTTCAGGGATAGAACTTGGCATTAACCTCCAGGATATGATGGCCGGCATGTTTCCCAAGAAACGCAAGAAACGCAAAGTAACGGTCAAAGAAGCCCGGCGAATTCTTGCACAGGAAGAAGCCCAAAACTTAATTGACCAAGATGAAGCTGTACAAGAAGCTATCCGGCGAGCGGAACAGGAAGGTATTGTTTTTATTGATGAAATTGATAAAATTGCCGGTAAGGAAACAGCAAGCGGTCCGGATGTTTCGCGGGGAGGGGTGCAAAGAGATATTCTCCCACTGGTGGAAGGCTCGACAGTAATGACCAAATACGGGCCGGTTCGTACTGATCATATCTTGTTTATTGCGGCGGGAGCCTTCCATGTCGCCAAGCCTTCCGATCTTATCCCCGAACTGCAGGGGAGATTCCCTATAAGGGTTGAATTGGAATCATTAAGTGTAGCAGACTTTAAACGAATTTTAACTGAACCGGAAGCTTCCTTGATTAAGCAATATTGCTCTCTTCTTTTAACTGAGGGGATAAATGTTAATTTTTCCGAAAATGCTATAGATGAAATAGCCCAAATAGCATATAATGTCAATGCATTTACGGAAAATATAGGTGCCAGAAGATTACACACTATTGTGGAAAAAGTTTTGGAAGAACTCTCATTTGAGGCTTCCGAGCTGCCTGAAGGTTATGCTATAACAATTAATAAAGAATATATTCAGAAAAGAGTAGGGGATGTAGCTAAAAATCAGGATTTGTCAAAATACATACTTTAAGTTTTCTAAAAATTCATATATAATAAAGATGTAAAGCTACTTATTTTAGAATAGTTATTATTTGGGAGATTTATATCACTTAGAAGGAGGACAATAAGTGGAAAATTTACTTGATAAAACCAGAGCCATTAGTAGACTAATTCAAAGAGCAGCCGGCAAACCCGTAGACTTCGAGGATATGGCCAAAACCTTAAGTCAAAAAATTGAAGCCAATTGTTATATTGTAGGACGCAGAGGGAAAATTCTCGGTTATAGTTTTATGCCGAATTTCTCTTGTGGGGAGATGGAGGAAATTGTAGTTCATGCCGAACGATTTCCGGAAAGCTATAATGAGGGACTGTTAAGAATAACCGAGACCAAGGCTAACACCACCCAAGTGGAAAATGCCTGTATTTTTAATAAGCATGAAAAATGTGTCTTTAGTAATAAGATAACAACAATTGTGCCAATTCTAGGTGGCGGTGATCGAGTAGGAACCCTGGTACTCGCCAAATATGACAAGCGTTTTACTGCTTCGGATTTAATTTTAGCCGAATATGGGGCAACTGTCGTGGGGATGGAAATCTTAAGGGTCAAGGCTGAACAGGCTGAACACGAGGCTCGCAAGAAGGCTGCGGTCCAGATTGCCGTCGGCACCCTTTCTTATTCCGAATTAGAAGCTATAGAACATATCTTTGCTGAGCTTGGCGGCAGTGAAGGTTTGCTGGTGGCCAGTAAAATAGCTGATCGAGTAGGGATTACCCGTTCAGTTATTGTTAATGCCCTAAGAAAGTTTGAATCTGCCGGTGTGATTGAGTCCAAGTCTCTTGGTATGAAGGGGACTTACATCAGGGTCTTAAATGATTATTTATTAGAAGAGCTGGATAAGTATGTTCAGCACCACTAAAGGTGAGTGTTATGCAAGTACAAGAATATGTTTATCGGATGAAGCCAGTGATTATCCCCGGGGCAGGTTATCTTCTCGTTTATCCTTTGCTGACAGGGATCTTAAGTTTTCTTCTCAATCTTCCTGAGGTATATGTAAAAATATTCTCAGCAATTTATGCTGTTACTGCTCTTATGATCCTCTTTATCTGGTTAACGGCAAAAAGCAAGAAGATAATTATTGATGACAACATCATTATTTTCCAGTCCCTACTAGGTAAACAAGTTCTTGAACCAAAGGATATTCGCAAAGCATCCTTCTATTGGACGGCTAAAAGTGAGGAAATTGTCCAGCTGAAAGTTGGTAAAAAAACCTTTTACCTTTCCAATCTCTATTTTCCCTTTAACGAATTATTGACTGATCTGGAGCAGTTTATCATAGCTAATAATATCCGCTCTAATTTGGCCAGCCATTACGGAATGAACTAAAATTGCTTTGGGTAAGCTCAATAATAGTTGCAATCATAAAAAGGTTGTGCTATTCTATTCGCAGTGTCATTTTAGAGTACACACGCAGTGGGACCCGAGTTATTTTGTTCCCTGTACCTGCAGGGGTTAACCGGGAATGAACCTGCGGAGGAAATAAACAAAAAAGAGAGGAGGTGTAACACAATGGCTGTAATTTCCATGAAACAACTCTTGGAGGCCGGTGTACACTTCGGGCATCAAACCCGCCGCTGGAATCCCAAAATGGCTCGTTATATTTTCACAGAGCGCAATGGCATCTACATCATCGACTTGCAGAAAACTGTGAAGAAAGTGGATGAAGCCTATAACTTTGTTCGGGATATAGCTGCTAATGGCGGAACCATGCTGTTCGTTGGTACTAAGAAGCAGGCTCAGGAATCTGTTAAAGAAGAAGCCGAACGCTGCGGGATGTTTTACGTCAATGAGCGTTGGCTGGGCGGAATGCTGACCAACTTCCAGACCATTCAAAAGAGAGTGCAGAGACTGCATGAACTGGAAAAAATGGAAGCTGAGGGAGTCTTTGAAGTCCTTCCTAAGAAGGAAGTTGCTGCTCTCCGGCATGAGATGGGCAAACTGGAACGGTTCCTTGGCGGTATTAAAAATATGAAAAGACTGCCGGATGCTTTGTTTGTCGTTGATCCGCGCAAAGAGAGAATAGCGGTAGCTGAAGCCCGCAGACTTAATATTCCAATCGTTGGAATTGTAGATACCAACTGTGACCCTGATGAGATTGATGTTATCATCCCGGCTAATGACGATGCTATTAGAGCTGTCAAGCTGCTTACCTCCAAAATGGCTGACGCTATTGTTGAAGGGCAGCAAGGCAGTATCGATAATTTGGATGAAGAAGTTCAAGAGGAAAACAACGAAGAATAAACTTAGAAGACAGGGTGAGATTAGGGTGTGTTCAGAAAATCTTGACTTACCCTGTTCTTTATTTGATTTGTAATTAGTTCGCGAATGCCAAGGAGGGTTAGCTTATGGCTGAAATCAGTGCTGCAACGGTGAAAGAATTGAGGGTAAGAACCGGAGCAGGAATGATGGATTGCAAAAAGGCTTTAATAGAATGCAACGGCGATATGGACAAAGCCATTGATTTCTTAAGAGAGAAGGGTCTGGCGGCAGCGGCGAAGAAAGAAGGCCGCATTGCTGCGGAAGGGCTAGTAGAATCATATATTCACGGCGGAGGACGAATTGGAGTTCTCGTGGAAGTAAACTGCGAAACAGACTTTGTGAGCCGAGGAGAAGAGTTTAAACAATTTGTTAAAGATATAGCTATGCAAATCGCTGCTGCTAAACCGCAGTATGTGAATAAGGAAGATGTTCCCGCTGAGGTCATCGAGCACGAAAAACAAATCTTAAAAGCCCAAGCTTTAAATGAAGGCAAGCCGGAAAAAATTGTTGATAAAATGGTTGAGGGCCGAATCGAAAAATTCTATAAAGAAGTTTGCTTAGTCGAGCAGCCTTTTATCAAGGATCCGGATATTACAGTCAAAGACTTATTGATGGAAAAAATAGCTAAAATCGGAGAAAAGATTGCTATTCGTAGATTTGCCCGTTATGAAATGGGTGAAGGAATTGAAAAGCGTCAAGACAATTTTGCCGATGAAGTAATGAAAGAAATAAATCGCTAAAACGAGAACACTTCGGTGTTCTCTTTTTAAAGTTAAAGGATTTTTGTCTTCAGTGTAGAAATAAAATAAGTATCGGAGGTTCTTCATGACAACTTCACGTTACCGCCGCGTAGTCCTAAAATTAAGTGGGGAGGCTCTTGCCGGAGAACAGGGTTTTGGAATTGCTCACAGCATGCTTACATCTGTTGCTAAGCAGGTCAGTGAAGTTCAGGAACTTGGAGTAGAAATGGCTCTGGTGGTAGGAGGCGGAAACATTTGGCGGGGAATTGCCGGCAGCTCGCAAGGCATGGACCGAGCCACAGCCGACTATATGGGAATGCTGGCCACGGTCATGAATGCTCTCGCTTTACAAGATGCTTTAGAACAGTATAATATTCAAACCAGAGTACTTTCGGCTATCGAAATGAGGCAGGTTGCCGAACCTTACATTCGCAGAAGAGCTATTCGCCACATGGAGAAGGGACGAATCGTAATTTTTGCAGCCGGTACAGGTAATCCCTACTTTTCGACAGATACCACCGCAGCTTTAAGAGCTGCGGAAATAGAGGCCGAAGTTATTCTGATGGCTAAACGAGTTGACGGGGTTTATGATTCTGATCCTCTGAAGAATCCACAAGCTAAGAAATTTGAGCATTTAACTTATCTGGACGTCTTGAGTAAAGGTTTAGGGGTAATGGATTCTACGGCAGCTTCACTCTGCATGGATAATGATATCCCCCTCATTGTTTTTAATCTTAATCAAAATGGCAATATTATTAAGGCATTGAAGGGAGAACCTATTGGAACTTATATAGGGAGGGAATAAAGTGATTAATGATGTTTTGCATGAAGCCGAAGAAAAAATGAAAAAAACTGTAGAATTATTACGGAAAGACTTAGTTTCGGTACGGGCCGGGAGAGCTAATCCGGCAATGCTGGAAAAGGTCTCGGTAGATTATTACGGAACACCTACCCCGGTCAACCAGCTGGCGAATGTCTCAGTACCTGAGCCCAGAATGCTTGTTATCCAGCCTTGGGATAAAACGTCTATTAAGGATATTGAGAAGGCAATTTTGAAGTCTGACCTTGGCCTTAACCCTTCCAATGACGGGGCAGTGATTAGGCTGATAATCCCTCAATTGACTGCCGAAAGGCGTACTGAAATCGTTAAGACCGTCAGAAAAAAAGCAGAAGAAGCCAAGGTAGCTGTCCGCAATATTAGGCGCGAACTTATTGATGATATTAAACAAATTGAGAAGGGTAAATTAGCTTCGGAAGATGAAGCTAAAAAGGGGCAAGACAAAGCCCAAAAGCTTACAGATAAGTATATTAAAGATATTGATGAAGTTCTAGCCAAGAAAGAAATAGAGATTATGGAAGTGTAGTAAAGTTGAACTGGCTGGGAAGAAAGTGGCAGGATATTCTCAAAGAACTTACCGGACAGAACATTGAATATACGTATGAAATAACTTATCCCCAGGGAAAGGCTGTTTCCTGCGGTGATTTACGGATAGCGCGGGTAAATAAAGTGGAAGAAAGAATAAAATTTATACTCTTACATGATAGGTTTAGCGAGTAGTCAGGCAGTGACCCCCTGGATGAAGGGGGTCTTTTGGCAGTAAGGGGTAAAGGATCATTTGAAGCGGGTGAGTCATGTGAAAATATGGCAAAAAAGTATGAATAGACTAACTCTTAGAAACATAGACATGGATAGGATTCCTCAACATATTGCCATTATTATGGATGGGAACGGCAGATGGGCTAAATTAAGAGGTATGCCTCGTACCATGGGTCACCGGGCAGGTGTTGAGGCTTTGAGAGGTATTGTCAAATGCTGTGCTGAACTGGCTGTCAAATACTTGACTGTCTATGCCTTTTCGACCGAAAATTGGAAACGCCCGCAGTCAGAAATAGGTATTCTAATGTCCTTACTTAAAGAATATATCAGTAAGGAACTGGAAGAATTACATGCCAATAGGGTTCAAATCCGTGTTTTTGGTGATCTTACACAGTTGCCCGGGGATGTTAGGGAAGCTGTTATGGCCGCATGTATCAAAACTAAGGATAATCCAGGGCTGGTTTTTAATCTTGCCTTGAATTACGGAGGCAGGGCAGAACTGGTTCAAGCTGTAAAAAGGGTAGTTTCAGATGTGCAGAATGATATAATTCAAAGGGAAGATATTAATGAACAATTATTCGAAAGCTATTTATATACTGCCGGCTGCCCAGACCCGGAATTAGTAATTCGCACATCCGGCGAGATGAGATTAAGTAATTTTTTGCTCTGGCAGGCAGCTTACTCCGAGATCGTAATTGTTAAGGAATGTTGGCCGGACTTTAATGAAAAGTCGCTGCTCGAAGCTATCCAAGCTTTCCAGTTAAGAGAAAGAAGATTTGGCGGAATAAAGAAGGTAGAGGAATAAAATGAGTAAGCGAATCATAAGCGCTCTTATCGGAGCACCCCTTTTGTTATTCATAACCTGGCTAGGTGGCTTCTACCTGGCCTTATTGGTTGCCGGGCTGGCTCTCTTGGGTCTTAGGGAGTTTATTGTCATAGGCCGTAAGGCAGAGTTAGTCGGTAGCTCGCAGCACATTATCGTCATATTTAATATTCTCTGGCTGGCAGTTTTTTTAACAAGGCAAACCGAGTGGCTTCTGGCCCTGGCTATGATTTGGTTTATTATTATATTTGGCCGACATGCCTTATCCTATCCGCGTATGGCCTTTGCTGAGGCTGCTTTCAGCTTTCTGGCTTTGATTTATCCTGTGGCACTCTTTACATATTTGTATCATCTTAGGGAACTTCCCAATGGATTTATTTGGTGTCTTTTTATTTTCCTATTAGTCTGGATTACGGATTCCGGTGCTTTTTTCATCGGAAATGCTCTGGGCAAAAGAAAACTTGCCCCTAAAGTCAGTCCTAATAAATCGGTTGAAGGTGCTATTGGCGGCTTGGTTGCCGCACTCCTTTTTGGCCTCATATTTTGGCTTATTACCAAAGAGGGAGCACTGCCGGCTGTTTTGCTTCTTGCTTTGGCAGCGAGCGTTGTAGCCCAAATTGGTGATCTATTTGAATCAGCTCTAAAAAGAATGGCCGGGGTCAAAGACTCGGGGTATCTTATCCCAGGACACGGCGGTATCCTTGATAGATTCGACAGCTTCTTGTTTGCCCTTCCGCTTGTTTATTTTGCTCTGATTTTAGGAGTCATAAATTAGCTGCAATTACTTATCATACTACTTATCATACCTACAGTAATTAGAGGAGAGACCAATAGTGAAAGTTCTTGCTGTTTTAGGTTCAACCGGTTCAATTGGTACGCAAACTCTCGAAGTTGTCAAAGCATCCCCACAAAAACTAAGCATTTATGCTTTAACGGCGTATGCCAATATTGATTTACTGGAAAAACAAATCAGGGAATTCCAGCCGGTACTGGCTGTTGTAATGAAAGAAGAAGCCGCTCAAATACTTCGGGAACGGCTTAAAGATAGTTCGGTTACGATCCTTTCCGGGATGGAGGGGCTTATCCAGGCAGTATGTTCAGAAAAAGTAGATATGGTGGTAACCGCGGTTAGCGGCAGTATTGGTTTAAGACCAACCCTCGCTGCTCTTCAAGCCGGAAAAGATATAGCTCTCGCCAATAAGGAGACTCTTGTTGCTGCCGGCGACTTAGTCCTAAAATATGCCCAAAAAAACGGTTGTTCATTAATACCTGTTGACAGTGAACATTCAGCAATTTTCCAATGCTTGCACGGCAAGAAAAAAACAGTGAACAAGATTATTCTCACCGCCTCGGGTGGCCCTTTTTTTGGCTGGACAAAAGAGAAACTTTCAGAGGTAACGCCTGCAATGGCCTTAAAACACCCCAATTGGAACATGGGGGCAAAAATAACCATTGATTCGGCAACTATGATGAATAAAGCCTTGGAGATAATCGAAGCCAAGTTTCTTTTTGGGATGGAATACCATGATATAGAAGTATTGGTGCATCCTCAAAGCATTGTTCACTCTATGGTAGAATATAAAGACGGTTCTATTCTGGCTCAACTGGGAGCACCCGACATGCGCCTGCCGATTCAATTTGCTTTGAGTTATCCGGAACGCTGGGCTAATTATTCCAAGCATTTGTCCCTCATAGGCACTGATTTAACATTTCGCGAACCTGATAATGAAAATTTCCCCTCCTTAAAGTTAGCCTACTGGTGTGGCAAGCAAGGCGGTACCTTGCCGGCTGTTCTGAATGCAGCCAATGAAATCTGTGTGCAGGCATTTTTAGCTGGACAAATCAAATTCTTGGAGATTTTTCAGTTGGTAGAAAAAACTTGCCTGGATCATCAAGTCTCACAGGCGGATAACTTGGATAAAATATTAGCGGCGGATTTATGGGCCAGAGAATATACTAAAGAGCTTATCCAAGCAAAAAAATGAAGTTGAAGAGGTGAAAACAGTGCAAACGTTTCTTTCTATAGTTCTGGTTTTTGGTCTTTTGGTTATAATGCATGAGTTAGGACATTTCTATATGGCCAAAAGAGCCGGCATAAAAGTACTGGAGTTTGCTTTTGGCATTGGTCCGAAATTGTTTTCCATTCAAGGCCAAGAAACTATGTATTCCATCCGGATATTTCCGTTGGGGGGATTTGTCCGGTTTTTAAGTGCTGAAGAAATCCAGGAAAATGATCAGGTCAGCCGCCAGGAACTAATTCACAGAAGCTTTGAGAGTAAGTCTCTTTGGCAGAAAATGTCTGTAATTGTGGCCGGCCCTATTATGAACTTTATTCTGGGAGCAGTTTTGTTTATTATGATCTTTGCCTGGTTTGGAGTTCCTACCGGCAGCAATGAAAATATTATCGGCAGTACCATAGAGGGCAAACCCGCAGTAACGGCAGGGCTGCAGGCCGGTGATCGCATCCTGGCCGTTAATGGGGTAAGTACTCCCGATTGGAATTCTATTACTGCACAGATTCATGCTAAACCCGGCGAAATGATTGTTTTGACGGTGGAAAAAGTACAGTCAAAAGAAATAACTACTTTGGAAGTAACCCCGGAATTGGATCCGCAATCCGGGAAAGGGTTAATCGGGATTTCCCCTAAAATTGTTAAGGAGAGGGTCTCAGTGCTGAAGTCGGCCCAGTATGGCTTACAGCAAACTGTTGAATTTACTCGCTTAATACTTATTCTGATTGTCCAGATGATCACCGGGGAAATACCTGTGGAATTATCCGGCCCTGTCGGTGTGGTTCAGGTCATTGGCGAAGGAGCAAGGCAAGGCCTTTCCAATCTCCTGAGTTTGACCGCTATTTTAAGTATTCAGTTTGGCATTCTTAACCTTTTGCCTATTCCGGCTTTAGACGGCGGTCAGCTGGTAGTTCTTGCCTACGAGGGGATAAGGCGGAAACCTTTAAACCCAGAAAAGAAAGGTTGGATCCAACTTACAGGATTCGCCCTCCTTATTGCTTTAATGATTGCCGTAACTTACCAGGACATCTTAAGACTCCTGGCTAAATAGGAGTAACACCGAAATAGTATAATAGTATGTTCCTTAGCTCGCTTAGAGTTGGGTTGATTTTCTTCCCTCAGGAAGAAAACGATAAATTAGGAGGCATTAAGGCTTGCAACAACGACGGTTAAGCAAAGTGATAAAGATTGGTTCTGTAGCTATCGGTGGGAATAATCCAATAGTTATTCAGTCAATGACTAATACAGATACCAGTAATGTGGAGGCCACTTTAAAACAAATTTCGGGATTAGCTCAAGCGGGCTGTGAAGTAGTCAGGGTTGCCGTATTAAACGATCAGGCCGCTCAAGCTTTGCAAAAAATATGTTTCCATAGCCCATTGCCCGTTGTCGCCGATATTCATTTTGATTATCGCCTGGCGCTTAGAGCAGTGGAAAATGGAGTAGAGGGCTTACGTCTAAACCCGGGCAATATTGGAGCGAGATGGAAAATTCAGGAAGTTGTTAAAGCTGTAAGGGAAAGGAATATCCCAATTAGAATAGGTGTTAATGCTGGATCTTTGGAGCAAGATCTCCTGGAAAAATACCATGGTCCTACGGCGCAAGGCATGGTGGAAAGCGCTCTCCGGCATGTGAGAATTTTAGAAGAAGAAGGATATGCCAATATTAAAATCTCGCTTAAAGCTTCGCGAGTTCCTTTAATGCTGGAGGCTTACCGGAGGATTGCCGATTTAGTCGATTATCCCCTTCACTTGGGAGTAACGGAAGCTGGGACAGTTAAGTCCGGAGTTGTCAAATCAGCCATTGGTATTGGGACCCTTTTGGCCGAAGGGATTGGTGATACCATTAGGGTTTCTTTGACCGGCGACCCTTTAGAGGAGATCCCGCTGGCTTATAGTATTCTCCGGGTGCTGGGCTTAAAAAAAGGTGGATTTGAGCTTATCAGCTGCCCGACCTGCGGCAGGACCCAAGTCGATCTAGTCAGCTTAGCTCAGGATGTTGAACGGCAGCTGGAAAAACTTCCTTCCCCGAAAGAAGGTATTTCTATTGCTGTGATGGGCTGTGTTGTCAATGGTCCGGGAGAAGCTAAAGAGGCAGATTTTGGAATAGCCGGAGGCAAAGGAAGCGGCCTTTTGTTTCGCAAAGGTGAAGTGGTTGCCAGGCTGCCGGAAGAAGAATTGCTGCCGGCCCTTATGGAAATGATCCAGGAAGCACTCCCTAAGGACACGCTTAAATGATTTCTCGCCAAGAACAGACAGCAATGCTCGATAGTCTATTGGCAAGCGAAAAGAATGAGATGGAAAAAGATATTGTTTACTCCCCTTGAAGGGTGGTAAGATGGACATAGCATTTCAAGGACAAGCCTAATAGAAAGGATGAAGTAGAAGATGAAAGTCAGTCAATTGCTTAACCCGACTCTGCGGGAAGTTCCGGCCGAAGCTGAGATAATCAGCCATCAGCTTATGTTGAGGGCGGGATATATCCGAAAAGCAGCGGCAGGTATATATACATATCTCCCTTTAGGCTGGAGGGTGATCCGCAAAATTGAACAAATAGTCCGGGAAGAAATGGATGCTAAAGGCGGCCAGGAAGTTATGCTTCCGATCATGCAGCCTGCTGAGCTGTGGAGAGAATCCGGCCGCTGGGATGTTTACGGGCCTGAAATGTTCAGGCTAAAAGACCGGCACGACAGAGAATTTTGTCTTGGCCCTACCCATGAAGAAATCATTACCGCTTTGGTGAAAGGTGAAGTTCGTTCCTATAAACAGCTACCTCTGCTCCTTTATCAAATCCAGAATAAATACAGGGATGAGAGGCGGCCGCGCTTCGGTTTAATGCGCGGGCGGGAGTTTATCATGAAAGATCTCTATTCCTTTGACCGGGACCCTGAGGCTTCCAAATTAAGCTATCAAAAAATGTATGATGCATATGAAAGAGTTTATACCAGATGCGGGCTTACTTTCCGGGCTGTAGAGGCTGATCCTGGAGCAATCGGCGGAACCGGAGGCAGCCATGAATTCATGGTCTTAGCGGAATCAGGGGAAGCCGCCGTGGTTTTTTGTTCCGATTGTAGTTATGCAGCCAATGTAGAAAAAGCGGAATGCTTGCCTCGCAGTGCTTCGCAAGACGCTTCCTTGAAAGGCAAGAAAGGGGAAGTCTATACTCCGGGTACAAAAACCATTGAGCAAGTGGCTAGTTTTCTTGGGGCCAAGAAAACTTCCTTGCTAAAAACATTAGTGTATAAAGGCGATGATAAATATTTCCTGGTACTGGTCAGAGGGGATAGAGAAATAAATGAAGTTAAGGTTAATAACATTTTAGGGCCTTTTGTTAATCTGTGTCTGGCTGAGCCCGAGGAAGTCAAAGCAATCTTAAACTCTGAACCCGGCTTTGTTGGCCCGGTGGGATTAAAGGCGGATATATTTATTGCTGCTGACTTAGAAGTAGCTGAAATGAAAGGTGCCGTCTGCGGAGCCAACAAGACAGATCATCACCTGGTCAATGTGGTTTGTGGCCAAGACTTTGTTCCGGATAAAATTGCCGATCTGAGAATGGTAACTGCCGGAGAGCCCTGTCCCAAATGCGGCGGACAGCTCAAAGAGGCGAGGGGGATTGAAGTTGGCCAAGTCTTTAATCTAGGGAAGAAATATAGTGAGGTTTTTAGAGCAACCTATCTGGATGAGAACGGCAAAGAGCAAATTATCTATATGGGTTGTTACGGTATCGGGGTTAGCCGGACCATGGCTGCGGCCATTGAACAAAACTATGACGAGGATGGTATCATTTGGCCTATGCCGATCGCGCCTTATCATTGCATAGTTGTTCCGGTCACTCTGAAAGACCAAGAGGTTGTGGCCACAGCCGAAAGATTATATGCTGATCTGCAGGCTCAAGGCGTTGAAGTTGTTTATGATGACCGCGATGAACGCCCAGGGGTTAAATTTAAAGACGCCGATTTAGTAGGCTACCCCTTGAGGCTTACTATTGGGTCCAAGGCTTTAGCGGAGGGCAAAGTGGAATTATATAGACGGCGCAGCCAAAGTACGGAATTGTTACCGGTGGCTGAAGCTTGTGGCCGGATTAAGCAAATCATTGAGGCGGAACTTTCCTTGGGCAAGGAGGAAGTAAAGTAACCTTAAGCCGTAAGTTTGTTGTCTTGGTGGAGGAGAGATCGTGTTCCAAACTGCAGTAAAACTATCTGAAGCACCATTTTTTAAGCAGCTTCCGGAAGAGGTAAGTAAGAGCTTAGCTCCCTATAGCGATAAGATAGTGTTAAAAAGGGTGGAGGTTTTTCCGCAAGAAAGGAAATGGGTACTCCACCTTTCCCTGTCCGACTTCATAGAACCAGAGCTTTTGGAAGGTTTAGGACTAGCGTTGGCGAAAAAATTAAATAATGGGATAAAGATTGAAATCCAAACTCAACGGTTAGCTGAAGCAACCTTGGAGGAAGTGGCTGCTAAATACTGGCCGGAAATAATCCAGGACCTTGTTGAGCTGCTTCCTTCTCTTCAAGGTTGGCTGCATCCGTCTGTAAAACATGAACTGGAGGATAACAGGCTAACTTTTTTTGTTCCTAATCTGGCAGCCATGGAATACTGTCGCTCCAAACAAGCCACTATTGAAAGATATTTTAACCAAAAGTTTGGCCTCCAGATAAAAGTTCTTTGGGAAATAGACGGGCTGATTGCTGAAGAAGAACAGTGTTTTGACCCTGAAAAAGAAGAACAAAAATATATTGAAGAACTTCTTTCTTTCAGGCAGGCTGCGAAAAAGGAAGCCAGGCCAAAAGTTTTGCTGGGAAAGGAATTCCATGGTGTAGTCCGAGCCTTAAAAGATATTACTGAGGAAGAGAAACAGGTTATAGTCCAAGGGGAAGTTTGCGAGGCGGACATTAGGGTACTCAAAAGCGGACGGCAGCTTTTAACATTCGGCTTAACCGATAGAACCAACTCGATTAGCTGCAAAATGTTTTTCGAAGAAGGGCAGCCTCTTCTGGCCATCAATAAAGGTGATTGGCTAAAAATTCGAGGGCAAGTTCAATTTGACAGATATACAACAGAGTTAACTCTTAGACCCACGGATATTATCCCTATCCAGCCGCTTCGCAGAATGGATAATGCTGCAGAGAAGAGGGTCGAGCTGCACCTGCACACCAAGATGTCTGAAATGGACGGCATGTCTTCGGTACAAAGCCTAATTCGGCGTGCCAGTGAATGGGGACATGAGGCCATTGCCATAACTGATCATGGTGTGGTGCAGGCTTTTCCTGATGCCACCGAGGCAGGAAAGAAATTTGGCGTTAAAGTTATTTTGGGCATGGAAGGGTATTTAGTTGATGATTCTGAAGACCAAAGACATGATAAAGCTAAAACCCCTTATTATCACATTATTATTCTTGCTAAAAATAAAACAGGCCTGAAAAATCTCTATAAATTAGTAACCGAATCCCATATAAAGCATTTCTACCGTAGGCCACGGATACCGCGATCTTTACTTAATACTTATAGGGAAGGATTAATACTCGGTTCTGCGTGTGAAGCCGGCGAATTGATGAGAGCCATACTTAAAGGAGCCAGCAAGGAAGAATTATGGAAAATAGCTTCTTATTATGATTATCTGGAAATCCAGCCAACGGGGAACAATCTTTTTTTAATCCAGCGGGGCGATGTCCCGGATATTGCCTACCTGCAGGATATTAATAGACAAATAGTCTCCTTGGGCCGGGAAATGAATATTCCGGTAGTGGCTACCTGTGATGTCCACTTTTTAGATCGTGAAGATGAAGTGTTTAGACGAATCCTTATGGCCGGTAAAGGTTATGCCGATGCTGACCAGCAAACGCTGTTGTACTATAGGACTACGGAAGAAATGCTCCAAGAGTTTGCTTATCTTGGCGAGGAAGCTTATCAAGTTGTCGTAGCCAATACCAAGCTAATTGCCGAGCAGATTGAAAGCCTTAAACCTTTTCCCGATGAATTATATGAACCCAAAATTGAAGGAGCACCGGAAAAAATTATGAGCATGGCTTGGAGTAAAGCCCATGAATTGTATGGTGACCCGCTGCCGGAAATTGTGCAAAAGACTCTCCAAAAAGAACTTGATTCCATTATAGGCAACGGATTCTCCGTACTCTATCTGATTGCTCATTTACTGGTTAAAAAATCAAACGAAGACGGGTATTTAGTAGGTTCCAGAGGATCGGTCGGGTCTTCTCTGGTGGCTACCTTTACAGGTATTACTGAAGTTAACCCACTTCCTCCTCATTATCGCTGCGCTAATCCCGTTTGTCTTTATTCCGAGTTTATTCAAGACGGCAGTGTTGGCTCGGGGGTAGACCTCCCGGATAAAAATTGCCCTAACTGCGGAAGACCTTTGGACAAGGATGGACATGATATTCCCTTTGAAACTTTTCTTGGTTTTAAAGGAGATAAAGTACCGGATATTGACTTGAACTTTTCGGGAGAGTATCAACCGCGAGCTCACAAATATACAGAGGAAATTTTTGGGCGGGAAAATGTTTTTAGGGCAGGTACTATTTCCACGGTGGCTGAAAAGACAGCTTATGGTTTTGTCAAGAATTATTTGGAAGAGAGAAATATTCGTTATAATCAAACCGAATTAAACAGACTTGTTCAGGGGTGTGCAGGGGTTAAAAGAACGACCGGCCAGCACCCAGGGGGATTAATGGTTCTGCCTAAGGATTGCGATGTTTTTGATTTTACGCCTTTGCAAAGGCCTGCTAATGATACCGCCTCAGATATTATTACTACGCACTTTGATTACCATTCAATATCCGGTCGTTTAGTTAAACTTGATATTTTAGGGCATGACGATCCGACCTCAATTAAAATGCTCGAAGATCTTACCGGAATTGATGCCCAAAAAATAAGACTTGATGACCAGAAGACTTTATCGCTTTTCTCTGGAACAGAAGCTCTTGGAGTAACACCGGAGGAAATAGGAGCTAAAACCGGAACTTTGGGAATCCCGGAATTTGGCACAAAATTTGTCCGGCAAATGTTGGAGGATACCAAACCTACTACCTTTTCTCACTTAGTGAGAATTTCCGGCTTATCCCATGGGACAAATGTCTGGGTCGGCAATGCACAGGATTTGGTTTTAAACGGTACGGCTGATATTTCTCAAATCATAGCCTGTCGGGATGATATCATGCTTTATCTAATTCAAAAAGGGATGGATTCCAGCCATGCTTTTCAGATCATGGAGCAAGTCCGGAAAGGAAAAGGATTAAAACCGGAGGATATTGCTGCCATGCGGGAACATGACGTCCCCGAATGGTATATTGAATCCTGCCAAAAAATAAGCTATATGTTTCCTAAAGCCCATGCTGTTGCCTATGTTACTATGGCCTTTAGAATAGCTTGGTTTAAGGTTTATTATCCTGAGGCATTTTACGCTACTTTCTTCACGGTTCGCGCTGATGAATTCGATGCGGAACTCATTACCGGCGGGGTAGAAAAATGCCGAGCCGCCATAGAAGAAATTATGCGCAAGGGCAATAATGCCACAGCCAAAGAAAAAAATCTGCTTACCATTTTAGAACTAGCCGTGGAAATGTATTGCCGCCAAATAAACTTACTTAAGGTTGATCTGTGGAAATCTTCCGCTACCCGTTTTCTCATAACTCCTGAAGGCATACTGCCGCCGTTTTCGGCCCTGCAAGGAGTAGGCAAGACTGCTGCTGCCAGTCTGGAAAGTTTAAGAGACAGCGGTTTAATAAGATCAGTCGAGGATTTGCAAAATCGTGGCAAACTCAGTAAAACAGTAATTGAAGTTTTGGGGCGGCATGGTTGTTTGCAAGGTTTACCGCAAAAAAATCAATTAAGTTTGTTTTAGTTACGGCGAATATTGCAGACCAATAAAGTATATGATATATTTAAGAAGGAATTTATTTGAAGCATGTTTTTCGGTTGGAGTGGGGATTACCCACTCTTTCATTTGGTACCACAAAAAATCAAAATTTTTAGTCTCGAAAAATACCCGACAAAGTTATTTTGCTAGCGGTATCCCTTAAAGAGAAGAGATTAGAGAAAGGCTTTAACTAAAAATGTTGGCAAAGGGGTAAGAATATGAGTGCATCTGTTCTTAATCAAGTCAGACAATTAGCTGAACCTCTAATAGCAGAACTAAACCTTGAACTAGTAGAGGTCGAATATGTTAAAGAAGGTGCTCATTGGTTTCTAAGGCTTTATATAGACAAAGACGGTGGCGTCGATATTGATGATTGTGCCTCTGTCAGTCATAAAATTGGTGAGGCACTTGACCGGGAGAACCTTATTCCCCAGGCTTACATGCTGGAGGTCTCTTCTCCAGGAATAGAAAGACCCCTGAAGAAAAGAGAGGATTACGAAAAATATAAGGGAGAACTAATCAGTGTTTATTCCACTGAGCCTTATCAGGGCTATACATGTTTTACCGGAAATCTCAAGGGCTTAGAAGACAATAAGGTTGTACTTGAATATGAAGGCCAACAAATAGCTATTCCTTGGGAATTAGTGGAGAGAGCTCATCTTACTTTTGAGTTTTAAAAAGTACTGAGTTTTAAGAAGTACATAAAGGGGGAATTAGGCCAGATGAATATGGAATTCATTGAAGCAATTCAAGAATTAGAAAAAGAAAAAGGCATTTCTGCAGAAATACTGTTTGAAGCCATAGAAGCTGCATTGATCTCAGCTTACAAAAAGAATTTTTCTTCTTTACAAAATGTAAGAATTCAGATAGATCGCCTTACCGGAGAAATTAAAGTCTACGCTCAGAAGAACGTCGTTGAAAATGTTGAAGATGAGCGGATTCAGATTTCTTTGGAGGACGCGCAAAAGATTAATCCTAACTATGTTTTAGGGGACATCGTAGAATTCGAAGTTACCCCTAAAGAATTTGGGAGGATTGCTGCGCAAACTGCTAAACAAGTTGTAGTACAGCGAATCCGGGAAGCAGAACGGGGTTTAATCTACGATGAATATATTAATCGCGAAGGTGATATTGTTACCGGGATTGTTCAACGCTATGAGCAGCGTAATGTAATTATTGATTTGGGTAAAGTTGAGGCTGTTTTACCGGCTTCCGAACAAATACCCGGCGAAAATTACGAACCTTTTGAACGCATCAAAACATTTGTTGTCGAAGTCAAGAAGACAACTAAAGGGCCCCAGATTCATCTTTCACGGACTCATCCCGGTCTTATCAAGAGACTTTTTGAATTGGAAGTACCGGAAATCCATGATGGAATTGTGGAAATTAAAGCTGTAGCCAGAGAAGCAGGAGCAAGATCTAAAATTGCTGTTTACTCCAAGGATAAAAATGTTGATCCGGTTGGAGCTTGTGTTGGGCCTAAAGGCAGTCGGGTGCAAAATATTGTCAATGAACTTAAGGGTGAGAAAATGGACATTATTAACTGGTCAGCAGATCCTGTTGAGTTTGTTTCTAATGCTTTATCACCTGCTAAAGTGTTGGGAGTATATCCCAAACACGAGGAAAAAGTTACCTTAGTTGTAGTGCCGGATTACCAGTTATCCCTTGCCATAGGTAAGGAAGGTCAAAATGCTAGACTGGCAGCTAAACTAACCAGCTGGAAAATAGATATAAAAAATGAAACTCAAGCTCGAGCTTTAAACCTCATCCCGGTGGAGCCGCCTATGGAAAGCCATGATGATTATTATGATCCCACTTATGCTCAAGAAGGTTACGCTGAAGAGTACGAGGGTTATTTAGAAGGCGAAGATTATGAATATGCTGATGATGGAGAATATGAAGATTACGCCGAAGGCCAAGGTTATGAATATGCTGAGGACGGGGAATATGAAGATTACACCGAAGGTGAAGGTTATGAATATGCCGAAGACGGGGAATATGAAGATTACGCCGAAGGCGAAGATTATGAATATGTTGAAGACGGTGAATATGAGGATTATGTAGAAGGCGAGGAATATGACTACGCTGAAGAAGGAGAATACGAGGACTACTTAGACGGTGAAGAGTATTATTATACCGAAGACGGAGAATACGAAGATTACGCCGAAGGCGAAGATTATGAATATGCTGAAGATGGTGATTTTGGTGATTATAGCGAAGAGTACAACGACTACACAGAAGGCGATGGGCGCGAGGAATATCCACAGGGTAACAAGTATGAAGACTACGGAGAAGATGGGGAATACACCGACCATGTAGAGAATCAAGATTATGAGGACTCTGCCCAAGGTAGCGAAAAAAAGTATCCTGAAGGTAATTATGGAGAATATGACGTTTATCAAGACAAAGACTATAACCAGACACCATCAAAGATTGGTAAAAGAAGTTCTAAGAAGAAAAGCTCAAAATGAAGCTTAAAGCATATATAGGTAGAATAATAAAATAAATTTGTAAGGTGAAAGAATGAAAGTACGCAAGATCCCGCTCAGAATGTGTTTAGGATGTCAGGAGATGAAACCCAAGAAAGAGTTATTAAGGATTGTAAAAACACCCGAAGGATTATTGGAATATGATCCAACCTCCAAGAAGAACGGGCGGGGAGCTTATCTTTGCGCCAATAAAGAGTGTTTGGCCAAGGCGTTGAAGCAGCATCGCTTTGAGAAAACCTTCAGCATCAAACCTCCTGAAGAAATGATAAGGGAAATTGAAAGGCAGATGAATTCTTCTTGACGCCAAAAATTTCTGCTTTATTAGGTATAGCCAGACGTGCTGGTCAAATAGCTTCAGGGGAATCACAAGTTGAAGCACTGCTTAAAAAGAAAAAAGGGTACTTGTTATTAATTGCTAAAGATTCTCCGGGAGCAATTAATAAATTTAGTAGATGGGCGAAAGATATTAATATACCGGTGCTGATTGAAGAAAACAAGCAGGAATTAGGATTGGCGCTAGGACTTTCCCCCAGATCAACTATATTAATCATGGATAAGGGTTTTGCCCAAGCTATTCTCAAAGAAAAGGGCATATCCACCTAAGTAAGGATATGCTTCCCACGCCAGATTACTAATTAGGGGGAATGTCCTTTGCTCAAGAAAGAGGAATGTTCGGAAATAGATTTACAAGGAGTTGAAAGGTTATATTCTTATTCTCGTTTTTTGGAGGTGACACTGTGACGATTCGGGTTCACGAACTGGCAAAAGAATTAAATATCCCTAGTAAAGAACTTATTCAACAGTTGAATAATATTGGTGTAGGCGTTAAGAATCATCTTAGTGTTGTTACAGAGGAAGACGCCGCTAAGGTTAAACAAAAGTATTTATCCAATACAGGACAAGTCAAAGACAAAGGGTCAGAAAAAGTCGAAAGTATCAGCCCAGGATCGGGAGAAAAACAAATTGAGCAGGAAGTAAGGAAAAAGCCCTCCGAGGAAGCAGGTAGGCCTCCGGAAAATAAGAAACTCCCCGATGAAGGACAGAAGCTAATACCAAGGAGACCACCTGGCCAACGGCCACCGGGCGAAATGAGGCCACCTGGCCAACGGCCCCCGGGTGAAATGAGACCACCTAGCCAACGCCCTCCTGGTGAAATGAGACCACCTGGTCAAAGACCTCCGGGTGAAATGAGACCACCTGGTCAAAGACCCCCTGGTGAAATGAGACGCCCACAAGGCCAAAGGCCTTCTAGAGAGATGCCTCCGGCAGGTTCAAGGCCGGTAGGGGAAATGAAAAGACCACCTGGCCAACGGCCGCCAGGCGAAATGAGACCACTTGGGCAAAGGCCCCCTGGTGAAATGAGACCACCTGGTCAAAGACCCCCTGGTGAAATGAGACGCCCACAAGGTCAAAGGCCTCCCGGAGAGATGCGTCCGGCAGGTTCAAGGCCAGCAGGAGAAATAAAGAGGCCGCCTGGTGAAATGCGTCCTCCAGAGCAAAGGTCGCTGGGAGATCCGAGAAGGCCTCTCGATGGACGCCCCTCAACTGAAAGCGGACGTCCTCGGGGACAACGGATGGATGATGGGTTTAGGCCAAGGCCTCAGAGCCCAAGATCTGAAGCATTGCGAAAACCAACCGGCGCCAGACAACCCATTGGTGGAGATAGGCCGTTTCAGCCTCGACCCCAAGGAGATTTTCGTACTCCAGGGGGACAACGTCCCGGAGATGATGGCAGGAGACCTCCCGGTACAGGTCGTCCCTTCAATGAAGGTAGCCGCAAGCCTGCACCAGGAGGACGTCCTGGACCGGATAATAAAAAGGGTCCTCAAACCCAAAGGATTAAAATCGAAGGCAAATCAGTGGAACTAACGGTTGCCGAACAACCGGTTAAAAGACAAGCACCCGATAAAAAGAAAGCCCATGATAATAAGGATTACCTTTATGAAAAAAAACGTACTGTCGAAAAAGATCTTACCTCAATTTTGAGAAAAAATGAAAAATCCTCTGTTAAAGACCAGAAGAAAGAAGTTGCTCCTAAACACATTGTTATCCCAGAGTCGCTGACTATTCAAGAACTTGCTTTACGTATGAGCCGCAAAGCCAGTGAAGTCATTAAAGAACTGATGAAACTGGGAGTAATGGCAACTATTAATCAAGAAATCGATGCCGATACTGCAGCCATTGTGGCTGGCGAAATGGGGATTACAGTAGAGGTTAAGGTTGAGAAATCCTTAGCCGTAATTGAGGAAATTGAAGACAAGCAAGAAGATTTAAAACCCCGGGCTCCGGTTGTCACTGTCATGGGGCATGTTGACCATGGCAAGACTTCCTTGCTTGATGCTATTCGTTCTACAAATGTTATCGCTTCGGAAGCGGGGGGAATAACCCAGCACATCGGTGCTTATCAGGTAGAAATTAAGAATCAAAAAATAACCTTCCTTGATACACCAGGCCATGAAGCCTTTACAGCTATGCGGGCCAGAGGTGCTCAAGTTACTGATGTAGCGGTTTTAGTTGTTGCTGCGGATGACGGCGTTATGCCGCAGACAATCGAAGCTATTAACCATGCGAAGGCTGCCGATGTTCCTATCATCGTAGCAATTAATAAAATTGATAAAGAGGAGGCCAACTCTGACCGGGTTAAACAGGAGTTAACCGAATACGGGCTGGTAGTTGAAGAATGGGGCGGAGATACTATCGCTGTGCCTGTTTCAGCTAAAACCCGCACTAATATTGAAAACCTTTTAGAAATGATTCTCCTGGTGGCTGAAATGAAAGAACTGAAAGCCAATCCCAATAGGAAAGCTACGGGGACGGTTATTGAAGCCAAACTGGACAAAGGCAAAGGCCCGGTGGCTACAGTTCTGGTATCTAAGGGAACCTTAAATATTGGCGATATTATCGTCGCAGGCCAAGTCTTTGGACGGATAAGAGCGATGGTTGATGACAAAGGGCGCCGCGTTAAAAAAGCTGGGCCGTCGATGCCTGTAGAGGTTCAAGGATTGTCAGAAGTACCTTTAGCCGGAGAAATATTCAATGTAGTCGAGGATGAAAAACAAGCCCGTAGTATTACGGATGCCAGGATTAACGAAAAGAAAGCAGAAGAAGTTAAGCAAAAGTCCAAGATCAGTCTTGATGACCTTTTTGATAAGATCAAAGAAGGGGAAGTTAAAGAATTAAATATTATTATTAAAGCCGATGTCCAAGGTTCGACTGAAGCCATTAAGCAATCCCTCGAAAAACTGTCGACTTCTGAAGTCAGGGTCAATATTATCCATGGTGGGGTAGGGACAATCAGCGAATCAGATGTTATGCTGGCTGCTGCTTCCAATGCTATTATCATTGGGTTTAATGTCCGGCATGATTCTAACACCAAGGCTACGGCTGAACTTCAGGGTGTTGATATCCGACTTTACAGGGTTATTTATGATGCTATTGATGACGTCAAAGCCGCTTTGGAGGGTATGCTGGATCCTGACTTTAAAGAAGTTGTTCAGGGTAAGGCTGAAGTCCGCCAGGTCTTTAAAGTGCCAAAGGCCGGTAGTGTTGCCGGGAGTTATGTAATTGAAGGTAAAATTAACCGTTCTTCCAAAATTAGAGTTATTCGTGATGGTAAGGTTATTAGTGAAAATGAAATCGAATCCCTCAAAAGGTTTAAGGATGATGTTAAGGAAGTTACGGAAGGATATGAATGTGGTATAGGTCTGAAGAATTATCATGACATCAAAGAAGGAGATATCTTTGAGGCTTTTACGATGGAAGAGGTAAAAAGAGAGCTCTAATGGGTTTGGAGGGATAGCAATGGCAAAGCATAGGCCTTTCCGTCTGGCAGAAGCAATAAAGGTTGAGGTTTCTAAAATAATTCATGAAGATTTAAAAGATCCCAGGCTAGGCTTTGTAACTGTTACAGCTGTGGAAGTATCAGAAGATTTAAGATACGCCAAAGTTTTTGTCAGTATAATGGGCCAGGAACCTGATGTCAAAAACAGCATGGAGGTCTTAACCAGAGCCTCAGGTTACTTCCGCAGCGAGCTGGGCAAAATATTAAGGTTACGTTATACTCCGGAAATATCTTTTAAATACGATCAATCCATCGAACATGGGGCTCATATCTCCAAATTGCTTCGAGAAGTTAGCGTGAAAGGTGATTCCAGCGATGGAGAAGAAAACCCAGAATAGAAGTCTTAAACAACTTATCTTGGAATTAGAAAAAGTGCCAGAAGCGGCACTTTTCTCCCATATATCTCCGGATGGCGATTGCCTTGGCTCCATGCTTGCCTTGGGGATGGCTTTAGAAAGCAGGCAGAAGAAAATAGCCTACTACAATGCCGGGCCTCTGCCCAATAATCTGAGATTTCTTCCCGGAATAGAATTAGTCAATACTACTTTGCCTCGGGAACTCCCTGAAACTCTGATTTTTATTGACTGTGCGGAAGCTGAGCGCGCTTATAGCTCTTTGAAAAACCATTTTCAAGGCAGAAAAATATTAAATATTGATCACCATATTTCCAATGATCATTTTGGAACATACAACTGGGTTGATCCGCAAGCAGCTGCCGCCGGGGAAATGGTTTATAAATTAATCAAAAAACTAGGTATAACTATCACTAAGGAAATAGCTATCAATCTTTACAGCGCAATTATTACGGATACAGGCAGATTCAGCTTTAGCAATACTACTGCTAAGAGTTTTAAGATTGCTGCTGAACTCGTTAGAACGGGTATTGACCTTGTGGCAATCAATAATATTCTTTTTGAACAAAAGACGCTCGCTCAGACCAAGCTCTTAAAGACAGCTCTCTGTAACCTTGAACTTCTGCAAGGGGGGACAATTGCCGTCATAGTTCTTTCCCGCCAAGACTTTGCAGAAGCAGGGGCCGAAGAAAACTTAAGTGAAGGATTGGTTAATTACGCTCGGAATATTGAGAACGTTGAGGCGGCAGCAATCCTCAAAGAAATTGATAGCCAGGAGATTAAAGTCAGTTTCCGTTCTAATTCTTGGCTGGATGTTAATAAAATAGCTGCACAGTTTGGCGGCGGGGGGCATGTCCGGGCTTCGGGATGCTCAATTTATCAATCGCTGGACAAGGCCAAGAAAATAGTTGTTTCAGCCTTAGAGGAGGCCTTAAAGCTTGGACGGGATTATTAATGTCTTAAAACCAATAGGAATGACCTCGACTGCTGTGGTCAGGTGGATAAAAAGAAAAACTAAAGCAGAAAAAGCCGGCCACATTGGTACCCTTGATCCCGGAGCAGCGGGAGTACTCCCAATCTGTGTGGGAAAGGCCACCAAACTGGCCGAGTATCACTCCCAGCTGGAAAAAAGCTATAGAGCGGAGATCACTTTTGGGATTACTACTGATACCCAGGATGCTTTTGGCAGGGAACTAAAGAGAGTTATTCCTCAAATCAAACCAGAAGATCTCAAGCGAGTACTCCATAAATTCAGGGGAGATATCAGTCAGCTGCCGCCAATGTATTCGGCAGTCCGTAAAGACGGTAAACATTTATATGACTATGCCCGTCAAGGCATAGAAATTGCTCGAGAAAAACGCCAAGTACATATCTCCAAACTGGAAGTCATTACTTGGGAGGAAGATGTATTCCCTAAGGCTCTGCTGGATATAGAGTGTTCGAAAGGAACATACATTCGTACTATTTGTCAAGATATTGGCGAAGAATTAGGTTGTGGCGCCCATATGTCCTTTCTCCTTCGGATGAGAGTAGGCAAATTTTTACTTGATTCTTCCTATACACTGGAGGAAATCGAAGGACTGTTGGCCAAAGGCGATATAAGTTTTCTCTTAAATGTGGCATGGGGGCTAAATCTGTCGGAGGTAAGTATTCCACCCAGCCGTTTAACTGCCTTTAGAAATGGCCTTTCCACAGCCGGTGCGCTGCTTAGAGGTGTGCTACCTGCTGAAGAACAGATTGTTAAAGTCTACTGCGAAAAGCAGTTTCTGGGGATAGGAATATGGAAAAATGGTAGCCTCTGTCCCCATAAAGTATTATTTTAATCAATTGATTTACATGGCAACATTTTGTTTCTAGATAGATAAAGCCTATTGAAGAATGACTTAAAATTTGCGTAAGCCTTAAAATAGGAGGAATTCAGGTTTGGAACTATGCACACTAACACCGGGGCTGACTTTTAAGCCTACAGTGATCGCCCTGGGGAACTTTGACGGAGTTCATCTCGGCCATCAAAAATTGCTGAGATGCGGTTTAGAACAAGCTAGGAGTCTCAAGGTCGGTCTATCAGTCCTTCTTTTTGATCCTCATCCTCTAAAAGTACTTCATCCGGAAAGAAAACTCCAGCTTTTAACAGGATCAAAGGAAAGACAAAAGATTTTTGAGAAATTAGGAGTGAACATCGTTTACCTTTTGCCCTTTACTCCTCGACTGGCGAACACCTATCCCCGGGATTTTGTCCAGGAGATTTTACTTAAGCTTAAAGTGCTCCACGTAGTTGTTGGTTTTAATTATTCCTTTGGCTATAAGGGTCAGGGTTCCCCCGCTGACCTCATAGCCTTAGGTAAAGAGTTCGGTTTCGGTGTGAGTGTGATTCAAGCCCAGAAACTGGGAGATAAAGTTATCTCTTCAACTGAAATCAGAAAATATCTCATGAATGGGGAAATTGCTTCAGCTCAAAAGATGTTGGGGCGTTCGCCAAGTATTTCCGGTTTGGTAGTTCATGGAGATGGGCGGGGAAGAAAACTGGGTTTTCCTACGGCAAATCTGCAAGTTGAGGATGATTTACTTATCCCTAAAAACGGTGTATACGCTGTAAGTGCGGAAATTGACGGCCAAAAATACGGTGGAATGATGAATATCGGAACTCGGCCTACTTTTTTAACGGATGCTGAAAAAACCATTGAAGTTAATTTTTTTGCTTGGCAAGGCAATCTTTATAACCGGGTTTTAAAGATTAATCTTCTAGCCAGGTTACGTTCTGAAAAAAAATTCACTTGCCCGGCTGAGATTATAAGCCAACTTCAGAAAGATCGGGAGCAGGTTATAAGTATCCTGAAGAATACGGGAATAATTCTTAACCTTTAAACTTTACAAACTCAAGCTAATGAGTTAAAATTACGAAAGTAACGAAGGTTAAATGACCGGCGTTAAAAGCAGCAACCACTGACTGGGTTCAGCGAATCTCCAACGTTGTACTTGGCAGTTGGCGCTTAAATAATATGGAGGTGCTTTAGAAATGCTTACACCAGAGAAAAAGAAAGAGATTATTGCTAAGTTTCAACAGCATGATGGTGACACTGGCTCACCGGAAGTCCAAATTGCTCTACTAACTACTAGAATCAATGAATTGACTGAACATTTTAAAACTCATAAAAAAGACCATCATTCCAGGCGAGGCCTTTTTAAATTAATTGGTCAGAGGCGTGCTCTTCTCGATTATCTTAAGAAAACAGATTTTAACCGTTATCGCAAGATTATTACTGATCTTGGTTTACGCCGTTAAGCCTTAGTCAAAAAGATATTGAAACAGCCGGTATAAGGAGCGAAATCATTCGCTCCTTTATCATAGTTTTATTTATTATCTCAGAGATTCATTGGCAGAACGTGATATAAGATCTCTTAAACCGATTTATTTCACCCTTGGCAGGAAATAATATAGAATATGTCGAAAGTTTAACAGATTAATTATTAGCAAGAAAAGAAAGTGTATTTAAGGAGGTTTCATTGTGATTCAAGAAGTCTTAGAACGATCTTTATATGTAGGAGGAAGGAAACTATCTTTTGAAACCGGAACTATAGGCCGGCAGGCAGGTGGGGCTATTTTCCTCAGGTATGGGGATACGGTAGTATCAGCATTTGCTACCAGCAGCTCCCAACCGCGTGAAGGCATCGATTTTTTCCCCTTGACGGTAGATGTGGAAGAACGGTTTTACGCTGTAGGGAAAATTCCCGGAGGATTTATTAAGAGAGAAGGCCGTCCCAGTGAGAAAGCAACTCTCACAGCAAGGTTAATTGACAGGCCGATCAGACCTCTTTTTCCGGAAGGATATAAAAATGATACTCAAGTTACAGCTATGATCATGTCCGTTGATCAGGACTGTCCGACCGATGTATCCGCAATCAACGCTGCTTCGGCTGCACTGACTATTTCCGATATTCCGTTTGAAGGCCCCATAGCAGCTGTTATTGTAGGTTTGGTAGACGGAGAATATGTTATTAATCCTACGGTAGAACAATCAGCCCACAGTAAAATGCATTTAACTGTGGCCGGCACCAAAGATGCGATTATGATGGTGGAAGCCGGTGCTCAGGAAGTGCCGGAAGAACAAATGCTGGAAGCAATTATGTTTGGGCACCAAGAAATTAAAAAGATTGCCGAATTTACGGAGTCTTTCCGGGAAGAAGCTTTACAAGTCGGCTTAGCCAAACCTAAAAGGGAAGTTCTTAAGGATGAAATACCTAGTGAGATAGTAGAGCGAGTAACCGAATGGTCTTATGCCAAGCTTGATCAAGCGGTCAGAACCGAAGAAAAGTTAGCCAGGCAGGAAGCAATAGAACAAGTGACCCAAGAAGCCTTAGAGTTCTTTGCTGAAGAATTCCCTGAACAGTTGGATTTAGTGGCCAAAATCATTGATGGTTTAGTTCATAAAATAGTACGGCGGCTAATTACAGTTGAGCATATCCGTCCGGATGGCCGGGCTATGGATGAAATTAGAAAGATCAGTATAGAGTTAGGCCGCCTGCCAAGGACGCACGGCAGTGCCTTATTTACCCGCGGACAAACTCAAGTTTTGACGGTTGCAACTTTAGGAGCTGTCGGTGACGAACAGATAATCGATGGTTTAGGATTGGAAGAATCCAAACGCTATATGCATCATTATAACTTCCCACCGTTCAGTGTCGGTGAAGTCCGCCCTATGAGAGGCCCAGGCAGACGGGAGATCGGCCATGGTGCTCTTGCTGAACGGGCACTTCTACCGGTGATCCCTAATGAAGATGAGTTTCCCTATACTATAAGATTAGTATCTGAGGTCTTGGAATCAAACGGGTCCAGTTCAATGGCTTCCATATGCGGCAGTACGCTGGCTTTGATGGATGCCGGGGTGCCGATTAAAGCTCCTGTGGCCGGAATAGCGATGGGCCTTATTCAAGAAGACGAGCACATTGCCATATTGACAGATATTCAAGGTTTAGAAGACCATGACGGCGATATGGACTTTAAAGTCGGCGGTACAGTTCAAGGGATAACAGCACTGCAAATGGATATTAAAATTAAAGGCGTTGACAGGGAAATACTCGCCAAAGCTTTGGAGCAAGCTAAAGCCGCCAGATTGTTTATACTTAATAAAATGCGGGAGGCTATCCCTGAACCTAGGAAAGAAATATCACCTTATGCTCCCCGGATTATTACTTTCACTATCCATCCCGATAAAATAAGAGATGTTATTGGGGCAGGCGGCAAGATAATTAAGAAGATTGTGGAAGAAACCGGGGTAAAAATAGATATCGAAGATGATGGACGGGTATTTATAGCGGCTATTGACGGAAAAGCGGGAGAAAAAGCTGCTGAGATAATCCGGGCTTTAACCCAGGATATTGAGGTAGGCAGAATTTATAAGGGTAAAGTTGTAAGAATTATGGATTTCGGTGCTTTTGTGGAAGTGATCCCCGGTGTCCTGGGTCTTCCCGGCAAAGATGGCTTAGTTCATATCTCCCAGTTGGATGTCAATAGAGTGGCTAAAGTGGAAGATGTGGTTAGAATTGGCGATGAGATTTTAGTCAAAGCTACCGGCATAGACAAACAAGGAAGGCTGAATCTTTCCCGCAAAGAAGCTTTAAATCACGGCCAGAACGAAAAAAATAAATAAATTTATACCTCTTCTTAAGATTCGCTCAACTTTGAACGTCTGACTTTTCCTCTTTCAGCATATTGATATAAAGGGTGAAAGCAGATGTTTACTTTACATATGACCAAAATTAAATTCAAGATTGTTACTTTAGTTGTACTTTTCCTTGGGTTATCCGTTATTCAAAACAAATCCATAGGGGTTAGCCGCCTGAACCTTCCCAGTCCACTGGAACAGGTTAAGACTGAAGAAAAAGTTATGGCTTTGACAATTAATGTGGACTGGGGAGAAGAATATATCCCTCCAATGTTAAATGTTTTTAAGGAATACCAAGTTAAAGTTACTTTCTTTGTAACCGGACGCTGGGCTTTGAAAAACCCTCAATTGCTAAGAGAGATGGCTGCTCAGGGTCATCAGATTGAAAACCACGGCTATTCCCACCCGCACCCTGATAACTTATCAGTAGCTAAGAATAAAGAGGAATTGCTGAAAACTGAAGAAGTTATTAAGGAGTTAATTGGGAGAAAGACCTGGTATTATGCTCCTCCTTATGGGGAAAGAGGGAAAAACGGTTTACTGGCAGCAGAAGAGCTAGGGTACACCACAGTACTGTGGACCTTGGATACCATTGATTGGCGAGCAGACAGTACTCCGGAAAAAATTGCCCAGCGCATCTTGGAGCCGCAAGTAAGATACGGTGTAAAACCTGAAAAAAAGGGAGCCATTGTTTTAATTCACCCTAAGGAAAATACTCTTAAGGCTTTGCCTAACATTTTGTCCAAGCTGCAAGCAGAGGGATTTGAGCTGGTGACCATAGAAAAATTAATAACATTTTCTACAGCTGGAAATACTACTCCTTAAGTGAACAAAAGGGGTGGTAAAAAATATGAAGTTAAGTGGGACGCGAGTAATTATTTGCGTCTTTTTCTTTGCTTTGGTTTTAACAGGTTCTGCGTACGGAGAAATAGCCTTTAATTATCAGCCAGCAGATATTATACCTGACGAAGAAAGTAATGATTTGATAATCGAAACAGCGAAGACGATAAGAGAAAGTTGGACTTTACCTTATGTAACAGCCCATTCCGCAATTCTGCTTGATGCGCAGACCGGCGATATTCTTTATGAGCGGGATGCGCATAAAAAACGCCCTCCGGCCAGTACTACCAAAATACTTACGGCAATACTGGCAATAGAATTGGCTGATTTGGATGAAATAGCCACAGTGAGCGAAAAAGCAGATCGGGTAGGAGAATCTACGATTTATTTGAGCAAAGGGAATAAACTGAAACTCAGAGAACTAATTGAAGGGGCTCTCATTCGTTCCGGCAACGATGCATGTGTGGCGATTGCAGAACAAATCGCAGGCAGTCACGATGAATTTGTTAGGTTGATGAATCTTCGGGCAATTTCTCTAGGGGCTAAGAATTCGAATTTTGTCAATACTAACGGCTTACCTGCTAAAGACCATTACTCATCGGCTTACGACCTGGCGCTCATAACCCGCTATGCTATGAATAACCCGGTGTTTTCCAAAATTGTAGCCCAAAAGACCGCTACGATCAGCTTTGAAGTACCTCCAAAATCGCAAATTGCCAATAATACTAATAAACTGTTATGGAGCTATCCTTTCGCTGATGGTGTTAAAACCGGAACAACAAATGCAGCCGGAAAATGTCTGGTAGCTTCAGCTAGTAAGGAAGGCAGAAGGCTGATTTGTGTTGTCCTTAATGCCCCGGATCGTTTTGGAGATGCCAGAAGGCTCTTGGAATGGGGATTTAATCAGACAGAGATAATGTTCTACGGAAAGAAAGGAGTTTATTTGGCTAATTACCCGGGCTACGGAATTCCCCTAATTTTAAAAGATGAACTGCATTTGTGTGTAGAAAAGGCTGTGAAAGAAAAAATTAAAGTGCAGATTAATTTTAAGGAGGGAGTCTACCCGCCGATTAAGGCCGGGGATGTTTTAGGGAATTACAATATTGTACTGGGCGAAAAGATCTTAAAAACTGTTCCCCTCTTAGCAGGGGAAAATTATGTCGGCAGAGCTCTGAATTATTCCGGGACATTAAACCTAGTGCTGGATCACGTTCTGGATTTATTGAACAAGAAAGGATAAACTATACTAGGGAGTAAGTTAAGCAGAGAATTCAATCATAAAGAGCATATCTTAGTGGTAAGATAATATCAATACTGCAATGCGGATGTTAGGGGGATGTTTACTTTTGTATCAAAAACATGTACTACCAAATGGGGTAAGGGTATTAACCGAAGAAATTGACCATGTCCGTTCGGTTGCCATCGGCTTATGGGTTGGGGCGGGTTCTCGCAATGAAACTGAGGGCTACGAAGGAATCTCGCATTTCATTGAGCATATGTTTTTTAAGGGTACAAAAAACCGTACCGCCAAGCAGCTTGCTGAAGCGCTGGAAGCGGTAGGCGGGCAGTTAAATGCTTTTACTACCAAAGAATTTACCTGCTATTTTGCCAGAGTCCTGGATGAAGATATCTCTTTAGCTATTGATGTCTTAAGTGATATGTTTTTTAATTCCAGTTTCGATAATAAAGAGATTGAAAAAGAAAAAAATGTCGTCATCGAGGAAATTAAAATGTATCAAGATACTCCCGACGAGTTTATTCATGACCTCTTTTCCCAATATGTTTGGAACGGCCATCCCTTAGGCAAACCTATCCTGGGGGTGGAAGAGACTATTAAAAGCCTTACTAGGGAAAAAGTCATTGATTACCTGGAAACTCGCTATACACCCGGTCAAGTTGTCATAGCCGTAGCGGGCAAAATAAAACATGAAGATATTATCCGTGAACTTGCCGGATTTGGGGATTTTAAGCGGGAACGAAAAGTACCTGCTCCCAACCAACCCCAAGGTAGTGTTTTCCGCAGTTCGGTGGGCAAAGATACGGAGCAAATGCACATTATAGTTGGCGTCCCGGGTTTAGGCCAAGATGATGAAGATATGTATGCTCTCCATATTGTTAATAACATTTTAGGGGGAGGGTTAAGCTCGCGCCTGTTCCAAGAAATACGGGAACAAAGAGGCTTGGCTTACTCGGTTTATTCTTATCATTCTACTTATGCCGATACGGGACTGTTTGCAGTTTATGCCGGTACTAATCCCGCCAAAACCGAAGAGGTAATTAGATGTGTTTTAGAAGAAATGAATACTATTAAGTCCCAAGGTATTACCGAAGAGGAATTAGCCAGAACAAAGGCACAGATTAAAGGAAATTTATTATTAGGGTTAGAGTCGGTCAGCAGCAGAATGAACAGGCTGGGTAAAACAGAACTAACTTTTGGGCGGGTTAAAACTGCCGAAGAAGCCGTCGAGCAATTGGAGAAAGTTAAGCTGACTGATATTAAAAGAGTCATGGAACGCCTGTGGGTTAGGGAAAGAATCAGTGTTTTAACCCTAGGGCAAAAGGGTTTTAATGCTGATTTTGATAAGCTGATTAACTCCATATCAATTTGATCTAAAAACCGGCTCTCTGTCAAATATTGGGGTAACCCTAAAAATGGAGAGTAAATAAATTAAATATTGAAGAAGATGTCTTCATCCTTGGAGGCATCTTCTTTTGCCATTTTTTGCTTTGCATCCCGCCGGCCATTTGAAGGAATTTAGAGTACCGGCAGAGAAAAGAGAAGAAATGTTAGGCTATGAAGGAAATTGAGAATGAAGGGATGAAGCAAATGGATGAGCATATTAAGATTAAAGTAAAAAGAGTAAATAGTGCGGAATCTAAGGAAATTGCTGTTCCTCGCTATGCTACCCAGGGGGCAGCCGGTGCCGATTTGTATGCCTGTCTTGACCAAGATCTCATTCTTAAGCCGGGAGAAAGAGCAGCAATCCCGACAGGGATAGCTATAGAATTACCTACTTCAAAATTGGTCGCGCTTGTTTTTGCCCGTAGCGGTTTGGCCTCCCACAAGGGTTTAACTTTAAGCAATGGAGTAGGCGTTATTGATTCTGATTATCGGGGTGAAATTAAGGTCTTGATGGTTAACCTCGGACAGGAAAATGTAATTATCCAAAATGGGGAGAGAATTGCCCAACTGATATTTATTAATGTTTATCAGGCCCTGTTTATTGAGAGTGAGGAATTAGGCGAAACCTTGAGGGGAGAAGGAGGATTCGGCTCAACAGGCCAAAAATGATTGTTCTCCAGATATGATTAATTTGAGAAGCACGTGTAAAAAATCTGGTCTTTTTGTTTGTTTCAGGGCATAGATATCCCTCAGGGGTGATTCTATGGAAATAATAATCAGCGTTCTCCTCTGTGCTGGAATTATTATGTCGATTAGGACAAGGCAAAAAATGCTGATGTGGCGTTCACCTCGTGTCTCCGGGGCTTTAGCCAAAGCTATTACGCAATTAGTAGGAACTGCCGGGGGTATTTACTTGTCCCTGGAATTACTCTTAACTTTTTTAGGAATCCCGGAAAGTATCTGGAACCCTTCTTCGCTCTATTACTTTAAACCCCTGGCTGTGTTGTCTCTCTTTATTGCCATCATCCAACCCTATGCGCAGAAGATATTTGCCAATACCCAGAAGAGGAGGGGAGCATAATGCTCTTAAGCGAATTGTCGGGAAAAGAAATAGTTAATCTTCATGATGGCGCCAAACTGGGGTTAGTCAGTGACAGTGATATAAAAATAAATATCAACGGTAAAATTGAGGCTTTAATCATTTCTTCCCGCTCGGGATATAGCTGGTTTTTTGGGAGGAATAGCGAGAGAGAAGGGGAATATGTAGTTGTTCCCTGGAAAGCAATTAAGAAAATAGGCAGTGAAGTGATTATTGTTGATGTCAATTATGCGGAGTTTGTGTAGCTAAACCCCAATTTGACAGGTTTCTTCAGGTATAATAAAATATTAAGAGTTCTAACCCCGAACTGATGGTACGGGGTTTTGCTATATTGTACTCAGGAGGGGTTAATTTGAATAAAATCCGTGTGTTTGTGGCCGGAGCCTGCGGAAAGATGGGTAGGGAAACGGTTCAAACCATTCTTAAACAAGCTGATATGGAAATTGCCGGCGTTTCAGATATTCAGAATCAAGGCAGAGATATCGGTAGTATTCTTGGACTAAGTCCCTTAGGAATAACCATTTTAGGGTCATTGAGCAAGGAGATCCTTAAGGAATTAAAGGCCGATATTCTGGTTGATTTTACAACACCGCAATCAGTTTTTGCTAATGCCAAAGAAGGCCTTAAGGCAGGAGTCGTTCCCGTTATTGGAGCGACAGGTCTGGATGACCAAGAGGTTGCCGAATTAAAAGAGTTGGCCAAAGAGAATAATGTGGGCTTCTTTATTGCTCCTAATTTTGCGCTCGGCGCAATATTAATGATGAAGTTTGCCCAGGAAACAGCCAGATATTTTAATCACGTGGATATAATTGAATACCATCATGACAATAAACTGGATGCCCCTTCCGGGACTGCCCTAAAAACTGCAGAAATGATTTCCCAAATTCGCAAGCCTCAAATCCAAGGTCATCCTAATGAATATGAGAAAATTCCGGGGGCAAGAGGCGGGGACATTGATGGTATCCATGTTCACGCCGTACGGTTGCCAGGTCTCGTTGCCCATCAGGAAGTTATTTTTGGAGGATACGGCCAGACTCTGACCATCAGGCATGATGCCTATACCAGAGAAACATATATGCCGGGAGTAATGCTGGCTATTAGGAAAGCTTATAAAATGACTGACGTAGTTATTGGTTTAGAGAATTTCCTGGATTAGGAGGTTTTCTTTTAAGCACCGCGTTCTATAGAGCCTCATATAATGGATAGTAGCTTATCAGGATACTACCCAACAAGGAGGCCTAAATTATGGGTGCTGTACTTGAAGGAGTACGCCTTGCAGTAATTGGTGGTGATGACAGAGAGATCTATCTTATCCCTGAATTACAGAGGCTTGGGGCTAAAGTCATAGGGCTGGGACTGGAAAAATCACCGTTAGGAAATACTATTGAACACGCTGAAAACCTCCTGGATATTGTAAAAAAAGCCGATGCCCTTCTTTTCCCAATGTTTGGCACAGATGAGCGAGGGTTAGTAAAAGCCAAATACACAAATTCACCTATCATCTTAAGCCACGAAGCCCTGGAAGCCATACCGCCCGGCGTACCGCTTTTTATCGGTTGGGCTCGACCCGCCTTGAAAATGGCTGCTCAAATCTTGAATATACCTTTAGTAGAAATCAACAACAGGGATGATTTAGCAATTCTTAATTCTATTCCTTCCGCCGAAGGTGCAATCCAGATGGCGATTGAGGCAACCAATATCACCATACATAGCAGTGAAAGCTTTGTTTTGGGTGTTGGGAGAACCGGTATTACACTTATTCACATGCTTAAAGGTATTGGTGCCAGAGTGACTGCAGTAGCCCGCAAATCGGCGGATTTAGCCAGAGCTTTTGAAATGGGTGTCAAAGTAATTGATTATTCCCAGTTAGAGACAGAAATCAGCAAAGCGGATATTGTTTTTAATACTGTTCCTGCCCTTGTTCTGAATAGAAATATCTTGGAGGAGATGCCGCGGGAAGCCGTCATTATTGACTTGGCATCCATACCGGGGGGGACTGATTTCGAATATGCGAAGAAACTGGGCATTAAAGCCCAGCTTGCTCCAGGACTGCCGGGAATCGTCGCTCCTAAAACAGCAGGCAGGATCTTAGCGAAAATCTATCCGCCGGTAATACTGCAGTATCTTGCCCTCCCCCGAAAAAAAAGGCTGGATGGGGGTGGCGGCAAGTGAGGTTCAAAGGTGTTAGAATAGGATTTGCCCTGACGGGATCTCATTGTACCCTGGCGGAAGTAATGAAAGTACTAAAGCAGCTTGTGGAAGAAGGAGCAGAAGTCACACCAATTATTTCTTATGCGGTAGACCAAACCAATACTAGATTTGGCACGGCACAATATTGGAAAGATATGCTGAAAGAATTAACCGGTAAAGAACCTTTAAAAACTTTCCCGGAAGTTGAACCAATTGGACCAAAAGATTCCCTGGATTGTGTTGTCATTGCGCCCTGTACGGGGAACACCTTAGCCAAACTAGCCAACGGCATAACCGACACACCGGTTCTAATGGCTGCCAAAGCCCATCTGCGTAACCTGAAACCGCTCGTCATAGCAGTCTCTACTAATGATGGTTTGGGTATCAACGCCAAAAATATCGGTACTTTGTTAACTTATAAAAATATTTATCTGGTTCCATTGGGTCAAGACAATCCTCAGCAAAAGGCAAATTCCTTAGTGGCTCATATGGACAAAATTCCGGAAACCATATTAATGGCTTTTCAGGGGAAACAAATTCAGCCTGTCTTAGTGGAATATAAAGTTTATTAATCAGAAAAAGGTATTAAACATAGTGTCGTTAAATAATTTAACCAAGGAAATTGAGAAGATGTGAATTTAATGTTAGAAAACTTAACATTAAATTCACAATTTCCATCTTTTCCAAATAGTTAAACGGTACAAATTGCACAATTGCTGTTATAATGAAAATACCTAATGCTAGGGAGGAGTAAAACTTGCGTATCTTAGTACAAAAATTTGGCGGAACATCGGTTGCCAATCCGGAAAGAAGGACACAGGTAGCTGCTAAAGTTTCAGAAGCAGTTAGCCAGGGATTTTCACCTGTCGTTGTAGTATCAGCTATTGGACGCCAGGGTGATCCTTATGCTACAGACACTTTTATCAAACTGGTCTCCAGTATTTATTCCGAAGTTCCTAAAAGAGAGATGGATCTGTTAATTAGTTGCGGTGAAGTGATTTCGGGCGCGGTGATGGTCAGTACCTTACAAAGCCTAGGTTTAGAAGCAGTACTTTTAACTGGGGGACAAGCCGGAATAATAACCAATAACTGTTTTGGCGAGGCCAGGATAATCAGAGTAGAGCCCGGGAATATCATAAAGCAGTTAGAAGAAGGCAAGGTTGTGGTAGTAACAGGTTTTCAAGGCATAACCGAGGACGGTCAGATCACCACCCTGGGCAGAGGCGGAAGCGATACGACAGCAGCAGCAATCGGTGTTGCCTTGAATGCTGAAGCCATAGATATTTATACCGATGTTGAAGGCATCATGACAGCCGATCCTCGAATTGTGGAAGATGCTAAGATTCTTGATGTAGTTACCTATAATGATATATGTCATCTAGCCCATCAAGGAGCCAAAGTTATTCATCCGAGGGCTGTGGAGATAGCGATGCAAAAAAATATCCCCTTACGCGTTAAAAATACTTTTACCAATTCTCCGGGCACCTTGGTAACTAATATTCAGCCTGATATCCAGGTTGGTGCTGATGCCATTGGAGATCGGATAATCACCGGTATTGCCCATACACCAAATGTGACCCAAATTAAGATTGGTATTGAAGATGAAGAGAATAAGAGCCAAGCGGTTAAAAAAATTTTTAAAGGTATGGCTTTAGCCGATATCAGTGTTGACTTTATTAGTGTTCAACCGGAAAATGTCCTTTATACTGTTAGAGATGAATTAGCGGACAAAGCTATAAGTATACTCCATAATATGGGTTTTGAAGCCGAAGCATTCCCCAGCTGTGCCAAAGTAGCCTTGGTTGGAGGAGGGATAGCAGACGTCCCGGGTGTAATGGCTAATATGGTTGAGGCTTTAGCTGAAAGTGGGGTTGAAATACTTCAGTCTGCAGATTCCCACACTACAATTTGGGTACTAGTCAAAAAAGATCAAATGGTTGCTGCAGTACAATCTCTTCACAAAAAATTCCAGTTAGGAAAATAAAATCAGTGCATTAAGATCAATAACAAACCCTAAGGGGGGATAATTATGTTTGGCAGTGTTCTTACTGCAATGGTTACACCTTTTGATGAAAAACTGCAAGTGAACTATCCTGTCGCGGCTCAGTTAGCCCGGCATCTTTCTCAAAACGGTTCGGAGGGGATAGTCGTTGCCGGAACAACCGGTGAAACACCTAACCTGACTCCGGAAGAAAAAATAAGGCTCTTTCAAGAAGTGAAGAATGCGGTCGGCGATTCAACCAAAGTCATTGCCGGAGTGGGTACATATTCTACTCGGGAAAGCATTGAACTTGTAGAAAGAATTGCCGATCTTAACCTCGATGGGATTATGGCCGTAGTTCCTTACTATAATAAACCTTCTCAGGAAGGCTTGTATCAGCATTTTAAGGCTATTGCTGAAGCTACAAGCCAGCCATTAATGCTTTATAATATTCCCGGACGTACAGCCTGCAATCTTCTACCTGAGACAGTCAAAAGGCTGGCGGCAATCCCTAACATTGTGGCTATCAAGGAAGCAGCCGGTTCGATGGATCAGGTCAGCGAATTAAAAATCTCCCTGCCTAATTCATTTGCGATTTATGCCGGAGATGATTCGCTTACTTTACCAATGCTGGCTTTAGGCTGTAAGGGAATAGTCAGTGTGGCTTCTCATCTGGTTGGCAGGCAAATCAGCAAAATGATTGCAGCTTTTAAAGAGGGAGATACGGAGAAAGCTTTAACATGGCATCAGCTGCTCTTTCCTATTTTTAGAGGAATGTTTATAGCCACCAATCCTGTTCCAGTTAAATATCTTTTGAACCAAATGGGCTTAAATGTCGGTGGCTATCGCTTGCCGATAATAGAGCCAAATGCCAATGAGCAGGCTTTTCTACAGGATTTGTTGTTGAGGATTAGGGAACTACCCCAAGATATAAAATAAGTACAAGGGGATTTGTATATACCACTTTTTTAATATTAATCTGTTATTAGATCTAATCATATTTAACTTCGGTAACCTTGCCGAAGTTTAACTTTTATTGCCGGAAGGGGAATAATAATCGCGTAATAACTCCGGTGTACTTGCACATCTGAGTTTTCAAGTCTATAATATAAACAATGTTATGTGAGCGGCTAACTGTATAGACGAGTGAAGGACGAGGTATTGGATTTTTTTATGCCTTTTTTTAAATCTGCTTAATGCTTCAGAAATACTTCGGGGTATTTTATTGTTTTCTTTAGGTCGTACAGAGTCTAAACAAGAACAAGTATTAATTAAAAACTAAACGTATGGAGGTGTTGCTTTTGCCGAAAGAACACAAACTACAAATTATTCCTCTCGGGGGATTAGGAGAAATTGGCAAGAATATGACGGTAATCCGGTATGACAACCAAATGCTTATTATCGATGCTGGATTAGCATTCCCTGAAGATGATATGCTGGGAATTGATATTGTCATCCCCGATTATTCTTACGTCATCGAAAATAAGGATTTGCTCTTAGGAATCCTGGTAACCCATGGTCATGAAGATCATATTGGAACCTTACCGTATTTGCTCAAAGAAATCGATGCCCCGATTTTTAGTACCAGACTGACTTTAGGTTTAATTGAAGCTAAACTCAAAGAGAGTAATGTTAATAATCTCAAGGCTACGGCCGTTAAACCCGGAGATAGTATCAAATTAGGCGTATTTAAAATTGACTTTATCAGGGTAAGCCACAGTATCCCTGACTCTGTTGGGTTGGCGATTCATACCCCTCTGGGAACCATTGTCCACTCTGGGGATTTTAAGCTTGATCATACCCCGGTTACTACCGAGATACTGGATATTTATAAGTTTTCTGAATTAGGTCAAAAAGGCGTACTATGTTTAATGTCTGACAGTACCAATGTGGAGAGGCCAGGCTTTACAATGTCGGAACGAAGAGTCGGCCAAATGTTTGACGACGTGTTCAGGAATGCTAAAGAAAGGATTATCCTAGCAAGCTTTGCTTCTAATGTTCACCGCGTACAGCAGGTTATCACGGCTGCTTTCAAAACTAACAGAAAAGTAGCTATTGTTGGCAGGAGCATGCTCAACTATGCTACTATTGCTGCAGAACTAGGTTATTTAACCATTCCGGAAGGAACACTCGTAGATGTAGAAGAGATTATTCAACTTCCTGGTAATCAAGCTTGTATCATAACTACAGGGAGTCAAGGGGAGCCTATGTCCGCTCTCACCAGAATGGCTATGAGTGATCATAAAAGGGTAGAGATCCAACCAGGAGATACTGTAGTCATTTCTGCTAATCCTATTCCAGGAAACGAGAAATCTGTAGCCAGAACGATAGACCAACTATTTAAACTTGGTGCTAACGTTATTTATGAACCGATGTCAGGTGTTCATGTTTCTGGTCATGCAAGTCAGGAAGAATTAAAACTTATGATCAATATGGTTAAACCCAGATATTTTATACCTGTTCACGGTGAGTACCGAATGCTGATTAAACACGGACAACTCGCTGAGCAGCTGGGCATAGCGCAGGAGAATATTTTTGTAGCTGAAAACGGCAGTATTATTGAATTTACAAAAAACGGCGCCTGCCTGGCAGGAAAAGTACCTTCCGGCAGGATCTTAGTGGATGGCTTAGGTATAGGTGACGTCGGGAATATTGTCTTAAGAGACAGGAAACAATTATCTCAAGACGGTATTTTGATTGTAGTTATTGCCTTAAGAAAAGCAGATGGAGAAATATTAGCCGGCCCGGACATAGTTACCAGAGGATTTGTTTATGTTCGCGAGTCAGAAGCTATGCTGGAAGAAGCTAAACAAAAAATTAAGGCAACAACTGAACGTTGTCTGGAAAATGGAATGATCGAGTGGGCTGTTTTGAAAAATCAAATTAGGGAAACTTTAAGCAAGCATCTTTATGAAAAAACAAAGCGCAGGCCAATGATTCTGCCTATTATCCAAGAAGTTAAATAAGTTTAAGTTAACTGAACTGCAGCAGCGATAATCTTGACAGGGATTATCGCGCTGCAAGTTAACTATCAGCACTTAAGCAGGACAAAGCTTTTTTTGCATATATCCGGCTTTTATTCCGAGATTGTATTAACACAAATAATAAAATAGTTGGTGGGCGGTCAAAGTAAATGCAACCTTTGACAGAGTAAATATTGAAAAGTAGCATTAAGTTAGTCAAGATTTGGGAATAACAGGGTATACTTTCAGCAAAAATAGCCGATTTATATTAATAGCGAGCGAAATTTGGCCGCTGAGCACTAAAAATAGGCATAGGAATACAAGGGGTACCCAAAAGCTGTTTTTTCGGACAGAGTTAATGCGTCCCCCTGACTAAGGTTTCTATTAATGTGCTCTGCGAGTTAGAGAACGCTCGGATTACTTTTTCAAAAGCGAAGGCTTCAGCAGGATTTCATTAGGGTGGATACTGCTGAGCCCCAGCTTTTGAAGGACATCGTATCCGTAGATGAAGCCGAACATATCAAAGGGCGATTTGTTGCCCAGCTTCTCTCTGGAATAGGAGTTGATGTGCGACATCATCAGGTCAATATCCCCTTGGCATAGATTATCGAATGATGTGCCTTTGGGCAGTATTTTCCTTATGAATTCATGGTTGAGCTCCACATTGGGTTTCTGGTATGAGGCGTATGGATCGCAGTAAAACACACGCATCCTCTGGATGCCCTGGGCATCATACTCTAAAGCCTTAGGATTTGAAAACTCCGAACCGTTATCAGCGAGACAGACTGAGAGAAGCCGACTGAACAGCTCCCTGCCAAGGGTTTGGTCCAAGCGATTAAAAACGTTGATAACGGACAGGGAGGTGTTGCGCTCCCTGATGAAGGCCAACATCAAATCGCAGGACTTGAACATCATCGTGAGCAGAACCTTGCCTCCAACACGCCCGATGAGCGAATCAATCTCAACAACGGTAACATCTGAAGCTTCCTTGAAAGTCAGGAAATCGGCGTATGTACGCCCGATCCTGCAGGAGCAATCAACCTTATGCTCCACCGGTTTGGATTTCCGGGGCTTTATGCGGCAGACGCGGGGCATATCTATATTTTTTGCCTTGAGAAGGCCGCCGGCAACATAGCGATAGATGGATTTTTCACTGACTTCAAGGCTGTCGGCATTGTGGACTGCGATGTGATGGACAGAGTGGCCACGCCGGATGAGAGGAGAAACCAATTCGTCAAGGTAGAGCAGCTCATCCTCAGTAATATTCGCACCGGTGCGGGATTCTACCAGCATTTCACGATATGCCTCGTGGGCCTTTTTATGGAGATAATATTTTTTCCGCAGTACGCACTGGCGCTCTTCCACACAGCCGTTGCAGACATAGGGAGGGTCATAAAGCTTGATGCACAGCCGTTCCTCGAATTCCTCGCATATAGCATTGCAATAATTACAGCTGGAACACTTTCTGGTGCAGTTGGGTTTATCCGCACAGAGCTGTATTTTTTGGCAGACATTTAGTTTTGCACAGCGGTTATGGATGCGGTATGGCGCATATTTATTGCTTTCGATGGCGCGGGCACGGACTTCACGGGAAATGGTGGATGCACTTTTTCCAAGAATGGCGGCAATCTGCTTGAGGGATACGCCCTCCCTCAGCTTCTGTTCAATCAGCATACGTTCCAAATCGGTAAGGTGCTTGTTTTTAGCCATGGTAAACTCTCCTTCAATTTAAAATAGGTTTCGCAGAACACACTTACCTATTATTTCGTCAGAATTCTTGCCAGACTAAATGCAATCACTCCCCCATGGGGGAGTGAGGAAAGAAACATCTTTTGCTTGTAAGACTTAATGCCACCCCTCTGTTTGACAAATTAAATGCAATCATCAAGTAACGTATGGGTTGCATTTACAATGTCAACTGAGGGATAAAATAGTTTCGAAAATATTTCGCAAAACTGGGTTGACAATTAGAATTCATTTAGCTATACTATCAAATGTTCTCGCTCATCACGGCCCCTTGGTCAAGTGGTTTAAGACACCGCCCTTTCACGGCGGTAACACGGGTTCGAATCCCGTAGGGGTCACCAAACTCGATATTTGATACTCTTTTTGAATGATGCTATTGCTAAGCTTAGCGAACTATTAAGAGTGGAACTTATATTGGGTAATGAGCATGATACATGGGCGATTAGCTCAGCTGGGAGAGCGCCTGCCTTACAAGCAGGATGTCGGCAGTTCGATCCTGTCATCGCCCACCATAATCAAAGTTCGAAGATCGAGGTGCGAGGTTCGAAAAGCATTGCAAGCAAGGCTTGATAACCAAATGTAAACCGATCTTTTGAACAATGTGAGGAATAACGAGAATTCGTATATCGAATATTGTGCCTCGAACAACAAAATGGCCCCGTGGTGTAGTGGTTAACATGCCTGCCTGTCACGCAGGAGATCGTCGGTTCAAGTCCGATCGGGGTCGCCATTACAGAATTCAGTGGCCGATGGCTATCAAAGCATAAGGCTCAAGAACTAAGAAGTGTTCTGATATGGGTAGGTGGCCGAGTGGTTAAAGGCGGCAGACTGTAAATCTGTTCCGAAAGGTACGGTGGTTCGAATCCATCCCTGCCCACCAAATTTGAATTTCGAGAATGGGGTGTCGCCAAGCGGTAAGGCACCAGACTTTGACTCTGGCATGCGTTGGTTCGAATCCAGCCACCCCAGCCATTATCTAAGGGCCATTAGCTCAGTCGGTAGAGCACCTGACTTTTAATCAGGGTGTCCCGCGTTCGAGTCGCGGATGGCTCACCAATAACATGCGGGTGTAACTCAGTGGTAGAGTGTCACCTTGCCAAGGTGAAAGTCGCGAGTTCGAATCTCGTCACCCGCTCCATTAACCACATGCGCTCGTGGCTCAGCTGGATAGAGTGTCTGACTACGAATCAGAAGGTCGGGGGTTCGAATCCCTCCGAGCGCACCATACAAAAATCAAAAAAGCCAAATGCCGTTATAGCTCAGTAGGTAGAGCGTATCCTTGGTAAGGATAAGGTCACCGGTTCGATCCCGGTTAACGGCTCCACTTATGCGGAAGTGGCGGAATTGGCAGACGCGCACGTTTGAGGGGCGTGTGGTGAACACCGTGCGGGTTCAAGTCCCGCCTTCCGCACCAAAACTTAACATGCATCAAGAAGGAGGACTTGAACGCCCGTTAAGAAAATGCGACCTATGGAAGCATTTTTAGGGCAGGCGTGATAGTGAGCGTAGCGAACGGAGCAAGTCCCGCCTTCCGCACCAAAACAATCAGTAACGGAGAAGTACTCAAGTGGCTGAAGAGGACGGTTTGCTAAACCGTTAGAGTGGGCAACTGCTGCGAGGGTTCAAATCCCTCCTTCTCCGCCATAATTTAATCATCAAGAGCAGATGATGGAGGATTTGAACGGCCGTTAAGAAAATGCGACCTATGGAAGCATTTTTAGGCCCGGCGTGATAGCGGCGCAGCTGCGGAGCAAATCCCTCCTTCTCCGCCACATTTTCCTCGATAGCTCAACGGTAGAGCAACCGGCTGTTAACCGGTAGGTTGCTGGTTCGAATCCAGCTCGGGGAGCCATGGCAGGGTAGCCAAGTGGTCTAAGGCAAGCGGTTCATACCCGCTCATTCGAGGGTTCAAATCCCCCCCCTGCTACCATAAACATGCGGGTGTAACTCAATGGTAGAGTGCCAGCCTTCCAAGCTGGTTACGTGGGTTCGATTCCCATCACCCGCTCCATTATGCAGTCTATATTTAACTCTTCGAGGATTATTCTGAGTAGGAGTTTATTATTCCACCGATGATACCATGCTAGTTTAAAGACATTGGCATAGGACAATTTATTATGAAATTTTGTAGCAAAAA